>CAVQCL010000046.1:0-36407 GCA_963710935.1 uncultured Alphaproteobacteria bacterium | reverse complement strand
CGTTCCCGGTGCTCGGCAGCCGCAAGACCCAGATCGCAGGAACGCTCAGCGGCGGCGAGCAGCAGATGCTCGCGCTCGTCCACACGTACATCGCCAACCCGAAGCTGGTGCTCGTCGACGAGGCGTCGCTCGGTCTGGCGCCGCTCGTCGTCAACACGATCTTCGAATTCATCGAACGCATCGCCGCCGAGGGTGTGTCGCTCCTGATCGTCGAGCAGTACATCAACCGGGCGCTCGCTCGCGAGCGTCGTCTACCTGCTCCACCAGGGTCAGGTGGTCTGCTGGGGCCCGGCGGCGCCCTGACGAGGAGCGGGTGCGCGCTGTACCGCGGTTGAGGCGCCGATTGCCGCTGAACGTCCCGGGGTGACGGGACACGGCCGACCGGACCGTGCTTTACTACGTACTATTCGAACCGCACCCTAGGGGGGACGCCCGGAATGCACGTTCGTATGAAGTTCGCCGCGCCACTTGCGCTCCTGCTCGTGGTCGCAGCAATGTCACCGGCGCTCGCCGCACCGAAACAGGCGAGTGGCGGGCAGATCCTGTTCGGTTCGATCGTCAACGAGACGAACCCGGCCACGCCCCGGGCTCGAAGAACACCTCCGCCGCGACACGCTCAACGCGTCGGTGAAGATGGTGAACGCCAACGGCGGCGTCAACGGCAAGAAGGTCGCCGCGAAGATCGTCGACGACGGGAGTGACCCGGCGAAGGCGTCGTCGCTCATCAAGGCGTCTGATCGACGACGGCGTGGTCGCCATCGTCGGTTCGGGCGGAACACCACCGAGGCCGTGTGGCATCCGATCGCGGCGGCGCCGGCGTGCCCGTCATCGGTGGCGGCGTGTTACTCGATCGAGGCCAACACCGACCAGAACTTCTTCTGTGTCACGACGACCGCGATCCTCGACGGTCTGAAGGCCCAGGTGAAGTTGGCGGCCGATCAGGGTGGGAAGGCGTTCGGGATCACGTACACGTCCGACATCCCGGCCGCGGCGGCGGCCGCCGGGTTGTTCAAGTCGCTGGCGGTGGCCGAAGGCATGACCTGGACCGACGCCGTCGGCACGACCAACACGCAACCCGACTACACCGCGGCATGCGTGACGTTCAAGCAGTCGAACACCACCGACGTCGGCATCGAGGGCGCGCCGCTGCTGCAGAACGTGGCCCACGACTGCGGCCGGCAGAACTACTTCCGAAGTACACATCGGGTGACGGCCAGATCTCGCAGAACGCGTGGCTGAAGGACCCGAACATCAAGGAAGCGATCGCCGCGGTCTACTCGTTCCCGTTCATGCTCACCAAGGGCGACGACTCGACGCAGACCAAGTCCTTGCAGGAATGGCAGTGGGCGATGAAGAAGTACACGCCGAAGGTGCTCAAGGGCGACAGCAAGCAGCCGGCGACCGTCACCTGGACTGCGGCCAAGGCGTTCCAGAAGGCGTTGGAATCGACGACGTCGGCCACGCCGACCGCGGCCGACGTCAAGGCGGGGATGTACACCTTCAACAACGAGACGCTGGGTGGGCTTCGCCCCCAACCCGATCACGTTCACGCAGGGCCGAGAGCACCCGCACAACAGCTGCTGGTTCTTCGTCCAGCTGAAGACTCACAAGCTCACGGCGCCGGACGGCATGAAGACCACGTGCACGCCGTGATCGGCGGGCATCCGACGAGCGACGAGGAGTAACGGGGAGCGGTGGACCGCCGGAGCGTGGTCCACCGCTCGTCGCGTGCTTGAGCATGGACGACACGCTGCGCGCTTGGGTCGAGGAGACCGCCGGCGGTCGCCTGGCGTCGACGACCCGCCCCTTGGCGGGCGGGTCGCGTGAGCTCTATTTCGTCGACGTCGGCCGCGCCGACGGCGTCGTCCTCCCACTCGTACTCCGGTGCGAGGGCGGCGGCTCGTTCGCCGGCACCGAGATCTCACCCGCGAGAGAGGCGGTGGTGTACCGGGCGCTCGAGCACACCGCGGTCCCGGTGCCACACGTAGTGGGCGTCGCTCCGGGTGGCGCCGCGCTGCTGATGGAGCCGCGTGCCCGGCAGCGGCGACCTGTCGGCGGTCGACGGGCCCGAGCGTGCCGAGACCATGGTGTCGTTTGTCGACGCGCTGGCCGAGTTGCACAACCTCGACGTCGACACGCACGCGCTCGACGGCTTCGCGCGGCCCGGAAACGCCGAGGACCACGCCCGCCTCGACCTCGCGATGTGGGCGAGGCTCGCCGACGACGGCGTGGCGAGCCTCGATCCCCTGGTGCGCTACGCCGGCGTCGTTGCGCACGCCGGCAGCCATCGTGGCGCACCGTGCTCGTCCAGGGCGACACCGGGCCCGGCAACTTCGTGTTCGAGCACGGGAACGTCACCGGCATCGTCGACTGGGAGTTCGCGCACATTCGCATACCGATGGACGACTGGGCCTGGCTCGACATGCGCATGCCCGGCGAGGACCTCACCGACCTGCAGGCCCGCTACACCGTGCGACCGGTATCACGATCGACCCCGAGCGGATCCGCTACTACCGCGCCGCGGTCGACTACCGGTGCGCGGTGACCACGTCGCTGGCGGTGAGCCGCGGCGGTGGTGCCCGCGGCTGGGCGTAAGAGCTTGCCGGCCGCCCGCGCACCGGCGCGATAGTGACTTGGTCCCTGCAAGGTCAATAGATCGTCTGCCAGCACTCTCACCACATCAAAGCCAAGGCTGCGCCCGCCGAGCGGAAAGACGTAGATGCTCCTCTCGCCAGAGTTCGTGACTTGCACGATCAACTGCTCCAACGCCTCATTGTCGGCAGCCGTCTCGTTGATGGGGCCTTCGCCAAAATTGCAGCTTTGTAGAAGCGTGTCAGTGCCCGACTTCAGGAGGCGGCCATATTCGTCCTCCAAAAGATCGTCACGTGTTCCAGAGATAAAGGTCAACCGGCTTTGGACTGCCTCCAGCAGGGCGGCAAGCGCTGCACTCTCGACGGTATCGCGGCACGCCGATCCACCGAAATAGGTCCCCCTCGCTTCGAGTTGGTTTAATGGTCTCAGACCTGCGATGACCACTGGCATGTCGATGTCACTGCGACATACCGAGAAACAGGCCTCGATTCCGTTTTCGTATAGTCTTGCAACGAGTCGTTGCAGGTCTTGGCCGTACGGCAGCCTGAAGCGGACGACATTGTTTTGAGATATCGAGCTGACGCCGCCGGCTAGTGGGCCGAATATGGCGTCCTCTTCGACCAGCTCTCGAAGGGCGTGAAGAATTGCGGCCGATATATCGCCGCTGGCCGCCAAGCCCAGCGAGGACATCCGGAAATTGACGCTGTCCCATGGGGCGCCGACAGTCATATCCAGGCCAATCATTTCATATGGCGCGAAAACGGGCTCGCTGGTTTGCCAGTCAATTCCGCGAACCCACGCTCTGTCGACGTCGCGGTGCAACCGCTCGGCAGCACATCGAGCCTGGCGAGCTAGTGGCACAGGCCGATAGCCCTGCCGCACTAGATCGGTTTCACTTGCAACAACCTCCACCAGAGACGAAGGCTCTTCCGCCAATGCATGTTCCGCACTTTCCATGACGGCGGAGACCCAGGCGGCCTCGTGTGTCAACGCCTTGCCGTTGGAGACACAAAGGGATCGCGCGTTGGGTCGAATTGCGGCCCAAACCGGAACCCCCAAATGGTCAAGGCCGGTCAAGTCGCTCACGCGGCTAATACCGAGTGGCTTCAGGGCCGGCAGCAATACCTCTCGCGTCAGGGTAGCTGGCGCCATCTTCGCAAATGCTCGGCGCATCACGCCGCAGATGAGCTAGGCAAGCGAACGCCGTGCGTACGTCATGCGCTGCCGAGCTCATCCTGACTGCGATCAGCGAGGGCCAGGATCTTGCCAGGGCGGCAGCGGATCGAGGTTGTCGTGTCTCAAATTTGTGATGTTGAAACGTTGCGGCCTGGGATCGACGGGTTCCGGCTCCCTGCATTGCCTCTCCAGGTAATCGCAGATTTGTGCTGCTGGACCGGTGTTCCTTCCCATTGCGGCGACTTCGCAAGGATCAATATCCACCGCGATGCAAAAATCGACATCACAGACCGTGCGATTGTTGCGAATGACCTGAGCGAGCGTGCGGGCATAATTCAGTTCGCCAAGCATGCCTTCTTCTTCTCTCAGGTTGAAGGAGCCATGATCGTTTTCGCGCAACTGCTCTTCACGCGCCCGTAGCGCAACAAGATCGGCGCCGCGAAGAAGGGGAAGCAATTCCTGGACGACCGCAGCCATCGTCACCATTTGCGGTTGCTCCCACATTTGGTTCAGGTTGCGATCAACGAGGTCTTGCGCAGTCAGGTGCACAACCATCACGGGACTGGTTATGACGATGAACAGTCCATCCTCTCGATCGCCGATGATGAATGCCTTGGATGGATTGCCCGAGAACTCGTTTGTGCCGGCCATTGCCATTGTCCTCCTTTTTAGATTTTCGGTCCTTCAATTCCCTGGTCATGCAATGCCGGCAACACGCAGTCCTTCCACAAAAGGTTGCATGGCGGCTTTGCTGCGATGCGGTTGAAGTCTGGTCATCTCTTCAGCGTTCTCGCCCGGATACATCTCCTTGAGGCGTCGGCCGTAATCCCGTGCCTCTGAGCGGTTTCCCAATTGGCCATGGCATGCAGCCAGAAGCCGCAAGACTGACTCATCACTGTCGAGTTTGGCGCACAAATCGACTGCGGCGCCATATTCAGCTCTTGAGAACGCAACGCTTGCCCCGGCCCACCAGTAGTGGTCAGGAGGCATCGGATTGAGGTCGAGGGCTCGATTGAACGTGGCCCATGCCTCGTCGGGATCGCCGACGAAACCCATTGCATCGCTGTGATCAAGCATGATGTCTGCGCAGTTGGGATGGCGTTGCTGCGCTTGCTGAAAACAGGACTCTGACTCGTCAAAATCGTGTTGATAGAGGGCGACCATCGCTTTTCGCCAGTAGCCGCTCGAACTCGCCGGCCCGAGGTCAATTGCCAGGTCGGCCAACTCGCGTGCCTCTGCCAGTAGTCTTGGATCACGGCCACCGAGGAGAAGCCATTCCAGATACAGCGACCAGGATGCGCCTGAATAGGCTTCCGCGAACCGCCCATCGATCGCAATCGCCTCGCGATAGAAGTTTCGTGCCCGACGAACACTGCGTAGATCGCACGTCTTCAAGGCGTTTTGGCCGCCCAGGAACTTGATGAACGAGGCTGAGTGGGATGTCCGGTCATAGTTGGTCAGAACATCGGCTTCCACGGCGCCGGAAAGCTCAGCTGCGATCCGTGCGACCAAAACCCGGCTGCTGTTGAGGAGACCATCCGCGAGGAGTTGAAACTCGCCACTCCAAGCAATTTCTCCCGAGCGATTATTTGCAAGCCGAACAACCAGTGTTCCGAGACCCGACCCCTGACGGATCGTGCTCGCCACGGCATAGTCCACCCGCAGCAAAGTGTTATCCTGAACGATGCCACCGTCATGAAGGGCCTGAAATGTGCTGTGGGCCGCCAGCGTCGTCAGTGTCTTGTAGCGCGCGAGTTCATTGAGCCATGTCCTCGACGAACAGTCGCAGCAAATTGCTATGGGCTTGCGTTGGGTCAGTCCAGCTCGGCGCGAGCAATGCGACCCGGGGAAGCATTGTGGTCTGAGATCGAGGCTGTGATGTGTTGCTCTCGCCGAGCCTGATGGATCTCGTCGTTGCGTGCACCAGCACATTCAGGGTCTCCCGCGTCGAGCTGGAGATGCCATCCAGACGCAGTGCAGCGGTTAGCCGGCCGTAGACGCGTTGCGCGTCGGCTTTTCGTCCAAGCGCTCCGTAGGCCGCGATCAAATGGCGATACGTATCCTCGCGCAAATCGTTCATTGAGAGAGCGTGTTGCTCAGCGTCGCGCAGCAATGCTGCGTCAGCATTGCCATACCGAACCAGCGCGGGAAGCAGGCGATCCAGCAAGGCGAAATAGCGTTCGCTCAGGTATGCCCTGCCCACGATGATCGAGTTCGGCGGCGTGTCCTCGGGTTTGTTTTCGGCAAAATCGAGAAGGTCACCACGATACAGCATTATCAAATCGCGCAATGCCTGCTCAGGGTTCCTGCAATCCAAGTCGAGAATTTTGCAGACGTCCAAACATGCCGGGGCCGCAAGCCAGATCGTCCGATCGTCATAGCCGACCACCGACGACAGGCCAGGCACGGCACGTTGCATGCGCAACAGAAGCTGGCGAAGATTGCCCAAGCCATTGTGACCGACTTCGCTATCCCAAAGACGCCCCGCTGCCTTTGCCCTGGTCACCCTCTTCCCTGGCTCCAGGGCGAGCAGGGATAGGAGCCAAAAGCCGCGTCTAGGAAAAACGCGCGTGCGCGAATTGGAGACGACTTCGGGTACGCCAAGCAAGCGAACGACAATTTCACTCATGGCTCAAACGCGGTGTTCTTTTGAAGAGGCGATACTTTCTCAAAACTATGATGGATGCAATTGTTTTGACTAGTTTCTGCTCAAATAAATAAAATCCCCGAAATCATTCTATTGAGTGATGAAAAATCGGAATTTTGTTCCAATCTAACCCGTTGACTTCACGATTATCCGTCTGCCGGAGATAAGATGGCGTCGCGCTATCCATCTAGTCCGGAATTTGACGTAAAAGGAATCGTTCAATTACCTCTGCTGCTTCTTCTTCCGCCCGACCGTCGGCTTTGCGACCGCAATGGCCTTCCTCCTGCCGAGCCTCAATGATTTGGCCAGTGTCGATCGGGTCGCAGAATAGCTGGGCGCCACCATCGGATAGTCATGTGGCAGGTTCCATTTTTTTCGGTAAGTCTCAACTGTGAGCCCATGACCTGCAGCGAGATGGCGCTTCAGCGACTTGAATCTCTTACCGTCCTCTAGGCATACAATATAGTCAGGTTGAACCGACTTCTTGATTGGAGACGCCGGGGTAGGATTTTTGTTGGCCAGAGCCTGCGCTTCCGTAGACAGGGCAGCCAGCGACCCATGGATTTTTTCGATTAACGCCGGCAGCTCCGAAGCAGGCACCGGGTTGTGCGCAACATATGCTGTAATGATGTCGGCAGCGATCGAAATTATGGGGTCATGATCGTGGTCGTTGCTCATGATAACTTACTTTTGTCTCTCTAATATTGCCAAGCTTTATTTCAATGATACGCAAAGCAACAGGAATGACAATAGTAATTTGTCGGTTTCGGAGAGTGGGGCGGAAGAGGTACATTCGTGACATTCTATTTCCTTAGGGTGGAGGCAATTCAGTAGAGTGAATGCGGAACTGCGTGACCCGATACTGCTTGGCTTCGGCACGAACGTTGAACAGGGGGCGCACCGGCTGAGCACCTGTAGCAGCCCGGCTTCAAGCGTCGTCCGGGGTCTGAGCGGGTTGCCTGAGGAAGTGGCGAGCTAGGCGTCTCGACAACCTGATGCACGTTTCCAAAGCGGAGTGGGCTCGGCGAAACGCGCCAACTGCAGCTTGGCGGCCCTGTAGCGACATCGTGAGTCGCTGGCGCAGTCGATGTGTCCTCGTTCGTCGAACCCGGCGCCCCGACCGCAATCCGCATCTCGAGACGGCGATCCTCGAAGGTGGCGTGCACGATCGATCTATCCACCTCGCACTGGAGGCTAGTGAGTTCTTCGAAATCGCCGAATCGGACGCGCGCAGGATGATCCGCGAGACGGCGCAGCGCATTTCTGTTGGATGGCGCGAAGCACTTCGGTTGGTGGGCGTTTCCGGAGGTCTGGCGCGGACGTACGAACCTGCTTTTGTCAATGAGCAGATGGAGATTGCTCTGACATCATTATAGATCAAATATGAACGAAAAATCATTATAACACATCAAATATGACTTGTTAATAGTGTTCTGACATGGTGGCTATCGCGCCTTGAGGGCGCGATAGCGCTGTTGGGACGTAAGCTCAGCGCGCTTTGATCGGACGCGTTTTGCGCAGCCGGACGTCAGGCGAGGGCGCCTTCCGGATGCGCCCGGCGTCGCCGTGATCTCGGGCTCTCGTCAGATGACGAACAGCCAGTTGGCGACCAGCATGACCACTACGCCGGCGATGAGCGTCAGGTACGGCAGCATTCCGGCCTTGCGGACCGAGAGGTCTGATTGCTTCATGCCGAGATCGGCAAGCATGTGCTCGGGAAATTTGCCGCCGTCCTGGACATAGTGCCGGAAGCAGAACACCGGGATAATCAAGGCGGCCGTAATCAGACCGGCCCATAGCGCCATCGGGTTCCACACCTTGGCGCCGGCCCCCATGAAGATCGCGTTGACGTAGGCAAAGATAGCGCCGACGACGAGCAGCCAGGTCGGCGCCCGCCACGGCCGAGCGATATGGCCGTTGTCCATACGGTGGATCCAGCCGGCATTGAGGTTGAGGAAGTTGAAGATGATGTAGCCGCAATTCGACACGGCCAGGATGAAGAAGAAGCTGGTCGCGTCAGCCGAAGCAATGGCCAGCACGATGAGGTTGAAGACCAGGTCGGTCCACATGGCGCGTGTCGGCGCGCCATGTGCGTTGACGTGACTGAGATAGCGCGGCAGCCAGCCGTCGATAGAGCCTTGATAGAGTGTGCGCGACGATCCCGCCATCGCGGTCATGATGGACAAGAGCAGCGCCAGGATCATCAACATCACCATGATGCTCTTGATGAAACCGCCGCCCCCCACCATGCTGGCCATCGCGTCGGCAACACCGGAGCCATCGACGATCGGGGTTGCCAGCATCCCGTTGAGGCCGAGTACGCCTTGGAAGGTGAACGGAACAAGGATGTAGAGCAGCAGGCACAGCAGGCCCGAATAGAAAATCGCCTTGAAGGTGTCGCTGCCCGGGTTCTTGAACTCCTTGGTATAGCAGACGGCGGTCTCGAAGCCGTAGGTCGACCATGCCGCGATGAACATGCCGCCGAGCACCAGCGTCCAGCCAGCGATGTTCCAGCTGCCGGGCTCAGGTGCATAGGGCGCAGCGAGCGGCACCAGTGGCGAATAATTGGCCCAGTCGATCTGCCCGGTCAGGATTGGCACCACCCCGACGATCAGCATAGGGATGATGACCAGCAGCCCGATATATTTCTGGACATTGGCTGTGGAAAGGATGCCGCGATGCTGGATCGCGAAGGTGAGCAGCATCAGCACCGCGCCGATCCAGAAGGTGGCGTTGAGCGAGAAGCTGACCGGCCCGAGTGTGTGACTGTAGAGTGTCCAGTTGCGGATTGCCGGGGTTGCTGCCGCGGTCACCGCAGCGGCCGCGTCGGCCGCACTCGTCCCGGCATTGGCCGCGACATAAGCCACGACTTCCGGCGACGCTTCGGTGAACAACGGCACAGGCGCCAGCGCGTTGAGAATATAAGCGGCAGCGATCGAGCAACCGAGCGACAGCACCGGCGACCATGCGAACCAGTTGCACCACACCGACAGCGGCGCGATGAACTTGGAGTAGCGCAGCCACGCCGTCGCGCCATAGACCGAGGCGCCGCCCGACTTGTTCGGGAACAGGCCAGCGATCTCGGCATAGGTGAAGGACTGCAGGAATCCCATGACCATGGACGCCGTCCAGATCAGGAAGGCCAGCGTCCCCGTGGTGCCGGCGATACCCCCGATCGAAAACAGGACAAGCGCCGGAACGCCGCTCGCCACCCAAAAGGCGCCGCGCCAGTCGATATTGCGATGCAGCTGGCCTTCAGGCAGCGCACCGACCGCAGTGGTCGTCGTGCTCATGTGCGTTGATTCCCCTATTTGAAGTTCCCCATGTCAGATCCCCTGACGACGCTTCATAATGTCCGCCGACAGCCGCCACCTTGCGCGACTTCGCCGACGCACCCTTCAAGCGCTGGTGTTTCCACTCAGTCGTTTTTTTTTCTTATGAGTGAAGATTGACCCGATGCAGTTTCACGTCAAGCGTTTTGTAACGACGTGCACAGGAGGAGAGGCGGGTACGCGAAACGAACGGCCTAAGAGCGCGGCCTGGTCTTCTGCGGGTCGTAGTGAGCAAACGGTACGACGCGCGCCGGCAGCCGCTTGCTGTGGCCGTCGAGCTTGCCGATCTCGACCTCGGTGCCGACGGCGGAATGGGTGACGTCCAACCTGGCCAGCGCGATGTTCTTGTTCAGCACCGGCGAGCGCATGCTGCTGGTTACCACGCCGATTTGGGCACGTCCGACATGGACACAATCGCCATGGCCGACGGCGACGTTTGCGTCGATGTCGAGCCCGACCAGTTGCTTCTGCGGGTTCTCTTTGCGGCGGATCAGCGCGTCGCGGCCGATGAAATCATCGGTCTTGGATTTGAGCGGCACGGTGAAGCCAATGCCTGCTTCGAATGGATCGGTCTGGTCTGAGAACTCGCTGCCGGCAAAGATCAGCCCGGCTTCGATGCGCACCATGTCCAGCGCCTGCATCCCCATCGGCTTCAACCCGTGCGGCTTGCCGGCTTGCCACACCGCCTCGAACACCTTTTCGGCGTCGCGCGGATGGCACCAGATCTCATAGCCGAGCTCGCCAGTATAGCCGGTGCGCGACACGACCACCGGCACGCCTTGTGCGTCGCCGATGCGCGCTACCGCGAAGCGGAACCATTCGAGTTCATCCATCGACGGCTGCAGCGGCGAGGTCCAGACGATCTCTTTCAGGATTGCGCGGCTGTTCGGCCCTTGCACTGCGATATTGTGCATCTGGTCGGTCGACGAGCGCACCATCACGTTGAGGCCGAGTTTGGTGGCCGTCTCACGCAGCCAATCGCCAGAAAGATCATCGCCGCCGACCCAGCGGAAATTGTCCTTGCCGAGGCGCAGCAGCGTGCCGTCGTCGATCATGCCGCCATGCTCGTAGCACATGGCGGTGTAGACGACCTGGCCGATGCCAAGCTTCTTGACGTCGCGGGTCAGCGTGTATTGCAGCAAGGCCTCGGAGTCCGGGCCGGTCACCTCGAACTTGCGCAGTGGCGACAGGTCCATGATGACCGCGGCCTGCCGGCACGCCCAATATTCCTCGATCGCGCCTTCCTTGGCGAACGAATTGGCGAGCCAGTAGCCCTTGTACTCGACGAAGTTGCGGGTGTGCTTGGCAAAGCTCGAATGAAAAGCGGTCTCGCGGGTCATTTTCGGTTCCGAATCAGGCGTCGTGCGTCTGGCGATCGCTCGCGAGAATTTGTGCTGGCCGGAATAGGTGCGCACATGGATGTCGGTCAGGTTCCAGCCATTGGCCGGCGTCGTGTCGTCGGGGCAGGCCGATGACACGCAGACGATGTCGGTCATTGCCCGCAGCAGCACATAGTCGCCTGGCCGCGACCACGGCTCGTCGGAAACCACGACGCCTTGCGCGTCTATCGCGGTATTGAAGAAGAAGTTGATGGCCATCCAGCCGGCGCGCGGCGTCACGCCCTTGTCGACCAACGCGCCGTTGAAATTTTCGGAGCAATTGGTGTGTCCGGGATAGCCGATGTCGTCGTAATATTTGGCGGCGCAGGCAAGGGCGAAGGCGTCGTGGCGCCCGCACGTATCCTGCACGACTTCGACCAGCGGCTCCATGTCCTGGTCATAGTATTTCGAATGCAGGCCGGGCATCGGATAACTCGAACCCATCAGCGTGCGGGTGGTGGTCACATCGAGCGGATGATCGCGCCCCTTGTCCAGCTTGCGCGCCGAAAAACACTGGAAGTCGGTGCATTGGCGGCCGTCGACATCGATGATCTGAAGGTAGTCGCCAGCCTTCACGAAGTAAGACTCGGCGGTCGCCGAATGGATCCGCAGATCAATGACCGGATCGGCGAGCGGATCGGCCAGTTGCGACTTCCTGGCGGTCCGGATTTTTGCCCGCCGCACGATGACGCTGAGCGGCGTCGCTGTATTGTGGCCGTCGACCAGCATCGGCCCGCCGGGTGCGGCGATCGTCAATACGCCATCGCGCGTGACGGAAAAATTCTGCTCCGCGCCAGCAGGCGTCGTGCCCCCGAAGACACGAATGGCGTTTGCCCGGTCGAGCTGCAATTGCCGCCGCTCGAGCCCGTGGCGCAATGCGCGGAGACTGTCGTCGCTTTCCGCCAGCAGCGCCTTCAGGCCGGCTGCATTGCTGTTCGACTTCTCGCCGAGAATAGCGGCATCGCTGGCACCAGACTGATCCCATGCAACCAGCTCGCAGGCCTGACCGCCTTCCAGGTTGCGCACCGTGACGGTGTCGCCAGCTTCAATGTCGATGAGGATCGCGCCATTGCCTTGTACCTGGTAGCGCTCCATTCCGGCCGGCAGCGCGATCTGTCCAGGCCGCAGGATGAAGCTCGGCCGTGGTGGGCCGGAAGCAATAACGGGGTAGGGCGATTGACTCATCTCGACCCTGTCGTTGGAGAGGCAAGTTTGCCTGCACGTGAAATTATTTTAGCAGGAAGAATACCCGTGAACGCGGCTGCTCGCAAGAAGCCCGCGGCCCGATGGGCGGCTAAGAAGTCATGGAGGCAGGATCGTCGGCCACTTCGTCTAGGGCGGCGGCCACCGAAATGCGAAATCTTTCGGGTCGCGGCTGTCACGCCAATTCTTCCGGTTGCCTGACATCGACCCCGTATTCGGCCGCGGCGTCGAGTATTGTGTGCCACAGGCTCTGCGCGAAGGTCGCAAAGACCAGCAGGTTGAACACCGCCTGTCCGCCCGGCAGATCGCTGTCGCGCCAGAGGTTGACGCTCGTGTGGTCGACCGAGGTAGCTGCCGCACTGCCGGCTGGGAATGCCGCTGGATGCAGGTCGATCGACGACAGCTTGGCCAGCATGGCGCGCGCAAGCGGTCCGGCGACGCGAATGAGAACGCGGGCGTGCGACTGATCGGACAGCGCGGCCAGGCCTGAAAACGCTTGCCGCAGCATCTCCATCGACGGATTGCCGTCGCGCGGCGACAGCATGAGAAACTGATCCGGCCCCGACCAGATGAGCGTGGCATTTTCTGCCTGAACAATTTTTGGCGCATGGGGCGCCGCAATGCCGAAGAGCGCGTGCGCGGCATTGGCCATATCTGCCGAACGCCCGCGCCGCGCCATGATTTGGACCAGGCCAAAGCCGCGGATTTCCGTCAGCGAGACGCCGGGATTTTTTCGACGCGCCCCGTAAGGGCCGACGACGAGCGTTTGCTCCAGCGGACTGCGGGCGATCCAGGAAAACTCAGCCACGCTGGCGCCCTCCATCCGGATCGTAGAAGACGGGATTGCAAAGCTCGACCTCGTAGTCCTCGCCGCGCAGCGGATCGTGGGCGGCAACGATCTCGCCGATGCGTTCGCGGCCGCGCTCGACGAGTCCGAGCCCGATCCACTGGTCGAGCGCCGGCGAGAAGCAGACGGAGGTGACATAGCCCTGGTCCGTCTCCGGACCCGGCGTCTTGCCCTTCGGGATGATGTGCGCACCGGATCGCAAGCGACGCGTCGGGTCGACTGGCTTGATGCCGACCACGACTTGCCGGTCAGGCGCGACCAGCGCCTCGCGGCCCGCCATGACGCGACCGACAAAATCCTTCTTCGTCGACATCATTTTGCCCAGCCCGAGGTCGGCTGCGGTCGTGGTGCCGTTCAGCTCCGGGCCGGCGACATGGCCCTTCTCGATGCGCATGACGCCGAGCGCCTCGGTGCCATAGGGCGTCACGCCGAACGGCTTGCCGGCATTCATCAGATTGCGCGACCAGCGCCTCGCCGTAGCGCGCCGGCACGGAAATCTCGAACGCCATTTCGCCAGAGAAGGAAATGCGGAACAGCCGCGCCTTGATGCCGCCGCGCAGTGTCACCGCGCGTGCGCCCATGAACGGAAAGCCCTCATTGGACAAGTCCTCGGCCGGGTCGACGATTTCCCGCAGCAGGTCGCGGGTCTTCGGCCCGGCGATCGAGAATTGCGCCCATTGGTCCGAGACGGAAGTCAGCTGCACGTCGAGTTCGGGAAACAGAATTTGCCGGCAGAATTCGAGGTGCTGCATCACCAGCCCGGCCTTGGCGGTCGTGGTGGTCAGGAAATAGTGGTCTTCGGCCAGCCGCGACGTGGTGCCGTCGTCATAGACCAGACCGTCCTCGCGCAGCATCAGCCCGTAGCGCGCCTTGCCGACGGCGAGGCTGGAAAAGGTGTTGATATAGACGCGGTCGAGGAAAGCGCCCGCGTCGGGACCGTGCACGTCGATCTTGCCGAGCGTCGAGACGTCGCAGAAGCCGACACCGCCGCGCACCGCCTTGACCTCGCGCGTCACCGATTCCAGCCAGTCCGTCTCGCCGGCCCGTGGGTACCATTGCGCGCGCTTCCAGAGGCCAGTGTCGACGAAGACTGCGCCCTGTTCGGCGGCCCAGTGATGCGACGGTGTAAGTCGCACGCTATGGAAATTCTCGTCGCGGTGATGGCCGGCAAAGGCGCCAATGGCGACCGGCACATAAGGCGGGCGGTAGATCGTAGTGCCGGTCTCGGCGATCGACTTGCCACTGAGCGCCGCCATGATGGCAAGGCCCGCGACATTCGAGGTCTTGCCCTGGTCGGTCGCCATGCCGAGCGTCGTATAGCGCTTCAAATGCTCGACCGATTCGAAGCCTTCGCGCTGCGCCAGTTCGATATCGGACGCGGTGACGTCGTTCTGCAGGTCGACGAATGCTTTGCCCTTGCCGGCGACATGCCACAGCGGCGTCAGCGAAAACGCCTCGTCATCCGCAACCGGCGGCAAATCGGCATTGCCCGCATGACCAGCATCGGCGGCCGCCGCAGCGCCCGCCAGGAAACCTTCGCGCAGGCAGGCGCCGAGCCCGAAAGTTCCGTTGGCGCTGCCGGCCGCCGCCATGCCCGGCGGTGCGCCCGTCCGGCACGAAAGCGGCGATGTCGTCGCGCCATTTGGGACGGCCGCGATGGTATGAGGTCAGGCCGACCGCCGGGTTCCAGCCGCCGGATACGGCGAGCCCGTCGGCTTCGATTTCGGCGCGCTCGCCGCCGCCGAGCGCCACCGATATCTTGCGCACGCCATTCTTGCCGCCGGTGACCGCCGACACCGAACCATGCAGCACGGGAATGCTTGCCTTGGACGCCAGCATGCGATGGGCAGGCGAGATGTCCGGGCGTGCGTCGATCACGGCGGCGACCTGCAGTCCCGCGGCAAGTGCCGCCTCGACGGTGCGCCAGCCATCCGCATTGTTGGTGAACAGCGCCAGGCGTTGCGCCGGCGTCGCGGCGTAACGCTGGATGTAAGTGCGCATCGCAGCCGCCATCATGACGCCCGGCGTGTCGTTGCCTGGAAACACGATCGGCCGCTCGATGGCGCCGGTCGCGACGACGCAGCGTTTGGCGACGATCCGCCATAGCCGCTGCCGCACCTCATGTTCCGGCGGCGTGGGAAGATGATCGTTGATCCGTTCCAGCGCGCCATAGGTGCCGCCGTCATAGACGCCGAACACGGTCGCCCGCCGCATGATGCGGACATCGGGCAGCGTGGCGAGTTCGGCCAGCGTGCGCGCGACCCACTCCGCCGCCGTCAGACCGTCGATCGTGCCGCCATCGCTAAGCAGCCGGCCGCCGAGCGCGAAATCTTCGTCGCAAAGGATGACGCGGGCGCCGGTACGTCCGGCGGCAAGGGCTGCCGCAAGGCCGGCTGGTCCACCGCCCGCGATCAGCACGTCGCAATGTGCCCATGCCTTGTCGTAGTGGTCTGGATCGGCTTGACCCGAAGCGCGTCCAAGACCGGCCGCGCGCCGGATCACCGGCTCGTAGATCGCCTCCCAGAACTTCGCCGGCCACATGAAGGTCTTGTAGTAGAAGCCGGCGACAAAAATCGGCGAGAACAGCTGATTGATCGACAGCAGATCATGGCTGAGCGACGGCCAGCGGTTCTGGCTGCGGGCATTCGAGGCCTTCGTAGAGTTCGGCCGTGGTCGCCTTGGTGTTGGGCTCGCGCCGCGCGCCGCTGCGCAACTCGACCAGCGCATTGGGCTCTTCCGACCCGGAAGTGAGCAGGCCGCGCGGTCGGTGGTACTTGAATGAACGGCCGACCAGCTTGACGCCGTTGGCGACCAGGGCCGACGCCAGCGTGTCGCCCCGGAAGCCGGCGAAGGCCTTGCCGTCGAAGGTGAAACTCAGCGGCGCGGCGCGGTCGATGAGCCCACCCGATGCAAGCCGATGGGATTGCGAGGCGGTCATTGCGCCGCGCCCGCGCCGGCCGCCGGCTCGACCGAATTGATCGCGTGTGTCAGCGTGTTGCGGCCGACTTTCAGCCACGCCCGGCAGCCGCCGCCATGATACCAATATTCACTGATGTCGCCGGCGATGTTGTCGCGCTGGTAGACATAGTCGAAGACGGCGTCCTCCGTGGCGCCGTCGGCCGGCGGACGCTGCGGTGCGGCGTCGCCGAGACAGGTGAACTCGCCGAGTTCGCGTTCGCCGCAGAAGGGACAGGCAATGCGCATGTCTTGGCCGTCCTCAGTGCAGGTTCGGTTGGGCGCCCTGGCCCTTCTCGTCGATCATGGCGCCGCGCCGGAAGCGGTCGAGCCGGAATCGCGCTGCCTCCTTGTGCGGTTCGTCGCGCGCCAGGAGATGCGCAAACACCAGTCCGGAGCCGGGCGTCGCCTTGAAGCCGCCATAGCACCAGCCGGCGTTGAGATAGAGCCCATCAACCGGTGTCTTGTCGATGATCGGCGAACCGTCCATCGACATGTCCATGATGCCGCCCCACTGGCGCAGCAGCCGGATTCGGCCGATCATCGGCATCAGCGCCATGCCGCCTTCGCAGACGTCTTCCATCACAGGCAGGTTGCCGCGCTGGGCATAGGAATTGTAGCCGTCGATGTCGCCGCCGAACACCAGTCCCCCCTTGTCGGACTGGCTGACATAGAAGTGGCCGGCGCCGAAGGTCATGACGTTGGGGATCAACGGCTTGATCGCTTCGGAGACGAAGGCCTGCAGCACGTGGCTCTCGATCGGCAGGCGCAAGCCGGCCATTGCTGCGACGCGCGAGGAATTGCCGGCCACCGCCATGCCGATCTTGCCGGCGCCAATGTTTCCGCGTGAGGTCTCGACACCCGTCACCCGGCCATTGCCATCGCGCGAAAAGCCTGTGACCTCGCAGTTCTGGATGATGTCGACGCCGAGCGCACTGGCGGCATGGGCATAGCCCCAGACCACGGCATCATGCCGCGCCGTGCCGCCGCGTGGCTGCAGCAACCCGCCCTGGATGGGAAAGCGCGCATTGTCGAAATTCAGGAACGGCATCAGCTTCTTGACCGCAGCAAGGTCGAGCAGTTCGGCATCGATGCCGTTGATGCGCATGACGTTGCCGCGCCGCGCGTAGGCGTCGCGTTGGGCGTCCGAATGATAGAGATTGATGACGCCGCGCTGGCTGACCATCGTGTTGTAGTTGAGGTCCTGCTCCATGCGCTCCCACAGCTTCATCGAAAGTTCGTAGAAGCCGGTATTGCCCGGCAGCAGGTAGTTGGAGCGGATGATGGTGGTGTTGCGGCCGGCATTGCCGGAGCCGATCCAGCCCTTCTCCAGCACGGCGACGTTCCTGATACCATATTCGCTGGCCAGGAACCACGCAGTCGCCAGCCCATGGCCGCCGCCGCCGATGATCACCACGTCGTAGCGATCCTTCGGGCTGGCGTCGCGCCAGGTGCGCTGCCAGTTCTTGTGGCCGGAGAGCGCTGCTCGAGCGAGGGAGAAGATCGAATATTTCATGAACCATTCGCTAGAACGCTGAGCGACAGTTTACTTTTGCCGCACGCGCGAGCTTGGCGGTGCTGGACTGCCATCTGCATCAGACGTCGAGGGTGTGCTCGCGCTCCCATTGGGTGAAATGCGAGGCGTATGAATTCCATTCGATGTGTTTGAGCTTGAGGTAGGCGGCCGAGAACTCTTCGCCCATCGCCGCCTTCAGCGATTTGTCCTTGTCGTATTCGCGCAGCGCATCGAGCAGGTTGAGCGGCAGTTTCGGCGCACCCTTCACGGTGTGGCCCTGGCTGTACATATCGATGTCGTATCGCTTGCCTGGATCGGCCTTGGAGCGGATGCCGTCGAGACCGGCGGCAATGATCACCGCCTGCAGCAGATAGGGGTTCGCCGCGCCGTCGGGCAGCCGCAGCTCGAAGCGACCGGGGCCGGGCACCCGCACCATATGCGTACGGTTGTTGCCGGTCCACGTCACGGTGTTCGGCGCCCATGTCGCGCCCGAAATGGTGCGCGGCGCGTTGATGCGCTTGTAGGAATTGACCGTCGGGTTGGTGATCGCAGCCAGGGCAGAGGCATGCTTCATGATGCCGCCGAGGAAATTCCGGCCCTTGGCCGACAGGCCAAGCTCCATCTTGTTGTCGGCAAAGACATTGGTCTTGCCGGCCTTGTCCCAGACCGAGATGTGGGCATGGCAGCCATTGCCGGTCAGCCCCTGGAACGGTTTTGGCATGAAGGTAGCGCGCAGACCGTGCTTCTCGGCGACCGACTTCACCATGAACTTGAAGAAGGAGTGCTTGTCGGCGGTGGCCAGCGCGTGGTCGAACGCCCAGTTCATCTCGAACTGGCCGTTGGCGTCCTCGTGGTCGTTCTGGTAGGCGCCCCAGCCGAGCGCCAGCATATGATCGCAGATCTCGGCGATGACGTCGTAGCGGCGCATCACCGCCTGCTGGTCGTAGCAGGGCTTCGATGCCGTGTCGTACTCGTCGGAAATCTGTTTGCCGTCCGGCGAGATCAGGAAGAATTCGGCCTCGACGCCGGTCTTGACATGCATGCCGTCGGCGGCCGCTTCGGCTATCAGTCGCTTCAGCGTGGCGCGCGGTGTCTGCGCAACGGTCTTGTCGTCCATGATGCAGTCCGACGCGACCCAGGCGACCTCGGGCTTCCATGGCAGCTGGATGACCGAATCCGCATCCGGCACCGCCAGCATGTCGGGATGGGCCGGCGTCAGGTCGAGCCAGGTAGCGAAGCCCGCGAAGCCGGCGCCGTCCTTCTGCATGTCGGCAATGGCCTGCGCCGGGACCAGCTTGGCGCGCTGCCCGCCGAACAGGTCGGTGTAGGAAATCATGAAATATTTGACGCCGTTCTTCTTGGCGAATTCAGCCAGATCGGTCCCCATTGTCGTTCCCCGCTTATGCCTTTTTAGAAGCCGTTTTTTCCTGGTATCCAGTTGGTGCCGGCCAGCGGCACTCCGGCCATGGCGGCGGCCTCGATCGTCAGCGCCACGAGATCCTCGGGCTCGAGATTATGCAGGCTGTTCTTGCCGCAGGCGCGCGCGATGGTCTGCGCCTCCAGCGTCATCACTTTCAGATAATTCGCCAGCCGCCGCCCGGCAGCAATCGGATCGACCCGTTTCATAAGCTCCGGGTCTTGCGTGGTGATGCCGGCCGGATCGCGTCCCTCGTGCCAGTCGTCATAGGCTCCGGCAGTCGTGCCGAGTTCGTTGTACTCGGCTTCCCAGCGCGGATCGTTGTCGCCGAGCGCCACCAGCGCCGCCGTGCCGATCGACACGGCATCGACGCCGAGCGCCAGCGCCTTGGCGACGTCGGCGCCGTTGCGGATGCCGCCCGAGACGATCAGCTGCACCTTGCGGTGCATGCCGAGATCCTGCAGCGCCTGCACTGCCGGCCTGATGCAGGCGAGCGTTGGCTGGCCGACATTTTCGATAAACACTTCCTGAGTCGCGGCCGTGCCGCCCTGCATGCCGTCGAGCACCACGACATCGGCGCCGGCCTTCACGGCGAGCGCGGTGTCGTAGTAGGGGCGGGCGCCGCCGACCTTGACGTAGATCGGCTTTTCCCAGTCGGTGATCTCACGCAGCTCGAGGATCTTGATCTCGAGGTCGTCAGGCCCGGTCCAGTCCGGGTGGCGCGACGCCGAGCGCTGGTCGATGCCCTTGGGCAGCGTGCGCATCTCGGCGACACGGTCGGAAATCTTCTGGCCGAGCAACATGCCGCCGCCGCCGGGTTTTGCGCCCTGTCCGACGACGATTTCAATCGCGTCGGCGCGCCTGAGGTCGCGCGGGTTCATGCCGTAGCGCGACGGCAGATACTGATAGACCAGCGTCTTGGAATGACCGCGCTCTTCCTCGGTCATGCCGCCGTCGCCGGTGGTGGTTGACGTGCCGGACAGCGTTGCGCCGCGCCCAAGCGCTTCCTTGGCCGGGCCCGAAAGCGAGCCAAAACTCATGCCGGCGATGGTGATCGGGATCTTCAGCTCGATCGGCTTTTTGGCATGGCGCGCGCCGAGCACGACGCTGGTGTCACACCGCTCGCGATAGCCTTCCAGCGGGTAGCGTGAGATCGAGGCGCCGAGAAACAGCAGGTCGTCGAAATGCGGCAGCTTGCGCTTGGCGCCTGCGCCACGGATATCGTAGATGCCGGTCGCTGCGGCACGGCGGATCTCGGACAGCGTGTAGTCGTCGAAGGTCGCCGATTTGCGTGGTGTCGTCGGCGGGTTGCGGTAGGTCATACGGCCTCAGTACGAGTCGGCGTTGTCGATATTGAAATTGTAGAGCGTGCGCGCCGAGCCGTAGCGCTTGAACTCTTCCGGCCTGACATCGGACGCGCCACCTCGCTCGAGCAGCCCCTTCAGCAATTCCAGATGTTCCGGCCGCATCTCCTTGGCGATGCAGTCGGCGCCGAGATTGCCGACCTTGCCGCGCACGAACAGCCGCGCCTCGTAGATGGAATCGCCCAGCGCATCGCCGGCATCGCCAAGCACAACCAGATTGCCGGACTGCGCCATGAAGGCCGACATGTGACCGATATTGCCGTGCACGACGATGTCGATGCCCTTCATCGAGATGCCGCAGCGCGACGACGCATTACCCTCGATGACCAGCAGTCCGCCGCGTCCGGTGGCGCCGGCATATTGGCTGGCATCGCCTTTGACGATGATCGCGCCCGACATCATGTTTTCGCCGACGCCCGGTCCGGCCGAGCCATGCACGGTGATAGTGCTGCCATCGTTCATGCCGCCGCAATAGTAGCCGACGCTGCCGCGTACATCGATGCTGACGGGCTGGTCGACGCCGACGGCGACCGAATGGTTGCCCTTCGGATTAAGCACTTCCCAGGCCGTCTCGTTCGAGCCGGGCGCCAGATTGTGCAGTGCTTGGTTGAACTCGCGCAGCGACATGACGTCGAGATCGCATACCCGCGACGCTACGCTTTGCGTGCGTGCCGGTGTCTGCAAGGCGTTGACAGCCGGCATCTATTCAGTGCTCCCAGAAATAGACGGTTGCCGGTTCCGGCTCCCAGATTTTGGCGCCGTCGATGCCTGGCAGCTTGGTCAGCGCACGGTACTCCGAGCCGAACGCCACATACTGGTCGGTCTCGGCCATGACGGCCGGCTTGCAGGCGATGGGATCGCGGACCACGCCGAAGCCGTTCTTGGTGCCAACCACGAAGGTGAAGAAACCGTCGAGGTCGCTCAGCGTTCCCTCAAGCGCCTCGCCGAGATTCTTGCCATGCGCCATCTGGGACGACAGATAGGCGGCCGCCACTTCGGTGTCGTTCTCGGTTTCGAATTTCATGCCCTCGCGGATCAGCTCGCGCCTTACATTGTTATGGTTGGACAGCGAGCCGTTGTGCACGAGACACTGGTCCGGCCCCGTCGAGAAAGGATGCGCGCCCATGGTGGTCACCGCCGACTCTGTCGCCATGCGGGTGTGGCCGATGCCGTGGGTGCCGGCCATCTTCGTCTAGCCCAAAGCGGTCCACGACCGTACTGGGCAGGCCGACCTCCTTGTAGATCTCGATGACGTCGCCGACGCCCATGATGCGCGCGGCCGGGCGCAGCTCGACGATCGCGTCGCGGGCCTCGACGAGCCGGTCCGAGGGGACTTCGATGACCGCGTGCGTCGACTTGACGATCACGTGCACCTTGGCGCCGAGCTTTTCGCCGAGTTCCTTGCCGAGACCCTTGAAGTCGCGCGCAGGATCGGCCGACTGGATCGTGATCTTTGAGTGCTTCTTGCCGGCCGATCCATAGATGGCGATGCCGGCGCTGTCCGGTCCGCGATCGGACAGCGCCACCAGCATTCCCGACAGCAATGCGCCAAGCTCCGGCTCCAGCGCCTTGTCTTTCAAGAACAAACCTACGATGCCGCACATGGCCGCGCTCTTCCTAATGGTTGTTGCCTTCAATTAGTAGCGAAGGATCGGGCAGCCTTCAACTGGAATGAAAAAAATATTCCTGTAATTACTTTTTGCCGTCGCCATCCAGAATTCGGCTCCCGGCCGCGAAACGACCATTGCGCGTACCGTATTCGGGCGATCCGATAGGCGTCGAGTATGGATAGTGCGTAGATCAGCACGCCGCCGGCATGGCGACCGATGAAACTGGCGTCGGCGGGCGCGATTTTAAGCGTCACCCAGGCCAGGATCACCATGAAGAACACAAACTGCAGGCCACGGCTCGCCATGCCCAGCATGACGTGGCCGCATCCGGGAAACGTCGCCGCTGCCAGCACGAGATAGGGGTTCGCCGGTCGCGGTTCGGCGGGATTCATGCCGCGACCTTCAGCGCATCGCGGTTGATCGCCGCGCGCAGGGACGAGGCTTCCGCCAGAAGCGCATTGATCAGCGCCGGATCGAGATTTGCGCCGGAAAACTCGGCCTGCCGGAAGACCCCGTAGCGCGCCCGGTCGGCTTCTGCGAGAAGCCAGACAAAGCGGATCCCGTTTTCGGTGATCAGCAGTTCTTTCGCCCGACTGTCGGCAAAAACATCGAGATGCCGGCCGATGATTTCGAGCGGGCTGGCGCTCAGCGTTGCCGTTGGTGCGGATGACCGCGCCTTCCGGATAGTCTGTCGGCGTCGGCAGTGTGTGCGGCAGGTGGTCGAAATTCGAGAATGTCGTCGCCGAGCCCGGCCGCATCATCAGGTCGAAGATCGCCGGCACGCGGACCTTCTCGGCAATGGTGACGCTCAGCCAGAGGGCCGGCAGCTTTCGCGTCGCCAGCGTGTCGACGATCGTCCGGATCTGGACATGCTGGCCGTTCCAGCTTCCGGCAAAGGTCGTGACGCCGGCGGTACCGCTGGGAACGTCCCTGGCGTCTGCAACGACGGCCAGGATGCTCGCCCGTTCGGCGGTCGCAGCTTCAGCCGCCCTGGCGCGGCTGCGCCGGACCAGGTGACGAAGATGGAAAGCCAGCGCCAGTAGCACCGCGCCTGCAAGCAATGCCGATGTCACGCTGTTCCTCCAAACGAACGCCCGCCCGACTCCGGGCGGGCTTTTGGTCGACGCCCGATCAATATCCCTGAGGTTTCGGCCATGGCATGGTGAACTGGTCGCCGCGCCGGACGAATTTGTAGCGGTAGAAGTGGAACCACAACGAGATCAGGAAGTAGAAGGCCACCATCGCGATCAGCTGCGAGCCGAAGCCGAGGAAGATGGCGAAGAAGGTGACGCAGCACAGGGTGAACAGCACGATGGCCGGAATCGGATGGAATGGATGGGTATAGCCGCGCCGGATCGAACCGAGCGGCCATTTTCTGCGGAACATCATGACGTTGATCGACATGAAGGTGTATTGCAGCACGCCCGACAGGATCGAGAAGGTGATGGCCTGGTTCAGGTCGGCGATGAAGGCGAAGGCCAGCGCGATCGGCAGCAGGAACAGGATCGAGCGGTAGGGCGTGCGGTACTTCGGATGCACCGCGGAGAACCAGCTCGGCAGATAGCGGTCGCGGCCGAGCGAGAACCAGGCGCGCGCGGAGTCGTTGATGCAGCCATTGGCCGATGCGACCGCCGACAGCACGGTTCCCCAGAACAGGATGAACTCCAGCGAGCCGCTGCCGGTGACCCGCGCCGCGTCATAGAGCGGGAAGAAGGTGAAGCCGAGATATTCCCACGGCAGCAGGCTGGCGCAGACATACCAGGTGATTGCCGCGGCGATCAAAAGCGTGATCATGCCGGCCATCGTGCCGTAGGGCAGCGAGCGCGACGGGGAGCGGACTTCCTCGGCCGCCTGCGTCGTGCCCTCGATGCCGAGATAATACCAGAGGCCGAACTGGAATGCCGCGATCACGCCGATCCACCCGTAGGGCAGGGCATTCTCCGGCGTCACCAGCTGGCCGAGCTGAAGCACCGCGCCCTGGCTCCACGGCTGCACCGAGAAGAACAGGATCAGGATCGACAGATAGGCCAGCGCCGTGATGACGAAATTGAAGTTCAGCGTCATCAGCACGCCGCGATAGTTCAGCCAGGCCAGCACGCAGATCGTCAGAACCACGAAGCCGTGGCGTTCAAGCCCTTCGGTGCCGGCTACCGTCACCATAAGATCGCCGACGAGGATGGCGTCCGAGACCTCGAGCATGGTGTAGGCGAAGACCAGGAACAGCGCGACGTTGAAGGCCATCAGCGGACCGACGATGTGCTTGGCCTGGGCGTATTGCCCGCCGGCGGCGGCGACCGTCGAGGTCACTTCCGAATCGATCATCGCGACCGACGTGTAGAGCAGGCCGACGACCCAGCAGACGATCAGAGCGGCGAGCGCGCCGCCCTTGTCGGCGGAGAAATTCCAGCCGGTGAATTCGCCGACCAGCACGATGCCGACGCCGAGGGCCCAGACATGGACGGGACCAAGCACGCGCAGCAACGAGACGCGGTCGCCATGGATGGCCGGAGCGAGCGACGGTGAAGCGGTGGTGTCGGTCATACCCGATGCTCCTCTGCGACGGCTTCGAGTTCGCCTTCACGCGATGAGGTCAGCACCTCTTCGGAATAGGTCGAGTCAGTCTTGAACCAGTCGAAGAGCATCCAAAGGACGAGCGCGGCCGAAATGCCCCATGCCGCATAAGAGAGTGTGAACCACATAGGTTTCCCCCGGCGTATCTTCTTATTTGTCGTCGAACTTTTCCGCGATCACCTCGCGGTATTCCTTGTCCGATGCGCGGAACAGGAAGACGAAGTAGGCGATGAGCACCACGGTGATGGCGATCAGCGCCGGCCAGTCGATGATGTAATGGAACCTGTTCTGGATGATGTCGTGCGCGGTCTCGGGCGTGTAGCCGAGTTTTTCCCAGATGCCCGACATTGTGGCGTTCTGGCCGAGAGTCTCCCAGGTCGGCGCCTCGATCTTGTCGATCGCCTTGGCGGCGCCGGCGAGGCCGAGCTTGAGCGGCAGCCAGAGCGCGACGAAGATCGCGCCGACCACGAAGACGATGTCGATGACCTGAGCGGACTTGCTCTGCACAGGCGGCGTGTAGCGGGCCATTTCTTGTCTCCCTCAGGACGGCTCAGGACTGGCGATTGCGCGAAGCGTCGTAGTGCTTGATGTCCAGCCCGTAGATGAAATCCTTGTCGAGCTTGTAGTTCTTCAGCATCGCCACGATGGCCGCGGTGTTGAAGATCAGCACCGCCGCCGCCGCGATGACGAGCACCACCTTGATCCCGCCGTTGGGAACGAAGGGCCAAGTCTGGAACAGGACGAAGAGGATCGTGATCCAAAGGGCGACCACCATGGCGATCGCGCCGCGGACATCCGAGCGATAGAGGGATTCCTTGCGTTGGTTCAGATCGGCCATGATTTCTCCCCTATTCGGATCGCCTCGACGTCCCGGTCGAGCTCCGACTTGCACTCTTTCAAGAGAGTGAAATATTTTTCTCGAAGATCACTCCCGTTTCGCGACTTTGTCAAGCAGGAGCTGATGGAAAAGCGGTGACAACATTTGCCTATCAGTAAAACTTTTTGCACAGGAGTATTGCGCGGTTTTGCGAAATCGGGGCAATATCGTGCCCGGCGCGGTATGTGAGAAACTGTAGCCGCGCGGAGCGGAAAATCGTGCAGCGGAGAAACGAGCGATGACTCAATCCTGGAGATTCTCGACCCTGGCGGATCGCCACCGCGCGCTCGGTTCCAATCTCGAGGACTGGAGCGGCATGGGAACCGCCTGGAGCTACAGCGGCGATCCCGACAAGGAATATGTCGCCATCCGCACCAAGGCCGGCTTGATGGATGTATCGGGCCTGAAGAAGGTCCACATCACCGGGCCGCACGCCTCGCATCTGATCGACCTTGCCACGACACGCGATGTCGAGAAGATCTATCCCGGCAAATCGGCCTATGCCTGCATGCTGAACGAGCAGGGCAAGTTCACCGACGACTGCATTCTCTACCGCACCGGCCCGAATTCCTGGATGGTCGTGCACGGCTCGGGCACCGGCCACGAGGAGCTGCAGCGCGCCGCGATGGGCCGCGACGTCTCCTTGCGCTTCGACGACAATCTGCACGACCTGTCGCTGCAGGGCCCGAAGGCGGTCGACTACCTCGCCAAGCATGTGCCTGGCATTCGCGACCTTCCCTATTTCCATCATATGCAGACGCGGCTGTTCGGCTTTCCGGTGATGATCTCGCGCACCGGCTATACCGGCGAGCGCGGCTACGAGATTTTCTGCCGCGGCCAGGATGCCGGCACGATCTGGGATACCATCCTCAGCGATGGCAAGAAGGTGGGCATCATCCCGTGCCGCTTCACCACGCTCGACATGCTCCGCGTCGAGAGCTACCTGCTGTTTTACCCCTACGACAATTCCCAGAAATATCCGTTTGACAACGAAGGCCCCGGCGACACGTTGTGGGAACTCGGCCTCGACTTCACAGTCAGCCCGGGCAAGACCGGGTTCCGCGGCGCCGAGGAGCACTACCGTCTCAAGGGCAAGGAGCGCTTCAAGATTTTCGGCGTGCTGCTCGACGGCAAGGAACCCGCCGACGAGGGCGCGCCGGTCTATCGCGACGGCAGCAAGGTGGGCGTGGTGACATGCGCCATGTATTCGCCGCTGGTCAAGAAATCGATGGGCATCGCCCGGCTCGACGTCGACTGCGCGGTCAAGGGAACCAAGCTTGAGATCCGCAACAAGAGCGGTGCGATCAAGGCGACGGCCCAGCCGCTACCCTTCGACGACCCGAAAAAGACAAAGCGCACCGCGCAAGGCTGAGGCAAACTGCACGGATGGCAGCCAAAAGCATCATCAGCCGACCGGTCTACGGGACTCTGTCTCCGCAGCCGGGCCGGCATCATCTTTTCGTGGCGGATGCTGATGGTGCGCTGGCGATCGTCGACATGGCGGCCAAGGCGCCGACCGGCTTCTTCGCCGATGCCCACATCGTGTTCATCCCCGGTCGTGACGGCGGCCACGTCGCTGCGCTGGAGGCACTCAAACCTGGCCAGTTCTACCAGGGCCATTCCTTCGCCAGCGCGCTGCCGCGCCTGCAAGCAGACGCTGGCCAACGCGCATATGGGCCTGCGCGTCTATCTCGCCGGCACCGAAGGGCTGATCGGCCAGGCGATGCAGGTGGCGCTGGAAGCCGGCATCGATCACACCTCTATCCAGACCGAGCATCGCGGCTCGCTGGCGCGGCGCGTGCAATGCGTCCATTGCAAGGGCGTCACCGAAAATGTGACGACGCAGCCGGCGACATGCTCGCACTGTGGCCTTCTTCTTTTGGTACGCGATCACTACTCGCGGCGCCTGGCTGCCTTCCAGGGCGTCTGTATCAACGCCGAGGATCGGACCGAGATTCCGGCAGCCGAGGAAATCTTCCGGTGAGCACGGGAACCACCAAGCTCGATGTGACGGTGAGCGACGTCGTTCCGGTCAACGATCTCGTCACGCGCTTCCATTTCCGCCGGCGCGACGGCGGCCTGTTGCCCACCTTCTCCGGCGGGGCGCATATCGTGGTCGAGATGCGCGACGGCGAGCGGACGAGGCTCAACCCATATTCGCTGATGGGCTCGCCCCTCGACACGCGCGACTACACGATCAGCGTGCGCCGCGACGATGTCGGTCGCGGCGGCTCGCTTTTCATGCACCGGCAGGGTCAAGCCGGGGCACGAGATGGTGATCAGCTATCCCGTCAATCTGTTCTCGCTCGACCTGCGCGCCCGAAAGCATCTGATGCTGGCCGGTGGCATCGGCATCACGCCGTTCATGGCGCAGACCGCGCAGCTGGCCGCAGAAGGCGGCAATTTCGAGCTTCACTATTCTTGCCGCAACGCGTCTCTCGGCACCTATGCCGATGTGCTTACAGCAGCGCTACGGCCGGCGCGTCCACCTCTATCACGACGATCGCGGCGAGCAGATCGAACTCGAACGTCTGCTCTCCTCGCAGCCGCTCGGCACGCATCTCTATGTCTGCGGCCCGGCAGGCATGATCAATTGGGTGCGCGACCGCGCAGCCGCATTGGGCTGGCCGGCCGAGACCGTGCACTTCGAGCATTTCGCCGCCCCGCAGCCAGGCGCGCCCTTCGACGTCACGCTCGCCGTCAGCGGCAAGACCATCCGCGTCGACGAGCAGCAGAGCCTGCTGGAAGCGATCGAGGCGGCCGGCGTCGACCCGCCCTATCTCTGCCGCGGCGGCGTCTGCGGCCAGTGCGAAACCAACGTCATCTCGCATGACGGCATATTTATGCACAACGACCACTGGCTGAGCGAGGAAGAGCACCGCTCCTGCAAGAAGATCATGCCGTGCGTGTCGCGCTTCGAGGGCCGCTCGCTGGTCTTGGAGAGGTAGGAGATATCGATGGGCATCAATTTCCGCACCGAGACGTTCCGTGATGATTTCACGTTCAGGAACAGCCCCGAGCATATCAGGCGGTTCCCGTTTCCCTTCCATGAAGACGCCTACATGTATGCCGTCAACATCGAGCCGCACGTCGTCGGGCCGAAGGGCAGCGTGCTGGAGAACCTGATCGACGTCGACGAGCACTATGTCGCCGAGATGCAGGACCGCGCGCTGGTGCTTGCGGAGGACCCGCTGCGTTGCCAGTCGCTGCCGCATATGACGCTGGCCGGCTGGGACCTGCTCGAGCTTTTGATGGAGCAGCAGGCGCTCGGCTATCCCGAGCACTTCACGCTGACCCGCGACGGCGACAGGTGGCGCTGGATCAACCGGCCGCTCGGCATCGACGACAGCTTCACCTTCGGCGATTTGTCGACGCTGCCGTACGGGCCGATGGAATACATCACCCGCCAGAGCCAGGGCGATTTCTGCATCCTCGACCAACGCGACGGCAATCTGTGGATGGACGCCGGCATAGTCACCACGCAAGCCGACTGGTCGCTGGATTTCGACATCGGCATGAATTTCTTCGAGTGGCATGCGCCGGTGCCGCTCGCTCATGAGAAAGGCATCTTTACCCGCGCGCTGAAATTCCTGACCAACATCCAGCAGGGCAGGCCGGCGCGGCGCCTGAACTGGACGATGACCATCAATCCTCGCCTCGACACCAGCCCCGAAAATTATCACAAATGGGGTCCGGATCGGGCCACGGTGACGCCGGAGAATGTCGGCGACAAGGTACATCTGCGCGTCGAGCTGCAGAGTTTCTGGCGGCTGCCGCGCTCCAACGGGCTGGTGTTCCCGATCCGCTGTTACCTGATCAAAATGGACGAGTTGATCACACAGCCCAAATGGGCGCGCCGCCTGCACCGCGTGATCCGCGATCTGCCCGACGAACTCGCGACATACAAGGGGCTGACGCGCTACCGGCCGACGCTTGTCGAATGGCTGTCGAAGCTCGATGACGGCAGCCCGACCTCGCCGGGGTTCGGGCCGGACTGAGGCGCGTCCACCGAACGGCGTCAACGGCCTTGCAGCAGCCTGCGTGGCCGGGTGATTGTTGCAGTTGCGCGCCGCTGTGCTGAAGCGGGCCTCAGCCCGCGCTGTTTTGCGGATAGCAAATGATCGACAGATAGCGCATCGGCAGTACTGTCAGCTGCTCTGGGCCGTGCGGTGCGTCAGCATCGAAGAATAGGCTGTCACCGGGCTTCATGTGGTAGAGGTTGCTGCCGTGCCGGTAAATGACCTCGCCTTCCAGCATGTAGAGAAATTCCATGCCCTCGTGCTGAAAGGTCGGGAAGACGTCGGAATCCTCGGTCAGCGTTATCAGATAGGGCTCGACCACGACGCCGCTTGTGTTCGAGCCGATATGGCCGAGCAGATTGTACTGGTGGCCGGCGCGTGTGCCGCGCCGTTCGACGTCCAGCCCTTCGCCTGCTTTCACGAAAACGGCGCTGCGCTCTTCCTCGAAGCGCCGGAAGAAGGCGGTGACCGGAACGCCGAGCGCCCGCGACAGCGCCTGCAGCGTGGTCAGCGACGGCGAGGTGATGCCGTTCTCGATCTTCGATAGCATGCCGAGCGAGATGTCGGTCGCCACAGCGAGGTCGGCAACAGTGATGCCGAGCTTCTTGCGGAACGCCCTGACTTCGCGACCGATCGCCACCTCAAGCACCTTTTCCCTTGTGTCGCGAACGGCATGCGGGTTCTGCGTCAATGGTGAGCGGATCGTGCGCCCGTCGCCTGACGCGCCTTTCAGTGACGCCAAAGGCTTGCCGACAGCCGGCCCGGCGCGGGGCTTGAGGCCAGAAGCAGTCTTCACCATGTCGCCCCTTTCCGAAGATTTATTTCACTCAAGGTGAACATATTCGCAGCCGATAGCGAAGCGCAACCGCCGTAGCAACTGCAAGTTTGCAGGATCGGGTTGTTTTTCCTTGTACTTTCGCTGCACCAACGTGCGGCCCTAATCGTAACGTGGAGCAATGTTTCGTCGCGACCGCTGTTGACAGCTTCCGAACGGCAATTACTGTCACTGTCAGTGAAATTTGTTTTCGCTAGGGAATAGAATCGGGAGGGTTGGAATGAACACGCGTGTTGCAGTCATTGGCGCCGGGCCATCCGGCCTTGCTCAGCTTCGCGCTTTCAAGTCAGCGGCAGACAAGGGTGCCGAGATTCCCGAAATCGTCTGTTTCGAAAAACAGTCGGACTGGGGCGGCCTGTGGAACTACACCTGGCGCACAGGCCTCGATGAGCATGGCGACCCTGTGCACGGCTCGATGTACCGCTACCTTTGGTCGAACGGCCCGAAGGAATGTCTGGAATTTGCTGACTACACCTTTGAGGAGCACTTTGGCCGACCGATCGGCTCGTACCCGCCGCGGGCGGTGCTGTGGGACTACATCAAAGGCCGGGTCGAGAAGTCGGGCGTGCGCAAATGGGTGCGCTTCAACAGCCCGGTGCGCATGGTCACTTATTCCGACGAAACGAAGAAGTTCACCGTCACCGCGCACGACCGCACCAACGACGTCACCTACGCGGAAGAATTCGACAACGTGGTCGTTGCCTCCGGGCATTTTTCGGTGCCGAACGTGCCTTTTTTCGAAGGTTTCTCGACCTTCAACGGCCGCATCCTGCACAGCCACGATTTCCGCGATGCCATGGAATTCAAGGGCAAGGATATTTTGATCATCGGCCGCAGCTATTCAGCCGAGGACATCGGCTCGCAATGCTACAAATACGGCGCGAAATCGATTACCTCCAGCTACCGCTCGAAGCCGATGGGTTTCAAATGGCCGGAAAACTGGACGGAGGTGCCGCTGCTGCAGAAAGTCGTCGGCAAGACCGCGCATTTCAAAGACGGCACCAGCAAGGACGTCGACGCCATCATCCTGTGCACTGGCTACTTGCACAGCTTCCCGTTCCTGACCGAGGATCTGAAGCTGAAGACCACCAACCGGATGTGGCCGAGCGGGCTCTACCAGGGCGTGGTGTGGGAAAACAATCCGCGGCTCTCCTACATCGGCATGCAGGACCAATTCTATACGTTCAACATGTTCGACGCGCAGGCCTGGTTCGCGCGCGACGTTATCATGGGCCGCATCAAGCTGCCGTCCGCCGCGGCGATGGCCGCCCACGGCCAGAAATGGCGTGCCCGCGAGGAAACGCTTGAGGACGCCGAGCAGATGATTTGGTTCCAGGGCGACTATACCAAGGAGCTGGTCGAGCAGACCGACTATCCCTCGTTCGATATCGAGGCGACCAACCAGACCTTCATGGAGTGGGAGCATCACAAGGGCGAGGACATCATGAGCTTCCGCGACCACGCCTATCGCTCGTTGATGACGGGCACGATGGCCCCGATGCACCACACGCCCTGGCTCAAGGCCATGGATGATTCGCTGGAAAGCTATCTGGAGATGAAAGGGGAGGCGGCGGAATAGTCCTAGCGGCGGTCGTTCGCCCAGCGCATCCGTGCACTGTCAAGAGCCGCGCGTTGATGTGTGCTCGCAGCTGAGAGCCGCGAATTTCAGGCGCTGCCGCAGAACCGCTTGAAACTGGGTAATGGATAGGTGCCATGGGTTCGACTGACGTAACGCCCCAGCGCGAACCTATTGTCGCAACCAGAGCCCAGCGCCGTTCCTGGCGGCCGTTTCGCGCGCCGCTTCGTCGCAAGCGGCTGCGCCTGTCACATCACCTTGCGCCGCGAGCAGCAACGCCCATGAGCGTGCAATCAACGGCTCGAACTGCGCCTCTCCGAAGCGCGCCGCACGCTCGCCGTGAAGTTCCAGCAAGGCGCGCGCTTCGGCGAGCCGACCCACATGAACGTAGAAGTCGGAAAGCAGTGTAGCGAAAAAGGCCTGCCAGTTTTCGAAGCCCGTCATCGCCCACAGCGCAGAGCCTTCTTCCATCTGTTGAATGCCGGCATCGGTCTGGCCGCGTCTTGCTTTGACCCAACCTAGGCAGACCATCGACATGCCGATGAACTCGGGAAAACCTTGCCGGCCCGAAAAGTCCAGGCTTTCTTCGCCGTAGCGGGCAGCAGTCGCAACGTCGTCGCGCATAATGGCAGGCACGAAATTGGCCAGCAGGCCGAAACCATAAGCGTGCGGCCGCTTGACCAGTCTGGCCAGTTCCAGCGCAGCCTCGGCTTGTTGTGCGCCGGCGTCGACATCGCCCATTACCGTATGGGTGAGACCACGATAAAAGTGGCCAAAAACACCGAATTCCTTCAGGAAGCGCATGTAGAATTCGCGATGTAGCGTCGGATCGTAGCGCGAGAGCGTTGCGGTAAGATTTTCGAGCGCCGTCCGATTGTCGCCGCGGTGCCAGGCGACGAGCCCGCGCATCGTGTGCGCGGCGAGATAGGCGCCATCGGATGGCTCGGCCGCCAGCACTTTGAACATCTCATCGGCCGTGCGGTCGGCATCGGCCAGACGACCGCAGGCCCAGTCGTGCAGGGCCGTGTTATAGAGCACAGGCACAAGGTTCTCGGGCTTGCCGTGTATGCGCAGCAATTCCAGCGCGCGTGCCTGCACGGTGCCAAATGCCGGGCTGCCCGGGCCCCGGGTCACCATCAGGGTCGGTCCTTCGATGGCACGTAGCTGCAGCTCAAGCCCGTCGCGCTCATCTCCCTCCGGGAGTTCATGGATAGCCGCCAGTCCGCGGGTGATATGTGCCAATGCCTCGGCGGCGCTGCCTTCGCCCGCCGCATTCATCGCGGCGGTAAGACGCCATCTCGACGACTCGGCATACCGACCGGCATTGAACAGATGTCCCGCCAGGACTTCGGCGCTGGTGCGCCGTCCATCCTTCTCGGTCAGCATCAGGTCGGCCACTGAACCGTGCAGCCGCCGCCGTTCCTGCGCGCCGATCGAGGCGTAAACGGCATCCTGCACCAACGCATGTTTGAACGTAGCAGTTGGACTGCCTGATTCGCCGTCGCGATGGGAAATATCCGCAGCGGTAAGCGCATCCAGCGCCTTGTCAAACGCGGCACGGGAAAGCCCTGAAATTGCCCGCACAAGCTGGATATCGAATACCCGGCCCAGCGTTGAGCCAATGCGGGCAACCAACTGGGCATGCGGATCGAGCCTGTCGAGCTTGTTTTGCACCAGCCCGGCCAGAGTGAGCGGAATATTGCGAATTTCGACAGCCCCGTCGACCTTGTTGGCAACACCACCGCGGTCCGCCAACATCGAAGCATATTCTTCGACGAACAGCGGCACGCCATCCGATTTTTCGATGATGACTTGGAGCGTCCGATCATCAAGACCAATGGAATGCCCTGCCGCGCGGGCCAATTCGATCGCCTGTTCGTCGCTCAGCCTTTCGAGGCGGATCACCTCGCCCAACACCTCAAGGCGATCTGCCAAGGGTCCTTCCGGCCGGGTCGTCGACAACACTATGCAAGCTTGATGGCCGACATTTTTCGTGAGGTGCTCCAGAAATTGCGCCGAGGTTGGGTCAATCCAATGAATATCCTCGAATACCAGCACCAGCGGGCGTCCCGGCACACCCGTACTGAATACACGCTTGGACAGGATTTGGAACGCCATCATCCTCTTCAGCAAGATCCCGATGTCGGCATTGGCCTCCTGCTCCTGGCCGCTTGGCGCGACGACGTCCATCAATACCGCCGTCTGCTCCTCATTGGTTTGCCACGCCGCCTGGAAGAGCCGCCGAAGCTTATCGCGGCGCGCCTCCTGCAGGTCCTTGGCGTTCACGCCCGAAACCCAGTCGAGATAGTCGCGTATCGGGTGCAACGACGAAAATTGGTGCGCAGGCGAGCATTGCAACGACAGGTAGCGGGCGTTCTCATGCGTCTGGCGCAGCGCCTCGATAAGCCTCGACTTACCGATGCCAGGTTCGCCGACGATGACCGCCGCGCCGCCATTTCCCGTCGAGGCGCGCTCGATCATCGGGCTCAAGCTATCGAGCTCTCGTTTTCGGCCGACCAGCGGCGAGCGGCGTTCACCGCGCAACGCCTCGAAGCGGCTCAGTCCTTTGCGCCGCCGCGGTTTGATCTTATAGACCGTTTCCTGGAGCTCGAAGCCTTTCAGTGCCAGCGGCCCAAGATTTTCGAAGTCAAACGCCTTGCCAGCAAGCTTACGGGTGGCGCTGCACACAATGGCGGAGTTTTCTGATGCGACGGTCTGCAGGCGTGCGGCCTTGTTGAGGCAGGCGCCGACGACATTCTCGCCATAGTGATCACCGGCTTTTTGGTGGATGATCACGCGCCCGGTGGCGATGCCGATACGTGCCGCCAGCTTGACGCTCACCAGGCCGCGATTGACCGCCTCAATGTTGTGCAGGATCATCGAAGCCGCCTGTACCGCGCGCAATGGATCGTCCTCCATGCCGCGGGGATAGCCGAAATAGCTGATCACCCCGTCGCCGAGATAGTTGGCCACCGTTCCGTCCTGCGCCCGCGTCGCCTCGGTGCAGAGGTTGTGATAGATGCGCAAAAGGTCACTGAAGGCTTCAGGACCATGCTCCTCCAGCAGGGCGGTGGAGCCGACGAGATCGGCGAACATCACCGTTAGCTGTCGATGCTGAGAGGCTGTCGACGCGTCTTTTGCGACGCCGCCGGCTACGGCGCCGAGACCATGGGTAGTCGTTCTAGTGGACGTCGACATGTTCCTGCACGAATTCATCATTGCCGGCCGCGGCGTCGAACGCGCTCAGCGCAAACATGATCAGCATATCGTAGTCCAGGGATATGAACCCGTGTTGGCGTTCTGCGGTTCTGAGCCTGGCTTGTTCTGGAACCAGCGAGCCCACATGGGCGACCCTGGCGGATACATCGGAAACAGCGAGCCCTCACGAGGAAACGTCCGGTTGGGAGACGGATAGAGATTGGAGACCAAAGGGAACTGCGCCGTGCCATGGCAGCTGAGACAGGACGACGCGGCCAGCACCTCCAGACGCTTGCCATTGGTTAGCACCACATTGTGGCGCTCGGAAACGTCGATGGGACCAGACAGCCTTCCGCCCCAACCTAGCGACGACTTCGCGTAGTCCGGCGCATCGGGGTTGATCCATGTCTCCTGCAGGGGGCCGCCGTTTGGATCGGTCCCGGACGGCTGCGTGGCGAATTGCGGGTCGTTACCCCACATAGCGCCCAGCGGCACCAGCCGATCCCAGGTACTCTTGCCGGGAGCGTCCTTGTCATAGACGTAGGTGATGAATACCCAACCGGTCTGTGGCGAAGCCGCAGTATCCTTCACGATGATGTCGAATTGCAGGACCCTGAGCGGGACGACTTCCGGCTTGGCTGTGTTTGGACTGTAGTTCGGGTTCGTTAGCGCCGTAACCGTCGGGCGATAGACGTTCCAAACTGACGAACCCTCCACCACCGGCCATTGCTGCGGCGTCGGGGTCACGCCGGCTGCCTTCACAACCATGCCGCCTTCGGGAAACGACACCGCCTTGCGGTTAGGGTTGAAGGGGTCTGCCCATAGCTTGTTCAGCATCGTCGCCGACAAAGAATTGTAATAGATCACCGTGTGGTTTTGCATATCGGTGCTCAGGCCATAGGCCGCGAATGTGCCTTGCGTGATGATCTGGCCTGAAAATGAGCCGAGGATTGCTTCCTGGCCGGAACCGGGATCCGTCACACCGCTGGAACCCTTAGACCCGTCGCCTTGCCAGATCATGCCGTACCAGTCATTGGCGGCGGGGTCTCATTCATTTGGGTTCTCGATCATGCCGCGCATCGAAGGTTCGAGATAATTCTTCAGCTTCGCGACGTAATCGGGGGCGGCGCCGATCGTCAGCGGTTGCCGCGGCGCGCTTTGCAGCCAATTACCGGTGGCGCTTTCCGGATAATCGTAGTTGAGATTGCGGTAGGAGCCATCCCAGACACCGGCCGGTGGATAGAGACCGTTGTTCGAGGCCAGCGGATCGACGGCTGAGGCGGGGGATGCCCA
>CAVQCL010000045.1:0-18550 GCA_963710935.1 uncultured Alphaproteobacteria bacterium | reverse complement strand
CGAACTCCTGCTCCGGATTCAGACGATACCCCATCACGCTCATTTCCCTGTGCCCATCTCCTTGTCGGGCTACGGCATCACACACCACTCGCCATCTGTCGCAGCCACCCCCGTGTCCGATCCGGCAACTGCAACTTGGCCTCGTGTCCAAATTGCATTTTAGCGAGGGAAGCAACGAGGTGCCGCACCGCCCCCTTCGTGATTGATCGTGGAACACCAGTCAATCGCCAGGCCAGTTCTATCCATGCACGCGACAGAAAAGCGCAAAACGCGCCAAAATTAGCGCGAAAAGAGCAAGAACGCCCTTGAGTGATCTAGATTGGTAAGTTATGACTGACGCTTAATAGGACAATCATGCTTCCAACAGCGGGATCATAGTTTTAGACGCAAGCTCGCAAAAGAGCTGCGGCCATTGGTGTCACCTGCTTTCCGGCGGGGACGGCCATCCCAGAGTTTCATCCAACTCCAGGCCAAAGAACTCAGAAGCAGCCACGGGAACCTGGCCAATCCCGATGATCCTTTCCGCAAGACCTGCGACAGCGCCTATGAGCGCTCCGTCAAAACCCATGAGAAAACCCCTCGAACTGACCAGCAAATATCGACGACCTTCATGCCGACATTGCCAAGTCGACGGATAACAAATTCGATTTTGGACGCCCCCCGACAGGAGCGCGGATCCCAACTTTTCCTAACTCGACCTTGCAAGCGTGCGCCTGCCCGACATCGTCTTCGGTACGGCCGTCGAGAGCGACAGAGTGACTGCGCCAGGGAACTATCTGGTCTCTTCCGTCCATTCGGGACGATCGCGTTCCCAAGATTCGGCAAGGTGGAAATTGATGTGCGCCCCGGCTTGTCGCTGTCTTCCGAGATGCACCAGAAAATCTCACATGACCCCGACGCCAAGGAAAAAGACTGTTCTCATTGTTTCTCAAGGACAAGTTGCTTGCCTACCTCGAGCACCTGATCGGGTGTCCTGTGGAGGGCACGATAAGCTTCAGGATTGAAGCTTTCGACGAAGGATTTGTCCGACGCTGGATCAGCTTCATCGCCTATGTGGAGGAAACGATGGCCTCGAGGCGACTGTCGCCAATAGGAGCTTCTCTCATTGAAGATCAGTTGCTGACGCTGCTTCTTGAGCAACATGCAGGATACGCATCAAGCTCTCAGGCAACAAAGACGCCTTCAATTCAGCCCTATATCCTTCGCGAAGCACTTCATTTCATCGAGCGTGAGGCGCACAGGCCGCTGTCGATCCGTGACATCGCCACGGCGGCGGGGTGCAGTATCCGCAGCCTCCAAAGGGCGTTCGAAGACCATCTGGGCACAACACCGCGCAAATATGTTGCCGCCAAGCGTCTGGAACTGGCGCGCGATGCTCTCGCGACCGCGGGGCCACGGACGACCGTTACCAGTGTAGCAGTCGGCCTGGGTTTTGCATCTCGGCCAATTCGCAGCCGCATTCAAGGCGAGGTTTGGACTGTTGCCTCGGGAAATGCTGAGGACCGAAACCAGTGCGCGGGGCCACCAGGCGAGGTAACCTAGCGTTTACGCGATTGTGTGGGCCTGCTCTGATAAGACTATGAAGCGCGTGTCCTACGCTTTAGCGTCACTTCTAAAATGCCGGTCCAAAAAACTTTCCGGTAGCTGATCAATCACTGGCTTTGAATAATAGTAGCCCTGCGCCCATTCTATGCCCGCTGTTCTACGATCAATACCTTTTCAGCCTCGTCAACGCCTTCTGCTATCAGCGCAACTTGATTTTTCAGCAATTTGTCGATCATGGCTCGACGAGACCTGGATATACCCCGGCCAAATTCGATGTTGTATTTTTGCTAAGTTTGACAATTTCCGGCTGCAGCGCCTCTATGAATTCCCATTTATTGTTGTTGCCATCCCCAAAATCATCGATAGCTATGGCGATGCCGTCGCTGCGGCATTTGTCTATGTATTTCCGTGCCGATTTCCAGTCGCTGAGGGGCTGGTGCTCGGTAATCTCGAAAACGAGTTGTTGGGCAGCCAGGCCCAGGTCAACCGCAAACTCAATTGTACGGCGAATGCCATAGTCCGGATGATCGATCGCGCAGGGGACAACATTGAGAAACAGCATTTTGCTCGCCCCAAGCGAATCAGCCCGGAAAACTGCACTTTCCCGGCAATGAGCGTCAAAACGCGCCAGCTCGAGCGACGCCTTGTCCTTAAGGAGGATGAGTGGAACGCGACCGCGAAGATTTCGCGCAAAGGCCTCATGGCCGATCAGGCTGCCATCTCGAGTTCTCGCAATCGCTTGAAATGCCGTTCTGAGGCCCGGCAGCGAATGCCGACAAAATTCAAGTCTCATTGCGTTACCCTCGATACACAGCACTAACCTGCTGTCGTACCGGTGGGCCGCCTCCTCCACTATCCAAGACCCGCCACAATGAGCTAGATCGCGCCAATTTCCTCTACGGGCGTGGCCGCCGATCGGCGCAGTGTGGCGACTTCGAATGGATGCTACCGAAGAGGGTGCAAGCGGTTTACGTCTTCAAGACGGCATAGCTTGCAAAACTTTGAGCAAATCCGCTTTTCGTGCGTTTGCCATTCTGGCAGCGTCGCGCCGGATGAAGGCGCCAACTGAAATCGTTCGTTCCACATGTCTAGTGAAGCCTATTTAAATCGCATTGCGACCGCCGTCCCTGAGCACGATGTGCATCGGTTTTTCATCGACTTCGCCCAACTCACACTGTCGGATGATCCTCGTCGCCGGGCTATGTTCAGCCGCATGGCGCACCGTGGCGGCATCGAACATCGCTTCTCATGTTTTGCTCCCTCGGAGGATCCGGAGGGAAAGAGCGTCGATCGCGATTGCATCTTTCTTCAGAGGCGCCTTTCCCGGAACAGCCAAGCGGATGGAGATGTTCAACGCAGGCGCGCCGATCCTGGCAGCCACGGCGGTCGACAAGGTTTTGCCGGAAGAAGAGCGTCCAGGGTCACGCATCTGATTTTGACGACATGCACCGGATTTTCGGCTCCGGGTCTGGACCTGGAACTCGTGGCTCGCTGCGGACTGCCTACGACTGTCGAACGCACCATTATCGGGTTCATGGGGTGTTACGCCGCAATCAACGCGCTCAAATTGGCCCGCCATATCGTGAGAGCCGAGTCGCGACGCCCGGGTACTGGTTGTGAATATCGAACTCTGCACGTTGCACCTGCGGCAGACCAGCGATCTCGAAAAGCTGCTCTCGTTTTGCCTATGGGGCGATGGCTGCGCGGCCGCCTCGTTTCGGCCGACCCGTTCGGCCTTCGCCTCGACCGCTCCCATGCCATTGTCGCGATCAGAGGGCCGTGACCTGATGTCGTGGATCGTGAAAGATGATGGTTTCGATATGGTGCTGTCGGGACAGGTTCCGGGCGCCATCCACGACGCGCTCCAAACCGGCATCGGCGATATCCTCGGCAACAAGAGCGTGCGACATCGACTTCTGGGCTGTTCACCCTGGTGGTCGATCGGTCCTCGATGCGGTCGAACGGTCGCTCGAACTCGATCCCGACAGCGCTCGACACGTCTCGCGAGGTGCTCAGGGACAACGGCAACATGTCCTCGGCGACCGTGATGTTCGTGCTGGAGCGCATGCTGAAGGCCCGCACGAGAACAAGCTTGGCTGTGCCATGGCGTTCGGGCCGGGTCTGACAGCCGAAACCATGATGTTCCAGACGGCGAAAGCAGCCTGAAATGCGCGTGAGCTGCATCAACGGCGGATCGTGCCGGAATTCTCGATGCGCTGCCCGCCGACGATCCGCGGCTATCGCCTCGCGACGGGACCTCGTCTGGATCAATGCGCTGATGTTGCAAAGCAGGATCATGGCCGCGCTGCTGCGCCGGCACGTTAGGCGTCTCCGCAGCGAATTCTGGAGCTTGGGTGTGGCGACGGCGCTTTCATGCTTGCCGTGGCGCGGCGGATGTGGCTGGCGCGACGTCGAACTCGTGATGGTGGACCAGGTCGACCTGGTGACCCAGGCGAGAAGCGCCGAGTTCGCGGAGCTCGGCTGGCGCGCCTGCCGGTGGTCGACGATATTTTCGAGTTGATCGCCGTCCTGGCAACGGGCGTTTCGATGTCGTCTGCGTCAATCTGGTTCTGCACCACTTTGACGATGACGGCCTGGCCGAGCTCTTAATGCCTGCCGCGGCAGCTTGCGCCCGTCTTCGTCGCCACCGAGCCCAGGACGAAACGGTTCGCGCTGGCCGGATGCGCGTTGCTGAGACTGATCGGCGTCAACGATGTCACCATGCACGATGCCGCGGCCAGCGTGTGCGCAGGGTTCATTGGCCAGGAGCTGACCAGTCTCTGGCCAAATCGAAAAGGCTTCTATTGGCAGAGCACCGGCGCGGGCTGTTCACACATGCGTTTTGTGCCGAGAGCGTGCAATGAGATACGATGCGATCGTCATTGGCGCCGGCCCTGCCGGCTTTCAACGGCCCTGGCGCTGGCGCTGCAGGGCCGAAGGTCGCTATCGTCGAGCGCAGCGACTTTCCGCGGCGCAAGGTCTGCGGCGAGTTCATGTCCGCCGTGAACATGCATATCCTTGACCGACTGGGTGTCGGCGCACGACGTCCGCGCGCTGGCTGGTCCGGAAGTTCGGCGGGTTGCTCTCTTTGCTTCCGGACCAAGCATCGAGGCGTCGATGCCCGCGGCGCGCGGAGACAGTTTCGGGCGAGCGCTTGGGCGCGATGTGCTGGACACGTCTGCTCGACACAGCGCGTTCGGCGGGCGTCGCGGTATTTCAGCCTTGGCGTGCCACCGAGATCACCCGCACGGCGAGTCGTCGCATGTGCGCATTGAGACGCGCAAGGAGAGCGAGAGTCCTCGTCGCCCCGGTAGTCATCGCCGCACATGGCTCTTGGGAACCTGGCAAGCTCGCCAGCAACCTGGAAAAGGCCACAGCAGCCCCGACTTTCTTGGGTTCAAGGCGCATTTCCAGGCGCCTCGCTGGCGCCCGATCTGATGCCGTTGCTGGTCTTTCCCGGGGTTATGGCGGCATGGTTTGGGCCGACGGCGGCCGGCTGTCGCTCTCCTGCTGCATACGCCGGGACGCTCTGGAGAGGATCCGGCAGATCACGCGCGGCCTGTCGGCCGCCGCGGCGGTGCATGCCCATATTCTGGCTTCCTGTCCCGCAGCGAAGGCGGTGATTGGCAATGCATCGCTGCATGGCGACATGGCTGGCTTCCGGTCCGATCCGGCCGGGCATCCGAACGCGCTATGCGCAACGATATTTTCCGGGTCGGCAATCTGGCCGGCGAGTCCCATCCGATAATCGCCGAAGGCATTTCGATGGCGCTGCAGTCGGGCTGGATGCTGGCCCAGGCCTTGGGGACATACGAGCGATGGGACATTGCAGACCGTGCCGAAGCAGGCGCGCGATATTCGCGCGCTTGGCGCCGCCAGTTTGCGCTCCGCATCAGACTAGCAGCGATCCTAGCGCGGCTGGCTGTCTTGCCTGCCACAGCCAACGCGATGCGTTTGGTCGTGCAGGCAATGCCGGCGAGTTTGTCGATGGGAGCAGCACTCAGTGGAAAGGCAAGACTTGTTGCCCAATATGTACATGTAGAATCGGTCGAGGCCGCGGCTCGACCCCGAAAGCCCCGGCGAGGATGCGGCGGCTGTGCCGCCACCCACCCTGCCCTCCGCAAGATTTCGCGCCGTTCGATAGCCGCACCGAAGGGAAGCAAACCGATCGGTATTTGCCAGATCTCTCTGCAAGTAGAGACCGTTCCCCAAGACCGACGCGTGTATCCGCCGTTTTGATGATGTTCATCGCCCAAGTAGCAAGTCGCGAGGCGCGTCGGCATCGGGTATCGTGCCTCTAGGTCCTGTAGCCGGATGTACGCTCAGGCGATGGAAGAGGGTCAGTGTCTTCGCGCTGGCCCTTTTTCCATAACGAGGGCATCCGCGCGTCGCTCTACGGCACCTTATCGAAAGCCAGCGCGGCATGGTTGGCGTGAGGCTGAAAAAGCTACCCGAAAAAAAAGGAGCATCCTGCGAAAGCACAGATCATCTAGTACCTCAATAGAGGAAAGGCTGTGCTTAGGGCGAGATTGAAGATGCCATCAATCATCTATGCAGCAGCGCCATGATTGCCGTACTTTCAAAGCGCCGAGATCAGGACGAGTCATCGGCATTGGCCCGTTGCAAGGCCGGTCCTCGCCGTCAATCCCTCATCGCTAAGAGCCGATTGATGGAGATGGCGGTATGGCTGTCGACCCGTCCAGCAAATGACAGTTCTTTTCAAAACACGTTGGGGACATTGCTGTGCGCCGTTTGCCGCTTTTATCTTTTCATTGGCCTGGCGATGCTGATGGCGGTATTTGTTTCGCTCTTGGCAGGATCTTTTTTGGGCGGCAGGGATGGTGTCCAGGACGTCCCTCAAGCGCAGGTTGCTCAAATTTCAGGCTACGGCGCAATTCGCATCTATCGCGACGCGGGGCTTGAAGAGGTTCCGGTAGATGCGAGCAATTGGGCGCCGGCGACCAAGAAAGGCGGCCTTGATTTCCTCATGCTATCAGGCGGTGGGGCAGGCGGCGCCTTCAGCGTCGGCATCCTTTCAGCATGGAGCAAGGCAAAGACACGACCGCAGTTCGACGTTGTCACCGGTGTGAGCACAGGCGCCCTGATTGCGCCATTCGCATTCCTCGGTTCGGCTCACGACGATACTCTGGTGCATCTGTTTACGAGCGGTGTTGCAAAAGACCTGGTCTCAACCAAATTTCCCGTCGGTTTGATCGGATCGAGCCTGTTGAAATCCAGGCCGTTGAGGCAGCTGGTTGAAGCTTCGATTACGCAGGAACTTCTTGATCAGATCGCCGCCGAGCATCGCAAGGGTCGCCGCCTGCTCGTCCTCACCACCAATCTCGACACTCAACGTGGCGTCGTTTGGAACCTGGGCGCCGTTGCCAATGCCGGCCGCGAGGACGCGTTGAAGCTTTTTCAGGATGTCATCATTGCATCCGCAAGCATTCCGGGCGTGTATCCGGCGGTCATGATCAAGGTTGGGTCGGGGCAACGCCAATTTGAAGAAATGCATTCCGACGGAGGATCCGTTTCACAAGTCCTGATGCTTCCGCCCGAAATATTGAGAAGCGCGAATAATATGATTTCAACCAGGAGGCCGAACGTCAATTTTTATGTCATCGTCAACAACGCCCTTGTTCCCGAATACGCCATCACCCGGAACAACACCCTGCCGGTGATTGCGCGGGCCTATGCGGTGCTCCTCAAGTCCCAAACTCAAAGCGAGCTTACGATCCTCTATGAGTTTGCCAAGCTGGCTGGTGCAAAAATTCCATCTTGCGACCATCGACATCCAGGTACCTTATTCGATGCTCGATCCCTTCAACCCGAATTACATGCGAACAGTTTATGACCTCGGATACAGCGGGATGGTTGCCGGGACCTTGTGGAAAGAACGGCCCATCTTTCGCTGAGCATCAGACTACGGCTGCGGGTCCGCTATTGGCATGCGAAAGGAGAAACGAGTTTCCTCCGCTGTCGATGTGGCCACCAACCCTCCCCCGTGCGCCTTAGCGATTTCGCTCGCAATGAAAAGGCCGAGACCTAGACCCTGAGAACCGACCCGAGCGCGGAAAAACGGCTTGAAAAGATTCTGCATCAATTCGGCAGGGATAGCTTCGCCGGAATTTGATACCGACAGGTCCAGATGACCGTCGCGAATGTCGACAGAGACTTGAACTGGTGCGCTTGCGTCGCCGTGCGTCAACGCGTTGCCCACCAGGTTTGACACAAGCTGCTCGAGCCGAACGCGGTCAAATGCGAACTCTCCGAGTTCTTCAATCTCGCAGATCAACTCTCGTTCGGGATGAGTGGTTCTGAATTCACCCACCACCTGTTCGATGGCGGATGCAAGGTGTTGTCCACTAGCTGGCTTTAGCTCGATCCCCGAGCTTGAACGCCCGCGCGCAAAATCGAGAAGGTTGTCTATCAAATTGCTCATACGAGCGATGCTCTTGCGCATCAGCACCACGACAGAACTTGTTCGTTCGTCCAGCGCCGTCTTTGATAGAATTCTTATGCCCGCATCTACCGATGCAATGGGGTTACGAAGGTCGTGACCCAAAACCGCAATGAACTGCTCACGCAACACTGCCGTGGCCCGCTCGGAAATGAGGTCTGCCTGACTTTCAGCATATTTCTTGTCGCTTGAAAGATGGTAGGCAATCAGCTCCGCGAACAGCCGAAACATGCCGATCGTTTTGACATTTTTCAGTTGGGCGGGCTTGGTGTCGATTGCACATAGCGTGCCGAAAAAAGTACCGTCCGGAAAACTATCGGGACGGAGATGTAGCTCTGAAGATTGTAAATGCGGGGCGTGTGGTGGTTTGCATATGTCGGATCCTCCGCGACATTGTCGATGACGATCTCGCATCTGTTTCCACGGACCTCGTTGCAGAGAGTCGTTTCGACTTTCAGTTCTCCGCCAGCCGGCAAACCAAAGTGGACATTGTCCAGCACCTCACAGGCTATCCAACGGTCTTCTGTAACCCTGGCAACCGCAGCAAATCCCATGCCGGTCGCTTCGCAGACAACTTTCAATATCGTCGGTATCGCTGGGATACTTCTGATTGCGTCGATATCGGCCTGGAAATTGGCTTCCACTTTGTCCTTCTTCGCTCGGCGCGCGCACTCTACTGGCAGGCCGAAAAATCAGGGCTAGCGCAACCTGCGAGCCGGAACAATGCATAAATGCACGCGATGCGCGCACCAGGCCGCCCCAACACTGACGGCGAGGGCCTGCTGACCGGGAGATTTCTAACTACGCATCATGTCTGAAGTCGTCCGTCTCAGTATCGCTGTCCTTGTCCAACTGAGCCTGCTCGCGGCCCTGTCGATATCCACATTGGTATGGAGTTAGAGCCAAGAGAGGCAGCGCGAAACGGGATAGTCGCAGGGTCACGAAAGGGCACCAGCGAATGGTATCCGTCCAAAAAGCCGTCCGTGAAACTGATGCCACCGGGGACATAGGCAGCGCGTAGTTTGTTGAAGAACATTGGCGTCTCCTCACATCTACCGCGTTATCGAATTTCTACGGTTGCCACCTGAATAGCCTGATCGATCGCCGGCCCGGCTGGCAGCCCGAAGACGGTGGCGAACGCAATTAAAGTGAACGACACAATGAACGCCGTGAGCGACGATAAGCGATCCATCTTCGACTCCACTCAGAGAGCGCACAAACTAACGGCGAATTGCCGACGAGGTTCCGATAGGTTCGCTATGTCGTTTCTTGCAGCCGAGGTGCTTTGACGGTGCTACATCCGTCGCAGGCAGGGGAAATCTAATTGAGGACGACGATTGCAGTGGAGCGGCGGGGCCAGGGCTGGTCGGTGATCATTTCGCAGAATGGAAATGTCGTGGAAGAGATCGGCCCATTCGACCACAAGGCGGATGCGGAAGAGCGGGCGGCCGAAAAGGGGCGTGAACTCGGACTGCTATGACGCCCCTCTCCAGCGGCCGCCGACGCCACTAATTAGCTGGAGCATCGCGGGTTGCCAGCCCGGCCATGGCTTCAGATTGGAGCGACGCGCCGCATCGGTAGATATCGCCTAGTTGGCGATATCGTTTGCCGCGTCTTCAGTTGCGTCGACCGTATTGCTGGCGTCACGACCGAAACCTCTCATCGTGTTTGCGCAAGAGGCAACGAATAGCGCGCTGACGAGCACTCCGACCGTGAGGATTTGGGAAATTTTCATGAGGCTTGCCTTGGCTTGAGTTGCAAATCGATTCTGACGGTGTGTGATATTCACTCAAGGCGCGAATTGGATGAAGGTTCCACAGCAATTCCGGTCAACGCTCGTGCGAGAAACGCCTTCCGTGCCAGCAGAGAAAGTATCGACGTCGACAACCAACAATTCTCTCCGCATGTCCGCCCTGCTCTCTCGAATGGTCCGGCCTCCGCGGCGCCGCGAAGGAGAGGAAACCCAGCTCGCTAGCTTTTAGACGACGCCTCTTCGCCCTGCACGCTTGCCCTCATCAGGCGCTTCGCAGCGCTTATCGATCTTGCTGTTCTTCGACGGAAGCAACAGACGCCGCGCGGGCCGCGGCACGGATACGCCGTCGCTGGCGAAACTCGTCCCATTGCTGATCGACGATCACACCAACGAGGATCACGGTGCCCATCACCGCGAAGTTGAGCGATGAGGGAATGCCGAGGAGATTGACGAGGTTCTGGAGAATTTGCAGAAGGATGGTGCCCAAAAGCACGCCGATGATTGAACCCTCGCCGCCGCGCAGCGAAAAGCCGCCAAGCACCGCGGCCGCGATAGCATAGAGTTCGTAGAAATTGGCATGCCCAGACGGCTGGACCGAACGCGTGTACATGGCGAAAAAGATTGCCGCGATCGCCGTCAGTGCCGGCGCAGATCACATAGGCCGCGATGACGACGAGGTCTGTGCGAATGCCGGAAAAGCGCGCCGCCTCCTCGTTCTTGCCGACCGCATAGAGGTAGCGGCCGAACACCGACCGGTGCAGCACGATCCAGGCGATGATCGCGACCACGACCAGCACGTAGACCGAGGTCGGAATGCCGAAGGGCCGGGCGACGAAGAAATCGAGTCCCGGGATAGGTGCTGCCGAATGGAAAGCCGGCGGTCGCGTCGGCGGTGTAGCCGCGGGAGACGCCGCGATAGATCAGCAGTCCGCACAGCGTCACGACGAAGGGCTGCATCCGGAGCTTGGTGATGAGCAGCCCATGCGCCAGCCCCAGCGCAAGGCCGAGAACCATGACGATCGCCGCCGCGATCGGCCAGGGCACGCCCAGCCGACCAACCATGTCGACGAACAGCACGCCGAGCAGCGCGATCATCGATCCGACCGAGAGTTCGATGCCGCCGGTGATGATGACAAAGCCCTGCGCGATCGAGAACAGGCCGAACAGGCCGATCAGGTTTGCGGTATTGGCGAGATTGTTTGGCGACAGGAAAAGCGGGTTGCGCAGGTAAACGAAGAGGCCAACCACCAGGATCAGAACCAGAAGGCCAAGATCTTTCTTGTTCATCGCGCTTGCCCCGCCTGGGATGCTTCTTGCCGACAGCAAGCATCAGCACGTTCTCCTCGCTGAACTGGTCGCGCGTCAAGCATTCCGAAGATGCCGCCCTCGTGCATCACCGCGATGCGGTCCGACACCCCGATGACCTCTTCCATGTCCGACGAGATCATCAAAATCGCCACGCCGGCATCCGCAAGGCCCCGCATGAGCCGATAAATCTCGACTTTGGCGCCGACGTCGATGCCGCGGGTCGGCTCGTCCAGAATGATCACCCGCGGCTTCATCGCCAGCCACTTGGCGAGGACGACCTTTTGCTGGTTGCCGCCCGACAGGCTGCCGGTGCGCACGGCGACGTTCGGCGCGCGGATGTCCAGGTCCACCTTGCTGCGCTCCGCGCGGGCGATTTCGGCGCGCCGGAACGACAATGCCGGCCCGTGAATAGGCGTTCAGATTGGGCAGCGTAATGTTTTGCGCGATCGACAGGTCCAGCAGGATGCCCGCGCCCTTGCGGTCCTCCGGAACGAGAAATATGCCGCGCGCTGCCGCATCTCCTGCGTTCCTGACATCGAGCTGCAGCCCATCGAAAGCGATCTCCCCGCCGAGAATCGCGGTCGATCCCAAAGATGGCGCGGGCGAGCTCGCTGCGGCCGGCGCCGACCAATCCAGCCAGGCCAAGAATTTCTCCGCTATGGAGATCCAGGTTGACCGATCGCTGGGGATAGGTGCTCGTCCGGACATCGCGCGCAGACAAGACACGCCGGTCCACGCTGCGTCGATGGCGGCGTGTAAACGACCTTGAGGTCACGTCCGATCATCATTCGGACCAGCTTCTGGTAGGTGACGGCCGCGCGTTCGACGCTTCCGACATATTCACCGTCGCGCAGCACGATCACACGGTCGCAGGCGCGTTCGATCTCATGCAGGCGGTGCGAGATGAAGATCACCGCGATGCCTTCGGCTGCGAGGCCGCGAATGACTTCCAGCAGCTTCTCGGTCTCCTGGAGCGGCAGGCTGGACGTGGGCTCGTCGAGGATGATGAGGCGCGCATCGTAGCTGAGCGCCTTTGCGATTTCGACGATCTGCTGCTGAGCGAGCGAAAGCTTGCGCACCTGCGACTGCGGCCCGAAATTGGCGCCAAGTCTGCGCAGCAATGGCGCAACGGCGGCATTTTGCTGCTTTCTGTCGACAATATTCAACAGACCGTATTTGCGCGGCTCGCGTCCGATCAAGACGTTGGCCGCAACATCGAGATTGTCGAAAAGGTTGAGTTCCTGGTGGACGAAAGCGATGCCGGCGCGGATCGAGCTCGCTGACGGTGAACGACTGCTGCGCCACGCCGTCGACCTCGATGGTGCCGCTGTCGGCGGTGACGACGCCGCCCATGATCTTCATGAGCGTGGATTTGCCGGCGCCATTTTCGCCAACGATGCCGATGACCTCGCCTGGACGCACCTCCAGGTCGAAGCCTGCCAGCGCGACCACGCCGGGATAGACTTTGCGCACGCCGCTCAGCCGCAGGAACGGCTGGAGCGACGCCAATCGGCTCGGAATTGGGCTGGGAAGCGCTCACGCGACGCAGGACAGGATGGGGCGCAAGTCGCGCCCCATCTGTCGCATGCCTGATCAGTTGCCGATCTTGGCTTTCAGGTCGGCCGAGAAGGCGTCGACATTCTCCTTGTTGATGACCGCCGTGGGCACGATGATCAGCCCGTCCGCCGGCACCATCGACTTGTCGCCGCCGAGATAGGCCGCCATCAGCTTCATGCCCTGATAGCCCCACTCGAAAGGCTGCTGCACGACGGTTGCGGCAAAGTTGCCTTCCTTGACGGCGCCCAGCGTGACCGGATCTTCGTCGAAGGCGACAACCGTGATCTGGCCAAGCTTGCCCGCAGCCTGCAGGGCTTCGTAGATCTTGGGCGGATTGTACGAATAGAACCCGACCATGCAGTTGACCTCCGGGTTGGCAACGAGCACGTCGTCGACATTGGTGCGGGCCTTGGCGAAATCGACGTCATCGCCGCGAACGTCGACCAGCTCGATGTCCTTGCCTTCGATCGCCTGCTTGAAGCCGTTGATGCGCTCGACTGCATTGTCCGCGCCGAGGAAGCCGACAAAGCCCATGCATTTGCCTTCCTTGCCCGCCATGGCCTTGACCATTTCCTCGCCGGCCTGAACGCCAGCCGCCGTATTGGACGAGCCGAGATAGGCGATGCGCTTGGACTGCGGTGCGTCGGAGTCCGTCGTGAACAGCGGAACCTGCGCCGCCACCTTGTTGAACGCGTCGATCGAGTTCTTCGGGTCCGCGGACGAGATCATGATCGCGTCGGTGCCGCCGGCCACCAGATCGTCCATCAAAGCGTTCTGCAGCGCGGCCGTCCCCTGTGCGGGATAGCGGAACTGCAGTTCATAGCCGTCGCCCAGTTCGCCCTGCGCCTTCTTCACGCCTGCCTCGGCAAGCTTCCAAAAGTCGGACGACGCATTGACGACAAAGGCGAGTTGCTTTTTCTCCTGAGCAACCGCCGGCCCAGTAAGAAGAATGCCGGCAACCAAGGCGGTCAGTAATTTCTTGTAAGCCATAAGATTCTCCTCCTAGCATGTCCGACAATTCGGACATTCGGTTCATCTCTGTTCTTTGCTGCAGCCCCTCCCGGGCGATGGCTCCGCCATCGCCGCGCATACTGCTTGAGCCTTTCACGAAATACCAGCAACTTTGAATATGACGTGCTGGGGCCCTCCCGCGAGAGGTTGGAGCGTGAGGACGCTCCAGGACGGAATTTCCAGCGTCGCCGAGGGCGCTTGGAAGACCCTATCCGAGCCAGCGCTTGCAAATCGGCCGTCTTGCTGACGTTCCGCGCTGGCGCAATTACACTTCCGTGTTACAGTCGAACTGGAAAATTGTTAGGCTTAGGGACAAGCTCATATGGCGCAGGACTTTGTCAGGCTGTGTGTGCGTGTCACGACGATTTTTCTGCCGATATTGATCTGGGCATCCCCCGCCTTAGCTGTCGATCCGCTGGCCTCGAACAACGGTCTCTATCCATCGGCCGGTGTCTGGGATGGTACCTACCGCAATCTCAACTACGATTATCCGGAAAGCGCCTCCGGCAATTGGCTGCAAAGCGCGCCGCGGCAACCGCTAACGATCGGCACCGCCCCTGACTACGTCACCAAGCTGAAGAACTATCTTGAACCCTCGATGCGCGGCATGATCGAGGACCCAAATGGATGGGATCCCGCCGCCAATGACTGGTACGGCATGATCTGGCAAGGCGACGGGTCGAAGGGTTCCACCGGTGTGACGGATCCCGGTTCCGGCCAGGAAGCAATCCTCGGCTCATTTTCAGGCCAGATCATCACGCAAGGTACATTCGCGGCCTATGGCCTGAGTACCGATATGCAAAACCACACGGTGATCTACTACGATTCCTTGTCGGCAACGATGCTGAACAAGCTATGGGCAGACCCCTTCAACCCTAACCGCAAGGCGGTGTCGTTTCCCGAGGGCGGCATGGTGGTGAAGGCTGCCGGCGTGACGCCGACGCCACAGCAATGGCCGGTGGTGGACGGTTCGTCAATTTGGAACGTCTATCGCCCGACCGTTACGGCGCTAACGAACCCGAACTACAATCCGAACACGGCCAAGCCGGAAGTCGTCCCGCTCAGGGTTCTGCAATTCGACATCATCGTGAAGGATACTGCGGCTTCGCCACAGACCGGCTGGGTATTCATCACCTACGTCTATGACAAGGATGCTCCCGGCAAGAGTACCTGGGACCGGCTGGTGCCGCTGGGCGCCATGTGGGGTAACGACCCGCAATTCGCCACGCAGCCATCCGGTACCGATCCAAACGGCGGCCCCTTGCAGGAGACATGGATCAATCCCGATGCGCCGGACTACGCGAAGTCGTCGCTGGGCTGGGGCGGAAGGCTGTCTGGTCCCATCGATGTTTCCGAGCGCCACAATGTGGTGCTAACAGATGGCAAGCGCCTGGAAGTGCTGGCCGCGTCGTCCTGTCTTAGCTGCCATGGCACGGCGCAGTTCCCTTTCGTCTCCAATCTCTATCCATCTCCCAACCGGACGTTTCCTCGTGAAGGTTCGCTGTTTCCCATGTATCCACCGGGGTCGGCCATGTGGGCTCGCTGGTTCCAGAACAAGCCAGGCTCCGAACCGCAGAACGCCAACACGGGTTCCTATGCCCTGGATTACGATATGCTGATCATGTTTGCGCTGAGCGCGTTCGACGCTGCGGCCGGCAATGATGAATTCGTGCAGGAACATGTCGACGTCCACTAGAACGACTACCCATGGTCTCGGCGCCATAGCCGGTGGCGTCGGAAAAGATGCGTCGACACCCTCTCAGCATCGGCAGTTAACGGTGATGTTCGCCGATCTCGTCGGCTCCACCGCCCTGCTGGAGGAGCATGGTCCTGAAGCCTTCAGTGATCTTTTGCGCATCTATCACAACCTCTGCACCGAGGCGACGCGGGCGCAGGATGGCACGGTGGCCAATTATCTCGGCGACGGGGTGATCAGCTATTTCGGCTATCCCCGCGGCATGGAGGACGATCCATTGCGCGCGGTACAGGCGGCTTCGATGATCCTGCACAACATTGAGGCAGTCAATCGCGGCCTGGTGGGCGTCAAGCTGGCGGCGCGTATCGGCATCGCCACCGGGCGCGTGATCATCCACCAGAAGGCCGGCGATCATTATGGCGAGAATGTCGTCGGCGCCTGCCTCAACAAGGCCGCACGTCTGCAGACTGTCGCATCGGAAAACTCCGCCATTGTGTGCAGCGCCACCCGCAAGCTTGCTGGCAAGGCGTTTGACTTCGAGAATCTTGGGCCGCTGGCGCTGAAAGGCTTCGAGCTGCAGGAAACGGTCTACCGGATCAAACCGCGGCGGCGCAAAGGACTAAGCCGCTTCGAGGCGTTGCGCGGTGAACGCCGCTCGCCGCTGGTCGGCCGAAAACGAGAGCTCGATAGCTTGAGCCCGATGATCGAGCGCGCGTCGACGGGAAATGGCGGCGCGGCGGTCATTGTCGGCGAACCCGGCATCGGTAAGTCGAGGCTTATCGAGGCGCTGCGCCAGACGCATGAGAACGCCCGCTACCTATCGTTGCAATGCTCGCCTGCGCACCAATTTTCGTCGTTGCACCCGATACGCGACTATCTCGACTGGGTTTCGGGCGTGAACGCCGAGGACCTGCAGGAGGCGCGCCGCGATAAGCTTCGACGACTCTTCCAGGCGGCATGGCAAACCGATGAGGAGCAGACGGCAGTATTGATGGACGTCGTCGCTCCGAGCGGTCAGGAACAGGAGGCCAATGCTGACATAGGTATCTTGCTGAAGCGGATGATGGCGTTCCAAATCCTGTCCAAGCGCGTGTTCAGTACGGGTGTGCCGGGACGCCCACTGGTTCTGGTATTCGAGGACGTTCATTGGATTGACCCAACCTCGGCGCAATTTCTGGAACACCTCACGAAAAACGTCAGCAATCAGGCTTGCGTAGTGCTGTCGACAACTCGGCCGGAAGGACCTTTGGCAGATCGCCTTGAGGTGTTGGGCGAGGTAATCCGCCTCGAACGGCTGAGCGACGAACAGGCGATCGAATTGGCCCGCTCAGCAGGGCATTCAATTGGTCTTGATGATCGGACGCTCCAAGTCATTATCGAAAAATCGGATGGCGTGCCGCTGTTCGTGGAAGAATATGCCTCGATGCTGGCGGACCGCGGTGGCGTTACCGGCAAGGTCGATGGGCCTGTCGAAATTCGCAATATCCCGCTCACGCTCGCCGGGCTGGTGCAAAACAAGCTCGACAGGCTCGATCCGCATGCCCAGTTGGTTGCCCGCATTGGCTCAACGCTCGGCCGGGTATTCGATATCCAGCTTGTGAGGGCAATTTCAGGGCTTTCCCGCGCCGCGTTTGACAAGGCACTGGATGCGCTGGCCGCTTCGGATATTTCCCATCGTGACGGCGAATTGGGCAGTCCAAGTGCGACGTTCAAACACGCGCTGGTGCAGGATGCCGTTTACGCCTCGACCGGCGCGCAGGAGCGCAGGAGGTTGCACGGTTCAGTGGCCGACCTGATGCTGACCGAGAAGGATGGACGGCGCATCAGCGCAGAAGTCCTGGCCGGGCATCTGTTCAATGCCGGTCGGTATGCCGAGTTGTCCAGATGGCGTCTTACCGCCGCGATGAATGCGGCGGGCGAAGGCAGCGCCGCCGAGGCATTGGCACATATCACCCGCGGACTGGCGGCTATCCGTGAACTGCCGGAGGGGATGAGCGCGATGGGCTTGAGCTGCAGCTGCGCGCCATCGAAGGACCGACCCTGATGGTGACCCGGGGCCCGGGCAGCCCGGCATTCGGCACGGTGCAGGCACGCGCGCTGGAATTGCTGCGCATGCACAGCAAGCCAGAGAACCTTGTGCCTGTGCTCTACAACACGGCCCTGCACGACTGGGCTTGCGGTCGTCTGGCCGATGCCGACCGCACGGCCGACGAAATGTTCAAAGTGCTGGCGGCCGAACCGTCCGATGGCGCCTATCTCGCCGCGCACACAATGCGCGGTCTCGTCGCCTGGCATCGCGGCGACAATCGGACGGCTCTCGAAAATCTTACCGCAACGGTCTCGCGCTACGACCCGACGCTTCATCGCGAATTCTACATGCGCTTCCTGAAGGAATTCGGTGTTTTTGGCCACTTCTATCTAGGTCTAACCCGCACGGTGATGGGCGATGTCGACGCCGGCGCACGACAAGCCGAGGCTGCGCTGGAACTGGCCAGGCTGGTCAAGCGGCCGCACGCCTATGGTTTCGGCCTGCTGGCCAATTTCGTGCCTGCCATCATGCGCGACGACGTTGCCACCGCTGCCCGCTACGGCGAAGAGAGCCTGGACTTTTCAGGTCGGCAAGGTTTTCCCGAATTCATCGGCATGTCGATGGTCTGCCTGGGTTGGGTCAAAGCAAAACGCGGTCAGACCGATGCCGGCATTCAGCAGATGGAAGAAGGCTCAGCGCTGTGGGCGATGACGGGTTTCGAAAACTGGCAGGCCTTTTTCGCTACACTGCTTTCCGACTTCTACGTCCATGTGGGTCGGCTTGCCGAAGCGCGTGCCTTGCTGGAGCTTCACGGGGAGCGTGCGGCGCGCTTCGGAGAGGCGCAGTTCGAGCCGTTGATTGCGCGCTCATGGGCGTTGCTGCTCGCGGCGCAAGGTGATGTGACAGCCGCCGCCGCTTGTGACGAAGCGGCGCGCGAAACGGCCGCCAGGAACGGCGCTGGGCTTTGGTTGCGACAATAGGTTCGCGCTGGGGCGTTACGTCAGTCGAACCCATGGCACCTATCCATTACCCAGTTTCAAGCGGTTCTGCGGCAGCGCCTGAAATTCGCGGCTCTCAGCTGCGAGCACACATCAACGCGCGGCTCTTGACAGTGCACGGATGCGCTCGGGCGAACGACCGCCGCTAGCAGGACTATTCCGCCGCCTCCCCTTTCATCTCCAGATAGCTCTC
>CAVQCL010000044.1:0-304229 GCA_963710935.1 uncultured Alphaproteobacteria bacterium | reverse complement strand
TTACGTTCGGTGAGCCGCGAGTAACCAGCCACATCCGCGGCCAGGATAGCAGCCAGCCGGCGTTCGGTCGGCGCCGTCATCGCCAAACCACGCAGATCGCATGCAAGTTTCTCGCCGCGATGCGTTTTCTCACCTTCGAGACAGTCCCCACTTTGTCCGTATCCGCTTAAAGGATACCTGCAGCTCGGCCTCCTCTACAATCCAGTTGACCTTCGATCTTCCAGCCGACCTGCACCTGCCGTCAGTGCCTCGTCAGCGAGCGTCGCGGCGCGTAGATCGACTATGCGGACCTGTCGCCTTTGCCGATGGCGATGTCGTTTTTCTGCCGGACTCGCATTCGCCGCCGTGTTCTGATCCTGGCCGTTCAAGGTGCTCTTCGGTGACTCGACCGGAGAGATAATTGGGAAGCCGGTTTGATGCCGGCGCTGCCCCCGCAACGGTAACGGAGTTCGTCTCGGCCGAGACCACTGGGCAACAAGCCTGGGAAGGCGGCGCGACGGTCCAAAAGGACAGCTTCGAAGCCCGGAAACCAGCCTCGAACATGACGACCAGACTGATCGCGGTGGGCGGTCAGAGGCAGAAAGCCTTGGGCAGCTTTGCCCGGCGCGATCTACCCTCCACACCACCAGTTCAGTCCTTGTAACCGATAGCGAGGACGGACATGGAAACGCGCAATGAAATGCTGAGACTCATCCGCAACCGGCGGGACGGATTCAGCCTCGAACAACCCTTCTACATCGACCCCGAATTCTACAAGGTCGATCTGGAGCTGATCTGGTATCGCGATTGGCTGTTTGTCGGCCATGATTGCGAGGTGGCCAAGGCGGGCAGCTTCTTCACCGTGCAGGTGGGTGACTACGCCGTGGTTGTCGTGCGCGGGCGCGACGGGATCATCCGGGCATTTCACAATTCCTGCCGCCATCGCGGCAGCCGCGTCTGCACCACCGACAAGGGAAGCTCGGCCAGGCTGGTTTGCCCCTATCACCAGTGGACTTATGACCTCGATGGCAAGCTGGTGTTTGCGCGCCAGATGGCCGACGGCTTCAACAAGGAGGATTTCGGCCTGAAGCCGGTCGCCTGCGAAAGCGTTGCCGGCTACATCTTCATCTGCCTTGCCAAGGAGCCCATGGATTTCGCGCCATTTCGTGCGCTGATGGAGCCCTTCTTCGCTCCGCACAAGCTGGTCGACACGAAGGTCGCCTACGAGGCGACCATCATCGAGAAGGGCAACTGGAAGCTCGTCTGGGAGAACAATCGCGAGTGCTATCACTGCGCCGCGAACCATCCAGAGCTGTGCAAGACCTTTCCCGAAGCGCCGGTTGCGACAGGCGTCAACGGCGCCGAGAGCGACCCCGACATGCTGGCGCACTGGAAACGCTGTGAAGCTGCCGGCCTGCCGTCGCGCTTCAGGATCGACGAGGCCGGCCAGTTTCGCGCTACGCGTGCGCCGCTGCTTCCCGGCGCCGAGAGCTACACCATGACGGGCAAGCGCGCCGTCCGCAAAAACCTCTCCGACCGGGTGTCGCTGGAGCGGATCGGTTCGCTGCTGCTGTATCACTATCCAACCACCTGGAACCACATCCTTGGCGACCAGGCGACGACGTTCCGCGTGCTCCCGATCAGCGCAACCGAGACCGCGGTCACGACGAAATGGCTGGTGCACAAGGACGCGGTCGAAGGCGTCGACTACGACGTCCAGGAATTGATCCATGTGTGGACTGAAACCAACAATGAAGATCGCCGCATCGTCGAGGAAAACGCATTCGGGATCAAATCGCCGGCCTACGAGCCCGGGCCCTATTCCGAGATGCATGAGGGCGGCGTGATGCAGTTCGTCGAATGGTACGCGAACTTCATCGAGCCGCGCTTGGCGGAGGGCGAAAAGCCAAAACTGCGCAACGTGGCCTGAGGACCTGCCGCCATGAACGCCATGACGGGCATGCACCTTTATCGCCATCTGGACGAGATGGCCCCGTGGAACGACCGGCTGCAGGTGCTGGAAGTTGCCGGCGTCGTCGACGAGGCGCCGGATGTGAAGACTTTCACCTTCCGCTCGGACGCGCAGACCTGGTTCCGCTACAAGCCTGGCCAGTTCATCACGCTGGAATTGCCGACAGATGACGGCCCGCTGATGCGGACGTATACGCTGTCTTCGTCTCCGTCCCGGCCCTTCTCAATCGCGGTCACGGTGAAGGCGCAGCCTGGGTCGGTCGGCACGCGGTGGATGTTCGATAATCTGAAAATGGGTTCGCGCATCAAGGCGCGCGGCCCCGCCGGCGATTTCACGCATCACAACTATGCGTCAGGCAAGTACCTGTTCATTTCGGCAGGTTCAGGCGTCACGCCGATGATGTCGATGCTGCGCTGGCTGAACGATTGTGCGCCGTGGACCGATGTGGCCTTCGTGAACTGCGCTCGCCGGCCCGAGGAGATCATTTTTCGCAAGGAGTTGGAGCTGCTCGGCGCCAACATGCCGGGCCTTTCGCTCGGGTTCATGATTGAGGAGCGATCAAGCCGCGAAAGCTGGTTCGGCCATATGGGACGGATCGATGCCGTCCGCCTGCCGCTCTTGTCGCCTGACTTTCATGAGCGCGAGGTGTTCTGTTGCGGGCCTGACCCCTTTATGCGCGCGGTGCGAGGCATGCTCGAAGCCACCGGCTTCGACTTGGCGCACTATCACCAGGAGAGTTTTGGCGCGCCGCCGGTCGAGGCCCCGCCACTGGACGCAATTCGTCGACGAGGCAGCGCCGCCGGAGCGACCATGTCGATCCGTTTTGCCGACTCCGATGTCGATAGCCAGTGTGTCGTTGGCCAGACGGTGCTCCAGGCAGCGCGCGCCAGTGGCGTGCGAATTTCCGCCGCATGTGAATTTGGCCTGTGCGGGACATGCAGGGTGAAAAAGATCTCTGGCGACGTCGAAATGAACCACAATGGCGGCATCCTCGACGAAGAGGTCGCTGAAGGCTACATCCTTGCGTGCTGTTCGAAACCATTGTCGGCGCTGGAGATCGAGGCTTGAACGGCGGAGAATGCCGCCTGGCTGGCGACCGCGCGCCGTTTTGGCAACCCGTCATTCTCTCGGCGGTGAAGCGTTCCTCAAATTGCCCCTTTCTGCTCGTAGAACCTTGTTGCGGGGCTGTTGCTCCCTACCTATCGGGTTCATGGCGGCGTCTTGCCGCCGATCGGGACAAGTGATGACGAACGAAAAATTTCTGGCGTCGGTCGTGGCTGTACGCTCCTCCGTTCCTGAGGACGCCTTCACCGCCCATCGCTCGGCACATTGCGCGAGGGCAGCGGCGTGGTCATTCGCGACGATGGGCTGGTGCTCACCATCGGCTATCTGATCACCGAGGCTGACGAAGTCTGGCTCACCAACCGCGACGGCAAGGTGGTTGCCGCCCATGCGCTGGCCTATGACCAGGAGACCGGCTTCGGCCTAGTGCAGGCGCTCGGCCCGCTCAATCTGCCGGCGCTCGAATTCGGCGATTTCTCCAAGGCCAAGGTCAGTGACCCCGTCGTTTTGACCGATGGCGGCGGCCAGGCGGTGCAGGCCCAGATCGTCGCCAAGCAGGAATTCGCCGGCTATTGGGAATATCTGCTCGACGAGGCGATCTTCATCGCCCCGGCGCATCCGTCCTGGGGCGGAGCAGCCCTGATCGACGCGGAGGGCAAGCTGCTTGGCATCGGTTCGCTGCGGTTGCAGATGAGCCGCCGCGGCGACGTTGTCGACATCAACATGGTCGTGCCGATCAACTACCTGCGGCCGATCCTTGACGATCTTTTGCGCCGCGGGCGCGTCGACAAGCCGCCGCGGCCATGGCTCGGCGCCTTTACGGCGGAAACCGATGGTAAGGTTGTGGTCATGAATGTCGCCAAGGGCGGCCCGGCAGCGAAAGCCGGCCTGCGCCAGGGCGATATCATCTCCGATGTGCGCGATGCTGAAATCGAAGGCCTGGCCGACTTCTACCGCAAACTCTGGGCGATTGGCCCGGCCGGCGCGGAAGTGCCGATGCGCATCGTGCGCGACGGCCGCGAGACCTGGCTGCGGGTCAAATCCGCCGACCGCAACGAATTTCTGAAGAAGCCGCAGTTGCAGTAGGGCCTGAGGCACATTTAGCTTCGCAGCCCCTGATCGATGTCATACGTTTGCGATTTGTCGCGACGTTGATACCGGCTCTGTCCCGCCCCTTGCGGGGAGAAAGCGATATCGGCTCTTAGCGAGTAGGCCGAAGGCCGTTAAGCGAGCTAAGTTCCGCTAGATATCGCAAGAAGGGGGTCTTCGTCTTGCCAGACCGACCAACGGCACCAAAGCATCGCCAGTTCGCCTGCGCCATGCGCGCCGAGGCTTGGGCCTTTCGGCATCGAGCCTCCTTGGCAATTTCTGGCACTTAGCTCGCTTTACGGCCCTTCGACAGGCTCGGGGCCTACTCGCTAAGGTGCTTAAATTGCTTTCTCCCCCGCATGGGGAGATAGAGCCGACATCAATCAGCCCTCCCGCTTTTCAACCGCCCGCGATACGCTTATGCCGTGCGCAGTCGCCATCCACGCATAGGGAAAACACTATGAGCCATCGTCCGGTCATGCTGGCCATCCTCGACGGGTGGGGCTGGCGCGAAGAGGAACCAGGACAACGCGGTGCTGCTGGCCAACACGCCGACCTTCGACGCGGCGTGGAACAACAATCCGCATGCGCTGCTGGATGCGTCTGGCATCGATGTCGGCCTGCCGGCCGGCCAGATGGGCAATTCCGAGGTCGGCCATTTGAACATCGGCGCCGGGCGCGTGGTGTTGCAGGATCTGATGCGCATCGCCGACTCGTTCGTCTCCGGCGAGATCGAGAATTCGACTGCCTTCCAGTCATTGGTCGGCAGCCTGCGCGCTTCCGGCGGAGTTTGCCATCTGCTCGGCCTGGTCTCGGACGGCGGCGTTCATTCGCATATCGACCATCTTGTTGCGCTGGCCGTTTTGCTGGACAGGCCGGCCTGCGGTCCCGCATCCATGTCTTCACCGATGGCCGCGATACGCCGCCGCGCTCGGCCGCGAGCTATTTGCAGGCTCTGGCGCCGAAACTGCCCGCCAGCGCCACGATCGCCACCGTAACCGGGCGCTACTACGCCATGGATCGTGACAAGCGCTGGGAGCGCGTCAGCGCGGCCTATGCAGCGCTTGCCGAAGGCGAAGGCGCGCATTTTGGCGATGCGGTTTCGGCTGTCGAGGCGTCTTATGGCGCCGACGTGTCGGACGAGTTCATAAGGCCCTGCGTGATTGGCGGTTATGCCGGCATGCGCGACGGCGATGCTCTGCTGTCATTCAATTTCCGCTCCGACCGGGTGCGTGAAATCCTGTCGGCGCTGCTGGACCCAGCCTTCGCCGGCTTCCAGCGCAAACGCGTGCTGCGTTTTGCCGATGCCGTCGGCATGGCCGACTATGGCGAGGACATTTCGCGCTTCATGAAGACGATTTTGACGCCGAAGGATCTGCGCGAGGTGCTGGGAGCGGTCGTGTCGAAGGCCGGCAAGACGCAGTTGCGCATGGCGGAGACCGAAAAATTTCCGCATGTCACCTATTTCCTGAATGGCGGCGCGGAAGAGCCGTATCCGGGCGAAGACCGCATCCTGGTGCCGTCGCCGAAGGTCGCGACCTACGATCTGCAACCTGAAATGTCGGCGATCGAACTGGCGGATCGCGCGGTGGAGGCGATCGAAAGCGAAAAATACGATCTGATCGTGCTGAATTTCGCCAACCCGGACATGGTGGGCCATACCGGTAGCCTGCCTGCCGCGATCAAGGCGGTCGAGACCGTCGATGGCTGCCTCGGGCGCATCGTGGCCGCGATCGGCAAGGTCGGCGGCGCGCTGCTGGTGACTGCCGATCACGGCAATTGCGAGGTGATGCGCGATCCGGTCACCGGCCAGCCGCATACCGCGCATACCACCAACAAGGTGCCGGTGATCCTGCTGGGGGTACCCGGCGCGACGATCCACGACGGCCGCCTGGCCGATCTGGCGCCGACGATGCTGGCTCTGATGGGCTTGGCGCAGCCGGTGGAGATGACGGGCAAATCGTTGGTGGGGTAGGTTGGGCGCTGTAACTGAACTCGACGCGGTTCTCAGCAGCCGAGCGCCACCGCTCCACGCGCTTCCAGCAGCTTCTAATGTTTTGGCCGAGGCTTGCAGCCGCCACAATCCTGTGAAAACCAGAGCCCGACGGGGCTTTGGAGAGCGAGTGCATGCGGCGGGTTTTGTTTGCGGCCTTGATGGCGAGCGTGGCGTGGCCGGCTCTTGCCGACAAGCGTGTGGCGCTGGTGTTCGGCCAGGACAAATATGACCTGATCCGGCCGCTGGAAAACGCCACCAACGACGCTGAGGCGATCGAGGAGGCGCTGGACAAGCTGGGCTTCGAGGTGTCGCTGGAGACCAATCGCGACCTGAAGCGTATGCGCCGCGCGCTCGAGGATTTCAGGGAAGACGCGGAAGGGGCGGATGTCGCGCTGGTTTATTTCGCTGGCCATGGCGTCGAGATCGCCGGCGAAAATCGGCTGCTGCCGACCGATGCCGACGCCGCTTCGGTAGAGGCGCTGAAACAGACCAGCCTGCCTCTTGAGGAAGTGCGCCAGATGGTCGGCGAGGTCGGCAAGGTGGGGCTGGTGATGCTGGATGCCTGCCGCAACGATCCCTTCGGCGGCGAGGGTGGCGAAGCGGGCGCGGCGCCAAGGCGCTGAATGCCAAGGCTACGCCGGAGGTGAAGCCGGGCCTCGGCCGGCTCGGCAAGGCGGAGAACCTGCTCTACACTTTCTCGGCGGCGCCCGGCGCGACAGCTGCGGACGGCAATGGCGACAACTCTCCCTTCACCTCGGCGCTGGTCAAATATCTCGCCACCGACGGGCTGGAGATCCGCTCCGTGCTGACGCTGGTTCAGCAGGAGGTGTACGACCTGTCGCGCGGCGGCCAGCTTCCCTATGTCGAGAACGGCCTGCCGCAGCTATTTTTTGCTTCGACGCAAAAGAGCGAACTGCCCGAGCGGGAGCGCCTGCTGCTGGCCATGGCGGACGTGACGACCGACCTGCGCAATGAGGTCGAGCGGCTGGCCACGGAAAAGGACATGCCGCTGGCGCCGCTCTATGGCGCCCTGATCTCGTCCGATGCGGGCGCGCTGTCGCAAGAGGAACGGCTCAGGAAGCTCAACGATGCGGCGGACGCCTTCGTGGCGACCCGCACCCAGATCAGGACGCTGGGCTCGGCCGATCCGGCAGTGAGCAAATTGCGTGAGGAGGCCGAAGCCCAGCTTGCGCTGGGCGCCTTCGACACGGCGCGCGGCAAGCTGGCTGAGGCGGCGACGATCGACTCCACGTCTCGCGACGCGCTGAAGGCGAATTTTCTGGAGCGCACGACGTCCGAGGCGACGACGCACATCATCAGCGGCGGCGCCTCGCGCGCCGACCTGAAATACGATCTGGCGATCGACAGCTACCAGAAGGCGGTTGCGCTGTTCGACGAGGTCGCAACGACAATCTGCCTGACAAACAGCGCCAGCAGCAGTTGGCGTCGCTGGAAACGCTGGGCGATCTCTATCTGACAGTGGGCAACCTCGCCGAAGGCCGCAAGGCCTTCGAGCGCCAGCAGGCGGTGTCCAACGCGCTGGTTATGGCCGATTCTGAGAATGCAGATTGGCAGAGCAGCCTGGCCGCCAGCACGCTGAAGCTTGGCGATGTGCTGCGCGACCAGGGCGATTCGACGGCCGCCCTTGGCGCCTATGAGCGCGGACTGGCGATTCGCCAGGCGCTGGCCAAGGCCAACCCGGACGATGCGCAGTGCCTTGGGTCTGAGGCGGCGGCCTATCTTCAGATCGGCGCCCTGCACAAGCTGCAGGGCAACGCCGGACAAGGCGCTGGGGGCATACGTCGCGGCGCGCGACATCGCCAGCAGGCTCGTCGCCAGTCAATCCGGCCAGCGACGACATGCAAAAGACACTTGCAAACAGCCATCGGCTGATCGGCGAGGTCCAGCAGCTCGAAAAGGCTTATGGCGACGCCAAGGTTTCGTTTGAGGCTAGCCTGGATATTGCGAAAGCGCGCGCCAACGCAGAGCCCGGCGACCAGTTGCGCCAGTTCGACCTGGCTGTGGCCTATGACGGCATGGGCTCGGCGCGATACCAGACCTTCGGCAAGAGCGATGGCGACGACGTGCAGGCGGCGATCAAGTCATTTGACGAGTTCGATGGCCATCACGCGCCGCCTGATCGCCGTCGATCCGAAAAACACGAGCTTTCCGCGCCTGCTTGCCGGCACGATCGAGAAGATGGCCAAAACGGTGCGGTTCGGCACGAGCACGTTCGAGCACAATGGCCAGGATCTCGAAGCAGCGCTTCGCGAAGCGATCGCCATTCGGGAAAAGCTCGTTGGCTCCGATCCAGCCAACAAGGTCTGGGTCGGTGAAATGGCGACGTCCTACGAACAGATGTCGACCTGGTTCGCCTTCATCCCCGACGACGCCGCGGCGATCGAATTCTCCAAGAAGGCGCACAAGGCGACGCTCGATCTCGCCGCGCTTGATCGCAAGAATGTCGATTGGCAACGCAAGGCGAGCCTCTACCACGCCAAGATTTCGGAATCCTACATCCAGATCAAAGACTACAAATCCGCCCTCGACTACGAGATCGCCGGACTGGAATACGCCATCGGCATCGCCAAGGCGAACCCCACGATGCCGGTCTACTTTAACGACGTAATCGACCATTCAGGGTCGGATTGCCCGCATTTACTGGGTCCAGAAGGATTTCAAGAATTACTGGGCGCAGAACGATACGGTCTTGGAGCAGGCGAAGCGCAACGAGCAGCGCTTTCCGAAGGATGCCGACGCGCTGCGCCACCTTTATCAGGCCTATCTTTCTGTTGGCGAAAGCTGGACCAAGAACGAGCCGCAAAAGGCGCTCGATCTTTTCGCCAACGCAAAGACCTATGCCGAACGGGCAGCAGCGCTGCAGCCGGGCAATGCCGAATTCGTCCACGCCGTATATCAGGCACAGATAAAGAGCGCCTACGTCATCGAGCTGCGCGACGATCGTGCGGCCGCTAAGGCGGCGTATGAAGCGGCTCTGGTGACGATCGAGAAGGCAATCGCGCTGAAGCCTGACGAAGTGCTTTACTACCTCCGGCAAGGAGCACGTCCTGGCGCGGCTCGACATTGTTGCCAGTGGCAAACCGCCTCCATCCTACCAGTAGCCGGCTGACGGTTCGTTTCCGGCACCCAATAGCCCGCCAAACCTTGGAAAACTGGCTGCAAACCCCTATATTCGGACCATCTCAAGCGTTCGATTTGGGGAAAAAGATCGGGCGCTTCTCACCGTACCCCTTACGAAAGCTGTGTATGAGCGACGAGACCGAAAACGGCAACGGCGAGCCGGCCGAGTATGGCGCCGATTCCATCAAGGTTTTGAAGGGCTTGGATGCCGTCCGCAAGCGGCCGGGCATGTATATCGGCGATACCGATGACGGCTCGGGCCTGCACCACATGGTCTATGAGGTGGTCGACAACGCGATCGACGAGGCTTTGGCCGGTCACGCCACCAAGGTGACGGTGACGCTGAACCCCGACGGTTCCTGCACCGTGACCGACAATGGCCGCGGAATTCCGACCGATATTCACTCGTCCGAGGGTGTTTCGGCGGCCGAAGTCATTATGACGCAGCTGCATGCCGGCGGTAAGTTCGACCAGAATTCCTACAAGGTTTCCGGCGGCCTGCACGGCGTCGGCGTGTCTGTGGTCAACGCGCTGTCGGTGTGGCTGAAGCTGAAAATCCGCCGCAAGGGCGAAATCCACGAGATGAGTTTCACGCATGGCGTTGCCGACGCGCCGCTTGCCATCACCGGCCAGGCCGGCGACGAGACGGGAACGGAAGTAAGCTTTCTGCCGTCGACCGACACTTTCACCATGGTCGAGTTCGACTACAACACGCTGGAGCACCGGCTGCGCGAGCTCGCCTTCCTGAATTCCGGCGTGCGCATCATCCTGACCGACGCCCGCCATGCCGACGTGAAAATGCAGGAACTGCTCTATCAAGGCGGGCTGGAGGAATTCGTACGATATCTCGACCGCACGAAAAAGCCGCTCATCACCGCGCCGATCGCCATCAAGGCGGAGCGCGACGGCATCACGGTCGAAGTCGCCATGTGGTGGAACGACAGCTACCACGAGAACGTGCTGGCCTTCACCAACAACATTCCGCAGCGCGACGGCGGCACACATCTGGCCGGCTTCAGAGGTGCGCTGACGCGGCAGGTCAATGGCTACGCCGAAAGTTCCGGCATCACCAAGAAAGAAAAGGTGACGCTGACCGGCGACGACTGCCGCGAAGGCCTGACCGCCGTTCTGTCGGTAAAGGTTCCGGATCCGAAATTCTCCTCGCAGACCAAGGACAAGCTGGTTTCCTCCGAGGTGCGGCCGGTGGTCGAGGGTCTTGTCAACGAGGCGCTGGGTTCCTGGCTCGAAGAGCATCCGGCGAAGGCAAGATCGTCATCGCCAAGGTCATTCAGGCTGCCGCGGCGCGTGAAGCTGCGCGCAAGGCGCGCGAGACGGTCCGCAAGGACGTCATGAGCGTCTCCACGCTTCCCGGCAAGCTCGCCGACTGCCAGGAAAGCGATCCTGCCAAGTCTGAAATCTTCATCGTCGAGGGCGATAGCGCTGGCGGCTCGGCCAAGAGCGGCCGCTCGCGCCAGAACCAGGCGATCCTGCCGCTGCGCGGCAAGATCCTGAATGTCGAGCGCGTGCGCATGGATCGCATGCTGTCTTCCGAAATGATCGGCACGCTGATCACCGCGCTAGGCACCGGCATCGGGGCAGAGGAAAACAGTCCGTACCGGTTCAATATCGAAAAGCTGCGCTACCACAAGATCATCATCATGACCGACGCCGACGTCGACGGCGCGCACATCCGCACCCTGCTTTTGACATTCTTCTTCCGGCAGATGCCGGAATTGATCGAGCGCGGCCACCTCTTCATCGCGCAGCCGCCGCTCTACAAGGTGCAGCGCGGCAAGAGCTCTCAGTATCTGAAGGATGAGGCCGACTACGAGCGTGTTCCTGATCGGCTCGGGTCTGGAGGATGCGACGCTGCACTCTGACCTCCGGCGAGGTGCGCACCGGCGAAGATCTGCGCAAGGCGATCGAAGATGCTCTCAGCGTTCGCGGGCTGCTGAACGGCCTGCATTCGCGCTATAGCCGCGCGGTGGTGGAGCAGGCGGCGATCGCCGGCGCGCTGAATCCGGAGGTCGTCGCCGATCTCGGCCGCGCGGACGATATGGCGCAGACCATTGCGGCGCGCCTCGATGCTATCGCCGAAGACATGGAACGCGGCTGGGAAGGCCGCACCTCGACCTCGAACGAGGGGCCGGGCGGCTTTGTGTTCGAACGCATGGTGCGTGGCGTGAAGGAATACGCCCAGCTCGACATGGGGCTGATCAATTCGGCCGATGCGCGCGCACTGGACAAGTTCGCCGCGCGGCTGGCGGAGGTCTATGCCGAGCCGCCGGTGCTGAAGCGCAAGGAAACGTCCGAGCCGATCGCCGGTCCCCGCGCCCTGCTGGACGCGGTTTTCGCTTCCGGCCGCAAGGGCCTCTCCATGCAGCGCTACAAAGGCCTTGGCGAGATGAATGCCGAGCAGCTCTGGGAAACGACGCTGGACCCGAATGTGCGCTCGCTGCTGCAGGTCAGGGTCAACGACGCGACCGACGCGGACTCGCTGTTCTCGCGCCTGATGGGCGACGAGGTCGAGCCGCGCCGCGAGTTCATCCAGGAGAATGCGTCTGAGCGTGGCGAATCTTGACGTTAGGCGAAGTTGATAAACGGAGTTCCGTTGCAGATAAACGGAAATCCAATGCAGCACCAAGCCTTCACGCCCCCTCTTCCTCGGCATCGATACCGGCGGCACGTACACGGATGCGGTGTTGTGGGCGGAAGAGGCCGGCGGCAAGGGCAAGATCCTCGCCAAGGCAAAGGCGCTGACGACGCGGCACGATCTTGCCGTCGGCATCGGCGGCGCCGTCGATGCGGTGTTGAAAGCGTCGGGCGCCAAGGCCTCGGCGATCAAACTTGTCTCCATGTCGACGACGCTCGCCACCAATGCGCTTGTCGAAGGGCAGGGCGGGCGCGTCGCGCTTGTCATGATCGGATTTTCCGAAGCCGATGTCTCTCGCGATGGACTGAAAGCAGCGCTGGGCAATGACCCGGTCGTCTTTTGTCCGGGCGGCCATGACGTGCACGGCAATGCAGACGGCGCTCGACCTGTCGGAACTCGAACGAGCCTTGCCCGAACTCGAAAAATCCGTGTCCGGCTTCGCCGTCTGCGCCTATTTTTCGACGCGTAACCCGGCGCATGAACTTGCGGCGTTGCGGTTGATCCGCGATCGGACCGCATTTGCCGGCGACGGCTAGTCATCAGTTGACGTCCAAGCTTGGCGGGCCGCGTCGTGCGCTGACGACGCTGCTTAATGCGCGGCTGATCTCGATGATCGATCGGCTGATCGAAGCAACGGAAGGGTTTTTGGCCTCGCGCAGCATCGAGGCGCCTTTGATGGTGGTGCGCGGCGATGGCGCTCTGGTCTCGGCGGCCTTCGCGCGCGAACGGCCGATCGAGACGATCCTGTCGGGACCGGCGGCGAGCCTGGTCGGCGCGCGACATCTGACCGGCCTCGACAATGCTGTCGTCTCCGATATCGGCGGCACGACCACCGACGTGGCGGTGTTGGACAAGGGCCGCCCGCGGCTCGACCCGGAGGGCGCCACGGTTGGCGGTTTTCGCACCATGGTCGAAGCCGTCGCGATGCGGACGTTCGGTCTGGGCGGCGATTCGGAAGTGTCGCTGGAAGAGGGCGCGCTCGAGCCACGCATTCTGCTAGGCCCGCGCCGGCTGGTGCCGCTGGCATTGGCGGGACAGCAGCATGGCGAGATCGTCGTGCGCGAACTGGAGCGGCAGCTGCGCGCACCCAATCCGGGCCGGCTGGATGGCCGCTTTGCTTTCCGCACCGGCGCGCCGGATCGCCTGGCGGCAGGACTGGACGCCAACGAGGCAAAGCTGTTTGCCGCCATAAAGGCAGAGCCGCAGCCGCTGGACCGTCTGCTCACATCGAATGCGCAGTCTGCCACGCTCAGCCGCTTGGTGGGCCGGGGCCTGGCGCACATTGCCGGCTTCACGCCGTCGGATGCCGCGCATGTGCTCGGGCTGCAATCGAACTGGAATGCGGAGACGGCGCGGCTCGGAGCGGAGCTGTTCGCCCGGAGGCGCGACGGGCGCGGCCAGCCGCTCGCAGCAAATCCCGAAAAACTGGCCAGGCGCGTGCTGATCGCGCTGACGCGCGCTTCCGCCGACGTGATCCTGGAAACCGCCTTCGCCGAGGACGGTCTGGATGGTGCTGCGATGGCCGGCCACGCGCTTGATCGAGCGGGCCATTGAGGGCCGGCCCGGCATCGCCCGGCTTGCCGTGTCGCTCGACCGGCCGGTGGTCGGTCTCGGCGCTTCGGCCGGACTGCACTACGCCGGGCTGCCGAAACTTCTGGGCGCCGACTGCATCACGCCCGATGACGCCGATGTGGCCAATGCGCTGGGAGCGGTGGTCGGGCATGTGCGCGTGACGGCCGCTGCGCGTGTCAGCCAACCGCAGGAAGGGCTGTTCCGGCTGAACAGCGATGACGGCATCCGCGACTTTCACAATGAGGCGGATGCGCTTGCGCGCGGCCGACGGCGTCGTGCGCAGGCTCGTCGCCGAGCGGGCTGTCATTGCCGGCGCAAACGATCCGGAGATCATCGTCGAGCAGGATATCCGGACATCGATGATCGAGGACCAGCGCCTGTTCATCGAGGCGGACGTGGTTGCAATTGCCAGCGGCCGGCCGGCGATTGCAAGCTGAAGTTGCTTTCATTGCCGCAATCTGTAATCTACAGTTCACAGATGATCGAGGTTCGTCGGACGGCCGAATTTAAGGACTGGCTAGCTGGCAATCCGTGACAGCCTCGCTGCGAAGAAGATTACACAGCGGATAGCGCGTGTCCGTGCCGGATTGTTTGGAGATGCGAAATTCTTCAGCGGGATAGGCGAACTTCGGATCGATTATGGTCCTGGGTATCGACTTTACTTTGTCGGCGAGGCAACGTGATCGTCGTCCTGCTGTGTGGCGGCGATAAATCAAGCTCAGCAGCGCGACATAGACCGCGCGCAGGTGCTTGCGAAGGAGTTATGAGATGCCGGTGGAGACGCTTCCGTTTGATGACTCCGAGTATCTGGAACGCCTAACGCTCCCAAGCCGAACTTCTGGCCGACGCTCTGGAGAGCGGCAACGGCGAATACATCAGGCTCGCCTTGGGTGTTGTTGCCCGCGCGCGCGGCATGACCAGCATAGCCAAGGAGGCAGGCGTCACACGCGAGGCGCTTTACAAGGCGCTAAGCGGCCAAGGCGACCCAAAACTGTCGACGCTGCTTGGCATTCTGAGGGCATTGGACGTCAAACTGTCGGCGACGATGTCGCCCCCTGCGAAAAAAACGAAGCTCGCTAGCTAGTTGTGTACGAAGCACCGAGCCGACAGGATCGCCCCTTCCATTGACCCCCGCGCCGCATCGTGCATAAGCCCGGTCATGTCCCTGCGGCTTGACCGCCGCCTCTTCGGAGCATCTTCGACATGACGGATCGCATCACGATCGACGGCTTGCGCATCGCCCCGGAACTGCACGACTTCGTGGTGCAGGAAGCAATGCCCGGCACCGGCATCGCCGGCGAAGGAATTCTGGGCCGGCCTTTCCGCGATCGTGCACGATCTCGCGCCGAAAAACCGCGCGCTGCTGGAAAAGCGCGACGAGCTGCAGGTAAAGATCGACGACTGGTACCGCGCGCATCGGCGCCGGTCGATATGGCGGTCTACCAGGCCTTCCTGCGCGATATCGGCTATCTCCTGCCGAAGGCCCGGACTTCCAGGTTTCGACCGAAAATGTCGATCCGCGAGATCGCCACGTTGCCGGCCCGCAGCTCGTCGTGCCCGTCATGAATGCCCGCTATGCGCTGAATGCCGCCAATGCCCGCTGGGGCTCGCTCTATGATGCGCTCTACGGCACGGACGCCATTCCCGAGACCGACGGCGCCGAAAAGGGCAAGGGCTACAATCCGAAGCGCGGCGAGAAGGTCATCGCCTGGGTGCGCGATTTCCTCGATGACATCGCGCCGCTGAGCGGCGCGCGCTGGAAGGACGCGCAGTCTTCGCATGTCAGCGATGGCGCGCTGGCCGTCCGATGATCGACGGCAGCAGGCCAGGCTGGCCAAGCGGAAAGCAGTTTGCCGGCTATCGCGGCGAAGCGCCGCTCCGAAGCATTTTCTGCTGCACAACAACGGCCTGCTATCGAACGTCATGATCGATGCGAAGACGACGATCGGCAAGGACGACCCGGCCGATATCGCCGATGTCTGGCTGGAATCGGCAATGACGACGATCATGGACTGCGAGGATTCGATCGCCGCCGTCGATGCCGAGGACAAGGTCGTCGTCTATCGCAACTGGCTCGGCCTGATGAAGGGCGATCTGAAGGAAGAGGTCACAAAGGGCGGCAAGACCTTCATCCGCAAGCTCAACCCGGACCTGCACTATGACGGCGCCGGATGGCGCGACCTTCGAGCTGCTCGGCCGCTCGCTGATGCTGGTGCGCAATGTCGGCCACCTGATGACCAACCCGGCGATCCTGCGACCGCGACGGCAACGAGGTGCCTGAAGGCATCATGGATGCCGCGATCACCGCCCTGATCGCGCTTCACGACATCGGCCCGAACGGCCGGCGCAAGAACTCCCGCACCGGCTCCATGTATGTCGTCAAGCCGAAGATGCATGGGCCGGAGGAAGTCGCCTTCGCCGTCGAGATCTTCGCCCGGGTCGAGGAGCTGCTCGGCCTGCCGCGCAACACCATCAAGATGGGCATCATGGACGAGGAGCGCCGCACGACCGTCAACCTCAAGGAATGCATCCGCGCCGCCAGGGACCGCATCGTCTTCATCAATACCGGCTTCCTCGATCGCACCGGCGACGAGATCCACACCTCGATGGAAGCCGGCCCGATGATCCGCAAGGGCGACATGAAGCAGGCGGCCTGGATCCGGCCTATGAAAACTGGAATGTCGACATCGGCCTCGCATGCGGCCTGCCGGGCCACGCGCAGATCGGCAAGGGCATGTGGGCGATGCCCGACCTGATGGCGGCGATGCTGGAGCAGAAGATCGCCCACCCGAGAGGCCGGCGCCAACACCGCCTGGGTGCCCTCGCCGACGGCCGCGACGCTGCATGCCACCCACTATCACCGGGTCGATGTGCAGGCGGTGCAGGAGGGCCTGAAGACGCCGCCCGCGCGCCAAGCTCGCCGACATTCTCTCCATCCCGGTCGCGACCCGGCCGAACTGGACGCCGGAGGAAATCCAGCGCGAACTCGACAACAATGCCCAGGGCATCCTCGGCTATGTCGTGCGCTGGGTCGACCAGGGCGTCGGCTGCTCGAAGGTGCCCGACATCAACGATGTCGGCCTGATGGAAGATCGCGCGACGCTGCGCATTTCGGCCCAGCACATGGCCAACTGGCTGCATCACGGCGTCTGCACCGATGCGCAGATCATCGAGACCATGAAGCGCATGGCCGCCGTGGTCGACCGGCAGAATGAGGGCGATCCGCTCTACCGGCCGATGGCGCCGGATTTCGACGGTCATCGCCTTCCAGGCGGCCTGCGACCTGGTGTTCAAGGGCCGGGCACAGCCGAACGGCTACACCGAGCCGGTGCTGCACCGCGCCGGCTGGAACTGAAGGCGCGGGGGTAGGCAGTCGTGGCCTGTAGTGACGGTCGCGGACCTATGTTCGTCGATTGACGATGCCTCTCCGTTGACCCCCCTCTGTCCTGCCGGACATCTCCCCCTCAAGGGGGGAGATGGGCAGCTTCGCCGACAGTGCCTGATCTCCCCCCTTGCGGGGGAGATGTCCGGCAGGACAGAGGGGGGTCGCCACCGAAAGCGCTTAGCGCGCCACACTCCCCTCACGCGGGAGGTTCCGCCCATGACCCTCCTCGCCATCGATACTTCCGCTTCGCTCTGCGCCGCCGGCGTTTATGACGGCGAGGCAGAACTCGGCCGCTCGGTGCTGGAGCTTGGCAAGGGCCATGCCGAGCATTTGATGGCCGTCATCGACCAGGCGCTGGCAGCCGCGCAGAAACACCTATCGCGATCTTGACGCCGTCGCTGTCGCTATTGGCCCGGGTTCCTTCACCGGCGTTCGTGTCGGCGTTTCGACCGCCCGCGGGCTGGCGCTGGCGCTGAAAATTCCGGCGATCGGCATCTCGAACCTCGAGGCCGTCGCGGCGGAAGCCAGAAGCAGCCACCCGAACCGGACGGTTCTGGCGGCCTTCACCTCCGGCCGGGGCGACATACAGGCCGCACTTTACGATCCATTCGGCAATATCGTGTATGGTCCGGCTGTGATCGACCTTGGGCAAGCTGTCCGACTGGCGACCGAACACGACGCTCTCGTGATCGGCTCGGCGGCGGTTTCGATCCTTGCGGAAGCCCAAAGCTTGAGACAGCGGGCAATGCCGTCACCGCCGATATCGCCACCTATGCGCGATTGGCATCCTTGCCGGGACGCAGCCACAGCGAAAGCCGACAGCCGCTTTATCTGCGCGAGCCCGACGCCAAGCCGCAAGCGAGTTTTGTCCTGCCGAGGGCGGGCGGGTGATCTCGCTTCCGAATCTCACGCGCCGGCGCGACTACGCGCTGGACCGCTCGAGCCGCACCATGGCGGTGATCTGGCCGTTCTGCATCGCGAAGATTTCGTCCGGCCCTGGAGCCCGGAGGAGTTTTCGCTCCTTGCTGGAAGATCGCCACGTGTTCGGCTTCGCCGCCCGCCAGGTGGGCAACCCGAAGGCAGCGCCGGTCGGGTTTGTGCTGGCAAGGCTGGCCGCCGGCGAGGCCGAGATTTTGACCGTCGCGGTTGCGCGCGCGCATCGCCGGCATGGCCTCGGCTGGCGGCTGATGGACGCCGCGCTGCGCCAGCTTCACGCCGATCGGGCGCAAGCGCTGTTCCTGGAGGTTGACGAGACCAACCTGCCGGCGCTGCATCTCTACCGGCGCATGGGGTTTCTTCAGGTGGGCAAGCGCGCCAACTATTATGAAGGCGCAGGCGACCGTGGGCGCACCAGTGCGCTTGTCATGCGCCGCGATCTTCGCTAGCGGCCTGCCCTAAGGGCAGGGCGCGATGTCACATTTTCGAGACATGTGGTGGTGTACCGGCAAAGGAATGCCGTCGCGTTTCATTTCCACCGTCCGCTTGTCAGCCAGGGCCGTCGCATGATCGCCCGGCTGCGCGTCTTCGGCGCTATCCTTTTTGTCGCCCTCGTCACGCCGCCACTTGCCCTGGCGCAGGTGATCGCCCTGAAAACCGGCTGGTTCTCCGACACGATTTTCCCGCCGCTTTGGCACAAGGCCGTGCTCAAGGCGCTCGGTGTGCGGGTGAGGGTCGTCGGTGAGATGTCGCGACAGCGCCCATTGCTGCTTGCTGCCAATCACATTTCCTGGGCCGACATTCTGGTGATCGGCTCGCTTGTCGACGTACGTTTCATTGCACGCGCAGACCTCGCGGGCTGGCCGATCATGGGCTTTCTGTCGAAGCTTCAGCACACCGTATTCATCGAGCGGGAACGCAAGCGGAAATCCGGTGCGCAAGCGAGTGAAATCGCCATCGACATGGCTGCGGGACATGCCATGGTGCTGTTTCCGGAAGGCACGACGGCCGACGGCAATTTTATCCTGCCGTTCAAGAGTTCGCTGTTCGGCGCAGCACAGGTGGCGATCGACGAGCACACGGCGGACAGGGTGTTCATCCAGCCACTGGCGGTTGCCTATACACGCGTGAACGGACTGCCGATGGGGCGCAAGCACCGCGCCCGGTTTTCCTGGGCCGGCGGCGAGGGGTTGTGGCCGAGCCTACGGCGTTTCCTGCAGGAGCGCGCGGTGGATGTCGAATTGCGGTTTGGCGCGCCGGTGGAGTTCAACGCCGCGTCGAAACGCAAGGATGTTGCGAGGGTCGTCGAGGCGTCCGTGCGGGGCATGTTTGCCGACGCCCTGTCAGGGCGCCAATAACGCGCCGGTAGAAAGCCTTCATTCTCCCGGCAAAATAGTCTAGAAGCCGCCGCATGGAACTGGATTTCGTGCCCCGCGAGGGCGAGGACGCCGGTGTTTTGACGGGTGCCGCGCCGGTTGGCGCGACCAAGAAGGTTTTCGTCAAGACCTATGGCTGCCAGATGAACGTCTATGACAGCCAGCGCATGGCCGATGCGCTGGCGGCGGACGGCTATGCCCCGACGCAGGTGATCGAAGACGCCGATCTGGTGCTGCTCAACACCTGCCATATCCGCGAAAAGGCGGCGGAGAAGGTCTATTCCGAGCTTGGCCGCATCCGCAAAGTGAAGGATGCCCGGGCGGCAACCGGGCGCGAGACGCTGATCGGCATCGCCGGCTGCGTGGCCCAGGCGGAAGGCGCGGAAATCCTGCGCCGTGCACCGATGGTCGATCTGGTAATCGGCCCGCAGACCTATCATCGCCTGCCCGATGTGGTGAAAAAGGCCCGCGGCGGCGAACGTGTGATCGAGACCGACTACGCGATCGAGGACAAGTTCGAGCATCTGCCGGCGCCGCGCCGCGCCGATGTCGCCAAACGCGGCGTGACGGCGTTTCTGACCGTGCAGGAAGGCTGCGACAAGTTCTGCACCTTCTGCGTGGTGCCCTATACGCGCGGCTCGGAAGTGTCGCGGCCGGTCAGCCAGATCGTCGCCGAAGCCGAGCGGCTGGCCGACGCCGGCGTGCGCGAGATCACCCTGCTTGGCCAGAACGTCAATGCCTGGCATGGCGAAGGGCCGGACGGTTCCGAATGGGGCCTAGGGCAACTCCTGTTCAGGTTGGCGGAAATTCCAGGCCTGGCGCGGCTGCGCTACACCACCAGCCATCCGCGCGACATGGACGATGCGCTGATCGCCGCGCACCGCGACTTGCCCGAGCTGATGCCTTATCTGCATCTGCCGGTGCAGGCAGGCTCGGACCGCATCCTGAAGGCGATGAACCGCCGGCACACAGCGGCGGATTATCTGCGGCTGATCGAGCGTATTCGTGCGGTGCGGCCCGATATCGCCATGTCGGGCGATTTCATCGTCGGATTTCCCGGCGAGACGCGACGCCGATTTCGAAGCAACGATGCAGATTGTGCGCGATGTCACATATGCGTCGGCGTTCTCGTTCAAATATTCGCCGCGACCCGGCACGCCGGGGGCGGAGATGAAGGACCAGGTGTCGGAAACGCTGAAGAACGAGAGGCTGCAAAGGCTGCAAGCATTGCTGCTTGAGCAGCAGAGTGCTTTTGTAACATCGCTGGTCGGTAAGACCTTTTCGACCCTGATCGAAAAGCCGGGCCGCCAGGCTGGCCAGATCGTCGGCCGCTCGCCGTGGTTGCAAGCGGTAATTGTTGATGAAAAGGCTGGCCGGATCGGCGACATTATCGATGTGCGAATCACAAAGGCCGCCCACAACAGCCTGTTTGGCGAAGTGGCCTAGCAAGCCTTAGAAGGAGAGACGTTTGAGCGCTGCCGAATTGAAGCGACTGCCCGCCGGGGCGTCGGACATGGCGCACATTGCTCTGACCTTCGACAACAACAAACTGGCAGCGCCCTGTACGGCCAGTTCGACGAGAATCTGGCCCGGTTGGAGCAGAAGCTCGGCGTCGATATCCGTTCCAAGGGCAATCAGCTGACCATCAAAGGCGACCCGACCGCCGCCGAACAGGCGCGCCGGGCCTTGGATCATCTCTATTCGATTTTGCAGAACGGCGCGGAGATCGCCCAGTCGGATGTCGACGGCGCGGTGCGCATGGCCTTGGCCCCGGACGACCAACTGACGCTGCCGACGCTGGAACGCAAGGGCAAGGTTTCGGCCGCCCAGATCGCCACCCGTAAACGCACCATCTATGCCCGCTCGCTGAACCAGGACGCCTATATGCGGGCGCTGGAGCGTTCCGAACTGGTGTTCGGCATCGGCCCGGCCGGCACCGGCAAGACCTATATTGCGGTCGCCTATGCTGCGATGCTGCTCGAACGCGGCATGGTGGAGCGCATCATCCTGTCCCGCCCGGCGGTCGAAGCCGGCGAGCGGCTGGGTTTCCTGCCCGGTGACATGAAGGAGAAGGTGGACCCCTATCTGCGGCCGCTCTACGATGCGCTTTATGACATGATGCCGGCAGACAAGGTGGAGCGTGCGATTGCCGCCGAGGTGATCGAGATCGCGCCGCTTGCCTTCATGCGCGGTCGCACGCTGGCCAATGCCGCGGTCATTCTGGACGAAGCGCAGAACACGACCTCGATGCAGATGAAGATGTTCCTGACGCGTCTTGGCGAGAACTCGCGCATGATTGTGACCGGCGATCCCACCCAGATCGACCTGCCGCCGAACACGAAGTCGGGCCTGGTCGAGGCGCTGCGGATTCTGGACGGCGTGCCCGGCGCGGTGACGGTGCGCTTCAACGACACCGACGTGGTGCGCCATCCGCTGGTGGCTGAAATCGTCCGGGCCTATGATCGGGAGGGCAAGGTTTCGCGCGGCCTGCCTGTCGAAGAGCGTTGAGCAAGGCTGGCCCGATACGTGTTGCCACGTTGAAGCCGGCGCCGGAGATCGTGATCGATCTATCGGTGGAAGCTGGGGACTGGCCACAGGAACCGGAACTGGAGCGGCTTTGCCGCGCTGCCGTCGACGCGACAGTGGCCGAAACAGGTTTGCAACCACCGCTTGGCGACACCGAACTGAGTATCCTGTTCACCGATGACGCCCAAATTCAGAGCCTGAACGCACAGTGGCGCGACAAGGACAAGGCGACGAATGTGCTGTCTTTTCCCGCCTTCGCGCCGAACAAGGCTGGCCCATTGCCGCCGATGCTGGGCGACATCGTGCTGGCTGCCGAGACGGTGCAGCGCGAAGCGTTGCTGGAAGGCAAGACCGTCGCTCACCATATCAGCCATCTCGTCGTGCATGGTTTGCTGCATCTGATCGGCTACGACCATGAGGTCGACGAGGAGGCCGAGGAGATGGAGGCGCTGGAGCGGCGCATCCTGGCGAGGCTTGCCATAGCCGATCCCTATGCGTAACAAGGAAACTGGACCTGTGGACGTGAAGCCAATGGCGGCGGCAATGCCGCGCTGGTCACGTCAACAGGGGCTGGACAACGGAAGACGATGAACGAGAAAGCCGAGACTGCCGTCAGCCCCGAGGGCGGCAGCGATACGCGGGCATCTGCCAAGGCGGATGAGGCGCCGGGCCAAAGTACCACCTCAGAGACACAGGCCGAACGGCCCTCTCTTTTCGGGCGGCTGGCCGATTATTTCAAGCCGCGCAACGGCAGCAGCATCCGCGAGGACATCGCGGAAGCGCTGGCCGAACCCGAATCCGAAAGCGGGGCTTTTTCCGCCGGCGAGCGGACCATGCTCAACAACATCCTGCGGCTGCGCGAGGTGCGCGTCGAGGACGTGATGGTGCCGCGCGCCGACATCGAGGCGATCGAGATCGGCACGACGCTGGGCGAATTGCTGCTGCTGTTCGAAAAGTCCGGCCATTCCCGTATGCCGGTCTATGCCGACACGCTGGACGACCCGCGCGGCATGGTTCACATCCGCGATGCCGTCGCCCATGTGACGCGCACGGCGACGGTGAAGAAGGCCGGGCGGTCCAAGAAGGCCGCGCCCGCGACGCTGAACCTGACCGCCGTCGACCTTTCCAAGTCGATCGGCGACCTCAATTTGATGCGCACCGTGCTGTTTGTCCCGCCTTCGATGTTGGCATCGGACCTGATGGCGCGGATGCAGGCGACCCGCACGCAGATGGCGCTGGTCATCGACGAGTATGGTGGCACGGATGGTCTCGTTTCGCTGGAGGATCTCGTCGAGATGGTCGTCGGCGATATCGAGGACGAACACGATGACGAGGCGGCGCTGATCGAGCAGACGGGCGAGGGAATCTATGTTGTCGACGCCAAGGCGGATATCGAGGACGTCGCCAAGGTGATCGGCGATAGTTTCATGCCTGGCGAGCACGGCGACTATGTCGACACCATCGGCGGCATGATCTTCAATGCCCTAGGTCGGGTGCCGAGCCGGGGCGAAGTGGTGCAACCCATCCCGGGTTTCGAATTCCACGTGCTGGACGCCGATCCGCGCCGCGTGAAACGTGTGCGCATCGTCGAGACGCAGAAATCCAGCCGCAACCGCCGGCCGGCTCGCGCCGAACAGGAACAATAGGCGCGAATTCAACCCAAAGATGCAGGCAGTTTGGACCGTTCGCGACGGCCTGATAAACCGTTGTGCAGGGTGATTCTCTGAACTCGTGGACAAGCGCATGGGCCGTCTGGCAGGCAGCATCATTCTGCTCTCGGGCTGGAGGCGTACGCTTGTCGCGATCCTGGCCGGCGCCATCGCGGTGCTCGGGCAGGCGCCTTATGATTTCCCGGCTGCCTGTTTCGTTTCGTTTCCGATCCTGGTTTGGCTGCTGGATGGCTCGGCGGCTGCCGTGCGACCCGGGCTGTGGGGCCGGCTGAAGCCCTCCTTTGCCACGGGCTACTGGTTCGGCTTCGGTTACTTTCTCGCGGGCCTCTGGTGGATTGGCGGCGCGGTCCTCGTCGAAGCCGATGCTTTTGCCTGGGCACTGCCCTTCGCGGTCTTCGGCATCCCGCTGCTCCTGGCAATCTTCTACGGTATTGCCTGCGCCATCGCGCGGCTGATCTGGAGCGACGGCCTGGGCCGTATCTTCGCACTGGCCTTCGGCTTCGGCGTCGGAGAATGGTTGCGCGGCTTCGTTCTCACCGGGTTTCCCTGGAACGCAATCGGTTACGCCGCGATGCCCACGCCGCTTTTGATGCAGAGCGTCGAAGTCGTCGGGCTGCTTGGCATGAACATGCTGGCGGTCTTCGTCTTCGCTGCTCCAGCCTTACTCACCTCCGCCCGCGGTGCGGTGGTTGGAATTGCGCTGGCAGTCGTCATAGCGATGGCGCATCTGGGCTACGGCTACTACAGCATGTCGCTGCCCGCGCCTGAATTGGTGGCCAAGTTGCCGGTCCGGCTGGTGCAGCCGAATGTCGATATGGCGGAGAAATGGGATCCCGCCGTGCGGGACCGCATCTTCAAATCCATGCTGGAACTGTCATCCAGGCCGCCGGCCGATGGCGCCCCAGCGCCAAAACTGATCGTCTGGCCGGAGACCTCCGTGCCCTACATCTTCAGCGAAAATCCAGGCGCCTTGGCAGCGATCGGCGAGATGCTGAAGGACGGCCAGACGCTGATTACGGGGGCCGTGCGCGAAGAAGGCGCCTCGGCCGATGGCGCGCGCTTTTACAACTCGGTGATCCAGATTGATGATTCGGGCAGATCGTTGACGCTGTCGACAAGGTTCATCTCGTCCCGTTTGGCGAATATCTGCCCTTTGAAGAGCTCTTTTCTCGCGCTTGGCATAAGACAATTGATATCTGGACCAATGAATTTCGTACCGGGTTCTGAGCGCCATTCGCTGACGATTCCAGGCGGGATCAACGTCGCGCCGTACATTTGCTACGAGGTAATTTTTCCCGCGCTGATGCCGCAAGTTGCATCGGCGGGAGTGCTTCTGAACGTCACCAACGATGCCTGGTTCGGTGACACGCCGGGTCCCTATCAACACTTGCGTCAGGCACAAATACGAACCGTCGAGACCCGGATGCCTCTAATTCGGGCTGCAAATACCGGTATTTCGGCCAAAATTGACGCAAGTGGCGTACTGGCCCAAGGGCTTGCGCTGAACGTGGCGGGCACGATCGACGCGATCGTCGACGTTCCGGCCCCGCGTTCTGGCTGGTTTGGCGCCGAACCGTTCTTATGTAGGTATCGCCGCTCTCGCCAGCCTTTCTTTCACTCGCTGTGGTTGCAAAAATCTCGCGTAGATTTCGGTAAATTGGCTATTCGCGGGCGAATTGACACGGACGAGATAGCCAATAGGGTGCACGTTACGGTAAGCGTCTAATGACGTTTGCCTAATATTTCGGCATCCGGGCAGCCGAGTTGGATCACTCGGACACGGGACTTGGCAGTGAATGATAGAGAATAAAAAGAGACCCAATCCAATCGACGGCCATGTCGGTGGACGGATCAGGCTTCGGCGCAACATGCTGAATATGAGCCAGGAGAGACTCGGCGAAGGCCTTGGCATCACATTCCAGCAAATCCAAAAATACGAAAAAGGGACAAACCGCGTCGGGGCCAGCCGCCTGCAGGCGATCGCCAGGCATTTTGGGCGTGCCCGTCGCGTTTTTCTTCGAGGACGCACCGGGTAGCGAAAGCAATCAGAACGGCAGCTTTGCAGAGGAGGCGACCAGTACGGATGTTATGGATTTCTGCGGCAGCGCTGAAGGCTTACAGCTCAACCGCGCCTTTGTCAGAATCCCCGATCACAAGGTACGGCGCAAGATCATCGATCTCGTGCGGACGCTGAGTCTGGAGGTTGCCGACTAACCATCTGCAAAAATATGCCAATTTTGGCCGTTTTTCGACCGTTTCTTGCTTGACTGTGGAAGGTGACGGTCGCTAACAGAGTGCCCACTAGGCGGCATTCAGCCGCCTTTTCTTCATGAGGGCAACCTGTGACTCGTCAGAATTATCTCTTCACCAGTGAATCTGTGTCCGAGGGCCATCCAGACAAGGTTTGCGATCGGATCTCGGATGAGATCGTCGATCTCGTCTACCGCGAAGCCAAGCGTTCCGGCATGGATCCGTGGAAAGTCCGTGTCGCCTGCGAGACGCTGGCGACAACAAACCGCGTCGTCATTGCCGGCGAGGTGCGTGTTCCAGAAACGCTGCTGAAGAAGGACAAGCAGGGCAAGATCCTCTACGACAAGGCCGGCCACCCGGTCGTCAACCCGTCCAAATTCAAGTCCGCCGCCCGCAAAGCCATCAAGGCCATCGGTTATGAGCAGGACGGTTTTCACTGGAAGAGCGCCAAGATCGAGGTGTTGCTGCACGGCCAGTCGCCGGACATCGGCCAAGGCGTCGACAACGCTGCCGACCGTCAGGGTGAGGAAGGCGCCGGCGACCAGGGTATCATGTTCGGCTATGCCTGCCGCGAGACCCCGGACCTGATGCCGGCTCCGATCTACTACAGCCACAAGATCCTCGAACTGCTGGCCGACGCGCGTCACAAAAACAATGGCGAGGCCGGCAAACTCGGCCCGGACGCCAAGAGCCAGGTGACGGTGCGCTACGAAAACGGCAAGGCCGCCGAAGTCACCCAGATCGTGCTCTCCACGCAGCACATGGATGCCAGCTGGGATTCCAAGAAGGTGCGCAAGGTTGTCGAGCCTTATATCCGTGAGGCGCTCGGCGATCTGAAGATCGCCGACAACTGCAACTGGTACATCAACCCAACCGGCAAATTCGTCATCGGCGGTCCGGACGGCGATGCCGGCCTGACCGGACGCAAGATCATCGTCGACACCTATGGCGGCGCCGCGCCCCATGGTGGCGGCGCGTTCTCGGGCAAGGACACGACCAAGGTCGACCGCTCGGCCGCTTATGCCGCGCGCTACCTTGCCAAGAACGTCGTCGCGGCCAGGCTTGCCGATCGCTGCACGATCCAGCTGTCCTACGCGATCGGCGTCGCCCAGCCGCTGTCGGTCTATATCGACCTGCACGGCACGGGTTCGGTGGACGAGGGCAAGCTGGAACAGGCGGTCCGGGAGGTGATGGACCTTTCGCCGAGCGGTATCCGCAAGCATCTCGACTTGAACAAGCCGATCTATGCCAAGACGACGGCCTATGGCCATTTCGGCCGCAAGGCCGGCCGCGATGGGTCGTTCTCCTGGGAGAAGACGGATCTCGTTCCGGCTTTGAAGAAGGCGCTCGCCGCCTGAGCGTGAGCAACGTGACCGAAGAACGGCGTGGCCGTGCGACCGAAGCGTTTTTCGGTCGCCGGCGCGGGCGTGTCTTGCGGCCGTTGCAGGCCGCAAACCTGACCGAGGGGCTCGACCGCTACGGCATTGACCTTGCCAGGCAGGTTCCGACCGATCTGGCCTCGCTGTTTTCCGCGCCGGTCACAGATACCCACCTGGAAATCGGCTTCGGCGGCGGCGAGCATTTGCTGCACCATGCACGCCGCCGCCCCCAAACCGGCTTCATCGGCGTTGAACCTTTCGTCAACGGCATGTCAAAGCTGTTGAGCGTCCTGGCCGACGAGCCGCTCGGCAACCTGCGCGTGTATCACGACGATGCCACGCAGCTCCTTGACTGGCTGCCGGCAGCCTCGCTTTCCGGCGTCGACCTATTTTACCCAGATCCGTGGCCGAAGAAGAAGCACTGGAAGCGGCGGTTCGTCAGCCGCACCAATCTGGACCGGATTGCCCGCGTGCTGAAACCCGGCGGCATTTTCCGCTTTGCCTCCGACATCGACACTTATGTCAATTGGACGCTGTTGCACTGTCGCGCTCATGAGGCGCTCGATTGGCAGGCTGCGTCTTCCACAGACTGGAACACGCCTTATCCCGATTGGCCAGGAACCCGCTATGAAGCTAAAGCGCTGCGCGAGGGCCGGCGCCCTGCATATCTGACATTCAGGCGGGTTTAGGCGGGATTGCGGAAGCTCGCCGGCGCTAACGGTAGTGGATCCTGATCGGGGACCTGCTCAGCTGCCGCCTGCTTCGGAAAGGTGACTGTCACCAGCAAACCTCTTCCTGCCGAAGGGATTTGCAGGCTGAGAGAACCGCCAAACAGAACCGCGATCTCCTCGACGATCGGTAGTCCCAGCCCAGTGCCGGGAGCAGCGTTTCCGCCGCGCGAAAAACGCTGCCGGACTTTGGCAAGCTGGTCTGCCGGGATGCCGGGACCATCATCTTCCACCTGCAGTTCGACGGTGTCGCCCGTTCGGACGCGGACCGTCACCTCTGCGCCTTTGCCCGCATAGGCAAGCGCATTGTCGACGAGGTTGCGCACCATTTCGCCAAGCAGCAGCGGCTCGCCCACGACCAAATGTCGGCCGTCGCCCTCGAAGCCGAGATCGATGCCGGCAGCATCCGCCGAAACGACGCGTTCGGAAACGCAGGCTGCCGCGATCTCCGCCAGATCGACCGGCTGGGTCTGCCGCAGGCGCTGCGAAGCGGCCTCGTCGATGCGCGCAAGCAGCAGCAGTTGCGCCAGGACGCGTTCGGCATTGACGACCGCCTCGTCCGCGGTTTGCGCTGCGGCCTTGGCATCGGCAAGTGACGATGCGCGTGACGCAAGCGCCAATTGCGTGCGCATGATCGCCATGGGTGTCCGCAGCTGATGACTGGCGTTGCCGGTGAAATTGCGCAGGCCGGAGATCGCGCCTCCGAGCCGCCGCATGAACGAATTGACGGTGTCGATGAGACCGCGCACCTCGCTCGGCACGGTATGGTCTATCGGGTGCAGATCGTCCGGGTTGCGCTCGGCAATGGCGTCGCGAAGCCGGTAGAGTGGCGCCAGTGAAGCGGTAACTGCCAGCCAGATGATCAGCGCGGCGGCGCCGATCAGAATGCCAAGCCTGACCGCCGACCGCAGCAGGATCGCTTCGGCAAGCTGGGTTCGCGCTATCTTGGTCTCGGCTACGGTAACGACAAACGGGATCGACGAGATGCCCGTGGAGGCCGATCGCGCCAGCCGGCCAATTCGGATGTCTTCGCCGCGGAATTCGCCATCGCCAAATTCGGCGATATCGGCTGTGCCGCCCTCAAGCAACGGCAGTTCTTGATAGCCGGTGATAAAAGTGCCCGGCGGGCCGTCGACCCGGTAAAACACGCGATCCTGCGCGGCCGAGGTCAGCATCTCGAGGGCGACATAAGGGATGTCGACCTCAAGCGTCCCATCTTCGGCGACAACGACGCGCTCGGCAATTGCCAGCGCCGAGCCGGCCAGCACGCGGTCGGAGACGGTATTGGCTGTCTGGACGGCCTCGCGCCAGGTGTCGAGGAGCGCCAACAGGCCGATCGCGATCAGCGGGATCAGCAGCCAGAACAGCAGCCGGCGGCGCAGCGAATAGGGCGCGCTCACTCCGGCTTGGCCTTTTCGAGATAATAGCCGATGCCGCGCGCGGTTCGAACCGTCAGCCCCAGCGGTGCAAGGCGGCGGCGCAAGCGGCTGACATATTGTTCGATGGCATTGGCGCTGAGCTCGTCGTCAAAACTGGCGAGCGACTCGATAATGGCTTGCTTGGTCACCACCTTGCCGGCGCGCAGGAAAAGGGTCTCCAGCAGGCTGACCTCGCGCGCGGGCAGATCAATCGTCTCGCCCTGGACGGAAAAGCTGCGCGAATTCATGTCGAACGTGACGTCGCCAAAGGCGATGTTTGTCGCGCGCAAACCGGTTTGCCGCCGCAACAACATGCGCACGCGCGCTTCCAACTCGTCGACATCGAATGGTTTGATCATGTAGTCGTCGGCGCCAAGGTCGAGGCCCTTGACGCGGTCATCCAGCGCGCCGCGTGCGCTGAGGATCAAAACGCCTGGTCCGCCCGGTTTCGCCCGGATGCCGCGCAGCACGTCGATGCCATCCATGCCGGGCAGGTTGAGGTCGAGAATGACGAGGTCGAACCGTTCGGCGGCAAGCACGGCGAGGGCCGACGCGCCGTCTTCGACATGGTCGACGGCGTAGCCGCTGCCGCGCAGGACGGTGACAAGCCCCTTGGCCAGGGTCCGATTGTCTTCGACGACGAGAATGCGCACCAAAAGCTCTCCGCCAACTTCTGTACGGCAAGCGAGGAGCCAAGGGCAATGTGGAATGGGCGCATCGCGGTTGTCCGTATAGGCGTTCGTCGCTGGCTCTGGCTTCATTAACTCCGAGGCGGGGATTCCGGACCCTCCGCTTCGTTTCACTACGCTGCGTGCCGAGAATGACGAATTCTTCTAAAGCTTCTGCCAATCACCAAGGTTGACGATCAGCGGATACGTTCAAAGCAGTCCCTCATTCTCGGCCCGAAACGCAGCGAAGCGGAGTATAGGGTCGGGAATCCATGCCTCGGAGCAGATGAAGCCAGAGCCGGTAACGAAGTTCGCTGCCTCACAATAGAAGGCAAGATTCCATTGTAGTCTTGTGCCGACAATATCGCTCGGGCAAGGTCGAACCATGCGCCCATTGCTGTTCATTCTTATGCTGCTCTGCGCATTTCCGGCGCTTGCAGAGGTGACGACCTATCCCGCCGCGAATGGCGATGAGAAGGCACGCGTGCTCATCGTCTATTCCTCGCTCGACCGGCCGCTTGGCCGAGCCGATGATCGCCGGTTTCCAGAAGGCCAACCCCGACATAGCGGTGCACTACGAGGAATTGCTGACCGGCGACATCTACACCGCATCGTCGAGGAAACGGATGCCGGCAAAAAGACGGCGGATGTCGCCTTTTCCTCGGCGATGGATCTGCAGGTGAAGCTCGCCAATGACGGTTATGCGCAGCAAGCCGATCTGCCGATGAGCGCACGCTGGCCGCGCTGGGCCAATTGGCGCAACACCGCCTATGCGCTGACCTTCGAGCCGGCGGTGTTCGTCTACCACAAGCCGAGCTTCAAGGACCGCGAACCGCCCGCAACGCGAGGACAATTCGTCGATTATCTGAAGGCGGAGGGCGATCTCGTCCATGGCCGCATCGCGACCTATGACATCGAGCGCTCCGGCGTCGGCTTCATGTTCTTCTCGCGCGATCAGGAGCAGTTCGCCGACATCTGGTCCATCGTCCGTGCCTTGGGAGCTGCCGGCATCAAGCTCTATTCGACCAGTTCGGCGATCCTGGAACGCATCGCGGACGGGCGCGCCGTGCTCGGCTACAATATTCTGGGCTCCTATGCGGCGGACTGGGCCGCGCGCAATCCGGATGTCGGCATCGTGCTGCCGAAAGACTATACCATCGTAATGTCGCGCATCGGCCTCGTGCCGGCGGCAGCCGCTTCCCCGGACCTCGGCAAGAAATATCTGGAATATTTCATGTCGGCCGAAGGCCAGACGATCCTGGCCAGCAAGTTGCATATCGCGGCGGTGCATCCGGACGTATCGGGGGAGAACACGGCGAACGCCCTGCAGGCGGCAATCGGTGCGCAACTCAGGCCCGTTCCCGTCAGCCCCGGCCTGATGGTCTATCTCGATCAGGTCAAACGTAACCGGCTGATCAAGCGATGGAATGATACTCTACGCAACCAGTAGAAATCCGGATCGAATAGTCCAAGATCGAAATTCAGCGACCGTGCGATGTCAGTCAGATGTCAGCTTGGTGCACTAGGATGGAAGACCTGCTTGGCTGTTGGAGGCAGCCAGGCGGCAAGTTCTGGGAGGACTTTGCCACTTGTGTCGAGCGGATTGAGCGGACGGGCTGCAGAGCCGCTTCCTTGACGATCCGTGCGCCGCCGGCCTGAAGCTCCTTCCGGAATCGGTTACGATGCGCGCCGCAAGGCGCGTGCCGAGCGATATCAACGCGTGGCCTGCCCCGACAGCCGCGCCAAAAGGGAGAGAACCGTGAAACAATTTATCCTGGCATCCATTCTGGCTGGCGCGCTTGCCGTTCCGGCTTTCGCGGCCGACTACAAGATCATGGCGCCGGCAGCGCCCGGCGGCGGCTGGGACCAGACCGCGCGTTCCATGCAGAGCGCGCTGCAGGACGAGAAAATCTCCGCCAAGCGTGCAGGTGACCAACGTTCCGGGCGCCGGCGGCACGATCGGCCTCGCGCAGTTCGTCAACCAGACCAGCGGCGATCCGACCGCAGCTGATCGTCGGCGGCTACGTCATGGTCGGCGCGATCCTGACCAACGGCTCGCCGGTGACGCTCGACCAGGTGACGCCGATCGCGCGCCTGACCGGCGAATATGAGGCGATCGTCGTCAATGCCGCGTCCGACATCAAGGATATGGCCGGCCTCGTCGAGAAGCTGAAGGCCGATCCGGGCTCGGTCTCCTGGGGCGGCGGCTCGGCCGGCGGCACCGACCACATCACCGCGGGCCTGATCGCCAAGGCGGTTGGCGTCGATCCGACCAAGGTCAACTACATCGCCTTTTCCGGCGGCGGCGAGGCGCTGGCCGCGATCCTCGGCAACCAGGTGACGGTCGGCATTTCCGGCTACGGCGAGTTCGCCGAGCAGGTGAAGGCCGGCACGCTGCGCATCATCGGCGTATCGGGCGACGAGCGCATCCCCGGCGTCGATGCGCCGACCTTCAAGGAAGCCGGCGTCGACGTCTCCATCCAGAACTGGCGCATGGTCGCCGCCGCTCCCGGCATCACGCCGGAGCAGAAGACCGCCATCATCGCCGATATCGAGAAGCTGAACGGCTCCGCCGCCTGGCAGAAGACGCTGACCGACAAGGGCTGGGCGAACACCTACCTCGCCGGCGACGCCTTCTCGGAGCAGTTGAAGAAGGACACCGAAGCGACTGCCGCCATCCTGAAGGAGATCGGCCTCGCCAAATGAGCCAACAACAGCTCAAGGATCTGAGCGAGCGCCGCCCCGACCGGGCGGCGCTGGTCATTGCCGCCATCCTCGGCTTGGCGGCAATCGGCATTTTTATCGGCACCTCGCAGCAGGGCGGCGTGGCGGGCTATTCGCCGGTCGGGCCCAAGACGGTGCCTTACATCATCGCCGCCGCGCTGGCGGTTCTTTCGGTCGCGACAGCCATCGAGGCTTGGCGCGGCGATTTTCCCGAGCGTGAGCCGCAGAACTGGCCGCCCATGCTGTGGGTGCTCGGCGGGCTTGCCGTTCAGATGCTGACCATGCGCACGGTCGGCTTCTCGATCGCGACCGGACTGCTGTTTGCCGCGACCGCCAAGGGGTTCGGCAAAGGGCCGCTCTGGCTGACGGTCCCGATCGGCATCGTGTTTTCGTTCGTCGTCTGGGTGATCTTTGCCAAGGGGCTGCAGCTTTCGCTGCCGGCCGGTCGGCTCGAGCAATTTTTCTAGGGTTTCTGCCCCATGAACACATTCGAACTGCTCGGCCAGGGCCTGCGTCACGGCGCTGCAGCTCAACAATCTGCTCTACGCGCTGATCGGCGTGACGCTGGGCACCGCCGTCGGCGTGCTGCCGGGCATCGGCCCGGCGCTGACCGTCGCGCTGCTTCTGCCGGTCACCTACAAGCTCGACCCGGCCGGCTCGCTGATCATGTTCGCCGGCATCTATTACGGCGGCATGTATGGCGGCTCGACGACCTCGATCCTGCTCAACACGCCGGGCGAAAGCGCCTCGATCGTCACCGCGCTCGAGGGCAACAAGATGGCCCGCAAGGGCAGGGGCGGCCCGGCGCTCGCGACCGCGGCGATCGGCTCCTTCGTCGCCGGCTTGCATTGCGACGCTGGGCCTTGGCCTTCATCGCGCCGACCGTGGTGAAATTCGCGCTGTCCTTCGGCCCGGCGGAATATTTCGCGCTGATGCTGCTCGCCTTCATGACCGTGTCGGCGGCCTTCGGCGATTCGACCTTGCGCGGCCTGACGTCGCTGACCATCGGCCTGGCGCTTGGCCTGATCGGCATCGATCAGTTGACCGGCCAGACGCGGCTGACCATGGGCCTGCCGAACCTGTTCGACGGCATTTCGGTGACGACCCTGGCGGTGGCGCTGTTCGCCATCGGCGAAACGCTCGCGGTCGTGGCGCAGAAGACCATGGCCGAGGAAAAGGTCGAGTCGGTCAAGGGCTCTGTGATGATGACCCGCGAGGACTGGAAACGCTCGTGGGCGCCGTGGCTGCGCGGCACGGCGATCGGCTTTCCGATCGGCGCGATGCCGGCCGGCGGCGCCGACGTCTCGAGCTTCCTCTCCTATTCGGCCGAGCGGAATTTCTCCAAACATCCGGAAGAGTTCGGCCATGGGCGCGATCGAAGGCGTCGCCGGTCCGGAAGCGGCCAACAATGCATCGGCCGCCGGAACGCTGGTGCCGCTGCTGACGCTCGGCCTGCCGACCACGGCGACGGCGGCGATCATGCTGGCCGGCTTCCAGCAATTCGGCTTGCAGCCGGGGCCGCTGCTGTTCGCCACCAACGCGCCGCTGGTCTGGGGCCTGATCGCCAGCCTGCTGGTCGCCAACTTCATGCTGCTGGTGCTGAACCTGCCGCTGATCGGCCTATGGGTGAAGCTGCTGACGATCCCGAAGCCGTGGCTCTATGCCGGCATTCTGGTGTTCGCGACGCTGGGCACGATCGGCGCCGACGCGTCGATCTTCTCACTCGCGGGCATACCCGTCTCGTTCGGGCTAGGCTTGCTGATGCTGTTCGGGATTTTGGGCTATGTGCTGCGCCGCTTCCACTATCCGATCGCGCCGGTCGTGGTGGGCCTGATCCTGGGGCCGATGGCGGAAAAGAGCCTGCGTCAGGCGTTGCAGATCAGCCAGGGCAACCCGATGGCGCTGTTCCATTCCTGGATCGCCATCATCTTGTGGGTGCTGGCGTTCACCGCGGTGCTGTTGCCGCTCTATCTGCGCTATCGCGGCTCCAAAGTGATGCAACAGCTGGGCAGCGGCGATACGGACTGATTTTGCTAGCCGAACCGGCGGCGTAGGCCGCCGGGTTTGCGTTGGGCCGGATTAGCGGCGGATGCGTTCGAACTGGGTAGGATCGATGCCCAGGTTCCGCAGGTCCGCTGCGTTGACTTTCTGGCGACCTTCCACTGCGGCGGCAACGTTGATTGCGCTGCCGATCGTGCCAAAGAAGGCCGAGATTTTGCTGCGCTTGTTCATTTTGAACTCCTGAAACCTTTCGGTCGCATCATCTTGTGCGATGCAACATAAATAGGGGCAGGTAGCCGGTTCGGTTAGGCCCATGAGGGGCACGGCAGCCATGCGTGCGGCGCATGGATCAGCCAACGTCCCGCGCATTAAGCCTGCAAGCCTTCGCGCAATGTTTGAAACGCCTCTTCTATCGGGTTCTTGCCTACCTTTTCCGGCAAGAGCAGGCCGTCCAGCATCAACATGGTGAGGCCATGCAGCTGCGACCAGCACCCGGCGGCCTGGCCCCGAACCGGGCGTTTGCGGATAAACCCCGCCGCTTGGCCGCGCTCCAGTAGGTCGACCAGCAGTGTCGAAAGCCCCAAGCGCCCTTTCGTTGAGGTGCACATTTGCGACTTTGCTCAGCTCCGGGCCGAACATAAGTCGATAGAGCGCCGGATTTTGCCGGCCGAATTCGAGATATGCCTGCCCTCTGGCTGTGAAGACCTGGAAAAAGTCATCGGAAGCGGGCGCGGCAGCAAGAAGTGCTTCGCGCAAGCGGTCGAAACCGATCAGCGCGATCTCGGCAAGCAGCGCCGCCTTGTCCGGAAAATGCTTGTAAGGCGCGGCATGGCTGACCCCTGCGCGGCGGGCGATCTCACGCAGCGTGAACTGCCAGCCGTCGTCCTCGTTCAGCACCTCCATGGCTGTATCGATGACGGTCTGGCGCAGATCGCCATGGTGATAGGGGCGTTTTTCGGTCTTTTGCATCGATCACGAAGTTGTCAGTGAAAACATATGTTGACATCGCCTACTTTGACGCCTATGTCAATGCCTGGAAGTTAACACTGTCTACTTCAAAGGGAGACCAACATGAAAACGCTTTCGATAGCCGCGCTCGCTGCAGCGCTGTTCGCAACCCCGATCGCTGTATCCAATTCGATGGCCGATACGGTCACGATCAGTGCCGAACGTACAGGCCAGACCATGCAGTCCGGCGACATCGCCATGTCGCTCTATTTTACCAAGGCCGCGAAGTGAGGGTTTTGAGGTCGTCGCAACCTATGTCAGCGACATCGACGCCGAACAGCCCCAACGGATTGTCATGAATCTGTCTGATGGCGACAGCGCGAAAGTTCGGTCTGCCAGGACATCCCGGCACTCTGTATGAGTTTGCACGCAGCGGCGGCACAGTGACCGTTTCCGATAACGGCGCGAGCGGTAGCGGCTTTTGATGCGATGCCGAAGACTGCTGCGAGTGGCTCTGTCATGACAGATGTGGTAATCTGCCATGACAGGAGAAGCCGATGAATTTGCAGATTAGGGATCCCAAGGCGCGCCAACTCGCCAAGGAGTTGGCTGACGAACGCGGGGTGACGATGTCCGAAGCTGTCGTTCAGGCTTTGGAGGCGGAACTGAAGAGGGTGCGCAAGAGAAGCTTACCTCAGCAACTTCGCAAACTTGCTGATGAACTCGCAGCTCTTTCCACCGGGCCTGGCCGGGACATGACCAAGGACGAAATCGACGCCATGTGGGGCCATGACTAGTGTTCGTCGACACATCGGTTTTTGTAGCCATCCTCTCAAAAGAAGCCGATGCCGCGCATTGGTCCTCCATATTGCGGGATGAGCCGGTCTTGTTTACGTCAGGTGTCGTTATCCTTGAAGCCGTCATGCGGCTGACTACGAAGCTGGCCACGCCACCGGTCGAAACGCGCGAAATCGTGATGAAGGCGCTCTCAAATTCTGAAATCCAGATCGTTCCGATCGCTGAAAACGAGACGAATCTGGCGATCGACGCGTTCTCTCTATACGGCAAGGGGCGTGGTCACCCAGCCCAGTTGAACATCGCCGACTGCCTATCCTATGGATGTGCCAAGAGCCTAGGCGTTCCCTTGCTCTACAAGGGCAGCGATTTTGTGCAGACCGATTTGGCATAACACCAATTCGGGTTTTCAGCCGGCAACAGGTCTCACTATAGGGGTTCCCATGTGTGCTGCGCGGCTGATCATTTTCGATTGTGACGGCGTCCTCGTGAACAGCGAGGAGATCTATCAGGCGGCCGAACTCGAATTTCTCGCCTCCGCGGGTTTGTTTTTCGAACCGGTCGCTTATGCTCAGGAATTCATGGGGCTGTCGCCCGCCACGTGGCGCAGGAGACTAGAATCGGTGGGTTTGGAGAACGCCAAACCACTATCGGCGGAGTTCTTCGAACGGATGTCGGCTCATACCGTCAGAGGCCTGGAAGAGCACTTGTCGGCCCTCCCCGGCGCGCGGGAAACCATCAAAAAGTTGCCGTCGCTTCGGTGTGTGGCCTCGAGTACGCCATCTGCGCGACTTCGCTGGAAACTTGAGCGTACGGAGCTGTTGGACTTGTTCGACCCGCATGTCTTTTCATCAGACATGGTCGAGAACGGCAAACCCGCTCCAGACTTGTTCCTGCATGCGGCAGCCACGATGGGTGTCGGGCCAGAGGATTGTATCGTCGTAGAGGACAGCGCAAACGGCGTTTTGGCCGGCAAAGCAGCGGGCATGCGCGTCGTCGGCTTTGTCGCGGGCAAACATTGTGCCGGCGATCATGCAAGCAGTTTGCTGAAGTGCCGGCGCCGACATGATTGTCGCCGACTATCGCGGCTTGGAGGCGCTGACGGATTAGCTTTGCGGGAGCATCCGCAATCACCTTGCAATCTGCCTCCTTTGCCTCTATATCCAACTCAAATTCTTGGTCGGTATGACGAAGAGTGGGTCCACCCGGTCCCGCTCTTTTTTGTTACCGGCTCCTGGCAAAGGCCTGCATGTCGGAAACAGAAACTTTTCCTGGCGACGATCGCATCATCCGCGAAAGCGGTATCGACGCGCGTGTGGCGGCAATCATCCTGCCGGTTCTGAAAGGCGTCGGCTTTCGGCTTGTTCGTGTGAGACTGCTCGCCCAGAACGGGCTGACGCTGCAGGTTATGGCCGAGAAGCCGGACGGCTCGATGACGATTGAAGACTGCGAAGAGGTCAGCCGGGCGATAGCGCCGGCGCTCGACGTGGAAGACCCGATCGAAAAGGCGTATCATCTGGAAGTCTCGTCACCTGGCATCGACCGGCCGCTTGTACGCAAGTCGGATTTCGCGGCCTGGGTTGGTCATCTGGTCAAGGCCGAGACATCGGTGCTGGTCGCCAACCGCAAGCGTTTTCGCGGCAAGATCACAGCTGCTGACGAGAATGGCGTCACGATCGAAAGCGACAAGGTTGCCTATGGCGAGGAGCCGACGGTGACATTGCCGTTCGAGGCACTGGCCGACGCGCGCCTGGTGCTGACCGACGATTTGATCCGCGACGCGTTGAAGGCGGACAAGAAGGTGCGCCAGGAAGCCAAGAAGGAACGCCGCACCAAAAAGGGCGGCAAGTCGGAAGAACCGGCCGAAGCGGCCGATAGCGAAGATTGAGTTGAAAGCCGGGCCTGAAAGGCCTGGCAACGAAAGGTCAGGGAGACGAACATGGTCGTCAGCGCAAACAGGCTTGAACTGCTGCAGATCGCAGACGCGGTCGCGCGGGAAAAGTCGATCGAAAAGCAGATCGTCATCGATGCGATGGCGGATGCCATCCAGAAGGCCGCGCGTTCGCGCTATGGCCAGGAGACCAACATCCGCGCCGACATCAACCCGCAGACCGGCGAGATGAAGCTGCAGCGCCTGCTCGAAGTGGTCGAGACGGTCGAGGAATACGGCCGCCAGATCGCGTTGGTGGATGCGCGCACGCGCAATCCCGAAGCCGAAGTGGGCGATTTCATCGCCGAGCAGCTGCCGCCGATGGATTTCGGCCGCATCGCCGCGCAGTCGGCCAAGCAGGTGATCGTGCAGAAGGTGCGCGAGGCCGAGCGTGACCGCCAGTACGACGAATACAAGGACCGCGTCGGCGAGATCGTCAACGGCACGGTGAAGCGTGTCGAATACGGCAATGTGATCGTCGATCTCGGCCGTGGCGAAGCGATCATCCGCCGCGACGAGCTGATCCCGCGCGAAAACTTCAAATATGGCGACCGCGTGCGCGCCTATGTCTATGACGTGCGTCGCGAACAGCGCGGCCCGCAGATTTTCCTGTCGCGCACCCATCCGCAATTCATGGCGAAGCTGTTCACCATGGAAGTGCCGGAAATCTATGACGGCATCATCGAGATCAAGTCGGTCGCCCGCGATCCGGGCAGCCGCGCCAAGATCGCCGTCATTTCGCGCGACTGCTCCATCGATCCGGTCGGCGCCTGCGTCGGTATGCGCGGTTCGCGCGTTCAGGCGGTTGTCGGCGAACTCGGCGGCGAGAAGATCGACATCATTCCATGGTCGCCCTCGGCCGCTTCCTTCATCGTCAATGCCTTGCAGCCGGCGGAAGTGGCCAAGGTCGTTCTCGACGAAGACGCGGAACGCATCGAAGTCGTGGTGCCGGACGACCAGCTGTCGCTGGCCATCGGCCGCCGCGGCCAGAACGTGCGCCTCGCCTCGCAGCTTACCGGCTGGGATATCGACATTCTGACCGAACAGGAAGAGAGCGAGCGCCGCCAGAAGGAATTCGTCGAGCGCTCGAACCTCTTCATGGATGCGCTCAATGTCGACGAGATGGTCGGCCAGGTGCTGGCGTCCGAAGGTTTCACGAGCGTCGAGGAAGTCGCTTATGTCGATGCCAACGACATCGCATCGATCGATGGTTTCGACGAGGACACTGCATCGGAAATCCAGGCCCGCGCCCGCGAATATCTGGAGCGTATCGAGGCCGAGCATGATGCCGCGCGCAAGAAGCTGGGCGTCCAGGACGAGCTGCGTGAAATCCCCGGTGTGACCACGGCGATGATGGTGACGCTCGGCGAGGATGGCGTGAAGACGATCGAGGACTTCGCCGGTTACGCGGTCGACGATCTCGTCGGCTGGAAAGAGCGCAAGGACGGCGAGACCAAGCAGTTCCCGGGCGTTCTGGCCAATCACCAGGTCTCGCGCGCCGACGCGGAGCAGATGGTTATTTCGGCTCGCCTGAAGGCGGGCTGGATCACCGAGGAAGAACTGGCGGCGGAGAAAGAAGAAGCCGCGGAAGAGACTGTCGGCGCATAATTATGCGCAGGCCCGGAGAAACCTTTGGACGAAATGAACGATCGCACCTGCATCGTGACGCGTCAAAGCGCGGAGCCGGACATGCTTGTCCGCTTCGTGGCCGGGCCTGATTCGAGCGTCGTTCCCGACCTCAAACGCAATCTTCCGGGACGCGGCTGCTGGGTAACCGCAGATCGTGTCCACGTCGACAAGGCGGCCGCCAAGAAACTCTTTGCCCGAGCGCTGAAGGCCGACGTGAAGACGCCGCCGGACCTCGGCGCGCTGGTCGATCAGCTCTTGGCCAAACACGCGCTTGGCGCGCTTGGGCTTGCGCGAAAGGCCGGCAAACTGGCGCTGGGCTCGGCAAAAGTCGATAGCGCGGTGCGTTCCGGAGAAGCGCTTGTCGTGCTGCACGCCCATGAGGCGGCCGAAGACGGAGTGCGCAAAGTCACCCAAGCCAGACGCGCCGTGGCCCATCTCGGTGGGCCGAAAATCGCTGCTTATAAACTTTTCTCCGAGGCCGAATTGGGTTTGGCATTGGGGGGCACAAATGTGATACATGCTGCCGTCCTCGCGGGTGACGCGGGCAAGACGGCTCTGAGGCGCGTGGTCGCGCTCGACCGTTATCGGGGCGGAACCCCGGAAGATCAGGCAATAAGCGCGGCAGTTGCCAGCAATGAATGCGCCGCAGAGGATATGGAATGAGTGATACGAAAACTGGCGACGACAAGACGTTGCATGTACAGCCGAAGAAGACGTTGTCGCTGAAGCCGGCTGGCGTGGCGCAGTCAACCGTGCGGCAGAACTTTTCGCATGGCCGCACCAAGCAGGTCGTCGTCGAGACCAAGCGCAAGTTTATGAAGCCGGGCGAAAAGCCTGAGCCGGCCGCGGTCGTGCAGGCTTTCAAGCCGCGGACACCGGTTGCGCCCGCGCAGCAACCGCAGCCCGCTGCCGCGCCGCGTCCGGTTGAGGCGCCGAAGCCCAAGCCGACAAACGATCGCGGCGTGTTTGTGCTGAACGAGTTGTCGACCGGCGAGATGGAAGCACGCCGTCGCGCTCTCGAAGGTGCAACCGCTCGCGAGACGGAAGATCGCCAGCGCGCCGCCGCCGACGCCAAGCGTCGCGTGGACGATGAAGAGCGCCGCCGCAAGGAACGCGACGACTCCGCGCGCCGCCAGGCCGAGGAAGAAGCTCGCATCAAGGCCGAAGCGGAATCGCGCCGTCGCGCCGAGGAAGACGCGCGTCGCCGCGCGCCGCAGCTTGAGACCGGCGACCGCAGACGAGGAAGAGGAAGCCCCGCGTGGCGCGCCGAAGCGCCCTGGGGCCGCAGCTCCCGCCGCGCGAGGGCCGGCACTGCGCCGCCCAGGCCCGGCAGCCGAGGTTGCGCGTCCGACGACCCGTGCCAAGGGTGATGCCGACCGCCGCCAGGGCAGGCTCACTGTCACGTCGGCGACGTCATCGGAAGATGGCGACACCTCGCGTGGCCGTTCGCTTGCCGCCGCCCGCCGCCGCCAGGAGAAATTCAAGCGCGCCATGCATCAAGAGCCGCGCGAGAAGATCTCGCGTGAGGTTACGCTGCCGGAGACGATCACCATCGCTGATCTCGCCAACCGCATGTCGGAGCGGGCGGTCGATATCGTGAAGTTCTTCATGAAGCAGGGCCAGATCATGAAGCCTGGCGACGTCATCGACGCCGACACGGCCGAGTTGGTCGCCGCGAGTTTGGCCACACCGTCAAGCGTGTTGCCGAATCCGACATCGAAGAAGGTCTGTTCAACCTGCCGGATGCACCGGAAGACCAGAAGTCGCGGCCCGCCGGTGGTCACGATCATGGGCCACGTCGACCACGGCAAGACATCGCTGCTCGACGCCATCCGCAACGCCAATGTCGTGGCGGGCGAGGCCGGCGGCATCACCCAGCACATCGGCGCCTATCAGGTCGAGAAGAACGGTCAGAAGATCACCTTCATCGACACGCCCGGCCACGCGGCGTTCACCGCCATGCGCGCCCGCGGCGCGCAGGTGACGGACATCGCCATCCTGGTGGTTGCGGCGGATGACAGCGTGATGCCGCAGACGATCGAGTCCATCAACCACGCCAAGGCGGCGGGTGTTCCGATCATCGTGGCGATCAACAAGATCGACAAGCCGAGCGCCGACGCCCAGAGGGTGCGCACCCAGCTTCTGCAGCACGAAGTGTTCGTCGAATCGATGGGCGGTGAAACGCTCGACGTCGAAGTGTCGGCCACCAAGGGCACCAATCTCGACAAGCTGCTGGAGACGATCCTGCTGCAGTCCGAGTTGCTTGACCTCAAGGCCAACCCGGACCGCACCGCCGAAGGCGCGGTGATCGAAGCCAAGCTCGACAAGGGCCGTGGCCCGGTCGCCACCGTGCTGGTCCAGACCGGCACGCTGATGCCGGGCGACATCATCGTCGCCGGCAACGAGTGGGGCCGCGTGCGCGCCATCGTCAACGATCATGGCGAGCAGACTGGAGGAAGCGCGGGCCGTCGATGCCGGTCGAGGTTCTCGGTATCCAGGGTACGCCGCAGGCCGGCGATCGTTTTGCCACGGTGGAGAACGAAGCTCGCGCGCGCGAGATCACCGAATATCGTCAGCGCCTGGCGCGCGACAAGGCGGTGGCCAAGCATGTTGGCCAGCGCGGCTCGCTGGAGCAGATGATGACGCAGCTTCAGGCCAGCGGCCTGAAGGAATTCCCGCTGGTCATCAAGGGCGACGTGCAGGGTTCGATCGAGGCGATCATCGCCTCGCTGGACAAGCTGGGCACCGACGAGGTCAGAGCGCGTATCGTCCATTCCGGCGCCGGCGGCATCACCGAAAGCGACGTTTCGCTTGCCGAGACGGCGGGCGCCGCGATCATCGGCTTCAACGTCCGCGCCAACAAGCAGGCGCAGGCAGCCGCCGAGGCCGCCGGCATCGAGATCCGCTACTACAACATCATCTACAACCTCGTGGATGACGTGAAGGCGGCGATGTCGGGCCTGCTCTCGCCGGAGCGCCGCGAAACCTTCCTCGGCAATGCGGAGATCCTCGAGGTCTTCAACATCACCAAGGTCGGCAAGGTGGCCGGTTGCCGTGTCACCGACGGCAAGGTGGAGCGTGGCGCGGGCGTTCGCCTGATCCGCGACAACGTCGTCATTCACGAAGGCACGTTGAAGACGCTGAAGCGCTTCAAGGACGAAGTGGCGGAAGTGCCGGTCGGCCAGGAATGCGGCATGGCCTTCGCCAACTACGAGGACATCCGCGCCGGCGACGTCATCGAGTGCTACCGCGTCGAGATGGTGACGCGGACGCTGTAAGCCATGGACGCCGAAACGTCCGCCAGGGACGACCGCCGCTTCGAGTGGCAGGTCGTCCTTGACGAGGCGGACTATCGGGCGCATGGCGCAGGCCTACAGCGAGCAGCAGCGGCGCAGCGACACCAACAGAGTCGAAATGGCTCGTTGCGCTGTCGTGGCTGGTGTTCTGTGCGGTGCTCGTGGCGGTGTTCAGCCTCGGTCGAGCCTGACTACCTTACGGCCGCCTTTATTGGCTTCTTGGGTGGCGGACTGGGTGTCTTGCTGGCGTCGGCTATCTACAACCGGTTGGCGATGCCGAGGGCAATCGAGCAGTTGAGTGGCACGAAAGGCGTGACGATTGCCGTTGCCATGGATGTTGATGGGCATCGAGAGCACGACGAGCGACAGTTCTGTGTGGTTCGCGTGGCCGAGCATCAAGGGCGCGAGCGAGTCGCGACACTCACTATTTCATGTGGCCGAAAGCGCTCTATGCGCTGGTTCTGCCAAAACGCATGCTGCGCGATGGCGACGAGGCGACGCGGTTCGCCCAAGCATTGAAGGATTGGACTGGTGGCAAATAGAAGTTCTGGCGCGGGTCCCTCCCAGCGCGTCCTTCGAGTCGGCGAACAAGTGCGTCACGCCTTGGCCGAGGTGCTGCAGCGTGGCGAAATCCGTGACGAAGTGATCGAGAACACCGTCATCTCGGTTTCGGAGGTGCGCATGTCGCCTGACCTCAAGATCGCGACGGCATTTGTTTCGCCACTGGGCGCGGCCGACAATGATGCGGTCATCAAGGCGCTGGCGCACAACGCCAAATTCATCCGCGGCCGCGTGTCGGGCGCGTTGCGGCAGATGAAATACATGCCGGAGTTCCGGTTCCGGCTGGATACCAGCTACGACAACATGGCCAAGATCGACGAATTGCTGCGCTCACCCGAAGTGAAGCGCGATTTGGATGGGGAGGAGGATGATGGCGGCGACGCTGAGCGCTGCGCGTTCTCCCCCCTTGAGGGGGAGATGGCCCCGCAACGGCCAGAGGGGGGTGCTGTCCCGCCGTGCTCTGGCGGTTCTTTTTCGGCAGCCTGGTGGAGGCGACCCCTACGTAGCGCCCCTGCTGCGCGGCCATCTCCCCCGCATGGGGGAGAGCGGCGTGAGACTTTGATGTCCCGCCCCGCAAGAAGAAGGGCCGGCCGGTCTCCGGCTGGGTGATCCTCGACAAGCCCGTCGGCATGGGCTCGACCGAGGCCGTGTCGAAGGTGAAATGGCTGTTTCAGGCCGAGAAGGCCGGCCATGCCGGTACGCTCGACCCGCTGGCGTCCGGCATGCTGCCGATAGCTCTGGGCGAGGCGACAAAGACCGTGCCCTATGTGCAGGACGGCGCGAAGGTCTATCGCTTCACCGTTGCCTGGGGCGAAGAGCGCGCCACCGACGACCTGGAGGGTGGCGTCACCAAGAATTCCGACAGCCGTCCGAGCGAAGCGGACATTAGAGCGCTGATGCCGAACTACACCGGCGTGATCATGCAGACGCCGCCGCAGTTTTCCGCCATCAAGATCGCCGGCGAGCGCGCCTATGATTTGGCGCGCGAGGGCGAAACGGTGGATATTCCCGCCCGCGAGGTGGAGATCGGCCGTTTCGACCTGATCGAGCTGGACGACAACAGCGCGGTCTTCGAAATCGAATGCGGCAAGGGCACCTATGTGCGCTCGCTGGCGCGCGACATGGGCCGCGATCTCGGCTGCTATGGTCACATCGCAACCCTGCGCCGGACCGAGGTTGATCCGTTCACGGCAGACGATTTTGTGACCGTTGTCGAACTCGAGGAGGCATCGCCACGGCCGAAGGGCGAGGCGGAGGGTATGGATTTCTCCGCTGTCGATGCGTTGCTGGTCGACACGGGTGCCGCACTGGAATGCCTGCCGCAGGTGACGGTCAATGACGACGCCGCGCATCGCATCCGGCTCGGCAATCCGGTGATCATTCGCGGTCGCGATGCGCCGGTCGAGGCGGAAGAGGCCTGCGCCATGGCGCGCGGCAGGCTGGTTGCCATCGGCGCCATCGAAGCCGGCATGTTCAAGCCGAAACGGGTCTTTGCCGGGTAGTCACTTTGCATTAGCTTGCCGGCGATTGCGCCGCCGATTTGCGGCCGCTCGGAGAGCACGACATGCAGGAGCAGAAGACCGGCCGCCAAGAGCGTGCGCCGACGCGCCAAGATTTCACCGCTGGGTGCTTCGCCCGGTACGCTGATTGCCGATCCGCTGGCGCGGCCGCCGGTCATGACGCTGACCGTCATCTCGCCCGAGACCTGGGAAACGGTCGAAAACGCCACGCTGGAGGATGTCCGCGCCGATCGCGGCAAATGGCCGATCGTCTGGCTGGACTGCGCGGGACTGGCGGATGTCGACCTGATCGCCGAGATCGGCAAAATCTTCAATCTGCACCCGCTGGCGCTTGAGGACACGGTCAACACCGGCCAGCGACCGAAGGTCGATTTCTTCGAGAACCATGCCTTCGTGGTGCTGCGCATGATCGATGATGCGACGACCGGCCGCTACGAGCAGATCGTGGTCTATTTCGGCGAGGATTTCGTCGTCACGTTCCAGGAGCGGCAGGGCGATCCGTTCGATCCGGTGCGCAAGCGGATCGAGGCGAGCCAGCCCAACCGGCTGCGCACCCGCAAGGCCGACTATCTCGCCTATGCCTTGATCGACGCCATCGTGGATAGCTATTTTCCATTGCTGGAAGCGTCGGGCGACAAGATCGACGACATCGAAGACGAAATGCTGCATTCGCCGCAGCAGCATCAATCGCGACAGCTTCATGCGCTCAAGCGCAATGCGCATACATTGACACGCGCGCTATGGCCCCTGCGCGACGGCATGGCAGCGCTGGTGCGCACCGAGGCCACCTATGTGAAGGCGGAGACGAAGGTCTATCTCAACGACACGCTCGATCATACGCTGCGGCTGATCGAAATGATCGACAGTCAGCGCGACATGCTGACCGGGCTGATCGACATGCATCTGTCGCTCAGCCAGGCGCGCACCAACGACGTCATCAGTTTTCTCACCATCGTTTCGGTGATCTTCATTCCTTTGACGTTTTTGGCCGGCATCTGGGGTATGAATTTCAGCCCGGACGCCTCGCCATGGAACATGCCCGAACTGAATGCGTATCTAGGTTATCCGCTGGCACTAGGACTGATGCTGCTCGTGGCAGTCGGCACGATCGTCTTCTTCAAGAGGAAGAAATGGCTTTGAGCTGTACCGGTCGTGTCTCGCCACATTCGTTCAGGAAGTAGGCCCACCCTTGCTGATGAAGGCGGAAAAGACGGCCGACCAGCAGACGCCGCGGAAGATGTGGCGGCGGGCCTTCGCTCCGATGCCGGTCGTTCTGTTGCTGGGGCTGCTCGTCGCAGCGACGATGCTGCCGCCGCTGGCCTTTTCGCTGTTCTTGCTCGATCGCACCAACCGGACCCAGCAGGACGTCGTCGCGACGCTGGCCGAGGCAACCGCTGGCGCGGCAATCGAGACGGTCGATCGCCAGATCCAGGGCATGGTGACGACGCTGCGCGGTCTGTCGACCGTCAATGCTTTGAACGAAGGCAATCTTCAAGGCCTATTACGATGCTGCCCGAACGGCTTTGGCCGGTACCGAGACTTTCTCGATCGTCGTCGACAAGTCGATGCAGCAGCTGCTCAACACGCGCCGTCCCTATGGCGAGGAGCTCGGCAAGGCCTCCGATACCGGACCGATCAACCTTGCGCTCGATACTGGCGCGGTTGTCGTTTCCGACGGCTTTTTCGGCAAGGTCGCGGAAACGTGGGTCTTCAATGTCGTGCTGCCCTGGAAGCAGCGCGGCGAAGAGCCAATGGCTCTCATGCTGACCCAGAACGCGGAAGCCTTGGGGCCGGCGCTGGCGATGGAAAATCTGCGCGGCGGCTGGAACGCGGTGATCGTCGACAAGAAGGGCGTCGTGCTGTCCTCGACGTTGATGTCGTCCGACGTCGGCAAGCCCTTTTTCCTCGATAAGCCGGCTGGCCCGGATCGCCAGACCCGCGCGACCATCGATTTCAACGACCGGCGCTATGAGCTGATCACCAAGGAATCGAAGGTGACCGGCTGGCGCGTCCAGCTCTGGGCTGAGCGCGATGTGATCCAGCGCCCGATGACGCGCACGTTCCGGCTGCTGATGCTTGGCGGCGCGGGCATGATTGCGGCGGCGGGCTTTGCCGCCTGGCTGCTCGGTCGCCAGATCACCAAATCGGTGCGCAAGCTATCCGCCGATGCGCATCGGCTCGGTGCCGGAGAAGATGTCATCGCAACCACCTATCCGGTGCGCGAGTTGAATACCGTTTCGTCGGCGCTGGCCGACGCCGCGACCGAACGCCGGGCGTCGGAGAACGAAATTCGCCTGCTGATGCGCGAGGTGGCGCATCGCGCGAAAAACCAGCTCACCGTTGTCTCCTCGCTGGCCAAACAAAGCGCACGCAGCGCCAGGGACGTTGCCGATTTCAGCGAGAGTTTTCAGCAGCGCATCATGGGCCTGGCGCGCTCGACCGACCTGTTGATCGCCGGCAGCGTCGCCGGCGTCGAGCTGGGCGCACTGCTGCGCGTGCAGATCGAGCCGTTCAAACCGGCGGAGGCATCAAAACTGGAAACGAGCGGGCCGGCGTTTCGTCTCTCCTTGCAGGCCGCACAGACGCTCGGCCTGGCTCTGCACGAAATGGCGACCAATGCGGCGAAATACGGGGCGTTGTCCGGCCCGCAGGGCGCCTTGTCGGTGACGTGGTCAATCGCGGGCGACGATCTCGTCATCGTCTGGCGCGAGCGCATGCCGTCCTTCGAAGTCCCGTCGTCCGACACCAAAGGCTTTGGCACGCAACTGATCGACCGCACGCTGGGCGCAGCACTTGGGGCGAAGATCGAGCGAATTTACCACGCCGACGGTCTCGAGTGCCGTATCCAGGTGCCGGTCGCAAAACTCTTGCCGGAGAAGAAGGCTGACCCGGCATTCCGCCGGAACAACTGCCAAATTAGGGTCTGTTGATTCGGGCCAGGATGGCCTGCAAATGGCATTCTTCTGCGCTTCCGATGCTCATGTACCTCAACGTACACTCCGCTTCGGTTCTCGAAAAACGCCATTTTCGGCTCATCTGCCCTAATCTCAACAGACCCTGGCCTGTCACAATAGCTCTGGTGTTTTGCGCCGATTTACCCTATATGCCCGCCAGCCGAGCGTTTTGCTTGGCATTACATGGCCCCCGCTGGACGACATCCCGGCCGTGGGCGACCCGTTTCCTCCAAATTGAAAGGAAAAGCACGATGTCGATTGCTGCAGAGCGTAAGCAGGCTCTCTTGAAGGAATTCGCCACCGGCAAGGCTGACACCGGTTCGCCGGAAGTCCAGGTGGCCATTCTTTCCGAACGGATCAAGAATTTGACGGAGCACTTCAAGGGTCACGTGAAGGACAACCATTCCCGCCGTGGTCTTCTGAAGATGGTTTCGCTGCGCCGCTCCCTTCTCGACTATCTGAAGAAGAAGGACGAGGCGCGCTATCAGACGCTGATCGAAAAGCTCGGCCTGCGCCGCTAACCGCACTACTTCCGGCGGGCCTTCAGATGGAAGGTTCGCCGGTTGCGCATTTGGGCATTGAAAATGCCCTAGACTGGTCCGGAACAGACAATCGAAAGAAATGCTCCGGACCGCCTCATGGGCAGGTCATGGGGCAGGATTGCCGGACGCTTGGGACGCGACAACGCCTCCTCACCAGCCAAGCTTCCAGTTGTCTTGCCCGTGGCTCGTCCGAACGAAGCCGGGAAAGGTAAAGCGCACCGAATAGGTCGGCGCGGGCCTTTCCGCATATGAAGGACAAGACATGTTTAACCACCACAAAGTGGAAGTCGAATGGGGCGGTCGCCCGCTCATCCTGGAAACCGGCAAGATCGCGCGCCAAGCCGATGGCGCGGTGCTCGCCACCTACGGCGAAACGGTCGTGCTCGCCACCGTCGTCTCGATGAAGGAGCCGAAGCCGGGTCTCGATTTCTTCCCGCTGACCGTCAACTACCAGGAAAAGACCTTCGCCGCCGGCAAGATCCCGGGCGGCTATTTCAAGCGTGAAGGCCGTCCGACCGAGAAGGAAACGCTGGTTTCCCGCCTCATCGACCGCCCGATCCGTCCGCTCTTTGCCGACGGCTACAAGAACGACACCCAGGTTATCGTCACCGTCGTCCAGCACGATCTGGAGAACGACCCGGACATCGTCGCGATCGTCGCCGTTTCCGCCGCGCTGACGCTGTCGGGTGTGCCGTTCATGGGCCCGATCGGCGGCGCGCGCGTCGGCTATATCAACGGCGAATATGTGCTCAACCCGCACATTGACGAGATGCAGGAATCGAAGCTCGACCTCGTCGTCGCCGGCACCGGCGAGGCGGTTCTGATGGTCGAGTCGGAAGCCAAGGAACTCGCCGAGGACGTCATGCTTGGCGCCGTCATGTTCGGCCACCGCTCGTTCCAGCCGGTCATCGACGCGATCATCAAGCTGGCTGAAGTTGCCGCCAAGGAGCCGCGCGACTTCACCCCGCCGAGCTTCGGTACGCTCGAAGTCCGACATGCTGAAGCTGGTCGAGAGCGACCTGCGCGACGCCTACAAGAACGTCGACAAGCAGAAGCGCTATGCCGCCGTCGACGCCATCAAGGCGAAGGTCAAGGAAACCTTCTCGCCGAAAGACGACGAGACCCCGCTGTTCACCAGCGAGCAGGTCGGCACCGTGTTCAAGGAACTGCAGGCGAAAATCGTCCGCTGGAACATTCTGGACACCGGCTCGCGTATCGACGGCCGCGACCTGAAGACGGTTCGCCGCATCGAGTTGGAAGTTGGCATCCTGCCGCGCACCCACGGCTCGGCGCTGTTTACCCGCGGCGAGACGCAGGCGATTGTTGTCGCCACGCTCGGCACCGGCGAAGACGAGCAGTATATCGACTCGCTGACCGGCACCTACAAGGAAACCTTCCTGCTGCACTACAACTTCCCGCCCTATTCGGTGGGTGAGACGGGCCGCATGGGTTCGCCGGGCCGCCGCGAAATCGGCCACGGCAAGCTGGCCTGGCGCGCCGTGCACCCGATGCTGCCGTCGGCGGATCAGTTCCCCTACACGCTGCGCGTCGTCTCCGAGATCACCGAGTCCAACGGCTCGTCCTCGATGGCGACTGTGTGCGGCACCTCGCTGGCGCTGATGGATGCCGGCGTGCCGCTGGCCAAGCCGGTTGCCGGCATCGCCATGGGCCTGATCAAGGAAGGCGAGCGCTTCGCGGTTCTCTCCGACATCCTCGGCGACGAGGATCACCTCGGCGACATGGACTTCAAGGTTGCCGGCACGACCAACGGCATCACCGCGCTGCAGATGGACATCAAGATCGACGGCATCACCGAAGAGATCATGAATGTCGCGCTCGGCCAGGCCAAGGACGGCCGCCTGCACATCCTGGGCGAGATGGCCAAGGCGATCACCGAGGGCCGCAAGGAACTCGGCGAGTTCGCGCCGCGCATCGAGGTGATGAACATCCCGACCGACAAGATCCGCGACGTCATCGGTTCCGGCGGCAAGGTGATCCGCGAGATCGTCGAAAAGACCGGCGCCAAGATCAACATCGAGGACGACGGCACGGTGAAGATCGCTTCGTCGAACGCCAAGGAGATCGAGGCGGCCAAGAAGTGGATCCACACCATCGTGGCCGAGCCGGAAGTCGGCGAGATCTACGAGGGCACGGTCGTCAAGACCGCCGACTTCGGCGCTTTCGTCAACTTCTTCGGCCCGAAGGACGGCCTGGTCCACATCTCGCAGCTCGCCAGCGAGCGCGTGCAGAAGACCACCGACGTCGTCAAGGAAGGCCAGAAGGTCTGGGTCAAGCTGATGGGCTTCGACGAGCGCGGCAAGGTGCGCCTGTCGATGAAGGTCGTCGACCAGGAGACCGGCAAGGAACTCGCGCGCGAGAAGCGGACGGAAGAAGACGCGGCGTAAGCGCGGCTATCCCCAAGGATACTGATGGAGGGCGCGGCGGCAACGTCGCGCCTTTTTGGTTCTGGCAGTCGTTGCTAGCCGGCGGGGCCTTTCTTAACCTTGGCGGCGCTCCTTGAGCCTCCATCAGCGCCGAGAACTTCACCCAGCTGAGCCGCCTCTTGTTGACGTGCGCTCCAGCTAGGCAACCATTCGATATTGCCCTTGCTGATGAGGAGTCGTTCACGAGTTTCTTCTTGTTGGACTTGACCTCGATCTTCACGTCCTTGTGCATGAACAAATTTCAGTCGCGAATGTCCAAAGTCACTTCGTGTGCCACAAGTTTCCCCTTTTTAGTATGAAACTTGAGGTACGCATCGATTGTGTGCCCAGCAATTAGTGTCAAGGCGTCTGAACTTGGTTGTGCTTCAGCTGCGCGACGCACAGCTGCTTATCCGGTTCATTCTCCGGATCGGCGCCAGCGTCTTCTCCCGTCAGGTCCGCACGTCGCGTCGTTGCCGAACAGGTCGAGAGTGCGGCGGTCTTTCCACATGCGGCAAGGGCGTGAAATCGCTTCCAGCACCATGCCTTTGGCGGCTATAGGCCAGCGATGGCAAGTGATGCGATTGCGCCCCTCTTTTATCCTTTCGAGACCGGTGATCTCGACATGCCCGGAGAGAACGCGCGGGCGCTCCTGCTCGGCGCGCGCCCGGGTCTCCGGCCGCCTGGAGCGCTCGCGCTGAACTGCGTGCAAGGCTTCCGCCCCGACTACCTGGCGCTTCAGAGCGCCGGGCTAACTGTCTCGCCCGTGACCGCGGGGGGAAATTCGATCTCGCAATGGTATTGGCCGGCCGGCATCGCGGCCAGAATGAGACGTGGCTTGCCGAAGCGATCGAGCGGGTCAAGCCAGGCGGGCTTGTGGTCATGGCCGGCGGCAAGACGGACGGCATCGCCAGCTTGCGCAAGCGGCTGGAAGCCGAAGTTCCGTTGGACGGGCATTTGTCGAAGAACCATGGCATGGTCTTCTGGCTGAAGCATGGAGCGGAAGCCGACGCCTTCGCCGCCCGGATCAGGCGCGAGGAGCGGCCGTTGGTCGAAGGCCGTTTCGTCACCGCGCCCGGCATGTTCTCGCACGACCAGCGTCGATGCCGGCTCGCGGCTCTCGGCCAATAATTTGCCGGCAAATCTCAAGGGCAAGGCGGCGGATTTCTGCGCCGGCTGGGGGTATCTGTCGGTCATATTGGCCGAGCAGTGCCAGGGCGTGACGAGCATCGATCTGTTCGAAGCCGACCACGCTTCGCTCGAGGCCGCCAAACGAAACATGGCGACCCTTGCGCCCGGAATGCCGGCGACTTTTCACTGGCCCGATCTGACGACGGAAAAGGTAGAGCGCGGCTTTGATGTGATCGTCATGAACCCGCCTTCCACCAGGGTCGGGCTGCCGATCCGGGCATTGGCCACGCGATGATCCGCGCCGCGTCGAATGCGCTGAAACCGGGCGGGCAGTTGTTCATGGTCGCCAATCGCGGGCTGCCCTATGAGGCAGCGCTGAAGGCTGGGTTTGGGCAGGTGGTGGAGCTGGCGGACGAGAGGCGGGTTCAGGGTGTGGCGGGCGACGGCGGTGATCGCGCTTTACCCTCTCCCCTTGAGGGGGAGGGTCGCGAGCGAAGCGAGCGGGGTGGAGTGATTGCCGGCACGCCTGTATCTCGGCACCCCACCCCGACGCTTCGGCCGACCCTCCCCTCAAGGGGAGAGAGAGCCTGCGCACCCTCAAATATGCAGCGCGTGTCCCAGCGCCTTCAGCGCCGCTTCCTGGAACCCTTCGCCCTGGGTCGGATGCGAATGGATCGTGCCGGCGATGTCTTCCAGCCGCGCGCCCATCTCGATCGCGAGGCCGAACGCGGTGGAGAGTTCCGAAACGCCTTGGCCAACCGCCTGGATGCCCAGCACGACGTGATTGTCGGCACGCGCGACGACACGGACAAAGCCGTCCTCGCCGAGCTTCGACATGGCGCGGCCGTTTGCGGAGAACGGAAACTGGCCGATCTTGACGTCCTTGGTGACGGCTTTTGCTTCCTCCGGCGTCAGCCCGGCCGAAACCACTTCCGGATCGGTGAAGCAGATCGCCGGGATGCAGCGCTTGTCCCATGAGCGTTTATGGCCGGCGACGATCTCGGCCACCATCTCGCCTTGCGCCATGGCGCGGTGCGCCAGCATCGGCTCGCCGGTGACGTCGCCGATCGCATAGACGCCGCGCATCGAGGTGCGGCACTGGTCGTCGATCTTGATGAAGCGGCCGGCCATATCGAGGTCGATGTCTTCCAGGCCCCAGCCTTCGGTCACCGGCTTGCGCCCGACGGTGACCAGCACCTTGTCGGCGGCTATCTTGTGATCCTTGCCATCGCCGTCTTCGACCAGCAGCGCGTCGCCCTTGGTCGACAGGCCCTTGGCTTTGGCGTTTGTCATCACAGTTATGCCGAGTTCGCCGATGCGTTTGACCACCGGCTTGACCAGATCGGCGTCATAGGTGGCGAGCAAGCGCGGCAGCGCCTCGACCACAGTCACCTTCGAGCCCATCTTTGCGAAGGCGATGCCGAGCTCCAGCCCGATATAGCCGCCGCCGACCACGGCGAGCTTCTGCGGCACCTCCGACAACGCCAGTGCTCCTGTGGACGAAATTACGTCGCCACCGAATTTCAGGAAGGGCAGTTCGACCGGCGCCGAGCCGGTGGCGATGACGATGGTTTCGGCCCTGATCACCTGCGTGCCAGTCTCGGTGTCGACCTCGACGGTCTTGCCATCGCGGAATTTCGCCCAGCCCTGGACATACTTGACCTTGGCCTTCTTCAGCAGGCCGGCGACACCGCTGTTAAGCCGGCTAACGATGCCGTCTTTCCAGCCGATGGTTTTTGTCAGGTCGAGCTTGGGCGACGACACCGAAATGCCGAGCGGATGTCCGCTATCAGCGAAATGCACCGCCTTCTCGAACTCTTCGGCGGCGTGGATCAGCGCCTTTGAAGGGATGCATCCGACATTGAGGCAGGTGCCGCCGGGCTTCTGCGCTTCCACGATGACCGTATCGATGCCGAGTTGGCCGGCGCGGATGGCGCAGACATAGCCGCCCGGGCCGGCGCCGATGACGAGAAGTTTGCAGGTGATCTCTTTCATGGCTTCGTCCGCTATTTCTTGAGGATCGCCCTGAATTCGGCTTCGGAGCCTTGCGGCATGGCGCAGAGATTGGTCTGCAGTTTTCCGTCGGCGCGATAGGTCAGCACGAGTGTGCGCTTGCCACGCTGGAAGGAAACGCCACAGTTTCCGCCGTCGCCTTCGGCATGGAACACCTGTCGTACAGGCGATCGGCCGCCCTTGAGCGTTTCGCTGATACGGAAGGTTGTTACGCGTTCGAAACGACCGGCCTTTTCGGTGCTGAGCGATCGCCCGACAAAGATGACTGTCGCGCGCTTCGCTTGCTGTGCCACCGACTCGCGCCTGCAGGAACATGCGTCCGCCGAGGTTGAGTATCGCTGCCACCAGAAGCGCAGATGCAAGGAATAAGGTCCGCCTGCAGGTTCATCGCATCAATCCACGAAAATCAGCGCCGGCGTTTCCAGCAGCGCCTTGAGCCGCTGGACGAAAACCGCTGCATCCCAGCCGTCGATCACGCGATGATCGAAGGAGGAAGAAAGGTTCATCATCTTGCGCGGAATGAAGGCCGTTCCGTCCCACATCGGCCGCACCATCATCTTGTTGACGCCGACGATGGCGACTTCCGGATAGTTGATGACAGGCGTCGTGGCGATGCCGCCCATGGCGCCGAGCGAGGTGATGGTGATGGTCGAGCCGGATAGCTCCTCGCGCGTCGCGGTGCCGCTCTTGGCGGCGTCGGCGAGGCGGTTCACTTCCGCCGCGCAATCCCACAGGTCGCGCGCCTCGGCATGTTTGATCACCGCCACGACCAGCCCCGCCGGCGTCTGCGCCGCCATGCCAATATGAATGCCGCCGTGCTGGTGGATGACGCCGGCATCGTCGTCGAAGATCGCGTTCATGTTGCGGCTGCTCGCCGATCGCCTTGACCATCGCCCGCATCAGGAAAGGCAGGATGGTCAGTTTCGGCCTGATCGGCGCGCTTTTCCTTGTTCAGCGCGGCGCGCAGCTCTTCCAGCGCGGTGACGTCGATCTCCTCGACATAGGTGATGTGCGGAATGCGTGATTTTGCGATCCGCATTTTCTCGGCGATCTTGCGGCGCAGCCCGACGACCTTGATCTCCTCGACCGACGTGTTCTGGACAAGGCCGGTGCCGGCGGCGGCCGGCTGCGGCCCGCGCGCGATGAAGGCGTCGAGGTCCTCATGGCCGATCCTGCCCGCCGGACCAGAACCCGCGACCTGCCGCAGGTCGACACCGGCTTCGCGGGCGCGCAGACGAATGGCGGGCGACGCCAGCGGCTTCTCGCCTTCGGGCGCGGTGCGCCGGGCAGCCACCTAACCCGTCGCCTCAGGGGGAGGGGGATTCTGCCGCCTTGGGCTGCGAGGTGCACGATTTTGCAGTCGGTGGCGCGGCCTTTTCGGACTTCGGTTCCGGTCCCGGCTTGGGCGCGGCTTGGGCTCGGTCGTTTCGCCCTCCACCCTGGCTGCTTGGCCGGCGGTTCCGCCTTCGCAGGCGCCGCATCCCCTCTTTCACATTGCCGTCGCCGGCGACTTTCAGCCGGACGATCGGCGAGCCGATGGCCACGGTGTCGCCGACCTCGGCGCCGAGCCACAGCACCTCGCCGTCGACGGGCGAGGGGATTTCGACCGTCGCCTTGTCGGTCATGACGGCGGCAAGCACGCGTGTCCTCGCGCACGAGGTCGCCGATCTTGACGTGCCATTCGACAAGCTCGGCCTCGGCCACGCCTTCGCCGACATCGGGCAGTTTTATGACGTGCTCACCCATCGATCACGCCTCCATGGTTTCGATCAGCGCCCGGCCGACGCGGGCCGGGCCGGGGAAATAGTCCCATTCCTGCGCATGCGGGTAGGGCGTGTCCCAGCCGGCGACCCGGGCCACCGGCGCCTCCAGATGGTAGAAGCAGTTTTCCTGCACCAGCGTGACGAGCTCCGCGCCAAAGCCGGAGGTCGTCGTCGCTTCGTGGATGACGACGCAGCGGCCGGTCTTCTTGACCGAACTCGACGATGGTGTCGAGGTCGAGCGGCAGCAGCGTGCGCAGGTCGATGATTTCCGCGTCGATGCCGGTTTCTTCCGCCGCCGCCTGCGCGACATAGACCATGGTGCCGTAGGCAAGCACGGTGACGGCGGAACCCTTGCGCCGGATCGCCGCCTTGCCGAGCGGCACGGTGTAGTGGCCGTCCGGCACCTCGCCGAGTTCATGCTTCGACCACGCGGTCACCGGCCGGTCGTGATGACCGTCGAAGGGACCGTTGTAGAGGCGCTTCGGCTCGAGGAAGATCACCGGATCGGGATCTTCGATCGCCGCGATCAGCAGGCCTTTGGCGTCGACCGGATTGGACGGCACGACCGTTTTCAAGCCGGAGACGTGGGTGAACAACGCCTCCGGCGACTGGCTGTGGGTCTGTCCGCCAAAAATGCCGCCGCCTGTGGGCATGCGCACCACGATCGGGCAGGTGAAATCGCCATTGGAACGGTAGCGCAGGCGGGATGCCTCCTGCGTGAGCTGGTCGTAGGCCGGGTACATGTAGTCGGCAAACTGAATTTCCACGCAGGGGCGCAGGCCGTAGGCGGCCATGCCGATCGCGGTGCCGACGATGCCGCTTTCGTTGATCGGCGCGTCGAAGCAGCGGGTCTTGCCGTACTTGGCTTGCAGGCCGGCGGTGCAGCGGAACACGCCGCCGAAATAGCCGACATCCTCGCCATAGACGACGACGCGCTCGTCGCGGCCCATCATCACGTCGAGCCCGTCGCGGATCGCCTCGATCATCGTTTTGCGGGGCATTAGCGGGCTCCCATCGAAATGTAATTGGGCCTCGCGCCCCCTCCACCGCCTTCGGCGGTCCCCCTCCCCGTGAACGGGGGAGGATCCAGGTCGTGCCGGCTTCGCCACCGCTGATCCTCCCATGCGAAGCGGGGGAGGGGGACCATGCGAAGCATGGTGGAGGGGGCGTCATCGGGCTCACCGTCAAACCCCCGCCTGCTGGCGCTGCCGGCGCAGATGCGGCGGCATTTCTTCGTAGAGGCCTTCAAACATGTCGCGAGCCGATGGCCTGCCGCCGGCATGCAGCGTGCCGTGCTTCTCGGCTTCCTTCTGCGCCGAGATCACCGTGTCGAGGATCTCGGCTTCGGCCTGGGTGTGCCGCTCGTCGGACCAGACGCCTTTGACGATCAGATGGTTCTTCAGCCGGATGACCGGGTCGCCCAGCGGCCAGGCATCCGACTCGGTTTTGGGCCGATAGGCGGAAGGATCGTCGGAGGTCGAATGCGCGCCGGCGCGGTAGGTGACATATTCGATCAGCGTCGGGCCGAGATTGGTGCGGGCGCGCTCGGCCGCCCATTTGGCGACGGCGTGCACGGCGAGATAGTCGTTGCCGTCGACGCGGAGCGACGCAATGCCGAAGCCGAGGCCGCGCGCCGCGAAGGTGCCGGAGCCGCCCCGCGCAATGCCCTGGAAGGTCGAGATCGCCCACTGGTTGTTGACGACGTTCAGGATCACCGGCGCTTTGTAGGTCGAGGCGAAAACCAGCGCCGAGTGGAAATCGCTCTCGGCCGTCGAGCCGTCGCCGATCCAGGCGGCCGCGATCTTGCGTGTCGCCGCTGATCGCCGACGCCATCGCCCAGCCGACAGCCTGCACATATTGCGTCGCCAGATTGCCGGAGATGGTGAAGAAGCCATGCTCCTTCGACGAGTACATGATGGGGAGCTGCCGGCCCTTCAGCGGGTCTTTCTCGTTGGAATAGATCTGGTTCATCATGTCGACCATCGGATAGCCGTGGGCGATCAGCAGCCCGGCCTGCCGGTAGGTCGGGAAATTCATGTCGCCGGGCTCAAGCGCACGGCGGAAAGCGGTCGGCGACCGCCTCTTCGCCGAGATGCTGCATGTAGAACGAGGTCTTGCCCTGGCGCTGCGCCATCTGCATGCGCGCGTCGAAGGTGCGCAGCGTCATCATGTGCTTGAGGCCTTCGGCCAGCTCTTCGTCGGTCAGCGAGCCGGCCCATGGGCCGACGGCCTCGCCCTTGCGGTTGAGCACGCGGATGATCGAGAAGGCGAGCCGGCGGATCGATTCCGGATCGGCATCGACGGGCGGACGCTCGACCGAGCCAGCCTCGGGAATGACGACGTTCGAAAAGTCGGGCTGACCGCCGGGACGCACTTCCGGTTCCGGCACGTGAAAGCGCAGAGGCGCTATTTCTGCCATGACCTTCCTCCCGATCAAAGCTGACGCCTCGGACTATGGCATCATTTTCTGACGGCTTCATAGCGGTTTGTTTCGGTTAAGCAATTCGCCGGAGAGACTTGCGCAAAAATAGCAAGAGCGCGTCGAAAAGCGGCTCCTCGACCGCAACTTTCCGTCTCTGAGCAGCAGGATAGAGCAACTTTGTGAGACCGCTGGCCCGCACCCGGCAAACCTTACGTGCCGCAGAATGTCCGCAGCACCCGCTCTTCGTCCTTCGGCGGCTGCGTATACGCCTCATGCTCGGGCTGTTCGTCGAACGGACGGGTAACGACGGCCAGCAATTCCTCGAACGGCGCAAAATCCTCGCGCTCGACCGCAGCCTGGATCATCTGTTCGACGCGGTGGTTGCGCGGGATGTATTTCGGGTTGGTGGCGCGCATGATCTCGGCCGCGTCTACGCCGTCCGGCTCACGCGCCAGACGCTCATGCCAGCGCTCCGCCCAGGCATCGAAAGCAGAGGGTTCGGCGAAGAATTGGCGCGCCTTGCCCGAGCCAGCCGGAGCGCCGACCTCGTCCGCGAGGGCGCGGAAGGTCAGCGTGAAATCGGCCTGGTTGCTGGCCATGGCATCGAGCAGAGTCGGAGACGAGCTGCAGGTCGGCCTCTTCCTCCGTCGTCAGCCCGATCTTGCGTCGCAGGCCGGGGTGGAAGACGGCGTGATAGGCATCCTGAAAGCCTTTCAACGCGCCCTCGGCCAGCTTCACCGCTTCATCCCGGTCTGCATGGAGCAGCGGCAGCAGCGCTTCCGCCAGCCGCGCCAGGTTCCACACGGCAATGCCCGGCTGGTTGCCATAGGCGTAGCGGCCGAACTGATCGATCGAACTGAACACCGTGTTCGGGTGATAGGCGTCCATGAAGGCGCAGGGCCCGTAGTCGATGGTCTCGCCGGAAATGCTCATATTATCGGTGTTCATCACGCCGTGGATGAAGCCGACCAGCATCCACTGCGCCATGAGCGCCGCCTGACGCGCGATCACAGCTTCCAGGAAGGCGACATAAGGCGTGTTGTGGTTCTTCAGCGCCGGATAGTGCCGGGCAATCGCGTACTCGGCCAGTTCGCGAACCCCGTCGACATCCCCACGGGCTGCAAAGAACTGGAAGGTTCCGATGCGGATGTGGCTCGCCGCAACGCGGGTGAGCACCGCGCCCGGCAATTTTGTCTCACGATAGACGGACTCGCCAGTGAGGACAGCGGCAAGCGATCGCGTCGTCGGAATGCCGAGCGCATGCATCGCCTCGCTGACAATGTACTCACGCAGGACCGGTCCCATTGCAGCGCGGCCGTCGCCGTTGCGCGAAAACACGGTTGGCCCGGAGCCTTTCAACTGCAAGTCACGGCGTATGCCACTCTTGTCGATCGCCTCGCCGACCAGCAGCGCGCGGCCGTCGCCGAGCTGCGGAACAAAATTGCCGAACTGGTGACCCGCATAGGCCATGGCAATGGGCGACGCGCTTTCGGGAAAGGCGTTGCCGGCCAGCATGGCGACGCCGGCGTTGCTGCGCAGAAAAGCAGGATCGAGGCCGAGGTCGTTCGCCAACGGCTCATTGAGCATGATAAGCTTTGGGGCGGCGACAGCGTTTGGCTCGGTGCGAGCGTAGAAGCGCTCCGGCAGGTCGGCGTAACTGTTCTCGAACCGGGGTGGGGCCGGTTCGAGTTCGGCTGGGCGCGCGGTGCTTGCGGTATCCATGTAGGCCATTGTCCCACGTGGGGGCCGGCAGGACAACTCTAGGGCGGATGCCAAAGCAAGCGCGATCTCAGCTTGGGCGATAGGCAGACGCCCCCTCACCCGGCTCCTGCGCAGCCACCCTCTCCCCGTACGGGGAGAGGAGGTCGTTCTGGCCGCGATAGCACCTAGATTGCCATCGTGTGTGGTTAAGCAGTCCTCGCTCTCCCCAGCGGGGAGAGGGTGGCTGCGAAGCAGCGCGGGTGAGGGGGCGTCTGCCGTTCCTCTACCTGAAATCAAGACCAAGCAGAGAGTCCTCACCCCTTGTGATGCACCTCCTGCAGCCCGTAGACCGGCGTGTCGATGCCTTCCATGCGCGCCTTCAACTGCAGCGACAGGAACTGCGAATAGTGGCGTGACTGGTGCAAATTGCCGCCGTGGAACCACAGCGCCTCCTGCTGCGTCGGCTTCCACATATTGCGCTGCTCGCCTTCCCACGGGCCGGGATCCTTCGGCGTGTCCGAGCCAAGCCCCCAGCACTTGCCCACCTTGTCGGCCGTCTCGCGATCGACCAGGTCGGCCACCCAGCCGTTCATCGAGCCATAGCCGGTCGCGTAAACGATCACGTCGGCGGGCACTTCCTTGCCGTTGTCGAGCTTGATGCCATTTTCGGTGATCTCCTCGACCTGGCCGGCGACGAGCTTGATCTTGCCGTCGATGATCAGCTGCGAGGCGCCGATGTCGATGTAGTAGCCCGAGCCGCGCCGCAGATATTTCATGAACAGGCCTGAGCCGTCCGCGCCCCAGTCGAGCTGGAAGCCGGCCTTTTCGAGCCCTGCATAGAAGTCCGCATCGCGTTCCTTCATCTGCTCGTAAAGCGGGATCTGGAATTCGTGCAGGATCTTGTAGGGCAGCGAGGCAAAGATCAGGTCTGCCTTGGCGGTGGTCATGCCACTCTGAACCGCCTGCTCGGAATAGAGCGCGCCGAGGCCGATATCCATCAGCGTGTCCGACCGCACGATATGCGTGGTCGAGCGCTGGATCATGGTGACGTCGACGCCGGCCTCATAGAGCGCTGCGCAGATGTCGTGCGCGGAATTGTTGGAGCCGACGACGACGACCTTCTTGCCCTTGTAACCATCCGGTCCCGGATGTTGCGACGAATGGTGCTGCTCGCCCTTGAAGCGGTCCATGCCCTTGAATTTCGGGACATTGGCCTTTGCAGACATGCCGGTGGCAAAGACCAACTGCTTCGGCCGCAGCACGACCTCTTCACCATCGCGGTCGACGGTGACGGCCCATTCCTTTTTCTTCTCGTCATACGTCGCCGACTTGACCGTGGATTTGGTCCAGTAGTTCAGCTCCATCACCTTGGTGTACATTTCGAGCCAGTCGCCGATCTTGTCCTTCGGCGAGAAAATCGGCCAGTTCTTCGGGAAAGTCGATGTAGGGCAGATGGTCGTACCAGACCGGGTCGTGCAGGCAGAGCGACTTATAGCGCTTGCGCCAACTATCGCCGGGCCGATCGTTCTTTTCCACGATGATAGTCGGGACACCGAGCTGGCGAAGCCGCGCTCCCAAGGCGATACCGCCCTGGCCGCCGCCGATGATCACTGTATAGGGTTGCTGATCGTAGCCGAGCGTTGTGGCTTCGTGCTCGCGCTCTTCCTTCCAGGTTTTCGCGCCGACGTTCTGACCATGTTTAGCGCCGAGCGGCCGGCTAAAACCCGCCTTCTCCTCATGGCCCTTCAGCTCGACCATCGTGGTCAGCAGCGTCCAGATGAGGTTGTCTTTCAGGCGGATCAGGCCGAAGCCGCGCGCCAACTCGGTCTCGAATTGGATCCATGCGGTTGTGATGCCGCCATCTTCCGTCGCCTCTTCGCCCTCTGCCACTTTCCACCCGGTCGGCTTGGTCCGCGACAGAGTCGATTCGAGCATGTCTCGAATCTGGTCTTTGCCTTCCATGGTCTTCAGGTTCCAGGTGAAGGTGACGAGGTCGCGCCAATAGGAATCGTCCTGGAACATGTTGACGACTTCGCCGATATGGCCCTGTTCCAGCGCCTTGCCGAACTTGTCCAGAAACGCCTGAACCTTGGTGGTTGGTGTCTTTTCGAGCATGATCTCCTCCACGCTTGACGCATCCGCCGTCGCGGCAGAGGCTTGCGATGTCCCGATTCAAGATGTTGCCTTCGCCCTGTCCTTGCGAAGGGCGCACCATTATGGTGCGAGCGACCGGAACGCCGCGCAAGCTGTACTATCGGTCGGAGACCGGACGCACGAAACAGTCACTCCGGTGTCAGGAACAGTCGATTGGTCCAGCGGCAACCTTGCAGTGAAGCGCATGGCTGCCTAAGTCTGGTCACCGTTTAGCCACAAGCGAGGGCGTGATGCCAACGAAGCCGGCCGAAATTTCCTGCGATCTGATCCAATCCCGTTCTATTTTCCTGCATGTCGTCGCTACGCTCCTCCTGGCAACGATTTTTGCTGCCGCTCCGGCGTTGGCCCAACAGGAGCCGCCGGTTGTTACGGTCGCCAAGCCGGTCGTGAAGGACATCATCGAGGACGATGAATTCGTCGGCCGTTTCGAGGCGATGGATGATGTCGCGATCCGCGCCCGCGTCAGCGGCTATCTGGATCAAGTGCATTTCAAGGACGGCGCGATGGTGAACAAGGGCGATCTGCTCTTCACCATCGACCGCCGGCCCTATCAGGCGGCCTTCGATGCGGCCCAGAGCCAGGTCGACGTGGCGAACAGCCTGCTCGAATTCACCAAAACGCAGCTCGAACGAGCCGAGGAACTCGCCAAGTCCGGCAATCTCTCCGTCTCGGTCCTCGACGATCGTCGTCGCGAGTTCTTGTCGGCGCAGGGCCAGCATCAGGGGGCGGAAGCCGCACTGCGCACCTCCAGCCTCGACCTCGAATTCACCGAGATCAAGGCGCCGTTGGCAGGCCGTATCGACCGCCGCCTGGTCTCGCCGGGCAATCTCGTGCAGCCGGACCAGACCCTGCTGACCACCATTGTCGCCATCGATCCGATCGACTTCTTCTTCGACATCGATGAGCGCACCTATTTCGACTATGCCCGCAACGCCCGCGAGCGCGGCATCTCGATGCAGGAAGGCGGCGGACTCGACGTCACCGTTCTCCTGGCCGACGCCAAGGCCGGAGAATTCCAGGGCAAGCTGGACTTCGCCGAGAACCGGCTCGACCAGGCAACCGGCACCATGCGTGTGCGCGCCCGCTTCGACAACAAGGACGGCGTTTTGCAGCCCGGCATGTTCGGCCGCATCAATGTCGCGCGGCTCGGCTCAGCATAAGGGCATCCTGCTCCCCGACGAGGCCGTTGGCGCCGACCAGAACCGCCGCATCGTCTTCCTGGTCGACGACAAGGGTCTGGTATCGGCGAAACAGGTCACGCTGGGGCCGCGCATCGACGGCTACCGGGTCATACGCGAAGGTCTGACGGGCGACGAAACCGTTGTCGTCAAAGGATTGGTGCGGGTGCGCCCCGGTGTCACGGTCAAGCCTGAATTGATCACCTTGCCGCCTGAAGCGGCGGCGGAGGGTCAGTCCCAATGAGGTTCGCACATTTCTTTGTCGACCGCCCGATCTTCGCGGCGGTGCTTTCGATTGTGCTGCTGGTTGTCGGCAGCATCGCCTACACGCAGCTTCCGGTGTCGCAATATCCGGAGATCGCGCCGCCGACGATCGTTGTGCGCGCCAGCTACCCAGGCGCCGACGCCGAGACCGTGGCGGCGACAGTTGCGACGCCGATCGAGCAGGAAGTCAACGGCGTCGAGGACATGCTCTACATGTCGTCCTATTCGTCGGACGGCTCGATGTCGCTGACCATCACCTTCGAGATCGGCACCGATCTCGATGCCGCGCAGGTGCTGGTGCAGAACCGCGTCTCCATTGCCGAGCCGCGTTTGCCTGAAGACGTCCGCCGTCTCGGCATCACCACGGCCAAGAGTTCGCCCGACCTGATGATGGTCGTGCATATGCTGTCGCCTGACGACACCTACGACCAGCTCTACGTGTCGAACTATTCGCGCACCCGCGTCCGCGATGTGCTGCTGCGGCTCGACGGCGTCGGTGACGTGCAGATCTTCGGCGAGCGCGAATATGCGCTGCGCATCTGGCTGGACCCGGAAAAGCTGGCGAGCTTCGGCATGACCGCCGGCGATGTCGTCGCGGCATTGCGCGAGCAGAATGTGCAGGTGTCGGGTGGCGCGATCGGCGCGCCGCCGGTGAGCAACGAAGCCGCCTTTCAATACACCGTCACCACACAGGGCCGTTTCGAAGACGCACGCGAATTCCGCTATGTCATCGTCAAGTCGACAGAAGACGGCCGACTGATCCTGCTGGAGGATGTGGCGCGCATCGAACTCGGCGCGCGCGACTACGTCACCAACTCCTATCTCAATGGCAAACAGGCAGTGGCGCTGGGCATCTTCCAGCGGCCGGGAACCAACGCGCTGGCGGCGGCGGAAGAAATCCAGTCCGTGATGCGCGGCCTCTCGGCCGATTTCCCCAAGGGGCTGGCTTACGAGATCGTCTACAACCCGACCGAGTTCATCGCCGAGTCGATCAACGAGGTCTACAAGACGATTGGCGAAGCGATCCTGCTGGTTGTCGTCGTCATCATCGTCTTCCTGCAAAGCTGGCGCATGGCGATCGTCCCGATCGTCGCGATCCCGGTCTCGCTGATCGGCACGCTGGCGGTGCTTTATGCCTTCGGCTTCTCGCTCAACATGCTGACCCTGTTCGGCCTCGTGCTGGCGGTGGGCATCGTGGTCGACGACGCGATCGTCGTCGTGGAAAACGCCGAGCGAAATATCGCGCTCGGCATGACTCCCAAGCAGGCCGCCCACAAGACCATGGATGAAGTAGGCACCGCCGTGCTGGCAATCTCGCTGGTGCTGATCTCGGTGTTCGTGCCGACGGCCTTCATCCCCGGTATTTCGGGGCAGTTTTACCTTCAATTCGCGATCACCATCGCGGTGTCGACGGCGATTTCCGCCTTCAACTCGTTGACTCTTTCGCCGGCGCTGGCTGGCGTGCTGTTCAAGCCGCACCACAACGGCCACCACTCGAAAAACCCGATTGCCCGTTTTGGCCGCACACTGGCTGATGGCTTCAATCGCGGCTTCGACAGTTTGGCGAACGGCTATGCCAAGCTCGTCCATTTCCTCGTCGGATCGTGGGTAGCACTGCTTGCCATGCTGGCCTTGTTCGCGGTGCTGCTGTGGGGCACCTACTACATGCTGCAAACGGTGCCGCGTGGCTTCATCCCGGGCATGGACCAGGGCTATGCGATCGTCGTGGTGCAGTTGCCCGAAGGCGCTTCGCTTGGCCGCACCGACGCGGTGATCCAGAAGGCCTCGAAAATCATCGAGGAAACGCCCGGCGTGTTGAACTCGGTCGCCTTCGCCGGCTTTAGCGGCGCGACCTTCACGAATGCGAGCAATCAGGGCGTGATCTTCGCGGCGTTCGACACGTTCGAGCACCGCCTGGAGGCGGGCCTGCCCGCCGGCGCGATCATCGGCAATCTGTTCGGGCGGCTGCAAAGCATCCAGGAGGCCTTCATTATCGCGGTCCCGCCGCCGCCGGTGCCCGGCATCGGCAATTCCGGCGGCTTCAAGATGATGCTGGAGGAGCGCAACAGCGCCGACATGCGTCCAATCCTGGCGCTTGCCTATGAGATCGCCGGCAAGGCCAATCAGTCGCCCAGCGTACAGGGCGTGTTCACCACATTCTCGGCCTCCAGCCCGCAATTCTTCCTGGAGATCGACCGCGACAAGGCGCGCATCCTGAACGTGCCGATCTCCAATCTCTTCGAGACGTTGTCGATCAATCTGGGCGCGGCCTATGTGAACGACTTCAACGCCTTTGGCCGCGTTTACCAGGTGCGGGCGCAAGCGGACCAGGGCTTCCGTCTCGAACGGGACGACATCCTGAAGCTAAAGGTACGTTCGGCGTCTGGCGGGCTGGTGCCGCTCGGCACGCTGGTCGAAATCCGTGATGTCACGGGACCATCGCTCGTCCAGCGCTACAACATGTATGTCTCGGTGCCGTTGCAGGGTAATGCGGCGCCAGGCGTCTCGACCGGCGATGCGCTCAACGCGATGGAGAAGATCGCCAACGAAACGCTGCCGCAGGGCACGTCGTTCGAATGGACCGAACTGGCTTTCCAGGAGAAGCAGACCGGCAATACGGCGGTGATGATCTTCGGTATCTGCGTGCTGTTCGTGTTTCTGGCACTGGCCGCCCAGTATGAAAGCTGGATCATGCCGTTTGCCATCGTGCTGATCGTGCCGCTCGGCGTGCTGGCGGCGATGATTGGCGTGGCCTTCAGGGGGCTGGACAACAACGTTCTGGTGCAGGTCGGCCTTGTCGTGCTTGTCGGCCTCGCCGCCAAGAACGCGATCCTGATCGTCGAGTTCGCCAAACAGGCGCAGGAGCGCGGTGCCAACGCTGTCGATGCGGCGATCGAGGCTGCACGACTGCGTCTGCGTCCCATCCTGATGACGGCCTTCGCCTTCATCCTGGGCGTTGTGCCGCTGGTGGTCGCCACCGGCCCCGGCGCCGAGATGCGCCAGTCGCTGGGCACAGCGGTGTTTTCGGGCATGCTGGGCGTGACGCTGGTCGGCCTGCTGCTGACGCCGGTGTTCTACGTCACGCTGCGGCGGCTGTTCCCGCATAGCGGGCCGGTTAGCGCACGAGCCAGCGGCCATCGAGCCGGCGGAATAGAAAGATGATTAGAGCCTTACGCTTCCGCGTAAGCGTGAGGCTCTAGGACCTCTGTCGCGTCAGCAGGCGGTAGCTATCGATCACCAAGAAGACGATGCCCCCCAGGACAAACAGGAGGGGCAGGCCGGTGAACACGGTGACAAGCAGAATGCCGATGCTTGTGTCGGCCGCCGATCTGGCGAAATCGGAGCCGCAGACCGTGCCCGCTTCGTTCATGGTCGTGCAGGCGCCTGTGGCGTCCAGCAAATAGATCGTCAACAGCGCGCCTGCGATGAGGAGCAGGGCAAGGTAGCAGACGACGCGGAGAGCAATGAGCGCGATCCGCCGCATCCTATTCCTTCCCGCTGTCCGTCCGCTTCAGTTCGTCCAGCGTCGGCATCGAGACGACATGATAGCCGCTGTCGACATTGATCACCTCGCCGGTGACGCCGGAGCCAAGATCGGAAAGCAGGTAAAGCGCCGATCCGCCGATTTCATCAAGCGTGACCGGGCGGCGCAGCGGCGAATTGCGCTGCTGGAAGGAAAACATGTAGCGGGCGTCGGAAATGCCCGCGCCGGCGAGTGTGCGCACCGGTCCGGGCGACAGCGCGTTCACCCGGATGCCCCGCGGACCGTAATCATTGGCGAGGTAGCGCACGCTGGCTTCCAGCGCGGCCTTGGCGACGCCCATCACATTGTAGTTCGGCATGACCCGCACCGAACCGGCATAGGTCAAGGTCAGCAGCGACCCGCCATTCGTCATCAGCGCCGCCGCGGCGCGCGAGACTTCGGTGAACGAGAAACACGAGATCACCATCGTGCGGGTAAAATTGTCCCGGCTGGTGTCGGCGTAGAGACCTTTCAACTCGTTCTTGTCGGAGAAGCCGATGGCATGAACGATAAAGTCGAGCGAGCCCCATTCCTTGCCAAGTGTTTCGAAGACCGCGGCGACAGTGGCCGCATCTTCCACGTCGCAGGGCAGCACCAGCTTCGCGCCGACCTTTTCGGCCAGCGGCGTGACGCGCCGGCCGAATGCTTCGCCCTGATAGGTGAAGGCCAGCTCAGCGCCGTGTTCCGCGAGCGTCTTTGCGATGCCCCAGGCGATCGAATGGTCGTTCGCGACGCCCATGATCAGGCCGCGCTTGCCGTGCATGAGTGGGGTCATTCCATGCGGTCCTTAAGAATCAGGAATAGTGAGTAGGGAGATAGTGAGTGGTGAAATTAGCTGCTCCAACTACATCACTATCTCACTACTCACCATTCCCTACTCACTCAGCATACCGCTGCATCACCAGCGTCGCATTCGTGCCGCCGAAGCCGAACGAATTCGACAGCGCAACGTCGAATTTCGCGTTGTCGATGCGCTTGCGCACGATCGGCATGCCGTCGAATTCCGGATCGAGTTCCTCGATATGCGCGCTTTCGCCGATGAAGCCGCCTTGCATCATGAGCATGCAGTAGATCGCTTCCTGAACGCCTGCGCCGCCGAGCGAATGGCCGGTGAGCGATTTGGTCGACGCGATATGCGGGATATGGTTGCCGAACACATTCGCGGATGGCGCCCATCTCCTTGCTATCGCCGACCGGCGTCGAGGTGCCGTGCGTGTTGATGTAGTCGACATGCTCTTTGACCGTCGATAGCGCCTGGCGCATGCAGCGCTCTGCGCCCTCGCCGGAGGGCGCAACCATATCGTAGCCGTCTGACGTCGCGCCGTAGCCGACGATCTCGGCATAGATCTTTGCGCCGCGCGCCTTGGCGACTTCCAACTCTTCCAGCACCAGCACGCCCGCGCCGCCGGCGATGACGAAGCCGTCGCGATTGACGTCATAGGCGCGCGAGGCGACCGCCGGGCGATCGTTGAACTTCGATGACATGGCGCCCATCGCGTCGAACAGGTTCGACATCGTCCAGTCGAGGTCTTCGTGGCCGCCGGCGAACATACGGTCCTGCTTGCCCCACTGGATCAGCTCGTAGGCATTGCCGATGCAATGCGCCGAGGTCGAACAGGCCGACGAGATGGAATAGTTCACGCCGTGGATCTTGAACCAGGTCGCCTGTGTGGCCGAAGCGGTGGATGACATCGCCTTCGGCACGGCGAACGGCCCGATGCGTTTCGGGCTGGTGTTCTTCAGGGTCGTTTCAGCCGCCTCGACGATGGTTTTGGTCGACGGGCCGCCCGAACCCATGATGATGCCGGTGCGCTCGTTGGTGATCTCGGCTTCTTCCAGCCCGGCGTCCTTGATCGCCTGCTGCATGCAGACGTGGTTCCAGGCATTGCCCTTGTGCAGGAAGCGCATCGCGCGGCGGTCGACCAGTTCGGTCGGGTCCAGCGTCGGCGCGCCCCAAACCTGGCACTTGAAGCCGTGCTCTGCAAAGTCCGGGGAAAAAGTGATGCCCGACTTGGCATCGCGCAGAGAGGCCTGCACTTCATCGGCATCGTTGCCGATGGACGATACGATGCCGAGGCCCGTTACGACGACGCGTCTCATGAAAAACTCCGATTTGCGGGCAGCCGCCCAGAAGGCCTTATTTAGGCTGCCGCACCCTGTTTGGCGAGGCCGACCTTCAGATCAGTGGCCGTATAGATCGTTTCGCCATCGGCTTTCAGCCATCCATCGGCGATGCCGAGCACCAGGCGTCCGCGCATCACGCGTTTGAAGTCGATGCCGTATTCGACCAGCTTTACCTTGGGCGTGACCATGCCCTTGAACTTCACTTCGCCTGTCGAAAGCGCCATGCCTTTGCCGGGTTCGCCCAGCCAGCCAAGGAAAAAGCCGGTCAGTTGCCACATGGCGTCCAGGCCGAGGCAGCCGGGCATCACAGGGTTGTCGATGAAATGGCAGGGGAAGAACCAGAGATCGCGGTGGATCTTGAAATCGGCGCGGATAAAACCTTTGTCGAAGGCGCCGCCGGTCTCGCTGATCTCGGTGATGCGGTCGAACATCAGCATCGGCGGGTAGGGCAATTGCGCATTGCCGGGACCGAACAGCTCACCCTTCGCACAGGCGAGAAGGTCGCCATAGTCGTAGCTCGATTTCTGTTCCCCCATCGGTCCCTTCCAGTTTTCGGCGCGATTTGCACGGCTCTGCTTTGTGTCTAACCGTGCTCCTTCACGGAATGTTTGACGCTGTAACGTGCCGCCATCGCGGGGTCAATGTACGCTCTATTGATCGCTTTGCCGGGACAGAATATATGTCGGCGACGATCCGCTTTAAGCGGAGCGGCGATTTTGTGCTACAATCAGCGCAAGAATACCGCACAAGCAAACCAGGGTGAGCAAGGATTGGGCCAGCCAAACCCGATGAGTGTAGTCGATCAGCGTGTGCGCGATGCGGGCCTGCGCCCCACGCGGCAGCGGGTTGCGTTGGCTCGCCTGCTGTTCGCCAAGGGCGACCGCCATCTCTCGGCTGAAGAATTGCACGAGGAAGCGACCACGGCCGGTGTGCCGGTCTCGCTGGCGACGGTCTACAATGCGCTGCACCAGTTCACCCAGGCAGGCATGCTGCGCATTCTGGCTGTCGAGGGCGCGAAGACTTATTTCGACACCAACACCTCCGACCACCATCACTTTTTCGTGGAAGGCGAAAATCGCGTCTTCGATATCCAGACAGGCCCGGTCGAGGTGCTGAACCTGCCCGAGCCGCCCGAGGGCATGGAAATCGTCAATGTCGATGTCGTGGTGAGGCTGCGCGCGAAGCGGTAATGCTCCTCCGGCTGTTCGGCGAGACTGTTCCGTCGACAACAACTACCACTGCACTGAATGGTCCTTGATGAAATCTATGAAGGCTCGCAGGGGCGCGGGAACCAGTCGTCTGCCGGGATAATAGAGATACGGGCCAGAGAACGATTCCCACCACGGTTCAAGCACGGGCTCCAGCGCGCCGCTGTCGAGATGTGGCCGTAGCCAGTCCTCAAATAGACGAACGATGCCGACGCCGGCGAGCGCGGCCTCAACCGCCAGATGCATGCCTGCGCCCGGCCCAACCACCAGCGGCCCAGTCGGGTCGATGCGCACCAACTGCCCGTCGCGGACAAACTCCCACGGCCACATCGTGCCGCTGTTGAAGCGCCCGCGTATGCAGGCGTGGGCAAGCAAATCGCGCGGGTGTTCCGGCCTGCCGCGGGCATCGAGGTAGGATGGCGCCGCGGCGGCGGCAAAACGCTGCACACGAGGCCCGATCGGCACGGCGATCATATCTTGTTCCAGCCGCTCATCGTAGCGGATGCCTGCGTCGCAGCCCGCTGCAAGCACGTCGACAAAGCTGTCCTCCGCGGTCACCTCCAGTTTTATGTCCGGATAGGCCGCGAGGAATTGCGGCACGATCTTGGGCAGGACCAACAGCGCGACCGCAACGGGCACATTGAGCCTCAGCGTTCCCGCCGGGCGGTCGCGAAATCCGTTCACCACGTCGAGCGCCGCATCCACTTCACGCAGCGCCGGCGCCAGCCGCGCCAGAAGTCGTTCGCCAGCCTCGGTCGGCATGACGCTGCGTGTCGTTCGGTTGAGCAGCCTGACGCCGAGTTGTGTCTCCAGCCGGCGCACAGCATCGCTCAGGCTCGAGGCGCTGCCGCTGGTCGTGCGGGCGCCTTCGCGAAAGCCCTTTGCGCGCGCAACGGCGACAAAGGCATTCAGGTCTCCCAGGTCGACGGCCATTGTCCGAAAATCCGTACGGGTCGTCCACATTGTGCCCGCTAATCGCGCGGTCTGGCAACCGCTATGTATGGTCGGAAGCCAAATGGAGACAGACCATGTCCACCCTCGATCGTTCTGGAACGTTTTCCCTCGGCGGCCGCGCCGTGAAGCGGCTTGGCTACGGCGCCATGCAACTGGCCGGGCCAGGCGTATTCGGTCCGCCGAAGGACCGCGACGCTGCGGTCGCTGTGTTGCGTGAGGCCGTTGCGCAGGGCGTCAACCACATCGACACAAGCGACTATTATGGCCCGCACGTGACAAATCAGATCATCCGCGAGGCACTGGCTCCTTATCCCGACGACCTCGTGATCGTCTCGAAAATAGGCGCGGTTCGCGGGGCGGACGCATCCTGGCTACCCGCGATGTCGCCGGAGCAACTCCGGCAAGGCGTTCTCGACAACCTTCGCAATCTTGGCCTCGAGGCCCTCGACGTCGTCAATCTACGAATCATGGGTGAGGCTCACGGCCCAGCCGAGGGCACGCATCGAACCGGAACTGAGCGTGGTTGCGAAACTGCAGCAGGAGGGGCTCGTCCGCCATATCGGCCTGAGCAATGTAACCGCCAGGCAAATCGAGGAAGGCCGGCGCATCTGCGACATCGTTTGCGTGCAGAACCAGTACAATGTCGCGCATCGCGACGATGACGAACTGATCGACTACCTGGCCGGGGAAGGCATAGCCTATGTGCCCTTCTTCCCGTTGGGCGGTTTCAGCCCGCTGCAATCCTCAACGCTGAATGCGGTGGCAAAGCAGGTGGGCGCAACACCGATGCAGGCGGCTCTCGCCTGGCTGCTGCGTCGCGCACCCAACATCCTGCTGATCCCGGGGACGTCGTCGGTTGCACATCTTCGCGAGAACCTGGCAGCCGCCGAACTTGATCTGCCAGACGAGGCGATTCAGACGCTGAACGGAATCGCAGCGAGCGCCAAGGCTGCGTAGAGCTTGTCCGCTGCGCCGTGGCCTCGGTGCCGCGGCGCACGTTCTGGCGTTAGTCGGCGATCTGCTCTCCGGGGTAGGCGCCCCAGAGCAGCGACTGCCCAATCCAGCCGGTATGACCGTCGAAGGTCATTTCGCACCATTCGCCGTTGCAGCTTTCGATCTTGCCGATGACGCCCGGATCGACAATGGCCACGGTGGCCGCTTTGGTGTCCGGCTCCTCGAGCAGGTTGACCTGTGCCTTCTTGCCCTTTTGCCAGGGTGTGACGACGGCGGTGCGGCTGCCGGATAGGAGCGCCTGGTTGATCCAGCCCTCGGCGCCATCCGAATCGCGAACTTTGCGCCAGTTGTCGAACTCCTGGATGATTTCCATTGGCAGGCCGGCCTTCATGTAGCGCCAGTCAACCGCATAGGTCACTCCGGGGCCGATGCGGGAATTCACTTTCGCCGATTTCAGGCTGACGAAGCGCGGCAGCGGCAAGCCGCTCTTGCCGCGTGTCACATAGGGTTCGGTGTCCGACGGCTGTGGCGGTGCAGCCAGGGCTTGCGCCGCGCTGACGCCCACGAACAGGGCGGCGAGGGACAGTCGAAGCGAGAACGAAAATGCCACTGCCGTTCCTTCACTATGCCGGCGCGCGGTTGGCCGCGGCGCGCTGCCTTTTTCTTTGTCTTCGCTGCTGGCGCTTGATACACAGACGCCAAGTCATGCCGGGGCAAGTGTCGCCGGTCTTGGTTAATTAGGTCTCAATGGCTGCCTAATCCGGTGGTCGTTGGACCCGCATTCCGGAGGAAACTTTGGCCGGGCGAAAAAAGCCACTCGTCGTCATCACGCGCAAACTGCCTGATCAGGTCGAAACGCGCATGCGCGAGCTGTTCGATGCGCGCTTGCATGTCGAGGACCGGCCGATGCGCGAGGCCGAACTGGTCACGGCCATGCAGGAGGCCGACGTCCTCGTTCCGACGATCACCGACAAGATCAATGCCGCGCTGATCGAGCAGGCCGGGCCGAACCTGAAACTCATCGCCAATTACGGCAACGGCGTCGAGCATATCGATGTGGTCGCCGCGGCGAAGAAGGGCATCACCGTCACCAACACGCCGAACGTGCTGACGGAAGACACCGCCGACATGACGATGGCCATGCTCCTGGCCGTGCCGCGCCGGCTGGCCGAAGGGGCCAACATCCTGCACGACAGCGAAAGCTGGTCGGGCTGGTCGCCGACCTGGATGCTCGGCCGGCGCATCTGGGGCAAACGCCTCGGCATCGTCGGCATGGGCCGCATCGGCACGGCCGTTGCCCGCCGCGCCAAGGCTTTTGGGCTGTCGATCCACTACCACAACCGCCATCGCGTGGCGCAGCGCATCGAGGACGAACTGGAGGCGACCTATTGGGAAAGCCTCGACCAGATGCTGGCCCGCATGGACATCATCTCGGTCAATTGCCCGTCGACGCCGGCGACCTTCCATCTGCTGTCGGCGCGCCGCCTGGCGCTTATGCAACCCACGGCTTACATTGTGAACACGGCGCGCGGCGACATCATCGACGAGGACGCGCTGATCTCGATGCTGCAACAGGGCAAGCTGGCCGGCGCGGCGCTCGACGTATTCGAGCACGAGCCGGCGGTGAATGCGGATCTGCTGGCGCTGGCGGCCAAGGGCAAAGTGGTGCTGATACCCCATATGGGCTCAGCCACCATCGAAGGCCGCATCGACATGGGCGACAAGGTGATCATCAACATCCGCGCCTTCGCCGACGGCCACCGCCCGCCGGACCGCGTGCTGCCGCAGAAGGTGTAAGCGGCTCACGGCCTACGTCAGATCAGGCTGCGCGCGAATTGTGCCGTCTGTGTCAACCGAAACAGCCAGGCCGTCAAAATCGCGAAAACTGTCTCGACCTAGCTTTGCCGCTACCGGCGTCGGCCAGCCCATTTCCTTTGCTACGATCAGCCCGAGCAGCAGGATCGCGTCCGGCTCGTGCAATACGAGCGCAGCGGGCGCCTTGCCGTTGTGCACGAGTTCCATCAGCACGGCAGAAGCCGACGACGAGCCGATCGTGCCCGGCAGGAAAAGCACCTTGCCGGAGATCACTTCGCCATGCTGCGGGTGGCGAACATCTACAATGCTTGCCGGTCTTGGGGTCAACGCCGCCCCAGAAACTGATCGGCGCGGTGAGCACCAGCGCCGGGCCGTGTCCGGCGTTTCCCGTCGACCAGAATTTCGGCTTGGATCGGTTGTGTTGCAGCGTCTGTCGTTCATGCCAGCTTACCGAAGACAGGTTTGCCGGCGACGGCGCTCTCGACGCAGTCCGCCAGCGAGCCATAGAGCACCGCATAGCCCGTATTGCCCGGCGCATAATGGGCGAACTTGCCGGAATTGGTCATCAGCACGCCGTTTGTCAGGTCGGGCATGATCGGCGTGACGACGACACATGTGTCGGCCACGATCACCACGCCCAGCGCCTCCAGCGCCTTGCGCCGGCCTGTCTGGTCGAGTTCAGCCAACGCATGGCGCCCGGTGCAGGCATAGATCGGCACCGCCAGCTTGCGCCCGGCCAGCAGTCGCTCCAGCGCGGCGAATTCATCCAGCGAAAGATGCGGGCTGCCGATGGCGACCGCGTCGATTCGGTCGACCGCTCGGCCGTCGACAGCCCAGCCCGCGCGGTCTCGACCATCGCGGGCGTGACCATGATCGTCTGCTCGGGCCGGCTCGCCGCCAAGGACGGTGTCGAGATCCGGCGCCTCCGGCGTCACCCCGGCGATGTGAAACAGCCCGACCGCGCCGGATGAGGCGGCTGCCGCGCCGAAGGCTTTCAGCGCATCTTCTCCGGGATGGGCGCGCAGGCCGGTGACGACCCCGACCGCATTGCCGACCTCGCGGCCATACAGACTGCCGAGAATCGGCCAGGCGACGTCGGAAGCAGCTGAAGGCATCTGGTAGGTTAGAGACATCAAAAATAAGTGAAGCCTTACGATTTTCTGGCCTGATGCAATCCATAGTCCGGCGCGCGGCCGCTGATCGCGCAGGCGATGTCGAGAAAATCGCCATAGCGGTTCGTCCGCGCGCCGAGCACGGAATTGCAGAACACGACCGCGTTGGATTCGCCCCAGGCGACGTCCGTGCCGAGGGCAGGGCGGTGTCCGGCCTGATAGGGCGCGCAGGTCCAGCTCGGCTCGCAGCCAAGCTTAGATAGGCCTGCATCATGCGCCGGGCCATGCCGCGCTCGGGCTCCGCCAGCCGCACACGCGAGCAGCCGGTCAGATCGAGCGCGCCGACATTGAGCGTCGAACGCACGGCGACCTTCGCACCGCCATCGACAGTCTTTCGGCGAACAACGTGCCGGAATCGCCATAAAGCGCGCCGTCGATATGGGCGGACGCGATTGGGATCAGCCTCGGCGCGCCGAGCAGCTTTGCGGCCTCGGCGACGATGCGCATCGCTATCGCGGCGCCTTCACCGTGCTCGCCGGCGGCGATGGCTCGCTCTTCGGCTGTCAGTTCAAGCGTCACAGCGCCTTCCGCATCGTCAATCTGGTCGGGCGGTCATAGCCGGCATGCGCGGTGCGCTCCGTTTCGCGAAAGCCCAGGCGCGTCGAAGGCAGCGTGGTTGCCATTCAACTCGACGCGCGTCTGCAATTCGAGCATGCGGCTTGCCGACCGACCGTGCATGGTCTTCGGCCGCCTGCCAGCAGCGATCGGCCGATGGCCCGTCTCTGGTGCGACGGCGCAATCGCCAGCTTACCGACATAGACATGATCGTCGCGCTCGTCGGCGAAGATGCAGCCGACCAGCCGGCCGCCGTCCGTTGCAATGAAGCACGTTTCTTGTCTGGCTTTCTCAGCCAGACCTTGCGGCGTCAGAAGTCTTGGCCGAACTCGGCGGATCGATGACGCCGTCCATATAGGCGAAAGCCTCGTTTATCAGCGCGAGCAGACCTTCCCAGTCGCTGAAATCCGCGGGCAGGGGCGCGATCTTGATGTCGTCCGCACCGCTCATGTCGCTGGCCCGCTTGTATTTCACCTTGTCGAAACGCGCGCCAAGCCCATCATAGAGCAGCAGCCGGCCGATCAACGGCTCGCCGATGCCGGTAATCAGTTTGATGACTTCCATGGCTTGCAGCGTTCCCATGACGCCGGTCAGCGCGCCGATCACACCGGCTTCGGCGCAGGAGGGCACCAGTCCCGGCGGCGGGCGCTCGGGAAAAAGATCGCGATAGCCGGGATTGGGCTTGCCGTCGGGGCCGGTCTCGAAAGGCGCGAAGACCGTCAGCGAGCCGTCGAAACGTCCGACGGCGGCTTGCACCAGTGGCTTCTTTTCTAGCCTCGCAGGCATCCGCCACTGCATAGCGGGTGTCGAAATTGTCCGAGCCGTCGGCGACGATGTCATAGTCCCGAACCAGTTCGCGGGCGTTTTCCGCTGTCGAGTCGAACATTATGTAATCTGACACTAACATTGTCATTGATGGCTCGATATGGCTGCGCGAGCGCTTTCTGTCTTCGCCGCACCAACGGCGTCGGAACGATGGATAACCTGCCTCTGCAAATTGGACAGCGACACCGTGTCGTCGTCGACGATGCCGAGCGTGCCGACGCCGGCGGCCGCCAGATATTGCAGCAAAGGCGCGCCAAGCCCCCCGGCGCCGATCACCAGCACTTTGCTCTTCTTCAGCTTTTGCTGCCCCGGCCCGCCGATCTCCGGCAGCACGATGTGCCGCGCGTAGCGCTCCAGTTCTTCGTCCGACAGCGGCGGTGGGTTGGCGCATCCATCCGCCAAACATAGGAGGCGTTGCCGCGCTTGTCAGCGCGGCAGTACCAGACCTGGCCGTGGTCCACCGTCAGGAACTGCGCCTTGCCTTCGAGCGCCGAGAACAGGCTGCGCTCGGTGCCGGTCATGAAACACTGGCCGCCCAGCTCCTCGAGAATGCCGAACAGAGCCGCCCGCCGGCCGGGATCCAGATGCGCGGCGATCTCGTCGAGCAGCAGGATCGGGCGTCAGCCCGGACATTTCGGACGCCAGCCTTGCATGCGAGAGGACGATGCCGACGAGCAGTGCCTTCTGCTCGCCGGTCGAGCAATATTCCGCCGCCATGTGCTTCGGCCGATGGCGCACCAGAAGATCGGAGCGATGCGGACCTTCGAGCGTGCGGCCCGCCGCGCGGTCGCGCTCGCGCCCGTCGGCAAGCGCGCGGCGGTAGGTCTCCTCGATCTCGACGGCCGGCATTTCGTGGATCAGCCGCTCCAGCGACCCTTCAAGCGCCAGTTCGGCCTGCGGGAAATGGGCCGTCCGACGGCTGTCGCTCGATCATCGCGGCACAGCAGCCGAACCATCTCGGCTCGCGCTGCCGCGATCGCCACGCCGGTTTCCGCCATCTGCGTCTCGATCGCGTCGAACCAGCGCCTGTCGCTGGAGTTTTCCGTCAGCAGCCGGTTGCGGCCCCGCATCGCCTTTTCATAGTCCAGCGCGCGCTGGCCGTGATGCGTGTCGATGGCCAGCACGAGCCGGTCGAGAAAGCGCCGTCGGTCCGCGGCGGGGCCGGTGAACAGCGCATCCATCGCCGGCGTCAGCCAGATCACGCGCACAATATCCAGCAGCTCGTCGGCGGATCGGGCATTGGCGCCATTGATCCGCACGCGCCGGGTCGCCTCTGGCCCGCTTTCGCCCCCGATAGTGCCGGTGCCGACTGACCACTCGCCGCGCGCGCCGTCCAATGGGCGCTGACGGCAAAACCGCCGCCCGCGCCCTCGCGCGCCACCTCGGCATAGGTCGCGCGCCGCAGGCCCCTGCCGGGCGAGAGAAAGGAAATCGCTTCCAGAAGATTGGTCTTGCCGGCGCCGTTTTCGCCCGTCAGCACGACCGCGCCCGGCGCAAGATCCAGCCGCAAGGCGCGGTAGTTGCGAAAATCTGTAAGTGAAATCTTACTTATATGTACCGCATCGGGCACGGCGCGCTCGTTGGCCGCTCTAGACGCGCATCGGCATCAGGACATAGAGCGCGTGTTCGTCCGCCGTATCCTGGATCAGCGTCGGCGAGCCGGCGTCGGCCAGCATGAAGCGCGCTTCGCTGCCGGAAAGCTGCGCGGCGACATCGAGCAGATATCGCGCATTGAAGCCGATCTCGATCGGATCGGACGGTATAGTCCGCGGCGATCTCTTCCGTCGCGCTGCCGGAATCGGGGTTGTTGACGGCGAGCACCACCTGCCCGTCGCCGATCGACAGCTTTACCGCACGTCCGCGCTCCGACGAAATGGTCGAAACGCGGTCGACGGCGGATGCAAAGGTCTGCCGGTCGATGGTCAGCTTCTTGTCGTTGCCGGTCGGGATGACGCGCTGATAGTCGGGGAAGGTGCCGTCGATCAGCTTGGAGGTGATGATGACCGAGCCGATCGTCAGCCGGATCTTGGTGTCTGAAATCTCCGTCGTCACCGCGACATCGGGATTGTCGACCAGCTTCTGCACTTCGCTGACCGTCTTGCGCGGGATGATGATGCCCGGCATCCCTTCCGATCCGGCCGGCGCATCGATCTCGGCGCGCGCCAGGCGGTGGCCGTCGGTCGCGACCGCGCGCAGCTTCAGCTTGCCGCCCGTCTCATGCGTGTGGAGATAGATGCCGTTGAGATAATAGCGCGTCTCTTCGGTCGAGATGGCGAATTGCGTCTTGTCGATCAGCCACTTCAGCGACGGTCGAATCGAGCCGGAAGATGTGCGAGAACGTACCGGCCGAAAGCTGCGGAAAGTCCGATTGCGGCAGGCATTGCAACTTGAAGCTGCTGCGGCCGGAAATCACCGACATCGAGTTGCCGCTCTCGTCCAGTCTTCAGCATCACTTCGGCGCCTTCGGGCAGCTTGCGCACGATATCGTAGAGCAGATGGGCCGGCACGGTCGTCGCGCCCGGCGCGCTCGACATTGGCCGCCGTCGCCTCGTTGATCTCGAGATCGAGGTCGGTCGCCTTCATCTCCAGGCTGGCGCCTTCCGCCGACAACAATACGTTCGACAGGATCGGGATCGTGTTGCGCCGCTCGACGACGCGGTGAACGTGATTGAGCGACTTCAGAAGGTTTGAGCGTTCGATGATGACACGCATGACAAGTCTCGCAACAGTGAGGCGGCGCGGCCACGATGCAGCCGGTCCGGGTTCCCGAGAAATGGATCGGATTCGCCGAAGGTGACAGGAAAAAGCCACCAAACGCAAGCCTTTGCGCCGATTTCAGGGCCGGTGTGCCGCCAGCCCTGGGGATAACGACGCGGCAATGGACACGGGCAGCGCTTTTGGCGCTGCCCGCGCTCGGTCAGGTCCGCCTCACGCTTGTTCGTGGATAAGCCGGCGCAGCAGTTCCAACTCCTGCGCCAAGCGTGTTGTCGCCGCTGGACAAATCTTCGATCTTGCGGACCGCGTGCAACACCGTGGTGTGATCCCGGCCGCCGAACCGTGCTGCCCGATCTCCGGCAGGGAACGCGGCGTCATGATCTTGGACAGATACATGGCCACCTGCCGCGGCTTGACGATGGTGCGGGTACGGCGGTTGGACAAGAGCTCGGTCTTCGACACGTTGTAGTGCCGCGCCACGACGCGCTGGATATCCTCGATACGCACGCGCTTCGGCTCGCCGGCACGGTAAATGTGGCCGAGCAACTCATCGATACGCTCGACGGTGATCTGCGGCTCGAACGAGCGGCGCACCAGCAACTGGTTGAACGCGCCTTCGAGTTCGCGACCGCTGCCGGCGATCGTGCGCGCGACATGGTCCAGCACCTCGTCCGAAATCGTCAGGCTCGGGTCGTCGACCTGGGCGCTGGCCAGCCGCTGTTTCAGGATCGTCAGGCGCATGCCGTAGTCCGGCGCCGCCATTTCGAGCGCCACGCCGCCGTTCAGACGCGAACGAACCCGCGGCTCCAGCGATTCCAGTTCGGATGGCGGCCGATCAGCCGCCACGACGACCTGTTTGGCGCTGTCCAGCAGCATGTTGATCAAATGGCAGAACTCATGCTGGATCATCTTGCCTTGCAGGAACTGCATGTCGTCGATGATCAAGAGGTCGATGTCGCGCAATTGCTCCTTGAGCGTCAGCGCGTTGTTGTCGCGGATCGCGGTGGCGAAGCGCCACATGAAATATTCCGCCGTCAGATAGATGACGCGAGCGCGCGGATTGAGCCGCACCGCCTCGGCCGCGACTGCCTGCAAGATATGCGTTTTGCCGAGGCCGACCGAGGCATGCAGGAACAGCGGATTGAAGCGCATGGCGCTGGCATGCGATTCCGCCACGGCCCGAGCCGCCGCGAAGGCCACCCGGTTCGATGGACCTTCCACGAAGGAGTCGAAAGTGTAGCGCGAGTCCAGCGGCGAACCGATGACCTGCTGGCGTGCTTCCGGATCGGTTACGGGCCGCGAAGGCGATCTTCTCCGACTTCGGCGTGGCCAGCGTTGTGCCGGACCCAAGCGACGGTTTGCGCCTGCTTGATCGGTTTGCGAATGTCTGCGGCGATCGCCGTCTCGATCGGCCGGATCATCCGTGTCGCCGACCGCACGACGATCTCCAGTCGCAGCAGACGCGGTTCTTCCTTGCGCCAAAGCTCGGAAATCAACTCTAGGTAGTGGCCGTTGATCCACGATTTGAGAAATGCGGTCGGAACCGACAAGCGCGCCACGCTTGGCGAATTGTCGTCCAGCTTCATGCGGCCGAACCAGCTGTTGAAGACGTCGGCGCCCACGCGAACCTTGATCTGCGTCATCACGCGATCGAAAATTGCCTGCCCGCTGGCGAGTCCGCCGGTTTCCCCAGGTCCGGTCGTGTCCGTCATTCTCTCCTGTGTCCCCGCAATAGTTCCCACCGGCAGGCCCGCCGAGGCCTGTCTGACGACGCTGCTTTGCATCCTTGCAATCCCCGTATGTGTAGCTGTGATCTTAGCCATGGCGGGCCGCCCACCCCTCGCGCGGCGGCCGCTGGCACCCCCGAAAAGAAGACCCGTCCCCCTCTGTAAATAAACCGTCGCGTACAAAAATCAGCACAACAAACCCTGCCGGCGGCAAGCCGGTCTTTACTCAAAACTCAACTGAAACCCCCCGCAACGCCCGCATCTAGAAGGCGCAAGTCGCCGACACACGGATACAATCCGTGTTGCCGCCACCAACGGTTTTCGCTAGCTTCTGCGGGCGTCGCCTGCTCTTTCTATGCTGGGACCTTATAGAAATAGGATCGGCCGGAGCAAGGCGAAATATACGCTTTCTTAAGGAAGCCGGGCCTCGATTCGAGGCGCCGAATTGGCGCTAACTTCATAAGTCGTTGCGATTTAAACTCTTCCCGTTTCGACGGTGTTGGGACGTCCCGGCAAACTTTATTTTTTCACCGAGCCCTTGACAGCTTTTTGACACGCTCTCCGAGCGCGAGGCCGGCACAACATGTGGAGAACCTTCTATAAGTTATTGAAATTGCTATTATATTAACGCCATGTGGCGGAGCGGCAGCAGTCCCTTTGGGGAATGCCGGCTAAGCAGCTCAAATGGTGGATCGGCTATTGACTCTGACAATCCAGCTTGGCAGCCGCGCCGCCCGTTGAGCCTGCTCGGGCGACGATTAACCGGCAACAAAAAAACCCGGCCGAAGCCGGGTTTGACAGAACTGCGAATTTCTCTGCGATTAGGCCGAAAGCGCCTTCACGCGACGCGTCAGGCGCGAAACCTTGCGCGATGCCGTGTTGGCATGCATCACGCCCTTGGAAGCGGCGCGCACCAGTTCCGGCTGCACTTCCTTCAGCGCGGCGGTGGCTGCGGCCGCATCGCCGGCGGCCAAGCGCCTCTTCGACCTTGCGCACATAGCTGCGAACGCGCGAGCGGCGGTTCTTGTTGACTGCGGTGCGGCGAGCAATCTTGCGCGTCGCCTTCTTGGCCGAAGATGTGTTGGCCATGGTGCCTCTTTCCTTGATCCGGTATCTCCCGGACAAGCGCCGGGCGTACAAAACATTCGGGCGGCCAAAAGGCCGCCACGGTTGGCGGGCTTATAGTGCAGCTTTTCCAGCCCGTCAACGCGACTCGCCAACAATATGTCCGGCAAAGGATGCGCCTGCGCCGGAATGCAGCATGTCGCCGACAAGCGCCGCATGCGATGCTATCTATATAGAGAGGCAAGATGGACAGCAAACCCAGCGCCTTTTGTTCCTCCGGCGCCGACGCCGCGAACCTCGCCGCCGTCGACGCTGGAGATGATCCGCATCGTCTACCGCAACCCGCTGGAGTTGTGGGGCGAGCCTTCCTACAACGAACCCTGGATCTCCGTGACCGGCATCGGCGGGCCGCTGGTCATTGCCAACGACCCTGGCCTGATCCGCCATGTGCTGGTCGACAACGCCAAGAATTACAAGATGGCGACGGTGCGCCAGCTGATCCTGCGGCCGATCCTGCGCGACGGGCTGCTGACCGCCGAAGGCGATGTCTGGAAGCGCTCCCGCAAGGCGATGGCGCCGGTCTTCACGCCGCGCCATATCCACGGCTTCGCGCAGCCGATGCTCAAGCGCACGACTGCCTTCGTCGAAAAATATGAATCGGGCGGCACGTCCGATATCGCGCAAGACATGACGATGCTGACTTATGACATCCTGGCCGAGACGCTGTTTTCAGGCGAGATCGCCGGCCAGCCGGGCAGTTTCGCCAACGAGATCGACCATTTGTTCGAGACGATGGGTCGGGTCGATCCGCTCGATCTTTTGCGCGCACCGGAATGGCTGCCGCGCGTCACCCGCATCCGTGGCCGCAAGACGATGGCCTATTTCCGCAAGATCGTCACCGACACAGTGGCGATGCGGGTCGAACGGCTGAAGCGCGATCCTGACGGCGTGCCGGAGGATTTTCTGACGCTTCTGCTGCGCGCCGAAGGGCCGGACGGCCTGACCCGCGCCGAAATCGAAGACAACATCATCACCTTCATTGGCGCCGGCCATGAGACGACGGCGCGCGCTCTGGGCTGGACGCTCTACTGCCTGGCGGAGGCGCCATGGGAGCGGGAACCGATCGAGGCCGAAATCGACGCCGTGCTGAAGCGCGAGCCCGACCCGACCAAATGGCTGGACGCCATGCCGTTGACGCGCTCGGCCTTCGAAGAAGCGCTGCGGCTTTATCCGCCGGCGCCCTCGATCAATCGCGAGCCGATCGAGCCGGAAACCTACAAGAACCTCGAGATCCCGAAAAAGGCGGCCGTTCTCGTCATGCCCTGGACGGTGCATCGCCATCGAAAGCTGTGGGATCGCCCGGATGCCTTCATGCCGGAGCGTTTTCACCCCGGCAAACCGCGACAAGATCGACCGCTTTCAGTATCTGCCGTTCGGCGCCGGTCCGCGCGTCTGCATCGGCGCTGCCTTCGCCATGCAGGAGGCGATCATCGCGCTGGCGATCCTCCTGTCGCGCTATCGCTTCGATACGGTGGCCGAGACCAAACCCTGGCCGGTACAGAAGCTGACGACCCAGCCGCAAGGCGGCCTGCCGATGCGGGTGACGCGGCGGTAATCTGACGTTGCTGAAAATCGCCGAACACGGCGATTTGCTGGCCATTTTGCTTCGAAATCCGCTACAATGCCGGCATGAAAGACATCAAGACCGCCGCTGAGTTGGGCCAACTCTCGTGGGCCGAGGCAATGCATCTTCAGGCACTGGAGGGCAATCCTCTGGATGCAGAACAGATAGCTATGTTCGAAATGTTCGAACGGGAAGGGTGGTCGGAGGAACGGTGTATTGATCATATTCGTCAAAGGGCTCAACGGAGGCTGAGTCAGCCGGCCGCGGAATGAGTGACGACGTCTATTGCTATCCGCCTGACTTTGACGTCCTCCGCAATAAATTTGGTATCCGTGATGCTGATGAGTTGGATTTTGTTGAACGAGAGTTCGTCGCGCGACGTACAATGGGCGCAATTCCCTCCGGCAAATTTGACCTCGCTCACCTAAAGGCCATCCATCGTCATCTCTTTCAGGACATCTACGACTGGGCCGGTCAGATCAGGACGGTCGAGATTTCCAAGGGCGGCAGACAGTTTCAGTTTCGCCGTTATATCGAGACCGGTATGGCCGATGTTCATCGGCGGCTGGTGGCCGGCAGTTTTCTCAAGAACCTCAGCTCGGCGGATTTCGCCAAAGAGGCCGGTCCCATCATGGGCGACGTCAACTACGTTCACCCATTTCGCGAGGGGAATGGCCGCACGCAGATGATTTATCTCAAGCAACTGACGGTTCAGGCCGGCTATGCCATCGATTTGACGCTGATCGAACGGGAGGCTTGGATGGCAGCCTCCCGCCAGGCGCATATGGGTCGCTACGAGCCAATGACCCAATGCATCGCTGGAGCGCTGATTGCCTGAATCGCCTTACACCAGCGCGATCACCCTGGCCGGTCCGCCGCTGCCCTTCGCGATCTTTGGCGCGCCAACAATGATCGTTGCGCCCTTGGCCGGCAGGCGATCGAGATTGGCGATGCCCTCGATGCCATAGCGCCCCGATGGCAGCCACGTCTTGTGCACGATGAAATCCGGCGACTGGCCGAAATCCAGCGACAGCGTGTCGACCGCGATCGCCTTGGTTGACGTTTCCAGCAACTGCTTGATCGCCTCAAGGTGGAATCCCGGGAAATGCATGGTCTTGCCGTCGGCGCCTAAATTGCGAAACTTGTCGGTGGCGACATGCTGGCCCCAGCCCGACAGCATCGCCACGATGCCGCCTTCCGGCAACGGCCCGTTTTGATCGGTCCAGGCCTTGATGTCGTCGGGCGTCAGCTCGGCGTCGGCATTCGCATCGGCCTTCGCCCGGATGTCGATAACAGAGAGCGGCGCGACCAGGTCCTCGACGGCCAGTTCGCCGACGCCCTTGCCGTCGGCGGTGAAGTGTAGGGGCGCGTCAATGTGGGTGCCGGTATGCTCGACGATGCGCCATTCGTTGATGTTGAAACCGTCCTTGGCGAAATCGTTTTTCTTTTCGACCCAGAACTGCTGCACGCCGAAATAGGTCGGGAAATTCTCAACCAGGTCGTGGGTAAGGTCCTCTGCCTTGCCAGCCGTTGCGGCAGGCGCGGTTTGGGCCCGCGCCGGCGCGGTAGCAATCGCCGCGCCCCCGGCGGCAACCGCCAATCCGGCAAAGAAGTTGCGGCGGCTCAGCATGTCCTTCTTGACGCTTTCAATCACGCAGTGATGGCACATCGATCCTCTCCCACGTTGCAAGAGCACAAGCATCATCCTGGCGGAGCCTGATCGCAAGGTAGATTTGTTCCTTAGTTTCGCCCTTGGAACACATTCGGCACATGGATCGGCCAGCGCCAGGGCAATACGGCCACCATGTCGAAACGCAGCGACAGTTTTGCGTAGTCCGGCTGCCGCACCAGCCAGAGATCGGCCGCGCCCTCGATGCGGCGCTCGGATTCTCGGCCGATCGCCTCCATGGCAGCAAGCGAGCGTGGCGCGGGCCTTGACCTCGACGATGAGCACCAGATCGCCGCGCCGGGCGATCAGGTCGATCTCGCCGAGTTTGGTCTTGTAGCGGCGGGCAAGAATGCGAAATCCCTTGGCCATCAATGCTGCCGCCGCCAGCCATTCGCTGCGATGGCCGCGTCTGTAGGCTTTGAGCCGCAGGCGATCAGCGCCCCGTTCAGCCATCGTCGCTACGCAGTTCGAGCAGCCGGCGATAGAGCGCCGGCTTTTGGCCGCCGGTCATCCTGGCCGCCTCGGCGGCGGCTTTCGAAGCCGGCATTTCCTTGGCCAGCGACAGCAGCAGCCGGTCGACATCCGCGGCATCGGCCGGTTGTTCGTCCGGCGGTCCAACGCAGATGACGATCTCACCCTTGGGCGTGTCGGCGCTCGCATAATGTTCGGCCAGGCTGCCCAGACTGCCGGTGCGCATTTCCTCAAAAGTCTTGGTCAACTCGCGTCCGACCGCCGCCGGCCGCTCATTGCCCAAGACATCGGCCATCGTCTTGAGCGTGTCCGCGAGCCTTCGCGGCGATTCAAAAAGGATGAGGGTAGCTGGCGCGGCTTTCAACTCTTCCAGCCGGCTGCGGCGTTGGCCGTCCTTGACCGGCAAAAAGCCGCCAAACAGAAACGCATCGGACGGCAGGCCGGAAGCGGTCAATGCGGCCAGAACGGCGGAAGCGCCCGGCACCGGCACGACCTTGATGCCGCGCGCCAGCGCCTCGTTCACCAGACGATATCCGGGGTCCGACACCAGCGGCGTGCCGGCGTCCGAGACCAAGGCGACGCTCTTGCCCGCCTCCAGCGCCGCGATCAGTCTTGGACCTGCTTCAGCCGCATTGTGCTCGTGATAGGCGAAGGGGCGTTGCCGGATGCCATAGCGGTCGAGCAGCACGCGGGTGACACGCGTATCCTCGCAGGCCAGCACATCGGCGGCGGCCAGTGTCTCAAGCGCGCGCAAGGTGATGTCAGCCAGATTGCCGATCGGCGTCGCCACGAGATAGAGCGCCGGCGCAAGCGGCCGCGCGGCGACTTCCGTCTGCGCGACGACGTAGGTTTTCTTGCTGTCCGGGCCGCCATCCATGGTTCGTTCTGACATGGCGAAGGACAAGTTGAAAGCGGGTTCAGACCTTGGCCGCGACCAGCACCGCGCCGGCCGCGATCAACACGACGCCCAGCCAGTTCAGCCGGCTCAGCTTCTCGCCAAGAAATAGAACGCCGAAGACGGCGACCAGCACAACGCTGAGCTTGTCGATGGGCGCCACCTGCGATGCGTGGCCGAGTTTGAGCGCCCGAAAATAGCACAGCCAGGAGGCCCCGGTGGCGAGGCCTGACAAGGCCAGAAATGTCCAGGTGCGGCCGGAAATCTCCGACGGCGATTGAAACTGCCCAGTCGCGGCTACAATCCCGACAAGCAGGGCGACAACGACCAGCGTTCGGATCAGGGTCGCGAAATCGGCGTTGATGTGCGCCACGCCGACTTTGGCGAAGATCGCCGTCAACGCCGCGAACACCGCCGACAGAATGGCCCAGAACTGCCAGGAGGAGGTGAACCCGGTCATCTACACATTCCCAATGCGATCACCGCGCCAAATCCGCCACCAGCGCATCGAGCACCACCATGCCGGCCGGTGTGGCGCGCAGGCCGGAATTGCCGACCGGTTCGATCAGGCCTTCGTCCTGCAAGGCCGCCAGTCTTTTGTGCTCCAGCGAGCGCCCGGCCAGCGCTTCGTAGCGTGCCAGGTCGATGCCTTCGACGAGCCTCAGGCCCATCAGCAGCAACTCGTCGGCTTCTTCGCTTCGGGTCAGCGTCTCGCCGCCGATCACGCCGTGTCCCTTGGCCTCCACCAGGTTCAGCCAGGTCTCCGGCATCTTTTCGGTGAAGGTGACGATCCGCCGGCCGTTTTCGAGAAAGCGCCCATGCGCGCCTGGGCCGACGCCGACATATTCGCCGTAACGCCAGTAGATCAGATTGTGCCGGCTCTCCGCGCCAGGCCTGGCATGATTGGAGATCTCATAGGCCGGCAGGCCGCGCGCGGCCGTCACGGTCTGGGTCACCTCATAAAGGTCCGCCGCCGTGTCGAGATCCAGCGTCTTCAGCTTTCCCGCCGCGTAGAGGGCATGGAAGCGCGTGCCTTCCTCGATCGTCAATTGATAGAGTGACAGGTGGTCGGCGGCGAGACTGATCGCGCGTTCAAGTTCGACGGCCCAGGCATCGACCGTCTGGCCCGGCCGCGCATAGATCAGGTCGAAGGAAAGACGCGGAAAGGTCGCGCGCGCCAATTCGATTGCATGCAGCGCCTGCTTCACGTCGTGCAAACGTCCAAGAAACCGCAGGTCGGCATCGTTCAGCGCCTGCACGCCCAGCGAGACACGGTTGACGCCGGCCGCGCGATAGCCGCGGAAGCGGCCTGCTTCGACGGAGGAAGGATTTGCCTCCAACGTTACTTCGATACCGGCCGGCACAGCCCAGTTCCGAGCTACCGCATCAAGTACCGCCCCGACGGTCGCGGGCTCCATCAGCGACGGCGTGCCGCCGCCGATGAAAATGCTGGCGACCTCGCGCCGCCCTGTGCGTGTCGCGCATGGTCGCCATTTCGCGCTCGAACGCTTTGACAAAGCGTTGCTTGATCGACTGGCTGGTGCCGGACATGGCTGTTGAAGTCGCAATACGGGCACTTTGCCGCGCAAAACGGCCAGTGGATGTAGACGCCGAAGCCGGGCTCCCTCCCCCTTGAGGGGAGGGTGGCCGCGAAGCGGCCGGGTGGGGTTGGTTGCCAGTTTTCCGCGCTGACTCAGCAGCCATCGGCGTCGCCGCCTTTTCTGCAGCGACCCCACCCGGCCGCTTCGCGGCCACCCTCCCCTCAAGGGGGAGGGAGCTCCGGCGCAGTCACTCATCCCAATTTCGCCTCGGCGAATTTCTTGAACGCCTTTGCCCGGTGCGACAGCGCCGTCGGCTGCCCAGGCGTCCAGCCATGCTTCTGTTCGGCAGGCATCTCGCCAAAGGTGACGTCGAAACCGTTCGGCTTGAACACGGGGTCGTAGCCGAAACCCAGGGTGCCGCGCGGCGGCCAGACCAGCGTGCCTTCCGCCTCGCCGCGAAAATATTCGGCTTCGCCGTCGGGATAGCAAAGGCACAGCACCGCAACGAAACGGCCGGTGCGCTTGTCGGGCGTCGCAGCACCGACTTCCTGCATCGCTTTCTCCGCGCGCTGCATCGCCTGGCCGAAATCGCGCGTGCCGTCGTCCTGGCGTTCGCCCAGTCGGCGGTGTAGACGCCGGGCTGTCCGTCAAGCGCGTCGATCATCAGGCCGGAATCGTCCGACAGCGCGGGAAGCCCGGTGGCGGTCGCCGCCGCATGCGCCTTGATGTAGGCGTTCTGCTCAAAGGTCGTGCCGGTTTCTTCGGGTTCCGGCAGTCCATATTCCTTGGCGGACTTCGCCTCGAACCCGAACGGCTCGATAAGCTGGGCGATCTCGCGCAGCTTGCCCTCATTGTGGCTCGCCACCACGATCTTTTTGGCGGAAAGGTCCTTCATGCAATGCCCCAAATGCGCGGTTCGGCGATTTCGATCGAATTGCCGGACGGGTCGCGGAAATAGATCGAACGCCCGCCCTGCGGCCATTCGAAATCGGCCTCGATGGCGATGCCTTTGTCTTCCAGAGGGCTTTCCAATCGGAAATTTCGTCGGCCGTGCCGGCAAAGCACAGATGGCCTTGGCCCACGGTTCCATGCGGCGGCACCGGCAGCTTGGCGTCCGGCTTCGGCGGTATTTTGGTCGCCTCGGCGTTGAACAGCAGAAGCACGCCGTCTCCGCAGCGAAAGAAGACATGTCGGCCGTCGACTTTGCCGAGACCTCGAGGCCTATCACTTCAGCATAGAAGTTTTCGGCGGCGTCGAGGTCGGTGACGTAGAGCGCGGATTCGAGGATGCGGAGGGTCATCGCTTACGCCTCTCCCCTGTGGGCAGTCGCCCCGGAGACACGCACGTCGGGGTCGGCGGTCTCGAGACGTGGCAAATGACCCGGCCATCCTCCGCCCTGGGATGTCCGCACAAGGGGGGGCTATCCCACCATTCATCGATGCTCATCACCCCACCGCCATCTGCTGCAAATTCACCAGCCGCGATATGCCCTTGCGCGCCAGAGCCCATCAGCTCGCCAAATTGCTCTTCCGAAAAAGGCTCACCCTCGGCGGTGCCCTGGATTTCGACGATCCCGCCCTTGCCGGTCATGACGAAATTGGCGTCGGTGCCGGCCGACGAATCCTCGTCGTAGTCGAGGTCGATCACCGGCTGCCCGTTGTAAATGCCGCACGAAATCGCGGCGACGTGGTCCTTCAGCACTTTGGATACGGCCACCATCTGGCGCGCTTCCATCCAGCGCAGGCAATCGTAGAGCGCCACCCAGCCGCCGGTGATCGAGGCGGTGCGGGTGCCGCCATCGGCCTGGATAACGTCGCAATCGACCGTGATCTGCCGCTCGCCGAGCGCCTGCAGGTCGACCACGGCGCGCAGGGAACGCCCGATCAGGCGCTGGATTTCCAGCGTCCGCCCACCTTGCTTGCCCGAGGATGCCTCGCGGCGCATGCGCTCGCCGGTGGCGCGCGGCAGCATGCCATATTCGGAGGTCACCCAGCCCTTGCCGGAATTGCGCATCCAGGCCGGCACTTTTTCCTCAAGGCTGGCGGTACACAGCACATGCGTGTCGCCGAATTTGACCAGGCAAGAGCCTTCGGCATGTTTCGACACACCGCGTTCGAAGGAAATCGCCCGCATTTCGTCGAACTGCCGCTTGGAAGGACGCATGAAAACTCCGCTGTCTGGATTCTGGCCGGGCTTCTTAGAGCAATGTCCGACCAGATTGAACCCTTATGATTGCGTTTAGCGGACGCCCGCGTCGTCAGGCCGCTCGTCCGGGCAACCAGCCCCACGATCGCGTCCTTCCTCGTGGATCGCCTCCCCAAACAGCAAACAGAAGGGTTCAATCTGGTCGGCCATTGCTCTAAACCCGGCCGGAACCAAGCGCAAAGGAAAAGGCGTCAATTGCCGCGGCGACCAAAAATCGCGACGTGCTTTTGATCAGGACGTGTCGGCGTAGCGTGGCTGTAGCGCGGCGATCGCACGGAGAAGCTGGTCGGCATTGGCGCGACGGCCGGGTAGGTAGCCGCGAGAGGGTCGCTCGGAAGGTTCTCTGATCGCCAGATGCTGCATCTGATCGGCGATTGCGAAAAGTATGGCGGCAAACATGCGGAATGTTGCGGCAAGGCGAACCGCTTCGTCGTGGCCGTCGGCCAGCTCGAGCGTCGCATGTTCGATGGCGAGCGGATCGATTTCGGTGACATACGCGCCTGCGACATCTTCTGCCAGCTGCAAGATCCAGAGCACCAGCCAGCGGACAGGGCGGGAGCGGTCGGCGACCCAGTCAGCCAAGGTAGCCAGCGAGAGCAGGATGGCGGCCGTCCGCCTGAGCATTTTTTCGTCGTCCCGCACCGTTCGCCTCCTTTCATCAAGCGCGAGCATTGTGAGGCAGGCTGGAGGGGTGTGGACGAAAAGACCGAAAACGATCCTGACAAGAGCTGACAAAGCTGCCGGGCCGACACCGACGCTCCGTCATTCCGGGGCGCGAAGCGAACCCGGAATCCGAGTTGTGTCATGGCGGAAGGAAGAGACGATCAGGAGAAGCCGGCGCGCTGGATCCCGGGTTCCGCTTCGCGGCCCCGGGATGACGTTGGAATGTGGCGCTAACCCGGCTGGCGCTCGAACAGCGTCACGGTGTCGTCGGTGCCTGGGAAGGTGTGGCTGCCGAACGGCTTGTAGCCGAGTTTTTCGGCAAGCCGGATCGATCGCTCGTGTTCGGGGCTGATGATGCAGACGGTCCGCCGTCGGCCCGAGCGTGCGCCGATGCCAGTCATGCGCGGCCGTCATCGCCTCAATGGCGTATCCATGCCCGTGCGCCCAGGGGCCGAACACCCAGCCGGTTTCGTCGAACGGGTCGAAATCATCGCCCAGGCCGCGCTCGAAGCGGCCAAGCCCGGCATCGCCGAGGTAGCGGCCGGTGGCTTTCTCGAAGACCGCCAGGAAGCCGTAACCGAAGAGCTGCCAATGGCCGACCGTCCGCAGCAGGCGGGACAAGCTTTCCATTCGCGTGCTTGCCCTGCCGGTGATATATCGCATCACGTTTGCATCGCCGTATACCGCCTGGATGTCGTCCAGGTCGCCAAGCACAGGCAGTCTGAGGATCAGCCGTTCCGTTTCGATCATGGTGTCCGCTCGAACATCATCACGGTGCTGTCGCGAAAAGGCCGCTCGCCCATGGACTGGTAGCCGAGCTTCTCGGCAAGCCGGATCGATGCCGTGTTCGGCGGGTCGATGATGCAAACGGTGCGTTGCCTGCCGCGATTTTCCTCGAACCATCGATGAGCAGCGGTGGCTGCTTCCATGGCATAGCCATTGCCATGCACGTCGCTGGCCAGAATCCATGCGGCTTCGGGGTAGGGATCGAAGTCGTCGCCCAGGCCGCGCTTGAAATCCGCCATGCCGGTCTCACCGATCATGCGGCCGCTCGATTTCTCGATGATGGCGAACATGCCGTAGCCCAGGAGCTGCCAGTGACCGACAAAGCGCAACAGACGGAACCACACATCCTGCCGTGTTCCGGGCTGGCCATTGCCGATATGCCGAACGACATCGGGGTCCGAATAGATCGAATAGGCCTGCTCGAAGTCCTCAAGGCGGTTATGCCGCAGAATCAGGCGTTCCGTTTCAATCATGGTGTAAACCTTGTCATGTCGGGCCGGCTGTTTATATCCTTAAGGTGGACATGACGAGCCCGATCAAAGACCCGACGCTGCAATCGCTGGATTTGCGCTCACGCGACATCTTCCGGCGCATCGTCGATTCCTACCTGCTCGATGGCGAGCCAGTGGGTTCCCGCAACCTGTCGCGCATGCTGCCGTCGTCGCTGTCGCCGGCGACGGTGCGCAACGTGATGAGCGATCTGGAGCACCTCGGCCTCGTCTACGCGCCGCATATCTCGGCTGGCCGCCTGCCGACGCAGAAAGGCCTGCGCTTCTTTGTCGACGCCTTCATGCAGATCGGCGATCTGTCCGACGACGAGCGCAGCCGCATCGAAACGCAGCTGAAAGGCTCGAGCAACGACGCCAGCGTTGAACATTTGCTGACGGAAGCCAGTCAGATGCTGTCCGGCATGTCGCGCGGGGCGGGGTTGGTGCTGGCCGCCAAGAGCGAAGCGGCGCTGAAACATATCGAGTTTATCCAGTTGGAACCCCAGCGCGCGCTGGTCGTGCTGGTGTCCCAGGGTGGCGACGTGGAAAACCGCGTTGTCGAACTGCCGGCCGGCGTCACCGCCTCGCAGCTGCAGGAGGCATCGAACTTCCTCAACGCCCACATTCGCGGCCGTACGCTGGCGGAGACCCGGGCCGACGTCGAGCGGCTGAAGGCCGAGACCAAGATAGCGCTCGACGCTTTGTCGCAGCAACTGGTCGAGCAGGGCCTGGCGGTTTGGGCGGGCTCCGGCAGCGGCCTGCCGGCGCGCCTCATCGTTCGCGGCCGCGCCAATCTGCTGGAAAGCCTGTCCGCCCAGGCCGATATCGAGCTGCTGAAGCATCTGTTCGACGATCTCGAAACGCAGGAAGGCTTGATCCAGCTCCTCGACCTTGCCGAAGAAGGCTCGGGCGTGCGCATCTTTATCGGCTCGGAGAACAAGCTCTTTTCGCTCTCCGGCTCGTCGCTGGTGGTTGCGCCTTATAAGGATAAGGACTCGCGCGTTATCGGGGCGCTGGGCGTCATCGGCCCGACCCGGCTGAACTACGCCCGCATCGTGCCGATGGTGGATTATACGGCGCAGCTGATTTCAAAGATGCTGCGGTAGGGTGGTGCAGGGGACAGTTTACTTTTTTCCGCAGAAAAGCTGTGCCGCGACGAGGCAGGCGCAAGCGGAAAGAAAGTAAACTGTCCCCGGGTGCTAACCGTGGCTGGCGCTTACCCAAACTTCCGCGCTGCATCGAGCGCCAGCCCGATACCGACAGATCCGAATGCATCGCCTTGCACGACGGCGGCCTGCGGCACAAGCGACAGGATGCTTTGCCGCGCCAGCGGGATCGCGGTTGAGCCGCCGGTCAGGAAGACGGCGGTGACATCTCGCGGCGCGATGCCGGCGGATGAGAGCGTCTGCCGTGCGGTGTCGGCGACACGGCTGATTTCGCCGCGCAACGTGTCTTCGAGCTGGGTGCGTGTAAAACCAATATCCAGCGCGGCGTTGGACAAATCGAGGTGCAGCCGCGCGGCGTCGCCCTCCGTCAGCGCGATCTTGGCGTCCTCGACCCGCGTCGCCAGCAGATGCCCGAGGCGATGTTCGACGATGTCGATGAACAGCTCGACCAGTTCAGGTTGCGCGGCCTCGTAGCGGATCTGTCGCAAGTCGATCAGCGCCTTCGGCGTGTAAAGCCGGTGAATGCGGTGCCAGGTGGCGAGATCGATGAAATAGCCGGCGGGCAGGTTGCGTTTGCCGTCCTTGGTCGGCGTCAGGTAACCCAACCCCGGCATGACATAGGCAATGCTGAGCAGCCGGTCGAAATCCGTCCCGCCGATGTGAATGCCCTCATTGGCGAGGATATCGCCGCGGCGATCCGCCTTGCGTGCACCCTCCGGCGAGACGCGCACGATCGAAAAGTCCGACGTGCCGCCACCCATGTCGACGATCAGCGCGATTTCCTCGCGCGACACCTGTTGTTCATAGTCCAGCGCCGCCGCGATCGGCTCGTACTGGAACTCGATATGGCGAAAACCTTGCGCCTGCGCCGCGCGCTCGAGCTCATCCTGGGCGGTGCGGTCAGCGTCATCGTCGCGGTCGACAAACCGAACCGGGCGACCGAGCACGATATGATCGACGGGCTGGCCGTGATGCTCGTCCAGCTTCGCCTTCAGCCGGCCGATGAACAGGCCGATGATCTCCGAAAACAGCATCGAGCGCTTCTTGATGCGCGTCTTTTCATGCACCAGCGAGCTGCCGAGCACGCTTTTCAGCGCGCGCAGCAGCCGTCCGTCGACGCCGTCGGTGTATTGGCTGACCGCGTGACGCCCGACCGAAACGCTGTCGTCGTCGAAGTTGAAGAACAGCGCGCTGGGCAAGGTTGGGCTGCCGCCTTCCAGCCTGAGAAGCTGAGGCCCATTGCCGGTCCATCACGCCAACCGTCGAATTGGACGTGCCAAAGTCGATGCCGCCAGAAGCTGGTCGCATGGGTTTTGTCCTGTTGATGGGTTGGCGCCGGCTTTCCGGCGGGGGTGGCGCACCTACACCAACGGCCGGCCCCTGTCGAGAGGCGACGAAGTGCTCTTGCCGCCTCGCGTGCCATTTGCAACAGTCTCGCCCAAGTCGAGATCTGGGAGGATGTGCATGCTGCGAGTGGTCGAGAGCCGGGGTGCGTGGGATACGGTGCAGCGCATCGGCATGATCGACATCATGGTGGTGCCGGACGGCTCAACGGGGCCGGTCAGCCGGTTCAATTTCTCGGCGCTCGACGGGGAAAGTTTTGCCGCGATGATGGCGCTGCTCAATTCGCACGACAAGCTGCTCTATAACCCGGTCGCCAAGGTGCTGTTCTCGGCGCGATAACCGCACAAGACATTCGCATTCGGCGCGGCGAAGGCGTATAGTCCGCTCACACAGGCGGTCGCGGAATAGTCGTCGCGCGCGCCTCTCGACGCCAGGCGACCTGTTCGCAACCGCTCCCAACCCGAACGGGAGGACTGGTATGTCGAATTTCCATGTCATGGCCGGACAGAACTGCCGAATTTGCGCACCCACCGTACGCCGCATCGGCATGAACGATCTCACCGACGCGCTCAAAATGGGATGGCGCGACTTCATGGAGATGCCGTCGCATCTCATGTTTCTGGCGATCATCTATCCAATTGTTGGCGTCTTCCTGGCTGCCTGGACATCCGGCGCCGACGCGCTGCCGATGCTGTTTCCGCTGATGTCGGGTTTTGCCTTGCTCGGACCGGTTGCCGCGATCGGGCTTTATGAGATCAGCCGCCGTCGCGAGGCAGGGCTGCGTCAACCTGGCGCAATGCGCTCGACGTGCGCCATTCGCCGGCGCTGCCGTCGATCATCGCGCTCGGCTGTTGTTGTTCGCCCTGTTCATCGCCTGGCTGCTGACGGCACGGGCGCTCTACATATCGCTGTTTGGCGACGTCGTGCCGGCGAGCATTGGAGGGCTGCTGAGCCAGGTTTTCGGCACGTCGGCAGGCTGGACGCTGCTGATCGCCGGCAATCTGATTGGCCTCTGCTTTGCAGTGGTGGTGCTGGCGACGACAGTCGTGGCTTTTCCGCTGCTGCTCGACCGCGATACCGGCGCGGTGGCGGCGATCCAGACCAGCGTTCGCGCCACGCTCGCCAACCGGTCACCATGCTGGCATGGGGCCTGATCGTTGCTGTCGCGCTGGTGGCCGGCTCGATCCCGCTGTTTGCCGGCCTGGCGATCGTGCTGCCGGTGCTGGGTCATGCCACGTGGCATCTTTATCGCAAGGTGATCGGCTAGGGCCTGCTGATATTCAGCCGAGGACGGCCTGCAAATGCCTTCGTGCCTTAGGCTGGATCTCAACAAGCCCTAGATAAGGCAACGCCGAAATCTCCTTGATGGGTTCATCAAGCGAATTCGTGAGCGTGACGGTCGTTTTGTTGATATGAGGCGTCCGGCAGGATGGGCCTGCCGGACGTTTTCATGACGCTGACAGGCTTCATCGCTTATGCGGGCGCGCTCGCCATCGCCGCCGCCATTCCCGGCCCGGGCGTAACCGCGCTTGTCGCGCGTGCGCTGGGTTCCGGTTTTCGGCCTGCCTTCGCCATGTCGGTTGGGCTGATCCTGGGCGACCTCACCTATCTGACCGCCGTCGTGCTCGGCCTTGCCTTTCCTGGCGCAGACCTTTGGCGTCATCTTCATGGTCGTGAAATGGCTGGGCGTCGCCTATCTCGCCTGGCTGGCCTGGAAGTTCTGGTCGACGGCATCACCCCGGAAAACATCACCGCTAAGAAGGGCAGCACCGCTTGGTGTCCAATTTTTGGGCGGCCTGGCGCTGACCATCGGCAACCCGAAGACGATGATCTTTTACGTTGCCATCACGCCGACGGTGATCGATCTGCACGCCATCACGCTGGCCGACTATGGCATCCTGGCCGTGGTCACGGTGCTCGTGCTGATGGTGGTGCTGGTGCCTTATCTGCTGCTGGCCGCCAAGGCGCGTGGCCTGCTGAAGTCGCCGCGCGGGCTGAAAGTATCTGAGCCGCGGCGCGGCAACCTGCATGGCTGGAGCGGCCGCCGCGATCGCGGCGCGCAGCTAGGCCAGACGCAAATCGAATCCGCAAACAGCAAAGCCGCGAAATCTGATTTCGCGGCTTTCGCCTTTTCAGGATGTCGTCCACTCGGATTTTTTGCCGTCACCGCCTATCTTTGCGCGCGAAAACCGAACTATTGTTTTCCGACAAAATTTTGGGAGCGAACCGATGAACAAGCCCGTCAGCGCCACCCATGTGCCCGGCCGGGGCCGCATCTACGGTTCGATCACCGAAACGATTGGCGACACGCCGCTGGTGCGGCTGGACAAGTTTGCCAAGGAAAAAGGCATCGTCGCCAACCTGATCGCCAAGCTCGAATTCTTCAACCCGATCGCCAGCGTCAAGGACCGCATCGGCGTGGCGATGATCGAGGCGCTGGAAGGAATCCGGCAAGATCTCGCCGGGCAAGACGACCCTGATCGAGCCGACCTCCGGCAACACCGGCATCGCGCTCGCCTTCGCCGCCGCCGCCAAGGGCTACAAGCTGATCCTCACCATGCCGGAAACCATGTCGGTCGAGCGCCGCAAGATGCTGGCGCTGCTCGGCGCCGAACTGGTGCTGACCGAAGGTCCAAAGGGCATGAAGGGCGCCATCGCCAAGGCCGACGAACTGGCCGCACCACCCCGACGCCGTGATTCCGCAGCAATTCGAGAACCCGGCCAACCCGGAAATTCATCGCGTCACCACCGCCGAGGAAATCTGGAACGACACCGAAGGCAAAGTCGACATCTTCGTTTCGGGCATCGGCACCGGCGGCACGATCACCGGCGTCGGCCAGGTGATCAAGCAGCGCAAGCCCGAGCTGCATGTCGTTGCCGTCGAGCCGGAAGCTTCACCCGTCTGTCGGGCGGCCAGCCCGGCCCGCACAAGATCCAGGGCATTGGAGCCGGCTTCGCCCCGAAAATCCTCGACACGACGGTCTATGACGAGGTCGTCAAGGTTTCCAATGACGATGCCTTCGCCAATGCCCGCCTGGTCGCGCGGCTGGAAGGCGTGCCGGTCGGCATCTCGTCCGGCGCGGCGCTGCAGGCGGCCATCGTCGTCGGCTCGCGCAAGGAGAATGCCGGCAAGAACATGGTGGTGATCATCCCGTCCTTCGCCGAGCGCTATCTGTCGACTGTCTTGTTCGAGGGGCTGGGTGGTTGATCGCAATTGACTGGTCCTAGCACTGCCAGTTGACGCCTCCTCCCTTTGGCCGCCAGGGCCGCCGCTCGATGGTCCAAGGTGGAGGCAATTCCATGTATGTGCTCTACGGCCGGCCGGGTTCCGGCAATTTTGTTGTCGAGGCGGCGCTCAGGCTTGCCGGCGTAGAGCATCGTCTCGAAACGGTTCCGCGCGGGGAGCCCTCTGCCGACTACCTGAAGATCAGCCCGCTCGGCCAGGTGCCGGCGCTTGTGCTTCCTGGCGGCGAAGTCGTCACCGAATCCAGCGCCATGTGCCTGCTGTTGGCCGAAACCCAGCCTGATGCTGACCTTGGCCCTCTGCCCGGCCACCCGGATCGGCCCCAGTTCCTGCGCTGGATGACGTTCTTCGCGGCGATGATGTATCCGACGCTGCTGCGCTATTTTTATGCGCACGCGGCTCACCATGGGTGGCGCGGATCTCGACGATTTGAAAGAGGCGGCGGTACGCGAATGCGACAAGGGTTACGCTGTTTTCGAAGCTCACCTGACGGGTCGTGACTGGATGGTCGGCGACCGGCGGTCCATCGCCGACGTCTATTTGCTCATGCTGGCCCATTGGCATCCGCTTGATGACAAACCGCGCGACGAGTGGGTTAACATCAAACGCATCTGCGCCAAGCTGACGACCGACCCTGTCCTGAGCGATCTGAATTCAGTGCACGAGCTCTGGTGATAGCGTCGCCGGGCGGCCCTGTAGGTTCTGGCGCAGAACAAATATTACGACATGTGGGGTTGAGCCGCTGCTAGCCCGTTTCGGCTGCCAACATTGGCGGTATCACCCCTGTTGAATGGCGTAGGCCGCGCTCCCGGAATGCCCGGTTCTGTGGTTTTCTTCGTTGCATCAAACGGAGAACTGCCATGCTCAAGCGCTTTGTTATCGAACGTGACATTCCAGCGGTCGGCAAGATGACCAAACCGGAACTGAAGGGCGCGGCCGAAGCGTCCAACGGCGCCCTATCCAAGCTTGCCCCGCGTGTGCAGTGGGAGCATTCCTACGTGGCTGGCGACAAGACGTTCTGCATCTATCTTGCCGAGGACGAAGCAGCCATCCACGACCATGCGCGGCTGTCCGGCTTCCCGGCTAGCAAGATCACGCCGATCTCTGGCATTATCGATCCAACGACGGCCGCCGGGTGAACATGTTACGATGGCGCCCAAGGGAGTGCGCTGTGCCGGAAGCCGAGAAGTTCGGGGCAAAGCTGGATGTATGCGTCGTCCTTCTGGACGACGGATACGCCTCCACGTCTCTGATGCCCATCGAGGTTTTCCACTCGGCCGGCGCGCTCTGGCGCGAGCTCAAGGGCGAAAGTCCGGAGCCGCGCTTCCGGGTTACCACCGCATCGATCGACGGGCGGCCGGCGCGCAGCCCTTATGGCGGCATGACGATTTCGCCCGAAACCTCCATCGCAGCGGTCACCAAGTCCGACATCGTCATCGTGCCGACCTCCGGACTGCGGTTGGACGAAAAACTGATCGAGAATTCAGCCCTGCTGCCTTGGCTGCGCAAGCATTATGAGGCCGGCGCCTATATCGCGGGCGTGTGCATGGGCGCAGCATATCTTGCCGAGGCGGGTCTGCTCGATGGCAAGCGCGCTACCACCCACTGGGCCGCGGCAGCCGACATCATGCGGCGTTGGCCGCAGGTTCATTGGCAGCCCGGCCTGCTGGTTACCGAAGACAGCCGGTTGCTCTGCAGCGGCGGTCTCACCGCCGCGGCGGACGTCTCGCTTTATCTGGTGGAGAAGCTGTGCGGTCACGAAATCGCGGTTCAGACGGCCAAGGCGCTATTGCTCACCATGCCGCGCACCCATCAGTCGGGCTACGCCGTATTGCCGCTGTCGCCGCCGCATACCGACGATAGGATCCGCGCCGTGGAGGCCTGGATACAGGCACATTTCCAGGAAAACCATTCCACCGCATCCTCGCCGAACAAGCCCGCATGTCGGAACGTGCCTTCCTGCGCCGTTTCAAGGCAGCCACCGGTCGCGCGCCCGCAGCCTATCTTCAGGCGGTGCGCGTCGAAGCCGCAAAGGCCATGCTCGAACGTGAAGCTTCGACTGTTCAAACGATCTCGGAAGCTGTCGGCTATCAGGACGCCACCTTTTTTCGCGCGCTGTTCAAACGCGAAACGGGCATGACTCCAGCCGACTACCGCAACCGCTTCGCGGCCTTTCGCGTTCGGGCGCCCGACAGCGTTGATCTGAACGTGGTGAGCTAGCTGCGCATCGGCGTCGTCCACTCAGCCGGGATGCGATGTTGATCGGCCGCTTCACCTGGGCGCATGGGGCGCCGGCCTAGTGCAGCGGTGGAGCGATTTCAGTTTGGCGGGCCTTCAGGAATGCCCGCACCGCCGCGTCGCTCTCCAGCCAGATCGCCCGATCATAAGCCGCTGTCGCCTCGGTCGCCCTGTCGAGCCGCGCCAGCATGTCGGCGCGCGCCGCCCAATAGGGCTGATAGGTCCCAGCCGCTGGTCGGCGGCGATGGCGTCCAGGCCGCGAGTCCCGCGTCGGCCCCTCGTCTCGGCTACCGCGACCGCGCGGTTGAGCGCCACGACGGCGAAGGGACGCATCACCAGCGCGTCGTAGAGTTTTTTGATCGCCGGCCAGTCCGTGCGTCCGATGCGCCGCCGCGCGCCTGCGCCGACTGCACGGCGGCCTCGAGCTGATAGCGCCCGGTCGCGCCGAACGAACTCGCCTGGCGCAGCAGCGCCTCGGCCTCGTCGATCAAGCGCGCATCCCAGAGCGGAATTTCCTGCTGCGACAGCGGCACATAGGCGCCCGAGACATCGCGCCGTGCCGCTCGCCGGGCCTCGGCGTACAGCATCAGCGCCAGCAGGCCGAGCGTCTCCGGCTCGTCGGGCATCAGCGGAGACCATCAGGCGGCCGAGCCAGATCGCCTCGCCGGCAAGGTCGCGCCGGCGGTCCGGCTCGCCCGAGGTATCTGCCCAGCCGGCCGCGAAGGCGGCGTAGATCGCCTCAGCACCGCATCCAGCCGCTCGGCTATTTCGCTGCGTTCGGGCACGCGAAAGGGAATGCCGGCCTCCTTGATCCGGCTCTTCGCCCGCACCAGCCGCTGGCCCATGGTCGCTGGCGGCACCAGAAAGGCCGAGGCGATCGCGGCGGCGTCGAAGCCGAGCACGGTCTGCAGGATCAGCGGCGCGCGGACCGCCGGGTCGATCGCCGGATGGGCGCAGGCGAACATCAGCCGCAGCCGCTCGTCGGGAATGTCGCCGTCAGCGTCGGCATGCGCTCCGTTCGTCGGCGATCAGGCGCAAGTGGTCCCGGCGCGCCTGCGCCGTGTGCTGGCGGCGCGCCGCGTCGATCAGCCTCCGCCGCGCCACCGTGAGCAGCCAGGCCTCGGGATTGTCCGGCACGCCGTTCGCGGCCATTGGGCGAGCGCGGCGGCGAAGGCTTCGGCCAGCGCATCCTCGGCGCCGGCGACGTCGCGCGTGCGCGCCGCGAGAAGGCGACGAGCCGGCCATAGCTCTGGCGGGCTGCCGCTTCGGCAGCCGGCCGGCGCCGCCGCGTCCTGCAGCCATGTCTCAATGCGACGTCCAGACCGGCCGCACCTCGATCGTGCCGTTGCTCGCGCCCGGGCAGCGGCCGCCCAAGCGAGCGCCGCATCGAGATCGGGCACCTCGATCATATAGTAGCCGCCGAGCTGCTCCTTGGTGTCGGCGATAGGGCCCGTCGAGCACCTCGGTCTTGTCGTTGCGCACCTTGACGACGGTTGAGTTCGGTGACGGCTTCAGCCGCTCGCCAGTGACCCAAGCGTTAGCCTTCTGCAAGGCGTCATTATAGGCCATGTAGGCGCTGTTCATCTCGAACGCCATTTCCGGCGTGATGTTCGGCATGGCGGTTTCGTCCATGTGGATCAGCAGCATGTATTGCATCGTCGTGTCCTCGGTTGCGGGCCGCGTCATCGCGTGCCGAACGGATGTCGGCCGAGCTTGCTGCATTTCGACAAATCGGGAAACAAAATCTTTGCGGGCTTCGCCGGGCGCCTCGACCGCTTGCACTGACGCGGGCGAAGCAGTCGTGTCCAGAGCTGGCTTCGGTTCGAGCCAGCCCTGATAGCGCACGATCAAGCCGGTGAGCGGATGCGAAATCTCGACATGAAAATTGAAGCGGCCATCGCGTACGGTCTCGTAGGAATTCGAGCGCGGGCAGATCCACATGGGCAGCGCAATGCCGAGGAAGCGCCAATGCCGCAGGACGAGCTCGAGCTTTTCGTCCTGCCAGACCAGCGCCATCGCAAACTGCATCGGCCCGAACTGTTCGACAGGAGCCGCTCCCAGCGGCCGGTGCCTTCGAACTGCCGGCTATGAAATGACTCATCGCCGAATGTGCGCGTCCAGGTTTCCACGCCGTCTTTCAGCCCGAAGGACACGGCAACAGGAATATCGGCCGCGGGCTTCGGAAAACCAATGATCGCAGCGGCCAGGCGAGACAGGAGGCCGGTGCCGCGTTCGACGTTGGCTCTGCCCTCCGCCATCAACTCCATCGAGCGCATGCATCTGCCTGATCGGCGCCGGCAGTTGATGCCAAGCCTCGTCGAGCAGGCTCTCATAGAGCGGCAGGCTGTCCTGGGGGCGGTCGTCTCGCACGCCGGCATAGATCGTGCGCCGCGCAAAGAGCGCCCGTAGTCGGCCAACTCCAGATCGGATACCGACGCGCGTGCCCCTGCTGCCGGCACTTGCCCGCCAATGTCTTAAGCACGAGCGCCTCGACCGCCATTGCCGGGATCAGCGGCCCGTCGCTGCCTTCGGCGAGAAGGTGCCATGAGCGCTTGACCGTCTGCCTGTCAGCGGTCGTACCCGTCACGTCGACAAACATGCCGCCGCGATGTTCGCCCCAGCGGATATGGTTCATCACCCAATGCATGAGCGGCGCGAGAGGCGAGAGCGATGGGATGATCCGCCACTTCACCAGACGCGCCAGGACAGCAAGCACCCGGTGCAGGATTTCGGGAACAGGGCCGGCGCCCATCCAGATCGTTTTTGCCTCCGGCCACAACTCGCCGAGGGCGCGCAGGTCCGGCACATCAACCAGCGAGAACAGCGTGTTCCTGACTGGAACCTTACCGCCCGGCGCGATCGTATAGCGCATGTGCTCGGTAAAGGGGTGCCCAGCTGCCTGCTGGCCGTCTCGCCGCAACGCCACAGGTTGCCCGGCATAACTCGCGATCGCGCGGATGACGTTCTCGCCGACGCCGGCGAAAGGCGAGGGCGCGATGCCGCCCCGGATCGTCTCGACGCTCGCCATACCCTGCGCCAGCCTGCGCACCACGGCGGCGGTCAGAACCGGAAAGCTGGAGACGCCGGAAAGCGCGAACACACCAGCTTTCCGCGCTGCCTGATCGAACGCGCTGACGCCGGCAACGAAGTCGGACCCGTCGGCAAGGTCGAGATAATTGATGCCCTGCCGGAGGCAGGCTTCGATCAGGCGGTAAGCGCCGTCGCCGTAAGCCTGGAACGGCCCGCTGGCGTCGACCACAATATCCGGCCCGTGCGCGGCTAGCTGGGCGTCGAGATCGCCGTTCCGGTCGAAGTTTGCCGGCACGAGCCTCGCCTTGGCCGAGATGCGACCGTCGCAATAGGCTTTTGCCTTCACCAGCTGCCGGCCGGCCACGATGATCGTCAGCCGCGCCTCGTCCTCCAGTAACTCGACGATGCGGCCGCCAAAAACACCGTAGCCGCCGACGATGAGGATCGTCAGGCGATCGGGAGCAGGGGTGACGCTATCCAATCAGCCGCTCCCGCAACGCTCCCGACGGAACTTCACAGCTCTCCTTTTTGCCGAAGACGGCGTAGCGATTCTTCGCGATCCGGTCGTAGAGCCAATCGCGCAGCGTTTGCGGCAATAGTCGCAAAATCACCGCGGCGCGCCATGGCCAGCCGAGCGCGTCGCAGGTTGCCAAGAAGCTCTCGAATTTGATGTTTGGCTTGCCGTCGATCAGAACGAGATTGGTCTCGTAGACATCGGTGCGCAGCCCATGCGCGCGAAACAGCGCTTCACCGAGCGGCGACTGGGCGGTGGCAAACCGGAACCGCTTCTTGCGATCGAATCGCAGGATGAACCGGGCGAAGAAAGAGCAGAGCACGCAGACGCCGTCGAAAACGACAAGACGGTCAGGCAGGGCGTCCTTGTGCGGCACATGTGCCGCGAGCGGCTGGTGGGTCACGCGCATCTCCGTGCAACCTTCGTTTTGAAGGTATGGGTGCCGCACAGTCTCTTCAAAGAGGCGCGATGTCGCGGAGGCCGCCAAAAATGCAAAGCCCGCGCAATTGCGCGGGCCCCATTGACTGAACCGAGCTTAAAGCTGCGTCAGCGGCGTGTTGAACGTGCCGCGTTCACGGCGCGCGCAGGCCGGCCCCGGGCCGCGCATGTAGTAGCGCTCCGGCCGGTAGGTCGGTGCAACGAACTCGCGGACTGCGAGTGCGCAATAGGAAATCTGGTTCCAGAATTTCATCGTCCCTGTCCCCTTCGGATGTCCCTTCCGAATTCGGGCGTACCTTACCGACAACAAGTGAATCCCCAATGAATGCCCTGTTAATGTTCAGCTCGGAATGCGCGCTATCGACGCCATTTTCATGACAGCAAGGTAGATATTTTCGCCGATGAATGTTTCTTGTTGATGTTGTTGCGTTGCGGCAACATGGCGTCATTGTAACCGGGACAAGTTTTGGCTTGGCAGCCTGCGCGCCAAGGTTCTAACCATTTGCGAGACCTTCGCGGGACGACACGACGATGCACCTGCCGCAAATTGACGATATCCATGCCGCCGCCCGGCGGATCGCCGGCCATGCCTGGAGAACCCAGCTGGTCGAGTCTTTGGCGCTGAATGAAAAATTCGGCGGCCGCATCCTGTTCAAGCCGGAAGTGCTGCAGCGCACCGGCTCGTTCAAGTTCCGCGGCGCCTACAACAAGATCTCCACCATTCCCGAGGCGGACCGCAAGCGCGGCGTCGTCGCCTTCTCGTCCGGCAATCACGCGCAGGGCGTGGCGGCGTCGGCAAAAATGTTCGGCGTCGGCGCGGTCATCGCCATGCCGACCGATGCCCCTGCCATCAAGGTCGACAATGTGCGGGCGATGGGCGCCGAGGTGATCGGCTTCGACCGTTTCGGCGACGACCGCATGACGATCGTCGCGCCCTATATGGAAGGGCGCGGCATGACGCTGGTGCCGCCCTATGACGATCCCGAAATCATCGCTGGGCAAGGCACGATCGGGCTGGAATTGCTGGATGAGGCGGAAGCTCTGGGCGTGACGCTGGATGCCGTTGTTGTGCCTTGCGGCGGCGGCGGGCTGTCCAGCGGCATTGCGCTGGCCGTCAAGTCGCGTTCGCCGGGCACGGAGATGTGGGTCGCGGAACCGGAGAATTTCGACGACACGCGCCGCTCGCTGGAGGTGGGCCATCACGTCAAGAACGAGCCGGGCCACAACTCGATCTGCGACGCGATCCTCACCTCCGAACCCGGCAAGCTGACCTTCGAGATCAACCGCAAGCTGCTCGCCGGCGGCATCACGGTTTCGGACGACGCGGCGCTGGACGCCGTCCGCGACGCCGCGCGTTATCTGAAGCTGGTCGTCGAGCCGGGCGGCGCTGTCGCGTTGGCCGCCCTTTCGTCCGGCCGCATCGATCTTGCCGGCAAGACACGTCGCCGTCGTGCTGTCGGGCGGCAATGTCGGATATGGCGGCTTATGCCAGGATCATTGCGGGCAATTCCTGACTGCGAAGTCAGCCCCGGCAGAAACGCTTTCTGGAACGCCGTCCGTCCCGGCGGCGTGAAGCGCACCACGCGGCTGTCTTTCTCCCGCCGCGCCCATTTCTCCGCGACGATCTTGTCGAGGATCGCCGCGCCGAGCGTGCCGGCCAGATGCGTGCGCCGCACGCTCCAGTCGAGGCAGGCGCGGCACATCGGCCGGCGCTGCCCTTGCAGGTTGCTGGTGTCGATGCCGACCGCTTCGAAGAAGCTCTTGCCCTTACCGCCAAGCACGATCGCATCGCCATCGACCTTCGACGATGTCGCGCGTGACAAATCCGTCGAACATCGCGACCGCGTGGTCGCCGGCGAGATGGTCGTAGCAGACGCGCGCCTCGCGCATCGCCTCGTCCTTCGGGCCGGGCGCGTGCGTTTCGGCCCGACCGATGACGCCACGCCCATGATCGACTCCAGCATGGCGGCCACCTGCGGCGTGGCCAGGCCGTAATAGCGATGACGGCCCTGGCTGGCCAAGCTGAGCAAGCCCGCCTTCCATCAATTTGCCCAAATGCGAACTCGCGGTCGGCAGCGTTACGCCGGCCTCAAGCGCAAGCTCGCTGGCCGTCAGCGCGCTGCCGCCCATCAGCGCCGTCAGCATGTTGGCGCGCGCCGGATCGCCGACCAGGCTGGCGATGCGGGCAATGTCCGGTCCTTCTTTCATAGCCGTCTCCTGCGAGTCATAGTTCGATGATAGTCGAAGCATCATCGTCAGGCAATCGCTAGCTGTCAGCATGAAAAGACAGGAGACGAAGATGACTATGATCACTGAACGGCGTTCGTAGCACTTCTTTCCGAACCACCCGTACCGGACAGAGCATCTGGCGCCGGTTTCGCGCGCTGGATCGAGCGCCGCACACAGCGGCAGGACCTTGCCGAGCTCGACGATCATCTGCTTGCCGACATCGGCCTGACCCGCGAGGCGGCCGAGCACGAATGCGCAAAGCCGTTCTGGCGGCGCTGATCGCGAGCGAATTCTAACCGACGACCGCTGCCTCACATTTCGATACCGGTCGAACCGTCAAAGAAGGACTTGACCATGACCATCACCTGCTTCATCCGCTACGAGATCGATCCGTTTCAGAAGGAGGCTTTCGTCGACTATGCGCGAAACTGGGGTCAGGCGATCCCGCGCAACGGCGCCGATCTGATCGGCTATTTCGCGCCACATGAAGGCTCGGCGACCACGGCCTATGGCGCCTACAACATCGAGAGCCTGGCCGCCTATGAGGCGTATCGCGCCCGGCTGATGGCCGATCCGCTGGGCAAGGAGAACTACGCCATGGCGAGGGAGAAAAAGTTCATCCGGCGCGAGGACCGCATTTTTCTGAAACTCGCCTCCGGCCCGCATGCGCCGCTGGTGCTGCCGTGATTGCGGTGATCTTCGAGGTTCTGCCTGCCCAGGGCAGGCGTGAAGCTTATCTTGGCATCGCTGCGAACCTGCGGCCTCTGCTTGATGGCATCGACGGCTTCATCTCGATCGAGCGTTTTCAAAGTCTCGCCAATCCGGACAAGATCCTTTCGCTGTCATTCTGGCGAGACGAGGCGGCGGTCAAAGCCTGGCGCAATACGGAAGAGCACCGGGAGGCACAGCGGGCAGGGCGTGGCGGCATCTTTGCAGACTATCGCCTGCGCATCGCATCCGTCGTGCGTGACTATGGGCTGAATGAGCGTGGCGAAGCGCCGGCCGATAGCCAAGCTTTGCACGGTTAGACGTCAGCCCAGCTTCCAGATCCGCTTTGCATTGCCCGACAGAAGCTTGGAGCGCTCGCTGTCGGACGCGCCGTCCAGCAGCGCATGCGTAGCCGCGACCCACTGCGCCAGCCCACCGCCGAGATTGCACACCGGCCAGTCGCTGCCCCAGACGACGCGGTCCCAGCCAAAGCTTTCGATGACGCGGTCAAAGAAAGGACGCAGGCTCTCGACCGTCCAGCCTTCCGGGTCGGTATAGGCGATGATGCCGGAAATCTTGGCGACGACGTTCGGCCGCTCTCCAAGTTCGGCGATCAGGTTCCACCAGGGCTGGTCCTTGCCCCGCCTCAGGTCCGGGCTGCCGAAATGATCGAGGACGAACTGCACGTCGGGTGCGGCGTCGACCAGAGCGACCGCATTGGCCAGCTGGTCGCCCTTGAAGATCAGATCATAGGTCAGGCCGGTGTTGCTCAGGCGGCGGATGTTTTCCCGGTAGAGATCGCTCTGCGAGGTCTCGTCCGGCATCACATGCAACACCCGACGAAAACCTTTCACGAAGGGGTTTGACCTCTGCCGCTCCAGATAGGCGGCGAAATCCGCGCTTTCCGGCCGGCACGCGGCGATTGCCCCGCGCAGCATGTTGCCCGGTTGCCGCGACAGACCGGCGACATAGGCAGTCTCTGCCTCCATCTGCGTCGGATCGATGTCGACTTCCATATGCAGGACATGGCCGATGCCTGAGCGGTGCGCCTCGCGCGCATATTCGCGCGTAGGAGTGATCGCGGTTCAGCGCGCCGGCGTCCGCCAGCCAGGGATAGCTTAGTGCCGATCTGGTCGATCAGATGCAGATGTGTATCGACGATCATTCGGCGGCCTTTTCTGGCCGGCCCAGCCCGACATTTGCGACAGCTTCGACGCCGCGTCGGAAAGCATCTCGATGGTGCGTGTGATGTCGGGCGCCGACGGCATGTTGATGACAGTGATGTAGGGGATGGTCAGCGCGGCAATGGCGTGGCCGTCCGGCGCCAGCACCGGGGCGGAAAGATTGTAGACGCCTGCTGTCTGCACGCTCGCCATCATTTCGTAGCCGCGCTCGCGCACCTGATCGAGGCGACGGAAGAATTGCGGCGACTGATCAGCCTGCTCGTTGCTGCGCAGATGTTCGGCGATCATCATCTGGCGCTCTTCCGGCGAGCGGAAGGCAAGCAGCACATGGCCTGAGCCGGTGTCGAACAGGCTGATATGCGAGCCGACGCGGATGGAGATGCCCCAATAGCCCGGCGCTTCCTGCTGGGCGATGACCACCGCCGCGCCGCGATCGAACACGACGAGCTGGTTGGCCTGGACGGTCACTTCGGCCAGTTCGCGCATGATCGGCGTCGCGAAGGAAACGAGCCGGCGCACCGGCGCGTGCAGTTGCGCCAGGCCGAAGAGCTTGAGCGTCAGCGAGAAGCGGTCGCCTTCCAGCCGGGTGACGTAGCCGCGACGCACCAACCGGTCGAGCATGCGGTAAAACTCGTTCGGGCTGCGGCCGAGCTTCTTGGAAATCTCCGCCTGGGTCAGGCCGCCCTCGACGCCGGACAGCAGCTCGAGTATGTCGAGGCCCTTGTCGAGGGCCGGCGCGCGATAGCGCTCGCTTTCGGCATCTTCGCTCAAAGCCTCTTGCGCGCGGGAGGTCATCGCAGTCACCAGTGCAAATATGTTCAGTCGGCTGACCATACAGGCCAGCCGCCACCAGCGAAAGTCCTATGTGTATATGAATATTGGCCTTTGTGGCTCGGACAGCTGCTAGTCCAGTGTCCGCCTGAAGCGGAACAGCGCCAGTGTCGAAAACACCAGCACGAAGGCCATCAGGGCCCATACTTCGGAGGCTATTGCCGGGAACTCCGCGCCCTTCAACATCACCGCCCGAATAATGCGCAGGAAATGCGTCAGCGGCAAGATCTCGCCCAGCGCCTGCGCCCAGCCCGGCATGCCGCGATACGGGAACATGAAGCCCGACAGCAGCATCGACGGCAGGAAGAAGAAGAAGGTGAGCTGCATCGCCTGCATCTGCGAGCGCGCCACGGTCGAGATCGTGTAGCCGAGCAGAACCAGTGCCAGCACGAAGACAAGGATCGCCGAAAGCAGCAACGGCAGGCCACCGATGAAGGGCACGCCGAAGATGCCCTTGGCGGCCAAGAGCACCACCACCACCTGCACGGCGCCGACCATGGCGTAGGGCAGCACCTTGCCCACCATGATTTCGAACGGACTGGCCGGCATGGCGAGCAGGTTTTCCATCGTGCCGCGCTCGCTTTCGCGCGTCAGCGCTATGGAGGTCATCATCACCATCGTCATCTGCAGGATAACGCCGAGCAGGCCGGGCACGATGTTGTATTGCGAGATGCCTTCCGGATTGTAGCGTCGGTGCACGACGACTTGCAGCTGGCTGGCGGCCATGGCGGCCGCTTCAGCCTCCTGGCCCTGCTCGCGCAGCAGCGCCTGTGACGCGACGGTGCCGAGCGTCGACACCGCGCCGCTGGAAGCCGACGGGTCGGTGGCGTCGGCCTCGATCAGGATCTGGGCGCCGTCATTGCGCTCGACGCGCCGCGCGAAGTCGCCGGGGATGGTCACCACGAACGCGACATCGCCACGCTCGATGAGCGCATTGCCCTCCGCGGCCGAAGCAGCCCGGTGGTCGAACCGGTAGTAGCCGGTCATCTCCAGCGCCGACACCATGGCGCGTGTGTAGTGGTCGTTGCTGGTCGAAACCAACGCCGCTGGCAGGTTCTTCGGATCGTTGTTGATGGCGAAGCCGAACAGGATCAGCATCATCAGCGGCACGCCCAGCATCATCGCGAAGGTGACGCGGTCGCGCCGCATCTGGATGAACTCCTTGATCAGCAGCGCCTGCAGCCGCGCGAAGGAAAAGATCGTGTGCGTCATGCCATGTTGTCCTTCGACCCGGACATGAACTTGATGAACACGTCCTCCAGGCTCGTTTCGCCCAGAGCGACGGTGAGGCTTTTGTCTTTCTTGAACGGCGCCAGCGTCTTTTCGAGCAACGCTTTGTCGGAGCCGACGACATGCAGCGTCGCGCCGAAGGGCGCGATCTGCTCCACCCCGGGCTGGCCTTCCAGCCGGTCGGCGACCTCGTTGAGGGCAGGACCCTCGACGACGAAAGTCGTCAGGCCGGCGTTGCGGATGACTTCGTCAACCGTCCCGGTCGCCAGCATCTTGCCATAGGAGATGTAGCTGATGCGGTGGCAGCGCTCCGCCTCGTCCATGTAGTGGGTCGAGACCAGCACGGTCAGTCCGCCGCGCGCCAGGCGATGGATTTCGTCCCAGAACTCGCGGCGCGCCTTCGGGTCGACGCCGGCGGTCGGCTCGTCGAGCAGCAGGAGCTTGGGCTTGTGCATGATGCAGGCCGCCAGCGCCAGCCGCTGCTTCCAGCCACCGGACAACGTGCCGGCCAGCTGGTCGCGGCGGCTGGTCAGGCCGAGATCCTCCAGCGTGTTGTCGACATGTTCGCGCAGCGGCGAGAGCTGGTAGAGCCGCGCGACGAATTCGAGATTCTCGGCGATGGTCAGATCCTCGTAGAACGAGAACTTCTGCGTCATGTAGCCGACCTCGCGCTTGATCTTCAGCGGCTCCTTGCGCAGGTCGAAACCAAGCACCTCGCCGTCGCCTTCGTCCGGCGTCAGCAGTCCGCACATGATGCGGATCGTCGTCGTCTTGCCGGAGCCGTTTGGCCCCAGAAAGCCGACGATCTCGCCTTCGTTGACCGTCATCGACACGTGGTCGACGACGGTCTTGGGGCCGAAGCGCTTGACGAGGTTGTGAACAGCGATGGCGGGCATGGGACTAGGCAGTACGAAATAGGGAATAGGGCAGTAGGGCAATAGGGCAGTAGGGCAGTAGGAAAACCGCCCAAATGTGATCGCTCAGCACTGTGAGGTGCCCCGTTGTATTGCATCGAAATGAGTGCGCTCATTTTCCTACTGTCCCTACTGCCCTACTGCCCTACTGCCCTACTGCCCTACTGCCCTACTTGCTCAAATCCACATCCACGATCTGCCCGGGCTGCAGCCTGCTGTCGCCATCCGGACGCGCCTCGACGAGGTAGACCAGCTTCTGGCGCGTCTCGAGCGAGTAGATGACCGGCGGCGTGAATTCCGGCTCGGGCGAAACGTAGCTGATCGTGGCGGTGAGACCGTCGCCGCAGCCGTCGCAACGCACGGTCAGCTTGCCGCCGACCTGAAGCGTCGAGAAATCCGGTTCGGGCACATACACCTTCAGCTTCACCGCCCCGTCCGGCAGCATCGACAGCACCGGCGCGGACGGTCCCGCGATATCGCCGGGATCGCGGATGACGTCGTCGATGCGGCCGGGCGATGGCGCGGCGAGCGCCCGCTTGGAGAGCCGCCAGCGTGCCTGGTCGAGCACCGCTTCTGCCTCCTTGACCTGATTTTCCGCCGCGCGGATGGCTTCCGGCCGCGCTGGCAGTCGGGCGACTGCGAGGTCGGCTTCGGCCTGGCCGATCATCGCCTGGTCGACCTGGACTTCTGTGCGCGCTGCGTCCAACTGCGCCTGCGTGGCGGTGCCGCGGCGGAACAGGTCCTCGACGCGTTCAAGCGTGCGCATCGACTGTTCAGCCTGCGCCCGGCGCGATTGCAGCGTGGCGGCGAGCACGTCGATTTCTTCCGGTCGTTTGCCGACCTGCAAGTCAGCCAGTTGCGCCCGGGCGGTCGCCACGCCGGCCTCGGCCTGGGCGACTGCGATCAGCGCGTCGCTGCTTTCCAGCTTCACCAGCGCCTTGCCGGCCTCGACGCGTTCGCCGCGCCTGACCAGCATGGTCTCGACCTGCGCAACCTCGATCGGGGCCAGCAGCACATATTCGCCTTCGACATAACCGACCGCGAGTGGTTCGGCCGTCACGGGACAGCCCATCCAGCTTGCGACGAGGGGGAGGGTGCAGAGGAAGTTCATGACCTGTCTCTCTTGTGAGCGTCGATCGCGGCCTTCAGATTGCGGGTCGCAACCGCCGCGACGGCGGAAACCTCTTTGGGACCGATCTCGTGCCAGCCCATGCGGCGGCGCACCGCCTCGCGGGCAAGGCGGAAATAGACGACCTGGCCGATCAGCGTGAAAACCGAGATCTTGGTCTCCTCGCTTTCGGCCGGATCGCCGGTGGCGATCTCCCAAATGCCGCAGAAGCGGCGGTGGAGCGGCTCGAACACGCCGGCGTAGATGCGTTCGAACGCCTCGGTAGGCGCCGACATCTCGCGCAGCACGAAGGGCACGACTTCGCCCGCCTCCGGCGAGGCGACGAAGAATGCGAACATGCGCTCGAGCATTTTTTGCAAGCTGCGCGGTCGCCATTTCGGGCGAGGCGGCCGGCATTGGCGGTGCTTCGGCAGCCGCGCGTGCGGCAAGCCCCTGCATCAGACTCGACGATATGGTCGGCAACGGCAAGCCGGAGCCCTTCCTTGCCGCCGAAGTGATAGGCGATCGAGCCGATATTGGCATTGGCGGCCGCGGCGATCTCGCGCGTCGATGCGCCGTCGTAACCGGCCGTCCCGAACAGCTTCAGCGCCGCCCGAACAAGCGCCTGGCGCGTTTGTTCGGCGCTCGACTGCGTGAGCTCGTCTTGTCCGGATTTCTTTGGCAATGCGTGGCATGTCGTCTGTTGTTTTGCGTGTTTATGCGACATTTAATCGATCGATTGATTAAAGTCAATACGAGGAATCTGCATGTTGGAAAAATTTGCTCGGCTGGGCCCAATTGCCCCGTTGCAATGATGCCTCGCAGCCGCTTTAGTCGCGCGCCATGGCCACCGAGGTAGAACGCAAGTTCCTGGTGAAAAGCGAAGCTTGGCGCAGCCAGGTCGAGAAGACCATCGACATCGTGCAATTCTATCTTGCGGTTTCCAGCGACCGGTCGGTGCGGCTGCGCATCAGCGACGGCAACGCCGCCAGGCTGACGCTCAAATTTGGCAGTCATCTGCCGGTGCGCGAAGAATTCGAATACGAAGTGCCGCTGGCCGATGCGCTGGAAATGCAGTCACAGGCCGTGGGCACGGTGATCGAAAAGATGCGCCATCACGTCAGGCATCGCGGCTATCTCTATGAGGTCGACGTTTTTGCCGGACGCCTCGATGGGTTGATCGTGGCCGAACTTGAGACCGCCGACACCGTCCCGACGGATCGCTTGCCATCGTGGCTCGGTCGAGAGGTGACCGGCGACGTGCGTTATTCCAACGCGATGTTGGCGCTAAGCGACATCCCGGAGCGGACACTGCTCGCCTTGGCTGGCTGAGCATACTGCGCACGTCCCGCCTTGCGTGTGGTCATGGCGGCGTCGGCCGGTTCTTCAGCCACCATCGGGCGATCAGCCACCAGATCATCGCCCAGGCAAAACCCGCGCACCACCCCGCCAGCACGTCGGACGGCCAGTGCACGCCGAGATAGACGCGGCTGATGCCGACGATGAGGGTCAAGAGCACGGCGACGGTGAGGAAGAAGATCTTCAGCCGCCGCTCTTTGACGATGCGCGCCAGCAGCGATCCGAGCGTGAGATACGTCACAGCGGACATCATGGCGTGGCCGCTCGGAAAACTGCGGCTGGTCTCCAGCATGAGATGCGACACGAGGTCTGGCCGCGGCCGGTCGATGCCGAGTTTCAGCAGGGTCGAGACGATCTGCCCGCCGCCGACCGCCGCCAGAACGAACAGCGCGATCTGCCATTTGCCGGCCATCAGCAGATAGAGGATCACCAGCGCCGTCAGAAGCACCAGCACCGCAGTGCCGCCGAGCGCGGTGATGTCGCGCACCCAGCCTTCCAGCTTCTCCGAGCCGATCGGATTTGCCGGATCGCCCGGCTCGCGAAAGGAGAGCAGGATGCGGGCATCGAGATCGTGCGTTACCGGGCTGCGGGCGATCTCGGCCAGTTCGAACAGGCCCCAGAGGCCGCCGGCAATCAGAATGCCAGCCAGCAGAACCGGAAACTCCATCCGGTTGAAGAAATCGAACGGTCGCGCAAACCCGTGCGCAGGCTCATGCTTGCTGCTCATCGTCCGCTAAGATAAGGGCCGAACGTGATGACCGCTACTGCGAGAATGGCAAGCGCGACCCCGACGCCCTGTGAGGCCGTTAGCGGTTCGCCGTAGTAGGTCAGCGCCACCACGTTGACCGCGACGAGCTGGATGATCGCCGAGAGGGTGAAGGCGATCGACATGCCGAATTCGCGCACCAGCCTCAGCATGATGAGGTTGCCGACCGTATAGAGCGCCAGCGTGACGATCAGCTTGCCCAGGTTCGGCGCCATCGCCCAGCTTTTCGCCCCGCTTGCGGCAAGCAGGAAAATGATGGTCGAAGCTGCCAGTTGCAGAAAGCCAGCGCGACTCATGGATGCTCCACGGTGAATGGTGAATGGTGAATGGTGAATAGTGAATGGGCGCTGGAATTGAAATAGTCTTGCAAGAGCGACGCCCGTCGTGCGTCTCACCATTCACCATTCACCATTCACCATTCACCATTCACCATTCACCCCGTGCGACGTTCCGCCCCTGCGCCGCGACGCCGCTTTGACGAGTGACGCGCAGCAACTTAGGTTTGTTGCGGGAGACAGCCGGAGCCTAGACGATGGACCCGCTCATTCTGTCGCGCGTTCAGTTCGCCGCGAACATCTCGTTCCACATCCTGTTTCCGACCATCACCATTGCGCTTGGCTGGGTGCTGCTGTTCTTCAAGCTGCGCTACAACGCCACCTCCGACACGGCCTGGATGCGCGCCTACTTCACCTGGGTGAAGGTCTTCGCGCTGTCTTTCGCGCTGGGCGTCGTCTCCGGCGTGACCATGAGCTTCCAGTTCGGCACCAACTGGCCGGGCTTCATGGAAAAGGTCGGCAACATCGCTGGCCCGCTGCTCGCCTATGAAGTGCTGACGGCGTTTTTCCTGGAAGCCGTATTCCTCGGCATCATGCTGTTTGGTTTCCGCCGCGTGCCGAACAAGATCCATACGTTGGCGACCTTCCTAGTCGCCTTCGGCACGACCATGTCTGCCGTCTGGATCCTGGCGCTGAACTCCTGGATGCAGACACCGGCCGGCTTCGAGATGCGCAACGGCGTCGCCCACGCCACCGATTGGTGGGCGATCGTCTTCAATCCGTCTTTTCCCTATCGCCTGACCCACATGTTGCTGGCGTCGGGTCTGACGGTTTCCTTCCTGATCGCCGGCCTCTCGGCGCTGCGCTATCTGACCGGCGACCGTTCGGAATCGATGTTCAAGGCGCTGCGCACCGGCGCCACGACTGCAGCGATGCTGATCCCCATCCAGATATTCGTTGGCGACCAGCACGGCCTGAACACGCTCGAACACCAGCCGCAGAAGATTGCGGCGATGGAAGCGAACTGGAAGACCGGGCCCAACATCCCGCTTGTCCTGTTTGCCTGGCCGGATGAGGCGGCGAAGGAGAACCATTTCGAAATTGCCATCCCGAATGGCGCCAGCCTGATCCTGAGGCATCATGCCGACGGTGTGGTGCCGGGGCTCGACCAGTTCGAGGGCAACCACCCGCCGGTGCTGCCGCTGTTCTGGGGTTTTCGCATCATGGTCGGCACGGGCGTCCTGATGCTGCTGGTGTCCTGGACCGCCAGCTTCTTCCTGTGGCGGCGAAAGGCTTTGCCCAAGCCGCTGGCGCTTCTCATGGTGCCCATGGCGCTGTCCGGCTGGGTCGCCACGTTGGCTGGCTGGTACACCACCGAGATCGGCCGCCAGCCATGGCTCGTCAGCGGTGTCCTGCGCACCGAAGAGGCGCTCGGTCCAGGTCGCAGGCAGCCATGTCGCCTTCACTCTGGCGGTGTACCTCGTCCTCTACGCAGCACTCCTGATCGCCTATCTGAGCGTCCTGGTCCATCTGGCGCTGAAGGCGGCCAAGGACGGTGACAGCGCGCCGCTGCCGGCGGTGCTGGAACAACCGCTGGCCCAGCCGGCCGCTGAAAGCTGAAGGAACCGACGATGACCTTCGACTGGCCAACGCTCCTTCCCCTCATCTTCGCCGGCCTGATGGGCGTCGCGATCCTCGTCTACGTCGTTCTCGACGGTTTCGACCTCGGCATCGGCATGCTGTTCGCACTCGGCGACGATGACGAACAGGACACGATGATCGCAGCGATCGGGCCGTTCTGGGATGCCAACGAGACCTGGCTTGTCCTGGCCGTCGGGCTGCTGCTCGTCGCATTTCCCATGGCGCATGGCGTCATCCTGACGGCGCTCTACATCCCCGTTTTCGTCTTGCTTGTCGGCTTGATCCTGCGCGGCGTTGCTTTTGACTTCCGCGCGAAGGTGCCCGCCGGCAAGAAGCAGCGCTGGAACCGCATCTTCTTCTGCGGTTCGCTGATCGCCTCGCTTGCCCAGGGTTACATGCTCGGCATCTATGTGCTCGGCCTGCAAACCGGACTTGGCGGCCATGGCCTTCGGCGCTCTCGTCGCGCTCTGCCTGGCGGCGGCTTATGCGGCGATGGGCGCGGCCTGGCTGATCTACAAGACCGAAGGCGCTTTGCAGAAGAAGGCGGTCGCCTGGCTGCGATCCGCGCTGATCTTCACCGCGCTCGGCATGCGCGCCGTCTCGCTGGCGACGCCATTCGCCAGCCCGCGCATCTTCGCCAAATGGTTCGTGCTGCCGGACATGATTTACCTGTCGCCGCTGCCGATCCTGTCGGGCATTCTGTTCCTGGCGTTGTGGCGGCAGACCTCTCATCTGCCCAAGCCGGACGACCGCCACGCTTTGCTGCCGTTTCTAATGCTGGCAGCAATCTTCGCGCTGGGTTTTGCCGGGCTGGCCTGGTCGTTCTATCCGTTCGTCGTGCCCGACCGGCTGACCATCTGGCAGGCGGCGTCGGCCCCGGAAAGCCTGGCGATTATTCTGGCAGGCACGCTGGTCGTGCTGCCGGTCATCGCCATCTATTCGTTCTACGCCTATCGCGTTTTCGGCGGCAAAGCCGCCGAACTGCGCTATGATTGAGAGCTACTTCGTCAGCGAAATGCCGATCGGGCGCTGCGAGTAGTCGCATCGGCCGGTGACCTTGTAGAAGAAGTCGGCGCCGGTCACCGGCCCTGCTATCGTGCTGCCGCCGTCTTCCCAGGCCTGCTGGCTCGTTTGGCCGCACGGGACCACCGAGAAAATGTCGACCGGCTTACCGTTCGGGACGACTCACCGTTCCGTTGATGTAAAGCCTATCCGCGGTGGCGGGATCGTTGGACCTCAGATATCTCGGCTTGTTATGGCTCGCTGCCGTGGGGACATCCATCTCAAGGTAGATATCCGACATCGTGCTGACATCGGCGAGGCCGTTGCCGGGGAGGTTTGGCGTCATGCTACAGGTTGTCCGAAGCTTGTACCCGCCTGAGGTGTTGACGATGTCGCCGGGTTGGGCGGTATAGTTGTTGGCTACCTTTGCCGTGACACAGCGCTGCTCTTGAACGAGCGTATATTCCAGATTGCCCTGCGCGTTCTTCTTTACGGTTTTCACCTGCATGGTGCCGTAACCCTTCGGGTCACGCACGTCGTCGTTGCTGTTGTTGGGCGTGCCGGGGTCATATTTATAGTCGTTGTAGGCATAGGAAATTAGGATCAGATCCTGGTAGGCCTGCTCGCCATACTTCTTGCCTTTCAAAGTCACGGTCTTGTTCCACCACCCGCTGACGCGCTCGATCTCGAATTTCGCCTCGACCAGGGTCGGTTCCTTATGCATCTCGCTGATCACGCCGATCTGCCATCTTGGTGGCGTTTGCCAGCTGCATGAAGTATGTCGGCATGTCGTATGCGGCTGACGCCGCGGCATCCACTTCGCCTGTCGCGCTGATCGAGAAGCTGGTCAGATCGGCAACACCCGTGCCGCCATTGCCGAGGTAAAATTCCTGCAGCTTCGCCTCGCGCTCGGGATCTGTCATGGTTCTCGGCAGGCTTGCCAGCGACAGCGTGGCCGCGTCCAGGCGTTCTGCATTGAGGCGCGCACGTTTGTTGCCGCGCTGAAATCGGTCATCATCCCACAGCCAGCATGATCGGAATCAGGCACAGGCTGAACACCACCGCCATGTTGCCGTTCCGATCGTGATGGAATCGTTTGAACGTCAGTCGAAACGGCGCATACCTGTCTCCGCCCTTATCGCGGCATATTGGCGAAAGACTGAAGGGAACGATAACAGTCTTGGTAAATAACGACAAATATTGGAGTACCGGCGGAAAGTGCAGCCGATCTCCGATACCTTGATCCGAGGCCTGAAGACGCCCGACTATTTCGTCAAGGATATGCCGATGGGCCGCTCGGAGTAGTCGCACCTGCCGGTGACCTTGTAGAAAAAGTCGGCATTTACGACCGGAGCCGGGGTCTCATTGCCGCCGTCTTCCCAAGCCTGCCGGCTCGGTTGACCGCAAGGAACCGCGGCGAAAATGTCGATGCCCCTGCCGTCCGGCACCACTTCCACCTCATCGATATAGAGCCTGTCGGCTGTAGCCGGGTCATTCGACTTGAGAATCGTCGGCTTCTTTTTTTCTGTCGCCTTGGGCACATCCATCTGGAGATAGATGTCGTTCATGGTGCTCACATCGATAAATGTATCGGAGTTGAGGCCGGATTTATACCAGCACTTCGTCTGCGAGCTATTCTCATTTATGGCAAGATCCGGTGTTTTTGACATTTCGTTGTTGGTCAGCAGCTGGGTCCCTTGACCATATGTACTGCCTCCATTCACCTTGGTGTTGCACACCTGTTGCTGAATCAAGGTATTTGTAGTGGTTTGGCCGTTCTTAGTGACCTTATAGACGGACGTCGTACCCCATCCTTTATCTTTGCCGCTTCCGTTGTAGGTATAGGTGATCTTCATCAAGTCTTCATAGGTGCTGGCACCGTATTTTTTGCCCTTGAGCGTCATGGTCTTGTTCCAGAATCCCGACGCCTTTTCGATCTCGAACTTCGCTTCTGTCAGCGTCGGCTCCTTGTGCATTTCGGTAACGACGCCGATCGGCACCTTGGTATACTTTGGCGACTTGCATGAAACTGGTCGGCATGTCGTAGGCCGCCGACGCCCTCGCATCGACCTCGCCGATAGCGGTGATCATGAAGCTCTTCAGCTTCGCTGTCCCCACACCAGCGTTGCCGAGATAAAACGCCCGCAGTTTCACTTCCCTTTGGGGATTGGTCATGCTTTCCGGCAACGCGGCCAGCGAAAGCGTGGCGGCATCCAGCGCGTTCTGCATCGCGGCGCGGTTGTTGGTCGCCGCGCTGTAATCAGTGGCCATGCCAACAGCCAATACGATCGGGATCAGGCACATGCTGAAGACGACGGCAAGATTGCCGCTTTCATCGCGCCGAAATCGACCGAGAACATCCAAGTACGAACTTTTCACCGCCACGCCTCACGTTGCAGAGCGAGGCGTTCTACGACGAGGAGTTGAAAGTCCGCCTAAGACGGTTGCATAAAATTTAGTAAACGCGTGAACCCTATGCTCGCCATCAAGCCTATTCCATATGCGCTGCATTCGGCGCGATACGGCTAGCCGCGGTGCGCGGCTTGCGCAGCAGCAACGCCAGCGGGATGGCGGCCAACGTCACCAGCATCATCAACTTGAAGTCGTTGATATAGGAGATCATCGCGGCCTGGCTGTTGACCAGCCCGTCGAGCTGCGAAAGCGCGGTCGGATCGCCACCGACCGCGGCTGGCGAAAGCGCCTGCGAGATTGGGGTTGAACGGGTTGATTGCTGGCGACAATTCGGCGTGATTGACCTGTATGTTGCGGGTCAAAAGGACCGTCACGATCGAAATGCCGATCGACGAACCAATGTTGCGTATCAGGCTGAAGAGCGCGGCGCCATCGGTCCGGAACCGCATATCCAGGGTTGCAAATGCGACCGTGTTCAACGGCACGAACACCAGGCCGAGGCCCAAGCCCTGGATCACGCCGGACCAGATGATGAGGTGGTCGTCCATCTGCGGCGTAAAGCCGGTCATCATGTGCAGCGACCACGCCGTCAGCAACAGACCAGCCACAACCAGCGCGCGAGCATCGAATGTCTGCACCAGGCGTCCGACGAGGATCATCGAAATCATTGTGCCGACGCCGCGCGGCGCCATCACCAGGCCGGTCAGCGTGGTCGAATGGTCAAAGAGTTGCGACAGCATCGGCGGCAGAAGCGCCATCGACGACAGCAGGATCACGCCGACGACGAAGATGAAAACCAACCCGGTCGCGAAGTTGCGGTCGGCAAAAATCTTCACGTCGATGAAGGTGTCGCGGTTGGTGGCAAGGTGGATGAAGAACACCCAGAAGCCGGTGATGGCGAGCCCGAGCTCGATCCAGATTTCCACGGCCGAGAACCAGTCGACCTCGGCGCCGCGATCGAGCATCAACTGCAGCGCGCCGACACCCAGCGACAACATGGCGAAGCCGAAGAAATCGAAGCCGCGCAGCCGCTTCGGCACCTTGGGCAGATAGGCGGCAGCGCCGAGAAAAGCGAGAATTCCGACCGGCAAGTTGATGAAGAACACCCAGCGCCAGTTCACCACCTCGGTCAACCAGCCGCCGAGCGTCGGGCCGATGATCGGCCCGACCATGATGCCGGCGCCGTAGATGGCCATGGCCTGGCCGTGCTTTTCGCGCGGATTGATGTCCAGCAGGAAGGTTTGCGCCAGTGGCACGATCGCCGCGCCGAACAGGCCCTGCAGAACGCGGAACAGCACCATTTCCTCGAGGCTCCAGGCGAGGCCGCAAAGCATGGAGGTGACGGTGAAGCCGACGATGGAAATCAGAAACAGCTCGCGCCGGCCGATCCTGTCGGCCAGCCAGCCGGTCACCGGCGTCATGATGGCCGCGGCCACGATATAGGAGGTCAACACCCAGTTGATCGTGTCCCGGCTCGCGCCGAGGTCGCCGGTCATGGTCGGCAGCGCGACATTGGCGATCGTTGTGTCGAGCACCTGCATGATCGTCGCCAGCATGATCGAAACAGTGATCAGGCCGCGATGCGGAACGGCGGTTGAACCAGGCTGTGCCATCGTCACAACTCAATGAATAGGAAGCTCATTTTTGCACCCGTCAGGGCTGCAGCGATCAAAGCCAGCCGGTCAGCAGCTTCTCCAGCCCGCCGAAACCACGGGCGACGCCGGTATCGACCTCGACGGTGGCGCTCATGCCGGTCCGCAGCAACAGATCCGCGTCCGCGGACTCGACCTTCAGCCGCACCGGGATGCGCTGGGTGACCTTGACCCAGTTGCCGGTCGCATTTTGCGCCGGCAGCAGCGAGAACTCCGCGCCGGTGCCAGCACCGATGGAATCGACCATGGCGTGAAGCGCCTTGTCCGGGAACATGTCGAGCGTCACTTCCGCCGGCTGTCCGACCTTCAGATTGCGTTAACTGTGTTTCCTTGAAATTGGCGTCGACCCAGCTTTCACCGGTCTCGACCAAGGTAAACAGCGGGGTGCCGGCGGCGACGAGCTGGCCGGGCTTGAACGAGGCTGCCTGGTAGACGACGCCATCGGCAGGCGCGCTCACGATCGTCTGCTTCAGATCGTAGGCGGCCTTGTCGCGTGCAGCGAGGGCCGCCAACACTGTCGGATGTTTATCAGTCTCGATCGCCGGATCGCCGCCGAGCGCCGCCTTGGCGCCGATCACCGACTGCTGGGCCGCCGCCAATTCATCCTGCGCTTTGAGCAGATCGCGCCGGGCCGAATCCAGCGTCGCCTGTGTCGAGACGCCCTTCTTGGATAGAGCTGCCTGGCGATCGAGTTCCGACTGGAAATAGTCAGCTTCGCCGGCAGCCACCTTTTCCTGCGCCTGCGCCTGGCTATAGGCAGCGCGCAATTGCTCCACATTGAGCCGAGCCGCCGCGAGCGCCGCGTCGGCCTGGGCCAAGGCGATGCGGTAGGGTTCGGGATCGACCACGAACAAGGTCTCGCCTGCCTTCACAGGCTTGTTGTCGGCGATCTGCGTTTCGACGATGCGGCCGGACGCTTCGGACGCGATTGTAACGCGTGCCTGGCGCAAATTGGCGTTATCGGTCTCCTGGAAACGGCCGCCGGTCACCCAGACGTAGCTGCCGCCGGCGATCAATGCCAACGGCACGGCAGCCATCAGGAGCGTGCGTCCCCAGCGGCGCTTGCGCCGCGGCGCGACTGCCGGTGCTGGCGTAGCATTCACTGGCGCGGCCGGCGCCTGCGGCTTCGGCTCAGGCTGCGGTGCTTCGTCGACGGTAGTGCAGGCCGTGCTTCGCGACCTTCACCCGGAAAAGGTCTGGCCTCCGCCTCCGGCTTTCGTTGGCGTTGGCGGCTTGGGTCGATGGCGTCGTCATGGTCAGGCGGCCTTGTGGGGTTGCGGCAAGGCGGCGGCCTGTTGGTCGGCGTCTGTCAGGTTAGCGATGATTGTCTTGAGACCGTGGATGGTCGCGGCGCGCTGCTCGGGCGAGAGACCGGTCTGCGCCTGTTCAAAGACCTCGTCGGCGACGCCGCGCATCTCGTCGAATACCTTGCGACTGCGCTCGGTCAGATAGATCATGAACGAACGCGACGATCGGCCATGTCCGTGCGGCGCTCGATCCAGCCGGCGCCTTGCATGCGGTCGATGAGGCGCGAAACGCTGATCGGCTCGATCTCCAGGAGTTCGGCCAGCCTCGCTTGCGCGACGCCTTCTTCCTTGAACACGCGCACGAGCAGCCGCCATTGCGCGGATGACAAACCATAGCGGCCCGAATGATGTTCGAAGCGCTTGCGCATGAGCCGGCCCGCATCGTGCAGCAGGAAGCCCAGTCGGTCGGTGAGATCAGGATTGAGGCGCTCGGTCATAAGCGCCATATATTATAAGCATGCTCACCATTCAAGTGCAGACGTATGCGCTCTTTTGCGGTGCACAAAATTTGGTCGCTATTGGGAGCTGCTGAGCCGAACTTACCAGTAGTGACGCCGGATCCAGACGTCGCGCTCGAATTGATCGAAGTTGTCGCGCCGCGCTACACGCCTGTCGAGATCGAGCCGCTGCATGCATTCGGCGAACGCATCGTTGAGGTGGCGAAAGCCATAGTCGCGGCAAGTCTGCCGGTCCCGGTCCCGACGTTCCTCGGCCGTCATCGTCTGACAACCGGCGAGCAGCATCAAGAGAAGGATGGGTGCCCATTTTGACATGGCTCGAACCTCAGCGCAGCTATGCGCGGCATAAGCCGAAATTTGGGCAGTCTTGAGCCGATCGACAAGGGCGCTCGCAGGCAGCCCATGCTTTTGGATCAGCTTTTTGCGACTTTCTGGCCGAACGTCGAGAAGAACTGGCCAGCCAGCTTTTTCGATGTCGAGGTGATCAGCCGGCTGCCAAGCTGAGCGATCTTGCCGCCAACATCCGCCTTGGCGGCATATTTCAGGATCGTCGCGTTCGGCCCGTCTTCGGTCAGCGCTACGTCGGCGCCGCCCTTGGCGAAGCCGGCGATGCCGCCCTTGCCTTCGCCGCTGATCGTATAGGAATGCGGCGGTTTCAGATTGGACAGCGTCACCTCGCCGCCGAAGGTCGCCTTGATCGGACCGATCTTGAGCACGACCGTCGCCGACATCTCCTTCGCAGATTTCATTTCGAGCGACTGGCAGCCGGGGATCGATGCCTTCAGGATTTCAGGGTCGTTCAACCCTTCCCATACCGTCTGGATCGGCGCCGCGATACGTTCTTCACCCTCGATCACCAGCGCCATGTCGATCCTCCCTTTACGGTACGCCGTGATCGATAGCGCAGATGGCTCGCATCTGTCTATCGCACCAAAGTCCCTCTCCGAACGTAGGGAACGCTTGCCGGTCGGCGGTCGATGCCCTAACGGAATGGAACCCAGTTCGGAGCAGGAAAGCATGGCCGGCACAGGCAAAGGTACGAAGCTGCGTTCGCAGCAATGGTTCGACAATCCCGACAATCCCGGCATGACGGCGCTTTATCTCGAGCGCTATCTCAATTTCGGCCTGACGCGCGGCGAACTGCAATCGGGCAAACCGCTGATCGGCATCGCCCAGACAGGGTCCGATCTCTCGCCCTGCAACCGCCACCATATCGAACTGGCCAAGCGTGTCCGCTCGGGCATCGAGGCCGCTGGCGGCATTCCTTTCGAGTTTCCCTGCCATCCGATCCAGGAGACGGGCAAGCGCCCGACAGCTTCGCTCGACCGCAACCTCGCCTATCTGTCGCTGGTCGAGGTGCTTTACGGCTATCCGCTCGACGGCGTCGTGCTGACCATCGGCTGCGACAAGACCACGCCGGCGTTGCTGATGGCGGCCGCCACGGTGAATATCCCGGCGATCGCGCTCTCGGTCGGTCCGATGCTGAACGGCTGGCATAAAGGCGAGCGCACCGGCTCCGGCACAATTGTCTGGAAGTCGCGCGAGCGCTTGTCGGCCGGCGAGATCGGCTATGACGAGTTCATGGATATTGTGGCGTCGTCCGCGCCGTCGGTCGGTTATTGCAACACGATGGGCACGGCGACGACGATGAACAGCCTTGCCGAGGCTTTGGGCATGCAACTGCCTGGTTCGGCGGCGATCCCGGCGCCGTATCGCGAGCGCGGCCAGATCTCCTACGAAACGGGCAAACGCATTGTCGACATGGTCTGGGAGGATCTAAAACCCTCCGACATCATGACGCGCGAGGCCTTCGAAAACGCCATCGTCGTCAATTCGGCGATCGGCGGCTCCACCAACGCGCCAATCCATCTGAACGCAATCGCCAGGCATTTGGGCGTGCCGCTCGACAATGACGACTGGCAGAAGGTCGGCCACCATGTGCCGCTGATCGTCAACCTCCAGCCGGCCGGCGAATATCTCGGCGAGGATTATCACCATGCCGGCGGTGTGCCGGCTGTTGTCGCCGAGTTGATGAAGGCGAATCTTCTACCGCACCCCGGCGCGAACACGGTCAACGGCAAGTCGATCGGAGAGAACTGCAAGGACGCCGAAAACATCGGATCCAAAGGTCATTCTCCCGGTCAGCGATCCGCTGAAGAAGGATGCCGGCTTCATCAACCTGAAGGGCAACCTCTTCGACACCGCGATCATGAAGACCAGCGTGATCTCGGAAGAGTTCCGCAAGCGCTATCTCTCGAACCCGAAAGACCCGGAAGCCTTCGAAGGCAAGGCGATGGTCTTCGACGGACCGGAAGACTACCACGCCCGGATCGACGATCCGGCGCTCGGCATAGACGAGCACACCGTGCTGTTCATGCGCGGCGCCGGCGCGGTGGGTTATCCCGGCGGAGCGGAAGTGGTGAACATGCAGCCGCCGGACTACCTGCTCAAGAAGGGCATTCATGCGCTTCCATGCGTCGGCGACGGCCGCCAGTCCGGCACGTCGGGCTCCCCCTCCATTCTCAATGCCTCGCCGGAGGCGGCCGTCGGCGGCGGCCTGGCGCTGCTGAAAACGGGCGACCGGGTGCGCATCGACCTGCGCAAGGGCACGGCCGACATCCTGGTCACCGACGATGAGATCAAGCGCCGTCGCGCCGAGCTCCAGAACGATGGCGGCTATCACTATCCAAAACACCAGACGCCGTGGCAGGAAATCCAGCGCGGCATGGTCGACCAGCTTGGCTCCGGCATGGTGCTGAAGCCGGCGGTCAAATACCAGCGCGTCGCGCAAACCAGCGGCATCCCGCGCGACAATCACTGATGCGTGCCGGGCGGCCGTCTCGGCCGCCCGGAACCGCCTCCTGCTTTGTGCGTTTTCGTCAGTTCGCGTCCTGCGACTGAGGGAGAGTTTGCGCCATGGCCCCGCGTCCCGGTTGGAAAGGCTACCTGAAGCTTTCTCTGGTCACCTGCGCGGTCGAATTGACCAACGCAACCACCCATGCGGAAGAGGTCTCCTTCCGCATCCTGAACCGCAAGACGGGGAACACCGTCAAACGGCAATATGTCGATGCCGGCACCGGCAAGGCGATCAGCGACGACAATCAGGTGAAGGGCTACGAAATCGGCGGCGACGATTATCTGCTGATCGAAGAAGAAGATATCGAAGCCGTCCAGATCGAGTCCTCGCACACGCTTTCCCTCGACAGCTTCGTCAAACGCGACGAGATCGAGAAGGTCTATCTCGACGCGCCCTATTATCTGACGCCTGCCGACAAGGTTTCGGAGGAAGCGTTTGGCGTCATCCGCGATACGCTGGAAAAGAAGAAGATGGCGGGTCTGGCGCGTATCGTCCTTTACCGCCGCGAGCGGCCGGTGCTGATCGAACCGCTCGGCAAGGGCATGCTCTTGACCACGCTGCGCTACGACAAGACGGTGGTGCAGCCAGACACCGTCCTGGATGACATCGAAACGGTGAAGGTCGACGACGATATGGTTAACCTCGCCGCGGGCATCATCGACAAGAAGATCGCCAAGTTCGATCCGTCGAAATTCGAAGACCAGTATGAGAATGCGCTTCTGGCGCTGGTCAAGGCCAAGCAGGCCGGCAAGAAGCCGCCGAAGCCGAAGGCCGAGCCTAAGCCGTCCAACGTGATCAACCTGTTCGACGCCCTGAAGAAGAGCCTGGCGGACGACAAGGGTTCTTCCCCGAAGTCGGAAAAGCCCAAGCCGCGATCAAAGGCGAAGTCGAAGTCAGCGACCGGGCGGAAGTCGGCTTAGGGCCGTAATGTCATGGCCGTTCAGACGCTCAAGGAATACTGGGCCAAGCGTGACTTCAAGAAGACGCGCGAGCCGTCCGGCAAGTCGCCGCGTCCGAAATCGAAGGCTTCCGGCGGCATTTTCGTCATCCACAAACATGCGGCGACGCGGCTCCACTACGATTTGCGCCTCGAACATGACGGTGTGCTCTGGAGTTGGGCGGTCACGCGCGGCCCAAGCCTCGACCCGGCCGAGAAGCGGCTGGCCGTGCATGTCGAGGACCATCCTTACGATTACGCCGGCTTCGAAGGCGAGATCCCCAAGGGCGAGTATGGCGCGGGCGCGGTGATCGTCTGGGACGAGGGCACATGGGTGCCCAAGCACGATCCGGCCAAGATGATGAAGAAGGGCCACATCGACTTCGAGCTGAAAGGCTCGAAGCTCAATGGCGAGTGGCACCTCGTCCGGCTGAAGCCGCGGCCGAAGGAGAAGAAGGACAACTGGCTGCTGATCAAATCCAACGATGCCGCCGCCCGTCCTGGCGAGGACATTCTGGAGGACGCGCCTGAATCGGTGAAATCCGGGCTGACCATCGAGGATATCGAGGCCGGCCGCGACACGCCGCGCCGAGGGCAAGGGCCGGGCTCGTCCGGCCAAGGCGAAAGGCAACGGCCAAGCCAAGAGCCCACCCCGATGCCCGATTTCGTCAAGCCTTGCCTGGCAACCTTGCAGGCGACGCCGCCTTCGGGCGCCGGAATGGCTGCATGAGGTCAAGTTCGACGGGTATCGCATCCAGGCCCACCTCGCCGGCGGCAAGGTCAAGCTCCTCACCCGCACCGGGCTGGACTGGACACGAAGATTCGGCGACGAGATACGCGACGCCGTTGCCGCCTTGCCGGCCAGCGAAGCGATTCTGGATGGCGAGATCGTCGCCATGTCGGATGCCGGCGTCAGTTCGTTCTCCGCCCTTCAGGCGGCCTTGTCGGGCGGCCGGACGGAGCAGCTGACCTGCTATATGTTCGATCTGCTTTATCTCGACGGCAGCGATCTGCGTCGCCGAGCCGTTGACCGAGCGCAAGGCAAGGCTGGAGCGGCTTGTTGAAAAACGACGAAGCCGGCCCGCTGCGCTACAGCGAGCATTTTGTCCAACCCGGCCAGACGATGCTCAAACATGCCTGCCGCATGGGCCTGGAGGGCGTCGTGTCCAAGCGCGCCGATGCGCCCTATCGCAGCGGCCGTGGGCAGGACTGGATCAAATCGAAATGCACGCAGCGGCAGGAATTTGTCATTGCCGGCTATTTGCCGTCGGACAAGACCGGGCGCGGTCTTCGCTCGCTGATCATGGCCTTCCACGAAGGCGGCAAGCTGCGCGCGGCGGGCAATGTCGGTACCGGTTTCAATGCCCCGACATCGCTCGACCTGAAGAAGAAGCTGGACAGACTGAAAGCGGACAAGCCGCCCTTCGCTGGGCCGCTGGCAAAGCAGAAAGGCGCTGTGTGGGTCAAGCCAGAGCTGGTGGCCGAGATAGAATTCCGCGCCTGGACAGCCGACAAGATCCTGCGCCATGCCTCCTTCCAGGGTCTGCGCGAAGACAAGTCCGCTGACGAGGTGGTTGCCGAAGTTCCGGAGAAGGCCGACACTGCAAAGCCGAAGGCGGCCGGCAAGAAGGCGGCGCAAGGAGCCGGGAGGCCAATGACCGAGGTCAAGCTTACAAGCCCCGACAAGAAGCTGTGGCCTGCGGTCGGCGTCACCAAGAAAGACCTGCTCGACTATTATGAGCAGGCATGGCCGCGCATGGAGCGTTTTGTCGTCAGCCGGCCGCTCAGCCTGGTGCGCGCGCCGGATGGCGTCGGCGGTCCGCGCTTCTTCCAGAAACATGCGTCGCCCGGCATGAGCGAGGCGATCCTGCGCATGAAGGATCCCGAAACCGGCGACGAGCTGCTCTACATCGAAAATTTCGACGGCCTTGCAGCACTCGTCCAGTATGGCTGCGTCGAAGTCCACCTCTGGGGGTCGACCATCGACAAGATCGAGCAGCCGGACCAGATCGTCTTCGACCTCGATCCTGACGAAGGGCTGGACGTTCAGGCCGTCCGCGACGCGACGCTGGACGTCAAATCACGGCTCGACGAAATCGGCCTACCTTCTTTCCTCAAGACTTCCGGCGGCAAAGGTTTCCATGTCATCGTGCCGCTGAAACCGTCGGCCGACTGGACCGGCGTCAAGACCTTTTCCCACGATTTTGCCCGCGCCATGGAGCAGTCCGAGCCGGACCGCTACACCGCGACGCTGTCGAAGAAGGCGCGCACGGGCCGCATATTCATCGACTATCTGCGCAACGGCCGCGGCTCGACCACTGTCGCGCCGTGGTCCAGCCGCGGCAAGGAAAAGGCGACGGTTTCGGTGCCCGTGCCGTGGGATGCGTTGAAGAAGAAGCTCGCGCCCGATGCCTTCACCATCGGCAACAAGGCTCTGGCCGACGCCCTGAAAGCGAGGACGAATGGGCGGACTTCGACAAGGCCAGGAAGGCGCTGAAGGCGTAGGAGGTCGAGTCCGCCGAAGGATGAGGCGACACTAGGCGGCCGCTATTCCTCAGCGCCGCCATTCAACGATCTGAACCAAACTCTTCGTTTTCCTGCCTGTTGACTAAGTGCGCGCGTTGAGGCTGGCTCCGCCCTCAATCGGAGCTATTCCATGACTTTGGTAACACCCGACGCCCAGTCTCTCTGGATGTTCACCATCGCCGCGCTGGCGCTGCTGCTGGTTCCCGGCCCGGCCGTCCTCTACATCGTCGCCCGCTCGATCGAGCAGGGCCGCACCGCCGGCCTCGTCTCGATCCTTGGCATTCATACGGCAACGCTGGTGCATGTGCTGGCGGCGTCGCTCGGCCTCTCCGCCGTGCTCGCCTCCTCGGCGATCGCCTTCGGCATCATCAAATATGCGGGCGCCGCCTATCTCATCTGGATCGGCTTGAAAAAGCTCCTCAGCCGCCCGGCCGAACCTTCGGCGGTGACGTTCGCCACGCACAAGCTTTCGCGGCTGTTCCGCGACGGCTTCATCGTCAACCTTCTCAATCCCAAGACGGCGCTGTTCTTCTTCGCCTTCCTGCCGCAATTCGTCGACGTCGAACGCGGTCACGCCGCCATGCAGATGGCGATCCTCGGGCTGATCTTCACCGCGCTAGGGTTCATCACCGACAGTTGTTATTCGCTGGCCGCCAGCACCGCCGGCCGCTTCCTGCGTGGCAATGTGGCCTACCTGCGCGCCGAGCACTATGTCAGCGGCACCATCATGATCGGGCTTGGCCTGACGGCGGCCTTTGCCGGGAACCCGAAGAAATAGGTTCCCGGCAAAGTGGTTTGTTCCCGGCAGAGATCGATTTCTTATGCCGCCACTGCCCGGCGCTCGATCGAGTTTGCCAGCTCGCGGATGCCAGGCTCGATGTGCTGCAGACCGATCGAGGAGATGCCGAGCCGCATGAAGCGCGTCGGCTTATCCTTGGTATCGAAGAAGCGGTCGCCGGGTTCGATGATCACGCCACGCCGCGCCGCAGCCTCGGCGATGTAGCGCGAATCGGCGCCGCGCGGCCCCTCCAGCCAGAGCGACGAGCCGCCGGCCGGGTCGGTTGCGCGCCACTCGGGCAGATAGTTGGAGATGGCGCCGAAGACGCGCTTGCGCCGCTCTTCGAACGCAGCCGACAGCCTGCGCACCAGCGCATCGTGATGGCCGAGCGACAGGAACAGCGCCACCGCCCGCTGGTTGTTGGCCGGCGGGTGCCGCAGCATGAAGCGGCGCAGCGCGCGCAGCTCGGCAATCAGCTCCGCCGAGGCGACGATGTAGCCAAGCCGCAGGCCGGGAGCCAGCGTCTTCGACATCGAGCCGACATAGATGACGCGCCCGCTCTTGTCCTGGCTCTTCAGTGCCTGCTGCGGCGCCTCGTCGATGAGCTGGCCGTCATAGCCGTCCTCGATGATGATCTGGTTGTCGCGCGCGGCGCGCTTCAACAGATCGGCGCGCCGCTCGGAGCTGAGCGACACCATCGTCGGGCACTGGTGGCTCGGCGTCACGAAGACGAAATTCGCGTCCTGCGGAATGGCGCTGGTGACGATGCCCTGCGCGTCGACCGGCGTCGGCGCGATGTCGGCGCCGGCGAGCCGGAAGATCGAGCGCGCGTCCGGATAGCCGGGGTCTTCCATCGCCACCTTGCTGCCCTTGCCCATCAGCAGCGTCGCCAGCATGTAGAGCGCGTGCTGCGCGCCGAGCGTCACGATGATCTCGTCCGGATTGGCGAAGATGCCGCGCCGCGGCAACAGCCGCGCCTGGATCTGCTCGATCAGCAGCGGATCGTCGCGGTCGCCGACATCGGCCGCCCAGTTGCGGATTTCCAGAACAGCCAGCGCCATGCGGTTGCACTCACGCCATTCGGGCGTCGGAAACAGCGACGGGTCGAACTGCCCGTAGACGAACGGGTAGGCGGACTTGATCCAGTTGTTGTTCTGCAAAGGCGGCGGCGCGATCTCGGTCGGCTCCAGCTTGCGCATCGCCTTCCAGTCGATCTGGTCCACCGGCTGCTCGGACTTCTGCAGCGGGCGTGGCGGGCTGGCGATGACGTCCGGATTGACGAAGTGCCCGCGCCGTTCGCGCGCGATCAGAAAACCCTGGTCGACGAGTTGCTGGAACGCCAGCACCACGGTGCCGCGCGCCACGCCAAGTTTCTCCGCCAGGATGCGGCAAGACGGAAGGGGCATTGACGCCGCGATCTGGCGGTCCAGAATGGCTGCGACGATCGCCTGGCGGATTTGCGCTTGCAGCGTCTGGCCGGACTCGGCCGAAATGCGGAACAGGCCGGACCATATGGCCGTGTCGTTTCTCTGTGGCATAACGTCTCCTCGGGAGCGGGCGGTCTACTGACTTGGGGGCAGCGGAAAGGTATCGTTGGTCCAACGCGTTGCGCCAATGAATTATTCTGATCTGTACCATTCACGGCGCTGATCGATCCCGTGCCTCCAATCACGTGACCTTATGCTTTCCGCCGTGATGTCGCGCCGGTGATTGGCCTCTTGCGGCTCCTGCGGCTGTGCTATGGAATGTGCTGAAACCCCGCATGCTCTGGAGATCTGCCGTGGCCGCAAAATCCGTCGCTTCCGCGCTCACCGCCCTGCGCAAGAACCGCGCCGACGCGCCAAAGAACATGCGCAAGGCCTTTGCCGATGATCCAAAGCGTTTTCGCGAGTTTTCGCTCAACGACGGCGACCTGCTGATCGACTGGTCGAAATGCGCGGTGACGCGAAAGACGATGGCTTTGCTCGAAAAACTCGCGGACGCCGCTGGCCTTGTCGAACGCCGCAAGGCGATGCTCTCGGGCAAGCGCATCAACATCACCGAGGATCGCGCGGTGCTGCACACGGCGCTGCGCAATCTCGATGGCAAGGGCATCAAGCTCGCCGGGCAGGACGTGCAGCGCGACGTCAAGTCCGTGCTCGACGAGATGGAGAAGTTTCGCTAACGCCATCCGTTCAGGCAGCGCCAAGGGCGCGACGGGAAAGCCCATCACCGACGTGGTCAACATCGGCATCGGCGGCTCCGATCTCGGCCCGGCGATGGCGACGCTGGCGCTGGCGCCATATCATGACGGCCCGCGCTCGCATTACGTCTCCAATATCGACGGCGCACACATCCACGACACGCTGAAGGGGCTGAAACCCGAGACCACGCTCTTCATCATCGCGTCGAAAACCTTCACCACTGTCGAGACGATGACCAACGCCGAAACGGCGCGTCGCTGGGTCGAAATGGCGCTGGGCAAGGAGGCGGTGGTCCACCATTTCGCGGCGGTCTCGACCGCGCTCGACAAGGTCGCGGCATTCGGCATCGCGCCGGAGCGCGTCTTCGGCTTCTGGGATTGGGTCGGCGGGCGCTATTCGCTCTGGTCGGCGATCGGCCTGCCCATCATGATTGCCGTCGGCCCGGAAAATTTTCGCGCCTTCCTCGGCGGCGCACATGAAATGGACCAGCATTTCGCCAAGGCGCCGACGTTGAAGAACCTGCCTGCGATCCTTGGCCTCGTCGGCTACTGGCATCGCGTCGTCTGCGGTTACCCGGCGCGCGCGGTCATTCCCTACGATCAGCGGCTGGCGCGCCTGCCGGCCTATCTGCAGCAGCTCGACATGGAATCGAACGGCAAGAGTGTCACTATCGACGGCACGGCGGTGAAGACGCCAACCGGCCCGCTGGTCTGGGGCGAGCCCGGCACCAATGGCCAGCACGCCTTCTTCCAGCTTCTGCATCAGGGCACGGACTTCATTCCGGTCGAATTCCTGGCCGCCGCGGAAGGCCACGAGCCGGACCTGAAACATCATCACGACCTTCTGCTCGCCAACTGCCTGGCTCAATCGGAAGCGCTGATGAAGGGCCGCACGTTGAAGGAAGCGAAGGCGCAGATGCTGGCAAAGGGCATGAAGGCGGCGGAGGTCGACAAGGTCGCGCCGCACCGCGTGTTCTCCGGCAATCGGCCGTCGCTGACGATCCTCTACAAGAAGCTCGACCCGCGCACGCTGGGCCGGCTGATCGCGCTCTACGAGCATCGCGTTTTCGTCGAGGGCGTGCTGTTCGACATCAATTCCTTCGACCAATGGGGCGTCGAACTCGGCAAGGAACTGGCCACCAACCTGCTCCCCGTTGTCGAAGGCAAAAAACCTCGACCAGCGACGCCTCGACCACCGGCCTTGTGGCCTATATCCAGAAGCTGAGGGGTATTGGCCTTGACCTTGTCATGATCGATACGCCCCCTCACCCGGCCTCCGCTTCGCTCGGCCACCCTCTCCCCGTCGGGGAGAGGAGTTTCCCACCGTCGCGTCCCGCCTTCAACCTGTCTGATCGCAGCCCTGGCGACCTCCTCTCCCCGACGGGGAGAGGGTGGCCGAGCGAAGCGGAGGCCGGGTGAGGGGGCGTCTACGGCAATCTGCTCGATCCGTCCGGGTACCGAAGCATGAAAGCTCCCATCAAAGGCATCCTCTTCGACAAGGACGGCACGCTGGTCGACTTCCAGGCGACCTGGCATGCGATTGGCGACCTGATGGCGCTGAAGGCCGCGCAAGGCGACCGCACGCTGGCCGACGCCATGATGGACACCGCCGGCTATGACTCGGCAGTCGGACGCTTCCGCGCCGATTCCGTCTTTGCGGCCGGCACCAACGCCGACATTGTCGGCCTATGGTACCCGGGCCTGACCGAGGGCGAGCGCCTGCGTATGGTCGAGCATTTCGACTCGGTCACGGCGGCGGAAGGTGCGGCGCAGGCGGTGCCGCTGACGGGCGTCATCGATGCGCTGGGCAAACTCTACGATGCCGGCATACAGCTTGGCATCGCCACGAACGACTCGACCGCGGGCGCGGAAAAGACGTTGCTCGCGCTCGGCGTCGTCCAACTCTTCACGGCGGTGTACGGCTACGACGCGGTCGCCAACTCAAAGCCCGCGCCGGATTCGGTCTACGCCTTCTGCGATCTTACAGGTCTCAGGCCGGCCGAGATCGCGATGGTCGGCGACAACCGTCATGACCTGGAAATGGGCAGGGCAGGGGGCGTCGGCCTGAATGTCGGCGTGCTTTCCGGCACCGGCACGCGCCAGACGCTATTGCCGCTGGCAGATGTGGTGCTGAACTCGGTGGCGGACCTGCCGGCCTATTTGTTGGATCGGGAATGACGGCTGCGCCTGCCGGCTTAACCGTCCGCGACGCAAAGCCAGGCGATCTGCCAGGAGTGCAGCGGCTCTATCTTGAATTTCGCAATGCCGAGTTCAACGCCGCGGTGCCACAACGGCGCGCCGAACAATTCGTCGCGGAATTGCATCGATATCCCGGTAGCGCACTGCTTGTCGGGTTGGTCGATGAGTTGCCTGTGACGACATGCACGCTGATCGTCATCCCAAACCTGACGCGCCAGGCAATGCCCTATGCGTTGATCGAAAATGTCGCGACGGACGGTGCTGCGCGCGGCAGGGGCTATGCAACTGCTATCCTTCACGAGGCCACACGCAGAGCCTTCGAGCATGGCTGCTACAAGGTCATGCTGATGACGGGCTCCAACGATCTCGGAATCCTCCGCTTCTATGAAAAAGCCGGCTTCGAGCAATCGAAGACCGGCTTCCAGATGCGGCGTGCCGAGGTGAGGGGTTGAATTGGGGTTCGTTCGGCGTATATTCATGCAAGAAAAAATGAATATACGGAATGGCGATGAGCCTCTACATTCGAGATAAGGCAGTCGATGCCCTGGCGCGTGAAGTACAGGTGGCTATTGAAGCGCCGACCAAGACCGCAGCTGTTCGGATCGCGTTGGAAAATGAGCTGGCCCGGACAAAAGCGGAAGTGCCGCTACGAAAACGTGTCCGCAAATTTCAGAATGCCTTGCGTAGCATCGGACCAAACGCTCCAGATTTCGACATGAACAAGTTCATGGACGAAAGCTGGGGTGACGTCTGATGTTTCTGGACGCCTCTGCCATAATAGCGATCCTGGCTGATGAAGAGGATGGTGAGACGCTACTCGCCAAAATCGAAGCCAATTCGGGACCGTTCTATTTTTCGCCGATCGCGGCTCATGAAGCAATCATCGGTTTGGCGCGCAGCAAGACCGTTGCCCTGTTGGGACAGGATGCTCCCATACCACGCTTGCTGTTCGACCGTGTCGATCGGATCGTCCATGGTTTCCTGATGGAAATCGGCGCCGTGGAGATGTCGATCGATCCGGTGATCGGTCGAGCAGCGACCAAGGCTGCACGCGACTTTGGCAGGGCTATGGGGCATCCCGCCAAGCTCAATTTTGGCGACTGCTTCGCCTATGCGTGCGCCAAAGCGCGAGATACGCCTCTGCTGTTCAAAGGCGACGACTTTCCGCAGACCGATATCGAAGCAGCTTGAAGCTTCGCCTACCCGCGCAAATCCTTCCTGAGAATCTTGCCCACCGGGCTCTTCGGCAGTTCGGTGCGGAACTCCACGAACCGCGGCATCTTATAGCCTGTCAGGTTCTTGCGGCAGAAGTCGAGCACATCCTTGTCGGTCAGCGCGCCGTCCTTCTTCACGATGAAGAGTTTCGGCACCTCGCCGGACTTCTCGTCCGGTATGCCAATCGCCGCCACTTCCAGCACGCCCGGATGCTGCGCGACCACCTCTTCCAGCTCGTTCGGATAGACGTTGAAGCCGGAAACCAGGATCATGTCCTTCTTGCGGTCGACGATCTTGGTGTAGCCCTTGGCGTCCATGAAGCCCATGTCGCCGGTCTTGAAGAAACCGTCGTTGGTCATCACCTTGGCGGTCTCGTCCGGCCGGTTCCAGTAACCTGCCATCACCTGCGGCCCGCGAATGCAGATTTCGCCGACCTCGCCGAGCGCGACATCGTTGCCATCGTCGTCCCGGATCGCGATTTCGGTCGACGAAATGGGCAGGCCGATCGTGCCGGAAAACTCCTCGACGTCGAACCTGTTGGTGGTGGCTACCGGCGAAGTCTCCGAAAGCCCATAGCCTTCGGTCACCGGTATGCCCGTCAGCTTGAACCAGCGTTCGGCCACCGGCCGCTGTGCCGCCATGCCGCCGGCGAAGGTCAGCATCAGCGGCTTGAAGTCGAGCTTGCGGAAGTCCTCGTTGTTCATCAGCCCGTTGAACAGCGTGTTCAGACCGGGGAACACGTTGACCGGATATTTCTGCAGCTCCTTCACGAAGCCCGGAATGTCGCGCGGATTGGGGATCAAGAGGTTCTGCGCGCCCTGATACATGCCCATCAGCGCGTTCACCGTCAGCGCATAGATATGGTAGAGCGGCAGCGGGCAAACGAACATCAGGCGCTCCGGCTTCGGCCGTTTTACGAAGGCCGTTTCCTGCCACAAGATGTTTTGCGCAACGTTCGCCAGGATGTTCCGGTGCAGCAGCGTCGCGCCCTTCGACACGCCGGTTGTGCCGCCTGTATATTGCAGGAAGGCGATATCGTCCGGCGATGGGTTTGCCGGCTTCAATGTCGCGGCCGCCCCTTGCTTCAGCGCGGCGGGAAATTTCGTATGGCCCGGCAGGTCCCACGCCGGCACCATCTTTTTCACCCTGCGCACGACAAGGTTTACGAGCATTCCCTTCATGCCCAGCATGTCGCCCATGGCGGCGACGATGACATGCTTGACCGGCGTCTTGGCGATGCAGGTCTGCAAGGTCGTGGCGAAATTTTCCAGGATGACGATCGCTTCCGCGCCGGAGTCCTTGAGCTGGTGCTCGAGCTCGCGCGGCGTGTAGAGCGGATTGACGTTCACGACCGCGTAGCCGGCGCGCAAGATGCCCATCATCGCCACCGGATATTGCAGCACGTTCGGCATCATGATGGCGACGCGCGCGCCGGGCTTCAGCCCCTTCGATTGCAGGAAGGCGCCGAAGGTTTCCGCATGCTTTGCGACTTCGGCATAGGTCAGCGTCTTGTCCATGCAGGTGAACGCCGGACGGCCGGCAAACTTGCGGCAGGCATCGACCAGAAGATCGCCGATATTCGAATAGGGCAGCGGGCCGATCTCGGCCGGCACCACGCTTGAATAGCTCGCGAGCCACGGCTTGCCGGCATAGGGTGCTGCTTTCGGAGCCGGCTTTGCGTTGCCATTTGTCTTGGCCGCGTTCGCTGCCGGCGCTGCTGGTGCTGCTTTGGCTGGTGCTTTTTTGGCCGCAGCTGGCTTGCTCGCTGCCGGCGCCTTTGCAGTAGCGGGTTTCGCCGCTGCCTTTGGCGCGGCGGATTTGGCGGGAGCGGCCTTGGCAGGCGAGGCCTTCGACGCTTTTGCCGGCCCTGGTTTTGCGATTGTCTTAAGCGGCGCCTTTGAAGGAGCCGGCTTTGCAGCACGGCTTTGCGGCGACCGGCTTTGGAGCAGTCGCTCTTGCGACGGTCTTTGCCGCCGGTTTAGCCGTCGCCTTGGCAACCGGCTTTGCGGCGACCTTGGCCGGCTTGCTCGCGGCACTTTTCGCCGGCACGGCCTTGGCCGCCTTTGGCGCTGCCTTGGTCTTGGATGTTGCTGTCGTCTGGCGTTTTGGCCATTGGTCCTCCCCGAGCGCGCTTGGCGCTGTGCCGCTTCGTTCCCGTCCGGCGACCGCCCGCGAGGGCATCGTTGTGTTTGTCGCGTCACCGGATCGACTATCTATTTCCATAGCGAAGATGGACGCAAGATCGCGCGGACGCAACTGCCCCTGCGTCACCCGGCTTCTTCAACAGCTATGCGCTCAAGACAACCTGTTTGGCCCACCAGAAGGCGCAAATTGAGCAACGTTTTCTACGTTCACGCACTTGTGCAAACAGGGAGTTCCATCGCTTAGAAAACGTGGTTATATGCGCGCTCACCAGCCTACAGAGGGGCTTGGAGTTAACAGGGAGTACTTCAATGAAAAGAATGACACTCGCGGCAGCGCTGCTGACCGCGACGATGCTGGGTGGCGTCGCGAATGCCAAGACCTTGGTCTACTGCTCGGAAGGTTCGCCGGAAGGTTTCGACCCCGCGCTGTACACCGCCGGCACGACCTTCGACGCCTCCTCGCGTCCGGTCTACAACCGCCTTGTCGAGTTCAAGCCGGGCACGACCGAAATCGAGCCGGGCCTCGCTGAAAGCTGGACGGTTTCCGACGACGGCTTGCAGTACACCTTCAAGATTCGCCCGGGCGTGAAATTCCAGACCACCGAATTCTTCACCCCGACCCGCGACCTCAATGCCGACGACGTGATCTTCTCCTTCGAGCGCCAGCTCAAGGCCGACAATCCGTGGAACAAGTACGTCGAGGGCGGCTCCTGGGAATATTTCGCCGGCATGGGCTTCCCGGAACTGATCTCGTCGATCGAGAAGGTCGGCGACCTCGAGGTGAAGTTCACGCTCAAGACCAAGGAAGCGCCGTTCATCGCCAACCTCGGCATGGATTTCGCTTCGATCATGTCGAAGGAATATGCCGACAAGCTGCAGGCCGACGGCAAGATGGCGCAGTTGAACCAGATGCCGCTCGGCACCGGTCCGTTCAAGTTCGTCGGCTACCAGCAGGATGCGGTGATCCGCTATCAGGCGCATGACGGCTACTGGAAGGGCAAGGAAAAGATCGACGATCTGGTCTTCGCCATCACCACCGACGCCGCCGTCCGCTTGCAGAAGCTGAAGGCCAACGAGTGCCAGATTTTCCCGTATCCGAACGCAGCTGACGTTCCGGCTATCGAGCAGGACGCCAACCTGACCACGATGAAGGAAAACGGCCTCAACGTCGCTTACCTCGCCTACAACACGACGCAGGCGCCGTTCGACAAGGCCGAGGTCCGCAAGGCGCTGAACCAGGCGATCAACAAGGAAGCCATCGTCAAGAGCGTGTTCGAGGGCGCGGCCGAAGTGGCCAAGAACCCGATCCCGCCGACGATGTGGTCCTATGACGAAGCGACCGTCGACGACAAGTACGATCCGGCCGCTTCCAAGGCAGCGCTCGAAGCTGCCGGCGTCAAGGACCTTTCGATGAAGGTCTGGGCGATGCCGGTTGCGCGTCCCTACATGCTCAACGCTCGCCGCGCGGCGGAGCTGATCCAGTCCGATCTCGCCGCTGTCGGCGTGAAGGCTGAGATCGTCTCCTACGAGTGGGCCGAGTATCTCGAAAAGTCGAAGGCCAAGGACCGCGACGGCGCGGTGATCCTCGGCTGGACCGGCGACAATGGCGATCCGGACAACTTCCTGCACACCCTGCTCGGCTGCGATGCGGTCGGCGGCAACAACCGCGCGCAGTGGTGCAACGAAGAGTTCAACAAGCTGGTCATGGACGCCAAGCAGACCGTCGACCAGGCGGCCCGCACCGACCTCTACAAGAAGGCGCAGACCGTCTTCAAGAAAGAGGCTCCTTGGGCAACGCTCGACCACTCGGTCGTCGTGATGCCGATGTCGAAGAAGATCTCCGGCTACGTGATGAGCCCGCTCGGCCATCACTCCTTCTCGGGTGTCGACGTCGCCGAATAACATTGCTGCCGGGCGACCGGCTGGCGAACAGACATATGCGGGCCGCGCAGCAATGCGCGGCCCGTTTTTGTTGAGGCGAATGCATCGTTCGAGCACCGGCGGCTACAGAGGGGTATCGGCAAGCGCAGGAAGTACGAAACGTCTCAGGATCAACTATGCCATTGGCCGCCGGCCTCAACGTGCTCGCAATTGACATCTTTGCTTTCGTTCACCGGCTTGTGTCTTCTGGCCGTTCCATAGGCCAAAAAACGTGGATTACATGCGCTCCCAGCGACCCGGTAGCAACGGGCCGAGCACGATCAGGGAGCGACTGGAATGAAAACGAAAATCACTTTTGCGGCGGCGCTGCTCGCGGCAACGATGCTGAGCAGTGCTGGCAAGCGCGAAGACATTCGTCTTCTGCTCGGAAGCCTCGCCGGAAGGTTTTGACCCCGGCCTCTACACCGGCGGCAACACCTTCGACGCGTCGGCCCACACGGTCTACAATCCGCTGCTCGCCTTCAAGCCGGGCACCACCGAAGTCGAGCCGGCGCTCGCCGAAAGCTGGAACATCTCCGACGACGGCCTCGAATACACCTTCAAGCTTCGTCCGGGCGTGAAATTCCAGACGACCGAGTTCTTCACGCCGACCCGCGAAATGAACGCCGACGACGTGCTGTTCACCTTCGAGCGCATGTGGAAAGCCGACCATCCCTGGCACAAATATGTCGAGGGCACGAACTGGGAATATTTCGCCGGCATGGGTTTCCCGGACCTGCTCGCCGGCGTCGAAAAGGTCGACGACATGACGGTGAAGTTCACGCTGAAACGGCGTGAAGCGCCGTTCCTGGCCAATGTCGCGATGCCCTTCGCCTCGATCATGTCGAAGGAATATGCCGACAAGCTGCAGGCCGACGGCAAGATGAACCAGTTGAACCAGATGCCGCTCGGCACCGGCCCGTTCAAGTTCGTCGGCTACCAGCAGGATGCCGTCATCCGCTACAAGGCCAACCCCGACTATTGGGGCGGCAAGCAGAAGATCGACGATCTCGTCTTCGCCATCACCACCGACGCCTCGGTGCGCTACCAGAAGCTGAAGGCCGGCGAATGCCACCTGATGCCGTATCCGAACGCAGCCGACGTCGAAGCGATGAAGGCCGACGCGAACCTCAAGATCGCCGAGCAGGAGGGCCTGAACGTCGCCTACCTCGCCTACAACACGACGCAGGCGCCGTTCGACAAGCCCGAAGGTGCGCAAGGCGCTGAACATGGCGATCAACAAGCAGGCGATCGTCGACGCGCGTCTTCCAGGGCTACTGCAACGGCCGCCAAGAACCCGATCCCGCCGACCATGTGGTCCTATGACGAGGCCACCGTCGACGATGACTACGATCCGGAAGCGGCCAAGAAGATGCTCGAGGAAGCCGGCGTCAAGGACCTCTCGATGAAGGTCTGGGCGATGCCCGTGGCGCGTCCCTACATGCTCGAACGCGCGGCGCGCCGCCGAACTGATCCAGTCCGACTTCGACAAGATCGGCGTCAAGGTCGAGATCGTCTCCTACGAATGGGCCGAATATCTCGAAAAGTCGAGGCCAAGGACCGCGACGGCGCGGTCATCCTCGGCTGGACCGGCGACAATGGCGATCCGGACAACTTCCTCGACACGCTGCTCGGCTGCGACGCGGTCGGCGGCAACAACCGCGCGCAATGGTGCAACAAGGAGTTCGACGATCTCGTCACCAAGGCCAAGGAGCAGACGAACCAGGACGAGCGCACCAAGCTCTACGAGCAGGCGCAGGTCGTCTTCAAGCGGGAAGCGCCGTGGGCGACGCTCGACCACTCGCTGTCGGTCGTGCCGATGCGCAAGGGTGTCGAAGGCTTCGTCCAGAGCCCGCTCGGCGATTTCGCCTTTGACGGCGTCGACATCGCCGAATAAGGTCTGCTAAGCGAGGAACACGAAGGGGCGCTCGCCGCAGGTGAGCGCCCTTTCTGCATATCTGCGGTAGCAGCCGGCGAAGAGCCGGCGCTCGGGGACGTGGAGGGACTGAGCATGTTGCGATTTCTGCTCGGCCGGCTGGCCGTTCTGATCCCGACCTTCATCGGGGTCTCGATCATTGCCTTCTCCTTCATCCGGCTTCTGCCCGGCGATCCGGTCGCGCTGCTGTCCGGCGAGCGCGTCATGGATCGCCCGAGCGCCACGCCGAGATCTCGCACCAGCTTGGCCTCGACCGGCCGCTCGTCATCCAGTATCTCGATTATCTCTGGGGCATCCTGCACGGCGATTTCGGCACCTCGATCTCGACCAAGCAGCCGGTCCTCGACCAGTTCTTCGAGCTGTTCCCGGCGACGCTGGAGCTGTCGCTCTGCGCCATCGTTTTCGCCGTGGTGCTCGGCATTCCGGCCGGCGTTCTTCGCCGCCATCAAGCGCGGCTCCTGGTTCGACCAGGCGATCATGGGCACGGCGCTGATCGGCTTTTCGATGCCGATCTTCTGGTGGGGCCTGCTGCTGATCATCCTGTTCTCCGGCATGCTGCAGTGGACGCCGGTCTCCGGCCGCATTTCGCTGATGTATCTTCTTCCCGCCGGTCACCGGCTTCATGCTGGTCGACTCGCTGATCTCCGGCCAGGCCGGCGCCTTCAAATCGGCGGTGAGCCATCTCATCCTGCCGACCATCGTGCTCGGCACCATTCCGCTGGCCGTCATCGCGCGCCAGACGCGTTCGGCCATGCTGGAAGTGCTGTCGGAGGACTATGTGCGCACCGCCCGCGCCAAGGGCCTGTCGGCGTTCCGCGTCGTCGGCGTCCATGCGCTGCGCAACGCGATGATCCCGGTCGTCACCACGATCGGCCTGCAGGTCGGCGTCATGCTGGCCGGCGCGATCCTGACGGAGACGATCTTCTCCTGGCCGGGCATCGGCAAATGGATGGTCGATTCGGTCTTCAGGCGCGACTATCCGGTCATCCAGGGCGGGCTGCTTGATCATCGCCGGCATCATCATGCTGGTCAACCTGCTCGTCGACCTGCTCTACGGCCTGATCAACCCGCGCATCCGGCACTGAGGAGGCGACCATGGCAGAAGCAACCACCCACGCACCCGCCGCCACCGTCGACCCGCTGTCCAAGGATCCCTCGCGCCGCGCCCGCTTTGCCGAGTTCTGGTACTATTTCTCCGAGAACCGCGGCGCCGTCATCGGCCTCTGGTTCTTCGTCTTCCTCGTCATCCTGGCGGTCTTTGCGCCGCTGATCGCACCGCACGCGCCGAACGCGCAGTACCGCGACGCCATGCTCGTTCCGCCCTTCTGGGAGGAGGGCGGCAGCACGGCATTCCTGCTCGGCACCGACGCCGTCGGCCGCGACATCCTCTCCCGCCTGATCTACGGCACCCGCTATTCGCTGTTCATCGGCGTCATCGTCACCACCATCGCGCTGGTCGGCGGCATCCTGATCGGCGTCGTCGCCGGCTATTTCCGCGGCTGGGTCGACACGGTGATCATGCGCGTCATGGACATCATCCTGGCCTTCCCGTCGCTGCTGCTGGCGCTGGTGCTGGTCGCGGTGCTCGGCCCCGGCCTGATCAATGCGATGATCGCCATCGCGCTGGTGTTCCAGCCGCATTTCGTGCGGCTGACCCGCGCCGCCGTGATGGCCGAAAAGACGCGCGACTATGTCGTGGCGGCCAAGGTCGCCGGCGCCGGGCCGCTGCGGCTGATGTTCAAGACCATCCTGCCCAACTGCATGGCGCCGCTGATCGTCCAGGCGACGCTCTCCTTCTCCAACGCCATCCTCGACGCCGCAGCCCTCGGCTTCCTCGGCATGGGCGCGCAGCCGCCGACGCCGGAATGGGGCACGATGCTGGCCGAAGCGCGCGAATTCATCCTGCGCGCCTGGTGGGTGGTCACGCTTGCCCGGCCTCGCCATCCTGATCACCGTGCTCGCCATCAATCTGATGGGCGACGGCCTGCGCGACGCGCTCGACCCGAAGCTGAAGAGGTGCTGAGGCCGAGCGATGTTGGCCGTCTGCCTACCTCATCTCGATCTTCACGATCTCCTGCACAGCCCTTGCGCCCCGCGTATCGCCGGGCACGACGATGCGCGGACCGCCTTCGATCGGCTTGCCGTCGACCTCCGTGGCAATCATCAGCGGCGTGTTGCCGAACTCGGGATGGATCTCGCCGACCGAGAAGGCGATCTGGTAGTCGTCCTTGGCGGTGACGAGGAAGGTCTTCTTCAGTTCGCCGTTCCGTTGCAGCCCATCGAGCGCCTTGTTGGCCTTGAGCACCTCCCAGAACGAGCACGCCTTTGTAGTGACCGCTCGACGGACCCTTCGACGTCTGGAAAGTGACGTCCTGCTCGACTTGAGGCAATCCAGCCAGCATCTCGGGCGTCAGTGCGATCGGCGAGGTCGCGCCACCGGTGAGTTCGATCGTCGCCGGCTCGCGCCGTCGTCTGCGCCTGGGCGGCAAATGGCGCGCAGGCGATCAGCCCGGCGACGGCAAGCGTTCGAAGCAGCTTCATGACGGCAACCCTCGTTGTATCCGAGCGGATAGTACGAATGCTTGCCGTCGCATTCAATCGGGATTTGCGGCCGCGGCGCGGCTTTCAGTGCAGACGGCATAGGGGCAGAAATGGCGCTTCTTGAAATCGAAAATCTCGTCGTCGAATTCCAGACGGCCTCCGGTCCGTTCCGCGCCGTCGATGGCGTCTCGCTCAAGGTGCACGAGCGCGAGGTGCTGGCGATCGTCGGCGAATCCGGCTCCGGCAAGTCGGTCTCGATGCTGGCGGCCATGGGCCTGCTGCCCTGGACGGCGAAAGTCACCGCCGACAAGATGACCTTCCAGGGCCGCGACCTGCTCGGCTTGTCCACGGCCGACCGCCGCAAGATCGTCGGCAAGGACATCGCGATGATCTTCCAGGAGCCGGTCGCGAGCCTCAATCCCTGCTTCACCGTCGGCTTCCAGATCGAGGAGGTGCTGCGGGTCCACATGAACCTGGACAAGGCGCAGCGCCGCGCCCGCGCCATCGAACTGTTCAAGCAGGTCGGACTTCCCGATCCCGCCGAACGACTGCGCCATTTCCCGCACCAGATGTCGGGCGGCCAGTGCCAGCGCGTCATGATCGCCATCGCCATCGCCTGCAATCCGAAACTGCTGATCGCCGACGAGCCGACCACCGCGCTCGACGTCACCATCCAGAAGCAGATCCTCGACTTGCTGGTGGGCCTGCAACAGGAGCACGGCATGGGCCTGATCATGATCACCCACAATATGGGCGTCGTCGCCGAGACCGCCGACCGCGTCATCGTTCAGTACAAGGGCCGCAAGATGGAGGAGGCCGACGTGCTGTCCCTCTTCGAACGCCCGAAGAACAACTACACCAAGGCGCTGCTGGCGGCCTTGCCGGACAATGCCACCGGCGACCGGCTGCCCACCATCTCCGAACTCTTCGTTGACGATCGGGCACCGGATGCCATGGCCGCTCTAAACAATCCGCCGCTGGAGGCGCCCCTATGAGCAAGCTTGTTCTCGAGGGCCGCAACATCATGCGCGACTATCATATTCCCGGCGGCATGTTCTGCCGGCGAAGACCGTGCATGCGGTCAAAGGCGTGTCCTTCAAGGTCGATCAGGGCAAGACGCTGGCAATCGTCGGCGAGAGCGGCTGCGGCAAGTCCACGCTCGCCCGCATCATCACGCTGATCGATCCGGCGACCTCCGGCGACCTGCTGATCGAGGGCAACAAGGTCGATATCGGCAAGAGCGGTCTCACGCGAGAGATGCGCCGCAAGGTGCAGATCGTTTTCCAGAACCCATATGGCTCGCTGAACCCGCGCCAGAAGATCGGCGACGTGCTGGGCGAGCCGCTGCTGATCAACACCGACACGCCGGCCGACGAGCGGCGCGACCGCGCCATGAAGATGCTGAAGAAGGTCGGGCTGGAGGAAAAGCACTACAACCGCTACCCGCACATGTTTTCCGGCGGCCAGCGCCAGCGCATCGCCATCGCCCGCGCGCTGATGCTCAATCCCAGCCTGCTGGTGCTCGACGAGCCGGTCTCGGCGCTCGACCTTTCGGTGCAGGCGCAGGTGCTCAACCTGCTGGCCGACCTGCAGGACGAGTTCAAGCTGACCTATGTCTTCATCAGCCATGACCTGTCGGTGGTGCGCTACATCGCCGACGATGTGATGGTGATGTATTTCGGCGAGGCGGTGGAATACGGCACGCGCGACGAAGTCTTTTCCGACCCGCAGCACAGCTACACCAAGACGCTGTTCGCGGCGACGCCGCGCGCCGATGTCGAAAGTATCCGGGCTAGGCTGGCGCGCAAAAAGGCGGCGTGACTCCTCACGCGATTTCTATCCTGGCTTCGAGGCGTTTGCAGACGGGCTCTTAACGCTTTCGCGCTAAGCGTGTAGTCCTCAGCGCAGGCTTGCATCTTCACGCGCTCGGGATCTACGCGTGAACGTTGCCCTGTCGACGCCCTATCTGAATTCCCTGCTGCTCCTGATGGAGGCCGCGCTCTATTTCGGCGTCATGGCCAGCCTGTTGCGGGTGCGCAAGCGGTTTGGCGTCGGCCTGTTCATGTCGGCGCTTGGCGTCATGCATTTCATCGAGACCTATCTCGCCAGCAGCTTCTATGTCGAGTTGCCGCTCGGCATCCTCTCGCCGGGCTCGACCGTATTGTTTTCCGGCAAGCTGATCATGCTGCTGCTCCTCTACATCAAGGAGGATGCCACCACCGTTCGCCAACCGATCTACGGCCTCTTGATCGGCAATTTCCTCGTGCTCGGGCTGGTCGGCATATTGGGCTTCCACGAGGTCGCCACCCTGTCCAACAACCGCGCGCCGGACATCGGCTTTGTGCAGGAGATGGGCTGGCTGATGGTGTGGGGCACGACGCTGCTCTACATCGACGCCATCGCCATCATTCTTGCGCTACGAAAAATTCGGCAAATGGTTCGGGCGGGCGATGTTCCCGCGCATCGCGCTCAGCGCCTGTGCGGTGCTCACCTTCGACCAGATCGGCTTCTATCTGGCCCTGCGCTATCTGACCGATGCGCCATTGTCGGTTCTGTTCGGCGGCTGGGCCGCTAAAATGGCGGCGGCGTTCGTCTATAGCCTGGCCATGGTGGGCTACCTGAAATGGGTCGAGCGTCCGCGATCGAGCACGCCGCGCGGCATCTCCGATGTGTTCGACCTGCTGACCTACCGCGAGAAATACGAGGCCTTGGTCGAAGTTTCGGGCCGCGACGGCCTGACGGGGCTGCTGCATCGCGGACGCTTCGAGACGCTGGCCTCCGGCGCCGTCGCCGCCAGCAAGGCCAACCGGCAAGCCGCTCAGCCTGCTGATCATCGACATCGATCACTTCAAGGCGATCAACGACCGCCATGGCCACGGCGAAGGCGATCGGGTGATCCGCGAGATCGCGTTGCTGCTCACGCAGAAGGCAGGCGCAGTCGACCAGCATGTTTTCCGCCTCGGCGGTGAAGAGTTCGCGGTTCTATGCCCGCTGCATCACACGCTCGCCTGGCTGCTCGGCGAGACCATCCGCCAGGCGGTGGTTGCATCGCCGGATGGCGAGCGAATTGGGCCTGACCGTCAGCGTTGGCGTCGGCACACTCTCGCCGCAGGTCGACACGCTGACCAACCTCTATGCGGAAGCCGACCGCCGCCTCTATCAAGCCAAGGCCAGCGGCCGCAACCGCGTCATCGGCGAGCGACACGACCTGCCGTCTGCCGAGGCGCAGCGCGCCGGCTGAGCGGGACGCTGTATTCCCACGGCTATCGGTCAACTTGTGGCCCCATACCCGAGCCAGCGGTGAAACAGCGGATTCATCCAGTTCTTCCACGCTTTTAGAAATCTGCCAGCGTCTGTCGGGCAAGGGGCTTTCGGACCGAAAAACGCTCTGTTATGTTCATGCTGAACATATCGAAATTGCGCATTTGGGCGTAGTGAGGAGCGGGTTTCATGATCAAACGCACACATTCCTGGTGACGATGGCAGCCTTTGCCGGCATGTCGATCGGTACCGCGCCGGCGCAGGACGGACTGACCGTCTTCGCCGCGGCCAGCCTGAAGAACGCGCTCGACAATGTGAACGCCGCCTGCGAGGCCGATGTCGGCGCCAAGGCGACGATTTCTTATGCCGCGAGCTCGGCGCTGGCCAAGCAGATCGAGGAGGGCGCGCCGGCCGATGTCTTCATCTCCGCCGACCTCGACTGGATGAAATATCTGTCCGACAAGAAGCTGACCAAGCCGGAGACGGAAGTGAAGCTGCTGGGCAACCGCATCGTGCTGGTCGCGCCGAAGGATTCGAAGGCCGAGGCGACCATCGCGCCGAATTTCGATCTCGCCGGACTGATTGGCGACGGCAAGCTCGCCATGGGCAATGTCGATTCCGTGCCGGCCGGCAAATACGGCAAGGCCGCGCTTGAAAAGCTCGGCGTCTGGGAAGGCGTGTCGGGCAAGATCGCGCAGGCCGAGAACGTGCGCGCAGCGCTGAAACTGGTCTCGACCGGCGAAGCGGCCGCCGGCATCGTTTACCAGACCGACGCGGCGGCCGAGCCGGGCGTCAAGGTGGTCGGCACCTTCCCGGAGGATTCGCACCCGCCGATCATCTACCCGGTCGGCCTGACGGCGGCCACGCAAGATCAGGACGCGGCGGACTTCGAAAAGTGCCTGCAAACGCCAGAAGGCCAAGGAACTGTTCGAGAAGGAAGGCTTTACCTTCCTCGCGCCGGTCGTCTCGAACTGACGCTAGCCGGCTAGCGCGTCATCCTCGGGCTTGTCCCGAGGATCTGTCAGCATTCCAGGAAAGGCAAATTGCTCCCAGCTGTCCGGCAGTAGATCCTCGGGACAAGCCCGAGGATGACGTACGTTGAAGCTACTTCCCGATCTCGATCACCACGCGGCCGCGCACTTGCCCGGCCAGGATTTCCTTGGCCAGTTCCGGCAAATTCGACATCGGCTCGACGCGGGTCATTTTCGCCAGTTGGCCGGCATCGAGGCTTTCGGCGAGCAGCTTCCACGCCGCCTCGCGTTTGGCCATCGGCGCCATGACGGAATCGACGCCGAGCAGCGCCACGCCGCGCAAGATGTGCGGCAGCACGGTGGCCGGCAGATCGGCGCCGCCGGCAAGGCCGCAGGCAGCCACCGCACCGCCATAGACAGTCTGCGCAATCGCGTTGGCCAGTGTTGTCGAACCGACAGAATCGACCGCGCCTGCCCAGCGCTCCTTCTGCAGCGGCGCGCCCTTTTCGGCCAATTCCGCGCGGCTGACGAAGCCTGTCGCGCCGAGTGCGGACAGATAGTCATGCGTCTCCGGCCGTCCGGTGGCGGCGGTCACCGTGTAGCCGCGCTTGCAAGCAGGATAATCGCGGTCGAACCGACACCGCCGGCAGCACCGGTCACCAGCACCTCGCGCTTGTCGGTCTTGATCGTGCCCCAGGCTTCCAGCGCCATCACGCAGAGCGCCGCGGTATAGCCGGCCGTGCCGATCGCCATCGCCTGTTCGGGCGAAAAGGCGTCTGGCAGGCGCAAAAGCCATTCCGGCTTGACGCGCTGGTAGCGCGTGTAAGCGCCCCATTCGGTCTCCGACAGCCCAAAACCGTTGAGCACGACCTTGTCGCCGGCTTTCCATTTGCCCGAGCGATCTTCGACCACGGTGCCGGCGAGGTCGATGCCGGCGACCATCGGCATCCGCCGCGCGATGCGCCCCTTGCCGGATACCGCCAGCCCGTCCTTGTAGTTCAGCGTCGAGTGGGAAATCTCGACCAGCACGTCGTGATCGGGCAGGTCGGCCAGCGTGATGTCCTTGAAGCCGGCCTTTGGCTTCCCGCCTTCGTCCTCGATCATCAGCGCGGTGAAACTGTCGGTCATGGAAAGTCCTCCGGTTCGGCCTCAACTGTTGGAGGCTTTTGGATCGGGGATCAAGGCGGTTTGGCCTACGAAAAAGTCAAAACCGATGTGCGGGCGCGGCTGGCATCTTGCGGCGGTCTCGACAATACTCGCGCTCCCCAACCCGGCTATAGGTGTCCCTTGCTCTACTCCATCCTGGCCTATCATGAAGAAGGCGCCATCACCTCGATGAGCCCAGAGGAAGACGCTGCCCTGATGGGCGAGTTGCTGAGCTATCACAACGGCCTCATCCACCAGGGCAAGATGGGCCCGGCCGCGCGGCTGGATTTCACCAGCAACGGCAATAACGCTGCGCGGGCCTGGCTCCGGCGACGTGATCGACGGACCATTCGCCGAGACCAAGGAGGCGCTGCTCGGTCTTTATGTGGTCGACTGCGCGAGCCAGGACGAAGCGGTCGGGATCGCACGCGGCCTACGCCGCGCCAATCCGACGGCAGTCTATGAGATCAGGCCGGTAATGCTCTACCTTCCTGGTACGCCATTGCCGGGCGGCGAATAACGCCGGTGCAGGATCAAGAGCCGGAAGCTGGCTAATAGCATCGCTCCTCAGCGTCCTGGACGCCTATAAGTTTCCGCAAGTCCAACTTGCTGCTATGCTTGGTTTCAACCAGTTGGGCAGCCCCGGCCCAGGAGCGAATATGTTGGAAGAGCAGGTGGTACGTCGTTTGGCGGCCATTGTGGCTGCCGATATTGTTGGCTACAGCCGCCTGATGGAGGCCAATGAAGAGCAGACGCTCGTCACGCTGCGCCGCCATCGGCGCGAATTCGTCGACCCGACAATCGCCAAATATGGCGGCCGCATCTTCAAGGTCATGGGCGACGGGCTTCTTGGTGGAGTTTGGTAGTGTGCTCAATGCGGCGCGCTGCGCCGTCGAGGTCCAGCGCGGCATGCTGCTGCGCAACGCCGATACGCCCGAAGACCGCCACTTCAAGTTTCGCGTCGGCATCAATTTCGGCGACCTGCTCGTCGAGGGCGACGACTATTACGGCGACGGTGTGAATCTGGCCGTCCGCATCCAGGGTTTGGCCGGGCCGGGCGACATCACATGCTCGTCTGCGGTCAGGCAGGAATTGGGCAACAAGCTCGATATGGATTTCGCGGACCTTGGCCAGCGCATGGTCAAGAATATTTCTCACCCTCTCCATATTTTTGGATTGAACTGGGGCGAGGGTGCTCATACGACCGCCATTCGCGCGGCCGACCCTGTCTTTCGCCGGCCGGACAAGCCGTCCATCGCCATCTTGCCGTTTGCCAACCTGAGCGACGATCCCGAGCAAGGTTATTTCAGCGACGGAATAACCGAAGACATCATCACCGATCTGTCGAACGTCTCGGGTCTCTTCGTGCTGAGCCGCAATACGGTCTTTGCTTTCCGCAATCGCTCCCACAACATCGAACGCATCGCCAAGGAGTTGGGCGTCGCCTATGTGGTTGAAGGCAGCGTGCGAAAGGCGGGCAATCGCGTTCGCATCAATGCCGAACTGACTGACGGCGTGAGTGACGGCCATATCTGGGGCGCACGCTACGACCGGGACCTGACCGACATCTTTGCCGTGCAGGACGAGATCGCCAAAACCATCGTCGAGCAGCTGAGAGTGAGATTGCTGCCTGACGAAAGGCGGGCGATCGAACAAGCTCCGACCGACAACGTCGAGGCCTATACACATTATCTGCGCGGACGCGAGTACTACCACATTGCCTCCCGCGCCAATCACCTCATGGCAAGGCAGTCCTTCGCGCGAGCCATCGAACTCGACGACCGCTATGCCAGAGCCTACGCCGGCATAGCCGCATGCGACGCACGCCTGAAATCGATGTACGGCAGCCAGATCGCGGGCGCGACCATTTTGGAGACAGCCGACAAGGCAATAGCGATCGATCCGCGTCTGCCGGAAGCGTTCGCCGCACGTGGTTTTGCGCTTGCGGTCGGCGGCCAACAAACGAAAGCCATCGCAGCGTTCGAACACGCTCTCGCCCTCGATCCAAGTTGCCACGAGGCAAACCGATACTATGCGGAATTCTGTGTCACCGACGGTCAATTCGATCTGGCGGCAAAGCTCTTTCAGCGGGCTGTGGAGATCAAGCCAACCGACTACGGCGCCTCGATCATGCTGATCAGCGTTTTCCGCTCGCTCGGTGAGCAGGAGAAGGCGAAACGTTATGCCCTGATCGGCGTGAAACGCTGTGAGGAGGAACTTGCTGTCCACCCGGAGAACGCAAACTGTGCTTGCCTGGGCGCCACGGCTTTGGCTTTCCTTGGCGAACGTGACCGCGCGATCCAATGGCTAGACCGCGCGCTGGCGACCGATCCAGGCGACATCAATATTCAGTACAACGCCGCCTGCACCTTTGCACTGCTCGACGAGGTCGAACGGGCTGTCGACGTTCTTGCCGCCTGGGTTCCGCAAGTCGGCACGGAAATGAAGTTGTGGTTCAGAAACGATTCCGATTTCGACACGATCCGTACCCATCCTTACTATCAGAAGCTGTTGGCTCTGAGTGAATAGATAAGTCATCCAATCTGTTTTCTTACGCGTTGCCACCTCGCCAAACGGAAGGCAATCGGCTATGTCTGCCACGCAGTCATTGAGGGGATGATGGGCACTCGGTTCAGGCTATTTGTACAGCCGCCGTACTCGGATTCGTCCGAGCCCGAAGTCATTACCGTTTCTTCGCCCGCCGGCAGTGTGCGGGCTGGCCCGTCCGATGATTTGATGTATGTCGTCGAGCCGGTCGGCAAGCGTTTGCCCTATGGCGTCCGGCGTACGCGCGCCGGCAAGCTCTTCAACTATCTGCCACCGTGGAATGGCCGAACCGCCATGCCGGCAATGCCCGGTCCCGAGGGCCATTTCGACCATTATGATCCATCAATGCCTGGTTTCGCGGCGCAGCACGTCTTTGGCTGCGTGCGTTTTACGCTGGATGTGTGGGAGCGCTACCTCGGCCAACCCTTGGAATGGCATTTTCGAAAGCACTTCGAGAGGCTTGAAATCGCCATCCTGCCTGGCTGGGACAACGCCCAGTTTGGTTACGGTTTCCTCGAAGTCGGCAGCGAGCGCATGCACCAAGACTGGGGCCATCCATTCAGCCTGGATTTCGATGTTATCGCGCATGAAGTCGGTCATGCTTTGACCTACAGCCTGCTTGGGCATCCCCGCGCCTGGTACCGAGTTCGACCAATTTGGTGGTTTTCAGGAAGCCTTCGCCGACATGGTGTCGCTGATTGCAGCGATGCACTTTCCATCGGTCGTGGACGAGGTACTGACAGCGACGCATGGCAACCTCTATCTCGCCAACCGACTTGCGCGGTTTTCCGAAATATCCAGTCAGCGGCAGTTGAGGACGGCGAGCAACACAGTCACGCTGGCGGATTTTCCAGATGGCGCCCCGAACGAGCACGAACTCTCGCAACCGTTGACCGGCGCGCTATTCGACATCCTGGTCGACATTTTTCATGACGAACTGGCCGCGCAGGGAGTCATTTCCCAAGACGCTGCGGCACTTGCCGAACTTTTGAGGACAGCACTGTGTCCGAGGATGAGGTTCAGCAGATTTTCGGCAACGCCTATGCCCGCGACGCTGCCGGCTTCCAGCAAGCCCTGCTTTATGCGCCGCGATATGCTCGGCCATTATCTGGCGGAAATTCTTTGGCGCATGAGCCCGGATTTTCTCGACTACGGAGTCGTGGCGAAGGCGCTTCTGACCGTGGATCACGATGAAAACAATGCGGCCTATGCCGATCTCATGATCGCAAATTTTTCGCGACGAGGGATAGTGCCCGCTCCGGCAATGATCGCGATGAAAGCACCGAGGCGTTTTTCATCGCTCCGCGCGCTGCGGTCGTCGCGTGTCCTTCGCCGGGCAGGGCAGAGAAATCAGAATTCTTTGCAGGCAGCGCCAGTTTGGCAAGAATAATCGTCGGAGGGGAAAGTGGCAGATATTGAAACACTCCTTGGCGTATCGTCCGTATATCTCTTCGGACGCCGCCTTCTCGACATCGAGATAAAGCCCCAAGTTTATGGCGCTGTTCCCGAGGTTGGCGCCAATAACTTTCTTCGCAAGCAGCTTGTCGCCCCAGGTGCATGTCTGGCGCGCATCTTCGCCTTTTCCTTTGAAGGGGAATTGCTCGAGTTGGACCGTCCGACAATCTTCCTCGTTCATGGCCAGGGCGAGGATCCGGACGATCCGCCGCCGACCAACGTCGAAGGCCAGGTTGAATACCGGCGACTGGCGCGCTCGCCCGGGTCCAGTTCAAAAAGCGGCCTCGGCATCCAGTCCAAATCATTCGCCGAAGGCACGCGGGTCTGGGTCTACGACAAGACGGACTTCTCGATGCGGCTCGATATCGAGACCGGCACGCTTGAGCAGATACTTCTAGGAGCAGATGCCGGTTTTGGTTTTGGCGACTATGCGAATGGCGGCATGGCCAGATCCAGCGGCGGCATGGCGCGATCGAGTGGCGCTGGCGCCCGCTCCAGCGGAGGGATGGCCCGCTCGAGCGGCGGGATGGCACGTTCGAGTGGGTGGAAACCTCGTGGAGGCTCTGATCTCGAATGACCTCTTCAACAACATCCTCGCAGAAGGGAAAACGCAAGATGTTGACCATCATAAGCGCAACGCCCGTGCTCGTGGTGCGGGGTGGGCTTGAGTCCGAAGTCTGTACGGTCACCTTCAGCGCTGGCGTCGGTCAATCGTTGGACGCGTTGACGATCAAAGTTCTGAACGACCGCGGAACAGCTGCTGACCCTCTGATCGAGGCGACGACCTTTCCGCCCACGGGAAACGAGGTCAAGGTCGTCTTCAAGGCGTCGGCGGACGCCATCGTCACCAAGGTCGGCGCGCCGCGCAAAATATCGTTCAGCCGTGGCAACGGCGTCGAATGCCTGACTGTCGTGTAGCGGGGGCTCTCAGTCCCGGCGCTCAATCATGACAGTCTAAAATATAGATTTACCCACGCTCCTGTCCCCGACCGGGCCCTACCCTTGAGTTCCCCCCGGCGCGCCGCTATGTCTCCGCGCGGGAGTCTCGAGCAAGGATTATATGAAGCCGCGTGTCGCAGTCCTTGGTTGCGGATATTGGGGATCCAATCACATCCGCACCCTGAAGGCGCTTGGCGCCTTGCAGGCCGTCTCCGACGCCAACCGCGCGCGCGCCGAAGGTTTCGCCAGCGACCAGGATGTCGAGGCTATCGATCCCGACGACCTTTTTGGCCGTAAGGATATCGATGCGGTCGTCATGGCTCTCCCGCCGCAGTTTCATGCCGAGACGGCAATCAAAGCGGTCGAAGCCGGCAAGGATGTGTTGGTCGAGAAACCGATCGCGTTGACGGTGCCGGACGCAAAGCGTGCCGTCGCTGCGGCGAAGGCCAACAACCGCGTCTTCATGGTCGGTCATGTGCTGCGGTTTCACCCGGCCTTCGAGAAACTGAAGGAGCTGATCGACGCCGGCGAGCTTGGCGAGGTGCGCTACATTCATTCGCACCGGCTCGGGCTTGGAAAATTCCATACGGAAAATGACGCATTGTGGGATCTCGCCCCACACGATCTCTCAATGATCCTGGCCATTACCGGCCAGCCGCCGGCCGAGATCCACGGCGAGGGCGCTGCCCTGCTGGACCATTTGAGCGACTTTGCCCATGTCCACATGCGCTTTCCGAGCGGCTTACGCAGCCATCTCTTCACATCGCGGCTCAATCCCTACCGCGAGCGCCGGTTGACCGTCGTTGGCACCAAGGCGATGGCCGTTTTCGACGACGTCGAACCCTGGGAGCGCAAACTTGCCGTCTACCGGCATGCGGTTTGGCAGGACAGTGGCCAGTGGGCCTTCACCACCAATGAGCCGTCCTATGTGACGATCAGGCAGGGCATGCCGCTGACCCGCGAGCTGGAACACTTCCTCGATTGCATCAAGACGCGCGCGACGCCGCGCACCAGCGGCGAGGAAGGCATAATGGTGCTGGACATTCTGACTGCCGGCACCGTCAGTCATGATTGACCGGGCGGCTGTTTGGGCCGAGCATGAGCGGCTGGCAAAGCGGCCGCAAGGCGCTCCTGCATTCTTTCATCGAAGGCTTTCGCGGTCTGCTAGGCCGCGCTGTTGATCGGCGCCTGAGCCAGCCGCGCCAACATCGCTTCGGCCTGCTTGCCGCGCTCGGAGCGCTGGATGAAACCGCCGCCGAATACGCGCGCTTCGTTGCCTTCGTCGGAGTAGAGCACGCAGGCCTGGCCCGGCGCCACGCCGGCCTCGCCGTCGGCCAGCTCTACCCAGCTCTGCCCGCCGACGTGGAACAGCGTTGCCGGACGCGGCGGCCGCGTCGAGCGCACCTTGGCAAAAACCTCGACGCCGTCCGGACCGATCTCACTCAGCGCCTGGTCGCCGATCCAGTTCATGTCGCGCAGAAACACCTTGTGCGTCTCCAGCGCCTCGCGCGGCCCGACGATCACGCGGGCGCGGTCGGCATCGAGATGCACGACATAAAGCGGCTCGGCCGCAGCCACGCCGATGCCGCGCCGCTGGCCGATCGTGTACTTCAAGATGCCCTCGTGCCGGCCGAGCACGCGCCCGTCGAGATGCACGATATCGCCGGGCGATGCCGCCAGCGGCTTCAGCTTGGCGATGATGTCGGAATACTTGCCCTGCGGCACGAAGCAGATGTCCTGGCTGTCGGCCTTGTTGGCGACCACCAGTCCCATGCGCTCGGCGGCAGCGCGCACCGCCGGCTTGGACATGCCGCCCAGCGGAAAGCGCAGGTAGTCGATCTGCTCCTGCGTTGTGGCGAACAGGAAATAGCTCTGGTCGCGGTCCGCATCGACCGGCCGGTAGAGCGCCCGGTGCGCACCATTTGCGCGGCTGCGGATGTAGTGACCGGTCGCCAGCGCATCCGCGCCGAGCTCACGCGCGGTCGTCAAAAGGTCGGCGAACTTGACCGTCTGGTTGCACGAGACGCAGGGAATAGGCGTCTCGCCGGCGACGTAGCTCTCGGCGAAGGGATTGATCACCGCCTCGCGAAACCGCTGCTCATAGTTCAGCACGTAGTGCGGAATGCCCAGCGTCTCGGCGACCCGGCGTGCATCCGCAATGTCCTGGCCGGCGCAGCAGGAGCCGGCGCGATGTGTCGCCGCGCCATGATCGTATAGCTGCAGCGTCACGCCGACGACATCGTAGCCCTCGTCACGCAGCAGCCCAGCCACGACCGACGAATCGACGCCGCCCGACATCGCGACGACGATGCGCGTGTCCTTCGGGCTGAGAGGCAGGTCGAGGCTGTTCATGGTCTGGGTCCGGATGTCGGCGGTTCAATGCCAATTTGGGCAATATAGGTCAAGTTTGGCGGTTACGCCAAATCCGGCGGCGATTTCATCCGCTTGCTACAGCTCTACTATGCAGGCAACCACGGCACTAGGATGTGTCGTGCGGGCCTGTGCCTGAAGCTACCCGGCAGGCAATCTTCGCGAAGACCTGCCGCAGGGCATTCAGGAAATCATTCGTGTCAAGCGTTCGATAGGCGCCCAATCGCGCCAGACCGGCTTGCCCAGTGTGGTCATGAGCGACGAAAGCCAAACTCGCCTGACGATCCAACGCGCGCGCCAGATCGCGAAAACTTTGGGCAAGGCGCATGGCGTCGGCAGGACCGTCACCGACTGGACCGACCGGTATCGAGGCAGGCGGCGCCTCTGCGCCGATGACAAAATCCCACGCCACGGTCTCGGCCTGGCGCAGAACCCACAGCACAAATGCACGGACAAGCCGGGAGCGGCTGCGGCTCGACTGGGCCAGATCGGCGAGGGCAAAGAGCAACGCGACAATGCGCTTCAGCGCCGCCCTTTCCTCGTTCATCGCCAATTTCCAGTCCAACACACAGCCTCCGATCAGGTCGGCGAACATTATGCGCAAGGCGCGAGGGGGGTGGACGAAATTTTTCTTCGTGACGGGCAAAAGGCCAAACAACGGGCAGCTAGCGGTACTTTCGGACGTGAAAAACCAATCTTGTAGCGCTCTCCAAACGAACGCGTTGAGCCGTATGTTTGCCGCTTATTCCACTTTACCGCCTAGCCGCATCGACCGGCGGCGCCGGATAAATTTTGACGATAATTCGATCGTTCCAGCCAATATCAAATTTACCTTAATTACCAGATGCTTACCTTTCGTTTAGGCAATTCTTAAAGCTGTGGGGCTATTGTGAGGCCCGATTGGGTCTGTGAGTTTTTTGTAGAGAGTAGTATGACCGATCTTGTAAGGCCACGCGTAAAGTACGTCATCGGACCAGACGGAAGCCCGCTGACGATTGCCGACCTTCCGCCGTCGAATACGCGGCGCTGGGTCATTCGCCGCAAGGCGGAAGTCGTGGCGGCGGTGCGCGGCGGCCTGCTTTCACTGGACGAGGCCTGCAGCCGCTACAAGCTCACCACCGAGGAATTCCTGTCCTGGCAGGCCTCGATCGACGAATATGGGCTCGCCGGCCTGCGCACCACGCGCATCCAGCAATACCGGCACTGATTCGGGCCGGCCGTCCTCTGGACGCCGGCTTATTTCTCCATTGCCGACGCGATCGCCGTTAAAACGGCCGATCCCGCGAAAAACCATAAGCCGGGCTGTGTGATTGCCGCGGCGAGGCCGCTTGTCTTGGCGGCAAAGATCACCAGCGCGACCAGCAGGACGTCGAGCATCGACCAGTTCGACAAGGTCTTCAGCCATGCCGGAATGGCCGGCCGTTCATGCGTCGCGCCGTAAGATAGCACGTGAAGGATGCCCAGCTTCACGATCGGAAAGACCACCGAAAACAATCCGACCACAGCCGCCAATAGCCATTCGCCTTCGGTCCAAAGTCCGCTGATGATTTCGATCAGCGACGGCTCCTGGGTGAAGAAGTAGAGCCGTTCGAGGCGTATGAGGGGCAGAACGAGCCCAAGCGCCAGGCACAGCGAGGCCGCGAAGAGCATTAAGGGAACGGTCATGCGCATAATGAGAAACTCCGCCGAGTGTCGGCGGAGAATCGCCGCCTCATATCGGCGGCATTATGGCGGACAAGGCCTGGAAACTCGCAATCTACCGTCGCGATGACGCGACGGCTCGGTAGCCCGGCTTAGCCGATCATCGCGCTCCTGACGTCATGATCCGGCTCGCGCATCTTGTGATCGCGCGATTCAAGCATTTCGGCTTTGGCGAGGTCTGCCTCGGCCTCGGCCAGGCGTTCCTCGACGCCATGCCGCTGCTGGCGCAAATCGTTCTGCGAATTCTTGATGTTGTCGCGGCGACTGCGGGCAGCCTTGGCGAAAGTCGGATAGGCGAAGTGGTTGATGTCGGTGATGCCGGCCTTCTTTTCCTCGGCGGCGATCTGCAATTCCAGTTCGCTCGCCATGCGTTCGAACTCGCCGATCATCAGGTCGAGCTGGGCGAGCTGGCGTCGCTGCTCGCTAACCTGGAATTTTTTCAGACGCACCAGGTTCTCACGTGACTTCATACTCGATACTCCAGAACACGTACACACCGCGAACTGTGGGAGCCTTTACGAGGTCACACCCTACCGGCGCGGTTACCGGCGACACATTCTCTTAAAATTCCTTACCGTCGGTAACCATTCCTTTACGCGCATTGTTAATCATACCCATTAGCCATTAAGGCCCGGTAAAAATCGCCAGTCATGAAACAGCTCGAAAATGGGCGGGCAAGTTAGAAGGCGATCCTAAAGCCGGGGTCCGGCAATCGAGTTCAAGGGATTCGGTATTAGATTCAAGAAGGTGTGCCAAAAGGTTGAAAAATCCACTCTCGCCGAATCGGCAAAATTAGGATTTATTAACCATTAGGTGGCAGCTTCCGGCATAAGCAATCGCTGCTCTGGGCCATGGCTTTGCGAAGGCCGCCGGAGGGGTGGAAAAGGGGATACAGATGCGCGTCCTGCTAATTGAAGACGACAGTGCAACCGCCCAGAGCATCGAATTGATGCTCAAATCCGAGAGTTTCAACGTTTACACGACGGATTTGGGTGAAGAGGGCGTCGATCTCGGCAAACTTTACGACTACGACATCATCCTGCTCGACCTGAACCTGCCCGACATGTCCGGCTATGAAGTGCTGCGCACGCTGCGGCTGTCGAAGGTGAAAACGCCGATCCTGATCCTGTCCGGCATGGCCGGCATCGAAGACAAGGTGCGCGGTCTCGGCTTCGGCGCCGACGACTATATGACCAAGCCGTTCCACAAGGACGAGCTGGTGGCCCGCATCCACGCCATTGTGCGCCGTTCGAAGGGCCACGCCCAGTCGGTCATCGCCACCGGCGATCTGATCGTCAATCTCGATGCCAAGACGGTCGAGGTCGGCGGCCAGCGCGTGCATCTGACCGGCAAGGAATATCAGATGCTGGAGCTGCTCTCGCTGCGCAAGGGCACGACGCTGACCAAGGAAATGTTCCTGAACCACCTTTACGGCGGCATGGACGAGCCGGAACTGAAGATCATCGACGTCTTCATCTGCAAGCTGCGCAAGAAGCTCGACGCGGCGTCCGGCGGCCAGAATTTCATCGAAACGGTCTGGGGCCGCGGCTATGTGCTGCGCGAGCCGGAAGATATCCGCGAAATCGCCTGATCAGATCGACTGGAATTTGTGCGGCGCCTTCGGGCGCCGTTTCTATTTGTGCGAACGCCTGTTTCTGGCAGGCACGAATCATCTTACATGTCTTTCAGGCGTGGCCTGCGCCTCCTCCCTCCACCGGGAACGTATTGCCATACGAGGCCAATTCCCGATCACGAACCACTGATCGAGCAGCACGCATAAGGAGGGGTTGCCGCACCGCTCGTTTCAGGAGGTTCCTGTCATGAAACTCTCGGCCCCCGTCTATCGGCTGAAACAGAAAGCGAAGCGTCTCTCGCGCGATGCGAAACTGCCGTTGCATCAAGCGCTTGATCAGATTGCCGTGAACGAAGGTTTTCCCGCCTGGAGCCTGCTTGCGGCCAAGGCGTCCGGGATCAGTCCGGCTGAGCGGCTTTATGATTGGCTGAACCCGGGCGAACTGCTTCTGCTTGGCGCGCGGCCTGGTCAGGAAAAACCTTGATGGGGTTGCAACTGGCAGCACTGGCGGCGAGCCATGGCCATCGCGCCATATTCTTCACGCTCGAATACACAGAACAGCAGGTTCGCGAACGTTTGTCGCGGATGGGGCAGGGCCGTGTCGAGCGCCTCGAAATCGATTGTTCCGAAGACATCAGCGCGCGCTACATTGCAGACAAACTGGCGTCTGCCGCCAGCGGAACCCTGGTTGTTATCGATTACCTGCAGCTGCTCGACCAGAAGCGCGATCAACCAGCATTGGCGGATCAGTTCGAAACCCTGCGATCCCTGGCTCGGCAACGGCGCTTGGTCATCGTCTGCATTTCACAGATCGCGCGATCATATAATTCGTTGGCAAAGCCATTCCGGAGTTGGTGGACATCCGATGCCCAACCCGCTGGATCTGACACTCTTCGACAAAGCCTGCTTTTTGAACGGCGGCGCGGTCCGCTTCAGCGAGGCGGCGTAGCGCCAAATCTCAGGCGGCGACTTCCGCCTTGAGCACGATCTCTTCGGGTCCGGCATGGATCGACACCGGCATGCCGGCCTCGCGCGACAAAAGCAGCGTGTAATAAGGCTGCACGGCATGCGCGTCGATCGGCTCGTCCGGAGCCGCGCCGGAATGCAGTTCGAGGAATTTCGGCGGCACGCGCATCATCGGTCCGTTCGAAGTCAGCGTGAATTTCGGCGTGCCTTCGGGATCCTCGATCGTCACGACGATCTTGCCGCCGCGCGGGATCGATGCGTTGGAGACGAGAAGCAGGTTGAGCAGCAGCTTCACCCTGTTCTTCGGCATCAGCGCGCGCGGCCCCTGCCACAGACAGCTGGGCTTTTCATGCGAAAAGAACGATTGCGCCACGGATTCCGCGTCGCCCGTGTCGATCACCATGCCGGCCGAACCGGCTGCGCCGAAGGCGATGCGTGCGAATTTGCAGGCGGGATGAGGCAACCCGGGCGCTGGCGCGGATCAATTGCATGGCGTCTTCATCGGCGCCGCCCTCATCGAGCAGCTCCAGCCCGTTGTTGATGGCGCCGACCGGCGAAATGATGTCGTGGCAGACCCGGCTGCACAGGAGCGCGGCCAGATCCGGGGCCGAGAGCGTGAAAGGTTCTGCCATGAAATCCATGTCCCGTTCTCTTCAACACTATCTATGTCGTGCCGCGAATCACAACGTATGCGCTATTCTTCGATATACAGGCCGGACTGGCGCTTCAAGAAACTGCTGATGAGCCGACGCGATCATTCGATTGTATCGCGCTTTCCGTGCTCGGCCCGCCAAGGTTAACAGTTGTTGAACGATTAGGCCCTAAACTTTACGGATTGCGGCCCCGAAGCGATCGACAAGCATTGCGGGGGCCGAAGGCGTCGGCAGAGCAGCTCCCAGTTAAGCGAGTAGGCCCCATGTTCTCCCGGATTCATCCACGTTCCACGCGCAGTCTTCCTCCTGCTGTCAGTCCTTGCGGCTGGCCTAGGCACGCTAGGCACTGCGCGTGCGGAAAATTACACGGCGCAGGAAATCATCGATTCCGGCCATCGATTCTTCGGCGCGACATCCGGCGGCCTGGCAACGGTGGTCGAGAAGGCATTTGCCTCCTATGGCCTGCCGAACGGCTATGTGCTTGGCGAGGAAGGTTCCGGCGCCTTTGTCGGCGGCCTGACTTATGGCGAAGGCACCATGTACACCAAGAATGCCGGCGACCATCGCGTCTTCTGGCAGGGACCGTCGGTCGGCTTCGACTTCGGTGGCCAGGGTTCGCGCACCATGATGCTGGTCTACAACATGAACGACGTGTCCAACCTCTACAATCGTTTTGCCGGCGTTGCAGGCTCGGCCTATCTCGTTGCCGGCGTCGGCATGACGGCGCTGAAGCATGGCGACATCGTTCTGGTTCCGGTCAAGACCGGCGTCGGCGCGCGGTTGGGCGTCAATGTCGGTTATCTGAAGCTGACCGAGAACCCGACCTGGAACCCCTTCTGAGGCAGGTCCAGGCATAGCAGGCTTGATGTAGCGGTCGAAACTTGCTGAATGGCGGCATGGCGCCCCGCCCTGCGCCACCGGACCGGAACAATTGATTGAGCTGCTCCTCTATTTCGCACTTGGATTCCTGTGCGCGGCATTTCTGGCGGCGCTGATTGCGCCGGCAGCCTTGCGCCGGACGGTCATGCTCACCCGTCGACGCATCGAAGCGTCGGTGCCCCTGACGCTGGACGAGATCCGCGCCGAGAAGGACAGCCTCAAAGCCGAATATGCCGTCACCACGCGCCGCCTCGAGATGGATCTCAAGGCGGCCAAGACGAAGGTGTCTGAGCTTTCGGTCAAGTTGGCCCGCGGCAGCAAGGACATGAAGGCGATCAATACCGAACGCGAGACCAACAAGGCCGAGCTTGCCCGGATCGAGGGGGAGGCGCGCGCACTTCGCGACGAACTGCGGCGCCGCGACGATGGCATGCAGGCGTTGTCCTCCGCGCTTACGCGAACCGAAGAAATGCTTCAGACGCAGCGGGCGGAATTCGCCAAACTTGGCAGGGAATTCGAGGAGACGAGTTTCAACGCTAGCGCCCGGCAGATCGAGATTGTCGCCCGCGAGAGCGAGATCGAACGTCTGAACAGCGACATCGCAGCCCTGCAAGGCCAGCGCAAAGACGATCGAGCGAAATAGCCGCAATGCCGATTCGGTCGTGAACATGGCCAAGGAGTCGGCTCTTGTTGAGAAGCAGCGCGCCGAAGCCCTTGACGCGAAGCTGGCCAAGCTGACGGCCGATCTGACGGATAGCGAAGAGCGGTTGGAGCGGCGCGACCGCGAGGTGGCGCGTCTGCGCGAAAGGCTGAAGCCCATCCTGGCGTCGCCGCCTTCCGGCGACAGGGACCTGAGATTGATCGATCTTCAGGCGGAGAATATGCGGCTCGAAGCCGAAATTGCGGAGCTAGCGGAAAAGATGGCAGCGCCAGAGGGCAGCATGCAGGCCGAGACCGGCACGTCGGACAAACTCGAGCGCCTCGAATTGAGAGTCGCGGCCCTGGTTCGCGAAAACCGTGCACTGCAGGAAAAACTGGCGTCGCCCAAGGCCAAGGACGCCGCCGCCTCGCGCAACTTACGCGAGCAGATGCAGGCGCTGGCGGCCGAGGTGGTGCACTTGACGGCTTCGGTCGAGGGCGCAGACTCGCCGATCAACGCTGCGCTCGCCAAGGCCGACGCTGAGACCAAGTCACCGGGTGCTCCGCCTAGCTTGGCGGACCGTATCCGCGCCCTGCGGAATCCTTCGCATCGGCCTGACCTGGGTCGAGTGACTGGCCTATTTTGGCCCGAGGCAATGCAAGGCGATGGCCGAGGCCGCCGCAACGTTGAGGCTGTCGAAATCCGGCGCCATGGAGATGCGCGTCCCAACCAGCCGGTCGATCAGGTCGTTTGGCAGGCCGGGACCTTCGGCGCCCAGATAGATTGCCGTTCGCGGCGTTCGCTTGACCACTCTGATATCCGCTTGCGCCTGACGGCGTCAGGGCGAACTGGCCGAATTGACGCTCTGCCAGCAGGTCCACCAGCGCATTTGCATCGTCGAATGTGCCGAACGGCACCTTGAGCGCCGCGCCGACCGAGACGCGAATCGCCTTGCGATAGAGTGGGTCGCAGCAGCTTCGGTCAATCAGCACGGCGTCAGCGCCGAATGCCGCCGCGTTGCGGAAAATCGCTCCGATGTTGTCGTGGTTGGCAATGCCGATGCAGATCACCAGCGTTGCGTCTCTGCCGAGCCGGTCGAGCATCTCCGGAAGGACAGGGGCATCGCCCCGCAAACCGATCGCCAACACCCCACGGTGTATCGGAAAGCCAGCAATCCTGTCGAGAACCTCCCGGCTCGCAACATAGATCGGCACGTCTGCCGGCACGGCCGGCAACAGCTCGTGAAGCCCGTTCAGTCGGTTCTCGAGAATGAGGAGCGATTCGATCCCGAAACGCCGATTGCCGAGGAGATGCCGCAGAACGACGGTTCCTTCGGCGACGAACCGTCCCTGCCGGCCGACGAGATCGCGCTCGCGAATGTCACGATAGGCAGCGACGCGAGGATCGTCGGGGTCTTCGATACGAATTTGAATGACGTGGCTCCGGCGCTTGGATCGGGCCACAGATAGACGAGCAGCCGCCGGATTGCATCACCGGCGTTGCACGCTCACAAGGAGGAGGTCTCGAATATCTCTGACAGCGTCGCCATCGTCTTACGAACGGCATCGGAGTCGCACGAATAATAGATCATCTGCTTGTCGCGGCGCGTTTCGACCAGGCCATGCCCGCGCAGCTTCGCAAGGTGTTGCGAAAGCGCTGACTGACTGAGCCCAACGCGATCTGCGATGGCATTGACCGGCATTTCACCCTGCAGCAGATGATGCAGGATCATCAGCCGTTTTGCGTTACCCATGATTGTCAGGAAATCCGCAGCCTTTTCGGCGCTGGACGTAATCGATCGAGACAGCACAAACTTCCCCATTTTGTACGCGTAGCTCTATCAGTAGCTGGGGGCGGGCATACCGAAAGAACCAATGGCCGAACGCACAAGCAATCCGCCTATGACACGACTAACGTAACCTATTAATTCAAAATCACAAGTTTCTTTTACGACTGTCTAAATTCCTAAGCCTGCTTATCTTGAGCCCGTGCACTCTTGGCCATGTCGACGAGCACCGGGCGCAGATTCGCCAGCGCTCGTCAGAGGGCGCTCGAACCAGACGCGGCCGATGCTGTCACCATGCGCCAGGTCGATGCCCTCGGCGTCAAATCCCGTGATCGTCCAGCCGTCGCCTGTAAGCTTCGCATAATGGCTCGCATAGAGGCCGATCGCTTCCGCGTGGTCGGCGTTCATGTGATCGATGGCCCATTGCTCCATCTCGGCCAGGCCGGGCACGTCGGGTGTCTGGATGTCGTTACGCTCCAGCAGATAGGCACGGCCGAAGCCGCCATTCAGGCTTGCCCGCTCGATGGAGAGGGCGAAAAAATGGAAGTCACCCAGATCGACGTAGAGCTCGGCTTTTGGGTTCCTGTTGAGGTAGCGGCGCTGATGCGCTGTCCTTCGGCGCTATCCCGCTCGATCCTCTCGGCGCGGCAGATCAGCGAAATGCGAGGATGGGCGAGCGGATCGCCCTTGCCTGGTTCGCCCAGCAGCAGGGAGCATCGCGGATCGGCAATCAGCGCCTGGGTATGAGCCGACAACATCGACACCAGGATCAGCGGCGTCCCATCCAGATCGGTCGCGACGCCGACGCGGCTGACGAGCGGGCCGCCGGTCTGCGGATCAAGCACCGCCAGCGCGCCGTAACGGCGAGTGCGAATCAACGTCTTTGCCAGGCGGATCGCCTCGGCGTCGGTTTCGCGGATCACTTTCGGCTTGTCATTCATGGCAGCCTATCCGTTTTGCCCGACGATCCTGCCGCTTACCAATGCATCGGCGTCAGCTATCCCAAACGCTTCCAGAATTTCGGCGGGAGCCTCAGTCGAGCTACGGGTTGCCGTAACCAGCGGCGAGCGCGACAGCCTGGGCGCGGGCGCAGGACGCGGAAACGGCTTTCCTTCGAGATGCGCAGCGCGCGCGACATTGTGCGGATGCTGTCGCGCCTCCTCGAAACTCAGAACTGGCGCGACGCAGGCATCCATCGCCTCGAAAAGCGCGGCCCATTCGTCGCGGCTGCGTTCTTTCATGCGCGCGGCGATCTCGGCCCGCATCTGCGGCCAGCAAGACTGGTCGTATTGCCTCGCGCAAAAGGCGTCATCCAGCGGCAGCAATCGCGCGAATTCGCGAAGAACTGCGGTTCCAGGCAAGCCACGGCGACAAACCGGCCATCGGCGGTTTCGTAAGTGTCGTAGAACGGCGCGCCGGAATCGAGCAGGTTCGAAGCCGGCGGTCATGCCATTGCCCCGCGGCCATATAGGCGAACAAGCGGCAAGGCCAGGCCCAGCGCGCCATCGACCATCGCCGCGTCGACGACTTGCCCCTTGCCAGATGTTGCTCGCCCAATCAGCGCCGCGAGAATGCCTGCGATGCAGGAACATGGTGCCGCCGCCATAGTCGCCGATCACATTGAGGCGGCACGGCGGGCCTTGCCGTCCTTCAGGCCGATGCCGTGCAGTATCGCCGGAATAGGCCAGATAGGTGAGGTCGTGGCCGGCGCGCTGCGCCAGTGGACCTTCCTGGCCGAACCCTGTGACGCGGCCGTAGATGAGCTTCGGCTGTCGCTGCAGCGCCGCCTCCGGCCCCAGCCCCAGACGTTCCATGACGCCCGGCCGAAAACCCTCGATCAGCACGTCGGCCTTCTCGATCAAGGCGAGCACGAGCTCGACGCCTTCCGGTCGCTTCAGATCGACCGTGATCACCGAGCGGCCGTACCGCGCATAGTCGAGATCGCCGGAAAGCCCGAGAAACGACCGGTTCGCCCGGCCGTTCGATGCGCAGCACCCGGGCGCCCATCTGGCCAGCATCAGCGCGGCGAGCGGCGCAGGGCCGAGGCCAGCCATTTCGATGACCGTGATGCCGTGAAGAGGCCCGTGCGCACCAGCGGCGGGCTCGCCCTCGTGTCATTTTGGCGCCATGCGGATCGCGCCGTCGAGGCGGATCGTCTCGCCGTTCAGCATCTGGTTCTCGACGATGTGCAGCGCCAGCGCCGCATATTCCGCCGGCTGCCCGAGACGTGGCGGAAAGGGCACGGCCGCGCCGAAGCGAGTCCTGCACCTCCTGCGGCATGCCGGCCATCATCGGCGTCATGAAGATGCCCGGCGCGATGGTCATGACGCGGATGCCGGAGCGCGCAAGGTCGCGCGCTACCGGCAGCGTCATGCCCACCACGCCGCCTTTGGATGCCGAATAGGCCGCCTGGCCGATCTGCCCATCGTAAGCCGCGACTGACGCCGTATTGACGATGACGCCGCGTTCGCCGCCGGCCAGCGGATCGAGCTTCGCAGCGCGGTCGGCGACCAGCCGGATCATGTTGAACGTACCGATCAGATTGACTTCGATCACCTTGCGATAGGCGTCGAGCGGATGCGGCCCGTCCTTGCCGATTGTCTTGACGCCGATGGCGATGCCGGCGCAATTGACCAGGATGCGCGGCTCGCCGAGCTGTTTGGCAACTTCGGCGATAGCGGCTTCAGCGCTGTCGGCGCTGCGACACGTCGCATTTGACGGCTATGCCGCCGATGTCGGCAGCGACTTTTTCGGCCCGGTCGATGCCGACATCGAGCATCGCGACCTTGGCGCCTTTTGCCGCCAGCGCGCGCGCCGTTGCCTCGCCCAATCCCGAACCGCCGCCGGTGACGACGGCAACCTGTCCGCTAGCATCCATGCACTTCCCTCCCTGCAATAGCGGGCATGCTAGGGAGGCGCGAGGCCCGATGCAACTGCTGTCTCTAGGCTGCGTCGATTTGATCGATCGTGCCGTCGACTGTGAATTGCCGGTCGGCATGGTGCAGCTCGCCCGCTGAAGAGGTCGACCGCGCCAGGCGCAGATCTCATGCACCAGCAGGCGGTTGAGATCGACCGGCCGCGGCAGGCTGATCTGGCCGCGTGGCATCCTCTTGAAACCGAGCGGGCCGTAATACGGCTCGTCGCCGACCAGAACCACCGCCGCATAGCCGGCCTTGGCAGCCTCGTCGACCGCAATCCGTAACCAAGCGCCTGCCGATGCCGAGATTCTTGAACGCTGGTCGCACCGCGAGTGGGCCAAGCAGCAGGCCGCTGCCTTGGCCGGCGATGATCCGTGTCATCCGGACAGACGCGATGACGTTGCCCTCATGCAGGGCAACGAAGGACAGGTCGCGCTCATGCGGTCCGCCCTCACGAATCTTGTATGCGGCCTTGGCAAAGCGGCCGGGTCCGAAGGCCTCGGCATTGATGGCTTCGATATCGAGATCGTGCGCCGGCGTTTCCGGCAGATAAGCGACGTCAAGGGCAGTCATGATGCATCTTTCAAGCAGGGGAGAGCCACGTGCCAGTGGGCACGGCGAACCGGCGCGTCAGGCGCGGGCTCGTCGTCGGTCTGCCCGGAAAAGTGCGAAGGCCTTGATCATGGGGCGGTTCCGCTATCATCATTCACCGGCGGCGTCCAGTCGCAATGTTGCGACAGCCCGACCCTTTGAGACCGGGGACATGTTCAGACGCTGGAAGGATTGCAGCCGTGAGGGGAGGTCCTATCTAGCCTTGGTAGGAGACCGCAAAGATGGGCAAGCTTGTCGACGGAGAATGGCGCGACGATTTCGTATGAAGCCAAGAGCGGAAGCGGCAAATTCGTCCGCCAGGAATCGCGCTTTCGCGATTGGATAACCGCCGATGGAACGCCGGGACCAAATTCGTCCCGCTCGTTTCAAGGCGGAACCGGGCCGCTATCATCTCTACGTTTCCTATGCCTGCCCATGGGCGCACCGGACGCTGATCTTCCGCGCCTTGAAGAAGCTGGAAGCCAATCGTTTCCGTCGACGTCGTGCACCATTATCTCGGGCAAGGACGGCTGGACGTTCCTTGCCGAGGATGGAGCCACCGGCGATCGGCTCCATGGCCTGCCATTCCTTCGCGACATCTATGTCAAGGCTGACCCGACACTACAGCGGGCGCGTCACTGTGCCGGTGCTGTGGGACAAGCGCGAGCAGACGATCGTCTCCAACGAATTGGCGGAGATTATCAGGATGCTGAATTCGGCCTTTGACGAATGGGGCGATGCGAGCTTGACTTCTATCCTGAGCCGCTGCGCGACCGAGATCGATCGGCTGAACGGCATCATCTACCCGGCGATCAACAACGGAGTTTATCGCGCCGGCTTCGCTACCAGTCAGCAAGCCTATGAGGAAGCGTTCGCCGACCTGTTCGGCGTGTTGGACGACCTCGAACGCCTGCTCTCAGGTCAACGCTATCTGGCGGGGCAACGATTGACTGAGGCCGATTGGCGGCTGTTCACGACGCTACTGCGGTTCGATCCGGTCTACTACAGCCACTTCAAATGCAATCTGCGCCGCATTGCGGACTACCCGAACCTGTCGAACTATCTGCGCGATCTCTACCAGACCCCGGGTGTCGCCGAGACGGTCAATATGCCTCAGATCAAGACGCACTATTACGGCAGCTTGCGAAACATCAACCCGACCGGCATCGTTCCCGTTGGCCCGGCGCTGGATTACGACGCGCCGCATGATCGGGCCAGATTCAGTTAGCGATTGCCGACCGAATCCCGCTGCTTACCAATAGGGCGAGACAGCTTCGCCTTTGAACAATTCGCCAATGCGCCGGTGTGTCGCCGGCGTTGTCTTGTCGGGCAGCGCATCGAGCGGAAAGAAGCCTGCCTCGGCGATTTCGTGGTCCTTTTGTTTCGGCGCCGTTTGACGAAAACTGGTCACCAGATAGAGCCCGACATGATCGCGGCTGCTGGCACGGCGGTTCCAATGGAACGATTTCAACTCCGGCGGCGCCGTGCACTCGATATTGCCTTCTTCCATCAGCTCGCGCCGCAGCGCCTCTTCCAGCGTCTCACCATTCTCGACGCCGCCGCCTGGAAGCTGCCAACCGGGCACATAGGTATGCCTGATCAGGAAAACCGAATTAGCCGCCGGGTCGTAGACGACGCCACGCGCACCCAGCGTCATCGGGCGGCGCAGCAGGAAATAGGCGTGGAAAAGCCGCGCCCGCACGCCAGGCCACCCGCGTTGCCGGAATTGGTCCTCGCCGTCGGCCATCAGCACACCGTGATCGCGCGTGATGTCGCGGGGCGCAATGAGTTGTTTTCACAGCGCCACGCTCGCTTTAGGTTCGGCTGAATATCGCTGGATCTGACCACGACTAGATGTTTCGCCTTGCCCATATTTCCGATGTGCATCTCGGCCCTTTGCCCGACGTTTCGTATCGGGAACTCGCTTCGAAGCGAGTGGTAGGCTACGTCAATTGGCAGCGCAACCGCCGCAAGGTGCTGCATGACGGCATAGCGGGGCAGATCGTTACCGACATCAAGACGCATCACGTCGACCACATCGCCGTGACCGGCGACCTCGTCAATCTGGCGCTCGACGGCGAGATCGAGATGGCCAAGATCTGGTTGCAGGCCTTGGGTCCAGGCCATGATGTTTCGGTGGTGCCGGGCAACCACGACGCCTATGTGCCGGGCGCCTTCGACAAGACCTGCCGCGCCTGGCAGGCCTATATGAGTTCTGACGGCCATGAGGGTCACGTAAACCGCGACAGCTTCCCGTATCTGCGGGTCAGGGGCAACGTCGCGCTGATCGGCGTGACGTCGGCCCGCGCAACCGCCCCGTTCATGGCAACCGGCTTTTTTCGTTCTGGCCAGGCTGAGCGCCTGACGCGCGTGCTTGACGAGGCGAAGAAGCGCGGCCTGTTTCGCGTCGTGATGATCCATCATCCGCCGGTTCGCGATGCGGTGCCGCAGCACAAACGCCTGTTTGGCATCAGAAGATTTCAACGTGTTGTGCGCAAGCATGGGGTCGAACTGGTGCTGCACGGCCATTCCCACTTGCCTTCGCTCTTCCACATCGATGGTCCGAGCGGCCCTGTGCCGGTCGTCGGCGTTGCGGCCACCGGCCAGGCGCCCGGCGGCCACGCACCCGCGGCGCAATGGAACATGATTGAAGTGGCGGGCGAAGCCGGCAAATGGGCCGCGCGGCTGACGCGTCGTGGTCTGCACCGGCATCTCCCTGCCGCCGTCGGCCCTGGCGACGATGGACCTCGTCGGCGACTTCTCGGCGTATCAGGGCGAGGCTGAGGCGGTGTAACCGTTACGTCGCTTCCGGGCCACAGTTCAGCCATATCGACACCTACCATGAGCTTCAGGGACATCGTCGTCAGGAACTGGCGATCTGGAAAAGCGTTGCGCTGGTTCTCACGCGCGCATCAACCAAGCAGGAGTATGGGAAGTGGCTAATATTGTTGGCACCAACGGCAACGACAATCTCGGCGGCACGGCGTCGGACGATGCCATCTACGGCCTGGCCGGAAATGACACACTCAGCGGGTTTGAGGGTAATGATGTCATCGTCGGCGACAGCGGCCTCGATCGCATTTACGGCGATGCGGGATCCGACTTCCTTGTCGGCGGCGCCGGCAGCGACTTTGTGTTCGGCGGCTCCGGCAACGAACTCGATCTTTGCCGGCAACAATGATGACGCCGCGGACAAGTTCTACGGGGATGACGGCAACGATATTATCGGCGGCGGCTTCGGCAATGACACCGTCTATGGTGACGCCGGCGTCGATCTGATTTTCGGCGGCTCCGGCAACGATGTTTTGATCGCCAGCAGCGCGCCCAACGATGCATTCGCCGATGGGGGCACAATCTGGGCCGGCACAGGCGACGACCTTGCCGACGGCGACCAGGGCAATGACGTGATGGGTGGCGGCGCCGGCAATGACGACATCAATGGCTGGGGCGGCAACGACATCATTTACCTGAGCGTTGGCAACGATATCGGCTACGGCCTGAATGGCGCGGATGCGATCTACGGCGGCGATGGAAATGACAAGCTCAATGGCGGCGCCGGCAACGATGATCTGTTCGGTGGTTTTGGCAACGATCTCATCATCGGCGACGCTGGTGATGACCTTCTCTACGCCGGAGGCGGGGCCGATGAGTTGATTGGTGGTATCGGCTCAGATCTTTTCGTTATCAGGGATGCGCCCAGCAATGTCTTGATTTCGGATTTCTTCGATCCCGGCGACCGGATCGATTTTTCCGAGTTTGGCATTTCGCACCGCGATCTCAACTTTTTCAATCAGGCGGATGGCGTGCTGATCACCATCGACGGAATTCGGCGACGTATCGGTCTTCCTGGAAGATGTCTTCTTCGATGAACTCGTACCAAGCGACTTCATTTTCTAAAGTCCGGACGAGCCGCGGCGTAGACCAATGTCGCGCCGCGGCAGTTCCTTCCGGATAGAAGCGGTGGTCAGTTCCAGCCTTTGATCAGGTCGGCCAGGCCGATCTTGTCCCAATAGACCGCGGCAGCAACGGCAAGGCCGACGGCAGCGCCGGCTATAGCCAGCAACAGCCCGCTCAGGAACGTTTTCAGCGAGCCTTGGCTCGCCGGAGCGGGCATCGGCTCCGATACCAGCACCGTGTCCTCGGATAGGCGGTCGTCGGTAGCCAACAAAGCCTTATCCTCGGGCGGAGCCTGTATGCCGACCGTGGGCTGCGCGGTCCCGGCTCTGGCGGCCTGCGGCCTGCCGTATTCAACAACACCGTCTTCCATCAGGCGCTGTCGCTCGACGATCCGTTCGGCCAAATATCGCGTCACCGCGTTTGCGACCGTCTTGAGATCCGTGCTTTCGGCAACCACGACACGCCCAAGCCGCGTTTCCCTGAGAAAGCGGAATGTGCGCTTGTCGCGTCCCATTGAGACATGGGCAACCGCATCGATCCAGAAGCGCGGCTGCAAGCCGGACGAAATCGCAAAATCGAACAGATCGGTGCCGTCCGGCACCTCCGCAATGATCGGCGCGAGCTCGTTGGCAAGCAGCTCGAGCCGCATCCGCTCGGCCTCGCGCATCTCGATGATGACATCGTCGCGGTCGGCCGTTGCGTTCTTGACCTCGCGAATCGCCTCGGCGAGCCGCTTGGAGGGGTCAAAGGCGGTCACATTGTCGTCTTTCATCGCCCGACTCCCGCCGGAAAAGCTCATGGTTAACAGTTTGCTAACACAGGGCGGGCGGGAATGCATCTTGTTCGAACGGATGCGGGCTTTCAGCCGTCATATTTCGATGTTGCCTTGGTTTGCCGCATGAGCGCCTCGATGATGTGCGTCCGGCTTTTCCTCGATCAGCATATGGCCGGCGTCTTCGAGCGCGATGATTTTGAAGCTTGACGGAAGATTGCGCGTCTGCGCGAACGGCAAGCACCGGATCCTGCGTGCCCCACAGCACTTCGACCGGCATCGCCAGCGAAGCCAGCATTTCCCTTGGGATGACGCCCTGTCGGCCGTTCCGAGTGATAAGCTCAGCGATCTCGACCAGCTTATCGCGTCTGCTCCCGGGATTGGCGTGCTCGGGTCAAGACCTCCACTGTCGGTGACGGATCGGGCGCCTGCGGAGTCGACATGTCTCGAAGGCATGCCGCGATCTCGCCAGCCGATTGCGCCGCCGCAAAGCGTCGCAGCAGCGGCGCATTGATTTCCTCGCCCATGCCGCCAGGCGCCACCAGGGTCAGCGAAGCCACGACGTCTTGCGCACCGAGTGCCACCAGCGTTGCGATCGCGCCACCCATGGAATGCCCAGCAAGGTGCACGGAAGTCAGCCCGCGCAAGCGAAGATCCTCGATCACCGCGCGCGCGGCGATCTTTGGCGGGCCGCCATTGGGGTAATCGACGGACCGCCCATGCCCCGGCAGATCGTAGACAATCACGCGATAATTTGCGGCCAATTTTTCGCGCAATATCGTTCCAGACGGCCTCACGCCGCCAAAGCCATGCAGCAGCGCGACAACCGACCCGACGCTTCCAAAGGTTTGGCGTAGAGCATCGGTTAGACTACACTGCTTGTGGTGGCCCTAGCTCCCATTGACCAGACCCGCCGCCCGAAGCCCCGCGAGCAGCTTTTCGATCAGGTCGGGTGGATAGCCTGCCTTTTCGTAGGTCATTCGCGGATTGGCCACGAATTTCTTATAGTTCTGAACCAGTTCGGCAAGCAGTTGCTCGCGGCTCGATGACGTCGCCGCGCAAATTGGCGGCGATCAGCCGCGCTGCGAGATAGTGAGAGCGCTTCGAGGTCGTCAACGCATCCGTGGCGCTGGCCGCGACGTCATTGCGTCGAGCATATATTCGCCGAGGAACAGCCCGTAGTCCCACCAGCTCGGCCGCGCGCTGGACGCATTGACCGCATGCTCCAGGATGGGCGATCCATCGACATATTTGCCAGACATGATCAGCGCATAGCCATAGGCCGCGGCCATGCTGAGGTCGAAACGCCCCAGCTCATAGGCCTTTTTCATCCATTTGACGGACTTCGTCGTTGTTTTCCAGGCTTGCATAGAGGAAGCCGTAGGCGCGGTGGGCATATGGGCTGGTCGGCGCCATCTGGACCGCCTTGCGGGCCAATTCCAGCGCCTCTGTCCTTGCTCGCGTTCGGCGGATAGTCATAGCTATCCGGAGACAGCCTCCAGTTCCAGCGCCGCCATCTCGGAATAGATCATCGGCGAATAGCGCCCCGGCCGACCGCATCCTTTCGAAGCATTCGTAGGCGGCTTTGTGTTTCTGGGCCGACTGGTCGAGATAATAGTCATCATTGAGCAAAAGACATTGCGTCAGGCCGCGCTGCAGAGAATTCATCTCGAGATACGCGTAGACGGCGCCGGACACCGGCAATGTGGCGCTCACCAGGTCGGCGATCCGATCTTCCAGTTGGTCCGGTGGAGGTCGGCGGGCGAAAGCGCCCGCGACATGAGCACCTGGCCGCTGCGCACATTTTGCAACGCGATGTCGACGCTGGCTTCCTCCGCGCCGGGGCGAACGTCGAACAGGAAATCCAGCGGCGCCGCATCGCCCGTGGAAGGCGGCTCGCGCGCTATGTAGACGACGGTGTCGAAGCTGGAGACAGCCAAACGCAGCACGCTGGCGACCTTGTCCGTGTCCTCGCCGGGCGCGGCGCGCACGAAGACCTTCGGCAGGCTGACGATCGCGTCGGCCATCCGGTTGGCCGGGGCTGCATTGGCCGGCGTGGCGATCTGGTCAAGAAAATCGGTTCGGTAGGAATTGTAGGAGACGAATCCCAGCATGGCGATGACGAGGCCGATCGCCATCCAGAAGAAGCGCACCTGCCGAACCAGATAACCGCCGATCGATCGCTTGCGGTGGCGCAGCGGCAACAATGTCGCATCGCTACCGGCGACCGGCCGGTCGCATCTCTTTCGGCCGCGTCCGCTATACCATCCTTGGATGACGCATCTGCCTGGGCTCCAGCCGTGTAGGTCGGGACATAGCTGCCGCGCGGAATGACGATGCGAATGGGATCGTCGCAGCCCTCGGTCGCGAAATACTGGTCGAGGAGGTCGCGCAAACGCCCCGCCTGCACGCGCACCAGCGCGTCGGTCGATGGATCGAATTCGGCATCCCTGCCGAAAACGTCGACGGCGATGGCAAAACCCTTCAGCCGCTCCGACTTGCCGGCCTGCTCCTGCTCGACCAGATAGCGCAGCAATTTCCGCGCGCGCTCAGAACGAGCAAAGGTCTCACTGTCGAGCAGTTTTTCAAGAGTTTCACGCAGCGCCGCTGCTTCAGGGGCGTATGTCCGCAACGCTCTTCAGCCTTCCCCCAACGAGGGCGATCATACCGCCCTCGCTCCGGCGCACAAGGCGCTTTCACAATCTGGTTAACCAGACATTTGCCGTTTGGCTACAACGTAGCGCGGTTGACGTAACGTCAATATTCGATTTGCGGCTGAAACGATTGCTTCCAGCGACGCCGCGACGATGTTCGTGTTGATCCCGGCCCCGAATAGCTTTCCACCCGGATACTCCATCTCGACATAGCTGATCGGCCGCGGCGTTGGATCCGCGCTGCATCGAATGCTCGGAATAATCGAGCACCGACATTTCGACGCCGATATGCCGCGACAGCGCATCGACGAAACCATCGATCGGCCCGGTGCCCTTGCCGGTGATCGTCATCTCCTTGCCATCGTCGACGATGATCGCCTCCACGATGCGCCGGCCCTTGTGTTCGGGATCATGCAAGGTGTTGTGGTCGACGAATTTGAGCCGCGCGCCGGGCTGGTCGACATAGATCTTCAGGAAATCGTCATGGATGCGCTTGGAGGATACCTCCTTGCCTTCGGCGTCGGTGATCGACTGGATATCCTTCGAGAACTCGATCTGGAGATTGCGCGGCAGATGCAGGCCATAGTCCGCCTGCAGCACATAGGCGATGCCGCCCTTGCCGGACTGCGAGTTGATGCGGATGATTGCCTCGTAGCTGCGGCCGACATCCTGCGGGTCGATCGGCAGATAGGGCACCTCCCACAACTCCTTGTTGGACTTGCGCGATCGCCTTCATGCCCTTGTTGATGGCGTCCTGGTGCGATCCGGAAAATGCCGTGTAGACCAGCTCGCCGACATAGGGATGGCGCTCCGGAATGCGCAGCTGGTTGGAATATTCGTAGACATCCTTCATGCGCGGAATATCCGAGCAGTCCAGGTCCGGGTCCACGCCCTGCGTGTACATGTTCAGCGCCAGCGTCACGATATCGACATTGCCGGTACGCTCGCCATTGCCGAACAGCGTACCCTCGACGCGGTCGGCGCCGGCCATCAAGCCCATCTCGGTCGCGGCGATGCCGGTGCCGCGGTCGTTGTGCGGATGCAACGAGATGATGATGTTTTCGCGATTGTCGATCTGCCGGCACATCCACTCGATCTGGTCGGCATAGATGTTCGGCGTCGCCATCTCGACCGTCGCCGGCAGGTTGATGATCAGCTTGTTCTCAGCCGTCGGTCTCACGATCTCCGAGACGGCGTTGCAGATTTCCAGCGCCACCTCCAGTTCGGTGCCGGTAAAGCTCTCCGGCGAATACTGGAAGCGATAGCCGCCGCCGGCCTTGGCTGCCATGTCGGTGATCATCTTTGCGGCGTCGGTGGCGATCGGCTTGATTCCATTGACGTCTTTCTCGAACACCACCCGGCGCTGCAACTCGCTGGTCGAATTGTAGAAATGCACGATCGGCGTCTTGGCGCCTTCCAGCGACTCGAAGGTCCGGGCGATCAATTCCGGCCGGCACTGCACCAGCACCTGGAGATCGACATTGTCCGGCACATTGCCTTCCTCGATGCACCAGCGCGCGAAGTCGAAATCCGTCTGCGAGGCCGAGGGAAAACCGATCTCGATTTCTCGAAAACCCATGTCCAGCAGCAGCTGGAACATGCGCGCCTTGCGCTCATGGCCCATCGGGTCAATCAGCGCCTGGTTGCCGTCGCGCAGATCGACCGAGCACCAGATCGGCGCCTTTTCGATGCGCTTGGAGGGCCAGGTGCGGTCGTCAAGCCCGACGAAGGGGTAGGGTTGATATTTGCGGGCGGCACTGGGCATGCCCTCTGCGGCTCGAATGGCTGGTTCATCGCGGCCTCGACAATCTTTCGCTGTGCGAAACTCATTTTGCTGTCTCCCGGCGGCTTGGCCGGCTTCGCCGAAGCACAAGCAGCGCCTTAAAGCTAAGTCAATCGGTTTGGTGACTTGAGGAGCTGACCGGGAACAAGCCCAGACGGTACTCGACCGCCGGGCGCTCCTTCAGCGGACCCGGCGATCGCCGATAAGGCCGAGAAGAAGCAGGCTGGAGGCGAGCGCGCGCACGGTCTCGACCGCAAAGGCGGCGGAGCGGCTGGTGCGAATGGCTCGGGTCGAAGTCATGCGTTGCTCATACCGCAGTCTGCCGGCTCGGGCAACGGCCATTCATGCGGTCACGGCAGCATGCGCGATGATGGGCGATGCTCAGTCGTTTTTGCGGATGATCCCATAGACGATGTTGCGGTTCGCGCCGAACTCCACGCTGGCGTCGACCGTATTGCGGTCGACGCTGCCATTGATGACCTCCCACATGTCCGTTTCCGACCTCAGCAGCAGCGACCAATCCATGAAGGTCTCCATATAGCCGTCGTCGATCAGTTCCTCGGAGAAATTGGCGAACAGGAAGACCCCATTCGGCTTCAGCATCTTCATGCAGCGACGGGTGAGTTTGATCGCGACGGAGTGCGTCAGGTAATCGTAGAGCCCGGCTGCGTAGATCAGGTCGAAATGGCCAAGATGATATCTGTTGCCCATCAGCCCGCGCACCGAACCGTCGATCGCCTCGACAGACGTGCCTTGGAAGTCGCGCGCAATCGAGCCGACGCTGAGCGGGTCCTGGTCAAGCGCGACCCAACGCTTGAGCCGGCGCTCGCGCAACGCAACGGACCGCTCTGCTTCGCGCAGATGGCCGGCGGCGATGGTCAGGATTTCCGCATCCGCCCCACGGCTCGCGGCAATCGAGTCGACTTGCGATGCCAGGATGTCGCGCCTTTCCTTGACGGCGGTGGACGAGAAAGCGGTACTCGACACGTCGTAGAGCGCGCGCCCCAGCGGCGAAGCGTCGTCGATCTCTGTCGCGCACACTCTCGTGGCCGTAGATGAAATCCAGAGATGTGCGTCGCCGGAATAGCCGCGCGGCTTCTCATAGGACCAGCGGGTAAACGGGTCTTGCAGCAGATATCGGGAGACCGCGTGACCCTGCGCCTGAGGGATAAGTTCTTGCCAGGCGACGAAAGAAACACGCCTTCGAATTTGATATAAATTTTGCGACAGGCTGTTGACTGTATTGGCTGGATCCGCGCCGCTTTCAAATCGTTGATGCGCCAAACTGAGCGCAAGCGCCAGTTCTGCTCTGGCGATCTCAAATTGTTCGTCGGGCCGCGCTGGTTTTACAGCGCTGGCGAGCTCGGCGGCGATCGCCTCCCGAGTAATCAAGCTTTCGCCGTCGAAAATCTGGTTCACGCAATATCCATCGAATTTTATATATTATGATAGACATTGGTTAACTCTATGTTTGAAAGCCTGCAAAGCCGGCTCGTCGTTCACCTCGTCCCTGGCGCATGATTAATCGTTGGGAAGCGCGGAAAGTCGACCTGATCGGTGGGCTTTAACGAAAACTTGTCGTTGCAGCGCATAGTGTCGCCCCGCGCGGCAAGGCATGACTTGCCTCAATGAATCCGGTACGAGGCAGGCAGCGTGGGTGCATTGATCATTGCGCCGGGACAAACCCCGGCAACGCTAGGTAGTTGATTGGGAATGACCCATTTTGCTGCCCTGTCTGCGCCGGACGGTAAGGATCCAGTCCCGGATTTGCAGGGTGCGCTGCGACAGGAATACCTTGACAATCGCGGCGACGCTGAAAGGCGATCGATCCGCATTGGCATCTGGGCGGCGCTGGTCGTCTATCTGGTTTTCTCCATTACCGACCTTCTCCTGATCCCGGACGTCGCCGCTTATACGATCGCCTCGCGCACCGGCATCAGCATTCTCGTGATCAGCTATTTCGAATTCCAGTATCGCGCCGGGGCGCCGTTAGCGCGGCTCGATCTGATCTGCGCGGCGGGTTTCGTCCTATCCTATGTCGCGTGGCTGTGCCCGGCGTTGATGACAACGCACACCGAAATCTTCTCCTACTACATGATTTTCGGCGCCATCTTTCTGATGGCGGTCAACCTGTTCTTCAGCTTCCAATTTCTGCTGGCGATCATCGCCTCCAGCATAGTGTTGGCCATCTTCTTCATCGCCTTGTTCCTGTTTCCCGCTGACAACGCGTACCGCCTCGCGCTCGGCACCTTCTACGTGTCCTGCTTCGCATTCACGTCCTATGTGAATTGGAAGCTGAACATGGAGCGCTACAATGTCTTTCTGAACGCGCGGGAGGCGCGGAACCAGCAGCGTGAAGCAGATGAGCGGGGAAAGGCATTGCTGCGGCTTTCGCGAACCGATCCGCTGACGGGCCTTGAGAACCGCCGCGCGGTCGACGAGAGGCTGCGCGATCACTGGGTCGACTGGCAGAAGCAAGGCATCGAGTTTGCCGTGCTTCTCGTCGATGTCGACTACTTCAAGCGGTTCAATGATTTTTATGGACATCAGGAAGGCGACCAATGCCTGATCCTGGTCGCAGGCGCCTTGCATCACATGCTGAAGGACCAGGACGCCGCGGTCGGACGTTATGGCGGTGAGGAATTCATCGTCATCGTCGAATCACGATCGAAGGAGCAGGTCGCGGAACTGGCGGAATCGATCCGTAGCACGATCGAGAATCTCGGCCTGAAACACCAGCATCGCCGCGATGGCACGTCCGTTGTCACCGTCAGCGTGGGCGCCGCCCTGACCCGGAGTCAGGTCGGCGCGAGACTGGAGAGAATAATCCACGAAGCCGACCGCGCATTGTATGTGGCAAAGGCCAATGGTCGAAACTGCACACGGCTGTTCGATCCGGGCGATCCGCAAAGCAGCGACGAAAGCGAAAACATCGCCGCACTGCTCAAGACCGCCATCGAGCAGAATCTGATTTCCCTTGTCTACCAGCCCATTCAGGACGTCGCGACTGGCAAGGTGACAGCGGCCGAGGCATTGATGCGGCTGAAGACCCCAGACGGGATCAACGTGCCGCCAAGCCTGTTTATCCCAGTGGCCGAGCGCACCGGCATGATCGTCGCGCTTGGCCGTTGGGCAATCGGCACGGTATGCCGGGAACTGCTGGCTGAAGGCCGCGTCGGTGTCGCCAGCGTCAATGTTTCCCCCATCCAGCTGAAGACGCCAGGCTTCGCGGCATCGGTTGCGGCCATTCTCGGCGAAACGGGCATTTCCGGCAGTCGTCTGGCCTTCGAGATCACCGAAGGTCTCGACATGGAGGTGCACGCCGACATCCTGCATTGCATCAGCGACCTCAAACTTCTGGGCGTGCAGATCTGGCTCGATGATTTCGGCACCGGTTTTGCCGGCCTGTCCTGGCTGCGGCTGATCGATTTCGACACCGTGAAGATCGACCGGTCCTTCCTTCACGATGCCAACCGGCAGAAGGGCAAGGCGATGCTGCGCGATATCGTCGAGCTGGTGCGTAACCGCGGCAATTCGATCCTGATGGAAGGCGTCGAAACGAGTGAGCATGTGGCCCTGATGCACGAACTCCACATTAATCTGGTACAGGGCTACTACATCGGCCGCCCGGTGCAGGCCGGCCGCTTTTCGACTGCGAAAATCGAGCGCAGCGCAGTTCCGGTCCTCAGGACAGCCTAGCGTCGCCCGAAGGTACGCAGCGCCGCCTTCGGCGCTACCTGGTGTCTACGAACGCCGCGTCGAGGTCGCGCTTCAGCCATCTGCGGAAAGCACCGATCTTGCGGTCGTTGCGCGGTCCGCTGAGGTCGCGAACCATATGCCGAAGCCGGTTGCATGCTCATATTCGAAGGGCTGCACCAGCCGGCCATCCCGCAATGCATCGTGGGCCGCGACCTGCCAGCTGAGCGTGACGCCAAGGCCGGCCATGGCGGCGTCCATGCACATCGAGCTCTCCGTGAATGTCGGACCGCGCGTCAGCTGTTCGTGACTCGAGGCCGAAATGTTTTAGCCAGCCGGCCCAATGCTCCAGCGACGGGTCGTAATGTACGACCGGCACCTTCAGCAGGTCGCGCGGTTCTTCAGTTGCCGCGCCACCCCGGGCGAGCAGACCGGAAACGCCTTTTGCGCAATCAGAAGGTCCGCTCGCGTGCCTGGCCAGTCGCCCATGCCGAAGCGCAGCGCCACATCGACGCCCGACCGGTCCAGATCAATCAGTTCGAAGTTGCCTTCGATCTGGATGGCGATATCCGAGATTGCGTTGCTGGAAATCCGCCAGCCGCGGCACCAGCCATTTCGATGCAAAGACCGGCAGCGTGCTTACCCGCAACGTCGTGCGTGCGGGCTCCTGCGCCAGCGCGACGCCGCGCGCGATAGCGCGAAAACCTGGCTCCAGATGTTTGAGCAGCGAGGCGCCGAAGGATGTCGGCGTCACCCCGTGCGGCGTGCGCTCGAAGACCGCCTGGCCGAGTTGTTTTCTCGCATTTGTTGATGTGCTGGCTCACTGCGCCGATGCTGATGCCAAGTTCAGCGGCCGCCTTCGCCAGCGTCCCAAGGCGGCCCGCCACTTCGATGGCTCGTCGCCCGTTGAGATGTACGCGGCTCAGATCGCTCATATAGTTATTCTAAAGGCTCGGAGAGACAATCTCCATATCGGCGGGGCCATTTTCCAACGACACTCCAACCATCGAACGAACACCCAAGAGACCAACGAGGTAGGTGTTATGTCCAAGCTTCAAGCGACCGAAGAAATCCGCCCCTTCCGCATCGCGATTTCCGATGAGCAGATCGCCGACCTCAAGGCGCGCCTGGCGCAAACCCGCTGGCCGCATGCCACGACGACGGACTGGTCTCGCGGCCAGCCGCTTGGCTTCATCATGGAACTCGTCGATCAGTGGAAGAACAAATTCGACTGGCGCAAGCACGAGGCGGAGTTGAATCGCTACCCGCAATTCATCACCGAGATCGATGGCCAGCCGATCCACTTCATGCACATTAAGTCGAGCGAGCCGAACGCCTTTCCGTTGATTCTGACCCATGGCTGGCCGGGCAGCTTCGCGGAGTTCATCGATATCATCGGGCCGCTATCGGAGCCGAAGGCGCACGGCCTCGACGGCCAGGCGTTTGACCTTGTCATTCCCTCCATTCCGGGTTTCGCCTTTCTCTGCTCCGCTGCGCGAGGCGGGTTGGGATTCGATCCGCGTCGCCAAGGCCTGGGACGTGTTGATGAAGCGCCTCGGCTATGACCGCTACGGCGCACATGGCGGTGACGTCGGCTCCGGTATCGGCCGCGAGCTCGGCATCCTTCAGCCGAAGGGGCTGGTCGGCACGCATATCCTGCAGGTCTTCGCCTTCCCGACGGGCGCCGAAGGCGAGATGGAGAAGCTCGATCCGTTCGAGATGGAAGGCATGGCCGTTCTGGAAAACTTCATGAAATACAACGGCTACCACGAAATCCAGGCCAAGCGCCCGGGCACGCTGGGTTATGGTCTCGTCGACTCCCTGTCGGACAGATGGCCTGGAACACCGAACTCTGGTTCGGCTTCGAGGGGCAGGGCGTCGCCGATGTCGACCGCGACCGCTATCTGGCGCAGGCTTCGCTCTACTGGTTCACCGCGACAGGCGGCTCGGCGGCCAACATCTACTATGAGGACCGGCAATCCGGCGGCGGCTACCGCGAGGAAATGAACCCGACGCCGACCGGAGTGGCCGTGTTCCCGAACGACTTCCGCTCGGTGAAGAGCTTCGCCGAACGCGCCAACAACATCGTGCACTGGACGCAGATGCCGCGTGGCGGCCACTTCGCCGCCTCCGATGCGCCGGATCTGCTGACCGATGACATCCGAAAATTTTTCAGCGGCCTGCTGGCTTGAGGAGAGAGAAAAATGACAACGCACAAATTGCCCTATGCCGTCGTTGATGTTTTCGCGGCGGAGCCGCTGGGCGGCAATCCGCTGAGCATTGTTGATGGCGCGGAGAACCTGCCGGACGAGAGGCTGGCGCTGATTGCGCGGGAATTCAACCTGGTGGAAACGAGCTTCATCCTGCCGCCGACCAATGCCAAGGCCGACTGGCGCATCCGCTCCTTCACCCTGGCCGGAGAAGAAGTCTTCGGCGCCGGCGGCCATAACTCGCTCGGCGTCTGGATATGGCTGGCGCAATCGGGCCGGCTGGCGCTTGGGGACGGCGAGACACCGTTCGTGCAGGAGATCGGCAACGCTATCTATCCGCTTACGGTATCGAACCGTGACGGCGTCATCGAGGCGGTGATGGATCAGGCCCGGCCGAAATGGCTTGGCCAGGTCGCCGACATGGCAAGATTGGCTGAGTTGCTCCGTCTAGACGTCACTGACATTGCGACCGACAGGCTTCCGGCGCAGGTGGTCGACACCGGAGCAGGGCATCTGCATGTGCCGCTGCGCTCGGCCGAAGTGGTCGATCGCGCGGTGCCGGATACGGCCGGCTTGAAGAAACTGCTCGCCGAAGTCGGCGGCGAAGGCATCAACATTTTTGCCGTTGGCGCACACCATGCTGGCGCGCAGGCCTATGCGCGTTTTTTCAACCCAACCATGGGCATTCCCGAGGACCCGGCGACTGGCACCGCAGCAGGCCCACTCGCTGCTCACCTGATTCGTCACAGCATTCTGCCGCAAGGCCGGATCGTCATCGAGCAAGGCACAAAGATGGGCCGCACCAGCCTTATCGGCGTCGATGTGGAAGGTGAGCGGGTCCGCATCCGGGGTGGTGGCGTGCGTGTCGCGGAGGGAACGCTGTTCGTCTAGAACGAGGGCGCCGACCGCAACTATCTGCCGGCGCTTCTTCGCGGCCCTCGCCTTCGCTTCCTCAGCTGCTTCCTTGGCTCGCAGCTTGACGATCTTCTTGATCAGCCCAACCGGCACCTTCTCATCCAGCCGAAATCGGATTGTGCCTTTCGCAAGCGGGTAGCGGGCGGCCTCTTCGGGAAACGCCGCGGCAAACGCTTCCCCTACCGGATACAGCGAAAAATGCTCCTTCCACCCGGCAAAATAGATCACAGCGATGCCGTCACGCTTGTAGGCCGGAATCTGGTAAGAGATCACTTCCTCGGCGTCCGGCAGCGTTTTGCGGATCGTCGCCCGCACCTCGTCCAGCACCGTCGCGTCGCTTCAGGCATCGTCGCCAGGTAGTCGTCGACGGATTGGAAATCTGTCTTGGCCATGACGATGCTCCTGTTCTGACGGCGCGCGACAAGCTTAGGCTTCGCGCAGCGATCAAGTCCATGATCGCAATTAGCATTATCGGCCGTGACTCCGCGCGGACTGCCCCTTTTCCAATGCCGCCAAATGCGCAACATTGGCATCGGAAGAGGGAGAACTTGCATGAATTTCGTATTCTTCTCGCCGCATTTCCCGTCGACGGGCACGGATTTCTGTGACCGGCTGAAGAAGGCCGGCGCGACCGTGCTTGGCATTGGCGACGCGGCCTATGACAGCCTGGACAAGAAGCTGCGCGCCTCGCTGAGCGAATATTACCGCATCGCCGACATGGAGAATTACGACCAGACGCTCCGCGCCATGGGCCATTTCATTCACAAGCACGGCCGTATCGACCGCTTCGAGTCTCTCAACGAGCACTGGCTCGATCTCGAAGCCGGCATCCGCACCGATTTCAACATTTATGGCATCCGCCTCGATTACGTGCAGAACATCAAGAAAAAGAGCCGCATGCGCGCCGCTTTCCGCAAGGCCGGCGTCACCGTCATCGCCCAGAAGAAGACGTCCGATCGCGCCGGTGCTTTGGAGTTCATCCGGCGCGTCGGTTACCCGGTCGTCGTCAAGCCGGATTCCGGCGCTGGCGCCGCGAATACCTACAAGCTGTCCAATCAGCAGGAACTCGACGACTTCTTCCGCACCAAACCGGAGGATGTGTCCTTCGTCATGGAAGAGTTCATCGACGGGCTGGTCGTCACCTTCGATGGGCTGGTGAACCGTGACGGCGAGATACTCTTCGCGGCCAGCACACGATATGACGGCTCGATCATGGACGTGGTCAACAAGAACCTGCACATGTCCTATGTCTGCCGGCCGGACGTTCCTGCCGAGGTCGAGGAGATCGGCCGCAAGATCGTCAAGGCCTTCGACCTGAAGGAGCGCTTCTTCCACATCGAGCTGTTCGAGCACAAGAACGGCAAGCTCTACGCGCTTGAGGTCAACATCCGCCCGCCGGGCGGCTACATGACCGATGCCATCAACTACAGCTACGACATCGACATCTATGCCGAATGGGCCAACATGGTGGTCAACGATGCGGTGAGCGGCAATTTCAAGGGCAAATATTTCACCGCCTATGCCAGCCGCAAGAACCACTACAACTATCGCCACAGTCATCAAGACGTGCTAGCCGCCCACGCGGACAAGGTCGTCCGGCACAACGAGATCGAGAAGATCTTCTCCAAGGCGATGGGCAACTATGCCTATCAGCTCAGGTCGAAGGATCTTGGCGCGTTGCGCGAGGCGGTCAGATATATTCAGGAAGAGGCATAAGTGGACATTTCGTATCACAAGGCATGGAGCGGCGAGCTTGGCCGCGACATGGAATACAAGCGTTATGGGTTTGCCGGCCGCCCGGTGGTCGTGTTCCCGACGTCGCGGGGAACCTTCTACCAGTTCGAGGATCAGGGCGGCGTTGGCGCGTTGGGCGAGCTGATCGACACCGGCCGTATCCAGCTTTTTACAATTGACGGCGTCGATAGCGAGACCTTCTTCGACAAGGGCGGGGAGCATGGCGGCCGCATCGCGCGGCACGAAGCTTATTTCCGCTATGTGCGCAACGAGGCGCTGCCGGAAATCGGCCACACGGCTGCGGCCTCGAATGGCGGACAGGCCCTGAAGCCGATCTTCACCGGCTGCTCGATGGGCGGCTTCCATGCCTCGAATTTCGTCTTCCGCTTTCCGGACGTCGCGTCGGGCGTTGTGTCGCTGTCGGGCGTCTATTCGACAAAGGGTTTTCTCGGCGACGATCTCTCCGGCGACATCTATTTCAACTCGCCGCTCGACTATCTGGCGAAGCTCGAAGACGCCGCAGTGCTCGATCGATTGCGCTCGCTGCGGTTGATCTTCTGCTGCGGTCGCGGCGCCTGGGAAGAGCCGATGCTGACTGAGACGCATGCGCTGGAGCGCGTGCTGTCCGCGAAGAACATTCCGGCCTGGGTCGATTTCTGGGGCGGCGATGTCGCCCACGACTGGCCGTGGTGGCACAAGCAGCTGCCCTATTTCTTTGGCCGCTGGCTGGACGAGGATCTGAAGGACCGCAAGGGCTGATTTCGGAGATTGGTGCCGGCTGGAGTAGGGTTTGAGTTCAGCCCTTCACCAACCGCGCCACCGCCCTCGATATGCTCGGTCCGAGCATCAAGACGACCAGGAACCGCGCTGCCTGCAGCGCCATGACGAACGAAATATCGACGCTGTCCGAGGCGGCCGCAATGATGGCGACGGAATCCATACCGCCCGGGCTGGTTGCCAGATAGGCGGTCAGCGGATCCACGCCGAGCGTCTCGACAATCAGCCATGCGAGCACACCACAAAACGCCATCAAGGCGAGGATCGACAACGCGATCTTCGGCAAGGCGCGTGCCGCGTAGATCAGGATCGGTCGGTTGAAGTTCAGCCCGATCGACCAGCCGATCACGGCATAGCTGATCGCCAGCAGCCACTCCGGCAACTGCATCTCGACGCCGAAACCCAGATGCAGCACGCCGCCCAGGATGAAGGCGCCGAGAAAATGCGGCGAGGGCAGCCGCACCAACTGCCCGATGAGCGCGCCAGCCGCGCCGATACCGATCGTTGCGCCAAAGGCAACCGGATCGAGCAGCGGAAACCAAATAACAGGTGCGGCCTCGACGCCCGACGTGTCCACCCAGATCCGCGCGATCAACGCGGCCGCCAGCGTGACGAAGATCACGCGCAGATATTGCATGAAGGCGACCAGCCGCTGGTCAGCGCCGAACGCGCCGGCCATGATCACCATCGCGGCGGCCGCGCCCGGCGCGGCGCCCCAGACCGCCGTGGTGCCCGGCAAGATTTTCCAGCGACTGATCAGCCAGCCGAGAAAGCTGCTCGCCATGAGCGTTGCTGTGACAACTCCCAACACCAGGGGCCATTCCTCGGCGATTGTGGAAAAAATGCTCAGCGAGATGGAGGTTGCGATCAGGCAGCCGAGCACGGCTTGCCCTGCGCCAAAAACCGGTTTCGCAACGCGCACCTGCATCTGGTTCACGCCCGCCGCGATGCCGCAGATCAGTGGCCCGATCAGCAGCGCCGCCGGTAGATGAAAGAGTTCGAGCAGCGTCGCCGCCATGACCGACGCAACGAGCAGCAGCGCCCATTGACCGGCCTTCGGCAATGAAGCCAAGCGCCCTGGCGGCTCGGGAGGTGGGGAGATATCCATTGCCGCGCTCTTATACGATAAAGCGGGCTACCGAAATTGCGTCGGCGGACTGGCGCCCAAACCGCGCGCGCTCTGCCGCGTCTTCGTCAGCCTCGGAGCTGCCGCACGTACCACTGCACGTAGCGGTCGACATTCTGCTCTTTGGCAGGCGAATAGGGGCCAGGCTCGAATGCCGGCGAGGTAACACCGGCCCACTGGCGGCGGCAGATTTCCCAGTCCTCCGACATCACCTGGTCGTGGAATGCGGCGATCTTGGCGGTATCGTAGTCGCGGCCTTCCTCCGCCTTCTCGTCGACCAGCCAATAGCCGCGCACGATCGTCCTTGTCGGCGATACCGGCGTGATGCGCACCGTGTGCGCATAGTCGGAGTTTGCGTGACACCAGAAGTTGATGTTGGTGTTGGCGCGCGCCGTGCCCATGTCGGGGTCGGTGAAGCTCGCCCATCAACACCGGGCAGAGCAACTGGCCGTCGGGGCTTTCCGTCACCATGCCCTTGCGCACCGGCGTGCGGTTGGCGCGAAACCATTCGGATGTGTTGTTCGACGACGTGTTGACGCGATCGACCGAGAGCCCGGCCTGACCCCAGCGCGCGGTGCATTCGGCCAGCCGTTCAGCGATTTCGTCGGCAAGGTCGGGATTGTCGCTCTCGGTATCGTACTGAACCGCGACATAGCCGTCGTGATTGGCCTCGCAATGATAGCATTCGCGATTGTTCTCGACGACGATCTTCCAGTTGACGTTCAGATCGTAGTCGCGGATCAGCGCCATCTTCGCCCGGCTCATGCCTTGCGACTTCAGGATCGGCGACAGGTGCTCGCGCAGCGCCTCGAAGGGCGACGGCGTTTCCGCGAGATTGACGAAGATGAGACCGTCAAACTCGCCAACGGCAACCGGCTTCAGGCCATAGGACTTCTTGTCGAAATCCGCCCCCATCATCGGCGCGCCGATCAGCCGCCCATCATGCGCATAGGTCCAGGCGTGATAGGGACATACCAGCCGCGTTGATCGCCCCTTTTCGTGCGTGCAGATGATGGAGCCGCGATGCCGGCAGACATTGTGGTGCGCATGCACCTTGCCATCGCGGTCTCGCACCACCATCACCGGCGCGCCGCCGACGGAAAGCGTCAAATAGCTGCCGGCATCGGGAATTTCGATCGAGTGCCCCGCGAAATACCAGCCGTTGCGAAAGATGCGCTCCTGCTCCGCCGCAAAAATCGCCTCGCTCGTATAGAACGCGGCCGGAAGGCCAAAACCGGGCCGGTAGGCGTCGATCACATGCAGCGTCATGGGTTACTCCCGCTCGCCGTCACCATAGGGCGGGGCTGCGGGCTGGCCAAATCGATATTTCCTCGGCACCTATAAGCGCTTCTTTTGAGACTGAGCCGCTGCCTTGGCGAAGTACGCGGGATCAGGCGAAGGGCACAGCGCTGGTGCCGCGCGGCAGCTTCGCCTCGTCGTCCGGCTCGACATGGATCGTCACGCGCACGCTGGGAACCTCTGCCTGCAGCGCTGCTTCGATCCGGTCGCAGATCACATGGCTTTCGCGCACGGTCATCTCGGCATCGACGATCAGATGGAATTCGATGAAGGTCGCGCGGCCGGCGATGCGCGTCTTCAGGTCGTGCACTTCCATGGCGCCGGCGGAATTGGCCGAGATGATATCGCGGATGCGGATCGCTTCGTGCGGCTCCACGGCCTTGTCCATCAATCCGCCGAGCGACGACAGGATGACGCTCCAGCCCTGGTAGAGGATGTTGAGCGCCACCAGCACGGCCAGCGCCGGGTCGAGCCATTGATGTCCGGTCGCCACCACGCCGATAAGGCCAAGATGACGCCCGCCGAGGTGTAGACGTCGGTCATGATGTGATGGCCGTCGGCCACCAGAGCGGGTGAACGCGCCTCGCGGCCCTTGCTGATCAGCGTCCAGGCCCAGACGCCGTTGATCGCCGAGGCGATCGCGTTGACGCCGATACCGGTCCAGCTCTGCTCGATCGGGGCAGGGTTCTGCCAGGCTCGCCATACCTCGGCGAGGATCAGGATCGCCGCGACGCAGATCAGCACGCCTTCCAGCACGGCGGAGAAATATTCTGCCTTGTGGTGGCCATGCTGATGGTCGGCGTCGGCCGGCATATAGCTGACCCGGATCGCCCAGAAAGCCGCGCCGGCGGCGATAACGTTGACGATCGATTCCAGTGCATCGGAATAAAGCGCGACCGACCCGGTGATCCACCAGGCATAGACCTTCAGCGTCAACACAGCGACAGAGATCACGATCGACCAGAAAGCCAGTCGAGCGACGTGTTCTTTGGAGGTCACGGTCCCTCCCCCTTGAGGGGGTGAGAAGCGTTTGGCCAAAGGCCAACGAAAAGCGCCCGGATGGGCTTTTCGATGCGACGAACGCCCGAGGCGCAAATAGCCGAGGGCTGGCGCAAGGTCGGGCCCGCTGCTTCGCAGCTCCCCGGCGTTCGGAACCTTCCATCGCGCCACCGGCGCGACGGATTTGCTTCGCAAATCGGTTCCTTACCCCCTCAAGGGGGAGGGAGCTTATGCGCGCGCTCAAGCCGCCTTGTCCTTTGCCTTGCGCGGCAGGTGCGCCACGACATTCTCGATCATCCGCATGCCGGCATTGTGGCCCAGCGTCATGATCGATTCCGGATGGAACTGCACGGCGGCGATCGGCTCGCGCTTGTGCTCGAAGGCCATGATCACGCCGTCCTCGGTTTCCGCCGTGACGATAAAATCGTCTGGCAGTCGCACCGGATCCGCGAAGATCGAGTGATAACGCCCGACCGTCACTTCCTTCGGCAGGCCGGAGAAGATCACGCCCGGCTTTGTCACGCGGATGCGGGAGGGCTTGCCGTGCATCGGAATGTGCAGGTGACGCAATTCGCCGCCATAGGCTTCCGCCAGCGCCTGCAGGCCGAGACAGACGCCAAAAATCGGCAGGTCACGCTTGCGCGCGTTCTTGATCGTCGCCGCGCAGTCGAAATCCTTGGGTGATCCCGGTCCGGGTGACAACACGACGAGGTCGGGGTTGATACGGTCGAAAATCTCTTCGGGCACAGGCGTGCGCACCGTCGAGACATTCGCGCCGGTCTGGCGGAAATAATTCGCCAGCGTGTGCACGAAACTGTCCTCGTGGTCGACGAGCAGGATGTTGACGCCTTCGCCGACGCGCGCGGTCTGGCGCTCGGTCCCGGCGGCGTTGCCCGATTTGGCGTCACGGATCGCGGCGATCATGGCGGATGCCTTCAGTTCGGTTTCGGCTTCTTCTTCCTCCGGCACGGAGTCGAACAGCAATGTGGCGCCTGCGCGCACCTCGGCGATGCCGTCCTTGATCCGGATCGTGCGCAGCGTCAGGCCGGTGTTCAGGTCGCCGTTGAAGTTTACCATGCCGATCGCCCCGCCATACCAGGCGCGGGGCTGACTTCTCGTTCTGCTCGATGAAGCGCATCGCCCAAAGTTTCGGTGCGCCGGTCACCGTCACCGCCCAGGCATGCGACAGGAAGGCGTCGAACGCATCCATGCCTTCGCGCAGCCGTCCCTCGATATGATCCACGGTGTGGATCAGGCGCGAATACATCTCGATCTGGCGCCGGCCGATCACCCGCACCGACCCCGGCTCGCACACCCGGCTCTTGTCGTTGCGGTCGACGTCCGAGCACATGGTGAGTTCGGATTCGTCCTTCTTCGAATTGAGCAGCTTCAAAATCTGCTCGGAATCCGAGATCGCATCGTCGCCGCGCTTGATCGTGCCGGAGATCGGGCAGGTCTCGACGCGACGCCCGTTGACCCGCACAAACATCTCGGGCGAAGCGCCGATCAGATATTCGTTCTCGCCGAGATTGATGAAGAAGGAATAGGGCGAGGGGTTGATCGTCTTAAGCCGTCGCGAAATGTCCGACGGCTGGCTTTCGCAGCGCTCATAGAACATCTGGCCGGGCACCACCTCGAACAGGTCGCCGCGCCTGAAGCTCTCCATCGCCTTGCGCACCAGCGCCGCATATTCGCCGGGCTCATGGTCGCCGCGCGGCGGGATCCGGTCCGGGGTCTTGAACGGCTCGTCCGCGCCATCGCGCGGCAAGCCCTTCGGTGGTCGCCGTATCGACCGCGAAGTCGTAGCGGTCCGTCCATGCCTTGGCTGAATAGTGGTCGACGACCAGGATCTCGTCCGGCAGATAGAGCACCAGGTCGCGCTGGCTCTCCTTGCGCTCGAGGTGATAGTCGACCGGGTCGAACTGGAAGGCGAGGTCGTAGCCGAATGCGCCGTAGAGGCCGAGATTGGCATCCTCGCTCGACTTGAAGAGCTGCGTGATTGCCCTCAGCACCGTGAACACCGAGGGTACGCGGCTGCGCTCCTCTTCGGTGAACACCCGGCCCGGCTCGGCTACCGTCAGCGCCAGCCGGCGCTTGGTCGTCTGCGTCAGCGTGATGTCATTCACCGCCAGCAGAGCGCGCGCGACGAAGGACAGCATCACCTCGCCGCGCGCGTTCAGCGCCTCGATCCGCATGGCTCGGCCGCGCGCCGAAATCACCAGCGGCGGGTCGATGATCGCCGTGTCCCAGCGCGTGTAGCGGCCGGGATATTCGTAGTTGGAGGAAAAGACCGCGCCGCGCCGGCTGTCGAGCCCGGTTATGTAGGCATCGATCGCACCTTCATAAGGCGCGGTCGTGCCGCTCGCGGGTAATGCTGACGCCGCCTTCGGTGAGGAAGCGCTCCGCGCCGTTCTCAAGGACTTCCAAACTCATTTCCGTCTCCCTCGGGGTGCCGGAAAGCCCTGCAAAAACAAAAGGCCGCCCGGATTTTCCGTTGCGGCCAAACATTTTCACGCGCACGCGTTGTCGTCGGCCGCCTTAGCTGGCCCACCACCAAACCGTGTTGATCGACTTCATGCACATGGCGACTCCATTAGCGGCGAATTCGAGAGCGCGCAACCGAATTTCAAACCGCCGGAAGTCAACGGGTTGACGCGACCCGGCGCGCACCGTCATCGTTGCGCTCAACCAGAAGGAGAACGCCATGACTGCTGCAGGAAGTCAGATCGTCATTCCCGACCTCGCCGGCAAGGCCGTGCTCGTCACTGGCGCTTCGACCGGCATCGGCGCGGCTTTGGCAAAGGCCTATGCCCGACAGAAATGCAAGGTCGGCCTGCACTACAATGCGAGCCGTGGTCCCGCTGAGGCGATCGCAAAGGAGCTCACCGGCGAAGGCCTGGATGTCTTTCTGGTAGCCGGCGATTTTTCGAAATCAGCCGACGTCATCCGCGTCGTGGAGGAGACCGCGAAGCAGTTCGGTCGCCTCGACGGGCTGGTCAACAATGCCGGCGGCATGCTTGGCCGCGTGCCTTATGCCGAGATGTCCGACGAGCAGTACGACAAGGTGATGGACCTCAATGCCCGCTCGGTGGTCACGGCGAGCCGCGCGGCACTGCCATGGCTCAAGAAGCAGGGCGGCTTCATCGTCAACACGTCGTCGGTCGCGGCGCGCAACGGCGCAGGCGGCGGCGCCGGCATCTACGGCTCGGCCAAATCCTTCGTTTCGAACGTCACGCGCGGCATGGCCAAGGAGTGGGTAGCCGACAAGATCCGCGTAAACGCAGTCGCTCCGGGTTACATCGACACACCGTTCCACGATCGCTATTCGCAGCCGCAGCATATCACCGCGATGCTGGGGCAAATCCCGATGGGCCGCGCGGCGACGCCGGAAGAATGTGTCGGCGCCTACCTTTTCCTCTCGTCTGAAGCGATGAGCGGCTACATCACCGGTCAGGTCATCGAGGTGAATGGCGGCCAGTTGATGCCGTAGGCGGTCAAAGCGCGAATGCGATCGTTACGATGTCGATCATCGGCCGCCGCACCATGCCCCAATCCTGAAAGTGCGGCTTCTCGATCTCATGCCGGTCGAGCAAATTTACGCTGCCATGCCGGGGGTCGCGGCGGATCGATGAAAACAATGCATCGACGACTTCAGTCGCGCCTTCCAAAATCTGGCAGACACGCAAATTCTCGACAGCAAGCACCCCGGTGATGCCATGCTGCTTGTTGAAGGCCGCGGCCTTGTCGACAAGGTCGGCAATATCGTCGTCCGATATGTGCGGTTTGAAGGTAGATGTATAGACAAGTCGAAGCTGCATGCCGCGCTCAAACACTTTCAGACTATTTGGGAAATTGGTGGACCGACCGTTGCACGGCGCCGCACGCCGAACTCAACCTCTTTTGACATGATGGCCGCTTCGACTTTCGGCCTTGGCTCGGACCGCATCTTGGAATGCAGTGTGACGGGAATGCTGTCCCGGAACGGAGCATGAAACCCACCGAGCTTCAAAATCGTATCTGGCGGAGTGGTTGGGGACTTCAATTGACAGCGACGGGATTCGCTGTGGTCTGCGCAGTGCTCCTGGCGATCGTCGCGGGGGCGATTTGGCTCGTCTACAGAGACTTCATGAAAATTCTTGGCAGTGACCACACGGACGATGAGTCGTGAGCCAACCCACCCAATTGTTATCATTCCTAGTTTTCGAGTAATCGCTGATCAGCCCCTAGTCAAAAAACCCGCTCGCCATTGCAGCGAGCGGGCTTCTCTCAGGCGCGATCTGGGTCCCGTTTAACCCCACCAGACCAGCAAGTCGATTATGGTTAACGTGCTGAGTTCTACAAGCCAGATTGCTTGTCTCGAGGCTCAATTTACGGATGGGTGTTGCATCCGCACATCCATCAAAACTTGCAGATGTGACAAAGTTGCTTGCCCCTGAGGGAGGCCGGCCGCCGCAACTCAACCCCGAAAGCCCCCCGCCCAGGGTGCGGCGGTCGTCAAAATGCCAGAACCGCTGCAACACAACCGGCACGGCTGATCATGTGGTCAGCGCTAGCCGGCGATGCGTTCTGATCGTTCGAGGTAAACTGGTGCCGCTTAGGTGACTCGAACACCTGACCCCATCATTACGAATGATGTGCTCTACCAACTGAGCTAAAGCGGCCCAGCATGGCCGCAACAAATGCGCGGCCAGCGGAATGCGCGCCTGATAACCGCATTGGCCCAGAAGATCAAGCCGACATGGCAACGCAATCAAACTGGTTGGACCAGCGGTGGAAAACACTGGTCAAGCGCTTCACGATCAAGAAACCGGCATCTATAGAACATGGCCAAAGCGCTTTGGGAGAGCAGCATGACGGTACGGGCCTTGGTTTGGGGTGAAAACGTCCACGAACAGATGGATCCGAACGTGCGTGCGCTCTATCCCGACGGCATGCATGCCGCAATCGCTGGCGGCTTGAACGCCGACGCGGCGATCAAAGCCGAAACCGTCACGCTTCAGGACGATGAGCATGGCCTGACCGAAAAGCGTCTGGCCGCAACCGACGTTCTGCTCTGGTGGGGTCACCGCGCGCATGGCGACGTCAAGGACGAGATCGTCGAACGGGTTGCCCAGCGCGTCTGGGAGGGCATGGGGCTGATCGTGCTTCATTCGGGGCATTTTTCAAAGATATTCAAGCGGCTGATGGGCACGCCCTGTTCTCTGAAATGGCGCGAGGCCGGCGAGCGCGAGCGCGTCTGGGTGATCAACCGCAACCACCCGATCGCCGCCGGGCTTGGCGAATACGTCGAACTGCCGAACACGGAAATGTATGGCGAGCCTTTCACCGTGCCGGAGCCGATGGAGACCGTGTTCATCTCCTGGTACGAAGGCGGCGAGGTGTTCCGCTCCGGCATGACGTTCCAGCGCGGGGCAGGGCGCATCTTCTACTTCTCGCCCGGCCACGAGACCTATCCCGATCTACCACAACAAGGATGTGCACCAGGTTCTGCGCAATGCGGTAAAGTGGGCGCACAACCCGTCGCCCGCTTGGAAGGACGTCGAAAAAGCCCCCAACGTGCCGATCGACAAAGCGCGCGAAAAACTCGTCGAAAAAGGCTTCAAGCTGCACAAGCACGGCGAAGAAGGTTTTCGCTGATGGCCGGCAAGAAGCTTCTGCTCCTTGGCACCGGCGGCATAGCGGTTCACCACGCTGATCAATTTGCCCAGACCCCGAAATGCAGGATTGTCGCCTGCGTCGACGCAGTGCCCGGTCGTGCCGCCGAGTTCGCCAGACGCCACCACATCGGTAAAGCGTTCGACAGCCTTGAGGCTGCCATTCAATGGGGCGGTTTCGACGCAGCGATCAATGCGACGCCGGACGGTGTGCATAAGCTGACGACGCTGGCGCTGATTGCCGCCGGGAAACATGTCTACTGCGAAAAGCCGCTGGCGCCGAATTATGCCGATGCTCTTGCCATGACAGAGGCCGCCGAAAAGGCCGGCTTGGTGAACATGGTCAACCTGACCTACCGCAATTCGCCGGCCATCCAGGAGGCGCGCGCGATGGTCGAGGCGGGTCAGATTGGCGAGCTACGCCATGTCGAGGCCGGCTATCGCCAAAGCTGGCTGGTGAGCAAGGCCTGGGGCGATTGGCGCACCGAGGACAAATGGCTGTGGCGGCTGTCCAAAAAGCACGGCTCCACTGGCGTGTTGGGCGATGTCGGTGTCCATATCCTCGACTTCGCCACCTATGGCGCAGCCGACGACATCGTCAGCGTCAAGGCTGACCTGATGACCTTCCCAAAGTCCAAGGACGACCGAATCGGACAATACGATCTCGACGCCAATGACAGCGTAACGATGCTCGCACGAATGAGCGTCCGGCGCGCTCGCCACGATCGTGGCGACGCGCTACGCCACCGGCCACATGAACGACTTGACGCTGGCTTTGCATGGCACCAAGGGCTCCCTCAAGATTGAAACCAACGGCCGGGAGTCAAAGTTGAAAGGCTGTTTCGGCAAAGACGTGGAAAAATTCCGCTGGAAGAAATTGGAGCTGCCGCCGGTCAAGCGCAATGCCGAGCGCTTTGCTGAAGCACTGGCGTCTGGCGTCAATGGCGATCCGTCCTTCCGCCGCGCCGCGGACATGCAGCGCATCATCGACGCCGCCTTCGAAAGCGACGAGACGGGGCGGGCAATACTGATAGATTGAATGACCGGCTACGCCGAAAAGAACGTATCGTCTATGTCGCGCGCGTCATGCAAAATCCGAGCGACGTAAATGACCTCGTCAGCAACTGCAATAGAATATCAAATACGGCGGGATCGACATCTTTCGCATGTTCGCCTGGCCTGTCGCCAAAGCGAGAGGCCCGACATGCGGATGCTCCGAAGAAGGTAGAGAGCTTGGTCGATCCGACGCGCCAGCGAGGCAGATGCGCGCTCGCTGTCGACGGCGAGATAGTCCAGGATTTCGAAGAGATCACTCGTCCGCTTGTCGCGCGAAGACGATCTCACGCGCCATAGCGCGCCCTAAGTTTGTCAAGAACAACCGATCCGGGCACGGTGTCGCCGTTTTCGATTTGACGTACGCCAATCGCGATGTCGGCTCGCAAGGCAAGGAGCTTATGAATGTGATGAAGAACATCATCGCCGAGCCGTTCCTGCTCATCCAGCGATAACTTCTTGGCCTCTTCGATCGCGCGTTCGAGTTTCGTCATGTCAATCTCCTGGAGGCAGAATAGAGGAACGACGTGTGTGCCGAAAGAGGTTTGCCCAACTAGCGCCTTCCTGCGGCTCTGATCGCCGCATGCGAGGCCATGAATGCCCGCTCGGCTTCGGTCGGTTCGCGCCGTTCGCCGAAAATGCCGACGGCCTGCATCACCTCGTCGAATGGCACAAACCGTCGGTTGCGCAGATCGTAGATGCCGGCGGTCGTCATCAGGATCGCCGCGATCGTGCCGTCCTCGAAAACGAAGCGGTGCTGGCCGATCACCTGATTTCCATCCCAGGTCTCGATGGTCGTAATCACCTCGAACTTCCGCCAGAGCCGAATTTCACGCAGATAGACCGCCTGCACGCCGCCCATCATCGGCGCCCAGCCGCGCGTGCGGCGCAGCTTCAACATGCCGGAGCGCGCAAAAATGTCGATGCGGCCGATATCGGCCAGCGCCAGGTAGCGGGCATTGTTCATATGCCCGTTGAAGTCGATGTCGGTGGGCAGGCAGCGGAAGGCGAACCGGCTTTCATCGCCCGCGCGAAAAGGGCCACGGGACTTCGCCGTGGCCAGCATGCGGATGAAGCGGAACCAGATGTACATCGGAAGGCTCCGGCTCCCTCCCCCTTGAGGGGAGGGTGGCCGCGAAGCGGCCGGGTGGGGTTGATACGGCAGCGCTCGACGTTTTCTTTGCGTAGGCGCGTTGGAGGTAACCCCACCCGCCTCGCTCTGCTCGGCACCCTCCCCTCAAGGGGGAGGGAACTCAGCGCTAAGCCGCCTCCTTCACCTCATCCTTCTTGTACGGGTCGAACCGCCCGTAGAACGTCTCGCCCTTTTCGGCCATCTCCAGCAGCAGCTTCGGCGGCTTGAAGTCCGCGCCGTGCTTCCTCTGCAAGGCCTTTGCCTGTTCGACGAAAGCCTTGGTGCCCATGAAGTCGATGTAGGACAGCGCGCCGCCCGTATAGGGCGCGAAGCCGAAGGCCAGGATCGAGCCGACATCCGCCTCGCGCGGATCGGTGACGATGCCTTCGGCCATCACGCGCGCCGCTTCCAGCGCGATGGTGGTGAGGAAGCGCTTCTTCAGCTCCTCATAGTCGACCTGCTCCGGCTTGAGCTGCGGATAGAGGTCCTTCAGCCCCGGCCACAGCTTCTTCTTCGCCGGCTTCGGCGGGTAGTCATAAAAGCCCTTGCCGTTCTTGCGGCCGAGCCGGCCGAACTTGTCCACCATCGTGTCGACCAGTTGCATCTGCGCCGGGTCGACCGCTTTCTCGCCGAGATCCTTCCTGGTCTGGCGCATGATCTTCTGCGCCAGATCGATAGCCGTCTCGTCGGTCAGCGCCAGCGGCCCGACTGGCATGCCGATCGCCTTCGCCGCATTCTCGATCATCGGCGCGGGCACGCCGGCGATCAGCATCTTGTTGGCTTCCGACATGTAACGCAGCACGCAGCGGTTCACGTAAAAGCCGCGCGTGTCATTGACGACGATCGGCGTCTTTTTGATCGCCCGCACATAGTCGATCGCGACGGCCAGCGCCTTGTCGCCAGTCTTTTTGCCCAGGATGATCTCGACCAGCATCATCTTGTCGACCGGCGAGAAGAAGTGGATGCCGATGAAATTCTTCGGCCGCGACGAATTCTTCGCCAGGCCGGTGATCGGAATGGTCGAGGTGTTCGACGCGAAGATCGCCGACGATTTCAGCACCGCCTCGGCCTTTTCCGTCGCGTCCTTCTTCACTTCCGAATCCTCGAACACCGCCTCGACCACCAGATCGCAGCCGTCGAGGTCGGCATAGTCGGCGGTGGGCGTGATCAGCGACAAGAGCCTGTCCTTGTCGTCCTGTGTCGCGCGGCCCTTCTTCATCGCGTCGGTGACGAGATTTTCCGAATGTGCCTTGCCCTTCTCGGCCGACGGTATGTCGCGGTCGAGCAGCACGACCGGAATGCCGGCCTTGGCGGTGACATAGGCGATGCCAGCGCCCATGAAGCCGGCGCCCAGCACGCCGACCTTCTTGAACTTGGTTTCCGGCACGCCTTCCGGACGGCGCGCGCCCTTGTTCAGCTCCTGCAGCGAAATGAACAGCGAACGGATCATCGCCGCTGCTTCCTTGCTCTGCATGACCTTGGTGAAATAGCGCTGTTCGATCCGCAGGCCGGTGTCGAACGGCACCAGCAGGCCTTCATAGACGCATTTCAGGATCGCCTCGGCGGCGGGATAGTTGCCGCCGGTTTCGCGCCGCAGGATGGCGATCGCTGGCGGCCAGAGGTTAAAGCCGGCCGGCGAATAGACTTGGCCGCCCGGCAGCCTGAAACCCTTCTCGTCCCACGGCTGCACCGGCTTCAGCCCGTTCTTGATCATTGCCTTGGCGGCAGCGATCAGGTGCTCCGGATCGGCGATCTCGTGGATCAGGCCCATCGACTTCGCCTTCTGCGGCGACAGGCTCTGGCCGGTTGTCAGCATCTGCAAGGCCGACTGCGTGTCGGTCAGGCGCGGCACGCGCTGGGTGCCGCCGGCGCCCGGGAAAATGCCGACCTTCACTTCGGGCAGCGCCATCTTCACCTTCTCGGAGTCCGCGGCAACGCGGCCATGGCAGGCCAGCGCCAGTTCGAATGCGCCGCCCATGCAGGTGCCGTTGATCGCGGCCACCCATGGCTTGCCGCTGGTTTCCAGCTTGCGCCACACGCCGGTCATCGAGCCGGCCCCATCGAACAGCGCCTGCGTCGCCTTCTCCAGATCCTTGCCCTTGTCGCGGGCGAAATCGGACAGCAGTTCCTGCAGCATCTTCAGATCAGCGCCGCCGGAGAAGCGAGTCCTTGCCGGAGGTGATGACCGCGCCCTTGATTTCGGGATCCTTGGTCACCTGGTCGACGATCTTGTCCATCTCGCGCAGCGCGCTCTCGTCGAACACGTTCATCGAACGGCCCGGCATGTCCCAGGTCACCAGCGCGATGCCGTCGGCGTCGACGTCGATCTTGAAGTTCTTGTAGTTCATTGGAGATGTCTCCCGCTTGGCTCCGTGCTCCCTCCCCTTGAGGGGAGGGTGACCCGCGGAGCGGGTCGGGTGGGGTCAGTGCGGCAGTGCTCGGACTTGTTTCTTTTGGCGTCTGAGGTGGAGACGACCCCACCCGGCCGCTGCGCGGCCACCCTCCCCTCAAGGGGGAGGGAGCCCATGCTCAAACCCTCTCGATGATCGTCGCCGTGCCCATGCCGGCGCCGATGCACAGCGTCACCAGCGCGGTGTTCAAATCCGCGCCGCTCCAGCTCGTCCAGCACAGTGCCGAACACGATCGCGCCGGTCGCGCCGAGCGGATGGCCCATGGCGATTGCGCCGCCGTTGACGTTGATCCGGTCGTGCGGAATGTCGAAGGCCTGGCATGTAGCGCAGCACGACCGAGGCGAACGCCTCGTTCAGCTCGAACAGATCGATGTCGGTCAGCTTCATCTTGGCGCGCTTCAGCAGCTTTTCGGTCACGTCGACCGGCCCGGTCAGCATCATCGCCGGCTCGGAGCCGATATTGGCGAAAGCCCTGATGCGCGCACGCGGCTTGAGGCCCATCGACTTGCCGGCCTTCTTGGAGCCCAAAAGCACGGCGGCCGCGCCATCGACGATGCCGGACGAGTTGCCGGCATGGTGCACATGGTTGATCTCTTCGAGCTCCGGATAGCGCTGCACGGCCACCGCGTCGAAGCCGCCCATCTCGCCGGGAATGACGAAGGAGGGGTTGAGCGAAGCCAGCGACTGCATGTCGGTCGAGGGCCGCATATGCTCGTCATGGTCGAGGATGGTCAGGCCGTTCTCGTCCTTCACCGGCACGACCGATTTCTTGAAATAGCCCTTCTGCCAGGCATTCGCGGCGCGCTTCTGGCTCTCCACCGAATAGGCGTCGACGTCATCGCGGGAGAAGCCATACTTGGTGGCGATCAGGTCAGCCGACACGCCTTGCGGCATGAACCAGGCCGGCAGGCCGACCGAGGGATCCATGAACCACGCGCCGCCCGAGGCGCCCATGCCGACGCGGCTCATCGATTCGACGCCGCCGGAGATGACGATCTCGTCCGCACCCTGCGCGATCTTGGCCGCGCCCAGATTGATCGCGTCGAGGCCGGAGGCGCAGAAGCGCGAGATCTGCATGCCTGGCGCCTTCAGGTCGTAGCCGGCCTCGAAGGCGGCGGCGCGCGGCAGCACCGAGCCTGCTTCGCCGACCGGGTCGACCACGCCGAAAATGATGTCGTCGACCGTTGCTGTGTCGAGGCCGTTGCGGTCGCGAATGGATTCCAGCACATGCGCGCCAAGCCGCACCGCCGGCACCTCGTGCAGCGAGCCGTCCTTCTTGCCTTTTCCGCGCGGCGTCCGCACCGCGTCATAGACAAATACCTCAGCCATCTTTCACTCCTTGCCTCGGGCGACAGGGCAGGTCGCCATGAATGATACGACGAGGATCAAGTTACCCCCAACCCTCCCTCAAGAGAGGATTTGCCGGCATGTCGGCTAGGTTTCCCTCTCCTTGAGGAGGGGGCTAGCGGTGGCAACATCAGTCCGTCGTCACAAACTCCTCGAAATCAGCACCTTCATGATTTCGTTGGTGCCGCCATAAATCCGCTGCACGCGGGCATCGCGCCACATGCGGGCGATCGGGTATTCATTCATATAGCCATAGCCGCCGAAGAGTTGCAGGCATTCGTCCGCCACTTTGCATTGCAGGTCGGTCAGCCAGTATTTCGCCATCGAGGCGGTCACCGGGTCCAGCCCGCCATCGACGTGGCGCTGCACGCAATCATTGTAGAACACCCGGCCGATGGTGATTTCGGTTTTCAGCTCGGCCAGCTTGAACTGCGTGTTCTGGAAATCCAGGATCGCCTTGCCGAACGCCTTGCGTTCCTTGACGTAGTCGATCGTCACCGCCAGCGCGCGCTCCGCCATCGAAATCGCCTGCGAGCCCACCAGCAGCCGCTCCTGCGGCAATTGCTGCATGAGCTGGACAAATCCCTGACCCTCTTCGTGGCCAAGCAGATTCGACGTCGGCACCTTCACGTCGTTGAAGAACAGCTCCGATGTATCGTTGGCCTTCAGCCCGATCTTGTCGAGGTTGCGGCCGCGCTGGAACCCTTCCACCTCGTCGGTCTCGACCACGATCAGTGAGGTGCCTTTGGCGCCCTTGGTCGGGTCGGTCTTGGTCACGACGATGATCAGATTGGCGTTCTGGCCGTTGGTGATGAAGGTCTTGGAGCCGTTGAGCGTATACTGGTTGCCGGTCTTGTCGGCCCGCGTTTTGACGCCTTGCAGGTCCGACCCGGCGCCGGGCTCGGTCATGGCGATGGCGCCGATCAGCTCGCCGGTCGCCATCTTCGGCAGCCATTTTTTCTTCTGCTCTTCCGAGCCGTAGTGCAGGATGTAGGGCGCGACGATCGCATTGTGCAGCGCGATGCCGAAACCGTCCGTACCGACATGGCCGAGCGCTTCGGCAATGGCACTTTCATGCGCGAAACTGCCGCCGGACCCGCCATATTCTTCCGGCATCGAGGCGCAGAGCAGGCCATTCGCGCCAGCCTTTTCCCACGCCGCCCGCTCGACGATCTCTTCTTTCTCGTAGCGGTCGTAGTGCGGCAATATCTCGCCTTCGAGAAACTTCACCGACATGTCGTAGAGCATCGACACGTCTTCGCTGACCCATGCGGGCCGCGGGAGGGAAAGGACTTCGGCGGGGTTGGTCATGCGATAGCCCCCTCCTGCGTAGCTCCGCGCGGCCCCCCTCTCCTGCCGGACATCTCCCCCCAAGGGGAGGATCGCGCAGTGTCGCCGCCAGCTCGCCAGATCCTCCCCCCTTAAGGGGGAGATGTACCGCCGAAGAGCGGGGTCGTCTCAAGGTTCACGCGACGCCTCGTGCGATCCATCAAAACGCCTCCGCCGGCAGCGCCATCATCGTGTCCGCGCCGGTGGAAATCCGCGCCAGGTGCGCGGCCGTTTCCGGCATCACGCGCTCCATGAAATAGCGGCCGGTGATCAGCTTGTTCTGGTAGAACTGCGCCGAGCCGTTCGCGCTGCCGTCAGCCAGCTTCTCCTGCGCCACCTTCACCATGCGCGCCCACATATAGCCGAGCGACACCAGGCCGAAGAGGTGCATGAAATCGGTCGACGCAGCACCCGCATTGTCCGGGTTCTTCATGCCGTTCTGCATCAGCCACATCGTGGCGGCCTGCAGATCGTTGAGGCCCTTCTTCAGCGCCTTGGTGAACGGCGCCATCTGCTCGTTGGCGCGATTCTCCTCGCAGAACTCGCCGACCTCCTTGAAGAAGGCCTGCACCGCGCGCCCGCCATTCAGGCCGAGCTTGCGGCCGACGAGGTCGAGCGCCTGGATACCGTTGGCGCCTTCGTAGATCATGGCGATGCGCGCATCGCGCACGAACTGGCTCATGCCGTGCTCTTCGATATAGCCATGGCCGCCGAATACCTGCTGCGCCATCACCGCGTGCTCGAAACCCTTGTCGGTCAGTACGCCTTTGATGATCGGCGTCAGCAGCGCCATGTGGTCGTCCGCCTGCTGGCGGTCGGCGTCGTCGGGCGAGCGATGCGCGATGTCCGACTTGATCGCGGACCATAGCACCAGCGCGCGGCCGCCTTCGTTGAAGGCGCGCATGGTCATCAGCTTGCGGCGGATGTCCGGGTGCACGATGATCGGATCGGCCTTCTTGTCCGGCGCCTTCGGTCCGGTCAAGGAACGGCCCTGGATGCGGTCGCGCGCATAGTTCGCCGCGTTCTGGTAGGCGACTTCCGCTACCGCCAGACCTTGCAGGCCGACGCCGAGGCGCGCCTCGTTCATCATCGTGAACATGGCCTTCATGCCGCCGTTGATCTCGCCGATCAGATAGCCCTCGGCCTCGTCATAGTTCATGACGCAGGTCGAATTGCCATGGATGCCCATCTTCTCTTCGATCGAGCCGCAGGACACGCCATTGCGCTTGCCGGGCTTGCCTTCCGCGTCGAGCAGGAATTTCGGCACGATGAAGAGCGAGATGCCCTTGATGCCGTCCGGCGAGCCTTCGACGCGCGCCAGCACCAGATGGATGATGTTGTCCGCCATGTCGTGTTCGCCGGCGGAGATGAAAATCTTCTGGCCGGAGATCTTGTAGGAGCCGTTGCCGTTCGGCACGGCCTTGGTGCGCATCATGCCGAGATCGGTGCCGCAATGCGGCTCGGTCAGGTTCATGGTGCCGGTCCACACGCCTGACACCATGTTCGGCAGATAGGCCTGCCTCTGCTCTTCGGTGCCATGCGTCAGGATCGCCGCGATCGCGCCGGTGGTCAGGCCCGAATACATCAACAGCGCCATGTTGCCGGAGACGAAATATTCGCCCGCCGCCTGGTGCACCGCATAGGGCAGGCCCTGGCCGCCATATTCGGCCGGCACTGCCAGGCCCATCCAGCCGCCTTCGCGATAGGCGTCAAAAGCCGCTCTGAAGCTCTTCGGCGTCGTCACCGAGCCGTCTGCATTGCGCGTGCAGCCTTCCATGTCGCCATCGCGGTTGGTCGGCTGGATCACGTTTTCCGCCAGCTTCGCCGCTTCGCCGAGGATCGCGTCCAGCATCTCGCCCGATGGCGTCGGCAAAGCCGGGAAGGTTCGAGTAGCGCTCGAAGCCGAGCACCTCGTTGAGCACGAAAAGCGTATCCTGAACCGGCGCCTGATATGTCGGCATTCTGTTCCTCCAAGCTCGTCAAACATGCCCGGCAACGATTTTTCGCGCTGCCTCTTGCTTGTAAAACCTTCGCCCAATCTGATTGACGTTTGCGTAAACGTCAATCTTGGTTGAAGGCGGTTTCCCGTATTTTTAGTCGAGGCTTGTGATGCCTTGACTACGGCCTGCGGCGAACATCGGCCAGGGCTCAATTCGTCAGGTTGGAGGCCGCCGGCAGACGTTCCGTCAGCTTCTTGCGTACGATATCCATGGCGGTGCGAAGCTCGCCGATCGATTCCTCGACAAGCTGTCGCTGCTTTTCCAACCGGCCGAGCTGGCGTTCGCCCTTGTCGAGCGCGACGCGAAGCTGTTTCGCGTTGGTGCCGGCCGGATCGTACAGATCCATCATCTGCTTAACCTCGCGCAGCGAGAAGCCGACCTTGCGACCGAGCAGGATCAGCCGCAGACGGGCGATGTCCTTCTTGGAATAGAGCCGGGTCGTGCCGTCGCGATGCGGCGTCAGCAGGCCCTTGTCTTCATAGAAGCGCAGGGTTCTCAACGTGATGCCATAGCTGCGCGCGATTTCGCCGATGCGCAGATAGTCATCCGACGCGCCAGGCGCGATCTCGGAAGTCGAAGCCGGCTGCGCGCCGGCGCTGGATAATGCCGTCATGCTCCACCCATGGTCTCGCGGCTCCAGGACTGCGATGCGCGACCCAAATTTAGCGCGCTTTCGATTTCTAGAGCTTACGTTTACGTAAACGGCATATAGCGCACGAGCCGAGCCTTCGCAAGAGATTTGGTGCTTTCGCTGCCCTGGCGCCCGAAAAACCGGCAAAAAGCGATTTCTTAAGTTTGGTTAACGCCTTGTTTACCACGTCTGGAGAAAGGTGCGTTTGTCGGGTCTCCGTGGTCATCCAGTTCCGCTTTTTTCACGGTTTTTCGGAGCAAGGCCAAGCAAGTCGCCCTTAAATGGGCGCGCAAATGCCGACGGTCCGCTGCCGACAGAAAGAATAGGCAAGACGGGCTCATGCGGTCCGGAAGCGCGGAACGGGCAGTGCGATGGACAAGCGGTCATATCTAGATTCCCTGAACGCCGGACGCACCAGGCGGCCGCAGACGACGCTGGAGCAGCTCAACCGGTCCCTCGAGCACCTTGAAAAGCAACTCGACAAGCGTTCGGTGCAGCCGCCCACAGCCGACCCCTATCAGGCGAGCCGCCGGCGACTGGCCGATGAGGCTGCATTCTATCCCGGCGACCATGAAAACCGCCCGGTAGCGGCCGTTCAGGCCTCGGCCGCGCGCCGGGATGAACCGCGTCGCGTCGATACCCGCGCGCATCAGGATCAGACCCGGATCGCCGATGAGCTCGAGGCGCTGCGACGCGAAATGCGCACCCATCTTGAAACATCGCGTCAGGAGCAATCGCGCCGCGATGCTATCGAGCCGCAGGCAACGCGTGTGGCACAGGAACTTGAGGCGATCCGCAAGGAGATGCACGAGCAGCTCGAGGCCGCCCGCCGCGACCTTGCGGCACGCGAGCAGGCGCCAGGCCTTCCAAGCGCGTCCAAATGAAATTGTTGAGATCAAAGATGAGATCGAACGCCTGACCGACGCGGTGCATTCCCTGACGCAGCGCTCCGACGAGCGGCCGCTCAACGTGCTGCGCCTCGAACTCGAACAAGCGCGCGCGGCGATTGATTCCCTAGCGCGTGAAGACACCGTGCGCTCCATCGGTTCCCGCTGGGACGACTTCGAACGCCGCATGTCTTCGTTCGAAGACAATATGTCGGCCGAACTGCGTAGCCGTGCTCCCAGCCCTTCAGTCGATGCACTCAATGATCGGCTGGAGCAGATGCAGGCTGCGCTCAGTGGCTTGCCGGAGTCGCTGCCCTTGCGGGCACTTGACGAAAAGATTCGCAAGCTGTCCGGTGCGGTCGAGCAGTTTGTCCAACGCCAGGAAACCCGGCAACCACAACCGCTCATCGCCATCGAAACGCGGCTGGATGAAATCTCTCGCGCCATTGTGGCCTCGGCGGTCTCAGGTGCGGGCGCCGCCGACGCGGAACAGATGAAGCGCATCGAAGCGCGCATTTCCGCACTCTCCCGCCAGATCGAGGAGACGGCGCAAGGCGCGCCCCTCAACGAGACCTTTGACCGGCTGGAATCGATCTCGCGCCGTGTCGAAACGGTTGCCGACCGTCTCGACACCACACGCGCCTCCGAGGATGCCATCATGGGCATCGAAGAGCGGCTGGCAGGCATAGCGGCACGGCTCGACCGCCCAGTGCCGGCGGCTCCGGCCGTCGATCCCACGCTGGTGGCCAATCTCGAGGCCCAGATAGCCGGGCTCTCGCAATTCCTGTCCCGGCAGGATCCACAGCGCGAAGACCTGTCGCCGCGTCTGGAGATGCTGGAGCGTTCGGTCGTCGGAAATCGCGACCTGATGGTCGAGGCGGCCCGAGAGGCTGCGGAAAGGGCCGTGCATTCGCTCGACGGCGCCCCGCGTGGCGACGTCGAGGCAGTCAGCGGCCTGGCCGACGATCTGAAGAAACTCGAAGGCCTGACCCGCCGTTCGGACGAACGCAACTCCAAGACCTTCGAGGCGATCCACGACACGTTGTTGAAGATCGTCGATCGGCTGGGCTCATTGGACCACGGAGAGGCCGCCGTGGCCGAGGTCGAGCCTCGCCGCAAATTCGAGTTGCCGCAGACGCCTCCAATGGATCTGACCCTGCCGGAGGAGCTTGAGGAAGAGATCACCGTCGCTGAGGAAAGGCCGCAGTGGACCCCAGCACAGGCGGCCGCCGCAGCTGCCGAAGCGGCTTTGGAGGAACCAATCGCTGAGACTGCGCCGGCAAAGCCGCGTCGGTCGATGTTGGGCAGCCTGTTCGGCCGCAAGACCGAAGAAGAGTCGCCGCAACTGCCGGGCATGGAGGTTGCAGAGCCGGAGATTCCGACGGTCGATCTCGACGAACCGCTGGATCCCGGCGCGGCAAACAGGCCGCTCGAGCCTGGTTCTGGCGCACCGGACCTCAATGCGATCATGCGCCGTGTCCGCGATAGTCGCGGTGGCGATGCTGCCAAACAGGCCGACGCCGACGCTGCCAAGACAGACTTCATTGCCGCGGCCCGTCGTGCCGCGCAGGCCGCGGCAGCAGAAGCCGAGGTCATGAAGCGCAATGCCGGCGCGGACAAGGCGGGGGGCAAGGGCGGTTCTTTGGCTGAGATGCTGAAGGCGCGCCGCAAGCCGATCCTGATGGCAGCGGCGGCGGTTATGATCGCGCTGGCAGGCCTTCAGCTTGGCAAGTCTTTCCTCAACGATCCGACCGAGCTTGCTGGCAACGGAACCGAAGCGCCGGCCGGTCCGGCAGCCGAAGGCACGACAGCCGAGCCGCAGCAACTGGCCGAACAAGCGCCGGTCGAGGAGCCGGCAGACGTGCGCCAAGCCGCGCAGAAGCGCCGAAGCCGAACCGGTTGACGGAGCGACCGCCAGTGCGTCGGCGGGGGCAGTGCCGCCGTCCGACGAAGATGTCGCCGACGCCGACAAGCCGATGGAGAACCTCGAGGCGATGGCGCCGGCAGGTGAGGGACCCGTCACGCCAGTTGCAACGCCTGCACCTGCAGGATGCAGCCGCGACCCCCGCTGTCGCGACGGCCGAGGCTGCTGACAAGATCGAGGTTCCTGCCGATGCCGGGCCGATCCCCCTGCGCGAAGCGGCTGCGACCGGAGACAGCAAGGCGCTGTTCGAGATCGGCGCACGTTATGCGGAAGGCCGTGGTGTAAAAGCCGATCTGGGTCAGGCAGCGCAATGGTACGAAAGGTCTGCCGAACTCGGCTTTGGCCCGGCGCAATACCGCATTGGCAATCTCTATGAGAAGGGCAACGGCGTCACCCGTGACGTCGGCAAGGCCAAGACCTGGTATCAGCTCGCTGCCAACCAGGGTAACGCCAGCGCCATGCACAATCTGGCGGTCCTGTTCGCCATGGGCGTCAACGGTGCGTCGGACAATGACTCCGCCGCCCGCTGGTTCACCCAGGCAGCTGATCTCGGCGTCAAGGACAGCCAGTTCAATCTCGGCATCCTCGCCGCCAAAGGCGTCGGCATGCCGCAGAACCTGGAAGAGTCGTACAAATGGTTCGCGCTCGTCGCGAAAGCCGGCGATAAGGATGCCGCCACCAAGCGCGATGAGATCGCAAAGTCGCTGCGGCCCGAGCAACTTGAGAGGGCGCGCGGCACGGTCGAGCTCTGGAAGCCGAAAGAGCTGAACGCCGAAGCCAACAACGCCGAAATTCCGGAAAGCTGGCAAGAGAGCCAGGCCACCACCGCAAGCGTCGATATGAAAAAAGCCATCCGCAACGTTCAGGCCATCCTGAACAAGAACGGCTATGACGCGGGCAATCCGGACGGCGTGATGGGCCAACGCACCACAGATGCCGTCAAGGCTTTCCAGAAGGACAACGGCCTCGATCCGACAGGCAATGTGGACAAGGCTCTCGTCGAGGCGCTGCTGGCGAAGAAATAACACTTCAAGCCGCTATGTCGCGGGACATCGTTAACCCGTTCAAGGTATAGCATCCGCACGAGTCTGGACCGGTGCAGATCGCCGCATTGTCGGCGCATCTGCGCCGTATGGGCCGTTTGCGGCGCGCTGGCCGCGCTACGGGTTTGAGACAATCGGGTGGGCATCTATCTTCCGATCGCGGAGATGTCGGTAAACGGTCTTGTCGTGCTTTTCATGGGTGCGGCGGTAGGCTTTCTGTCGGGCATGTTCGGGGTTGGTGGCGGCTTTCTCATCACGCCCCTCCTGATTTTCTACAACATCCCTCCCGCGATCGCCGTCGCAACCGGCGCCAATCAGGTGATCGCCTCGTCCTTCTCGGGTTCGCTGGCCCATCTCAAACGCGGCACGCTCGACTTCAAGCTAGGGTTTGTCCTGCTCGCTGGCGGCATCGTCGGCTCGACTATCGGCATCTGGGTTTTCGCGCTGCTGCGCAGCGTTGGCCAGCTCGATCTCTTCGTTTCGCTGCTCTATGTCGCGCTGCTCGGCACAGTTGGTGGCCTGATGCTGGTTGAAAGCGTCAACTCGATGCGCGCCGCGCGCGGCGGCGAGAACGTGTCGATCAAGAAGTCGGGCCAGCACAACTGGATTCATCGCCTGCCGATGAAGATGCGCTTCCGCGCATCGAAGCTCTTCGTCTCGGTCATCCCCGTCCTCGGCATCGGCGCGGTGATTGGTTTCCTCGCCTCGATCATGGGCGTCGGCGGCGGCTTCATCATGGTGCCGGCGCTGATCTATCTCTTGAAGGTGCCGACCAACGTTGTCGTTGGGACCTCGCTCTTCCACATCATGTTCACGGCCGCCTACACGACCATCGTCCATGCCACGACCAACCAGTCGGTCGACGTCATCCTGGCGCTGCTGCTGATGATTGGCGGCGTCGCCGGTGCGCAATACGGCGCCCGTGCCGGACAAAAGCTGCGCGGCGAACAACTGCGCGCCTTGCTTTCTCTTCTGGTTCTGGCTGTTGCGCTGCGTCTCGCGTTTGACCTGTTCATCCAGCCGGACAACGTCTACTCGCTGACCAATCCTGACGGGGTCTCCCTGTGAGGGTGGTGCGGCGCATCGCGGCGGTGGTTGGCCTGCTGGCCGGCATGACGTTAGCGCCTGCCGCCGCACAGGACGTCAATCCGGAAAGCATTCAGATCGGCCTCTCGACCGACCATGTCATCCTGACGGCCGGCTTTTCCGGAGCGGATCTCACGATCTTCGGCGCGCTGGAAAATACCGATCCTTTGCTCTCCCGGCAGGGCCGCTACGATGTTGTCGTCGTGCTCGAAGGCCCGGCTCGCCAGGTGGTCGTGCGTCGCAAGGACCGCGTGCTCGGCATGTGGATCAACACCAAGTCGGAGACCTTCGTCAACGTGCCGATCTCCTATTCCCTGGCGACGACACGCATGCCGCAGGACATCACTGATCCGGTCAGCTACAAGCGCCTTTCACTCGGCGCGAACAACATCCATCTCGAGCCGCTCGATCCGCGCCAGAGCCCGGTCACCATCCAGGAATTCACCGACGCGTTGCGCGACCGCAAGCAGGCGACGACGCTCTACAGCGCGAACTATGGCGGCGTGCAGTTCCTGTCGTCGAACCTGTTCCGCGCGACGCTGAAGCTGGCCCCCAATGTGCCGGTCGGCACGCACAAGGCCCGCGCCTTCCTGTTCCGCAACGGCCAGTTCATCCGCGAAAGCTCGGCCCAGCTCTCGATCCTGAAGTCGGGCTTCGAACAGTGGGTCTTCCGCGCGTCGCGGGTCCATGGCTTCTTCTACGGCGTTGGGGCCGTTTTGCTGGCCATGCTGGTCGGCTGGCTGGGCCGGCTGATCTTCCGCACGCGATTGAAGCCTCAACCCGGCCGCAGCATCGCCCGCGCGATCGGAAAAATCCCGCTGTCGCCCAGCATATGCGCCATCAGCCTTTCCTGGCTGAACAGACCGGCAAACGCCCGGTCCAAGACATTCAGCGATCCCGTATAGGCGCCGAAAGCCGGCATGATCATGCGCGACCCGTCGGTGGCAAAGCAGCGTCGCCGCACGGATTTCGCCCGTTGCACGATGCGCGCGCAAGGGTGCAGGTGCCCGGCCACTTCGCCGGGCTCGGCGCCCCGTGACGGCTCGTGCCGGAAGCGCACATTGCCCGCCGCCAGCTCCTGCACGGTCGTTCCCGGCAGATCGACGGGCGGCTTCGGGTCATGGTTGCCGGCGACCCAGAACCAGTCGCGTCCGGCCATCAGTGAAAGCAACCGCTCGCGAAATACGGCAGGCAGCCGCTCCGAACCCCAATCGTCATGAAAGCTGTCGCCGAGGCTGACGACGATGCGCGGCTCGTAGCGTGCGATCACCGCATGAAGCGCAAGCAGCGTCGCCGCCGTGTCGTAGGGCGGCATCAGCATGCCGCGCCGGGCGAAGGCCGAGCCCTTTTCCAGATGCAGGTCGGAGACCGCAAGCAGCTTCAGTGCCGGAAAATACAGCGCGCCGCCCTGGTCGCACACTGCTTCGTCGCCGGCGATAGCGATCTCGCTGGCGAGCCTCGCAGGCTTTTTGATCGCTGCCCCTGCGGTCATCCCTTACCCATTGCCTCTTCCACCAGCGTCGCCTCGTCGAACAGACTCGCGGCCTCTTCCAGAAGCGAGTCGTGCGCCTCGCCCTTCACCCGCTCCTTGCCGATTTCGAGCATGATCGGCACGGCCAGTGGCGAGATTCGCTCCAAGCTCTTATGCACGATTCGACCCTTGATGCGCGAGAGCGCCTCGCCGAGCCTCCTGACATCGAGCAGTCCCGCCGCGGCATCTGCCCGCGTTGCCTGCAGCAGGATGTGGTCCGGCTCGTGCGAGCGCAGCACGTCGTAGATCAGGTCTGCCGACACCGTCATCTGTCGTCCGGTCTTCTCCTTGCCGGGATGCCGCTTCTCGATCAGCCCGCCGATCGTCGCGCAGGCGCGAAAGCTGCGCTTCAAGAGCCAGCTATCGGCCAGCCAGGCTTCAAGGTCGTCGCCCAGCATGTCTTCATCGAAGAGTTCGCCCAGCGACAGCGCCCCGCGCTTGATCATGTGGCCCATGTCGCCCAGTGCCCAGATCGCCAGCGAATAGTCTGTCGCCACGAAGCCGAGCGGCTTTGCGCCCATGCGCTCCAGCCGCCGCGTCAACAGCATTCCGAGCGTCTGGTGCGCCAGCCGTCCCTCGAAAGGATAGGCCACCATGTAGAAGCGGTGCCCGCGCGGAAAGGTCTCGACCAAGAGGTCGCCCTTGCGCGGCAGGATCGATTTCTCCTCCTGAATGCGCAACCAATCGGCCACCTGGTCCGGCAGTGCTTTCCACCGCGTCGGGTCGGCCAGCATGCCGCGCACCTGGTCCGCGAGGTATGTGGAAAGCGGAAACTTGCCGCCTGCATAGACCGGAATGCGCGGATCGGTCCCCGCTGCATTTGAGACGAAAGCCTCTGTCTCGTGTATACCCTCCAGCCGCAGAACTTTCCCCGCAAAGATGAAAGTGTCGCCGGGCTCGAGCGTCTCGATAAAACCTTCCTCGATCTTGCCAAGCGCCGGCCCTCCACGCCCCGCCATGCCGCGCCCGGACCGCGCATAACGCAGCGTGAGATAAGGCTGTTCGATGATTGTGCCGACATTCAAGCGATATTGCTGCGCAACGTGCGGATTGCTGATCCGCCATTTGCCTTCCTTGGTCTGCCTGATCTTGGCGTAGCGCTCATAAGTGCGCAGCGCATAGCCACCCGTCGCGACAAAATCGACCACGCGATCGAAAGTCGTGCGGTCCAGCCGCGCATAGGGCTCGGCGCCGCGCACCTCCTCGAACAATTCCGCAGCGTCGAACGCCTCGCAGCAGGCGCAGCCGAGCACATGCTGCGCCAGCACATCGAGCGCGCCGTCGATCAGCGGCGGCGTGTCCTGCGCGCCGAGATAGTTGGCGTCGAGCGCGGCGCGACATTCCAAAACCTCGAAACGGTTGGCCGGCACAAGGATCGCGCGGCTGGGTTCATCCATGCGGTGATTGGAGCGGCCGATGCGTTGCGCCAGCCGGCTGGCGCCTTTCGGCGCGCCGACATGCACGACCAGATCGACATCGCCCCAGTCGATGCCGAGGTCGAGCGTCGAGGTCGCGACGATGGCGCGCAGGCTGTTGGTCTCCATCGCCTTCTCGACCCGCCGGCGCTGCGCCACGTCGAGCGACCCGTGATGCAGAGCGATCGGCAAACTATCCTCGTTCACCCGCCATAGCTCCTGGAACAGAAGCTCGGCCTGACTGCGCGTATTGACGAACAGCAGCGTCGTGCGGTGGTCCTTGATCGCCTTGTAGACTTCCGGGATGGCATACCGGGCCTGGTGACCGGCCCATGGCACGCGCTCTTCGGACTCCAGTATCGTTATATGCGGCTTTGCGCCGCCGCCGACCGTGATGATCTCGGCCATGGGTGGCGCACCTTTTCCCTCCCCCTTGTGGGGAGGGTCGGCGCTTAGCGCCGGGGTGGGGGTATGAGCGGGCGGTCGTCGAACCTCTATACCCCCACCCCGTACCGCTTCGCTTCGCTCGCGGTCCGACCCTCCCCACAAGGGGGAGGGTAAAGCCGCGCCACCATCCTGCCCCACCAGCCACCGTCTCAGCGCATCCGGCTCGGCCACCGTCGCCGACAGTCCGATCGTCTGCATTTCCGGCACAAAGCGCCTGAGCCGCGCGATCCCCAGCGACAACAAATGCCCGCGCTTCGAGATCACCAGAGAGTGCAACTCATCCAGCACGATATAACGCAGGTCCTTGAAGAACCGCCGGGCGTCGCCGGACGCCAAGAGCAGTGCGAGCTGCTCCGGCGTCGTCAGCAAAATATCCGGCGGCGCAAGTTTTTGCCGTGCCCGCTTGTGCTGTGGCGTGTCGCCGGTGCGCGTCTCCATCGTAACCGGCAAACCCATCTCGTCGACCGGTTTGCCGAGATTGCGCTCGATATCGACGGCCAGCGCCTTGAGCGGCGAAATGTAGAGCGTGTGGATGCTGCGATGCGCTTCGCCCGGCTTGCGCTTTGGCCTGGTCGCCAGCTCGGTCAGACTAGGCAGAAACCCTGCCAGCGTCTTGCCGGCGCCGGTCGGCGCTATCAGCAACACTGATTTGCCGGCCTGCGCCTTGGCCAACAGCTCAAGTTGATGCGCGCGCGGAGCCCATCCGCGCTGCGCGAACCAGTCGAGAAACGGTTGCGGCAGAGTAGCGGCGTCGGATGCGGGCGCAATGCGAGCCTGGGTCGTCACCCGCTAAGAGCTAATGCGGGTCGCCTTCACTGCCAAGCGAAAAATGGAACAAAACAGGATCAGCTATCGTTGTGCCACCACGATCAACCCTTCGATGGGCTCGTTTCGGTCCATCCGGATGACATGTCGTGTCAGGGCCAGAACCAACAGCCGCCCCTCAAGCATCCGCCGCAGATAGCTCTCCGAATGCGCGTAACGCCGTGATGGTCTGAGCACGAAATCCTCCGGCCCGTCATGCGCCTCGACGGAAAAGGCAAATAATCCACCCGGCGTCAGCATTTGCGCAGCCGTCCCGATCAGTCCGTCCAACCTGCCGAGATACATCAACACATCCGCCGCAGTCACGAGATCGGCCTTCAGTCCAGCGCCCTCAAAATGCTGCAGGTCTGCCTTTTCAAGTCGGTCATAGACGCCTTTGGCTTCCGCCTTCTTCAACATCGCAGCGGAGATGTCGTAGCCGATCAACCTGTCGACGACTGGCCGCAGCCTCTCGCCCATCAGGCCGGTGCCGCACCCAAGGTCGACTGCCAACCCGAAACGCTCTGGGCGGTGTGTGCGGATAGCTGCAAGCAAAAGATCCGGCACGCGATAGCCGAGCTTTTCCACCAGCGAGGCATCGAAGGTCGGGGCATATTGGTCGAACAGCGCCTCGACAAAAGCGCTGGGCGGCGCCGCGGGCAACGGCGCCTGTCCAATCAGCGCCAGTTTCAGCGCGGCGCCCGGCCGGTCGACCGGATCGAGTTGCAAGCGTCATGCGCCAGGCTTGAGCTGCCTGATCGAGCGCGCCTGCTGCCTCATGGAACTCGCCGAGCCGAAACCAGCCCAGCGCCCAACCTGGCGCCAGTTCCAGCGCACCCATCATCAGTTCGGCGGCGGCGGTCGCCTCGCCATTGCCGAACAGCATCTCGGCATAGTCGGCGCGTCGGTCCGCAAGCATATCCCCGGACGAGCGGGGCAGGGGTGTGGTGGAAGTCATTGTGGGTGGATAGGGCAGTCAAGCCGAAAAGAAAACGCTCGGCGTTCCCGCTAGGGCGTACAGACCTTCAGCAGGCGGCCGCTACAGCCATCCGTTCTTGCTGAACCGCCAGTACAGAACGCAACAGGTCGCCACGATCAAGAAAAGCACGGCCGGATATCCGTATTGGAATCCGAGTTCGGGCATGTGCTGAAAATTCATGCCGTAGATGCCGGCGACGGCGGTCGGCACCGCCAGGATCGCGGCCCAGGACGCCAGTTTCTTGGCGATTGCCGTTTCCTGGCTCTGGCCGACCAGCAGACTGGCTTCGAAGGCAAAAGCCAGCACCTCGCGCAGATTGTCGATCTTCTCCTGCACGGTGCGGATATGGTCAGTCACATCGCGAAACAGCGGATGCATGGCCGCCCGCACCTGCGGCAGGTCCGCATTGGTGAGCCGCCGGCAGACTTCCACCAGCGGTCCCGCTGCGTTGCGCAGCCGCAAAAGGTCGCGGCGCAGCATATAGAGCCGTTCGATGTCGGCCCCGGTCATCGGCCGCACCAGCACCTCATCCTCGATCGCGTCGACCTCGTCCTCGATGGTTTCCAGCACCGGCATGTAGTTGTCGACGATGAAGTCCAGGATGGCATAGAGGATGAAGTCTTCGCCCTTTGCCAACGCCGTCGGACAGCTCTCCCAGTGCTGGCGCACCGCGCTGTACGAGGTCGAGGCCCCGTGCCGCACGGTGACGATGTACCCCTTGCCGACGAAGATGTGCGTCTCGCCGAACGACACGCGGCCGTCGGTCAGTTGCGCCGTCCGCGCCACGATAAAGAGGGCCTCGCCATATTGCTCCAGCTTCGGCCGCTGATGCGGATGTTCGGCGTCCTCGATGGCAAGGTCATGCAGATGAAACTGCCGCTGCACGCGCAAGAGGATGTCGCGGTTAGGGTCGAGCAGGCCGATCCAGACGACATGCCCCTTTTTCTGTGCCCACTCGCCGGCCTCTTCGATGTCTATGTCGGCGACCTTCTTGCCGCCGGCATAGACGCTCGACGCGACCACGGCGCCGTGGTCGTCGTCGATCGCGTCGAAGTTGCGTACGTGCTCCATGACGTCCGTCCGGTTGGCTGGCAGCAAAGCTTAGCGCATTCAGCGCGCGGGCGCGAGACTGCGAGGGCGGTCTACGATCGGACCGCTTCGCCCGAGCATGACGGTATGGGACCGGTCGTCCTTCGGACGATCCGCCGGCATCTGCTCGCCAGTCAGCACGTAATAAATCGTCTCGGCGATATTCGTGGCATGGTCGCCGATGCGCTCGATGTTCTTGGCGCAGAACAGCAGATGCGTACAGGGCGCGATGTTGCGCTGATCTTCCATCATGTAAGTCAGCAGTTCACGAAACAGCGAGGTATACATGGCGTCGATCTGGTCGTCGCGGTCGCGCATGAAGGCGAGCCGCTCGACTGCTCGCGAAGCGTAGACGTCAAGCACGTCCTTCAGCTGCGTCAGCGCCAGTTCGGCCAAGGCCTCGAGCCCGCGAAACAAACTGCTGGGCTGGCGGGTGTCATTGATGGCGATGGCGCGCTTGGCGAGGTTCTTGCCAAGATCGCCCACACGTTCGAGATCGGACGAGATGCGGATGGCGCCGATCACTTCGCGCAGGTCGGCGGCCAGCGGTTGGCGCTTGGCGATCAAAAGGATTGCCTTGTCGCCGATCTCGCGCTCGGCGATGTCCAGCACCGCATCGTCCTCGACCACTTTGCGCGCCAAGGCCAAATCCGAGGAAACCAGCGCGGCAACCGCCTGCTCGACCATGCGCTCGGCATGGCCACCCATCGCGGCAAGCTTGTTGGCGATGTATTTCAGGTCGCCATCAAAGGCGCTGACGATATGAACCGAATTCATCCAATTTGCTTCCTACCCACAGCGGTGACGCCGCTTTGGAATCGCAAGATAGATCAGTTAGATGACAGAAAGAAGAAACGGACCGACAGTCTTTAGCCGGTTTGCGATGTGTCGGCCTGTGCGGGAAAATGCGCCGTGAAGGACGAGCCCTTGCCCGGGTTCGGATTTGATCGACAGCCGCCCGCCGTGGCGGGTCAGAATATGCTTCACGATCGCCAGCCCAAGACCGGTGCCCTTGTGCTGTCGGCTTGTCTCGACGTCGATCCGGTAAAAGCGCTCGGTGATGCGCGGAATGTGTTCAGCAGCAATGCCCGGACCGAAATCGGTTACCGTCACGTCGACTTCCGGCTGCGGTCCGGAGGTACCCTTTTCCAGCGAAACCATCGACCTTGCCGCCGGAGCGGCCATATTTGCAGGCGTTTTCAATAAGGTTTTCAAAGACTTGAAAAAGCTCATCCCGATCGCCGGCAACACTCGTGTCCCGCTCGGCGTAATTCCTTTCGATGACGACGCCATATTCCTTCGCCAGCGGCGATTGAGCATCGATGACCCGTTCCAGAATTTCCTTCAAATCGACTTTCGCTGCGCCGCTGACGCGTGGCTTCATTTCGAGCCGCGACAGCGACAGGAGATCGTCGAGCAGCCTCGCCATGCGGCGCGTCTGTTCGAGCATGATGTCGAGAAATTGATCGCGCGCCTTGACGTCGTTTCGTGCCGGACCCCGCAGCGTCTCGATGAAACCGGAAACTGAGGCAAGCGGTGTGCGCAACTCATGGCTTGCATTGGCGATAAAGTCGGCGCGCATACGATCGATGCGGCGGGCCTCGCTTTGGTCCTTGAAGACCAACGCCGAAAGTTGACCTGCGCCAAGGGTTGACGCCGACACGCGAAAGACGCGCTCGACGGGAAGCCTCTCCACATAGTCGATAGGTGCGGGTGCTTCGCCGTCTATCGACTGCTCGACCAGAGCCCGGATCTCCGGCGCCCTAAACTTCATCAGCAGGGAAATGCCTGGACTCAATCGCGCCGAAAATGTCCGCCGCCGCCCGGTTTGTGTCGACCACCATGCCGCCGCGGTCGAAAAAGATCACCGGGTCGTTCAAAGCCTCCGCAAATGCGCTGGCTGACAACACGTCGGGGTTAGGTGACAATGGCTGCAAACCCGTCGTTGCGCCTGAGTTCGACTCGCTCGGCAACGGCAACAACGCGGCGGCCACAATCAATGCCAGTGCCAGCAGGGGCCCAAGCCAATGATGCGGCGCTGGCCAGTTCGGCAGCCAGGATGACAGCCGCAATCGATGCGGCAAGCAGCCAGATCCTTTCGCGCAGCCTTTGACTCAGCATGGGCGTCACTTCTAGAAACAACGTTACCGGGGCCACGCGCGGCATCGGATCGGTTACTAGCGCTCCATAGCACGCAGGCGTGAAGGAAAAAGGCACAGGGATGAAAAAAGCAAAAGAAGCACCGGCCGAAAAGAAATCATCCGCGCCGAAGGAGGTTTCCGCCGCCGCGGATGCGAAACCCGTGAAACTGAAGGTCAGCGGGCAGGAGCGCGAATTCGACATCAACAATCCGGACCTGCCGGGCTGGATCAAGAAGAAGGCGCTGACATCGGGCGGCTATCCCTACGACGACAAGATGGACGGAGACGTCTACGAAGAGACGCTCGAAGGCCTTCAGATCGAGTTGGTCAAGCTGCAGCAATGGCTGCAGTCCACCGGCAACCGGCTGCTGATCCTCTTCGAGGGCCGCGACGCCGCCGGCAAGGGCGGCACGATCGAGGTTTTCCACGAATATCTGAACCCTCGTCAGGCGCGCAATGTGGCGCTCGCCAAGCCGACCGAGACCGAGCGTGGCCAGTGGTATTTCCAGCGCTATGTCGAATGGTTTCCGACCGCCGGCGAAATCGTCACCTTCGACCGCTCCTGGTACAACCGCGCCGGCGTCGAACCCGTCATGGGTTTCTGCACGCCGGAACAGCACCAGCGCTTCCTGAAGGAGACCCCGCGCTTCGAGCAGATGATCGTCAATGACGGCATCCACTTCCACAAATTCTGGCTCGACATCGGCCAGGAGATGCAGCTCAAGCGGTTCCACGACCGCCGCCACAGCCCGCTGACGAACTGGAAGTTCTCGCCGATGGACGTCGCCGGCATGGGTAAGTGGGACGCCTACACCCAGGTCATCGACCTGATGTTCGACAAGACCCATTCCCAGGAAGCGCCGTGGACCGTCGTTCGCTCGAACGACAAGCGCCGCGCCCGCATCGAAACCATCCGCCACATCCTGCTCGACCTGCCTTACGAGGGCAGGGATCTGGACAAGATCGGCAAGCCGGACCCGAAGATCATCGGGCAGGGCAGCCACCTGTTGAAGGGCAACGGTTAAGAGACGCGTCCAACCACGTCAGGGCGTGCTTGCCGATCGCCCTACGTGTTTTCATCCCGCCTTGTGCGGTGTCTTGTTCCAACGGTGCGGTGTGCGGATCAACTCCCACACCGCACACCAGGCGGCATAGGACAGCATCATCCAGTAGACCGGCGTCCAGGCGGCCAGTTTCCAGAAGCGTGGCCGCTCGTTCGGCAGGATGTTGCGCCAGCCAAGATAAAGGAACGCGCCGTAGCTGAACGACAGGTTCAGCACGTCGACAATGAACAAGACGATCTGCCAGCGATCCATCGGGTCGCCAGCGATAAGGGACACGGCGTACATCATCGCGGTGACGAAGATCACCGGGTGCAAAAGAGCCGATGCCATCATGCCACCCAGCATGAGCTGCATCACGGCAAACGCACGCGGCCCAAGATCGTCGAACAGGCTGACTGGATCGCGCATATGAACAAGCCATGCCTGCGCCCAGCCTTTGAACCAGCGTGACCGCTGCGGCCGCCAGATGGCGAAATCCTCCGGCGCCTGTTCCCTGGTCGGCAGCGAGATTGTCTCGCTCGCATAACCAAACCGCGCCAGCCGCACGCCGAGATCGGCATCTTCCGCGACATTGTGCGGATCCCAGGCGCCCACCTCAATCAGCGCACTGCGCCGGAAATGATTTGATGTCCCGCCCAAAGGGAGCAGCCTGGTTCATCTTCGCCAGCCAGGGCAGCAGCCCATGAAACAGCGCCGCATATTCGAAGGCGAACAAGCCGGCGAGTGTGGAGCCTTGCCCATTGGTGATGTCGAGCGGAGCCTGGACGCAGGCAATTTCTTCACCGCGCGCGCAAAACCGCTGCCAGGCCTCTTCGAGCTGAAGCGGATGCGGTTGGTCCTCGGCGTCGTAGAGCGCCACGAACTCGCCATTGGTCAGCGGCAGGGCATAGCGCAGCGCCTTCGGCTTGGTGCGCGGCAGGCTTGGCGGCACTTCGATCACTTCGACACAGGCGCGCAGTTTATGCGCTTTGATGGCCTCCAGCGTCTCCTTGTCGTCGGCTTCGCAGATCAGCTTGATCTCGAGCCGATGGCGCGGCCATTGCAGCCTGCTCAGCGCGACGAGCAGTCGCGGCACGACGTCCGCCTCGCGATAAAGCGCCACGAGCACCGAATAGACGGGCCGTTCGCGGCTCTTGTGTGGCGGCCGGCAGATTGGTCCGGTCGACGCGATTGCGGGCGGCCAGAAACCGCGCAGCCGAACAGCAGAAAAAGAAAAAAATGCCGGCCATGTGCAAGGCGAGAAACGCCCACAGCGGATTGAACCATGCCAGCAGCGGCACGGCGACCGATATCGCGCCGATGAAGAAGGCCTGCCAGCCGCTCAGTGTCAGCTTGGCGGAGTATTTGGGCGCGGCTTCGAACAAACCGTTCGTCGCCTGGCGTGTGAGTTCCGGCTCCGCCCGCTGCATCAATGCAGCGCGCAATGCTGTCGGCGTTGTCACGCAGATGCGCGAGCGCACCTTTTCGCTTTCATATCTAAGCATCAGGAAACGGGTCAGTTCCCGCTCCTGCGGCGCCATGACTAGCGTTGCTGCACCCGCAATGCCCGAAAGCCGCGCAAGCACGCGCAGATCATTGCGCCTGAGTTCGGCCAGGCAATCCTCATTTCGAACGACGAGCAGGTCTGGATCGATCCTGGCGAGAAACGGCAATCCCACTTCGGCTGCCAACGCCCGATAGAGCTTTTCTTCGCCGATCAATCCGTCGAGCAGAAGTTCGGCCCTGAAGGTCGTTCCGTTGCCGCGCGCCCGGCGTGCAATGCTGCCCATCAACGGACCGTGGATGCCCAACCGTCTAAGGATCGGCATCCAGTTGGCGATCTCGACAAGAAGCCGTTCGTCCAGCGCGGACAGGTCGTGGACGACCACCTCTCGCGCAAGGACATTCATCCGGCGATCTCCACTGGATCGGCGGCCAAACGTTGGGTACAACAAATCATCGTCCGGGGTGCGGCCTCGCAAAGACCAGCAACCCGTCCGCTCCCTGCAACGCTCGGCACAGGCGTCCCCGATATGACGTACAGCTCTTGCGAGCCGCTGCCCTTCCTTCAACGAGCAACGCCTGCATCAAATAGGAAGAATGCTATATTGCAAGGGCCTAACTGTTTGAATGACATGAATAAATTACGCTGCAACCAGAACAGGAGCCTTGTTTCCTGGGTGTATTCCACAGCTAAATTTTTGGCATCAAACAGATGTGCAAATCAGGGGTTGCGTGTTGTAAGAGCCCTTGCCCTGGCTGCAAGTCTAGTCGCGACACTCATTTCACAGCCCGGCAAGGCGGCGGAGCCGGAAATTCCTCTCCTGTGGGACAGTAAGGAGCGGTTGCAAAAGCCGGACCTGTCGCAGCTTCAACGTCTGCGCTTTCTCACCACGACCGATTTTGCGCCGTTCAACTTCCTGGATGCCAGCGGCCGCCTGTCCGGCTTTCACGTCGAGCTGGCGCGCGCGATCTGCAATGAACTTGGACTTGCCGACCGCTGCCAGATCCAGGCGATGCCCTGGGCCGAACTGGACCCTGCGCTGCGCAGGGGCGATGGCGAGGCGATCATCGCCGGCGTCGCGGTGACCGCCGAAAACCGTCAGCTCTATGCGTTCTCCCGGCCCTATCTGGTCTTTCCCGCGCGCTTTGTGACGACCAATGCGCGCGCCCTTGCCGAGCCGCTCTATGCCAAGATCAAAGGCCTCAAGGTTGGCGTCGTCACCGGGTCCGCCCATGAGCGCATGCTGCGCGCCAATTTCGCCGAGGTAGAGGTGGTCACTTTCGCCACGCAGGGCGAGATGACGGCCGCACTGAAGGCCAACACCATCGACGCCGCTTTCGGCGACGGCATGCGGCTCGGCTTCTGGCTGGCAAGCGCGGACGCCGCCAATTGCTGCCGCTTCTCCGGCGGGCCGTACATCGCACCGGAGTTTCTCGGCAACGGCCTGGCGATCGCGGCGCCCAGGGACAAGCCCGAACTCGCAGCCGCCTTTGACTACGCCCTGCAGGCGATCTCCGCCAAAGGCACGTTCGGCGAGCTTTATCTGCGCTATTTCCCGGTCAGCTTTTTCTGATCAGGCACTCAGTGTGCGGTGCCGGGCCTTGCCCGCCACCTCGATCGCGCGGATCGTCTCGTCGTCGATATCCAGCGCATCGCCAAGGCGCTGGAGAATGCGTGCTTCCTCCATGCGCATTTCGAGATCGACGGCCGTGACCTCGAACGCCGCCGCATAGGCGGTATCATGCAGGCGTTTGGGAATGATGCCGCGCGCCAGCGCCAGCACCTCGTCCAGCCCATTCTCGCCTTGCACGAGAAGCTGGCAATCCTGCGCCACCTCGATCAGCCGAGTCGCTGTCGAAATCCTCGAAGATCGGCCAGGAGCGCACCACTTTGCCGATCAGCCCAAGTTCCGGATCGGACATGTCGCGATCAGATGCGGAAGCGACCACCATCAGATAGATCAGCGCTTCATGGATGGTGGGGTTCGGCATTCAGGAACTCCTGTGAAGGGTGGGCGCACCCTAGGCAGCGACTTTTGGCGCGGCAAGGAAAAACGCGCGTGCCGTTGACGCACCGCAACACCGCGCATAGAGCATCGCGGTTCGGCCGCGCGGCGCCGGAAAAGCCGCAGGATTGTTGGAAATGACGCTTTCGAACGTGATCGATCTCAGCCCCGAACTGCTTGCCGCCGCCGCGGAAAGCAAGGCATGGCCTTTCGAAGAGGCGCAGAAGATCATCAAACGCTACGCCAAGACCGGCTTCCCTGAGACCGTCCTCTTCGAAACCGGCTACGGACCATCCGGCCTGCCGCATATCGGCACCTTTGGCGAGGTGGCGCGCACATCCATGGTGCGCCATGCCTTCCGCGTGCTGACCCAGGACAAGGTCAAGACAAAGCTGCTCTGCTTCTCCGACGACATGGACGGCATGCGCAAGATCCCGGACAACGTGCCGGACCGCGCCTTCCTGGAACCCTATCTGCAGATGCCGCTGACTGCGGTGCCGAACCCGTTCGGCGGCGACTACGCCAGCTTCGGCGATCACAACAACGCGATGCTGCGTCGTTTCCTCGACACCTTCGGTTTCGACTACGAGTTCGCCAGCGCGACGGAGTATTACAAGTCCGGCCGTTTCGATGAAGTGCTGCTGCGCGCGGCCGAACGCTATGACGACATCATGAAGGTGATGCTGCCGACGCTGGGCGAAGAACGGCAGGCGACCTACAGCCCCTTCCTGCCGATTTCGCCGAAGTCGGGCCGTGTGCTCTACGTGCCGATGAAGCATGTCGACGCCAAGGCCGGCACGATCACCTTCGACGACGAAGGAACGGAAACCACGCTGTCGGTCACCGGCGGCAAGGTGAAGATGCAATGGAAGCCGGATTTCGGCATGCGCTGGGCGGCACTCGGCGTCGATTTCGAGATGTTCGGCAAGGACCACCAGACCAACGCTCCAGTTTACGACCGCATCTGTGAGATCCTTGGCGGCCGCGCGCCGGAGCATTTTGTCTACGAGCTTTTCCTCGACGAGGTCGGCCAGAAGATTTCGAAGTCGAAAGGCAATGGCCTCACCATCGACGAGTGGCTCACCTACGCCCCGACCGAAAGCCTGTCGCTCTACATGTTCCAGCGGCCGCGGCAGGCGAAGAAGCTCTATTTCGACGTCATCCCCAAGGCCGTCGACGAATATTATTCCTTCCTGTCCGCCTATCCGCGCCAGGAATGGAAGGAGCGTCTCGGCAACCCCGTCTGGCACATTCACGACGGCAATCCGCCGCCGATCAAACTGCCGGTCACCTTCGCGCTGCTGCTCAATCTGGTCAGCGCCTCCAACGCGCATGACCGCTCGGTATTGTGGGGTTTCATCTCGCGCCACGCGCCCGATGTCACGCCGAAGTCGCACCCGGAACTGGACCGGCTGGTCGGCTTCGCCATCCGCTATTTCGACGATTTCGTGAAGCCGACAAAGACATTCCGCGCGCCGGACGATGTCGAACGCGACGCGTTGGCAAAACTGTCGGATACGATTGGCGCATTGCCGGCCGGCGCCGACAGCGAGGCGATCCAGAACGCATCGCTCAACGTCGCGCGCAAGATCGAGCGCTATCAGGATCATTCGAAGCAGAGCCCCGAAGGCGGACCGGGCGTTTCGGTCGCCTTCTTCCAGATGATCTATCAGGTCTTGATCGGCCAGGAGCGCGGCCCGCGCTTCGGCTCATTCGCCGCGCTCTACGGCATCGATAATACGCGTGCGCTGATCAACCAGGCGCTGGCGGGCGAGTTGGCGGCCTGAGAGAAGGTGGCTCGCGCGGTGGCTGGCAACGAATAAGTGACGTGACCCCTACTGCGCCGGCGCGGCGGGCGGTGGCGGGAACAACCCCGCCTCGGGCGGTGCGGGCGCTTCGGCCGGCGCCTCCGGCGCAGCGGGTTCAACCGCCGGAGCGTTAAGCGGTGCAGGACGGCCCGGATCGATCGTCAGATTGATCCGGTTTTGCGGCGGGCCGTAGATCCCCCGCTTGGCCGAGCGGGCTTTTTCAGCGGCTTCGGCGAACTGCGCACCATCCGCGGGTTTTGCCCAGCCGCTTTCGACCAGCCAGGCGGACAAGTCTTCCTTGCCGATATGGCATTCCGCGGTGATCAACTCGCGGTCGGGCGTTGGCGGAACGATGCACTGCACGGCTCTGGCGCGTAGCCACGCCCGAAACGCCGTCCGGGCGCGAGCGCCGCAGGGCCATTTGCGGCCCTCGAAGGAACAACTCTGATCGACGGCAGTCGGCTCGACGCCAGCCAGCGCGACGCGATAACCTTGCGCCTCGATGATGCCGGCCGCATTGGCGACTGGCTTGAACAAACGTGTCGGCCGCCAGTCTCCCGGTGGGACAGGTTTTTTGGGCTTCGGCGGCGTGGCGGTGCCCAATTCGCCAAGCGGCGCCCTGGGCTCGATACGTTCGTAATCGCCGTCGCTGGATGGTTTGGCGCTCTCAGCCGCTGTCTCATCCGAACTGCGTTCTTCGCGCGGCGGCTCGACGGTCCGATCCGGTTCGACTGCTTGCAGCGAGAGTTCTTCGGTTTCGGCATCGAGCGCCACGTCTTGCACAGCGATGGTGGCGGCATAGTCATCCGCCAGCCGTTTACCGGCGGCGTTGATCGCAAAGCCGCCGACCAGAACGCCGGCCAGCGCAAGCACGGTCGGAAGCAGGTGCTTGGCCAAGGTTATTGGCTCGCCCAGACGATCCGCGCGACCCACTCGATCTCGCGCGATGCAAAGCGGCGATTGGGGTGTTCCGGATTGAGCGACTGCAACTCGATCTCCCCGGCCGATCGTTTTGCCAGAACCTTGGCCATGACCTCGCCGCCGCTGGTCTTGACCACGACGCGGTCGCCAGATCGCACCGTCACCTCGGGTCGGACGACCAGCACGTCGCCATCACGATAGAGCGGCAGCATCGAGTCGCCCTGGACCTTCAGTGCGTAGGAACCCTCATCCTGTCCACCGGGCAGTTCGATCAGATCAAAACCCTGGCCGACCGGAAAACCGGCGTCGTCGAAAAAACCGCCTGCGCCGGCTTGCGCGAAGCCGAGTAGAGGCACGCTAGCGCGACGGCGTTGTTTTTTGGCTGGGGCGCGCGACGTCTCGGCAAGCAGCTTGGTGAATTCGTCGAAGGTCGAGTTGGTCGCCTCGATGATCTTGGCCAGTGATTCGGTCGACGGCCAGCGTGGTCGGCCGTCCGGCAGATAGGCGTTTCGACTTGTTGAACGCGGTCGAATCCAATCCGGCGCGCTTGGCCAGGCCCGAGGCTGACAAGGAATAGCGCGCGGCCAGCGCATCGATCGCAGCCCACACGCGCTCGTGCGAGAGCATTGGTGGCGCTCCTTCCGGAGAGGAAAAAATACCTGTCGGTTGTAACTCTAGGAAAGAGAAATGTCCAACACGGATATCAGGCGGCCAGCAATTGTTTGCCCGCTGTCTCATATTCCGTGGCCAGCCGCTCGATCAGTTCCGCAGCCGGAACGACCCTGTCGACGACCCCGATCCCCTGGCCGCAGCCCCAGATATGCTTCCAGGCCTTTGCGTCGCTGGTGGCGAAGTTCATGTTGGTCGGATCGGATTGCGGCAGGTTGTTGGGGTCCATGCCCTGCGCGACGATCGAGCCCTTGAGGTAGTTGCCGTGCACGCCGGTGAAGAGGTTGGAATAGACGATGTCCGCGGCCTTCGAGGCGACGATCATCTGCTTGTAGTCGTCGACGGCGCGCGCCTCCTCCGTGGCGATGAACGGCGAGCCGATATAGGCCATGTCGGCGCCCATCGCGCGGGCGGCGAGCACGGCCCGCCCGGTGGCGATCGCGCCGGACAAAAGCAGCGGACCGTCGAACCATTGCCTGATCTCCTGGACCAGCGCGAAGGGCGACAGCGTGCCGGCATGGCCGCCGGCGCCCGCCGCAACCGCGATCAGGCCGTCAGCGCCTTTTTCGATCGCCTTGCGGGCATGGCGGTCGTGGATGATGTCATGCAGCACGATCCCGCCATAGGAATGCACGGCCTGGTTCACTTCCTCGACGGCGCCGAGCGAGGTGATGACGACCGGCACCTTGTATTTCACGCACATCGCCAGGTCGTGCTCGAGGCGATTGTTGGTGCGGTGGACGATCTGGTTGACCGCGAAAGGCGCGGCCTTCCGGTCCGGGATTGTGCAGCGTCATGCGCGGCGAGCGACTCGGTGATCTCGGCCAGCCATTCGTCGAGTTGGGCCTCCGGACGCGCGTTGAGCGCGGGAAACGCGCCGACCACGCCGGCCTTGCATTGCGCCAGCACCAGCGGCGGATGCGAGATGATGAAAAGCGGTGCGGCAACCACCGGAATGCGCAGATTTGTCCGCAGAATGTCCGGCAGGGCCATCAAACTTTCCTCTCAACGCATCAATTGACGTTTCCGTAAACGTAACTCAATAGCCAAAAAGTCAGGTTTTGCAACGGCGTCGATAAACGTGCCGGGTGGCCTGTGAAGAAAAGCAGTGCCTGGAAGTTTGCAATTGTCTTGAAATGCGGGAATATCGCAACGTCGGGTACGATGCGGATTCTGTGGGATGACCTGCTGCCCGACATCCTGCCGCGATCGAGGCTCGCGGCGCGCAAGATGGGGTCTGCTGCTTGGACGCAATCGAAAGAGCGATACGCAACGCGCTCGAGAAGGGACCTTCCGACGACCGGACGTTCCGCGAGAAGGTTTATCGCCAGGCGTTCAGCGCCTTGGAGCGCGCGTTGCAAGCCAATCCCAGCGTTACCGTCGAGACCGCAATCCGGCGGCGCAAGGGATTGCAGACCAAGATAACCGAGATCGAGGCGGAGTTCCTGCCGGCCCTGCAGCCGATGCCCGAAGTGTTGGGCGACGAGGTGGTCGCTTCTCAGTCTGCCCCCGTGATCGAAGTCGCTTCTTCTGGCGAAGCCGTTGCCGCGACGTCCGCTGATGTTCCGGCAGTCGAAAGCCCATCGTCGCAGGCGAACACGCCGGTCGAGTCCGCACCAGAGAGCCCGGCTGAACGGGCGGAGCCGACCTTCGCCGAACCAGTCATTGCCGATTCTGATGCGGGTGGGTCGCAGACAATTGCGGTCGCGCCGGACATCCGCATCGAGACGGCAGGCGGGCGGACGCCCGAAGTGCCGGACATCATGCTCGAAACCAGGCCGGCGCAGGCCGAGCCGGAAGAATTGCCGCCGCTGGCCGGCAACGCCGCAACTGTCGAGGCCGATCGCGATCTGGCGCGCACCGAGAAGCGGCGGCCGTTCGCCGCCATCTTCTTTGGGGTGACGCTGCTGTGCGCCGCCGCGATCGGCATCTGGTGGGCGATCCAGACCGGCCTGATCAATCCACCGAGCCAGGAGGTGACGGGCATCGAGGCGCCGCCGGCTGAGACCGAGGATTTCGAGCCGGGAGCGGAAGGCGAGCCGATCAAGCCCGGCCAGGCAGATCCGGAACGCCAATGGATCGTTGCCTTTACGCCCGGCGAACCCTCGACCGTCAGCGCGCCGGGCGACACCAAGGCCGAGGTCGTGCAGGAGCCTGCCGGGCAATTCATGCGCATTCAATCCGGAGCGTCGGGTTCCGCGATCATCTTCGACATCGGGCAGGGCATTCTGGAACAGATCGCCGGCAAGAAGGCGACGTTCGACATTGTCGCCCGCGCCCAGGATGGGCAGGACACGCAGATGTCGATCGATTGCAATTTCGGCGAGCTGGGCGATTGCGGCCGCAAGCGCTACGCGGTCGGCAGCACCCGCGCCGACTATCTGTTCGAGATCGACATGCCGGCCGGAACGCCGGGAGCCGGCGGGACGATCGCCATCAATCCGGATTTTTCGAACAGCGGCAAGGCAGTCGATATTTTCGAGATCAAGGTTTCGATCGCGCCCTGATCCCGCCATCCGCATTCAATCCAGCAGGGCGGCCAGCGTTTCGATGCGGTCCGCCTCGGCTGATGGCTTGTCCCAGCGCAGACCGCGAGATGCGGGGAAACCGCATCGCGACACCAGATTTGTGCCGCGTCGAGCGATTGAGGCCCTCAAAGGCGACCTCGAGCACCAGGCCCTGGTTCTTGTCGGCGCGAACCGAGCGAACCGGGCCGAACCGCTCGATCGTGTTGTCGCGGACATATTTGTCGATCTGGCGCAGCTCCTCGTCGGTGAAGCCGAAATAGGCCTTGCCGACCGGCACGAGCTCTTCCGCGCCTTCCGGTCCAGACCACACGCCGAATGTATAGTCTGAATAGTAGCTTGAGCGCTTGCCGTGGCCGCGCTGCGCATACATCAACACCGCGTCGACGGTATGCGGATCGCGTTTCCATTTGAACCACGGGCCTTTCGGCCGGCCCGCCAGATAGGCCGAGTTGCGTCGCTTCAACATCACGCCTTCGATGATCGGGTGCGGCGGGGTTTTGCGCAGTGCCTCCAGTTCGTCCCAGGAGGTGAAGGCGATGTTGCGCGACAAGTCGAAACGCGCCGGGTCGGCATTGGCGAGGAAATCGGCCAGGCGAGCCCGGCGCTCCTCGTAGGTCAGGCCGCGCAGGTCGTCTCCGCCTTGTTGCAGCATGTCGTAGCAGCGCACGAAGGCCGGGTAGGCGTCGCGCATTTTCGGCGAAACCGTCTTGCGGTTCAGCCGCTGCTGCAGATCGGAAAAGGTTCCGGTCTTGTCGCGCGGATCGCCGACCAGCAATTCGCCGTCGAGCACGGCGTCGAAATCCATCGCCTCGACAAGATCGGGAAAGGCGCCTGAGATGTCGTCGCCGGTGCGCGAATAGAGCCGGCGTATACCGCCCTCGACGGCGACCTGCACGCGGATGCCGTCCCATTTCCACTCGGCTGCAAAGTCGGCAGGGTCGAGTTTTGCGAGATCGCCGTCCTCGATCGCGTTGGACAGCATCACCGGCCGGAACAAGGCTTTGGCCGCCTTTTCGGGTTTCGGGGCCTTGCCCTCCAGCCAGGCGAAGAGCGAGCCATAGGGCGGCGACAGGCCGTGCCAGAGTTCTTCGATTTCGGCGACGTCGACCTTGCCGAGATCGGCCAGAGCCTGTTTAGCCAGCCGCGCCGAAACGCCAATGCGCAGGCCGCCGGTAACCAGCTTGATGATGGCGAAGCGGCCCGGAATGTCGGTCTGGTCGAGCAGCCGCGCGAGCACCTTTGGGCCATCCGAGCGGCTGGCTTTTTGCAAGGCTGAGACGACGTCGGTGAGGGTCATTGCGTGGTCAGTGGGTGCATCGGATTCGGGCCAGACCAGCGATACGGTTTCTGCGAGGTCGCCGACATAGTCGTAGGAATAGCCGAACAGCGTCGGGTCCAGCCGTTCGACGACCAAGGCCCGCAGCATGGCCGGCTTGACGGCGGCGATGTCGAGATCGCCGGTGATGGCCGCGAGCGCCAGCCCCCGGTCGGGATCTTCCGTCGTGCGGAAATAGTCCGTCATCAGCGTCAGCTTGCCGTTTCGGGACGGCGTCAGCACCAGACGGTCGAGGAGCTCGGCGAAGCGCTTCATGTGCCGCCGCTCCAAGATGTTGCGACCGCACCCCCCTCTGTCCTGCCGGACATCTCCCCCTCAAGGGGGGAGATCGGCAGCTTCGGCGACGCGGCCAGTGATCTCCCCCCTTGAGGGGGAGATGTCCGGCAGGACAGAGGGGGGCGCTGTGCCGCAGATGTTGGACGCACTACATAGCCATCAATCGCCCTCGTCCTCGAAGCCGACGAGATGCAGGGCGCGCGCGGCAATGCCGGACAGTTCGCACCAGCGCACCAGCGCTTCTTCGCGGCCGTGCGTGACCCAGACTTCCGATGCGCCGGTTTCGAGGATGGTCTCGGTCAGTTCGTCCCAGTCGGAATGATCGGAGATGATCAACGGGAGTTCGACGCCGCGCTGCTTGGCGCGCTGGCGGATGCGCATCCAGCCGGACGCGAAGCAGGCGACGGGATCTGGAAACCGCCGCGCCCAGCGATCGGCGAACGCCGACGGCGTGCCGACGACGACGGCGCCCTCGAAATTTGCTTTTTTGCCCGGGCCGACCGTCGCCGGCTCAAGCCGACCGAGATCGATGCCTTGGCTCTGGTAGTAGTCGCAGAGCTTTTGCAGCGCGCCGTGGATATAGATCGGCTCCGCGTAACCGAAATCGCGCAGCAGCCGGATCACCCGCTGCGCCTTGCCGAGCGCGTATGCGCCGATCAGATGCGACCGCTCGGGAAACTGCGCGACCGATTTGAGCAACCGGCCCATCTCCTCCGCATCGGGCGGATGGCGAAACACCGGCAGGCCGAACGTCGCCTCGGTGATGAAGACGTCGCATCTGATCGGCTCGAAGCCGGCACAGGTCGGGTCGGGGCGGCGCTTGTAGTCGCCGGAGGCGACGATGCGCGTGCCGCCATGTTCGACGCAGATCTGCGCCGAGCCCAGCACGTGGCCGGCCGGGTGGAAGGTGACCGCCACGCCGTTGAGCTGCACCGTCTCGCCCAGCGCCGCTGCCTGGGTCTCGCCGGCAAATCCCTCGCCATAGCGCAGGGCCATGATGTCGAGCGTTTCGCGGGTGGCCATCACCTTGGCGTGGCCGGCGCGGGCATGATCGGAATGGCCGTGGGTGATCAGCGCCCTCGGCACCGGCTTGACCGGGTCGATGAAAAAATCGCCCGGCGGGCAATAGAGCCCTTCGGGGCGAGGATGCAGCAGGTCGCGAGGGCGCATGAGGCTAAAGATAGGGATTTATCCATCGCGGGGAAGGTGGCGGTCGTTGGTTGCTGACTCGGCGGGGCCTTTGGCCCTCCGCTACGGCTCCGGGCGTGGGAAGCCGCTGCCGCATGTCGGCGCCCCTCGCAGCTTGGAGGGCGGCGAGGCGTAGAGCCACAGACGGAGAGGGTGCCTCAAAAACAAAACGCCCGGCAGGGCCGGGCGTCATACTGGAAAAACAACTCAGCCGGGACGTTCAGTGCGTCGCCCTCTGCCGCAGCCCGGCGCTTCACCGCGCGCGGCGGCGCTCCGATACCGGCTGGAAAGCGATGCGCGAGTGATATCGGCAATACGGTCCGGTTTCGGCCGAATCCGCTCCGCAGAAGTTGAAACTTTCCGTCAGTGGATCGCCATTCGGCCATTTGCAGGTGCGCTCGGTGAGTTCGACGAGCTGGAGCTTGCGCGAAATCGGAACGACGACGTCGTGCATTGGGCGATAGCGCGCTACCGGTTCGGCGTCGAAGGCGATCTTCAGCGCCGTAGCGCCCATCGTCGCAACGGCAGCACGCATCGGCGCGACCGATTTGACGGATTTGACCATGCTCGATGCCGAGGATTGCTTCTTGGCGCGGGGCGCGGCAGCCGTCGAGCGCCCACGGCTGGACAGCTTCAGCCGGTGCACCTTGCCGATCACCGCATTGCGGCTGACGCTGCCCAATTGAGCCGCGATCTGGCTGGCGCTCAGGCCGTCGGCCCAGAGTTTGCGCAGGGTCTCAACCCGCTCTTCCGTCCAATTTACGTCCATTCAGTCCTCGCAATCTTGCGGAATTGGAATCCATTCACCCTCGGTCAAGCCGCGATGACGCCCTACATCTATGGGGTGACTAAATCCGCCGCACGAAATCTAGTTCTTCGTTGTCCCTAAATTACCGTATCGGGTGACTCCATGACAAGAGTCTCGGGACTCTGTGATTCGCTTTTTTCATCTTTTCCCCAACTTGCGGTCCAGCCGGCTAATTGGAGCGGTTTTCCAACCGGGTTTAACTACCCCGACTTTTCGTTGACTTGATGACGGAAAAACCGGATATGCTGGTCAAAGCCGCCGCTTGGGCGGCTTTTTTGATTTGAGGAGCATGTAATGTCCGGGTCCGCGCTTTACGAGACCTTCGCGCGCGCCCCCCTGGCTTTCGAGCGCGGGGAGGGCTGCTGGCTGGTAACGGGCGACGGCGAGCGATACCTGGACTTTGCTGGCGGCATTGCAGTGAATTCGTTGGGCCACGGCCACCCGCATCTGGTGGCGGCGCTGACCGACCAGGCGCAAAAGCTCTGGCATGTCTCCAATCTTTACCACATTCCGGGCCAGGAACGGCTTGGCGAGCGGCTGGTCGAGACCAGCTTCGCCGACAAGGTGTTTTTCACCAATTCCGGCGCCGAGGCGCTGGAATGCGCGATCAAGACCGCTCGGCGCTGGCACTATATCAATGGCCGGCCGGAGCGTTTCCGCATCATCACCTTCGAGGGCGCCTTCCATGGCCGCACGCTGGCGACCATCGCGGCCGGCGGCCAGCAAAAGTATCTGGAAGGGTTTGGCCCGAAGGTCGACGGTTTCGACCAGGTCGCCTTCGACGATGTGGACGCGGTGGAAAAGCTGATCGGGCCGGAAACGGCGGCGATCCTGCTCGAGCCCGTGCAGGGCGAAGGCGGCGTGCGGCCCTTCCCGACGGCCTCGCTGAAGCGCCTGCGCGAGCTATGCGACAAAAACGGCCTGCTTTTGATCTTCGACGAGGTGCAGTGCGGCGTCGGGCGCACCGGCAAGCTCTATGCACATGAATGGGCGGGCGTGTCGCCGGACCTGATGGCGATCGCCAAGGGCATTGGCGGCGGGTTCCCGGTCGGAGCCTGCCTGGCCACCGACGAAGCCGCCATGGGCATGACCGCCGGCGTGCACGGCACCACCTTTGGCGGCAACCCGCTCGCCATGGCTGTCGGCAATGCCGTGCTGGACGTCATCCTGGACGATGGCTTCATGGCCGAGGTCAGCCGCAAGTCGCTGCTGATGAAGCAGGCACTGGCGGCGGTCGCCGACGAGTTTCCGGACGTCATCGAGGACGTGCGGGGCTCCGGCCTGTTGCTTGGTCTGAAATGCCGGATGCCGAACACCAAGGTGAACATGGCGCTGCGCGACGAAAAGCTGCTGTCCGTGCCGGCCGGCGACAACGTCGTGCGCCTGCTGCCGCCGCTGGTGGTGTCGGACGAGGAGATCCGCGAGGCAGTGGGACGTATCCGCACTGCGGCCTCGAAGCTGCACGAGGCGGCGCGGCCTGAGGCTGTGTCATGAGCATCAGGCATTTTACCGACCTGTCCGCCGTTTCGACCGATGATCTGAGAACCATCCTGTCCGACGCTTCTGCCCGCAAGGCCGATCTGAAGGCCGGCACTCGTCAGCCGTCCGCTGGACGGCAAGGTGCTGGCGATGATCTTCGAAAAGCCGTCGACGCGCACGCGCGTGTCCTTCGATGTCGGCATGCGCCAGCTTGGCGGCGAGACGATCATGTTGACGGCGTCGGAGATGCAGCTCGGCAAATCCGAGACGATTTCGGACACGGCCAAGGTGCTGTCGCGTTATGTCGACGCGATCATGATCCGCACGACACAGCATGACCGGCTGCTGGAGCTGACCGAGGCGGCGACCGTGCCGGTGATCAACGGGCTGACGGACGACACGCATCCCTGCCAGCTCATGGCCGACATCATGACCTTCGAGGAGCATCGCGGCCCGGTGAAGGGCAAGACCTTCGCCTGGACCGGCGACGGCAACAATGTGCTGCACTCGATGATCGAGGCTTCGGCGCGCTTCAGTTTTAACCTGAACATCGCGGTGCCCGACGGCAGCGAGCCGCAGCCGCGTTTTGTCGATTGGGCGCGCCGAAACGGCGGTGGCGTGGCGCTCACGAAGACGGCGGAAGAGGCCGTGGACGGGGCCGACGCGATCGTGACCGACTGCTGGGTGTCGATGGGGCAGGAGCACCGCGCGCGCGGACACAATGTGTTCATGCCGTATCAGGTGAACGCCGCGCTGATGAAGCACGCCAAGCCGGACGCGCTGTTCATGCATTGCCTGCCGGCGCATCGCGGCGAAGAAGTCACCGACGAGGTGATCGACGGGCCGAATTCGGTTGTCTTCGACGAGGCGGAAAACCGCTTGCACGCCCAGAAGGCGGTGCTGGCCTGGTGCCTCGGCGCTTGAAGTTTTCGCGCCGCACTCCCAAATGCGGCGCAACACTTCACACGAAATCAGCGCATTTCCCAAATCGCCGGCTTTTATCCTGGCCCGGTGAAGGCAAAATGCGTTGCGAGGATTCGCCATGATCGAGACGACGACCGGGGCTGCAAACGTGGCTGATACACATAAGAGACTGGGTGAGTTCGGCTTTGCCGGCGACGACCATGTCGTGCCGTTCGAGGTCGGCCCGCTGGATGTGCGCGGCCGCGCCGTTCAGCTTGGGCCGTTGCTCGACACACTGCTCGGCCGCCATGACTATCCGGAGCCGGTCGCTCGCCTGCTGGCGGAGGCCTGTGTCTTGACGATTTTGCTCGGCACCGCGCTGAAGTTCGAGGGCAAGTTCATCCTCCAGACCCGCACCGACGGGCCGGTGGACATGCTGGTGGCCGATTTCACCACGCCCGGGCGCCTTGCGCGCCTATGCTCGCTTCGATGCCGAGCGGGTGGCGGAGGCCATTGCCAAGAAAGAAGCCTCGCCTGAGAAGCTGCTGGGCGAGGGTGTGCTGGCGCTGACCATCGACCAGGGCGTCTACACCCAGCGCTATCAGGGCATCGTGCAGCTTGACGGCACATCGCTGGAAGAAGCGGCGCGCATCTATTTCCGCCAGTCGGAGCAGATCCCGACCGAGATCAGGCTGGCGGTCGCCAAGCAGCTGAAGGCGGGCGGCGGCGAGCACTGGCGCGCCGGCGGCGTGATGGCGCAGTTCCTGCCCTCGGCGCCGGAGCGCATGCGCGTGCCGGATATCCATGGCGGCGACGGCGACGAGCGCGACGTGCCGACCGAGCCGATGGACAATGCCTGGCGCGAGGCGCTGACGTTGATGGCCACGGTCGAGCCGACCGAACTGATCGATCCGACCGTCGGCACGGAGCGGCTGCTTTACCGTTTGTTCCACGAGCACGGCGTGCGCGTGTTCGAGGGCGGCGAGGTATCGGACGAATGCTCGTGCTCGCACGACAAGATCAAGGGCGTTCTGCAAGGCTTTTCGGCCGAGGAGATCGCCGACAGCGTCGAGAACGGCGTGATCAAAGTGGACTGCGAGTTCTGCTCGAAGAGCTATCGGTTCGACCCGGCGGAGTTCGCGAAGCAGTGAGTAGGAATAGTGCAGTAGGGAGTAGTGCAGTAGGAATGTGAGTTTCGTCACTACTCACTACTCACTATCTCACGACCTCCCTCAATTCACCGTCCGCGCCGTTCCAGGCAAATCCAGCGAAAAGGCCGGGATCGCAATGTCGAAAAGCTGCCCGGCCTCGTCGCGCATCGTGTAACTCCCGACCATGATGCCCGAAGGCGTCGTGAGCGGGCAGCCGGATGTGTATTGGTAGCTGTCGCCGGGGTTGAGTTCGGGCTGTTCGCCGACGACGCCGGCGCCGCTCACTTCCTCGACGCGGCCGTTGCCGTCGGTGATATGCCAATAGCGCGACAGCAGCTGCACGAAGATATTTGACCGGTTCTCGATCGTGACGCGATAGGCCCAGACGTAGCGGTTTTCACCAGGATCGGACCGGTCCTTGAGATAGAACGGCTCAACTTCCACGATGATGTTCTGCGTCACGGCGCGGTACATGGCGACTCGCTTTTCCTGCCGCATGTTGGCGCTTGGGCAGCACCGGTCAATTGCCAACTTCGCATTAGTCTCCTCACGCGCGCGTTGACGTCGCTCTCGCGCGGTTCGATGATTTCGCCATCGCCGGGAGGACGCAATGACGCCAGGTGAGTTTCGCGCGGTCGCCTTGTCGATGCCCGAGGCGGCGGAATCCAGCCATTTCGACACGGCGGATTTCCGCGTTCGCAACAAGATATTCGCGACCTTGCGCGAGGCGGATGGGCGTGCGGTGCTCAAGTTGACGCCGGACCAACAGCACCTTTCGATGGAAACAAATCCCGGCCTGTTCGAACCGGTCAAGGGTTCCTGGGGGCTGAAAGGCTGGACGCGGGTTGTACTGGCCGATGCCGACGAGGTCGCAGTGCGCCACGCCATGACGATCGCATGGCGGGGCGTTGCTCCGAAATCCTTGTCTGCCTAATCGGCCCTACGGGTTGGGGTTGGTCAGGGTGCCGGGAGGCGCGTTGGGGTCCGTCGGCTGCGGAATTGGCTCGGGCGCGTCGGGCCCCTTGATCATGCCGCCATTGACGATGACCGAGCCGTCCGGCTTCACGTTGACGACCCATTGTATCTTGCCGTCGGGCAAGGTCTTGCCGAAACCTTTGACTGCGAGCAGCACCGGAAAGGCCTGCTGCGCCTGCGGGTCGTTGGCCGAGGCATTCTGGATGACCTCGACCATCTTGTCGTAGCCGGTCGCTTCGACCGTCATGTTGACGTCCGGCTTTTCCGGATTGGCGTCGGGAAAGGTGACTTCGCCGGTCGTCGAAATCTCGGTGTCGGCATTCTTGATGAAGCTGCGGCCAATGATGAATTTTGGCAGGTTTGCCTTGAAATCCGCCTCGATCTGGCTGCTCACGGAGTCGGGCAGCGGCGGCTCCTTGGTCAGGTCCATCGCTTCGATCGCCTTGCGAGCCGGGCCGTCCAGGTTGAGGTTGGCGCCGCCGAGATTGATTTCGAGGTCAGTCGGCAGCAAGGACACCGCCCAGCCCGGGGCGAGCTGAGCCGCCTCGGCCGGAACCTTCAGGCCAGCCAGCTTGAAGCCGTAGCTCAGCTCGCCGTTCTGGCTGATGCCGTCGAAGTCGAAGTTGAGACCGAGTTGCGCTGCACCGAACTCGCCCATCGGCGTCGGCACGGAAAGCTCGGTGAAACCGCCCGAGCCAACCAAATTGTCCCAAAGCGGCAGGGCCGCCAGCAGCAGGGTCTTGAGTTCGGCCTGGTTCGCCTTGATCTTCGCTTCCTCGGCGTTGGCCACGAAGAAGGCGAGCAGATCGAGCATCGGCTTGGAACGGAAGCCGGCGCCCTTGGCGTCGATCGCGTATTTTGGCGATTTCAGCACGATCGGGAAGGGAAGCTGGGCGTCAGGCGTGGTGAAGTCGATCGTCTCCATGAAATCGGCCATCGTCTGCACGGAAGTGAAATCGATGCCCTGGCCAGCAGCGGCCGGACCGGCCGTCATGGAAAAATTGCCGGCGCCGGTGCTGGCGTCCGTCTTGGTCAGCGCGTCAATCGACACCATTTTCATGCTGCCGTAGGAGCCGGTGGCTGTCGAAAAGGTGGCGAGGTCGGGATCGTAGACGCCCGAGAACTTGCCGTCGGCAATCGTCCATTCCATCTTCTGCTGGCCCTCAGGACCGGCAAAATCGACGGAGCCGTTGGGCATCATGTCGCCGGCGACGTCCCAGTCGCCGTCGGCGCGCGGCTTCACGCGCAGCGCATAGGGCGTGAACTCGGCCTTCACCTTCGCCGCTTCGGGCAGAAGGGCGAGCAGCGCCTTCACGTCGAGGTCGATCTTGTAGGCGTCGCCGTCAGCCGTGACCTTCAGCACGCCCTTTTCGAAAGCACTCTTGCCGACATAGCGCGACAGCGAGTCCTGGAGTTGGGCAGCACCCTGGGCATCAATAGCCTGCGCGAGCGCTGGAGATGCGAAAGCAAGAATCGAGACAAGGGGGAGAATGCGGCGCAAGGAGCCCTCCTACGCAAGCTGAAGCCGGAGCGATCCTCCTAGGCAAACACAATGGCGGCGGCAAGGCCCTTTGGAGGCGATGCCGTCATCACACCCCCGCCAGCGCCGTATCGATGTCGTCGATCAGGTCCTCCACATCCTCCAACCCGACCGACAGGCGCACTGTGCCCGGATTGATGCCGAGCTCCAGCCTTGCGTCTTCCGTCAGGTTCTTGTGCGTCGTCGTTGCCGGATGCGTGATCAGGCTCTTGGCGTCGCCCAGATTGTTGGAAATCTGGATGATGTCGAGCTTGTTCTCGAAGCCATAGGCAGCCTTCTTGCCGCCCTTGACGTCGAAGCAGATCAGCGTCGAACCGCCGGTCATCTGGCGGGCGATGACATCGGCCTGCGGATGGTCCTTGCGGCCGGGATAGATGACGCGCTCGACCTTCGGATGCGACGCGAGGTGATCGGCGATGCGGGCTGCCGCCTCCGTCTGCTGCCTGACGCGCAGCGGCAGCGTTTCCAGGCCCTTCAGCAGCGTCCAGGCGTTGAATGGCGACAGCGACGGCCCGGTGTGGCGGAAATAGTCGTGCAGGTTTTCGTCGATCCACTTCTTGTCCGACAAAACGATGCCGCCGAGACAGCGTCCCTGGCCGTCGATGTGCTTGGTCGCCGAATAGACGACGATATGCGCGCCGAGTTCGAGCGGCTTCTGCTGCAAAGGCGTGGCGAACACATTGTCGACGACCAGCTTGGCGCCGATGGCATTGGCGACATCGGCGACGGCGCGGATGTCGATGACTTCCAGCGTCGGGTTGGTCGGGCTCTCCAGAAAGAACAGCTTGGTGTTCGGCTTGACGGCATCCTGCCACGCCTTGATGTCGGCGCCGTTCACCAGCGTCGACTGGATGCCGTATTTTGGCATCAGCGTCTCGATGATGTAGCGGCAGGAGCCGAACAGCGCCTTGGCGGCGACGACATGGTCGCCCGCCTTGGCGCTGCACAAAAGGGCTGCCGCCACCGCCGCCATGCCGGACGACATGGCGCGGGCATCCTCCGCGCCTTCCAGGGCGCACATGCGCTTCTCGAACATGTCGACGGTCGGATTGGCATAGCGCGAATAGATGAAGCCGGGCTCTTCGCCCTTGAAGCGCGCCTCAGCGCTTTCGGCGGTGTCGTAGACGAAACCCTGCGTCATGATAGATCGCTTCGGATGTCTCGCCGAACTGCGAGCGCAGCGTTCCCGCGTGCACCAGCTGCGTGGCGGGCTTCCAGTTGCGTTTAGCTGTCATCGTCGTGCTCCAGACACAAAAAAACCGGCTGCAACGTCGCAACCGGTCCATATGGCCTTTCAGCCTCACGGTCCTTTAGCGACTTGTTTTACGTGGCTGCAAGCCGACCGGCCAAATCACCACGGGATAACGAGCCTTTAGCGGGCGCGCTCGCTTGCGTCAATCAGGTAGGCCGCTAAAGGAATGAGCCAGGCAAACACAGGCTTTGCGTCCAGCGAGGCAGGAACGCTCCATTTGCGCAAGACAGGCACACTTCCCGATCGCGAGATAGCGGCGCTTTTCGAAACGGGCGCGCTGAAGACAGGCCGGCCGCTCGACAAGGACCAGATCCAGCCGTCCAGCCTGGATCTGAGGTTGGGCGAGAAGGCCTACCGCGTGCGCGCCAGCTTCCTGCCGGGGCCGAACAGCCTGGTCGCCGACAAACTGAACCGGCTGAAGCTGCATGAAATCGACCTCACGAAGGACGCCGTGCTGGAGACGGGCTGCGTCTACATCGTGCCGTTGCTCGAGACGCTGGCGCTGCCGGACACGATCACGGCGCTGAGCAGCCCGAAGAGTTCGACCGGCCGGCTCGACATTTTTACCCGCGTCATGACCGACCGCGGCCAGGAATTCGACAAGGTGCCGGCCGGCTACGCCGGGCCGCTCTACCTCGAAGTCAGCCCGCGAACCTTTCCGATCGTCGTGCGGGCCGGCTCGCGCCTGACGCAGGTTCGCTTCCGCACAGGGCCACGCCATTCTTTCCGAGGCCGAATTGCAGGCGCTGCATGCTGCCGAGCGACTGATCGCCGCCGAGCCGCCGAATATTTCCGGCGGCGGCATCGCCATGTCGATCGACCTGAACGGCGACGCGAACGGGCTGGTCGGCTATCGCGGCAAACGCCACACCGGGCTGGTCGATGTCGACAAGCGCGCCGCGCACGACGCACTCGATTTCTGGGAGCCGATCCATGCCCATGGCAAGGGCGAGATCGTGCTCGACCCGGACGAGTTTTATATCCTTGTCAGCCGCGAGGCGGTGCATGTGCCGCCGCTCTATGCCGCCGAGATGACGCCGTTCGATCCGCTGGTGGGCGAATTCCGGGTACACTATGCCGGCTTCTTCGATCCCGGCTTCGGGCATTCGCAGGCCGGCGGCACCGGCAGCCGCGCGGTGCTGGAAGTGCGCAGCCACGAAGTGCCGTTCATCCTGGAGCATGGCCAGATCGTCGGCCGGCTGGTCTACGAGCACATGCTGGCGCGGCCGAAGGCCCTATACGGCACGGACCTCGGCTCGAACTATCAGGCGCAGGGCCTGAAACTGTCGAAGCATTTCAGATAGCTGCACGGGTTTGTCAGCCTGGAGTCCCCGATGAGGCGTTTCGACGAGGGCGACCGCTTTGCCTCAAGTCTTCTGCGGCAGCGCCTGCCCATCGGTCCTTCAGGTCCTCGTCGAACTCCTTCGACGATGTCGAAGAAGCCGCGCAGGAAACGCTGCATGGTGTCGATGGACTTGTCGACGTCCTGATCGGTCGGGAGATAGGATTTCTTGTCCGCCTCCAGCGACGTGACGCGCTTTTCCAGCGCCTCGACGGAGCCTTGCAGCCGGTCGACCTCGCTCTCGAAGGCCGAACGCTCGTCGGCGGCCAGTTTGCAGATCAGCTGCCCGGACTGTTCCTGGCAGATCGACATCTCGCCGGTCTGCTTGTCCATGCGGACATAACCGTTGGCCGACTTCTCCAGCGTGTAGCGCTCGTCGTCGCTCTGCGCATAGGCGGCCAGCACGCCAACAGATAGCAGCGCCGTTGCGGCCAGACTTGCGATACGCATTCGCGCCTCCTTCAGATCAATTTCGCCGCACAGCATGGCAGCGATTTATGCCAGAAATGCGATTGACCGGCGTCTTCCATCTTTTCCGTCCCGGACCATTCCCCCTATAGCGAGGGCATGGCCCAGACGATCTACAAGATACTCCCCGACGCGCTTTGGCGCGAGGCCGAAAAGAGCGGCGTCTTTGCCGGCGCGCCGATCGATCTCAAGGATGGGTTCATCCATTTCTCCACGGCCGATCAGGTCGAGGAGACGGCGGCGAAACACTTTGCGGGGCAGGAAGGCCTGCTGATTGCCGCTGTCGATGCGGCAGCGCTTGGCGACGAGCTCAAGTTCGAGCCGTCGCGCGGCGGCGCGCTGTTTCCCCATCTCTACGGCAAGCTCGACCGCCACAAGGTGAAATGGGTGCGCCCGCTGCCGGTCGGCAAGGATGGGGTGCATCGTTTTCCCAAGCTTGAACCGTAGAGCAGGTCTCAGACCGATCGTTGGAAGGATCGCCCGTGCTCGACCTCATTGGCCGGCAGCTTTTGTTCACGCTCGACCCGGAGACGGCGCACGGCCTGTCGATCACGGCGCTGAAATGCGGGTTGCCGCTGTCGCTCGGCGCGCCGCGCGACAAGCGGCTGAATGTCCGCGTCGCTGGGCTCGATTTTCCCAATCCGCTCGGCATGGCGGCGGGCTACGACAAGAATGCCGAGGCGCCCGACGCGCTGCTTGGCCTTGGCTTCGGCTTTGCCGAGGTCGGCACGATCACCCCGCTGGCCGCAGAGCGGCAATCCGAAGCCGCGCATCTTCCGGCTGGTGCAGGACGAGGCGGTGATCAACCGGCTGGGCTTCAACAATGAGGGCCACGACGCGGCCGAGAAGCGGCTGCGAGCGCGCGCCGGCAAGGGCGGCATCGTCGGCGTCAACATCGGCGCCAACAAGGACAGCGCCGACCGCATCGGCGACTATGAGCTGGGCGTGACGCGCTTCGCGCCGCTGGCGTCCTACCTCACCGTCAACATCTCCTCGCCGAACACGCCCGGGCCTGCGCACCATGCAGGCGCGCGAAAGCCTGGCCGAACTGTTGGAGCGCGTGGTGGCGGCGCGCGCCAAGAGCCAGCCGCCAGCCGCCAATCTTCCTGAAGATCGCGCCGGATCTGGTCGAGGCCGAGATCGAGGACATCGCCGCCGAGGTGCTGGAGAAGAAGATCGACGGTGTGATCGTCTCGAACACGACGATCACGCGGCAAGGTTTGGCGTCGCGCAGCCATGCCGGCGAGACCGGCGGCCTGTCCGGCAAGCCGCTGTTCGCGCGCTCGACGGCTGTGCTGGCGCGGGTGCGCAAGCTGCTGGGGCCGGAGGTCGCGATCATCGGTGTCGGCGGGGTGGATTCGGCGGAGACAGCGCTGGAGAAAATCAGGGCAGGCGCCGATCTGGTGCAGCTCTATACCGGCATGATCTATGCCGGGCCATCGCTGCCGGGACGCATCGTGCGCGGCATGTTGAAGGCGATGGAAGCCGAGGGCGTGAAGTCGCCGCGGGACCTGCGCGACAGCCGGCTGGAGCATTGGACAGCGCAGCCGCTATAGCGTCTTCACCCGCCTTGCAGCACGGCGAGCAGCGTAAACCCGCGCGCCAGCAGGAAGATATGCAGCGCGGCCCACAGGCCGTGATTGCCGAACAGCGGCGGCAAGATGAGGGCGGCGGCGAGGAAAAAGAGCACCGACAAGCAGCATCATGTTGCGCATGTCACGCGACCAGGTCGCGCCGATGAAAACGCCGTCCATCTGAAAGGCGAGCACGCCGGCCAGCGCCGAGAGTGCCGCCCATGGAAGATAGATCGCGGCGGTCTGGCGAACATCCTCGGCCGTCGTGATGACCGCGATGAGGTTGTTGCCCCAGAGGAAAAACACCAGCGCGGCGAGGCCCGGCCATCACCAGACCCCAGATGGTGGTCAGCTTCACGGCCATGTCGAACGACGAGCGCGCGCGGGCGCCGACGGCGCGGCCGGCAAGCTGTTCGGCGGCGGTGGCGAAACCGTCGAGGAAGAAGCTCGCCATCATGAAGAAGTTCATGAGCACGGCATTGGCAGCCAGCGTCAGCGTGCCGAAGGCCGCGCCTTGCTGTGCGAACAGGGCAAAGACGGCGAGCAGCGAGAACGAACGGATCATGATGTCGCGGTTGAGCGCCATCATGCGCCGGAAGGCGGCGATATCGAGCAATCGGGACCGTTGGAGTGGTGCGGCAGCGCGGAAACGGTGGGCGATGATGGCGAGGCCGACCAGCATGCCGGCGCATTCGCCGGCGACCGTGCCCCAGGCGACGCCGGCAACGCCCCAGCCAAGCCACAGCCCGAGCAGGATCGACAGCACGATGTTGACGGAGTTCAGTACGAGCTGGAGGAACAGCCCGAGCCCGCCTTCGCCGCGCCCCAGCACATAACCGAGGATGGCGTAGTTCATCAGCGAGAAGGGCGCGCCGAGACAGCGGATGCGCACATAGGTGTCGAGCGCGGCGCTGACGGTCGGCTCGGCATTCATGAACCACTGCCCGGCCAGGGATATCAGCGGCGAGAGGACTGCGATGGCGAGCCCGATGGCGACTGCCAGCATCATGGCGCGCAGCATGGTGAGCCGCTCTTCCTCGACGTCGCCGCGCCCGAAGGCTTGGGCGACAAGGCCGGTGGTGCCGGAGCGGATGAAATTGAAGGTGGAGAAGACGACGTCGAACACGATCGCGCCGGCCGCCAGCCCGCCCAGAAGCGCGGCGTTGCCGAGTTGTCCGACGACAGCGGTATCCACGATGCCGAGCAGCGGCGTGGTGAGATAGGCCAGCGTCATCGGCACGGCGATCGCCAGCACCGAGCGGTTGGTTACGGTAAAGGCGCGTGGGCTGCCCAGCGCGTCGTCGGTCATTGTCAGCCTCCTGGCTTGACCTAAACCAGCTCGGCAGGAAATGACATCGCCGCCGCCTCGGCCAGAACCGAGGCTGCCTATGAGCCAGAACGAACGCATGGCGCTGCCGATCGTCAGCGGCGCCGGTTTTCGGTGACGGATCGCGTTCTCGATATCTTGGGCTGAATTTCAACAGACGCTCGATCAGGATGTGTCGGCGTAGCGGGGTTGCAGCGCGGCGAGCGCACGCAGAAGCCGGTTGGCATTAGCGCGGCTGCCGGGCAGCCAGCCTCGGGAGGGTTGTTGGGAAGGCTCTCTCATCGCCAAACGCTGCATCTGATCGGCCAGTGCGAAAAGGATGGCGGCAAAGATGCGGAATGTTGCGGCAAGGCGAGCCGCTTCGTCGTGGCCGTCAGCCAGCTTCGAGTGTCGCATATTCGATGGCGAGCGGATCGATTTCGGTGACATACGCGCCTGCGACATCTTCCGCGCGCTGCAAGATCCAGAGCACCAGCCAGCGGATAGGGCGGGAGCGGTCGGCGCCCAGTCAGCCAAGGTCGCCAGCGAGAGCAGGATGGCGGCGGTCCGCCTGAGCATTTTTTCGTCGTCCCGCACCGTCGCCTCCTTTCATCAAGCGCGCGGGCATTGTGAGGCAGGCTGGAGGGGGTGTGGACGAAAAAAGAAGAAAGAATGATGAGGGCGGATTGAGCCACTGGCCGAAGGATCACAGCGCGTCGCGATTGGTCAGGTTCAATCGCCGCTGACCCCCCTCTGTCCTGCCGGACATCTCCCGCCTCAAGGGGGGAGATTGGCAGCTTCGCCGACATCGCGTGATCTCCCCCCTTGAGCGGAGATGTCCGGCAGGACGAGGCGGTCGCTGGAAGCTGCACGATGGCGGCGATCCGCCTGAGCATTCGTTACAATCCCGCACCGTAACCTCCGCCTCCTCTTCAAGCGCGTGGATATCTTGAAGCAAGTTGGAGGGGGACGAAAAATGATAAGTATTCAATCCTGAGATTCAATCTAAGTGTAGTCCGGTCTAAAACCGAGCCGCCTAAAGGAGTTAGCCCGCGTAGCATGTCTCTGCCGATCGTCAGCCATCCCGACTACGATGCCGGCTTTCCGGTGACGCATCGCTTTCCGATGGGCAAATATCCGGCGCTTGATGCGGGCGCTGGAGCGGCGTGGCATGGTTGGCAACGGTGCGCTGCATCGCCCGGCGCCGGCGCCCGCCAACTGGCTCGGCCGCGCCCATGACCGCACCTATGTGGACCAGGTGATTGCCTGCGCCGTGCCGGCGAAGATCGAGCGCGAGATCGGCTTTCCGGTGGGTGAGCGCGTGTCGCTGCGCGCGCAGCTCGCAACCGGCGGGACGATCCTGGCCGCGACGGCTGGCGCTGGAGCACGGCATTGCCTGCAACACGGCCGGCGGCAGCCACCATGCGCGGCGCGCCCAGGGCGCTGGCTTCTGCACGTTCAACGATGTGGCGGTCGCGGCGCTGACGCTGCTGGCCGAAGGGCTGGCGGAAAACATTCTCGTGATCGATCTCGACGTGCATCAGGGCGACGGCACGGCCGATATCCTGCGCGACGAGCCGCGCGTCTTCACCTTTTCCATGCACGGCGAGCGCAACTATCCGGTGCGCAAGATGAGTCTCCAGTCTGGACATCGCCTTGCCGGACGGCATGGCCGACGACGCCTATCTCGAGCGGCTGGCCGACATTCTGCCGACGCTGACCGACGGCAGACGCTTCGACATCGCCTTCTACAATGCCGGTGTCGACCCGCACCGCGAGGACCGGCTGGGCCGACTGGCATTGACCGACGATGGCCTGCGCCGCCGCGAAAAGATGGTCATCGAGCATGTGCGCTCGCGCGGGATTCCGCTCTGCGGCGTGCTCGGTGGCGGCTATTCCTTCGACATCGACGCGCTGGCGGAGCGCCATGCGATCTTGTTCGAAGTGGCGGCAGAATATCGCCTGATTATCCGCCGGAAATTCAGCAATCGCAGGATGATGTAGGCCGGGATGACGACCGCCGCGCCGAGCAAAATATAGCCGAAAATGCGGTCGAAGGCCCGGAAGCCCATATTGTAGAGGCCAACGAAGAAGTCGCGGATATTGTCGAAGATATCCCAGGGCGACCAGCCGAACGTGCTCATCACCAAGCCGACAAGAAACGACACGACCAAGAGCTTCAGCAGAAGCTTCAGTGGGCTGTCGCCCAACAGGCGGTCAAGGCTCGACATGGCGTCTCCGAACGATTCGTCGCCGAAGAGATACTGGCGCGTGACGGCAGCTTCAAGGCGTTTGAATTTCCATTGCGACGAAGCCCGCGCACATGATAACCACATCGCAGCGCGGGTATGGTGTAGTGGTAGCGCTCTAGCTTCCCAAGCTAGCTGTGCGGGTTCGATTCCCGCTACCCGCTCCAGCCAGTTTCATTGATTGCATCTTCGAGACGTTTCGCGTTATGATACGAACAGTGCATGATCAGATCGTTCAGAGACAAGAAAACACGCTTGGTTGCCGCAGGCGGCAATCCGAAAGGTTTTCCTCCTGATCTTGTCAAGGTGCGCACGACGAAAACTGTTCATGATCGATAATGCGAGGAGTTTGGAGGACCTGCGGGTTCCGCCGGCAAATCGTCTTGAAGCGCTTAAGGCGGATAGGGCGGGACAGCACTCGATACGGATAAATGACCAATTTCGGATTTGCTTTCGGTGGATCGAAAACGACGCCGAGGATGTTGAAATTGTCGATTATCATTGAAAGCATCGACGGCTGGTAAGCGATGGACATGCGATGACGAAACTAGGATATGCCCTGCATCCCGGAGAGATCCTTCGCGAGGAGTTTCTGGCTCCGTTGAACCTGAAGCCCTACAGCTTGGCGAAAAAGCTGCACATCCCGCGTACCCGAATTGAGCGCCTTGTTGGCGAAGCGACGCCTGTGACGCCCGATACGGCTTTGCGGTTGGCAAAATTCTTCGGAACGACAGCGGAATTCTGGATGGGCATGCAGGCTGCTTATGATCTCGATCTCCACCGCCGGCTGAGCGGTGCAGAGTTTGATACGATCGAGCGTCTTGACGTGGCCGCTTAGCTCTACAGCACCGACACGATCGCCTTTGCCAGATCGTCCAGCCGGTCTTCCGGCAGGCCGGCGACGTTGATGCGGCTGTCGTCGACCATGTAGATGCCGTGCTCCTCGCGCAGCCGCTTGACCTGGTCGACCGTGAGCCCGAGCCGCGAAAACATGCCGCGATGTTTGGCCACGAAGTCGAAGCGGTCGGAGTTGGTGCGCTGGCGAAGCGCCGCCGCCAGGCCCTCGCGCAGGCGGATCATGCGGCTGCGGATGCCTTCGAGTTCGTCTTCCCAATCGGCCCGCAGGCCGTCGTCGGCCATGACGATGCGCACGGCGGCCGCGCCATGGTCCGGCGGCATGGAATACATGCCGCGCGCCACCGAGTTGAGCTGGCTGGCGGCGATGTCGGCCTGCGCGGCGTCGCGCGCCATCAGGATGGCGCGCCGACGCGGTCGCGATAGACGGAAAAATTCTTCGAGCAGCTTTGCGCCACCGCCATTTCCGGCACCGTTCTTGGCCAGCGATGCGCAAGCCCTCGGCGTCGGCTTCGATGCCGTCGCCGAAGCCGAGATAGGCAAGGTCGACGAAGGGGAACAGGTCGCGTCTCGGCCAGCAGCGCGGCGACCTTCTTCCATTGCGCGCCAGTCAGGTTGGCGCCGGTCGGGTTGTGGCAGCAGCCGTGCAAAACGACGATGTCGCCGGGCTTGGCCTCGGCCAGCGCCGCCATCATCGCGTCGAAGCGCACCTCGCCGGTCGCGGCATCGAAATAGGGATAGGACTTGGTCTTGAAGCCGGCGGCCTGGATCAGCGGCACATGGTTCGGCCAGGTCGGGTCGGACAGCCAGACCGTCGCGTTCGGCCGCGCGCGACGCAGCAATTCGGCGATGATGCGCAGCGCGCCGGAGCCGCCCGGCGCCTGCGCGCCGCGCAGCCGCTCATATCGGCCTTCTCGCCGAAGGCGAGCTTGATCATCGCCGCGTTGAAGGCGATGTCGCCGGCCATGCCGAGATAGGTCTTGGTGGTCTGTTCCTTGTAGAGGCGCTGCTCGGCCTCGCGCACCGCCCGCATGATCGGCGTGCGGCCCTGCGGGTCCTTGTAGACGCCGACGCCGAGGTCGACCTTGTTCGTCCGCGGGTCATCCTTGAACATGCCGATCAGGGCAAGGATCTTGTCGGGCTGGGCGGCTTGCAGGTCTTCGAACATCGTTCCACTCCGGAAAATGAGGCGGCGGCTTCTTAGGCCGAACCGGCCGGCGAATCCAGTGCCAGAGCCGCGTCTGTGGCGTAGCGATCCTGCACATCTCTTGTCAGGCCCGGCGCAGGCGCTTAACTGCCGCGCAATCCCGCGCGGCGTATCGTGCCGAAGAAGACGGGCCAGGGAGGGACGCCTTGCCGGAAGGCTACAAGTTCGTCATCGCCGACGATCATCCGCTGTTTCGCGGCGCGCTGAAACAGGCGCTGGCCGGTCTCGACAACGTCTCGACCATTCTGGAGGCGGGCGATTTCGACAGCGGCCAAGACGCTGGTCGACGGCAAACGAAGATGTCGACCTGGTGCTGCTCGACCTGTCGATGCCGGGCGCCAGCGGCCTGTCCGGTCTGATCTCGCTGCGCGGCATCCATCCTTCGGCGCCGATGGTGGTCGTCTCGGCGCATGACGATCCGCAGACCATCCGCCGCGCGCTGGACCTCGGCGCTTCCGGGTTCATTTCGAAATCCGCCAGCATGGAGGATATTCGCGCGGCGATTTCGACCGTGCTGGCCGGCGACGTCGCGGTGCCGACCGGCATCGAACTGGGCGTCGAGCAGGATGCGGAAATCTCCGCCATCATCCGCCGCATGCGGTCGCTGACGCCGCAGCAGACGCGGGTGCTGAGCATGCTGGCGGAAGGCCTGCTCAACAAGCAGATCGCCTATGAGCTCGGCGTCTCCGAAGCGACGATCAAGGCGCATGTCTCGGCGATTCTGCAAAAGCTCGACGTCGACAGCCGCACGCAGGCGGTGATCATGCTGAACAAGATGGGCGCCGAGCAGGCGGGAGCCTGAGCAGGGCCTATTCCGCCGCCTCCGCGACGCGCCGCACGCGCGCCATCGCCGAGCGCAGCGCTGCCGGCTTGACCGGCTTGTTGAGCACCGGCGCATCCAGCGCCGCGGCCGCCGTCTTGACCTCCGGGGAGCGGTCGGCGGTGACCAGCACGGCGGCAAGTTCCACGCCGAAGGCGGCGCGGGCCTTCTCGATGGCCTGAAGGCCGGTTTCCCGATCGAGATGATAGTCGGCCAGGACGATGTCGGGTCGGTTCGTGCCATCGATGGCGGCGGAGCCGGAGATCGTCTCGACAACGCAGCCCCAGCCTTCGAGCAGCAGCCGCATGCCGTCGAGGATGCGCGGGTCGTTGTCGATGCAGAGCACGCGAATGCCGGCCAGACCGAAAGCCGCCTTGGCTGGCGTGCCGACGCTTTGTGGAAGCGTCTGCGCCTGTGCTGCCGTTACCGGCAACACCACCGAAAAGCGGGTGCCCTTGCCGGCTTGCGAATGGATGCGCAATTCGGCCCGCAGCACGCGCGCCAGCCGGTCGACGATGGAGAGCCCGAGCCCGAGGCCCTGCGCTTCGCGTTTGCCGCCCTCCAGCCGCGTGAATTCGTGAAAGACCTTGTTCAGCTTGTCGTCCGGGATGCCGATGCCCGTGTCGATGACCTGAATTTCGGCCAGTTCGCCGCGCCGCCTCACGCCGACCAGGATGCGGCCGTTGCGCGTATATTTGATCGCATTGGAGACGAGATTCTGGATCAGACGCCGCAGAAGATTGCGATCGGTTCGGATCCGCAACGAAGACGGCACAATGGCGAGCGCGAGCTTCTTCTCCTGCGCCATCGGAGAGAAATCGGTGCCGATCTGCTTCAAGCAGCGGGCCGATTTCGAACACTGTTTCGGATGGCTTCATGGCGCCGGCATCGAGCCGCGAAATGTCGAGCACCGCGCCGAGGATGGTCTCGACCGAATCCAGCGAGGACTTCGATGTTCTCGGCTTCTTTCGCGAAGCCGCTGTCGCCAGCCTTTTCGGTCAACGACGCGCAGTAAAGTCGCGCGGCGTTGAGCGGCTGCAGAATGTCGTGCCCGACCGCCGCGAGGAACCGCGTCTTGCCGAGATTGGCTTCCTCGGCGAGGAACTGCGCCTGCGCCAGCTCCTCGTTGACGGTTGTCAGCTCGGCGGTGCGGTCCTTGACGCGCTGCTCCAGCGACTCGTTGGCGCGCTTGAGCGCGAGGTCGGACTCGACCCGGGCCGAGATGTCGGCATAGGTGGCGACGACGCCGCCATCGGGCATCGGGTTGGATTTGCAGCTCGATGGTGCGGCCGCTGCGCTTCAGCTCCATCTGCCAGGCGTTGCCGAAGGCGACGAAGCGGTTGAGCGCGGTGACCCGCATGTTCGGGCGCGATCTCGCCGCGTTCGACGAGCATGCGCAGGATCTGGTCGAGCGACACGCCGACCTGGCCGAGTTCGTCCGGCAGGGCGAAGAGGGCGCGGAACTGCCGGTTCCAGCAGGTCAGCCGCAGGTCGCTGTCGAAGACGGTGATGCCTTGCTCCATCTGGTCGAGCGCGATCTGCAGCAGGTCGCGATTGTGCTGCAGCGCCTCGGTCGCATCGTCGAGCAGGCGGTAGGCGTCCGTGGCGCTGCTGTCGTTGCGCTTGAGCAGCAGGGTCAGCACCAGCCGCGCCGAGGACGAGCCGATCGCGCTGGCCAGCAATTGTTCGGAGAAGCGCACGACATCCATGCTGGCCGGTTCGGTGCCTGTCAGCCTGACGCCGGTCGATTTCTGGAAGGACTGGAAGGAGCGCTCGGTGCGCTCGACGCCGAGATAGCGGCCGATCGTGTCCTTGAGGTCGTTGACGGTGACGGCGGTGCGGAAGCGGCGCAGGCTTGGCACGGGCGCCGCGTCGCGCGGCGCGAAGATGGAGGCCTGGATGCGCTCCAGCGGCAACGAGGCGCGCGACAGCGAACCGAAGACGAAGAACAGCGCGTTGATCGAGAGGCTCCAGAGCACGCCGTGGTTCAGTGGCTCGGCGACGGTGCCAAACAGCGCCTGCGGCCTGCAGCGCCTCGAAGCCGAACAGGCCGTGCAGGACGATGGCATTGTCGGGCGAGGCGAGCGACGGGAAGAGCAGCGTGTAGAACCACATCAGGAAGCCCGCGGTCATGCCGAGCGCCGCACCGCGCGCGTTTGCGCCGCGCCACATCAGGCCGCCGAAGAAGGCCGGGGCGAACTGCGCGATCGCCGCGAACGACATCAGGCCAATCGCCGCCAGCCGCGTGTTCGACGTGCTCTCGCGGTAATAGAGGAAGGCCGCGAACAGGATGACGAAGATCGAGATGCGGCGGATGTTGAGGATCAGCGCCGACCAGTCTTCGCTTTCCGCCGGTTTGCTGGTCAAGCAGCCGGCGCACGAAGATCGGGATCACCAGATCGTTGGAGACCATGATGGCGAGCGCGACGCTCTCGACGATGACCATCGCGGTTGCCGCCGACAGGCCGCCGATGAAGGCGATCATGGCCAGCACGTCATGTCCGCCGAGCAGGGGGACGGAGAGCACGTAGAGATCGCTGCTGGTCGATGAGCCGACGAGCGAAAGGCCGGCGAAGGCGATCGGCAGGACAAAGATGTTGATCGCGACGAGGTAGAGCGGGAACAGCCAGGTCGCGGTGCGCAACTCGCCGCCGCTGCGGTTTTCCACGATGATGACGTAGAACTGGCGCGGCAGCATCAGGATGGCGCAGGCGCTGAGGCTGGTCACCACCAGCCAGGTGCCGAGCGAGGTCGAATAAGACATCGCCTTGTCGACCGCCGGCGTCTGCGCAAGCTTGGCGAACATGTCGCCCGGACCGCCAAACAGCATGAAGGTGACTGCAAGGCCGACGGCGAGAAACGCTGCAAGCTTGACGATGGATTCGACCGCCACGGCCAGCACCAGCCCGTCCTGGTGCTCGGTCGCGTCGGCATGCCGCGTGCCGAACAGCACGGCGAACAGCGCCAGCAGCATCGCGACAATCAGTGAAATGTCGCTGACAAACGGATCGAAGGAGGGCGGCGAGCCTGTGTAATGCTCGACCATCAGGCTGACCGAGCCTGAAATCGCTTTGAGCTGCAAGGCGATATAGGGCACGGTGCCGACGACGGCGATCAGCGTTGCGAGAGAGGCGACGGCAAAACTCTTGCCGTAGCGGGCGCCGAGGAAGTCGGCGATGGAGGTGATCTTCTCGCTTTTGGCGAGCCGCACGATGCGAATCAGCAGCGGATAGCCGAACAGGAACACCAGCACCGGGCCGATATAGATGGCCAGGAATTCGAAATTGCGCTCCGCCGCCAGGCCGACCGAACCGAAAAAGGTCCAGGACGTGCAGTAGATCGCCAGGCTGAGCGCGTAGATGAATGGGCGCGGTTCGGCCGGCCGCGCGGCGCGCGGCACGGCGGTCGCCGAGGCTGGCGATGGCGAAAAGCAGCGTTACATAGGCGATTGCGGACAGGACGACGAGCAGTCCTAGCACGCGGTTTTCCTCCAGATACGCGCTGCCGAAAGCAACCACAGCGGGCGCTTGATGTCCATCGCACGGCATCGGAGTTGCCGCTACGGCATGGCTAATAGTGCGTTTGCAGGTTTCGCAGCCGCACTTTTTTGTTATTTTGCCGCCGGGACGGCCGCCAGCGGCGGCGGCCGAGGTGAAGGAGAGTGGGAATGGCAATCGTAAGAGAATTTCAGGAATTCATTGCCAAGGGCAATGTCATGGACCTGGCCGTCGGTGTGATCATCGGCGCGGCGTTCGGCAAGATCGTCGATTCGCTCGTCAACGACATCATCATGCCGATCGTCGGCGCGATCTTCGGCGGCTTCGACTTCAACAACTACTTCCTGCCGCTGTCGTCGACGTGTCACGGCGCACTTCGCTGGCCGCAGCGAAAGAACAGGGCGCGGTGTTCGCCTATGGCAGCTTCATCACCGTGGCGATCAACTTCCTGATCCTGGCCTGGATCATCTTCCTGATGGTCAAGGGCGTGAACAACATGCGCCGGCGCCTCGAGCGCGAGAAGCCGGCTCCGGCAGCTGCGCCGCCGCCGGCCGACGTCGCGCTGTTGACCGAAATTCGCGACCTGCTCGCCAAGCGCTGATCGACCTAATCATTGATCCAGCTAAAAATCCCCGGTGGTCCGCCGCCGGGGATTTTTGTATCCTGGCGTTTCCAGGCCTGCTGATGGATCCAAATGCTCGATCTGACCTCCGTGTTGCGCGACGCCGCGCGTGTCGCACCCGAAAGCGGGATCGTGGCTGTCGCCAATCATGGCCGAGGCAAAGCCGGCTTGATCCCGCTCTGGGTCGGCGAGGGTGACAGGCCGACGCCGGACTTCATCAGCAACGCCATGAAGGCAGCGGTCGACGCGGGCGAAACCTTTTATACCTGGCGAACCGTGGCATCCCGGACCTGCGGGAGGCGCTGGCCCGCTATCACACGCGCCATTTCGGCCGACAGTTCGATGCCTCGGAGTTCATCGTCACCGGCGGCGGCATGCACGCAATCCTGCTGGCGCTGCATGCGACGGTGGGGCAGGGCGACGAGGCGATCTACCTGACGCCTGCCTGGCCGAATTTTCCCGGCGCGGCCGGTGTTGCGGGCGCGATCCCCGTCGCCGTGCCGCTGGAGTTCACCGGCAATGGCTGGGCGCTCGACCTCGAACGGCTGAAGGCGGCGATCACACCGAAGACGAAAGCGATCTTCTTCAACAGCCCGTCGAATCCGACCGGCTGGACCGCCGACCGAAGCGACCTCGAAGCCGTGCTGGCGCTGGCGCGAAAGCATGGCATCTGGATCATCGCGGACGAGATCTATGCGCGCTTCCACTATGACGGAAAGCGCGCGCCGTCCTTCATGGACATCATGGAGCCGGACGACCGCATCCTGTTCGTCAACACCTTCTCGAAGAACTGGGCGATGACCGGCTGGCGCATCGGCTGGATCACCGCGCATCCTTCGTTGCAGCAGGTGTTCGAGAACCTGGTGCAATATTCGACCTCGGGCGTCGCGCCGTTCATGCAGCGCGGCGCGATCGCCGCCCTCGACGAGGGAGACCAGTACCTCGAGGATCAGATCGAGCACGCGCAGGCAGGCGCGCGACCTGGTGTGCTCCGTGCTTGGTCGCACTGGCCGGACGCGTTTCGCGGTGCCGTCAGGCGCCTTTTACCTGTTCTTCTCTGATCGACCATGTGACCGATTCAAAGGCCGCCGCGATGCGCATCATCGACGATGTGCAAGTCGGCCTCGCGCCCGGCTCGGCGTTTGGCGAGGGAGGCGAAAACTTCTTTCGCCTGTGCTTCCATCGCGGCATCGATAGCCTTGAGGAGGCGTCGATGCGGCTGGCCGGGTGGATCAATCGGCTTTGACGACAATTCGTGAGGCCGGTCTGCAAATGGCGCTTTTTTGCGCTTCGGTGCTCACGTACTTTGTGTACGCTCCCGATGCTCGAAAATCGTCATTTTCGACTCGCCCTGACGAATCTTCATTCGAGCTCGCCGAAAAAGGTCATCATTGCTGACATATTTTTCTTGCCCGAAAGCGGCGTTTCGACATAGTGTCTCGGCCGTTGTGAGGGCAGGCCGGCAAATCCCGGCCCGGAGGAGTTCACATGACCGCCACGGTCGAGATCATGAAGGCGCCGCATCCGGCGCCGACGGCGCCTGAGGCGCGCGCGAAGCTGATGGAGAACCCGGGCTTCGGCAACGTGTTCAGCGACCACATGGTGACCATCAGCTGGACCGCCGACAAGGGCTGGCACGACGCCAGGTGCGAGCCGCGCGAGCCGATCCCGATCGATCCGGCCAGCGCCGTGCTGCACTACGCGCAGGAAATCTTCGAAGGCCTGAAGGCCTATCGCACGGCCGATGGCGGCGCTGGCGCTGTTCCGCCCGGAAGAGAATGCGCGGCGCTTCAACCAGTCGGCCGAGCGCCTGGCCATGCCGGCGCTGCCCGGAGGAGCTGTTCATCGAGGCCGTCGAGCCGCTGGTCCAGCACCGACGCCGACTGGATCCCGCGACGGCGACGGCAGCCTCTACCTGCGCCCCTTCATGTTCGCCAACGAGATCTTCCTCGGCGTGAAGCCGTCGTCCGAATACCTGTTCAGCGTCATCGCCTCGCCGGTCGGCGCCTACTTCAAGGGCGGCGACAGGCGGTCTCGGTCTGGGTCTCGCGACGATTATACGCGCGCCGCACCGGGCGGCACCGGCGCCGCCAAATGCGGCGGCAACTATGCCGCGCAGCCTGCTCGCCCAGGCCGAAGCGACGCAGCACGGCTGCGACCAGGTCGTGTTCCTCGACGCCGCCGAGCGCAATGGATCGAGGAACTGGGCGGCATGAACATCTTCTTCGTCTTCGACGACGGCTCGATCGTCACGCCGCCGCTCGGCGGCACGATCCTGCCCGGCATCACGCGCGCCTCGATCATGACGCTCGCCAAGGACAAGGGCATCAAGGTGCGCGAGGAACGCTATTCCTTCGACCAGTGGCAGGCCGACGCGCAGCAGCGGCAACCTGCGCGAGGCCTTCGCCTGCGGCACCGCCGCGGTGATCGCCGATCGGCACGGTGAAGTTTTCAGGCGGGTCTTTCGCCATCGGCAATAGCGGCGACGGCGAAATCACCTCGCAGCTGCGCGCCAAGCTGGTCGGCATCCAGCGGGCAAGGAAGCCGACGCGCACGGCTGGATGCACGAGATCGCGGCCTAACCGCATTCCTATTTCGGAATTCGAGCGAACTAGGCGGCGGGCTGATCTCAGAAATTGCGCTGGAAGCGCAGATATCCGCCAAACTCGTCGTCGCCATCGACGTCAAGATTGTCGGTGTAGGCGACTTCCGGCGTTATGACGAATTGTGGGACCAGCGTGTATTCGACATTGGCGACCGCTGCGATGTTTTCGTCGTCGTCATAGCCGACCTGAACGTTGAGAGCCGCCTTGTCCGAAAGCGTGGCGGTTCCGCCAGCCCAGATCGGCCCAGTTGCCGCCCCACGTCTTGTAGAAGCTGAACTCGGCATTGTCGTCCGAGCCGTAACCCACCATGGCGAAGAGCGAGATCGCTTCGGATGCGGTTACGTCGACGCGACCCCTGACGGCGAATTCTTCCCAAACCAAGTCATAACCGCCGACTACCTTCACGCCGCCCCAGTCGGCCGTATAGCCAACGCCTGCCACGACATGCGGCACATAGGAGTCGATTGTGTAGACGTCTTCCCCTTCTTCGAGGCCGACGGCGGCGGTGAAGCCGTTGGTTGCGTTGAACGTATAGACGATCTGATGCGTGCCGAACGGACCATATGGCACCAGGTCGTCGTTGATCACGGCGCCCGCATAATCGGTGAAGGTCGAGAACAGGGAGTCGGTCTTGCCGATGCGGAAGCCACCAAGCTCGATATAGGCGTGCTCGATCTCGATCGATGTCTCCGTGGTCGTCATGCCTTCGAGATCGCCATCGCCGTCAAGATCGTCGATATCGACTTTGACCGAGTCGTAGTCGAAATTGATCTGAAAATATCCTCTCAGCGTGCCTAGTTCCGTCTCAGACCGAGCATCCAACTCGAGAGCAGCGCGTGCACGCTTGTAGTAGGTATCGTTGACGTTGAGGATGCCGGCTGCGGCGTCCTTCTTGTCGATGACATCCTGCCAGCCGAGTGAACCTGATGCCGATGTCGTAGCGGACATAACCGCCAACGCGCAGGCAGGTCTCGGTGCCTGCAATGTAGTAAAAGCCTTCCCCGTAGGTATCGCAGATGCGCAGATATTCCACCGGCTCCGGTTCAGCGACGACCTCGACAGCATCGGCTGCACGGGCGCCGGACATCGCAAACAGGATTGCGCCCGAGCCAAGCAGAAGACCTTTGATATTCATTGGCGACCCCTCGATTGCCAGACCGAAATGCGCATTCGCCACAACTCAATTTGTTCAGGCGAGCGCTGTCCCTCTTGATTCCGGAGGATGACGGTCCGGTATTCAAAGATCAACGCTTTCACAACGTACGGTTGGTCGGCAACCGCTAGCGGATTGCTCAATGTTGCGCGGAAAGCACTAAAACGCCCAGATCAGGTCCTAGTTCGGCAGAAAGTGTCGCTTCAGCCGCCGCTGTCGGCACCAGCAGCGGAATGATGCGGTCGGTCTTGGCCACGGCCGGGCGCCCGCTCTTGGCGTAGGGAATGCCGAGCGCATCCCAGGTCTCGACCAGCGCGTCCTGCAGCGCGTCGATCAGCGCGTCGCCATGGAACGGCGTCGGCGTGATGCGCAGCCGCTCGGTGCCGCGCGGCACGGTCGGATAGTTGATCGGCTGGATGTAGATGCCGTGCACGCCGAGCAGGCGGTCGCTCGCCATCTTGCAGAGTTCGGGATCGCCGACCAGCACCGGCACGATATGCGTGTCGGACGGCATCACCGGCAGGCCGGCGGCGGCCAGCACCTCCTTGGTGCGCGCTCGCCTGGCGCTGCTGCGCGTCGCGCTCGGCCTGCGAGCGCTTCAGATGGCGGATCGAGGTGGTGGCCGCGGCGGCGATCGCCGGCGGCAGCGCGGTGGTGAAGATGAAGCCCGGCGCATAGGAGCGCACGGCGTCGATCACCGCTGCTGCGTGCCGGTGATGTAGCCGCCGAGCGTGCCGAACGCCTTGGCGAGCGTGCCCTCGATGATGTCGATGCGGTCGGCCAGGCCCTCGCGCTCGGTGATGCCGCCGCCGCGCGGGCCGTACATGCCGACGGCATGGACCTCGTCGATATAGGTCATGGCGTTGTATTTCTCGGCGAGATCGGCGATCTGCCGCGATCGGCGCGATGTCGCCATCCATCGAATAGACGCTCTCGAAGACGATCAGCTTGGCGCGCTCGCGGCCGGCCGCCTGCAGCAGGCTTTCGAGATGCGCGACGTCGTTGTGGCGGAAGATCTTCTTCTCGGCGCCGGAGCGGCGCACGCCCTCGATCATCGAGGCGTGGTTCAGCTCGTCCGACAGGATCAGGCAGTTCGGCAGCAGCCGCGCGATGGTCGAGATCGACGCCTCGTTGGAGACGAAGCCGGAGGTGAAGACCAGCGCCGCTTCCTTGCCGTGCAGGTCGGCGAGTTCCAGTTCGAGCTCGACCAGCGGGTGGTTGGTGCCGGAAATGTTGCGCGTGCCGCCGGCGCCGGAGCCCATGCGGCCGGCCGCGTTCTGGAACGCGGCGATGACGTCGGGATGCTGGCCCATGCCGAGATAGTCGTTGGAGCACCAGACGGTGATTTCCTCGGCGCGGCCGTTGGAGCGCCAGATGGCGCGCGGGAAACGCGCCGGCGATGCGCTCGAGATCGGCGAAGACGCGATAGCGCCGCTCGGCGTGGAGCTGGTCGATCGCTTCCTCGAAAAACCGCTGATAGTTCATGCGTGACTTCCCAGTTTTGCGGCGGATCATAATCACTGCCCGCATTGACGGCGTCCATTGGACCAATGGCGGTCAAAATGCCACGCCCTGCCGACGAAACGAGCCTCCGATCGTGGCCATTCCTTGATGCGGATCAATTCCGGTTCGGACAGCCACGCGATCGAGATCTGATCCGGTTTCATCGGCGTCTGAATGACGCTGCACGCAGATTTCATAAGGCGGTTTCGAGACAGTTCGCCGATCAGAACAGCGATCGACGAGGAGTCGGATGGCGGTTTTGGTGACCGGCGGCGCCGGCTATATCGGCAGCCACATGGTGTGGGAACTGCTCGACGCCGGCGAGGAGGTCGTCGTGCTCGACCGGCTGTCGACCGGCTTCGAATGGGCGGTCGCGCCGGAGGCCAAGCTGGTCGTCGGCGATGTCGGCGACAGCGAGCTGGTCAGCTCGATCATCGCGCGAGCATCAGCGTCGACGCGATCATCCATTTCGCCGGCTCGATCGTCGTGCCGGAATCGGTCGCCGATCCGCTCGGCTATTACGAGAACAACACCTGCAAGACCCGCAACCTGATCGAGGCGGCGGTGACGTCGAGGCGTGCCGCATTTCATCTTTTCCTCGACCGCCGCCGTCTATGGCGGCGCCGGCAGCGAGCCGGTGCGCGAGGATGCGCCGCCTGCGCCCGGAATCGCCCTATGGCCGCTCCAAGCTGATGACCGAATGGATGCTGCGCGACGCCGCCGCGCGCGCATCCGCTGCACTATACGGTCCTGCGCTATTTCAATGTCGCCGGCGCCGATCCGAAGGGCCGCACCGGCCAGTCGACGCCGGGCGCCACGCATCTGATCAAGGTCGCCTGCGAGACGGCGCTGGGCAAGCGGCCCGTTCATGCAGGTGTTCGGCACCGACTATCCGACGCCGGACGGCACCTGCATGCGCGACTACATCCATGTCAGCGACCTGGCCGCCGCGCATCGCCTGGCGCTTGAGCGGCTGCGCGCCGGCGGCGACAGCCTGCGTCGCCAATTGCGGCTACGGCCATGGCTATTCGGTGCTGGAGGTGGTCGACGCCGTGCGCCGCGTGCATGGCGGCGATTTCGACGTGCGCCTGACGTGAGCGCCGGCCGGGCGACCCGGCCGCGATCGTGGCCAATTCCGAGCGGGCGCGGGGCGAACTCGGCTGGCAGCCCAAGCATGACGACCTCGACGCCATCGTCGCCGATGCGCTGGCCTGGGAGGCGGCACTGTCGCGTCGCAACTCGTCGAAGTAGGCAACCACCCGGAACCATCCGTGAGCGCCCGCCGTTACATCGTTTCCCAAGGCTGCGGAGACGATAACGATGGCAAGAGCATCTAATTTGCGCGACGATCTGGTCGAAAGCCTGGAGGCTCAGGTTGATGCACTGCGCAGCGAACTCTCCGGCCTGCGAAAGACATTTTCCAAGCGCGGCCGCGCGGCCTATGCGGACGCCAGCGAAACGGCTGAAATCGGTCTATGAGGATCTCGCCGAGCGCTGGGCGGAGGCCGCGCCGCATTTGCGCAAACGGGCAAAACAGGTCGAACAGACGGCACGCGACAATCCGGCAGCAGCGGCAGCCGTGTGGTCTGGTCGTCGGGTTCGGCCTGCTGTTCGCCTGCAGAAATGCTGTTTCGATCGATCGAGCTCGAACCTCGGGCTTCGCTTCTCGCGCCAATATAGATGCACGCGACACGACCGGCCAGCGCCGATGACAGATAGAGCGGTTCTGGTTCATGCAATCCTGAACGTCTAACTGACACGGCCGGATCGTCCATCGTAACGCCAGTCCGCGCCATGTCGGCCGACTTGACTCGGGGTTGATTGATCTTCCGCCCGGCCATGATCGCTGCGGATTCTGGAGTTCTGCATGCAGTCTATCTTCGATGGCCACAACGACCTTTTGCTGCGGCTTTGGCGAAACCAGGCGGCGGGGAAAGACCCCATCGCCGAATTCGTCAATGGCACCGACAAGGGGCATATCGATGGGCCGCGCGCCAGGAAGGGCGGGCTGATCGGCGGCCTCTGCGCGATCTACATTCCCGCCGGCGATCTGAAGCTCGACGAGCCGGACAGGAACGGCCGCTATGCGACGCCGCTGTCGGAGCCGCTGGAGCGCCAGCCTTCGCTCGACATCGCGCTGGACATGGCGTCGATCGCGCTGCGGCTGGAGCGGGCCGACGCCTGGCGGCTCTGCCGCACTGGGAAAGACATCGACCGCGCGATGGCGGACGGCAAATTCGCCGCCGTCATGCATATGGAAGGCTGCGAGGCGATCGACGACGATCTGGAGGCGCTGGATGTCTTCTACGCCGCCGGGCTGCGCTCGCTCGGGCCGGTCTGGAGCCGCAACAACATCTTCGGCCACGGCGTGCCGTTTGCCTATCCGATGTCGCCCGACACCGGACCGGGCCTGACCGACGCCGGGCTTCGCTGGTCAAGGCCTGCAACCGGCTCGGCATCCTGATCGACCTCTCGCACATCACCGAAAAGGGCTTCTGGGACGTCGCCAAGACATCCGACCAGCCGCTGATCGCCAGCCACTCCAACGTCCACGCGATCACGCCGGTCGCGCGCAACCTGACCGACAAGCAGCTCGACGCGATCAGGGAGAGCAACGGCCTGGTCGGCCTGAACTTCGCCGTGACCATGCTGCGCGCCGACGGCCGCGACAACACCGACACGCCGATGTCCGACATGGTGCGCCACGTCGACTATCTGGTCGAACGGCTCGGCATCGACGGCGTGGCGATCGGATCGGACTTCGACGGCGCGACCATTCCGAACGAAATCGAGGACGCGGCGGGCTTGCAGAAGCTCGTTGCCGCGCTGGAACGTGCCGGATATGGTGACGCGGATCTGGCGAAAATCTGCCGCGACAACTGGTTCAGGGTTCTGCGCCAGGCGTGGCACGAGAGTTGAAAAAGCCTGACGAAACAAGCGATCAAACACAGGGAAAATCACAATGATGATGGGTAAGTTTGTCGTTCGCTCGCGTACCATGCTGGCCGGCGCCGCGCTTGCCGCGCTGTTGAGCGGTCTTCCAGCGCTTGCCGAGACGCCCGCCGACACGCTGGTCGCAGGCCTGGGCGATCGACGACATCATCTCGCTCGATCCGGGCGAGGCGTTCGAGCTGTCGACCGGCGAGATCACCGGCAACACCTATGACCTGCTGGTGCGGCTCGACCTCAACGACACGTCCAAGATGTCAGGCGGCATCGCCGAAAGCTGGACGGTTTCCGACGACGGCCTGACCTACACCTTCAAGCTGAAGCCCGGCCTGAAATTCGCCTCCGGCAATCCGATCACCGCCGAGGACGTCGCCTGGTCGTTCGAGCGCGCGGTCAAGCTCGACAAGAGCCCGGCCTTCATCCTCCAGCAGTTCGGCCTGACCGGCGACAATGTCGCCGAGAAGGCCAAGGCCGCCGACGCCGTCGACCTTCGTCTTCACCGTCGACAAGGCCTATGCGCCGAGCTTCGTGCTCAACTGCCTGACCGCCACCGTCGCCGCGGTCGTCGACAGAAGCTGGTCAAGGAGCATGTCGCCGCGGTCACGCCGAGCGACGACTACAAGTTCGACAATGATTTCGGCAATGGCTGGCTGAAGACCAACTATGCCGGCTCCGGCCCCTTCAAGACTGCGCGAATGGCGCGCCAACGAGGTGGTCGTCCTGGAGCGCAACGACAATTATTACGGCGAGAAGGCGCAAGCTCGCCCGCGTCATCTACCGCCACATGAAGGAAAGCGCGACGCAGCGCCTGGTGCTGGAGAAGGGCGACATCGACGTCGCCCGCAATCTCGAGCCGGACGACTATCGACGCGGTGTCGCAAGAACGCCGATCTCGACGACCACCGCGCGCCGAAGGGCACGGTCTACTACTTCAGCCTCAACCAGAAGAACGCGAACCTGGCCAAGCCCGAAGTGCGCGAGGCGTTGAAATATCTGGTCGACTACGATGCGATCGGCGACACGCTGATCAAGAACATCGGCGAGATCCACCAGACCTTCCTGCCGAAGGGCATCCTCGGCGCGCTCGACGACAAGCCCTTCAAGCTCGACGTCGCCAAGGCCAAGGAACTGCTGGCCAAGGCCGGCCTGCCGGACGGCTTCACGTACCATGGACGTGCGCAGCAGCCAGCCGGTGACCGGCATCGCGGAGGCGATCCAGCAGACGCTGGCGCAGGCCGGCATCAAGCTCGAGATCATCCCCGGCGACGGCAAGCAGATGCTGACCAAGTACCGCGCCCGCACAGCACGACATCTATATCGGCCAGTGGGGCGTCGACTATTTGGATCCGAACTCCAACGCCGAGACCTTCGCGCTCAATCCCGAACAATGCCGACGACGCGAAGAACAAGACGCTGGCCTGGCGCAATGCCTGGGACATGCCGGAGCTGACCAGGACGAGACCGAAGGCGGCGCTGCTCGAGCGCGACGCGGCCAAGCGCGCCGCAGATGTATGCAGGAGCTGCAGAAGAAGGTCCTGCGAGACCAGCCCGTTCGTCATCATGTTCCAGCAGACCGAGGTGGCCGGCCTGCGCAAGAACGTCAAGGGCTTCATGCTCGGCCCGACCTTCGACACCAACTTCGTCGGCGCCGGTCACCAAGGAGTGAGTGCCGGCAGGTCGCGCCGCATGAGCGCGCGTCGACAACGACAGTCGGCGGCGAGGCGCGGAAGCGCCGCGCGCCGTCCGCTGTCGCATCGGCCGATCGGCCGCTTCCTGCGTCATCGCGATCACGACCTATCTCGGGCTCCTCGCGGTCACCTTCTTCATCGGCCGCGTCGTCCCGATCGACCCGGTGCTCGCGATCGTCGGCGACCGCGCGCCGCAGAGCACCTATCGAGCGCGCGCGCGCAAGAGCTCGGGCTCGACCTGCCGCTCTGGCAGCAGTTCTGCATCTACGTGCAAGAAGGCGCTGACCGGCGATTTCGGCAACTCGGTGCTGACCACCAATCCGGTGATGCACGGACATCCGCCGCGTCTTTCCGGCGACGCTCGAGCTCGCGACGCTCGGCACGCTGATCGGCGCTGCTGCTCGGCGTGCCGCTCGGCGTCCTCGCGGCGGTCAAGCGCGGCAGCCTCGTCGACCAGATCGTGCGCGTCGTCGGCCTGATCGGCTATTCGGTGCCGATCTTCTGGCTCGGGCTGATGGGGCTGCTGCTCTTCTACGCCAAGCTCGGCTGGGTCGCCGGGCCCGGGCCGCATCGACGTCGCCTACGAATACACGTTCACGCCGATCACCGGCCTCTTCCTGCTCGACGCCGCGATGCAGGGCGAGTGGGACGTCTTCTGCGACGCCTTCTCGCCACATCATCCTGCCGGCCTCGCTGCTCGGCTATTTCTCGCTCGCCTATATCAGCCGCATGACGCGCTCCTTCATGCTGAACGAGCTGAGCCAGGAATACATCGTCGCCGCGCGCGCCAAGGGCCTGTCGGAAGCGCGCATCATCTGGGGCCATGCGCTGCGCAACGCCGCGGTGCCGCTGGTCACCGTGATCGCGCTGTCCTACGCCGGCCTGCTCGAAGGCTCGGTGCTGACCGAGACGGTCTTCGCCTGGCCGGGCCTCGGCCTCTACATCACCAACTCGCTGCAGAACGCCGACATGAACGCGGTGCTCGGCGGCACGATCGTCATCGGCTCGGTCTTCATCGGCTCAACCTGCTGTCCGATCTGCTCTACCGGCTCCTCGATCCGAGGACGCGGTGATGACGATGAGCGCCAGCGCAGCGCCGGCCGACCGAGCCTGGCGCGACTGGCTGCTCGTCCGACCGAGCCGGCATCGCGCCTGCAGGCGCGGCTCGGCCGCGCCTACGTCAGCTGGCGGCACTTTTCGCGCGCAACCGGCTGGCGGTCCTCGGCCTGCTGATCATCGTGCTGCGCTGCTGCTCGTGCGCGATCTTCGCCGATGTGCTCGCGACCCTATTCGCCCGTCATCGGCGGCGACCTGCGCACCGACGCGCCTGCTGCCGCCCGAGCGCCGAGCATCTGGCTCGGCACCGACGACCAGGGCCGCGACATCTTTCGCGCATCATCTACGGCTCGCGCCTCACGCTGTATCGTCGTCGTGCTCGTCGCCGTCATCGCCGCGCCGATCGGCCTCGCTGGTCGGCACGGTCGCCGGCTATGCCGGCGGCTGGATCGACGCGATGCTGATGCGCATCACCGACATCTTCCTCGCCTTCCCGAAGCTGATCCTGGCGCTCGCCTTCGTCGCGGCGCTCGGGCCCGGCATCGAGAACGCGGTCATCGCCATCGCCATCACCTCCTGGCCGCCCTATGCGCGCATCGCGCGGGCCGAGACGCTGACCGTCCGCAACTCCGACTACATCGCCGCCGTGCGGCTGCTGGGCGCCTCGCCGCTGCGCATCGTCGCTGCGCCACATCATGCCGCTCTGCCTCTCCTCGGTGATCGTGCGCGTGACGCTCGACATGGCGGGCATCATCCTGACCGCCGCCGGCCTCGGCTTCCTCGGCCTCGGCGCGCAGCCGCCGCTGCCCGAATGGGGCGCGATGATCGCCGTCCGGCCGCCGCTTCATCCTCGACCAATGGTGGGTCGCGGCGATGCCCGGCATCGCGATCTTCGTCGTCAGCCTCGGCTTCAACCTGCTCGGCGACGGCCTGCGCGACGTGCTCGACCCGAAGGAGCGCGATCAATGACGCGCCGCTCCTCGACGTCGAGGACCTGCGCGTGCGCTTTCCGACGCGCACCGGCGTCGATCGAGGCGGTGCGCGGCGTCTCCTTCGCGCTCGGCCGCGAGCGGCTCGGCATCGTCGGCGAATCCGGCTCCGGCAAGTCGCAGACCGGCCGCGCCATCCTGGGCCTGACGCCGCCGCCAGGCGCAGGTGACGGCCAAGCGGCTGGAGTTCGACGGCATCGACCTGCTGACGGCCTCGCCGCGCGAGCGCCGCGCAGCTGCGCGGCAAGCGCATCGCCATGATCCTGCAGGACCCGAAATTTTCGCTCGAACCCGGTGATGACGCATCGGCCGCCAGATCGTCGAGACGCTGCGCACGCATGAGCAGCGTCGGCAAGGCGCGAGGCGCGCGACCGGGCGCTCGCCATGCTGGAGGCGGTGCAGATCCGCGATCCCGAGCGCGTCTTCGACCTCTATCCGCACGAGGTCTCGGGCGGCATGGGCCAGCGCGCGATGATCGCCATGATGCTGATCGCCGAGCCCGGACCTGCTGATCGCCGACGAGCCGACCTCGGCGCTCGACGTCACGGTGCAGCTCGAGGTGCTGCGCATCCTCGACGAGCTGGTCGCCGAGCGCGGCATGGGGCTGATCTTCATCTCCCACGATCTGAGGCTGGTCTCGTCCTTCTGCGACCGCGTCATCGTCATGTATGCCGGCAAGGTCGTCGAGGAGCTGCAGGCGTCGCGAGCTGCGCAACGCCGCAGCATCCCTATACGCGCGGCCTGCTGAACTGCCTGCCGAAGATCGGCGACGAACCGGCATCCGCTGCCGGTGCTCGAACCGCGAGCCGGAGTGGGCGCGCATGACGCGCAGCGCTCTTCCGATCGAGAAGCTCGTCGCGTCGTCTATCGACGGCTTCATCACGCGCTGAAGGACGTCAGCTTCGACGTCGCAGCCGGGCGAGTCCTTCGGCCTCGTCGGCGAATCCGGCTCGGGCAAGTCGACGGTGCTGCGCGCCATTGCCGGCCTCGCGCCGGTCTGCGGCGGGCGCGATCACTGTCGACGGCAAGAGCTCGCGCGCGCCGCCGCGACAAGGCCTTCTACCGCGACGGTGCAGATGGTGTTCCAGGACCCCTACGGCTCGCTGCATCCGCGCCAGACCGTCGACCGGCTGCTGCTCGAGCCGCTGGCGATCCACGGCATCGCCGATGCCGAGCCGCGCATCGTGCGGGCGCTGGACGAGGTCGGGCTGGGCTCCGGCTTCCGCTTCCGCTATCCGCACCAGCTCTCCGGCGGCCAGCGCCAGCGCGTCGCCATCGCCCGCGCGCTGATCCTCGAGCCGTCGATCCTGCTGCTCGACGAGCCGACCTCGGCGCTCGACGCCTCGGTGCAGGCGGAGGTGCTCAACCTGCTGGAAGAGCTGCGCCGCGCGCGCAAGCTGACCTTCATCATGGTCAGCCACGACCTCGCGGTCGTCACCCATATGTGCGAGCGGCTGATGGTGATGCAGCACGGCGAGGAGGTCGAGCGGCTGGCCTGCAGTCGACCTGGCGGCGCGCAAGGTCGAGAAGGACTATACGCGGCGTCTGCTGGAAGCGAGCGTCGGCTTCAGCCGCGCGTCCTGAGCCTCAAACGAAAACGGCGCCGGATTGCTCCGAGCGCCGTTCGCATTCAGGTTTGCTCAGATCAATAGCCGTCCGGGCAGCGGTCGACATAGATGCGGCCGCGACGATCGCGATATTCGCAATAGCCACGACGCTCCGTCGACTTGCCGATCAGCGCGCCGGCAACAGCGCCGATCAGCGCCGCCGACAATTGCGCCCTCGGTCGAATTGCCCGCCACCGCCGCACCGATGGCAGCGCCGCTGGCGCCGCCAATGACAGCGCCTTTTTCCGTCGGCCGTGCAGGCCGCAAGCGGCATGATCAATGCCAGCCCAAGAACCAATTTCTTCATAGTCACCTCCAAACCCCTCGACGGGAGCCGACATCGGCCCCGGGATCAAAAAGTCCCGACCGATATCTGCTCTCATTGATGGCGACTGGAGTCAACCAGCGCGGGAAAGGATGGTGAACCAGCGTGGATCGTGATCAATAGCCGTCCGGACAGCGGTCGGCATAGACGCTCCGCGACGGTCGCGATATTCGCAATAGCCGCGGCGTTCAGTCGATCTGCCGATAAGCGCGCCCGCAACGGCGCCGACAGCCCCGCCGACGATAGCGCCTTCGGTGGAATTACCAGCCACAGCAGCGCCTATAGCGGCCCCGCTGGCGCCGCCGATGACTGCGCCTTTTTCGGTCGGCGTACATGCCGCAAGCGGCACAATAAGCGCCAAACCGAGAAGCAATTTCTTCATGACTACCTCCAGTACCCCCGACCGAACCATCCGCCGGGCCCAAGACTGAAACGCTTGAGCCCGGTTGTGGTTTCATCGGGTCTGGATCTTGCCTGCTCCGATCAATAGCCGTCCGGGCAACGGTCGACGTAGATGCGGCCGCGACGATCACGATATTCGCAATAGCCCTCGCGTTCCTGACCACGCTCGTCCATCGCCTTGCCGACCAGGGCGCCGGCAACTGCGCCGACCAGGCCGCCGACCACCGCGTTGCGGGTATCGTTGCCACCAGCAGCGGTGCCCAGAGCAGCGCCGCCTACAGCGCCGACCACGGCGCCTTTTTCAGCGTTCGTGCAAGCCGCGAGCGGCATGATGAGCGCCAGAGCCAAAACCAATTTCTTCAAAATCACCTCCTGAGGTATGTCGTAAGCGACCGCTTAACGTGTTGGATTCTCGTTTGATCCGCAACAGCCGCTCCATTGCAAGGGAAAGAATCCCCAAGTGGCACAAAGGCAACGTTTGAGGCGATTCCAAGACGCAACTTGGCCCTCAGTCGGGACCACAGCTAACAAGATGTTTCAAGTGGTTATGCGGCAACTGGCCGATACCGGCCATAAATAGGTCGCTTGAGGCCTGGCAGCACTGTTAGAGACTCCTTACGGTTTCGTCGGATCGAAGTGCTTCTTCAGCGCCTTGCCGTAGGAGGCATAGCTCTTCTGGAACGCCGGGCTCTTCGCCGCGAATTCGCTGATCTTCTGCGGGAAACGCGTCTCGAACATGAAGGCCAGCGTGCCTTGCAGCTTGTGCGGCTGCAATTCGACATTGGAGGCGCGCTCGAAGGCGTCGACGTCCGGTCCGTGCGGCAGCATCATATTGTGCAGCGAGCACCCGCCCGGCTGAAAGCCGCCGCCGGTCTTGGCGTCGTAGACGCCGTAGACCAGGCCCATGAACTCGCTCATGACGTTCATGTGGTACCAGGGCGGACGGAACGTGTTTTCCGCCACCAGCCAGCGGTCGGAGAAGATGACGAAATCGATGTTGGCGGTGCCGGGCGTCTCCGATGGCGAGGTCAGCACCGTGAAGATCGACGGATCGGCATGGTCGAACAGGATCGGACCGACCGGCGAATATTTGCGCAGATCGTATTTGTAGGGCGCGTAATTGCCGTGCCAGGCGACGACGTCGAGCGGCGAGTGGTCGAGGTCGCACACCCACATGGCGCCGCCCCACTTCACATACATCTTCGACGGCGCTTCGCGCTCTTCATAGGCTGCGACCGGGGTCAGGAAATCGCGCTGGTTGGCCAGGCAGTTTGCGCCGATCGGGCCGCGCTCCGGCAGGCTGAACGCGCCGCCGTAGTTTTCGCAAAAATAGCCGCGCGCCGGGCCGTTGGTCAGTTCGACGCGGATCTTCACGCCGCGCGGGATGATGGCGATCTCGCCAGGTTCGATGTCGATGATGCCGAATTCGGTCCAGAGGCGCAGATCGCCCTGCTGCGGCACGAACAGCATCTCGCCGTCGGAGTTGTAGAAATACTCGTCTTCCATCGAGCGGGTGATGAAATAGAGATGCGCGCCCATGCCGCCCTGGCTGCCGGCGTCGCCGCAGGTCGTCATCGTGCGCACGCCTTGCAGGAAGGTCAGCGGCTCGGACGGGATCGGCATCGGATCCCAGCGATAGGGCGCGATCGGCAGGATCGGGATCTCAGCGCCGGCGCGGTGCGCCACAGGCCGATCTCGGCCGGCTCGAACGCGCCGAAATGCACGACGGTCGGCCGGATGCGATAGAGCCAGGTGCGCTCGTTGGTGGTGCGCGGCGCGGTGAAGGGCGAGCCCGAAAGCTGCTCGGCATAGAGGCCGTAGGCGCATTTCTGCGGCGAATTGCGGCCGATCGGCAGCGCGCCGGGCAAAGCCTCCGTCTCGAAACCGTTGCCGAAGCCGGACATGTAGCCGGGCGTGATGCCGGAGCCGGTGGCGACATGGCCGCTGAGGCCGGGTTTCTGGACGTTCATGACTTGTCCTCCCGCGTCATTTGGTTACATTGGAAACTAATTTGTAGCGATAGTTACATCTGAAACCAATGTCAAGATCGAAGCGATATAGAGCGCCGAGGCGGATATGCAGCCGCTGCGGCTCAATCGACTTTCTTGCCCTATCGCTTGAGCGTCCTGGCGGCGGTGGTGAGCGAAGGGCTCGCCCGAAGCTACAGCGAGCAGTTCGGCATCGGCGTGCCGGAATGGCGGGTGCTGGCAACCATCGGCGAGTTCCAGTCGATCACCGCCAAGGCGATCGGCGCGCATGCGCATATGGGCAAGGTCAAGGTGAGCCGCGCGGTCGCGGCGCTGGAAGGCAGGGCGTTGATCCAGCGCACGCCAAATGCGGACGACATGCGCGAGGCTTTTCTGGTGCTGACGCCGGCAGGCGGCGACATGTACCGACGCATCGTGCCGATGGCGCTGCGATATGCCGAGGCGTTGCGAGAAGCCTTGTCGCGCGACGAGGCCGCCACGCTGGAAAAACTCATCGACAAGCTGATGGCGCGGGCGGCGGAGATGCCGCCACGTCATAGACGCCTGATCCGCGGTCAGGCGACGCCAGCGGTCTGGCAGAGCGCGCGCATGCGCTGCACCGCAAGATCGGGATCGGCCAGCAGCCCGGCCTGGTCGGCAAGGCGGAAGATATCGGCATAGTGCAGCGATGCCGCGCGCCGACTGCATGCCGCCGACCATGGTGAAATGGTCCTGGTGGCCGTTGAGCCAGGCCATGAAGACGACGCCGGCCTTGTAATATTGCGTCGGCGCTTCGAAGATCTTGCGCGACAGCGGCACTGTCGGCGCCATCAGCGCGTGGAAGCCGGCGCCGTCGCCGTCGGCCAGTGCGACCAGCGCCGCATTGGCGACCGGCGCGATGGCGTCGAAAATGCCGAGCAGCGCATGCGAATGCCTTTCGCCGTCGCCGGCGATCAGTTCGGCATAGTTGAAGTCGTCGCCGGTGAACATCATGACGCCGTCCGGCAGCCGGCTGCGCAGCTCGACCTCCTTGCGCGGCATCGAGCAGCGAGATCTTGATGCCCTCGACCTTGTCCTGTGTGGCGCTCGATGATGGCGACGACGGTCTCGAGCGCCGGCTCGAAATCGTCGCTGCCCCAATAGCCCTTCAGTGCCGGGTCGAACATGTCGCCCAGCCAGTGCAGGATGACCTTGTCCGGAGGCCTGGCTGAGGATGCGGTCGTAGACCGCTGATATAGTCGTCCGGCGCCCTTGGCCACGGCCGCCAGCGCGCGGCTGGCCATCATGATCGCCTTGCCGCCCTGGCCTTCGATGAAACCGAACTGCTCCTCATAGGCGCGCGATCACATCGTCGAGCGATCTGGCGTTCGCCGGCGCCAGATGGTCGGTGCCGGCGCCGGAGGCGAGGTCGGCGCCTTCGACGGTGCGCGCCTCGGCGATCGAGCGGCGGATCAGTTCCTTCGCATTTGTCCAGTCGAAACCCATGCCGCGCTGCGAGGTGTCCATCGCCTCGGCGATGCTGAAGCCGAGCCGCCAGAGATGATGGCGGAACGCCATGGTCGCGTCCCAGTCGACCGCCGGCTTGCGACCACGGATCGGTCATCGCGAAGGGATCGGCGACGACATGCGCGGCGGCATAGGCGATGCGCGAGAAGGCGGCGCCGATCGCCGGCGACCGGCGGACCGACCAGCCGGTAGCGGTCGCGATCCGGCCATCCGCGCAGGCAAGGCGATGTCCATGGCTGATCCTCTCCGTTGGTTCGGCTCCTATAAATGGAACGTTCCAATATTTCAAGAACCTTTGTGGTTCTCAGCTGGTTGAGACCGAGGCCAAACGCGCTATGCAAGCATAAAACCGTCATGCAAGTAGTGGCACATTTAATGCTGTCCGGCAACTTCGTGCGATTTCTCGATTGACAATGCTTGATCGCGTCGCAGAAATTAGAACGTTCCAATTCGATTAACGCATACCGCGGAGGATGCATCTGGCGTGAGCAGCCGCGACAAGGCGACGATCCTCGACATTGCCCGCGAGGCCGGCGTGTCGAAGTCGACGGTGTCGCTGGTGCTGCAGGGCAGCGCCTGATCCGGCCGGAAACCGCAGCCAAGGTTCGCAAGGCGATCGACGATGTCGGCTATGTCTACAACCGCGGCGCCGCCAATCTGCGCAAGGCGCAGTCCAACGTCATCGGCATGGTCATCAACGATCTCACCAACCCCTTTTTCGCCGAGCTGGCGGTCGGCATGGAGCGCGTCTTCCAGTCGGCCGGCATCGTGCCCTTCATCGCCAACACGGCCGAAAACCCGGTGCGCCAGGAAGAGGTGCTGAAGTCGATGATGGAGCAGGGCGTCGCCGGCCTGATCGTGTCGCCGGCGCGCGGCACGACGCCGGACGCCTTCCGGCGCATCGAGACGGCCGGCCTGCCCGTCGTCTTCGCCATGCGCCGTCTGCCGGACAGCCGCATCCCGGTGATCGCGCCCGACAATCATCGCGGCGGCTGTGCTGGCCGCCGCACATCTGATCGCGCAAGGGCCATCGCCGGCTGGCCTTCTTCGGCGGCTCATCCGACCTGGTCCGTCTATCACGAGCGGCTGGGCGGTTTTCGCGAGGCCTGCTGGCCGCCGGCATTGCCGCGAAGACATCGCTGGTCGTCGAGGGCGAGACCAACCGCCGCGGCGGCATGGCCTGCCTGGAAACGCGCGCTTGCGCTGGCCGAGCCGCCGACGGCGGCGCTGTGCTTCAACGACGCCGTCGCCTTCGGCGTCATGCTGGCGCTGCGCAAGCGCGGCCTGGAGCCCGGCGCGGATTTCGCCGTCGTCGGCTTCGACGACGTCGCCGAGGCCGAGCACTACGTGCCGGCGCTGACCAGCGTTGTCGGTCGACACGCCGGGCCTCGGCGAGCGCGCCGCGCATGCCGTGCTGAAGATGATCCAGTCGCGCACCACGCGCGCCGAAGACCATATCGGCTCCGTCACGCTCGTGGTGCGCGAAAGCTGCGGTCCGGATCGCACCGATCTTGGGAGGCAGCGCTATGAGCGTCGCTGGGGACTGATCGGCGCGAGCACGATCGCCAAACAATTCATGATCGACGCGATCCGCGCCAGCCGGACGGCGAGATCGTTGTCGGTGATGAGCTCGAATGCCGAGCGCGCGGCCGCCTATGCGCAGGAGAACGGCATTCCGCACGGTGTCGCTTCGCTCGACGCGCTGCTCGCCTCCGACATCGACGCCGTCTACATCTCGACCACCAACGAACTGCATCTCGAACAGGCAGTGGCCGCCGCCAAGGCGGGCAAACATGTGCTGTGCGAAAAGCCGCTGGCGCTGACCACGGCCGATGCGCGCAAGATCGTTGCCGCCTGCAAGGACGCCGGCGTTGTGCTCGGCACCAACCACCATCTGCGCAATGCCGGCGCGCATCGCGCCATGCGCGAGGCGATCGCCGCCGGCACGCATCGGCAAGCCGATCGCGGCGCGCGTGTTCCATTCCGTCTACCTGCCGCCGAACCTGCAGGGCTGGCGCATCGACAAAGCCGGAGGCCGGCGGCGGCGTGGTGCTCGACATCACCGTGCATGATGCCGACACGCTGCGCTTCGTGCTGGGCGACGATCCCGTCGAGGTGACGGCGTTCACCCAGTCCGTCCGGCATGGCGTCGGCGGGCTGGAAGACGGCGCCATGTGCCTGTGGCGCTTCAAGTCGGGCGTCATCGCGCAGTCGCATGAAGGCTTCACCACCAAATTCGCCGGCACCGGCTTCGAAGTGCATGGCACGGAAGGCTCGCTGATCGCCACGCGATGTGATGACGCAGAAGCCGGTCGGCTCGGTGACTGCTGCGCACCGCAGCTGGCGAGGAAGAACTGACCTTCGACCGCGACGATCTCTACACGCGCTCGCTGCGCGCCTTCCATGCGGCGATCGCGCGGCGAGGGCGCAGCCTCGGCGACCGGCGAGGACGGCGTCTGGTCGCTGGCATCGGCCGAAGCGGCCTTGCAGTCGGCCAAGACCGGCAAGGCGGTCGCGATCGATCACGAGGCTCGTGAGCGCGATTTGAGCAAGCCATCACCGCCGCCGAGGCGGCCAGCCTCATCAAGGACGGCATGATCGTGTCCGTCTCGTCGTCGAGCGGCCTTGGCTGCCCGGACGCGGTGCTGGAGGCCATCGGCGAGCGCTTCGACGCCGAAGGGCCATCCGCGCGACCTCACGACGCTGCACCCGATCGCCGCCGGCGACATGTCTGGCATCAAGGGCATCGACCACATCGCCAAGCCGGGCCTGCTGAAGAAGACGCTGTGCGGTTCCTATCCGTCCGGTCCGTCCTCGGCCGAGCCGCCGCAGATCTGGCAGATGATCGGCGACAATTCGGTCGCCGCCTACAATGTCCCGTCCGGCATCCTGTTCGACATGCATCGCGAGGCCGCCGCCAAGCGGCCGGGCGTGCTGACCAAGGTCGGCCTCGACACCTTCGTCGACCCGCGCCACCAGGGCTGCGCCATGAACGCCAGCGCGGCGAGCGAGCCGATCGTGTCAGCGTCGAGCAGTTCGACGGCGAGGAGTGGCTCTATTTCCCGGCCATCGCGCCGATGTCTCGATCATCCGCGCCACGACGGCCGACGAGCGCGGCAACCTGACCTATGAGCATGAAGGCGCCTATCTCGGCGGGCTGGAGCAGGCGCTGGCCGCGCGCAACAATGGCGGCATCGTCATCGCGCAGGTCAAGCGCGTCGTCGAGAACGGCTCGCTGAAGCCGCATGACGTGCGCGTGCCCGGCATGCTGGTCGACCATATCGTCGTCGATCCCGACCAGTTGCAGACGACGCAGACGCCTTACGATCCGGCGATCTCGGGCGAGATCTTCCGGCCGCTGTCGACCTTCCGCACGCCGGAATTCAACATCCAGAAGGTGATCGCGCGCCGCGTCGCCATGGAACTGCGCGACGGCTGGGCGGTCAATATCGGCTTCGGCATCTCGGCCAACGTGCCGCGCATCCTGCTCGAGGAAGGCCAGCACGGCAAGGTCACCTGGGTCATCGAACAGGGCGCGGTCGGCGGCGTGCCGCTGCTCGACTTCAAGTTCGGCTGCGCGTCGAACGCCGAGGCCATCATGCCTTCGCCGCACCAGTTCATCTATTTCCAGGCCGGCGGCTTCGATGCCTCGCTGCTGTCCTTCCTGCAGATCGACCGGCACGGCTCGGTCAATGTGTCGAAGCTCTCGGCCCGGCCGCATGTGACCGCCGGCGCCGGCGGTTTCGTCGACATCACGGCGCGGGCGAAGAAGATCGTCTTCTCCGGCTTCTTCAATGCCGGCGCAAAGCTTTCGCTGGCCGACGGCGCGCTGCGCATCGACCAGGAAGGCAAGGTCAAGAAGATGGTCGACGAGGTCGAGCACGTCTCCTTCTCCGGCAAGCGCGCCGTCGCGCAGGGCCAGGACATCACCTATGTCACCGAGCGCTGCGTGATGAAGCTGACGCCGGAAGGGCTTGGTGGTCACCGAGATCGCGCCGGGCGTCGATCTTCGAGCGCGATGTGCTCGGCCAAGCCGAGATCTCCGCTCGGTCGTCGCGAACGACTTGAAGATGATGCCGGCGCGCGCTGTTCCAGGATGCGCCGATCGGCCTGTCGCTCAATGGCGGCGCTTCGCGGAGGCGGCGCATGGCTGACGCCTCGTCACCTTCGAGCCGGACGGCGCGATCGGCACGATCACGCTGCGCCGGCCGGAAAAGTTCAACGCGCTCGACATTCCCGATGCTGCGATGCGCTGGCAGCGGCGCTCGACGACGGCCGAAGCGGCGGACGCCGTGCGCGTCGTGCTGCTGCGCGGCGAAGGCAAGGGCTTTTGCGCCGGCGGCGACATCGAAGCCTGGGCGGCAGATGAGCGCCGCCGATTTCCAGATCAAATGGGTGCGCTATGGCCACCGCGTCTTCGACCGGCTGGCGCGGCTGCGGCAGCCGACGATCGCCGTGCTGTCCGGCCATGCGCTGGGCGGCGGGCTGGAGCTGGCGGCGGCCTGCGATTTCCGCGTCGCCGAAACGCATGTCAAGCTCGGCTTGCCGGAGACGTCGCTCGGCGTCGTGCCCGGCTGGTCCGGCACGCAGCGCGCGGTGCGCCGCTTCGGCGCGCAGGCGGTCCGGCGCATGGCGCTCGGCGGCGAGATCTTTGTCGCTCCGCAGGCGTTGGCGCTGGGTCTGGTCGACAGGCTCGTCGAGACCGGCGCCGGCGCTGACCGAAGCGACAGCCTGGGCGGAGAAGATCGCCGCGCGCGGCGCCGCTGGCGACCGAAGCCGCCAAGATGATGATCGCCATCGCCGAGGGCGAGGAGAGTGCTCGCACGCCGCCGAGGCGCTGGCCAGCGGCTTCATCGCGATGACGCGCGCGATCTCAAGGCAGGCAGGCGTCAGACGGCGTTCCAGGCCGAAGACAGACATCGCCGCCCGCAGTTGTTCCTCAAGGAGATGAGAGATGTCGCAACGAGACTGCAATCTGCTCACCTTTGAACGCACCCCTCAACATCGCCATGCCGGCCGAGGCGTCGCAGCTGCCCCGAAGAGCTACAAACTGCTCATCGACGGCAAGTTCGTCGACGCCCGCGATGGCCGCACGCTGGAGCGCCAGTCGCCCGGACATGGCTTTGTCGTCTCGCACTATGCCCAGGCCGGCGAGGCGGATGTCGAGCTGGCCGTGCAGGCCGCGCACAGGCATTCGAGACCGGTCCTTGGCCGCGCATGAAGGCCGCCGAGCGCTCGACAGTCCTGCTGAAGGCGGCCGACCTGATCGAGGCGCGGCTGGAAGAGATCGCCCGCCTCGACGCGCTGGAATCCGGCAAGCCGATCGCCCAGGCGCGCGGCGAGATCGCGCGGCGCCGTCGACATCTGGCGCTATGCCGCGGCGCTTGCCCGCACGCTGCACGGCGAATCCTACGCCAATCTCGGCGATGCCGATGCTGGGCGTCGTGCTGCGCGAACCCATCGGCGTCGTGTCGATCATCACGCCGTGGAACTTTCCGTTCCTGATCGTCAGCCAGAAGCTGCCCTTCGCATTGGCCGCCGGCTGCACGGCGGTGGTGAAGCCGAGCGAGATGACATCGGCCTCGACGCTTCGTGCTTGGCGAAATCCTGATGGAGGCAGGCGTGCCGGCCGGCGTCGTCAACATCGTTGCCGGACTCGGCGCCGATGTCGGCGCGCCGATGGTCAATCACCCGCTGGTCGAGATGGTGTCGTTCACCGGCTCGACCCGCGTCGGCAAGATGACCATGGCGACGGCGTCGCGAGTTCGCTGAAAAAAGTTTCGATGGAACTCGGCGGCAAGAACGGCCAGATCGTGTTTCCGGATGGCGACCTGGAAGCCGCGGCCGACGCGGCCGTGTTCGGCGGCTTCTTCAATGCCGGCGAATGCTGCAATGCCGGCAGCCGGCTGATCGTGCACCAGGATATCGCCGACGATTTCCTGGCCGAGGTGAAAAAGCTCGCAACGCAAGGTCCGCGTCGGCGATCCGCTCGATGACCAGACCAAGGTCGGCGCGATGATTTCGGAGGCGCATCTCGGCAAGGTGCTCGACTATGTCGACGGCGCGTCGAAGGATGGCGCGGAGGTCGTCTGCGGGCGGCTCCAGGCTGGCATCGGAAGCCGGCGACTATCTCTCGCCGACGATCGTTTCCGGCGTCACCGACGGCATGGCGATCGCGCGCGAGGAAGTGTTCGGGCCGGTTCTCTCCGTGCTGACCTTCAAGGACATGGACGATGCGTTCCGCATCGCCAACAACACGCCCTATGGTCTGTCGGCCGGCGTCTGGAGCAGCAGATATCGACACCTGCATGACGGTCGCGCGCGGCGCGCGGGCAGGCACTGTCTGGGTCAACACCTTCATGGACGGCTACCCCGAATTGCCGTTCGGCGGCTACAAGCAATCCGGCCTCGGCCGCGAACTCGGCAAGCGCGCGGTGGAGGACTACACCGAGGAAAAGACAATCCAGTTTCATCGCGGGCCGCGCACCGGCTGGTGGGTTGCGCAGCCATGAACGCCGCTGCAGCGCCATCGCCCTTTGAGTTTGCCATTCCTGTTGGGAAGGTTGCAATTTTCCCGCTTGACGCGTGGGCGCGGATACTTTTAGATCGATCTAAATCCGGCCTCAAAACAATAAGAGCCGGGCTTGGGAGGTTCTTCAATTTGGTGCAGCGGCCGCGAGCGACCGTGATCGATATTGCGCGCAAGGCGGGCGTGTCGCGTGCGACGGTCTCGCTTGTGCTGCGCGGCAGCGACCTCATCAAGAAGGACACGGCAGCCAAGGTCCGGCAGGCCATGGAAGAGGTCGGTTACGTCTACAACCGCGCCGCCGCCAATTTGCGCACCGCCCGTACGAATTTCGTCGGCATGATCATGTCCGACCTGAAGAACCCGTTCTTCACCGAACTTGCGGTTGGCATCGAGGACAGCCTCTACAAGCTTGGCCTCACGCCGATCCTCGCCAACACCAATGACGATCTCGAGCGCCAGAACCAGGTGCTGCGCTCGATGCTGGAAAATGGCGTCCAGGGCATCATCCTCAGCCCCGCGCGTGGGACGGAGGCCGAGCACCTCGACTTCCTGCCGCGCTCGCTGCCGGTCATCCTCGCCATGCGCCGCATCGAAGGCTGCGAGCTTCCCTATGTCGGACAGGACAATCGTGCCGGCGCGCGCAAGGCGGTCGAACATCTGATCGCGTTGGGACACAAGCGCATCGCCTTCTTCGGGGGCGACGGCAAGATCACGACGCAGCAGGAGCGCTATGCCGGCTATTGCGACGCATTGCGGGCAGCGAACCTGCCGGTTGCGCGTGAGCTTGTGTTCGAGACCAGCGTGTCGAAGGCAGGCGGAGCCGAGGCTTTGGATCGCGCGCTGGCCAGCGCCGCCAAGCCGACGGCCGCGACCTGCTACAACGATTTGATCGCGATTGGCGCGACGCGTGCGCTTGCCATGCGCGACATGCGCGCCGGCCGGGATTTTGGCGTCGTTGGCTTCGACGATCTGGACGAGGCGAAGGACAATTTTCCACCGCTGACGACGATCGATGCCGAGACGTTCGAGATGGGCGGCCGGGCTGCCGGAGCATTGATCCAGATCATCGAGGGATCTGCTTCGCGCTCGATTGCCGTCACCGGGTCGAGCCGGCTTGTCGTGCGCGACTCCTGCGGAGCGCGCTCGGCAGAACAACGATCTGGCTCGCAGGCGGACAAAAAAGGGTTTCATCGCGGTGAAGTCGCAACGGCTTGACCGCGCTGGGAGATGGCCGGCCGTGAGGTCGGTTTTTACAGGGTGCAACAAGGGAGGTATTCATGTTGCGCAAATTGCTTATCGGAACCATGCTTTCGACGGCGATGACGGCCGGCTTTGCCGCGCCGGTGCTCGCCGCCGACGAGGTCGAAGTGCTGCACTGGTGGACGTCCGGCGGCGAAGCCGCCGCACTCGACGTGCTGAAGAAGAACCTCGAAAGCCAGGGCGTCACCTGGAAGGACATGCCGGTGGCCGGCGGCGGCGGCGAAGCCGCGATGACCGCGCTGCGCGCCCGCGTCACGGCCGGCGATCCGCCGACCGCCGTGCAGGCGCTTGGCTTCGACATCACCGACTGGGCCAAGCAGGGCGTGGTCGGCGATCTCGGCGAAGTGGCGACAAGGAAGGCTGGGACAAGGTCGTCCCGGCGGCGCTGCAGACAGTTCGCCAAGTATGACGGCAAGTGGATCGCAGCGCCGGTCAACGTCCACTCGACCAACTGGGTCTGGATCAACAAGAAGGCGCTCGACGCTGCCGGCGGCAAGGCTCCGGAGACCTGGGACGAGCTGATCGCCGTGCTCGACAAGATGAAGGCCAACGGCATCTCGCCGATCGGCCATGGCGGCCAGGCCTGGCAGGACGCGACGATCTTCGACGCCGTCGTGCTGTCGCTCGGCACCGACTTCTACAAGGCGTCGATGATCGATCTCGATCCGGCGGCGCTCGGCGGCGACAAGATGGTCGAAGCCTTCGACCGCATGGCGCAAGCTCCGCACCTATGTCGACGACAACTTCTCCGGCCGCGACTGGAACCTCGCCTCGGCCATGGTCATCGAAGGCAAGGCCGGCATGCAGATCATGGGCGACTGGGCCAAGGGCGAATTCCTCAAGGCCGGCCAGAAGCCGGGCACGGATTTCGTCTGCATCCGCTTCCCGGGCACGCAGGGCGCCGGTCACCTTCAACTCCGACCAGTTCATGATGTTCAAGGTCGGCGACGACAAGAAGGCGGCGCAGCTGAAGATGGCTATCCGACATCGAGAGCCCGGACTTCCAGTCGGCCTTCAATGTCGTCAAGGGCTCGGTGCCGGCGCGCACCGACGTGCCGGACACCGCCTTCGACGATTGCGGCAAGAAGGCGCATCAAGGACCTCGCCGAAGCCGACAAGGCCGGCAAGCTGTTCGGCTCGATGGCGCATGGCCATGCCGCTCCGGCGGCGGTGAAGAACGCGCTCTATGACGTCGATCACCCGCCACTTCAACGGCGAGCTGGACTCCAAGGCCGCTGCCGCGGCGCTGGTCGAGGCGGTCGCGGCCGCCAAGGGCTGATCCGCGATCGACATCTAGGTGCCCTGGCCTCAGATGAGCCGGGGCATGACGACGCTTCGCTGCTAGCGAGTGGAGGGGGCCATGGCAGGACGCTGACAGGTTGCATCGTCACCGCCGTCGCGGCGACGGCGAGCGACCGCGTAGCGCGTTGCAGGACTGGCTGCCGAAGCTGGTGCTGGCGCCGAGCTTCGCGCTGATCCTGCTCTTCGTCTACGGCTTCATCGTCTTCACGGCCGTGCTGTCGTTCACCGGCTCGAAGCTGCTGCCCGACTTCACCACCTGGGTCGGGCTTCGGCAATTATGTGCGCCTGTTCAACGCATCCGAACTGGATCACGTCGCTCAAGAACCTGGCGATCTTCGCCACGCTCTACATCGTCGTCTGCAGCGTGCTGGGCCTCGGCCTCGCCATCCTGCTCGACCAGAAAATCCGCGGCGAAGGGCTTCTCCGGCCGATCTACCTCTACCCGATGGCGCTTTCCTTCATCGTCACCGGCGTCGCCTGGAAATGGTTCCTCGATCCCGGCATCGGCCTCGAGCACGTCATGCACCACATGGGGCTGGGAGAGCTTCTCCTTCCGCTGGATCAAGGAAGGCAAGTTCGCGATCTATACCATCGTCATCGCGGCGGTCTGGCAGTCGTCCGGCTTCGTCATGGCGATGTTTCTCGCCGGCCTGCGCGGCGTCGACAACGAGGTCATCAAGGCGGCGCAGATCGACGGCGCGTCGACCTTCATGATCTACCGCCGCATCATCATCCCGCTGATGCGGCCGGTCTTCCTGTCGGCCTTCGTGGTGCTCGCGCATCTCGCCATCAAGTCCTACGACCTCGTCGTCGCCATGACCGATGGCGGGCCCGGCACGGCGACCTGGACGCCGGCGCTGTTCATGCAGAAATTCACCTTCGGCCGCAACGAGATGGGCATGGGCGCCTCGTCGGCGATCATCATGATGATGATGATCTTCTCGATCATCATCCCCTATCTCTATTCCGAACTGCGCAGGAGGGAAGCGGCACATGAGCGCCGCCAGCCCAGGACAATGCGACGCGCACCGGCATCTTTGCGCGCGCGGCGATCTACGCGGTGCTGATCCTCTTCGCGGTCTATTACCTGCTGCCGCTCTATGTGATGCTGGTGAATTCGCTGAAGCCGCTGGACGAGATCCGCCAGGGCAACATGCTGGCGCTGCCGCAGCAATGGACGATCGAGCCGTGGCTCAGGCCTGGTCGACGGCGCAGATCGGCGTGCAGCCGACCGGGCTGAGGCCCTATTTCCTGAATTCGATCCTGATGGTGGTGCCGGCGGTGGCGCATCTCGACCATGCTCGGCGCGCTGAACGGCTATGTGCTGACCAAGTGGCGCTTCCGCGGCGACAACATCGTGTTCGGCCTGATGCTGCTCGCCTGCTTCATCCCGTTCCAGATCGTGCTGATCCCGTCGGCGCGCATCCTCGGCCTGCTCGGGCTCGCCGGCACGATCACCGGGCTCGTGCTGATCCACGCCATCTACGGCCTCGGCTTCACGACGCTGTTCTTCCGCAACTATTACGAGGCGTTCCCGACCGAGCTGGTCCGCGCCGCGCAGATCGACGGCGCCAGCTTCTTCCAGATTTTCCGGCGCATCCTGCTGCCGTCCTCGGGGCCGATCATCGTCGTCACGGTGATCTGGCAGTTCACCAACATCTGGAACGACTTCCTGTTCGGCTCGTCCTTCTCGAGCTTCGATTCGATCCCGCTGACGGTGGCGCTGAACAATCTCGTCAACTCGTCGACCGGCGTGAAGGAATACAATGTGCATTTCGCCGGCGCGATCCTCGCCGCGCTGCCCACGCTCATCGTCTACATCGTCTCCGGACGCTATTTCGTGCGCGGCCTGATGGCCGGCGCGGTGAAGGGATAACGCCATGGCCTTTCTTGAAATCGAAGAACCTTGCAGAAGGAGTTCGGCGCCGTCGAAGATCCTGAAAGGCATCTCGCTGGAGATCGAGGAGGGCGGCTTCCTGGTGCTGGTCGGCCCGTCCGGCTGCGGCAAGTCCACGCTGCTCAACACGATCGCCGGGCTGGAGCCGATCACCGCGGGCGAAATCCGCATCAACGGCAGCGCGTCAACGGCCTGCATCCCGTCGAAGCGCGACATCGCCATGGTGTTCCAGTCCTACGCGCTCTATCCCAACATGACGGTCGGCCAGAACATCGCCTTCGGCATGGAAATCCGCGGCGTGCCCAAGCCCGAGCGTGACAAGGCGATCGGCGAAGTCGCCGAAGCTGCTGCAGATCGGCCATCTGCTCGACCGCAAGCCGAGCCAGCTCTCCGGCGGCCAGCGCCAGCGCGTCGCCATGGGCCGCGCGCTGGTGCGCAACCCGCAGGTGTTCCTGTTCGACGAGCCGCTGTCCAATCTCGACGCCAAGCTGCGCATCGACATGCGCACCGAGATCAAGCGCCTGCACCAGCGCATGAAGACGCACGATCGTCTATGTCACGCATGACCAGATCGAGGCGATGACGCTGGCCACCAAGATCGCCGTGCTGAAGGACGGCGTCCTGCAGCAATTCGGCACGCCGGCGGAAATCTACAACAATCCGGTCAACATGTTCGTCGCCGACTTCATGGGCTCGCCGGCGATGAACCTGATCCCGGCCAAGATCGGGCGCCGACGGCAACGAGCTGACAGTCGTGCTCGACCGCGGCGAGCGCACGCCGATCGTGCTGCCGCTGACCGATGCGCCGAAGGGGCTGCGAGGCCTTCCAGCGACAGGCAAGATCATCTTCGGCGTCACGCCCGGAGGCGCTGACCGATCCCGATGGCGCCGACCGAACGCCACGCAATTGGTCGACGCGCCGATTGCCACATCGAAGTGGTCGAGCCGGCCGGCTCCGACACTTTCGCGGTGACGCATCTCGGCGGCAAGGAGGTGGTCGCGCGCCTGCGCGCCGACGCCAACATCCAGCCAGGCACAGACGACGCCGCTCGCCTTCAATCTGACAAGGCAGTGTTCTTCGATCCCGAGAGCCAGAACCGGATTGGGTGATGACACCGCGACGCCCTTACCCTCCCCCTTGTGGGGAGGGTCGACGAACGCTCGCAGCGGAGCGAAGAGTGTGAGGCGGGGTGGCGTGTCGCTTGCCTTACCCCCACCTCGCGGCGGATGTTGTCGACAGCGACCCTCGGGCCCACAAGGGGGAGGGTCAAGTGCGCCTGCATGACCCCCGATATCGTCATCATCGGCTCCGGCATGGGCGGAGCGACGATCGCCGCCGGCTTGGCCGGCAGCGGCGCCAAGGTCACCATCCTGGAAAAGGGCGAGCGCCTGCTCGACACGCCGGAAACGCGTGACGCGCGGGCAATCTTCCAGCGCGGCCATTTCCGGCCGAAGGAGATGTGGCACGACAAGGATGGCAAGGAGTTCAACCCGGGCAACTATCATGTCGTCGGCGGCAACACGAAGTTCTACGGCGCGGTGCTGTTTCGCTACCGCAAGGAGGACTTCGCCGAGCTGGAGTTTCCCGGCGGCGGCATATCGCCGGCCTGGCCGTTTCCCTATGAAGAACTCGAACCCTGGTATTCGAAGGCCGAGCAGCTCTATCAGGTGCGGGGCGCGACGGACGAAGACCCGACAGAGCCATATCACTCCCAGAAATACCCTTTCGCGCCGGTGCCCGACGAGCCGGCGATCGCAAAGGTTCGCGAGCGGCTGAAGTCGGTCGGACTGCATCCGGCCAGCCTGCCGCTCGGCGTCGACATCGACCGCTGGCTGGCGCGCGCGAAAACACCGTTCGACGCCTACCCCGATACGCTGACGGGCAAGATGGATGCGGAAAGCTGCGGCCTCGCCGCAGCTCTCAAGGACCCGGACATAAGCCTGGTGACCGGCGCGGACGTCGATCCGGCTGGAGACCGACGCGTCCAATCGCATCTCAGCAATCGTCTATCGGCACGAAGGGCGAAGAAAAGCGGCTGTCGCCGAAACTGGTCATCCTCTCGGCAGGTGCGATCCGCTCCGCCACGCTGCTTCTGAGTTCGGCGGACGGCCGCAATCCCAATGGCCTGGCCAACAGTTCGGACCAGGTCGGCCGCAACTTCATGAACCACAATGCGACCTTCATGCTGGCCATCGACCCGCGAAGCGTCAACGACTCCGTCTACCAGAAGACGATCCACTTCAACGATTTCTATTTCGATGATGGAAAGGGATCGGGACCGCTCGGCCAGGTGCAGCTTCTGGGCCGCGTCACCGCGCCCGTCCTGAAAAGCCGGGTGCGGCTCGTACCCGAGATCGCGCTGAACCTGCTCAGCCGGCGTGCGGTCGACTGGTATCTGGTTTCGGAGGATCTGCCGCGCAAGGAAAGCCGCGTCCGGCTTGACGGCGACCGGGTTGTCCTGGAGTGGCGCTTCTCAAACATGACCGCGCACGAAACCTTGGTGGCGCGGGTCAAGGAGCGCATGCGGGCGGCGGGATATCCCATCCTTCTCAGCCAGCTTGTCGATGGGCGTCTGCCGTCTCATCAATGCGGCACGACGCGTATCGGCACCGACCCGGCGAACTACGTCTCCGACCCCTGGTGCCGCAGCTTCGATCACAAGAATCTTTTCATCGTCGATGCCGGCTTTCTGCCGACCTCCGCCGCGGTCAATCCGTCTTTGACGGTCGCCGCGCAGGCGCTGAGGGTGGCCGACTACGTTCGCCGGAAGGAGTTGGCGTGATGGGTGTTTTGATGGCGGCTTGGCGCGGCGTTCTTGACCCCTCTCCCCTGCGGGGAGGGTCGGCGAGCGATCTTTTGCGCAGCAAGTGATCGTGACGACGGGGATGGGGGTGGTAGCCGATTTGCAATGCCTCACGAGCGTCTCTACCCCCACCCCGAGGGGGCGCTGTCGCAAGCTCAGGATCGAGCCCTGCCCGCAAGGGGGAGGGTAAAGCCCCATGACCCGCCCCGTTGCCCTCGTCACCGGCGGTCTGCGCGGCATCGGCTTTGCCTGCGCCGAAGCACTGGCTGAAGCCGGCTTCGATATCTTCATCGCCGACCTGGCCGAGCAGCCGCACGAGCACGTCGAGCCGGCGCTCACCAAGCACGGCGCGCGCTTTGCCTATGCCCGTTGCGACATCGCCGATGTTGCCGCCCACGAAGCGCTTGCCGATGATTGCACGGCGAAACTCGGCGGCATCGATTGCCTGGTCAACAATGCCGGCGTTGGCGCGGTGGTGCGTGGCGACATGCTGAGCGTCGCGCCCGAAAATTTCGACCGCGTGATGAGCATCAATCTGCGCGGCACCGTGTTCCTGACCAATGCCGTTGCGCGCGCAATGCTGCAAACGCGGTCGGATCATGCGCGCTCGATCGTCACCATTACCTCGGTCAGCGCCGAAATGGTGTCGCCCGAACGCGCCGACTACTGCGTCTCGAAGGCCGCGCTGTCGATGTGGGTGAAAAACCTCGCGGTGCGGCTGGCGCCGGAAAACATCGGCGTCTTCGAGGTCAGGCCAGGCATCATCCGCACCGACATGACGGCGGCAGTGGCCGACAAATACGACCGGCTGATCGCCGGCGGGCTGGTGCCGTCGGCGCGCTGGGGCGAGGCGGGCGATGTCGCTTCCGCCGTGGCGGCGCTCGCTTCGGGCAAACTGGGCTTTGCGACGGGCACGGTGGTGAATGTCGACGGCGCGCTGTCGGTGCCGAGGCTGTGATGGCATCATCGCAATTCAGCGCCCCCTCACCCGGCCTCCGCTTCGCTCGGCCACCCTCTCCCCGCTGGGAGAGGAGGTTCGCCGCCGTTCGCGCCTATCCTCGTCGAGGCTGGCGACGCTGACGACCTCCTCTCCCAGCGGGGAGAGGGTGGCCGAGCGAAGCGGAGGCCGGGTGAGGGGGCGTCTGGCTTGTGGAACGATCAACGGAAGCGAACATGACCGATTTCATCATCGTTGGCGCCGGCCCGGCCGGCTGTGTGCTCGCCAACCGGCTGTCCGAAGACCCGGCGAACACCGTGCTGCTGCTCGAAGCTGGCGGCAAGGACTGGCATCCGCTGATCCACATGCCGGCGGGTTTCGCCAAGATGACCAAGGGCATCGCCTCCTGGGGCTGGTCGACCGTGCCGCAGAAGCACATGAAGGACCGCGTCTTCTGGTACACGCAGGCCAAGGTGGTCGGCGGCGGCTCGTCGATCAACGCGCAGATCTATACGCGCGGCAATGCCGGCGACTACGACGCCTGGGCGAAGGAGGAGGGCTGCGACGGCTGGGGCTATCGCGACGTGCTGCCCTATTTCAAGCGCGCCGAAAACAACCAGCGCTACGCCAACGACTATCATTCCTATGGCGGGCCGCTCGGCGTCTCCAACCCGATTGCGCCGCTGCCGATCTGCGAGGCCTATTTCCAGGCCGGCCAGGAGATGGGCATCCCCTTCAATCCCGATTTCAACGGCGCCAGCGCAGGAAGGCGTCGGGCTACTACCAGCTCACGCAGAAGGACGCGCGCCGCTCATCGGCCTCGGTCGCCTATCTGAAGCCGATCCGCGACCGCAAGAACCTGACCGTGCGCACCGACGCGCTGGTGACACGCGTGGTGGTGGAAAAGGGCAGCGCCGTCGGCGTCGAGATCGTCGACAAGCCGGGCGGCCAGCCGCAGGTCCTGCGCGCCGAGCGCGAGGTGATCGTCTCCTGCGGCGCGATCGGCTCGCCGCGTCTGTTGCAACTGTCCGGCATCGGCCCGGCCGACCATCTCAAATCCGCGGGCGTACCGGTCGGTGCACGACCTGCCCGGCGTCGGCGTCGAACATGCAGGACCATCTCGACCTCTTCGTGATCGCCGAATGCAATGGCGACCACACCTATGACAGCTACGCCAGGCTGGACAAAACCGTCTGGGCCGGCCTGCAATACATCCTGTTGAAGAAGGGGCCGGCGGCGTCGAGCCTCTTCGAGACCGGCGGCTTCTGGTATGCCGACCCGACCGCCGCCTGGCCGGACATCCAGTTCCATCTCGGTCTCGGCTCCGGCATCGAGGCCGGCGTCGAGAAGCTGAACAATCCGGGCGTGACGCTGAACTCCGCCTTCCTGCGGCCGCGCTCGCGCGGCTCGGTGCGGCTGAAAAGCGCCGACCCGGCGGCCATGCCGCTGATCGATCCCGAACTATTGGGCCGATCCCTACGACCGCGAGATGTCGATCAAGGGCCTGCGGCTGGCGCGCGAGATCATGCGGCAGAAATCGCTGCAGCGTTATGTCATGCGCGAGGTGCTGCCGGGGCCGTCGCTGCACACCGACGACGAGCTGTTCGACTATGCCTGCCGCTCGTCAAAGACCGACCACCATCCGGTCGGCACCTGCAAGATGGGTCACGACGCGATGGCGGTGGTGACGCCCGACCTGAAACTGCGCGGCATCGAGGGCCTGCGCGTCTGCGACGCCTCGATCATGCCGCGCGTGCCGTCATCCAACACCAACGCGCCGACGATCATGGTCGGCGAAAAGGGCGCCGACCTGATCCTCGGCCGCGAGCCTCTGGCGCCGGTGGTCTTTGCCGACAATCGAGCGGCGTGAGGCTGGAAATGGTGCCCAGGGACGGAATGGGCAGATCGCCAAAAAAACTAAACAAAAACAATAGCTAAGGCAGTCACCATCGTTCCATGTGTAACACCGAAGTATGTTTAGGTCGAGCAGGTAAGGCTACCGGGCATTCCGGTTGGAAAACCGTCCTACCCGTGAAACTGACGGCAGGTTTGCGCCCTCTTTTCGGTCGTAAAGACGGAACTTGACGAAGCCCGAGAGCAGACACCGCTGGCAACGCTGAGGTCCGGAACGGGTGGATGTAGCTGAGACAAAATAGACAGAAACACGCCAGGGAAGGTCCACCATGTTTTGCTGTCATGCCCTAATCTGCTAGGCGAACTTCCTCATGAAATGGAGGCCGGCCAGCGCTGCCGTGAACCCCCATTTTTCATAGAAGGGAACCATTTCCTCCAGGCAGTACAGTTCGCGGTGCTTGATGTCGACGATGCGCAGGATCGTTCATCACGGTCTCCATCAACAGACCACCCAATCCGGTGTTGCGCCATGTGCTCTTGACGATGATGTCGAAGATCATCGCCTTGTAGACGCCGTCCGTCAGGGCGCGGGCGAAAGCGACGAGATCGTCGCCTTCCGGATCGACGAACGCGAATATCGGCCCACCGGATATGCAGGATTTTCTCGACATCTGCCTTGGTGCGCCCTTTCGTCCACCACTCGGCTTGAAAGAGGTCCACCAGCTGGTCGATCTGCGAAGCGGTCAAGGACCGCCGAAGCGCAAGCCTGCTTCTGTCATGCAGAAGGTCGTTCATGGCACCTCCAGGAATGGGATATTTCGAGATTGTGTTCTGACGCGATCACGATGCCGACGCGCCAGTCGCAGCCATGGCTTTCAGATGAAGAAGCTTCTCCTCCGAGATCGGAATGCCGAACCGCTCTGCGTCGAGGCGGTTCCTGTACCGTCGTTCGCCTGGCAGGCGCTCTTGGCCGGCGTCGATCAAGCCGATCGCACAGATACGGCGACGCGCCGAGCGAAATCCGGAGTTGCCGCCGCGCTCGGGATCGATGACGATCAGCAACTGCCCGGCCTTTGGTGTCTGCGCGCCGACACAATCGCCGAAGTCGTTTTCGAACGACAGCTGCCCACCCGTCAGCGCACCGGCCATCAGCTCAACCATGAGCGCAATGGATGATCCCTTGTAGCCACCGAAGGTGTTCAGCGCCCCGCCCGCCAAGACCGCATGGGGATCCGTGGTGGGATTGCCGGCGCTGTCGACGCCAGTGCCCGGAGGAAGCGGGGTGTTGGCAAGCGCATGAAGCCTGACCTCGCCATTGGCCATCACGCTTGTTGCCTGATCCACCACGAGCGGATCGGCGTCCGCAACCGGCGTTGCAAACGCAATGGGGTTTGTCCCGTAAACCGGCGCACGGCCGCCATGGGGCACGACGTTGGCTAAGCCGTTGACGAAGCTGATCGCCAGGAGGCCTCTTGCGCGCAAACGGCTCGACGTCGGGCCAGAGCGCGCTGAAATGGTGAGAATTCCGGATTGCAACGACGGCTATGCCGGTGCTTTCCACTGCCTCGCTGATTGCCTCCGCAGCGGCGGCCAGGGCCGGCTGGGCAAAACCGTTGCGTGCATCGATGCGGATGAAGGACGGGCTGACGAAGGCTGATATGCAGGTTCCGCCTTGCCGTCGACCCACCCCGTTTGCAGAGATGCCACATAGCCGGGAATTCGAAATATGCCATGGCTGATGGCGCCGTCTCGTTCGCAGCCGGCGCAATTTGCGGCGAGAATTTCGGCAGTGGCGGTCGATGTTCCGTTGCTGAGCAAAAATGTCCCTGAGCAGCGACTTCAGCGTGTCGAAATCGATCCGGACTTCAGCGTGTTCAGCCGTCATTGCCCGAATTGCCAATTCATGTCTGGTGTCGATTGGCTTGGCTGCGCATCGTCGGTCTTGACGCGCGGTGACTCGAGAAATCTTCGGAGGCAATTTTCCAGAAGGCGCGAAACGTTGTTGTCGTAGCCGTTGTGCGAAAGGCTGCCGCAAAAGGTGATCGAGCCGACCGAAAACAGGCCTCCGCCATTTTCGGCGAGCCCGTAGACGATGTTTGAGCGGATGCCGCCATAAGGTCGCGGAGCTCCGTCGAAGACGCCAGGCAGCAGCAGTTCTTCAAATGTGGTCTCGAAGGTCGGCCCATGGCCTTCAGACGCGGCAACCACGGTCACGAAATCCGGCGTTCCAAGGTCCGCGGAGGCCTGGTCGATCTCAAAGCCAGCCGCGCCGCCGCCTGAAAGACCGAAATCGCCTATTCTCTGATCGGACGGTATGCCGTCGAACAGGAACGCCAGCTCGGGCTGAAACGACTCTTTGGTGCGGACGTAGTAGCGTCCCTTCGAATGCGCCTTCGGCGGTAAAGCCGACGCCGGCGACCTTCTGCGGGGGGATGCCGTTGCGGCGCCACAAGCCGCCATATTCGCCATCGAGCTGATGGTAATATTCGCCGGGCTGGCTTGCCCAGACCCGCATGCCGCCCTCGGCACGGCGAATCTCGATAGCGTGGGGCTGCACGCGGATCGCGGCCGATCTTCCAGTAGAATCCGTTGCCGCCGAGATACATGAGCTTGCCGCCTCCTTCCCTGTAGGAGATGAGAGCCTCGATCGTCCGGCGCGTATGGTATTCCGGATGCGTTCCGGTCAGAACGACGTCATAGGGTGATAGGGCGCTCAGCGCCTTCGCGATCCAGGTCTTCGTCGGTCAAGACGTCGAACGCCAAAACCTTTTACCGTCAGCCAGTCCGTCAGATGAGAATCCGCCGGAGAAGCCGCGCATGCCCGAGCCGTTCTGCGTCGAAATAGACGAGATAGTTGCGGGCGCATCGTCATGATAGGGCGCAGCCGGGACGACAGGGTTATGCCTGATCCCGTCCGGATGGCGGTTGTAGGTCGAATAGCCATAGGCGCCGACGACATCGGGATTGTGAGGATAGGCATCCCACGCGCGCACCCGCGCTTCCAGCGCGCCGGAAAAATTGCCGCGCGCATGGTTGGCATAGGCCATGTAGGTGAAGGTCGGCGCCAGAAAGACAATTCTCTGCCTGGGCAAGTCCGCGTCGCGGGAGGACATAGAATGGGATCGTGTCCGTGCCGACCTGGTTCTCGATCATGAGGCCGTAGACGCCCGATGGCACGCCAGCGGGCACCGTCGACGGCAATTGTCGTGTCCCACTTGCAGTCGCTGAGATCGTCCGAATGAAATGCGATCGCCGCATATTCTTGGGGAGCGGTCTTCCAGTCCATGTTGCGGCCGGACCACGCTGAAGACCGAACGGCTCGCATCGGCATATTGATCAGCGCGAGGCGGCGCGATCGATCGATCTCATCCGCTACCCACCCGTTGTCCAGGGAGGTTGCAAAGCACCAGTTGGCCAACACGGCACGGTCGGAGCCTGGCTGTGAGCTGCCGTAGAGCCGGGGCGCCTCGATCAAGCCGTTGAAGCAGTCTTCTGGGTGACCAGTCCAGATGGCCGCGAAACAAATGTGATCGACCTCGCGAAGCACATCCGAGAGACCGCTCAGCGAAGCGAATGCCTCCGATCTCTTCCGAGTTCCGATGACCGATGTGTGGGTGGAGACGCCTGTCGCGCCGAGAACAACCTCCAGCTTGGTCCATTCGCCGACACGGAGTTCGCGACCCAATCCGTCGCTGATTTGTGGAGTCTCGAGCCTCTTGAGAAATAGAGCGCCATCGCTGAGCACCAGGGCAACGCCCTTCGAGCCATCGGAATTCTGCAATGAGAAAATTGTCTGGTCTAGAGAGCTGAAAAGCGTCGGCTTGACGATGAGCTCCACCGTCAGTTCCCTGAATTCGGGTTTGGTCGGGATGGGTCCGATCGCGCATGAGCCCAGATGCGTCTGCTGCTCCCTGGCCGGATAGCGCTGCTTTAGGCCGAACTCGACGTCCACGCTTTTCAAACCGGGGCCGAGCGGATTGGGATCGCAGCAATCCAGTCTCACAACCTTCGCTGCCACATCACGGTCGCCGAGCGACGAGATCTTGAACTCAAGCGTCTCGCCCGGTTTCGCGCTGAGCGGCGTCACGTAGCCGATAACCGCTGGCAGACTGTGCTCCGTAACTCGCATGTTCCACCCAATTCGAGAGGAAGCTGGAAGCTCAGTCCAGCGGGACCGTCGGTAGTGCAGCACCTAGAGCCTCTGCACTCGACTTTGGCAAAGCTCCATGATAGATCGCATATCGTATACGGTTACAGGCAATGTCAAGCGCGAAATTTGCGACGTCGAAGACGCAGCGCCTAGAGATCGAAGTGTTACTCTGAGATGGTTCCTGACAGCACGTTGTGACCTGATATTGAATACGGTATTCGATCATAGCCTCTAAACTTCACTGGAGACACCATTGCCACTCAACCCAGTAGACCTGCCATCTCTCGGTTCGGCGCCGACGGCATCTGACGTCATCGCCAAGCATATTCGCGAGGCGATTGTGACGGGTGAGTTTGACGAAGGGGAACCCATTCGCCAGGACGACGTCGCGAAGCTGTTCGATGTCAGCAAGATCCCGGTGCGGGAAGCCCTGAAGCGACTCGAGGCGGAAGGTCTGGTCGAATTTCAGCGCAACCGCGGCGCTGTCGTCGCCAGTGTTTCGGAGCCGGAAATCGCGCAGATCTTCGAAGTCAGGGCGATGCTGGAGACGAACGCACTGAAATTGTCCGTGCCGCACATGACGTCAAAAACCTTCCGGAGAGCGGACGAATATTGTGATGCTTTTGCGCGCGAAACCAATGTAGCGCGATGGGCCGAGTTGAACTGGCAGTTTCATTCCTGTCTCTACGAAGATGCCGAGCGACCTTTTCTTTTGAACCTCATTCGCTCGGTTAACGACCGCATCGAGCGATATCTCAGAATACAGCTAACTCTCTCCGGCGGAACTGGCGTCGACGACCGGGAACATCGCGAAATACTGGCGGCTTGTCGGAAGAAGAATGCTGAGAAGGCGGCGGAGCTATTGCACCGTCATATCTCCAACGCCTGTGCATCTCTTCTGGCACACTTGAAAAAGTGATGGCGTTACACGGCTGGTATCTTTGCGTGACGATGCTGCGTCTCCTCCCGCCTTTGAACTGCCGGCGCTTCTTGCACTTCAAGACGCTTGTGAGAAATCCGAAAGTCACTTAGTCCGCGAATTTGCCAGTTGACTACGACGCTCGGTTATCGTATACGATATCTGAAATGAGGGATGAGATGATTGAGGCAATTACACGCGACATGCAGTCGCCTCACGCTCACCAAATGGATGTCTTGGAGATATCGGTGCACTACGAAAGATCGTTGAAGACCGTCGAGCTGCATACGTGCGGTGAGACGTTCCGGCTTGTGACGCAAGGGCTTCCCAAATTTCCGGGCAATACCATCGTCGAGCGCTGCGCCTGGCTGGAGCAAAACGCCGATCGATATCGGCGCGCCTTGATGCTTGAACCCCGCGGCCACAAGGACCTTTATGGCGGCTACCTCACCGAACCTGTTAGCGCTGGCGCCGACTTCGGCGTGATCTTCCTGAACAACGCGGGCTACAGCCCGCATTGCGGTCACGGCGTGATCGCGCTTGCCACTGCTGCTGTGGAATTGGGCTGGGTCGAGCGCACATCCCCCGAGACGCGCATCGGCATCGACGCACCGTGCGGCTTCATCGAGGCCTTTGTCGAATGGGATGGGAAGAGGGCCGGAACGGTACGCTTCGTGAACGTTGCCGTCATTCGTGTTCAAGCGGGACGTAACCGTCGATCACACCGACTTTTGGCAAGGTAACCGGTGACATCGCCTATGGGGGCGCGACGTATTTCTATGTCGATGGGCGCCCCCACAACATCTCCATACGCGAGAAAGATGTTCAGAAGATCATGCAGTTTGGCTATGAGATCAAAACCGCGGTGAATGCGCGACATGTCGGTCATTCACCCTGAGATCCCCGAGTTCAATGATGTCTACGGCGTCATGGTCTATGGCGATCCCCGTCATGAGGGATCAACTCAGGCGAACTGCTGCGTTTACGCCGATCGGGCGATCGATCGATCGCCGACCGGCTCTGGAACGGCCGGCCGCATTGCCCAGCTGTATCTTCGTGGAGAGTTTCCGCATCAGAAACGCTGGTCAACGATCGATCATCGGGACAGTGTTCAAAGGCGCGCGTTCTCAGCGAGACGAAGGTCGGGCGACTTCGACGCCATCATTCCGCGAATCAGCGGGGATGCCCATATTTGTGGGTTCGCCGACTGGATCATAGACGAAGCCGATCCTCTGACCTTTGGCTTTCTTGTACAGTAATCGCGACTGGCGGCACCACAGACAATCCGAATGGACACGACTGCTCGAGCCTTACGTATACGATATCCATGATACGAATCTGCGCAGTTTTATTGAGTAAATCAAAAAGAAGGGAACACAAAAAATGCGCATCACCTCACTTACGCTCGCCGCTGCGTTGGCAGCATCCGCATCCACGATGGCCCAAGCCGACAAGCTGGACGACATCATCGCGTGCGGCACGCTTCGCTGCGCGCGTCGTGCTCGACTTCCCACCGATGGGCTCGCGGGACGCCAACAACAACCCGATCGGCTTCGACGTCGACTACTGCAACGACCTCGCCAAGGCGCTCGGCGTGAAGGCCGAGATCGTCGAGACGCCGTTTCCGGATCGCATCCCCGCGCTCGTCTCCGGCCGCGTCGATATCGGCGTTGCCTCGACCTCCGATACGCTGGAGCGCGCCAAGACCGTCGGCTTCACCATTCCCTATTTCGCCTTCAAGAATGTCATCCTCACCAAGGAAGGCCTCGGCATCGACACCTACGAGCAGCTGAAGGGCCGCAAGGTCGGCTCCGTCGCCGGCGGCTACGAGGCCATTGCGCTGGAGAAGGACGTGAAGGCGTGGGGCGAGGGTTCGTTCCGCGGCTACCAGACGCAGGCCGACGTCTTCCTGGCGCTAGCCCAGGGGCAGATCGAAGCGACCGTCGTCACCTCCACAGTCGCCGCGGCCATCGTCAAGGAAGGCAAGTACGACGGTCTCGTCATGACCGGCGATGCCCCTTACGACATCGACTATGTGGCGCTGATCGCGCTGCGCGGCGAGCAGGGCCTGCTCAACTACCTGAACCTCTTCGTCAACCAGCAGGTCCGCACCGGCCGCTATAAGGCGCTTTACGACAAGTGGATCGGCGGCGGCGAAGCGCCCGATCTGAGATTCCGTGGCGTGTATCGCTGATCGAGCATCGCCGGCGACGGTCGCCAGCGATGGACTACACCTTTCATTGGGGGCCGGCGCTTCCGGGCCCTGCCGGACATGCTGTGGGGAGCGCTGGTGACTCTTGAGGTCGCGGTGCTCTCCATGGTGCTCGGGGTGTTCTTCGCCGTGCTCTTGGCACTGGCGTGCCGGCTCGCGCTTTCGCGCTCCTACGGGCGTTCGCCACGAGCTGGGTGGAGACTCGCCCGCAACACGCCGGCGCTGTTCCAGATCTACATGGCCTATTTCGGCCTCGGCGTCCTCGGCATCCATCTCGATTCCTATCCCGCGCTGCTCGCCGGCATCACCTTCAACAATGCCGGCTATCTGGCGGAAACCTTCCGCGGCGGCCTGCGCGCCGTGCCCGACGACGCAGATGCGCGCCGCCCGCTCGCTCGGCATGGGGCCGATGCAGGCGTTCCGGCTGATCGTGCTGCCGCAGTTGTTCCGCGTCGTCTTCCATCCCGCTCACCAACCAGATGGTCTGGGCGATCCTGATGACCTCGCTCGGCGTGGTCGTCGGGCTGAACAACGACCTGACCGGCGTGACCCAGGATCTCAACGTCCAGTCGTTCCGCACCTTCGAATTCTTCGCCATCGCCGCGGTGATCTACTACCTGATCGCCAAAGCTCGTCACCGGCTCGGCCCGCCTGATCGCGTGGCGGCTGTTCCGCTATTGAGAGAGGCGCAGATGTTCGACGGCTCCCTGTTCGACACCTCCTTCACCCTCAATGACCTCTGGTTCATGCTGAAGGGCGCGGGCGTCACGCATGGCCATCACCTTCTGGGCGGTCCTGGGCGGCACGCTCCTGGGCATGATCTTCGGCGCTGGCGCGGGCCACCGTGCCCTGGTGGGCCAACGCGCCGATCGGCTTCGTGCTCGACATCTTCCGCTCGGTGCCGCTGTTCATCCAGTTCGTGCTGGCCAACGCCTTCAAGTCGATCGTCGGCCTCAACTGGTCGCGCCTTCACCGTCGGCTGCGTGGTGCTGGCGCTCTACACCGCCGCCTATTGCACCGAGATCGTGCGCGCCGGCATTCTCGCCGTGCCAGCCGACCACGCGGCGCGCGGCCCGCTCGCTGGGGATGACCTGGCGGCAGGACCTGACCGAGATCGTCTTCCCCATCGCGCTGCGGGTCGCCTTTCCGAGCTGGATCGGCCTGACGCTCGGCGTGATGAAGGACACCGCGCTGGTGCTGTGGATCGGCATCGTCGAGCTGCTGCGCTCCTCGCAGATCATCGTCACCCGCATCCAGGAGCCGCTGCTGGTGCTCTCCATCGCCGGGCTGATCTATTTCCTGATGAGCTTCCCCATCGCCCGCCTCGGCGACGCGGCTGGAGAAGACGGTGGCGCGAGAATGATTGAGATCGACAGACGTCCATAAATCCTTCGGTTCGCTCGAAGTGGTCAAGGGCGTGACCATGACCGTCGACAAGGGCGAGGTGGTTTCGGTTATCGGCGGCTCCGGCTCGGGCAAGTCGACGCTGCTGATGTGCATCAACGGCCTGGAGCCGATCAATTCCGGCCGCATCCTCGTCGACGGCATCGACGTGCATGCCCGCGGCACCGACCTCAACAAGCTGCGGCGCAAGATCGGCATCGTCTTCCAGCAATGGAACGCCTTCCCGCACCTCACCGTGCTGGAGAACGTCATGCTCGCGCCGCGCAAGGTGCTCGGCATGAGCCGAGGCCGAGGCCGAGGCGATGGCGGTCGAGAAGCTCTCCCATGTCGGGCTCGGCGAGAAGCTGAAGGTCTATCCCGGCAAAGCTCTCCGGCGGCCAGCAGCAGCGCATGGCGATCGCCCGCGCGCTGGCCATGTCGCCTGACTACATGCTGTTCGACGAGGTGACCTCCGCGCTCGATCCGCAGCTGGTCGGCGAGGTGCTCGACACCCTGCGCCTGCTCTCCTCCGAGGGCATGACGATGATCGTCGTCACCCACGAGATCGCCTTCGCGCGCGAGGTGTCGAACCGCGTCGCCTTCTTCCACAAGGGCAAGATCCATGAGATCGGCCCGCCCGCGCAGGTGATCGGCAATCCGCAGCAGCCGGAGACCGTCGCTTTCCTGAAATCTGTTCTTTAAATCTCAGAGGTCCCCGAAGGCAGGGAACTGGCGGAAGGTCAGCGCACAATTCCCGTGGTGACCTTTGTGGTCTCGCTGGTCGTTCTACCGCAAAGGGGGTCACGTCGATGCCCGCGGGGAACTTTGGGTCCGCTTCACAAGATCATCCGAGCCTTGAAGCTGCCGGTCCGCTCTCGGCCCCGATGCGGACCTATCTGTCCTGGGAGTGTGTTCAACCGCTTGTCAGGACGAGAATTCTTCTACCTTTACCGCAAATGCATCGACGTGCACGTCCTGCGTAGCCCATGAGGTAACCAGACGAACTACGGATGACAGATTCTCCGTCAGGCTCCCAGATGTAGAAATTAAAGTTTTCCTTCAGCTTTTCGACAAGGGCATTTGGCAGGATCGGGAAAAGCTGGTTGGTTTCGGTTTCGGCCGCGAAGCGGTAGCCCGCATCCGAGATCTTCGATGACAGACGCTGAGCCATGCCGTTGGCGTGCCGGGCGAGGTCGAAGTACAGTCCATCCCGGAACAATTCCCTGAACTGGAGAGCCAGCACACGTCCTTTGGCAAGGAGCGCTCCACGCTGCTTGACGTGAAATCTGAATTCCTCCCGCAGTTCAGGATTGGGAATGACGATGGCCTCGCCGAGAAGGGCGCCGACCTTCGTCCCGCCTATCCAGAAAATGTCGGTCAATTCAGCGATGTCCTTCAGGGTGAGGTCGTTCTTTGCCGCCGACAGAGCAGCGCCAAGCCGCGCACCGTCCAGCAGCAGGAGGAGGCCGCGCGCCTTGCAGAGCGCCGAAATCGCCTCGAGTTCCTTCTTTGTGTAGAGCGTTCCCACCTCGGTCGCATTGGAAAGATAGACCAGCCGCGGCTTCGCCATATGCGGGAAGTGGGCATTGGCTCTCAAGGCGGCGGAAATACTGTCTGGCGTCAACTTGCCATCGACAGGAGGCACGGTGATGATCTTGTGGCCTGTGGCCTCGATCGCCCCGGTTTCCCGGACGACGATATGGCCGCTTGCAGGAGCGATCACGGCCTCATGCGATCGCAACGCGCTGGACATGATCAGAATGTTTGCAAGCGTGCCGGTTGCGACGAACCAGACATCCGGATTGACGTCGCCCATCTGCCGACGGATCAGGCCCCGCGCTTCCTCGAATAGGCGTCGTCACCATAGGCGGTCTGCTGGACCATGTTGGTTTCGGAAAGGGCCTTGAGAATGTCGGGATGCGCGCCTTCGCTGTAGTCGTCCAGGAAGCTGTGCCGGGTCATCTTGATCTCCGATCGGCGCCAAGATCCGGATATCGAGAGAGGGCTTGGCGGCGTGGCCCGTTCTAAAGCCGCGCATGCGTCATGTTTTGTAAGAAATTGCTCAGAGCGGGGGTTGTGGCTCTGGAGGTGCCGGGCGTGTAACCTAGGGACCGGCGGAAACGTGGGTCATATGCGCTTGGTCGACGAAGCCGACGGCTGCCGCAGTGTCGGCGAGATCATTTCCGGCGAGGATCAGGGCCGAGGCCCGGCGCACGCGCACCTGCGACAGATAGGCGTGCGGCGGCAAACCATAGACCGCCTTGAATTGCCGCAAGAGGTGGAACTTGCTGATGCCCGCAAGCTCCTTCAGACTCGACAGGCTGATGGCATCGGCATGGCGATCTTCAAGAAGCTTGCGAACCTGACGGAGCGCCGTTCCATGCCGCCCTCGGTCCGCTTCAGGGACGCCGGCCGGCATGGCGTTCGACCGCTATCCGTATGGTGGCGAGATAGAACGTTTCGAACTCAAGGCTTTGCAGATGCGGCGAAGCCGTCATCTGGTGAAGCCGTTGCAGGCAGACATGCAGTTCGGATCGTCGACGGCGGGCGAATTGAAGACGACATCGGGTGTGCCGAAAATATCCTCCGCGGCTTGCCCGATCAGGGAAGCGGATGGATAGAACATCCGGTAGGTCCAACCATTCTCGGCTCCCACCCAACCCTCGTGCACCATGCCGGGGGAAATCAGGCAGACGGTTCCGCGCGGCAGATCGACACGATGCTTGCTGTCGTATGAAAACGCCTGGCAGCCTTCCTCGATGATCCCGATGGCGAACTCTTCAGTGGAAGTGAGGTTGGAAACGATGGTTGCGATAGTTCGCCCACAAGAACAGCGTGTCGGCCAGCGCGCTGGAGCGCCACATCTTGACCGTGTTGACCCCTAGGCGCATGTCGTCATTCCGAAGGTTGATGCAGCAAGCATTATCGACACAAGGCTTGCCTATAGTCTGGTTTTGCCGACGGTAAAACCTTGCGCAGGCTAGCAAGGCGTCAGCTTCTGGGCAAAGCGACCAACGCGGTGCCGCGATCGAGTGTTTGCTTGCTGGCAAACTACCTCATTCCGGCCAAGATGGGTTGCCAGCGGGATGGCACCTTCCGGCTAGTTCGTTCCCGGACCGGACCGTCTGCTCCCGGCCCCGGTAGTGCCGTCACTTCACACCATTTCTCCTTCGGCCAATCAAGGCCGAGGAGAACTCACATGGGCCATTCTCAATTCGATGATGCTAGCCGCGAGCGCGCAGCTTGGAACGCTGGAAAGAAGGTCGGCACCAAGCGTCCGCTCACCCAGAAGCAGATCTGGGCAATTCGCTTCTTCCTTGATCGCGAGAGACGCATTCGGGACCGCGCGCTGTTCGATCTGGCAATCGACAGCAAGCTTCGCGGCTGCGACCTGGTCAAGATCAGGATTCGCGATGTGGTCGCCGGACCGGAGATCAGGACTCGCGCGATCGTCGTTCAGCAGAAGACAGGGCGGCCCGTCCAGTTCGAGATCACGAGCGACGTGCAGAGCCAGCCTTCTGGCTTGGCTCGAACGGCGTGGCGGCACGGTCGAGGATTATGCGTTCCCGAGCCGGATCGATCACGCACACCACATGAGCACGAGGCAGTATGCCCGCCTCGTCGACGAATGGGTGACCGCGATCGGTCTGCGTCCGGAGGAGTATGGCACGCACTCGCTTCGGCGCACGAAGGCATCGATGATCTACAAGGCGACGGGCAACATCCGCGCCATCCAGATCTTGCTCGGTCACTCCAAGATTGAGAACACTGTCCGCTATCTTGGTGTCGACGTGGAGGACGCGCTGCTCCTGGCTGAGCGGACCGAAATCTGACGTTGAGCGGCCATCCGACGCCAGCGCGGATGGCCGCTTAGACGCGCGGCAGACCCGGCTGTCCAGTCCACCGTGGGGTGGAAAGCAGAACGGCACCTTCTAGACGACCTACTACTAAATCAGACTTCGCGGAGTAGGGCTAGTTTGGTAGGTGACCGGTATACCCCGCTATACCAGATCCTTTTAAACGGCTCGTGATTGTTCGGCGGCGAGAGACTATGGGAATGAATTGTGGAAGGGGTAGATATAGATCCACTCAAGGTTGACGTGCTGAATGACTCAGCAGAAGTGTAGGGACACTTGAGCTTTTGAGGGGTAACATGGCAAACCATCCGTACATCTCGGGCGCGGGTAACATCACGCAGATGATCGGTTTCCTGCGCAAGAACTTTCCAGGTACCGTTAACTCCGACACAGTCAAAAAGTACGGACTTGCACCCAAGAACGAAAGCTACGTAATAAACGCACTTCAGTTCATTGGACTGATCGACGAGGAAGGCAAGCGCACCGACATTGGGCACGACGTGCTCACCACTCATGATGAGGAAGAATTTAGAACGAAGTTCGCCCAACTCATCAAGACGGCATATAGCGACCTCTTTGAGATTTTTGCTGACGAGGCCTGGGCATTGCCGAAGGCAAAGCTGATCGGCTATTTTCGTCAGACCGATAAGACCAGCGAGATCATCGGCACTCGTCAGGCAGCTGTCTTCCAAGCCTTGCGGTCCGTAGCGGGCCATGAGGTGCAGGCGGAACCGAAGGCGGCGGCTGCAGGCGCAAAGAAACCAAAGGTGGTTGCGGCAAAAGCTCAAAAACCCCAGGTAGAAAAAGCTCCGGCCGCTGCAGCCGCACCTGCTGGTGGCGCCGTGATGGCGCCGGCCAAACCCGACATTGCGCTCACGGTGCGTATCGAGATCAATCTGCCGGCTGAAGGCACTCAGGAGACGTACGACGCGATCTTCGAAAGCATCCGGTTAACCTCTACCCATGAGGTCGCTTGCCGCCTTTGAGGCAATCGCTGGTGCAACCAAAGCGTCGGCCTGGCGGTTGAAGCGCAGGGAAGCGTTCATCCTTTCGACGAACGCAACATCCGCCGGATATTGCGAAAGTGTCGCTGAAGCTGTTCGACAACGGCCACTATTCGCAGGCCACGTTCGAGGCGTTGAAATACTTGGATCTCCATGTCAAGAAGCTCTCAGGGGTCAATGAGAGCGGCTTCAAGCTGATGATGTCCGCATTTGCCGAGGCCAACCCGAAGATCAAGTTGACCGACTTGGTAACGGTAAGTGACATCGACGAGCAGAGCGGTTTCAAGTTCATCTTCGCGGGGGTAATGTCGGCCATTCGCAACCCGCGCGGCCACGACATAACGACTGACCCCATCCACAGGTGCCTCGACCATTTGTCGCTCGCTTCGGTGCTGCTTAGGCGGATTGAAGATCGTAAAGCACCAGCGCCCTAACCGTTGAAGCGGCCACGCCAGCTTTCGAGAGTTTTTAGTGCAGAGCTAAACGACCGCAATGGGGTCGACTGCAGAATGGCAGCTATCTGCGAGACTGCCGCCAAGACCGGACAGTCGGCAGTCGGCCCCGGAACTGTCATTCGGCTTCGCGCGATGTTGACATTTCGTTTGAGCGCACTTGCCCCTGCTAAGGCTGTCCAATTGGCACTCGGCCACGATGTGCGGCTTCTGGCTCAGTATGTGAAGCCATATCTGAAGCGGCCATCAGCCAGTCGATTTGGCGACGAAGCTGGCCAGAACAATCACTGCGACGATGATGGCGCCCGTCAGAGACCAGGCGAATACCGGCGCCGAAACCATATGTGTTCAGCATGGTTACCAGCAGGAACAGCAGCATCGCCGCGCCCCATAGCCCGGGCAGATTGGCAAAGCCACC
>CAVQCL010000043.1:0-227699 GCA_963710935.1 uncultured Alphaproteobacteria bacterium | reverse complement strand
AGGAAGCGCGATGGGAATTTCAAGAAGCTTCGCATCCATACCCGGCGGCTTGCCACGATACATATTTCTCGCGAGGGAATGCCCACAATAAAATTTGATGCAATGGTCGGCTTTGGTACGATTTGGAACATTCGGCATCGCAGGCCATTGGAATGACCAATTAGGTCAGCTCAGATGCCTCGCTATCGATTTGAGTTCGTTGCTGAACCGGAGGTGGACCCGATTTGGGTCGATCTGCGGGACCATCGGGCTGCTCAGGTCGAAGCTCGCCATGCTTTGGCCGACGCGCTTCTGGACCACCTCGAAAAGAGAAGAACCCTAGCCATCGATGTCTACGATGAAAGCGGAAATCGATTTATGACCCTCAGGATGAACGAGGGGGAGTAGCTTGAACGGTTGTGTCGGCGGGTCAAATCTCTAAATCGTCAACCACTTCACTGAACGGCAATATCAGCACGGTTCTGCCGCTCTCGTTCGTGATTTCGAAGCTGCAATCGAACCAACTGCGGATGGAGTCCATGCGGGTGCGGAATACAAGGTCACGTGCGTTCTCCAAGGCATGGCCCCGAACGGCTTCCTCGCTTCCAAGTTCGTCTCCTTCGTGATCCGGGATCAATCGGCCACGATAGCGAACATTCAAGAAGTAGCGCGAGGTCACGTCACCTCTCGCGCTTAAGAGGGAATTGGAAGACATTGGAGTATTCTCTCTCAGCGTAACCGTAAGATTGCCCTGCAATCTGTTCGAGCTTTTCGCGGTCGCGCAGTGTGATCAAGCCACGGGTGGCCCTGATCACGCCGGCGCCTTCCAGCATCTGGACCGCCAGGGTAACTGCCGGTCGACGTTTGCCGAGCATAATGCCAAGAAACTCGTGCGTCATAGGCATGTCGTCTTTACCTACCCTGTCATGCGTCATGAGGAGCCAGCGTGCCAGTCGCTCTTCGTTCGAGTACCCAGCGTTGGCATACGCAGTCTGGCTGACCTGGACGATGAACGTGTGGACAAAGCGAAGGAAGAGCGCGCGTAACGTGCTGCTTTGATCCATCGCAGCCTGCAGATCGGGTCCACTGATGCGCGTGCCCTCTCCCGGAGCCTGAACGATACACGTATGAGGTGATCGGTCTACACCTAGGACGAGTGGCACGCCCACAAATCCTTCCCAACCCACCATCCCGACTTCGAACCGGCCTTCCTCTGTATCTGCTACAATTGACGCAACGCCGCTCTCCGGGAAGATGACATGGGTGATCGTCTGATCCGCCTTGAACATGTGGTGGCGCCACTCAAAACTGACGGTTTCGAGGTGCGGCTGCAACAGGACGAAGTCATCGGGCGAAAGCGACGCCAACAGTCGATTGCGAATAACGGATTGTTGAAGGTGAGCCATGCTCTCCGCCTCCCATTGGGGCAAGAGCACGAGCGCCTCAGCTATCTCCCAGCCGCTTGCGCCCTAACAGTCGGCAAGCGATAGGCGAGTATCCGCCTATGCTGGTCCTGAAACAACGATTAATGCCTGCTCTGCCGGCTTGGTACGAAACCATACCTTGCCTTCGAGAGACGAAATCGAGAGGACAGCATCGGGCTATTGTTCGGTTTCGTACCAACCCTTGCACCTAGCTATGAACCTGGGGTTTTGGGGCGCATAAAAGTCAAATGGCCCGTCCAGTCTGCCTTGTCTGTGAAGATGAAATCATGATTGGCATGGAACTGGAGTCATGCCTTGAAGAGTTGGGCATGTCGGTTGCCGGCCCCTTCGCTGACAGTATGGAAGCTCTCAAATGGAGCGCGACGCAGCGGCCGGATGTGGCTGTCCTCGATTACATGCTCCGGGACGGCGAGTGCCGGGCTTTGATCAGTGCGTTGAAAGACAAAAGCGTGCCGATCATCATCCATTCCGGCTGGCTGCCTGATGGCGACGTCCCCTCAGACATCAGTAGCCTTCCCTGGGTAGCAAAGCCAGTCGACTGCAGATCACTGCTCAAGGTGATGGCGGTCGCCGCGCCGCAGATCATTCCTAAAAGCACCAAGGCCACGAGTTTCAACGCCGGCTCAGACTGCGGCCATGGTCCTGAAGGCATCTGAACCAAACGTCGTGTCGGAAACGACAACCAGCGGTGGCCAGCTACGTTTCGACGGCGATCCGACTCGGTATTTCTTTGGTTTTTCTGCATTGCTCTGGTTGTCGCTGGGGCCTCCACGTTCCTGATCGGATGGACCCCTGCGCGCATGATGTGGTAAATGGAACTCCCGATTTGCCAGCGCATTATTTCGATGCTGAGGGTCAACCTCCCCGGTGCCTTCGGCAGTTCCCCTGTGACCTTTTCCGAGCGCCGCAAGACGCTCGGTTTTTATTCCCTGATGCCTTCGATAATCAATCCATGAAGCTTCGAGTAGCTGCCCAGCTTCGGCTGCTGATTTGCCGGGAACCTTAATCGGCTTTGCGAGTTTCGGCCGCTAAGGGGCAATCTGTGCAAAATGTTCTAGTTCTGGTCGTAGAAGATGATCCTCTCATTCAGTTGGATCTCGAACAAACCCTGCATGACGGTGGCTACTCCACTGAGTGCGAGGGAAGTGGCGAAAAGGCGATAGCAAGGCTCGAAGCCAATCCTGAAATCTGAGCACTGGTCACCGACATCAATCTAATGGGCGACGTTACCGGGTGGGATGTCGCCCGACGAGCTCGTGAGATTCTCCCCGATCTGCCCGTAATTTACGTCACAAGCGTCGCGGCTGACGAATGGACATCGATGGGAGTGCCAAAAAGCGTTCTCGTCACCAAGCCTTTTGCGCCGGCACAGATCACGACCGCCGGGTCGCAATTATTGAACGCCTCGACGGCTGCTCCAGGCATCGGTGAGTAGCCAGTGCAAAAGCGGGTGGGCTGAGGAGAGGCTACCGTTCATTACAGCGTGTCGGCTCATGCACATCTGGACCAAGGCCCAGGCAGGACGAGAAATTTGTCGGGGCGGCAGTCCTTAAGCTGAAGTCCTCAGGCCGCGTTCTCGCCCGCAAGTGTCCGCCGGTATAGAGCCGGCGGGAGATGGAATTCTCGCTTAAAGGCGCGGTTGAACGCTGCCTCAGAGTCATAGCCTACTTCAGCAGCAACTTCGAGCACGCTGTGGTTTGTCGTCTGGAGTTTACGTGCCGCAAGCTGCATGCGCCATCGTGCTAGATAGGTTTGTGGCGGCTCGCCCAAGAAGCGTTGGAAACGCTGCATCAAGACCGACCTTGATGCCCCGGCTTCGCCGGCCAGGTCTACGAGGGTCCAGCCGTAAGAAGGTCTGCGGTGCATGGCTGCCAGCGCCGCTCCTACAACACTATCGCGCGCGCCGGCCAACCAGCCACTTTGTTCGGGCGGCATTTCCAGCATATGCCGTCGCAAGCTTTCGATGAATAGAGCCTCAGCCATCTTCGACAGGAGTGCTGTCATTCCCGGTCGCTTGGCCGCAGCCTCCTTGCATAGATGCAGTATCGAACTCTCGATCCATGCCCCCGCAGCGTCACCGCGTAACCCGACTTTCATCAATCGTGGCAGTCCGGCCAAAAACAGTTTTGCCGCGTGACGCTCGCAGCCAAAGAAGCCACAGACGATCTTCGTTACAGCACCACCGCCTCCCATCTGCGGTGTCTGCACTTCGCCTGTCCAGAAACTCCCGATGGCGTCGGCCGCGCTAGTTAGGACTGTCGGAGTGCCGTTGAATACGATGTGGGCCTCGCCATGGGGCACGATCACGATCTCGCCGCCTGAAACCTCAAGGTCCGGGACTCCTTCCATTCGGACTTGTGCATTCCCCGATACGATAAGGTGATAAGTCACAAGCCGCTCGACCCCTGGCGCGACGATGGGCGCGATTTTTTCTGTCGCAGGTGAGGTGAAGCCCCAAGGCGCCGAGAACTCAGCGTCGATGAAGATCGCTGCGGTTACATGCACCGAACTGAGGGCTGCCGAGAAAGCGTCCATCTTTCCCTCCAGTCTGAGTCGACACTGCTTTTCGTGGGTGCTGCAAATGAATACGCACTTGCGGCAAAGCCCAGGCGCTAGGCATGCTCTATACTGCCAGTCTCGACGCAGACCCCATGGTAGCCCAATTGAGTGCCGCCCGCAGCAGCTTATCTCTTGCTGGCGCCACAGGTCGGAGGATGAAGCATGGCCTCGAGATACGACGCAATCATAGTGGGCGCACGCTGCGCCGGTGCGCCAACTGCAATGCTGCTCGCCCGAAAAGGGTACCGCGTGGTGCTGGTAGATAAGGCGACATTCCCGAGCGACACGATATCCACACATGTCATACAGCCGAACGGCATCGCGATACTCGCTCGTTGGGGTCTACTTGATCGCCTGATTGCGACCGGATGTCCACCGATCCATACCTATTCCTATGATTTTGGCCCGTTCGCAATCGAAGGTTCGCCTGGCACGCAAAGTGCTCCGGTTGCCTATTGTCCGCGCCGCAGCGTGTTGGACAAGCTGCTTGTCGACGCTGCTGCCGAGGCTGGGGCGGAGGTGCGTGAGGGGTTCGGCATCGAAGAAGTCGTTGTCGAGGGTGGCAGGGTCGTTGGCGTCAAGGGTCACGCCACGGGCGATGCAAGTCAGGAAGAACGCGCGACAGTGGTAATAGGCGCCGATGGTCGGCGCTCGCGCATCGCGGAGGCGGTCCGCGCCGAGGCATATAATGAGAAGCCGCCGCTGCTCTCGGCCTGGTATGCTTATTGGAGCGGGCTGCCGATGAATGGCCGCTTCGAGACCTATGTTCTGCCGCACCGTGGTTTTGCGGCAGCACCGACCCATGACGGTCTCACCTTTGTCGTCGTTGGATGGCCCTACGCCGAACATGAGTCGATCAGATCGGACATCGAGGGCAATTACCGAAAGGTCATTCAGATGGCTCCGTCGTTCGCCGAGAGGTTCTCCCGGGCAAAGCGCGAAACACCGTTCGCTGGCGCGGCGCTACCCAACTTCTTCCGAAAGCCGTTTGGGCCAGGTTGGGCGCTCGTCGGCGATGCCGGATACAACAAAGATGCCATCACGGCTCAAGGGATTAGTGACGCCTTCCGCGATGCTGAACTGTGCGCAAACGCGATTGATCTGGCGCTCCGTGGCGAATTTTCGTTCGCGTTGGCAATGGAGGAATACCAGCGCCGTCGCGATGAGTATGCAACGCCGATGTACGAATTCACATGTGAGCTTGCTTCATTCGAGCCGCCGTCCGTGCAACAGCAGCAGCTGTTGGGCGCTGTCGCCGGCAATAGACAAGCCGAGGACGATTTCGCACGCGTGAACGCCGGGACAATCTCTCCTTCTGCCTTCTTTGCCCCCGACAACGTGAACAGGATCATGACGGCGGCGGCTGAAAGAGCCGTGTCAAAAGCAGAACCTTCGTGACCTCCTACTGAATGACGGCATTGACTCCGCGCGGTGCCGCCCCCTCATCTAGGCAGTCGTAAGCATGGACAGCCCTCGTAGCAGCTTTTGCGGGGGCTGTTCTTCCTCCTTTAGGAACTCGCCGCCGGCCAACGCTTCGAGTTCGCATCGGACTCGGTTATTGAGACCTCTCCATGTGTAGCACGGCAGCCCTCGCACTCGCCTTGCGGGGACTGTCTCGGAAAGATTTCGTAACTGGGCAATCGGACTATGCGGCCTCGAACGATGTTATCGCTTCAACTAGGTGCAGAATGTCCGCGTCGTTCGAGTAGTGCAAGGTGGTGAGGAGCGCATCAATTGTAAATTCCGGATCGACCTTGGCTATTTGAGCGAAGTGAGCGGACGCAGCGGTCCGATCGCCCAGCCAATAATAGGCCGCTGTGACAAACGCATGTTGGCTGGCATCCATCTTCGACAGATGCATGAAGGCCTCGATTGTTTCGGGATATTCGTGGGCTGTAAAGTATGCTTTCCCGAGATGGCTCCAGAAGCGCTCCGGGTGATGAGGGTTCAACCGCATCGCTTTGCGAATCCATTCGGCCCCTTCCTTGGGGCGACCGAGCCAAGTCAAAAGCTCGCCTTGCTGCACCACGACGAGATCGTAGTTCGGGTTGAGTGAAAGAGCCCGCTCCTGATGGTGGCGAGCCTTCGTAAGATCGTTGCGGCTGATGTTAATAGCCGCCAATATCCGTTGGACGTCCGCATCGTTGACGTCCAGCGCTTGCGCCAACTCAAGCTCGCGGATGACTTCGTCAAACGTGGCGTCCTTATCAGCGCACCAGCCGTAGCCCCAAGCCTGCCCCAGGATGCAGCCCCGCCAGGCATGGGCATGCGCGTATTCGGGGTCGAGTTCGAGCGCACGGGTCACCAGCTTCAGCGCCTCCTCATTCTCGGCTCGATTGCTACGATGGTGACGGACCTTCGCCGCAAGCAAGCATTCGTAAGCTACCATGTTGGCAGGCGTCTTGCGCGCCACGACATCCTGTTGCGCTGCCTCGACGCGGCCTGGCAGCGTGGCGACGATTGCTGCGGTCAGTTCGTCCTGAATGGCGAAAACATCGTCGAGCTTGCGGTCATATCGCTCAGCCCAAATGTGCGTATCAGTTGCAGTATCGATGAGCTGGGCCGTCACCCTGAGCTGGCCGCCCGATTTGCGGACGCTGCCCTCCACCAGATATTGGGCGCCCAGCTTCCGGGCGATTTCACGCAGGTTCACCGACTGCCCTTTGTAGACGAAGGTGGAGTTGCGCGAGATGACGAACAGCTCGTGCCGGCGCGATAGTTCCGTGATGATATCCTCGGTCAGACCATCAACGAAAAATTCCTGTTCGGGTTCGCCGCTCATATTGGCGAATGGCAGGACAGCGATTGACGGCTTCACCACCGTGCGCGGGGCGGAGCCGTCGCCCGCACGCGGATCGGCTGCATCCTCCAGCACCGCGCGCCAGACCCGTATCGGGCGAGAGATGTTTTTGAGGGACTTCTCGCCAAGGTCTTCGAACGTGATTTCGAGCCGGTCGAAGACCTGTTCATAGACGGCCTGGGTGACGCACACCCCGCCGACATCGGCCATCTGCTCCAGCCGGGCGGCGACATTCACGCCGTCGCCATAAATATCGCCCTCATCAAAAATGATGTCGCCGAGATTGATTCCGATGCGGAACTGAATGCGTCCGGCATCCGGCACGTCGGCGTTACGGCGGCGCATGCGGATCTGCACCTCTGCGGCGCAGCGGACGGCATCTGCCACGCTCTGAAACTCGACCAGCATGCCGTCCCCGGTCGTCTTGATGATGCGGCCCTGGTTCTTGGCGATTGCGGGATCGATGAGTTCGATCCGGTGAGTCTTAAGCCGCGCCAGGGTGCCCCGCTCGTCGGCTTCCATGAGCCGAGAGTATCCGGCCATGTCGGCCGCCAGCACCGCCGCGAGCCTGTGTTCCATGTTCCAGCCTCTAACCACGCAATCTCAGATGGCAACGCTGCGGCGAAAGCCAATCAGCACGCCACCACCTAACAAGCGCCTTCCCCGCGCTATCGGAAGCGAACCAGCGATATCTACTCGAAATGAACGTGTGCGGGAAGGAAATCAAGCTTCGGCCCGAGACCTGCCCGGTGCGGCTGCCTGCTACGCACCCTGATCGGCGACTAGCAGGCGATCAACGCATTCTAATTTGACGGAAAGGATATTCGCGCTAGGCAGGCTGCCCTATGGAAGTAAACATGTAAGTTCAGAGGGCGGCGGATTTGGAACTGACGACGCTCCGCCTCATTTATTTATGTTCCAAGCCGCCAGACCGCAACTCCTGCGACAGGTGCAGCATATACCGCGCGGAGATAGGGTCACCACCCCCTCGGCAACGGTATCCCCGCGCGGCTGCCCCTGCTTCTCCTGGGTACTTTTGTCATTCAATTCCCTTCGCTATCAGCCGCGCCTCCCGCATGAGAGACGCCCATTCCAGCCCTAGGTATTTTATGAGAACCTCTGCCTGCCCCTCGGGTGATGCCGGTCTCTTTGACCAAGCGCGCCACCATCTGCGCTTTCGCGCGTTCGAAGGGGCTTAGATTGTCGGACATTTGGATGCGCATCCTTTAGGGCGCACCACTTTAATACCCCAAAAAATGATAGGTTCCAAGATTAACAAATTTAAGGGCAGCGCATAGTCTTGACTGCCCAGAGGCAACGGCGCGCGGAGCATTTTCGAGCTTGGACCGTCTATGATCAGGGCAGATGTAGGTATGCCGGGTCGAAATCGCCCGCCGCTTGCAACCCGTCCCAGTCGTTCACTTTGAGAGAGTGATCTTTCATCTCGATCAGCCCATCTTCTCTCAACTGCTTGATTGTCCGGTTGAGGTGGACCACGGAAAGGCCAGTCGCATCCGCTAGCTCAGGCTGGGTGATTGAAAACTTGGCGGTTACTCCGTTGGAAAGCCCCATTGTCTTGAGCCTGACCATCATCTCGCAAAGCACATGTGCCACACGGCTGTAAGCCTGCCGCCCGCCAACATTGGTGACCCATTGGCGAAAAATGGCAGCGTCAATCAGAGTGCTGCGCCAGAAATAGTTGCAAACGCGATCATTCTGTTTGCACAAGGCGTGCAAAACCTCGTGCTGAACAAAGCCGACTTTGCAGGCCGTCAGAGTAAAGAGAGTGCTGTCGAGGCGGTCCAGATGCAGGCTCTGGAGGTCGGGCACATCGCCGGCAATATGGAAGCTTTGGATTTGCCTGCGTCCAGTGCCGGTGAGGTTCGACCAGGCAGACATGCCTTCAAAGATGATGCAACAGCGTTGAGGCCGGTCACCCTCGCGGATGATATCCTGGTCGGCCCGGATGTCCATAAACTGCATCGGCAGCGCGCAGATTGCCGCCATATCGGCGTCAGTCAACCTGACGTGCCCGTTCGACTTTCTGCTGAGCAGAGATGCGTAAGGATGATCGGTCAAATCAACTCCGGCGTGGCGAAGGCTCCTGCCTTCCGCGCCAGAGGTTCCGTTTTGTCCGACGAAATCCATCATACCACGAAAGCTAGCTGTCGGCCTTCACATATGTTGGCAGAACAGGCTAACATCGACGATGCCGTGGGCATTTTCGCCGACCGGGGAACCTAACCTTTTGGGGCTTGTTTCGGTCGATGTCTTATACCTTCAGCTTCAGTGATGAGCTTGAGAACGGTTCTGAGCGTGAAGGGATCGAGTTTGACAGCCTGGACGCGGCGATAGCGAGTGCAATTCGAGCCCTCGCTGAAATCGCACTGGAAAACCAGATAGCGGCCCGACTTTCCGTTCTGGTTGAACAGGATCGGACGCCTGAGGTTCGGATCACCCTGGATTTGGCTGTTGAAAAGCTTCGCTAGAACGATGTAGCAGCTTACCCGAATTGGCTTCCTATCCTCACCCGAATTTGTGCATCATTGCGGTTGTCGCGATCAGCGTTGCAATCGGGGTCGCAATCTATGTGATTGGCGACGTGCATATAATCACTTCCTGCAATGACCCGGGATTCGCCGGCCTTCACCGATGGTTTGCCACTCGATAAAATTTGTTGCTTGTACAAGATCATAGGTTGTTGAAGGATTGGCATTTCAAGCATAAATTTCGCATTTCCCAATCGGCCTAAGCGGCATCCGCTGTTGAAGGGTTAGTCCGATGAGCTACGAGACATTCCATATTGGCGTCGACGAATTCGGCGAAGAATTCGAAATTCGCTGTCGGGTGACTGGAAGTGTTGATACCTGCGATGGGACAGCGCCATCCGAAGACAAGCGATGGTTTACCCACAACGACCACGAACTTCGGGCAATGGAACACGGCAAGCTGTTCTATCCGCTGACCGGAGCAATAATAACCCTGCGTTCTCATACGTCCAGCTAGCAAAATCTGGTGTAATTGCATCAGCAAGGGGTATACCGGCATGTCAAGCGATGACCGAACCGACGACTACGGTCACCTTACGCTGGACCCAAATGATCTCACGACCATTGCTGCATGGGCCATCTTGCAGTTTGGCGAAATCGATCCTTCGCTCATCTTCCTCAGAAATGAGGACGCTGGAATTTATTCCGCTCTGCATGCTGATGACAGGGAGCACATTGTGCCTGTGCTCGTAACCGGCACAAACATTCAGCGGCTCTAACCCAGGTTGCGATGCTGGTTGATCAACTGAGCAAGCATGTTGAAAATGGCTATCACCAGCACCGAGGTCGGGCGCTGGCCGCCTCCCTCGGTCCGGTCCCGCACAATCAAAATTTTGTTCGACTTATCTTTTGTGAATGCGTGAGTTCCAAGTTTTCTCAAATCTCTTGGCTGAGGGAGGAGGCTAAGGAGGAATTTTGATATGACAGCGGCAGGCGGGCGCGTCCTCGGTGACGTGGTGAAGCATTATGTGCAAACGCGACAGACCCATCCTTCCACCATGTCTTTGAGGAAAGCGCTTGTGGCAGTGCGATCTGTTTGCAGTTCAGGAGAACTGTCTGACGACGCGCTGGCAGCCATGATTGCGAAATTGGCGGTCGCCGAAGGTCACAACGTGGCGTTCGACGTGGGCGAGGAGCCGAAGGCGATGCTCTCTGCCGAACTCGCTGCAACAACGGACCGCTCAATCGACCTGCGCGCGTTTACCTCAGACATTTGATTCAGATCGGGACCGATCACAACGGAGGTCACCTTGATAAGAATGTTTCGCGCGTTCGTCGCCGTGGCAATACTCTTGTCAGCAACCGGCCAAAGTGCGGCAGCGAACATCACCAGCCGTCATATCAACCAAATTATTGATATCGTTTTTGAAGACGATCCGGAGCCGGTCATAACCGTCGGCGAGCTATCCATCGGCAATCAACTTCCCGACACAACAGCGATTACACCACTGCCTGCTCGGGTTGGCCGCATTGTGCCGGCGTTTGTGAACCACGCCTACATCCTCTTGGGTGATGGTCGCATAGCGATCATCGAGCCGCTCAATCTTCATGTCGTTGCGATTTTTTGACGGCCGTCCCTGGGCCGGTCTGAAATCCAGGACCTTGATTTGAGCAGGGCAGGAAACGGGTGGCGGCTCGACCTGTCAGCGGTCAGTTTCCACCGATATGCTAGGGTGTATGACCGATGTTTGGATTGTTTTCGTCCATGAAATTGCTGCAAGGCGAGGCGACGGTCTGCGCCCGAAGTTTCTCCGCCTGCTTCCCGGACAGTCATTTGGTGAACGGCTGGTACTCATACCCGGTGGATTGATTGAAGCTAAACAGCCGTCGCCTGCTTCCGAGGCGAAGCCCTTTGCAGTTGGGCCGATGCGCCAGGAAGTTTGGCAACGCGTGAGATGGCAAATTAAATGCCGAACTGCTATTGGTGATTGCATTCATTCTTCACTGGTGGAGCGCTGCAATGAAGGGCGCGTTGAAAGCAGTCGGTCAGACTCTGTCGCTGACGATAGCCGCGTTCATTGCGTCCATATCCACGGGCTCAGCGGAGCCGGCACCGGAGGTCCTCGCCGCAGCAAAAACTGAGGGAAAACTTACCGTCATAGCGCTCCCGCGCGATTGGTGCGGATATGGCGGCATCATTGACCGGTTCGAGGCAAAGTATGGCCTTGTCGTCAAGGAAACCCAACCAGATGCTGGATCAGCACAGGAGATCGACGCGATCAAGGCTGGGCGGAATACGACCAGTCCCGACACACCGGATGTGATCGATGTCGGTATGGCGTTCGCTTCCGGAGCTGAGTCGGAAGGCTTGTTACAGCCCTACAAGGTCTCCACGTGGGAATCGATACCCGCTGACGCAAAGCAACCGCAAGGATACTGGTATGGTGGCTACTACGGGGTCCTCGCTTTCGAGGTGAATACCGACATCGTCAAGAAGGTGCCCGCAGACTGGGCAGACCTTGCTAATCCGGAGTACAGGAACTCAATCGCTCTTGCCGGCGGTATTTACTCGAACCAGGCAATTCAGGGTATTTTTGCGGCAGGACTCTCGGCGACCAAGGGTGACGTCGAGAAGGCCGCGACAGAGGGCTTGAAATTCTTCGCTGACCTGAGCCAGAGGGGCAATTTAGTTCCGGTTATCGGAACCACCCGATTACTCCAGGAAGGCGTGACGCCGATCCTTATCCGCTGGCACTATCTCGGGCTAGGTGACCGAGATCGTCTAAAGGGGATAACCGATATCAGCGTGGTCATCCCGAAAAGCGGGGTGGTTGCAGGGATCTATGTACAGGCTATCAGCGCCTTCGCGCCACACCCGAACGCCGCTCGCCTCTGGATGGAGCATCTTTTATCTGATGACGCGCAACTGGCTTGGTTGAGCGGTGGTTGCCACCCAGTAAGGATTGCCGATCTGAAACGGCGGGGAACTATCCCTTTGGAGGTGCCAGATGGCGTTCAACCTACGGTTCCCGATGGCTATCGGAATGTCGATCCGGTTTTCCCGACGCTCGATCAGCAAGACCGGGCCCGAGACATCATCACCAATGGATGGGACTCCGTCGTCGGAGTGAAAATTAGGTGCGTGTCGGAGGAAAAAAGTCCTTGCCAATGATGTCGTTCAACGAAACTGAGAGCTGCAAACCGGTGTTTCAATAAACAATTCCAGCAATTTTCGGTCTCACTACCTTGGTCTAATTTGTCACACACTCACTCGAGCGCTAGGCACACCTGACAGACGTTCGCGACAATTTCCCGCCTATCAAAAGCCTTTGCCGCTCTCGCCAAAACATTTCGAACATTCGATACCTGCCACTCACCGCCGCGCGCTGTGCGAACACCTCGCGTGTTCAGGATGCGCGCGATGCCGCGAAGGCTTGTGACGCCAGATTTCTGAATTCCTGCGATTATAGGCAGGATACGTCCGGCAAATCGATCAGCCTCGTCCGACAGCGCCTGTCGGCCCTTGGCGGCCGCCTGGGGGCGATTTGTGGGGTTGCCAAGGCTTGCGCCACGCAATTTGCGAGACGCCAACGCAGCCTTCGTGCGGTCGGATATCAGGCGCCGTTCCTTCTCGGCCAAAGCAGCGTACAGGTGGAGCATGAATGGATCGGCATCGGCTCCGAGTTCGGCCACGATGAACGGCACCCTCTGAGCCATCAACCCCGAGATAAATGCGACATCGCGCGAAAGTCGGTCGAGCTTCGCAACAAGTACCGGACACTTGGCTTTTTTGGCCGCCACCAGCGCCTCTGCAAGTCTTGGACGGCGGTCCAGCGCATCGGAGCCCTTGCCAGTCTCCACCTCAGTAAACTCGGCCAGGATCGTGAACCGCTCGGTTTCCGCGAACCTTTCGAGAGCAATTCGTTGTGCTTCAAGGCCCAATCCCGAACGGCCCTGGCGTTGTGTTGAAACCCGATAATATGCGACCGCTTCCCGCATCGCCGGCACCTCCAACTCAGGTGTGCAAACCGCAAACCACCGTTTGCAACTTGCTCGTTGCGCCGGAAGAGGCAAGCGAACTAGTGCAAAGTGAGGCGTATTCGACGTTGCGGCGCAACAAGGCTCTATGGCGCGCCGTGACGCATATGACACTTCCTCCGTATAACGGCTTACGCGCACGCGCGTGACGCCGATAAGCAGTGAAACTGTCATATGCGTCACGCTCTCCCGGTCCGACGGTGTGAGACACGAAAATCAGCGTGAAAAAGTCGGAAAATGTCGTTCTTACAGCGGTTTGACGACATGATATAATTTTGCGCATGAACAGCCTTTCGACAACAGCTGACCAACCGGCACATCTGGGCGAAAACCTGGCCGTCAGTTACCACTCGATCTCCACGCTGATCCCGTACGCCAAAAATGCCCGCACCCATTCAGCGATGCGCAGGTCGCCCAGATCGCCGCCTCGATCCGCGAGTTCGGCTGGACGAACCCGATCCTGGTCGACGGCGAGAACGGCATCATCGCCGGCCACGGGCGGCTGCTGGCGGCACGGAAGCTCGGCATGGCCGACGGTGCCGGTGATCGAGCTCGCCGGGCCTGAGCGAGGCGCAGAAGCGGGCCTATCATCGCCGACAACAAGCTGGCGCTGAACGCCGGCTGGGACGACGAGCTGCTGGGGCTCGAGCTGGCCGACCTCGACGCGCTCGGCTTCGACCTGTCGCTGACCGGCTTCGGCGAGGACGAGATCTGCCGGCGCTGACCAGCCTCGGGCACTGCCGGCCTCACCGATCCGGACGATGTGCCGGATGTTCCGGAACAGCCGGTCAGCCGGCCTGGCGATCTCTGGCTGCTCGGCCGGCACCGGCTGCTCTGCGGCGACAGCACCGATGGCCGACGATGTCGAGCGCGTGCTCGACGGCGTCAAGCCGCACCTGATGGTCACCGACCCGCCGTATGGCGTGAGCTACGACCCGGCCTGGCGGCAGAGCCGTGGCATGCCGGCGACCGGCCTCGCTACGGGCAAGGTGCTGAACGACGACCGCGCCGACTGGCGGGAGGCCTGGGCGCTGTTTCCCGGCGACGTCGCCTACGTCTGGCATGGCGCGCTGCATGCCGGCGACGGTCGCGGCAAGCCTGGAAGCCTGCCGGCTTCGCCATCCGCTCGCAGATCATCTGGGACAAGACCCGGCTGGTGCATCGGCCGCGGGCGACTATCACTGGCAGCACGAGCCCTGCTGGTATGCGGTGCGGAAGGGCAGGACAGGGCACTGGGCCGGCGACCGCAAGCAGACCACGGTCTGGCAGATCCCGCACCGGAAGTCCGAGACCGGCCACGGCACGCAGAAGCCGGTCGAGTGCATGCGGCGGCCGATCGAGAACAACTCCTCGCCCGGCCAGGCGGTCTACGAGCCGTTCTCGCGGCTCCGGCACCACCATCATCGCCGCCGAGATGACCGGCCGGGCCTGCCACGCGATCGAGCTCGACCCCGCCTATGTCGATGTCGCGGTCAAGCGCTGGCAGGCTTTTACCGGCCAGGAAGCCGTGCTGGAGGCGAGTGACGGCATGGATGACGGTGATGGCGCATCCTTCGACGCTGTGCGCCTGCGCAGGCAGCAGGAGGCCGCTTGAGATGGCACGGCCCCGCCACCAGCCCGACGATGCCAAACGACGCCAGGTGGAAACCATGGCGGGCTTTGGCGTGCCCGAGACCGACATTGCCCGCCTGATCGGCATCGACCCCAAAACGCTTGCGCAAGAACTATCGCAGCGAACTGGATCAGGGCCACGTCAAGGCGAATGTAAAAGTCGCGGAGAACCTCTTCCGAAAGGCAACCGGCGATGGACGGAAGTCAGTGACGGCCGCGATCTTCTGGATGAAGACCAGGGCGAGGTGGAAGGAGACCTCGGTCAGCGAAATCACCCACGACGTTTCCAATCCACTCAACAAGCTGATGGCCGACATCGCCGAGCGGGGCAGGCGGGTTCATGACAAGGATTGATACCGACCAGTTCCATGATCCGCGTTGGCGGCTGTCGAACCTATACACCATCACCAACAAGGCCGGTCAGAGCGTACCGTTCCAGCCGAACACCGCCCAACTCGCGCTCCTCGATGAACTGCACTCGGCCGAACATCATCCTGAAAGCTCACCCAGCTTGGCTTCACTACGCTCTGCTGCCTGATCTATCTCGATGCCTGCCTGTTCAAGTCCAACACGCGCGCTGGCGTAATCGCTCACAAGCTGGACGATGCCAAGGTGATCTTCCGACAAGATTAAATACTCCTATGACGAACTGCCCGACGGACTAAGGGCAGCCGTGCCTGCAAAATCAGGACAGTGCTGACACCCTGACTTTCGCTAACAACAGTTCGATCCGAGTCTCTACCTCGATGCGATCGGGGACGCTGCAGTATCTGCATATCTCCGAATTCGGGACAATCTGTGCCAATTTCCCCGACAAGGCTCGCGAGATCGTCACCGGCGCGCTCAACACCGTCGAGACCGGCCAGTTCACCGTTATTGAGAGCACCGCCGAGGGGCAGGAGGGTGCGTTGCCCGGTCTGTGCCAGGAGGCCCAGGCTCGTCACAATGAGAACCTCACACCGATGGACTTCAAATTCCACTTTTTTCCCTGGTTCCAAGACAAGAACTACGTCCTCAACGGTTTGGGGATGCCACCCATTCCAGACGAGGACACCGCCTACTTCGACAACTTGGAGAACGAGCTTGGCATCGTGCTGTTTCGCGGGAACAGCGGGCCTGGTACATCAAGAAGGGCATACACCCAGGGCGGCGACATGCGCCGCGAGTATCCGTCAACGCCCGACGAGGCTTTCGAACAAGCGCTTAGAAGGCGCCTATTGGGCAAAGGAACTTTTAGATCGCCGAGAAACAGCGGCAATATCGCCGTATTTCCCGTTTGTGGCAAACGTACTCAGTCAACTCGTTTTGGGATGCTCGGCCGAAACGATGACAACGGTGATCTGGCTGCATCAATTTGTCGACGGCTACAACCGCTTCGTCGGTTACTATGAGAACAGTGGCGAATATTATCTACCCACTACGTCTCGTGGCTCCGGGAATGGGTGCAGGGACCTACAACGCAGTCTTCGGTGACCACTATCTGCCCACATGACGGTGACCGGGCAGTCCACTGTGGCTGCCGGAAGGGACAATGAGGGTCATGTCTGACCTAAACTTTAATCCAATCATATCGTGAAGCGATCCCGCAGGTTCTGGTCGAGGCAATTGCGCATCACTTCGTGGCAAGCTCAGCCAGTGCGTCTTCGATATGAACGGCTAGACAGACAGAGGCCTCCAACGCCTGAAAGCATATCGCGAAAGAGTGGGATGACATTCGTGGTGTTTGGAAAGACCGAGCAGCAGCCATGACGAAGCAAGCCATGCTGCCTCCGCCTTCATGACGTTCTCAAGCTCCATCTACCACCCCCACGTCTTCGAAGCCGGCTGCCCGCTATGCGAGGTCTCCGAAGTCGGGCAGAAGTTGGATGGCAGCGTAGGTGAGAAAGATGGCTACGCTTGACCACCGTCGGCGAACGTGGGCAGTCGCATCCATGATCCGGATCGACAGTTGCCCAATTCAACGATCCGCGCTGGCGGCTGTCCAACCTCTACACGATCACCGACAAGGCCGGCAAACAAACGCCTCCTTCAGGCCCAATACCGCCCAGCTTGCCCTGCTGGATGATCTGCACTCGGCCAACATTATCCTGAAGGCCAGGCAGCTCGGCTTTACCACGCTATGCTGCCTGATTTATCTCGACGCCTCCTGTTCAACCCCAACACCCGCGCCGGCGTGATCGCCCACAAGCTGGACGATGCAAAGGTCATCTTCCGCGACAAGATCAAATATCCCTACGACCAACTGGACGAGGGGCTGAAGGCTGCGGTTCCGGCGGTACAGGACAGCGCCGATACGCCTGACCTTCGGCAACAACAGCTCGATCCGCGTCTCGACCTCGATGCGCTCAGGTACGCTGCAGTACCTTCATGTCTCTGAGTTCGGGAAGATCTGCGCCACCTATCCCGACAAGGCGCGTGAGATCGTCACCGGCGCCTTGAACACGGTTGAGGCCGGCCAGTTCATCGTCATCGAAAGCACGGCGGAGGGACAGGAAGGCGCCTTTACCGGATGTGCCAGGAGGCCCGCAAGTTTCAGGCTATGGGGGCAAAGCCTACACACCCGCTCGACTGGAAGTTTCATTTCTTTGCCTGGTGGAACGACAGCGACCTACACGCTAGAAGATGCCAAGTCCTTGGCATCTTCGACCGAACACCAGCGCTACTTCGACAGCTGGAAGCGGGCGAGGGCATTCAGCCTGACAGCCGCGCAGAAGGCCTGGTACGTGCAAGAAGGACAAGACGCCTGGAAGGCGACATGCGGCGCGAATATCCCTCAACGCCTGACGAGGCGTTCGAGCAGGCGCTGGAGGGCGCCTATTCGCGCACCAACTTGCCAGCAGCCGCCAAGCAGAGGACGGATCGGCAGCTTTCCGCTCGATAAGTGAATCACGTCAACACAGTTCTGGGACCTCGGTCGCAACGACCAGAACGTCATCTGGCTGCACCAGTAACATCTCCAACCATCACCGCTTCGTCGGCTACTACGAAAACAGCGGCGAGTTCATCGGCCACTATGTCCTCTGACTCAGGGAATGGGCACGAGAGCGCGACGCCACCTTCGGCGATCATTACGTCCCGCATGACGGCGACCGACAAAGCCTATGGCTGGAAAACGGCACCAAGGAGCGTCATGGGACGTCTCGGCTTTTGCCCGAGCGTCGTGGACCGCCCCCGCAAGGTCAAGGAGCGAGGCGATCTCGACGGCGCGCCGGTCTTTCGCTTTGCCAGTTCGACGAGGCGAGCTGCGAGCCTCGGTCTCAAACACCTTCGTGACTACCGCAAAGATTGGGACGACGAGCATGGTGTCTGGAAAGATCGGCCCCGGCATGACGACAACTCGCATGGCGCCGACGCCTTCCTCACCTTTGCCTGCTCGAACTACGAGCCGCCGAGACCTTACAATCCACCGGTTCGTCGAAGCTCTGCATCGGTAGTGTAAACACGGCAACGACATCGGTTGATCAACGTCATTCCTCTACAGCCGCAGTTGAAGTCCGTAATAACCGCGGCCGCTGTGCTTCCGATGGGGAGCGAACCCACGTCCTTCCAGATTTTGGCCGAAACGCTTGGACGATCCAACAAACTCGCCAGCAGCCTCTGCCCAAGTTCGCCAGGAGTTGAAAAGGTTCGTTGCGGATTCCCAAGCATCTGTCGATTGGACGCAACACTCCTCTAGCCACGATGCGACAGCATCCTCTGCATAATTACGCATCAGTTGCGTTCAACACGGCTGCTGGAGGCAACAAACCTTTATCCTGCCACTCGAGACATCCTTCGATCATCCAGGTTAGGATGCCCGGCCATTCCGCGCGAAGTTTGTTCCGAAGGTCGGGATCGCGTTCGGCTGAAGGGATGGTGACGACGAAGGGTAGTAGATGAAACCGCCGCCGTATTGCCTCGTCGACAGATCGAAGTCCGGGTTTGTGATTTCCGGCAATCACCAGTTTGAACTGGGGGGCAAACTCAAAGTAGTCCTGTCGCATGAACCTTGCAGAGATTTTGTCGCCGCCGGTAAGCGTTTGATCCGGCCCTCGGCCCACCGGCGTCCTTCCTCAGTCTCGACGGCAGTGACAAGCCGGGCTCCGCGCAGGCCGGCCAGATCGGTGGGGTGACGCTCCACGCCGGATGCCGTGAACGTTTCGATTGGAGCGGTCCGATGGTAGTCGTTCAGAATTCCTGCAGCTGTATCAATCGTTGATGCGTTTTCCGTTGGCGCCTGTGCCGAACAGAAAAAAGAGAGCATGCGCGCTCGTCTCGCCTGAGGAATATCAGGACCCTTTTTAGGAAAGATTGTAATTCAACGTCGCCGTCAGTGACTTGGGAAAGAAACCTGCACCAGATTGGACATGCGCCACCGGGAGAGGAGGCGGTAACTCTCGTAATATAGTCATCGTGGAAGTGTGACTGACCATCTTTCCCGAGCGGAGATCGATTGTACCTGCCGGTGTGTTCTAGAAGCCAGATGTTCCGGTCCCACTGACCAACCTCAGCTGCCAAGCTACGATCAGAGCGAGCAAGGCGCTCTACCGCGGCCACCGTTTTTGCACTGGCCAGCAATTTTGCGACCTTATGATTGTTGCACGCCGACGCGGCCGATCTGCAGACCACGCGGGCGAGATCGAAGGCAAGCAGGGTGTCATCCGCCTGCCAGTGCATCCCAGTCCAATGATACCATTTCGACCACGCAGCAACGTACCGAAGCCTTTCCCCATAGAGTTCTGCAAACTCCAGGGCCAACGTCTCGTCAGAAAATGCTGGCGGTAGGGCCTCGTCTAGAAATTCCGCAACCGGGATTGGAGCTGTCATGCCGCTGATCTCCTGGCAGGCATGACAAATAACTCCGGCATTCTTGTTGGCCGCATGTGCCGTCGGTACACGGGAAGAAGGGTTGAGGAGATCGCTATTCGAGGTGCATCACGAAGGCGTTCGAAAGCTCTTGTCCAATCGATGACGCAGATGCCATCTCGCCGCGCTCTCAGCCAGTCGATGGGACTGGCGAAGATATTCAGGCCGCAGTCAAAAGCGAACGTGGACGGATCGTCGATGCATTCCTCGCCAAGGGCGAACGCCTTTCCGACCAGCGCCCAAGACGACCGTTTCGACGATGCCAGAACACGATGTCATCGACGGCCAGCTCTTCGAATGCGAACCATCGATCACCACCGGGATCGGGCTCAAACCGTCCATCGTGCTCGACATGGCCGCGTGCCGCTCGCACCGCCCGTGGGGAAGCAAGGGAGCTGACCTTATCTTCGTCATTCAGGAGGAAATCCAACTCGGTTTGCTTGAGGCAGAGGAGGGGAGGTTCGGGTCGACGCGATCTCATTGATCGCTCCCTGGCCCGAAAGCATATTCGGCGATGAACGTCGCGACCTGCGCCGATATCGCATAGCGTGTGAGCAGACGTTGCACTTGAAAGTGACGCGATGAAACGGTACGGTTTGGAAGTCGATCTGGCCAGCAAGCTTGATGACTTCGACCCGGTCTCGCCCGCCCGCGCTGCCGGGTCTTCTACTAGATCCGCCATCATCTCACTCCCACGAACCAAGGATCGAGGAGTGCGTTTCTGCGCGGCGTCGGCGCTCGTAGGCTTCGACGTCAATCAGGTTGTAGACGATCTTGCCGCCCAGGCGAACAAATGCCGGGCCGGTTTTCTTCCAGCGCCAGCGCTCAGCTGTACGAGGACTTATCCTGAACCGTTTGGCGAGTTCGGTCTGGGTGAGATAAATCGGCGCCATTTGCGAAGCCTCCGTGACATCCGTGTTGCGATGTCGCGAGGTTCGAATGAATGCTGCCAGAGGTTCGACCTCAGGTCTGCCAGATTTTCTGCCAGATTTTCCGACTACGGGGTTTTTTCTGGATTGATCCGCCAGCGCCCATCTCGGTTTTCGAGATAAGGGCGAATTTCTTTCCAGCGTCCGCCGAAAGCCTTGTCGAGTGAGTGTCCCGCGGAGTTCGACCTGGTCAACAAATCGGCCGCCGTGACCCACACTCCGCTTTTGTGAGCCTTGTACAGCTCTGCAATGATTGCTTGAAGTATGGCGCCTCGAAAGATCAGTGTGTTGCCATCGATTGTGAGTTGGGATCGGTTGGCGGACAGCGCCACCCTTTGTCCACGAAGGTGCACATCAGTTCCCTTGGCCCGCTCCTTGAGTGCTGTCATGTCGACGCTGGTAGGTGTCCGCGGGTTGACGACGTCAGCAATTGCTATGAGCAACGCGCCATCTATTTGCTTTCGGAGCTGGGTGGATGGTGTCGAGGAGAGAACAAGTCGAAATTTGTCCGACGGTCGCTTTCGGAGCGCCAATTCCAGTGCTTCGACTGAACGTGAATTCCATAGACGCCTTGCAAACCAAACTTCCAGTGCTACGGATTTTCCGAAAGTGCCGAAGTCCCAAACGAGACCTTCATGAAGGTCGAGAGGCGCCCGCAAGATGAACGATTTCTGGAAACAGTGCGCGCGCGACCACGCCAAAATCCAGGCGATAAACCTGACAGGACGACGGATCGATTTCGACGATGCCTTCCTGAGGGTCGAAGTATCTGGCGATGCCGTGATCATATCCGACAAGCTCAAGTGTAGTGAGGTCGGGCCGGTCGGAAGAAACTGCCGCTTCGAACTTGGCTGGTTTCAGGATGCCACCGTTGATCAGCTCAAGAGCAAGCGGTTGATCGTACTCCAATAGCGAAAGTGCAGCATAGTCCAGACGCTTGGCTTCCAGCAGGTGCAGAAGATAAGGAAGCGTTTCCGCATTCAACATGTTCTCAACCCACGAATTATCAGCCCACCAGTAACCCCCACCGCGGCAGGTATTTCGACGCAACCAGTCTTTCGATTTCTCGCTGGTCCTTGATGTTCGATTTGTATGGATGGGTGAAGGTGATCTGAAGTGTCTGCCTTCGGTTACTTCCACCAGCCCTATGCCGGATCGCCAATTTTGCTTGACGAATTCGATAGTCAGTTGCCAGTGCGCCGACCCCCAATCGGTCATCGGCAATCGTCCAGATATCTCGTTCGTTATCCGTTGCACGTTCGATAGTGATCGTTTCGGCGCTTGTATCGATGGGAACGAGACGTAGCATCGCCACTCCTACGTCCTCAATTTTGTCGACAGGATCAACGTCGAATGACTTTCTTTCAGCCAAGACTGACAGGTCATAGCTCCTGAGAGGTGAGGGGTCTATGTCGCTTTCAACACCCAGCATCGCCCTGGCAAAATGCCGAACAACGTCCTCGCGAACGGCACTTTCTGAGCCACACACTCGATACGTCCGGTCATCACTTCATATGTCACCGCCGCTTCGACGACACGCGACCGCGGTTCGTAGAGGAATTGGTTTTCGACGAACACTGGCTCGATATTCGGACGCATTTCTCGGTAGATTGTGATCTGCACAAGCCGCAGGTCATCCTGGTCCTCATCTGCCGCGACGTGTTTCGATCAAAGATATCCAGATGGACATTTGGCGTGTCGAACTGAACCCGGAGCGCTTCTTTGAAAGCCTGCTGGGCGGCTTCGTCACGGCGCAAGTCGCATCCGGCGGGTCCGGAGAATGCCGACCAAAGCCGGCCATACCGCTGCGTATCGTTACGCTCGCACTCCTCAGCGCGGTAGAAGCCTTCTGGGTTATTCAGGTACAGCCACAACGCCTTGGCTTCCCGCGACGGTAGCTCCGGAACACGTTCCGCCAATGGCAACGACGCGATTGCTCGCTCGCCAACTTCAGATGCGAGCTTCTGAATAGTCTCGATTTGCTCGAGCAGTTTGCTACGGGCGCCAGGCCCGCGTCCGTTGAGACACTGTTCGATGTGGTCGACAATGGATGTAGGGGAAGCTGTCTGGTCCAGCGGTTCAATGGAATGAGTAGCGAGAAACTGGCCCAACTGCTCGGCGGCAACGCGACCCACGAAGTTTCGAAGTGACGGCATAGATACGCTCCCATACGACAAAGGAATATATTCCTTTTACGCATCTTCGCGCAGCACCACAATTGTTTTCTCCGCAATGCACAGCTTTTCGCCGTCTGCTGGAGAACTGTTTTCGGCCATCTATACCGGATGAAAGAAAACTGGGATCGAACTCCATTGTCTTTCAGCCCAAACGCATTTCCTGCCACCAAAATGTCGACCGAGGAGAGGTTGATCGAGCTGGCGTCCATCTTAGGCGCTGTGGTGCTCCGCGCCCGTGCGGCGAAGTCAAGTAAACAAGCTGCGGTTCCGGAGAATAGTTCGCTGGACTTCGCTGGCGACCAGAGCGGTGTTGATCACCATCAACTGATGGAGAAGGACCGATGACGGACGGCGTGCTTGCCCAACTGGCAGAACTTTCGACGATGGAAATCCGGGCGCTCAAATCCATGTGGCGAGACCTTAACGGGTTCGAACCGCCACCGTACAATCGGAAGTTTCTGGAAAGCCGTCTGGCATATCGTATTCAGGAACTTGCATACGGTGGCCTGAAGCCGGCAACCTTGGCTCGACTGGCTGAATTGACCGACGAACTTCTGCTCCGAGGCAAGCGTCGGCGCGTTCCTAACCTGCCAGTCGTCGGGACCAAACTCCTAAGGGAGTGGCAGAGGGTCGAGCACACCGTAACGGTAACAGCTGGCGGCTTTGAATATTCGGGGAGACCTTACAAATCTCTCTCGGCTGTGGCCCGGTCGATCACGGGGACGCGCTGGAACGGTTGGGTCTTCTTCGGTCTGCGCAAACAGGCGGTGGCTCGCCATGGTTGACACTCCTTCAAAGCCGATCGCCCGAAAGCTCCGTTGCGCTGTCTACACCCGAAAGTCGACGGAAGAGGGACTGGACAAGGAATTCAACAGCCTTGATGCACAACGCGACGCCTGCGAGGCCTTTGTTGTCAGCCAGCGTTCTGAAGGATGGGTCTTGGTTCCGGACAGATATGACGACGGTGGTATTTCAGGCGCCACGTTGGAGCGACCTGCGCTGAGACGGTTGCTTAGTGATGTCGAGAGGGGTCTGGTCGATGTGGTTGTCGTCTACAAGATCGACAGACTCTCCCGATCCCTCACTGACTTCTCGAAACTGGTGGAGAGGTTCGAGGCAAACCAGGTCACCTTTGTCTCCATCACCCAGTCCTTTAATACGACAACGTCCATGGGACGCCTAACGTTGAATATCCTGCTCTCGTTCGCACAGTTCGAGCGAGAGGTGATCGGCGAGCGCATTCGGGACAAGTTTGCCGCGTCACGGCGCAAGGGAATGTGGATGGGCGGCACCGTCCCTTACGGCTACCGTGTTGAGGCGCGCAAGCTGCTTGTCAGGCAAGACGAAGCGCAAATTGTTAGAATGATCTTCGAGCGTTACGTCACCAACGGCTCAGCAACAATGCTAGCAAGAGAACTGAATGCTGAAGGGGTGGTAAGCCGCTCGGGAAGGCCCATCGACAAGGGCTGGCTCTACAAGCTTCTCAACAATCGAGTCTACGTGGGCGATGCCGTGCACAAGGGGTCACCTTATCGGGGCGAACATGAGGCTATCGTATCCACACAGACCTGGGACAAGGTTCATGCGATCCTGAAGGAAAGTCCGCGCAAGCGGGCAGGGCAGTCCAGGCGACAGACGCCCGCTCTGCTGAAGGGTCTGATCTTTGCCCCGAACGGTTCGGCCATGACCCCGACGCACACACGGCGCCGCGGTAAGCTCTACAGGTATTACGTGACGACGAGCGTCATGAAACTCGGGCCGGACACCTGTACCGTCCGGAGAGTGCCGGCGGCGGAAATCGAAAGTGCCGTGATCGGACAGGTTCGACATCTGATGCGGTCCCCGGAGATTGTGGCAAAAACCCTCGATGCCACGAGAGCACGCGACCCGGACATTGAGCTTGATGACGTTCGGCTGGCACTCACGCAATTCGATGAGTTATGGGATCAGCTCTTTGCCCAGGAGCAAAGTCGCATCGTTCAGCTACTTGTCGAGAGGGTCGATGTCGCGGTCGACAATGTTGCGATCAAGCTCCGTGCTGAAGGGCTCAGCAGCGTTATCTCGAAATTCCGCGACACGACTGGTTTTGCGGAAGCGGCATGATGTCTCCGGCAACATCCGACTGTCCGACTATCACGGTGCGGATTCCAATCACCTTCAAAAAGCGCGGAGGGCGTAAGGTCATCACCGTTGCCGACGGCGGCAACTATGTTGCACCGTCGGAAAATCGCGTTGACAACACGCTATTGCGAGCCTTGGTCAAGGCTTTCCGTTGGAAACAGCAACTCGACACAGGCATGTTCGTCACCGTCTCGGAATTGGCCGCAGCACAAAATTTGAACATCTCCTACGTAGCGCATGTCCTGAAACTCACGCTGTTGTCGCCAGCCCTGGTGGAAGCCATTCTTGATGGGAAGCAGCCAAAAACCATGGAGCTCCAGCCGCTAGTGCGAGGTCTGCCGAACTGTTGGCGCGAGCAGGAGGCCGCATTCCGATAGCCACGACGACGCTGCCTTAACGACCGCTTTGCGCTTCATTTTGGGTATCCGCGACAATCGCCAGCGACCTGAAATCCGGACATCCCTCCTAGAAATGGCCGGCGACGCAGTCGGGGCGGCGGACACGCTTGCACGCCTTAAGGCGCTTCAGCCGGACTTTGATCCGATCGATTATGCGTCGCGCGAATCGCATTTGAATGCTCGCAGGACCTCGAGGCTGTGCTGGTGGGCGTGCGAGCGTTTGCGGAGGCATGAGTTTTCCTCCAGGGGCTTGCTGATGGCCGCATGCTGCGCAGGCGCAAGGTCGTAGACGTCTGCTACGATTGATGCATGCACAGCCAACGGATCGGCTAAATCCGGCCGGAAAGGAAGTAGATCGACATGGCGCCTTTGCCCTTGAGGTCTACCAGGCCGCGCTTCTCATAGCGATACCGTGTTCCGAGCAGCGCCTTCACTTCCGGGCTAATCTGGATCCGCCCAGGCAAGCCGCTCGACTAAAGGCGTGAAGCAACGTTGATCGTGTCGCCCCAGACGTCATAAAACGGCTTCTGCCTGCCGATGACCCCGGCGATCGCCGAACCTGCATGCATGCCGATGCGCACCGATACGTCCTCGCCCAGTTCGGCGGTGAGCCGCTCCGAAACCTGGATCATCGCCAACGCCATTTCCGCGACGGCTGCCGTGTGATCGGCTCTATCGACCGGCAGTCCGCCGGCAACCATATAGGCATCGCCAATCGTCTTGATCTTTTCCAACCCGAACTGTTCGGCAAGCCTGTCGAACTCGCCGAATATTCGCTGTAAGAACGCGATGACCTCATCCGGCTTGTGCGACGCAGCCCACGGCGTGAAGTCCACTATGTCCGCGAAAAGCACGGTGACCAGATCAAATTGATCGGCGATGATCTCGTCAGGCTTGTCCTTGAGCCGCGATGCGATGGGTTGCGGCAAAAGGTTCCGCAGCAACATCTCCGATCGCGCATATTCCCGGTCCAAAGCGAGTTCCGCATTCTCCGCTGCCCGCAACGCCGCAAAGGTCGAGGTGGCCAGAAACGCTTCGACTACTGTGATGATGATTATGAAAAGCGTGTCGGAATAGTCGATATCGAGCAATTCCCGGAAGGGAACCCGGAACTGCGGCAGCCACTCTATGTTCAGGGCGACAAACGTCGGTACCGTGTATTCGATGGTTAGGAAGGTAAGGGCGGCGAACCCGGCCGCCAGGATCGTCGGCCATATCCGACGCGCGCCGAAGAGGATCGGAGCCAGTGGCCCCATCGCCAGCAGCAGATAGTGGACACCCGGGCTGCGGCCTGCTTGCAGCGGAATCCCGATCGCCAGCGCGATGAGGGCGATGAGGAAGATGGACGCGGCGAGAGGAAAGTGCCTGCCGGCAAGGACGGCTGCCGTCAGGGCGATGAGAGCAATGCCGGCTTCCGCAAGCCGAAATCGCCATATCACTTCGGCGTTGAACGCGATCTCGTAGAGGAGAATGAGGATGCCGGCCGAGGTCATTGCCAGGCAAGCGATCGCCAGCACCCGGGCGCGCTGCTCCGCAAAGGAAGAGCCCGTCGCGGGAAGCAGAAGCGTTTGAAGGGACCCTGCGGTCGAGATGGCTACTGACGCGACCCGTCTTGACGCTGCCACGATCACTCGCCCGGCCTCGGTTTGGGCCATGACCAGCCTCTACCGGAATGCCTTGCTGCGCAGCCACGCCGCGATCTCGTCCTTGTCCACAGGCATTGCGCGGCCGGTCTTGTACATCCAATCCACGTTCATCTTGGCAGTGTCGTCGCCATTGGCGGCAGCGCGCCGGTACCAGGCCATGGCCTCTTCGTTGTTTATCGGAACGCCGAAGCCGTTCTCATACATCCAGCCAATGGCATTCTGCGCATCTCCGTCCTCCTGCGCGGCCGCCTTGCGGTACCATTCGAGCGCCTTGGCATAATCGAGGCCGACCCCTACACCGTCGCGATACCGCCAAGCGAGTTGCACCTGGGCATCCGCGTCTCCCTGCTCGGCTGCTTTGTTGAACCAGTCGATCCCGGCCGCCAGGTCCGTAGATACGCCAATCCCTTCCGCCAACATCTCGCCCAGATTACGCTGCGCCGGCGCGAACCCCTGCACGGCTGAGCGCTGCATCAACTCGAATACCTTCGCATCGTCCTTGTTGACACCAAGGCCCTTAAAGTAGGCGAAAGCAAGTTCGAATTGCGCCTCGGCATCGTTCTGCTCAACGGCCTTTTCCAACCATTCGACCGATTTCGATTGATCCGCCTCTACACCGACGCCCTCTTGATACAGCATGCCAAGATGTGTCTGGGCCTCGGGATAGCCGGCAGCTGCGGCATCATTGAATAGCTGCAAGGCAGCTTGCCAGTCCTGCGGCACACCGAAGCCCCGCTCGTACATCCAGCCGAGCAGGGTCTGAGCCCGCACATCGCCTGCGGTTGCAGCAGGCTGCAAGATCGCCAGCGCGGCGAAGTAATCCTTCCGGTCGATTGCTGCTTCGGCGTCGGCGCGGGCATCGGCAAGGGCCTGTTGGACCGTCATTCCCGCGAGCAAGAGGGTCGACAGGATAAGTGCTGCAAAGGGTAATCGGCGCATGCGGGCCTCCCACGCCAGGCCCTTCATTGTAAACCCGCGACAGTCGCGAGGGAAGGAACGTCAAATCTGGGCCGGCAACGCGCCTTTAGCGGTTCCTTCGATCAGCGCGCGGTGCCACACCGGCCGACAGCCTGCTGAGCGGTAGCCTGATCGACGACCCTCGCCGAACCGCCTGCCGCTGCAGACCTGAGTCCGCTGCAGGTCCGATGTTTTGAATTCATGTACTAGGCCCACCAACGAACCCTCGCCGCGAGGTCGGCTGGATGGGCCTTGACCGCTGGCAGTTAAGGTCCAGATGGATGTGGAACAGGAGCCAAGCGGTTGTTGAAAGTTTGGAGTCGAAGCAGATGGTCTGCTCTCGGCCCAACAGCTGCGCTAGTTGCAATCGGAAGTGTTCCAAAGGACTCAAATGGGAGGCAACCGACACCGCTCAACGGGTTCGGCGACCCTTCCGTAACTAGTTGAAATCGTTAAATTCTCTCAGCTTTGTGTCTGCGGTAACAGCACACAGCTTTGGAGAATAGATCGGCTTAGAGAACGTGAATGGTTTCAAAAGGTGTTGAGCAGGCACAAAGCCTTGACAATAAACCATTCGGAACGCTGGGTTTTAGACGACAAGTCGATAGATCGGAGAACGTTTCCTCCATTTTGAGTGGTAGCGGAGGAGGGATTTGAACCCCCGACACAAGGATTATGATTCCTCTGCTCTAACCAACTGAGCTACTCCGCCCCATACAGCCACCTCGGATTATGGTCCGCCGGTGCTGGAAGGATCAGTCTGGTACGCCCAAGGGGAATCGAACCCCTGTTACCGCCGTGAAAGGGCGGTGTCCTAACCGCTAGACGATGGGCGCGCTCAGACGAAGCGCCTTATAATCAGCTTGTTTGAACCCGGCAACCCCTTGTTCGCCCTTCGATCAGAAAGTTTGCGCGAGCAGCCAGGCGCAATCGATCAGACGGTCGAAACTGGTTGATGACGGTGCGTTTAAGGCGTGTGAGCAGCTGTTTGCAACGTCGCAGGAGCGAGCCCAAGTTTATCCGCGTCGACGGCCGCGGCAGCGCCAGTTCCAGTCGCGCTCGGGCCCGACATCGACGTGAACGGAATTGGTGTGGCAATAGGTGCCGACGCCGCCGCGGCCCGACATCGTGCGTGCATAGCTGGCAAGTTCCCACTTGCCGACACCTGGGATCTGCACGTCGGCTGCCGCGCAATACATGTGCAATGAATTCTTGGCGCCACGCGCGCGGCGATTGCGCTGCGGATTGCGATAGCCGGACGTTACGACCATCTTCTTCCCGTAGTGCCGCTCCATTTGCTTGAGGACGCGCACAAGAGAGGGTTTCAGGCAAGCAACGTCGACGCTTTCGGTCTGCACCTGCAGGCCATTGGGGGCCAGGCGCGCCATGCCGGCAGCGGATGCCATCTGGACAGGGCCGTAATCTTCCTCTTCGTAAATGTCGACATCGGCGTCGTCATCCAATCCGGAACGGCGTTTGATTTCAAAAAGGGCGGTTTTACGCACGCCGGGCAGGGCGTTTTCGCTCCCGGAGAAAGCTGCTGCGCGCTTCGTCGGCTGCTCAAAGGCCGTGAAGTCGATCTCGGCTGCTTCCGCTTTGCTTGTAGAAACGGCCACGACGGTTGGCTTCGGCGCAACTTTGGCGGCGCGGCCGGCCGCCGGCACCGCGCCATCACGATCGCGCGACGACGAGCTTGCCGATTTGCCACCGCCGCCACTGAAGAAGGCGGCAAACACGCCTTTCGGCTTTTCCGGCTCGGCGACCGGCGCGACTGCGGTCAGCACCGAACCATCGCCAACAGTCGCCGGATCGATCGCGGCGGTCTGCTGTGGCTGTGCGGCGGCTAAAGCGGCATCGCCCTCGGCGACCGGCGCCTGCGCGGCGGCTGATTCTTCTGTCGCGGACGTCGCAGCAGCGCTCGGTGCGGCGATCGCGGGATTGCTGGTCGGCAAGGCGGCAACTTGCTGCGGCAACTCGCCCGTTTCGGCGGAGCCTTCAGCTACCGGTGTTTCTGTCGCCTGTTCGTCGTCAACGGCAACGCCGCTATTGGCGACGACTTGCGCCTGCACAGCGTCGCCATTCATCGCGGATGATGCGTTGTAGCCGGGCATGCCAGCTTGCAAGTCGGGATCGGTGACGGCGTTGGTGCACGAGGCCAGAAAGCCAGCCAGGACGGCGAGAACGGAGGCTCGACGCAACAGATCAAATCGGCGCGGTCGAAGATCCCTCAATGCGTTCCCCTTCAAGGCGCCCGAATCTGTCCGGACTTTTGTCGATTCTGCCGGTCCATGACGCAAAAAATATTAACGGACCGGTCAATAGCGCAGATTCAGTCGCTGCCCTCTCTTGCCGGGCTATGGGCGAATTGCGGCAAGAGCGTGAAACTCACGCCTCCTTTTAGCCTGCTTCAGTGGGGCGAGGCAACCTGCCGCGCCCTGATCGAGGTCAGACGCGCACCTTGACGTAGGTGCCCGGCGCATCGGCAAGCGCCTTGGTTTTGGCCGCAACCTTGCGTGCCGGCACGCGCTTGTCGTCCTTCTGCTCTATCCATTTGTGCCAATACGGCCACCAGGAACCGGGTGTCTCGGTGGCCTTGGCAACCCAATCGTCAAATGAGCCCACCGGCTTGCCGCCCGTCCAATACATGTACTTCTTCAGTGCCGGCGGATTGACCACGCCGGCGATGTGGCCAGAGCCGGCCATGATGTAATCGACGTCGCCGCCAAAATACTGGCAGCCCAGGAAGACCGAGCGGGCGGGAGCGATGTGATCCTCGCGCGTGGCGACGTTGCAGACCGGGATCGTTATGTCGGCGAGAGAAATCTTACGGCCAGCGAGCTCCATGCGGCCGAGCGACAGATTGTTCTCGAGATAGCAGTTGCGCAGATAGAAGGAGTGGTTCGCCGCCGCCATGCGCGTGGAATCGGAATTCCAGTAGAGCAGGTCGAACGGCATCGGATCCTTGCCGCGCATGTAGTTGTTGATGACATAGGGCCAGATCAGGTCGCCCGAGCGCAGCATGTTGAAGGCGGTGGCCATCTTGGTTCCGTCGAGATAGCCCTTGTCCTTCATGGACCGTTCGACCGCCGACACCTGATCTTCATCGACGAAGACTTTCAGGTCGCCGGCATAGGTGAAGTCGACCTGCGTGGTGAAAAAGGTCACCGAGCGGATGCGGTGGTCGCCTTCCTGGGCAAGCAGGGCAAGGGCGGCCGCCAGCAGCGTGCCGCCGACGCAATAGCCGATGGCGTTGACTTCCTTTTCGCCGGTCGCCTGCTGAACCGTGTCGAGGCCGAATTGCAGGCCCTCGCGGACATAGGCCTCCCAACCTTTCTCACCGTGCCGCTCGTCCGGATTGACCCAGGAGATGACGAACACCGTGTGGCCCTGTTCGACCGCCCAGCGGATGAAGGATTTTTCCGGGTTGAGGTCGAGGATGTAGAACTTGTTGATCCAGGGCGGGCAAATCAGGAGAGGGCGCTTCAACACCTGCTCGGTCGCCGGTTCGTACTGAATGATCTCGGCCAGATCGCTACGCGCGACGACCTTGCCTGGCGTGACCGCGATGTTTTTGCCGATCTCGAACCGGGAATAATCCGCCTGACGCAGCTTTAGGTCACCTTTGCCGGCGACGATGTCCTCCGCCAGCATCTTCATGCCGCGCACCAGATTCTCGCCACTGTTGGCGACGGTTTCCCTGAAAAGCTCAGGGTTGGTCAGGATGAAATTGGACGGCGAAATCGCGTTGGAAATCTGCTTCACATAGAAGCCGGCCTTGTGCTTCGTGTGCTCGTCCAGCCCGTCGGCATGTTCGACCAGATCGCCAGCCCAGCGCGACGTCACCAGATAGGCCTGCTTGAGAAAGTCGAAGAAGGCGTTGCGGCCCCATTCGGGATCAAGAAAACGCTTGTCGCCGCGATCCGGCTCGATCGCCGCCTCGACCTCGTCGCCGCTGAGCCGCTGGATCGATTTCGCCCAGACGTTCATATAGCCGGAGAAAAGCCGCGTCTGCGCTTCAAGCGCCCGGCCGGGGTCGGAAAGCCAATATTCGGATACTTTGGAGAAGGTCTTGACCATGTCGGCGACCGGTTCAGCGACGCCGTCCTGCACGTCGCCGCGTTCGCGGGGTGCTGCCCAGGCTGCCGCGGCCTTGCCGGCCTGCTCGACCATGCGCGCCATGTTCAGCGCAAAACGCTCCGGATCCTTGACGACATATTGTTCAGCCGCAGATGGAGCCTCGTGCCCGCTGTCGCGCGCCTCTGTCGCCTTGGCCATTTTACCTCCCCTTATGCCTTTTCTTGACATAGTATCATGGCATTAGTGTATGGGTCCAACACACATAAACGCTGATCTCGGGGAAAGTCTTTGGCCATTTGCAGGAACCAGCCATGCAGAACCCTGACGAATGCAGGCGTCGTCCTGCTCGTCGCGGCGGTGCTCGCCGGCTGCACGACCGCGAATGAACCGTCGAGCAGCGGCGCGGTCGACACCGGCACCTATCCGAACCTGAATATCCGCCCCGACGTCGCCAACCAGCAGCTGACGGCCGGCCAGACCAGTTCAAAATCGGCCGCGTTGCGCGCCGCGCAGCGTGCCAACGCCGTCGGCAGCGCGCCGCCGCCGAACGATATCCTGCTGCTGCGCAAGATCGGCCAGACTCACGGGCAGGAAGCGCTGGACGAGATCGAAGGAAAGTAGAGCAGGGCGCGACCTCGACATCCTCGACCGCGCTGCCTTTCCTGTGTATATGCCGCGTCCATTCGATACCCATCCATTCGCGGATTGATCATGGAAGAGTTTCACAAGGTTCGGCGGCTGCCGCCCTATGTTTTCGAGCAGGTGAACCGGCTGAAGGCCTCGGCCCGTTCGCGCGGCGCCGATATCATCGACCTCGGCATGGGCAATCCCGACCTGCCGACGCCGAAGGCCATCGTCGACAAGCTATGCGAAGTCGTGCGCGATCCGCGCACGCATCGCTATTCGTCCTCGCGCGGCATTCCTGGCCTGCGCCGCGCCCAGGCCAGCTACTACGCGCGCCGTTTCGGCGTAAAACTCAATCCGGACACGCAGGTGGTCGCGACACTCGGCTCCAAGGAAGGTTTCGCCAACATGGCGCAGGCGATCACCGCGCCCGGCGATGTGATCCTGTGCCCGAACCCGACCTATCCGATCCACGCCTTCGGCTTCATCATGTCGGGCGGCGTGATCCGCTCGCTTGCAGGTGGAACCGAATGACGGCTTCATTCCAGCGCTCGAGCGCGGGATTCGCCATTCAATTCCAAAGCCTTTGGCGCTGATCCTCAATTATCCTTCGAACCCGACGGCGTTGGTCGCCTCGCTCGATTTCTACAAGGACGTGGTCGCCTTCGCGAAGAAGAACGACATCATCATCCTGTCGGACCTGGCCTATTCCGAGATCTATTTCGACGGCAATCCGCCGCCGTCGGTGCTTCAGGTGCCGGGCGCGATCGATGTGGCGGTCGAGTTCACATCGATGTCGAAAACCTTCTCCATGCCCGGCTGGCGCATGGGATTTGCCGTCGGCAACGAGCGGCTGATCGCGGCGTTGACGCGGGTAAAGTCCTATCTGGACTATGGCGCTTTCACGCCGATCCAGGTGGCGGCGGCGGCCGCGCTTAATGGCGACGGCACCGACATCGCCGAGGTGCGCGAGGTCTACCACAGGCGGCGCGACGTGATGGTCGAATCGTTCGGCCGCGCGGGGTGGGATATTCCGGCACCGGCAGCATCGATGTTCGCCTGGGCGCCGATCCCCGAGCCGTTCAAGCATCTGGGCTCGCTGGAATTCTCGAAACTGCTGATCGAACACGCCGACGTTGCGGTGGCGCCGGGTGTCGGTTTCGGCGAACACGGCGACGATTTCGTGCGGCTGGCGTTTGTCGAGAACGAACATCGCATCCGCCAGGCGGCGCGCTCGATCAAGAAATTCCTGCAAAGCTCGACCAAGCAGCCCAACAATGTCGTGCCGCTCGCGGCGCGCCGCTGAGCGGTCGGTCTCGTATGACCTTCGACAATGACCCTCTCATCGTAGCCGACGCCGGACCGCTGATACGGCTAGCCGCCGCCGGCCTTTTGGACTCCATGCGGCTGACCAACCGCCGCATCGTGGTTGTCGACCGCGTCGAGGAAGAGGTTAGCGGAGATTTGTCGAAGCCGTTCGCGGCCGAAATCGCGCAGTGGCTGGACCGCATGGGCGATGCCATCGAACATGCCGTGACGACCGAGGGCTTGGGTATTGCCAGCCGCCGGGAGCTAGCGAAACGCTCCCCCGAAGCAGAGGCTGCGTTGAGACGGGCGCTGCGCGACAGCGGCGAACGCGCCATTCGCGAATATATCGAGCTTTTTCGTCCGTCTGACGCAACATCGGCCCTGGTCCTCTATGAGGACAGTGCGGTGCCCGCTTTGATGGCGGCCGCGACAGTGCCGATGACCTTGATGAGCACACGCGCATTCGTGCGGTTGATTGCCGAGCGAGGCTATAACCGCGATGCGGTCAAGGCGCTGGAGTTGATTGCGGAACAATTCAATCTGAAACCGCCGATCAGTACGGTGGTTGAGCCAAACACCGCACCGGACGAGTAGTCCACATAACGCTTTTCCAAGCAGCATCCGCACGATATGGGTGTCGCCGTTTGCCGCTCTCGCGCCGCCAGTTGGCCCAAAAAGAAGGACTGAATCCACGATGGCTGAAGCATTGCGTGTCGGGATTGCCGGGTTGGGCACGGTGGGCGCATCGGTCGTGCGCGTTCTGTCGTCGAAGGCAGCCGAGCTCACCCGCCAATGCGGCCGTGAGATTGCCGTCACCGCCGTTTCGGCGCGCGACCGAAGCCGCGACCGCGGCATCGAGCTTGGCAATGCGCAGTGGTTCGACGATCCCGCCGAGCTTGCGATGAAGGCCGATATTGACGTTTTCGTCGAACTGATGGGCGGCGAGGAAGGTGCTGCGCGCGCTTCGGTCAAGGCCGCACTGGAGGCTGGCCGGCATGTGGTCACGGCCAACAAGGCGCTGCTGGCGAGGCACGGCGTTGCCCTGGCCGAGATCGCCGAGAAGAAAGGCGTACTGCTCAACTATGAAGCGGCGGTGGCCGGCGGCATTCCGATTATCAAGACCATGCGCGAGGCGATGGCCGGCAACAGCGTTCAGCGCGTGTTCGGCATCCTGAACGGCACCTGCAATTACATCCTGACCCGCATGGAGGCGGAAGGCCTGACCTTCGAGGCGTGTCTCAAGGATGCGCAGCGGCTGGGTTATGCCGAAGCCGACCCGACCTTCGATATCGAAGGCAACGACACCGCGCACAAGCTGTCGATCCTGACCAGCCTCGCCTTCGGCTGCAAGATTTCCGCCGACGACATCTATCTCGAAGGCATTTCGAACATCACCCAGGCCGACATCAAGGCGGCGGCCGAGCTTGGCTATCGCATCAAGCTGCTGGGTGTCGCCCAAAAAACCGAAAGCGGCATCGAACAGCGCGTGCACCCGACCATGGTGCCGACAGCATCGGTGATCGCGCAGGTGCACGGCGTGACGAATGCCGTCGCCATCGAAACCGACATCCTGGGCGAGCTCCTGATGTCAGGCCCTGGCGCTGGCGGCAACGCCACTGCTTCGGCGGTCGTGGGTGATATCGCCGATATCGCCAAGAGCCGGCCGGGCTTCCAGCACGGGCCCGTTTTCGGGCGTCCCGCCAAGGAACTGCGGCCGTACAAACGCGCCGCGATGCGCTCGCATGCCGGCGGTTATTTCATCCGGCTGACGGTGCATGATCGCACAGGCGTCTTCGCCGCGATCGCCAAGCGCATGGCCGATAACGATATTTCGCTGGAATTGATCGTGCAGCACGCGGACGGGTCGGCCGACGAGGCGCAAAAGACCATCATCCTGGTGACGCACGAGACCACCGAAGCGGCCGTGCGCAAGGCGGTCGAAGGCATCACCAAGGACGGCATCCTGATCGACAAGCCACAGGTCATTCGTATCGAAAGAGCCGGGTGATGGATTTGAGCAAGAATACAATGGCTGGCCTCGACCGAGTCCTGACCATGGAAATCGTGCGCGTGACCGAGCGCGCGGCGGTTGCGGCAGCGCGCCTGCGGGGTCGCGGCGACGAGCAGGCGGCCGATCAGGTCGCGGTCGATGCCATGCGCTCGGAGCTGAACCGCCTGCCGATCAAGGGCAAGGTCGTCATCGGCGAGGGTGAACGCGACGAGGCGCCGATGCTCTATATCGGCGAAGAAGTTGGCACCGGCAAAGGGCCGGAGGTGGACATCGCGCTCGATCCGCTCGAAGGCACGACGATCTGCGCCAAGAACCTGCCAAATGCGCTGGCCGTGATTGCGGTGGCGGAGAAGGGCACGCTGCTCTTCGCGCCCGACGTCTATATGGAAAAGATCGCGATCGGACCCGGCTATCCCGAAGGGCTGATCGATCTCGATGCCTCGCCACAACAGAACATCCGCAATCTGGCCGACGCCAAGCGGGTGCCCGTCTCGGAAATCACCGCCTGTATTCTCGATCGCCCGCGCCACGCAAAACTGATCGAAGCGGTTCGCCAGACCGGCGTGGCGATCCGGCTGATCGGCGACGGCGATGTAGCCGGCGTGATTGACACCACTGACCCGGACGAAACCGGCATCGACATCTATCTCGGCAGCGGCGGCGCGCCCGAGGGCGTGCTGGCTGCCGCAGCCTTGCGCTGCATCGGCGGGCAGATGCAAGGCCGGTTGGTCTTGGACACACCGGCAAAGATCGCACGCGCGGCGCGCATGGGCATCGAGGATCCGAAGCGCGTCTATCACGTGCAGGACATGGCGCGCGGCGATGTTGTCTTCGCCGCGACCGGCGTTACCGACGGCAATTTGCTCGCCGGCGTGAAATTCGGCCGCGATTCGATCACCACCGACACGCTGGTGCTGCGGTCGTCTTCGCGCACGGTTCGCGAGATCAAGGCGCGGCATCAGGATCTGGAAAAATTTTAATAGCTTTGCAGCGGTGACGCCTATCCATATCGTCGGCTGATGTCGCTCGACCTCGTTCTTCCCTCAACGAAGCGCCTCTTTCTGGGTGTGCGTCGCTCCGCGACCGGCCTTGCCTGGGAGCACAGACTGTCTGAGCGGCAGGATATGGCCGCGCTTCAGATGGCGCAGGCGAGCGGCCTGCCCGATATCGTCGCACGGGTGCTGGCTGGGCGCGGCGTACAGCCGGAGGATGCGGAAGCCTTCCTTGACCCAACGATCCGCGATCTGATGCCGGACCCGTCGAGCCTGACCGACATGGACGCCGCAGCGGAGCGTATCGTTCGTGCGGTCGTGATGCGCGAGCGAGTGGCGATCTTTGGCGACTATGACGTCGACGGCGCTTGTTCCTCGGCACTGATGAAACGTTTCCTCGCCCACTATGGCGTCGAAAGCGAAATCTACATTCCAGACCGCATCTTCGAGGGTTACGGGCCGAATCCGGAGGCAATGCGTGAACTGGCCGGCCGTGCCAGCCTGATCGTCACCGTCGATTGCGGGACGAACAGCGCCACGGCAATCGCCGCCGCCAATGATGCCGGCGCCGAAGTTGTCGTGCTCGACCATCACCAGGTGGGCGGCGCGCTGCCGCCGGCAGTCGCTTGCGTCAATCCCAACCGGGAGGACGATCTGTCGGGGCAGGGGCATCTCTGCGCCGCGGGCGTGGTGTTTCTCACATTGGTTCGCGCTTCGACCTTGCTTCGAGAGCGAGTGCCCGACACGCCGCGCATCGATCTGCTGGGGCTGCTCGACCTCGCGGCCCTCGCGACGGTCTGTGACGTGGTGCCGCTGATCGGTATCAACCGTGCCTTCGTGGTGAAGGGGCTGCTGGCCATTCGCCATATGCAGAATGTCGGTCTGGCAGCGCTGGTGCGCGCATCGCGGATCGGCGAACCGGTCAGCACCTTTCATCTCGGCTTTCTGCTCGGCCCCCGCATCAATGCGGGCGGGCGCATCGGCGACGCGGCCCTCGGCAGCCGGCTGCTCGCTACCGACGATCCGATCGAGGCGCAGACAATCGCCGAGACGCTGGATCGTTTGAATGCCGAACGGCAGACGATGGAGCAGGCGATGCTAGCGGAGGCGCGTGCCGAAGCCGACGCCGAGCTGGCCGGCGGCGACGGACCGGCTGTCGTCGTAACCGCCAGCGACAAATGGCACCCGGGCATTGTCGGCCTGATCGCCGCCCGGTTGAAAGAACACACCCGCCGCCCGGCCTTTGCCATTCACTTTAATCCCAACGGCTCGGGAGCCGGTTCCGGCAGGTCGATACCAGGGTTCGACCTGGGCCGGCTCGTGCGCGATGCGGTGGATGCCGGACTGCTCGTGAAAGGCGGTGGCCACGCCATGGCCGCCGGCATAACCGTTGAGCGCGACAGGCTGGGGGAGTTGCGGGCGTTCTTCGAAAGCCGCGCTGCGCAGGCCGTGTTGCGGCTGCGCGATGAGGAAACGCTGAAGATCGACGGTGCCTTGACCGCCGACGGTGCGACCCAAGACCTGTTCGATTTGCTGGAACGGGCCGGACCCTATGGCTCGGGCCATCCCTCGCCGACATTCGCCTTGCCGCGACATCGCATCATGGATGCGCGCGTCGTCGGCACCGGCCATATCCGTGCGCAACTGCGCTCCGAGGCCGGCGGCAGCATCACCGGCATGTCGTTCCGATCGGCGGAAACCGATCTGGGGCAATTTCTGGTTCGCAATGTCGGCCGCGCCGTGCATGTGGCTGGCGCACTGTCGGCCAATTATTGGAATGGCGCCCGCTCGATGCAGTTCAGGATTGCCGACGCGGCAATTGCGGAATGACTAGGCGTCAACGACGACGTCGCGTAGGCGCCGTAGCTCCTTGGTACGGGTCTTGGTGAACTGGTAGCCGACCTCGATCGCCTCGCCGGCGCGGTGGAATTCGGACAGACCGATATGGCCAAGCTTCAGCATCAGTGACAGGTCCGGCGGGTCGCCCGCCAACCGCGCTCGCGCAATCCGGTCCTGGATGATGTTGAAAGCCTCGACCATGGCGCCCGTCACGCCAAGTCGCCTTCCCTGCGATGGCGAAACGTCTTCCATCAGCGCTTCGTGCATCGGCTTTGCCGCGGTAGCATCGCCCGCACTGTGCTTTATGACTGAGCCGCGCCCGAACAGCTCGTAGTGGAGGTTCACCGCGACGACCGCCGGCTGCTCGTAGGCGCGCAGAACCGAAACCGGAACCGGGTTGACCAGTGCCCCGTCGACCAGCAGCCTGCCATTGCAGGAGACCGGTTCGAACACGCCAGGCAGCGCATAGGATGCGCGCATTGCCGTGATGAGCGAACCGCTGGTCAGCCAGATTTCGTGGCCGGTGCCAATTTCGGTTGCGACACAAACCAGCGGCCGCGGCAAGTCCTCGATGACGATGCTGCTCATATGGTCGCGCATGCGTGCATCAAGTTTCATGCCGCCAAACAGGCCGCTACCGCCGAGCTTCAAGTCGAGCCAAGAAAGAATGCGCCGGCGCGTCAGGCTGCGGGCGAACTCTTCGAGTTCATCGAGTTTGCCGGCCAGATAGCAACCGCCGACCAGCGCACCGATCGAGGTGCCCGCGATCATCGATACTTCGATCTCGGCTTCGTCCAGGGCGCGCAGCACGCCGATATGCGCCCAGCCGCGCGCCGCGCCGCCGCCAAGAGCCAGAGCTATGCCAGGCCTCTGCGTCGGCGAGGTGCTGCCGCCGGAGTGCGCCGGTCGCATCCGTCACACGCAAGCTGCGAAACGATGCCCATTCGAGCATCACACAAACTCCCAAATGCCGGCCGGAATTCTAGTCCGAAATTGCTTACCGACCAATAACCCGCCCATGATCATTTCGGCTGAGTGTAGACCGCGGCAGGGTCAAAGACCGGTTGACTGTCGTCTGTCGTCAAGACCGCGCCGGTCATCCTTAAGGCTGACGGTGCGATAGAAACAGGAGCGGCGGCCAGTGTGGCAGGTGGCGTCGTGGCCGGCCACCTCGACCTTGAGCCAAACGGCATCCTGATCGCAATCGGTGCGCATTTCGACGACACGCTGAAAATTGCCGGAGGTTTCACCCTTCTTCCAGATCGCCTTGCGCGAACGCGACCAGTAGTGCGCGATGCCGGTTTGCAGCGTCAGCGCCAACGCCTCGGCATTCATGTGCGCCACCATCAGCAGCACACCGTCGCGGGCATCGGTGACGACCGCCGTCAACAGGCCATGCGCGTCGAATTTCGGCGTGAATTCAGCGCCTTCCTCGAGTGTCTTCTTGTCACTGGCGGGTTGCGCGAAAGCGAGCATATCCATTCGAAGCTTAGGCAGGAACGGCGGCAATGGGTGCGCCGCGCACCATCGTCAAGAAGCGCACCTGTTCTTCCGGACTGTCCTTGAAAGCGCCGGTGAAGGTCGAGGTGAGCGTCGACGAACCCTGTTTGCGGATGCCGCGCATCTCGATGCACAAGTGATTGGCCTCGATGACGACAGCGACGCCGCGCGGTTCAAGCACATCCTGGATGACGTTGGCGATCTGGGCCGTCAGCGCCTCCTGCGTTTGCAGGCGATGCGCAAAAATTTCTACCACGCGGATCAGCTTCGACAGGCCGACGACCTTGCCGTCCGGCAGATAGCCGACATGCGCCTTGCCGATGATCGGCACCATGTGATGCTCGCAATGCGAGTGGAACAGGATGTCGCGCATGACGACCATGTCGTCATAACCGGCCACTTCCTCGAAGGTGCGGCCAAGCTCTTCCGCCGGGCATTTGTCATAGCCGTCGAAGATTTCGCGGTATGCCTTGGCAACGCGCTTCGGCGTGTCGATCAGGCCTTCCCGGGTCGGATCGTCGCCGGCCCAGCGCAGCAGCGTTAGCACCGCGGCTTCGGCTTCTTCCTGTGTCGGCCGATCCGTTACCGGCTTATCCATGTAAGCCGAGCGCGGCATCAATTTCGCAATCGTGGCATCCATAGTGGCGTCTCCCGTAGTCCCTTTCTCAGAAGGGACGAGTTGAACGGTCGCCTGCGGAACTCTGATCGGAACGGATCCGGGGCCTAAGAGACGCACAGGGTTGGTCCATAGACTCGAAGACTTTGGCTTGCCTTGTCGTTAACGGACCGCAGGCATTATATATGGCTGAACAGGGCGAATGAAACCCATGCAGGCGCGACGAAACGTTCGTCCAAACGCGGCAGGCGTGAAAAATCATGATCGACGACGTCTATAACGCGAAAATTCTCGGTTTTGCCGGCAATATCGGTCGTATCGGCCGGCTGGCGAACCCGGACGCGACCGCCACTGCCCATTCGAAGCTCTGCGGCTCGACCGTCACCATCGATCTCAAGATGCAAGACGGCGTGGTGACGGACTTTGCGCATGTCGTGAAGGCATGCGCGCTCGGCCAGGCCTCGTCCTCGATCATGGCCAGCCACGTGGTTGGCGCAACATCCGATGAGCTGCGCGAGGTTCGCGAAACCATGCGCAAGATGTTGAAGGAAAACGGCGCGCCGCCGACGGGCCGCTTCGATGATCTCAAATATCTGGAGCCGGTGCGCGACTACCGCGCAAGGCACGCCTCGACTATGCTGACCTTCGACGCCGTGGTCGATGCGATCGGCCAGATTGAGAAAAAGCACGCGGAAGAGGCGGCCTGACGATGAGACCGTCGGAGGCGCTGGCGCTTAATAGAGACAGGGTGCTGGAGATCATCGCCAGATATCCCGTGACGAATCCGGCGCGTCTTCGGGTCCGTTGCGCGCGGCGAGGATATCGAGGGAAGCGATATTGATATTCTCGTCGATCAGCAGGGCATGGTGTCACTCTTTGATCTGGCAAAGCTCGAGCTTGAGTTGGAGGAATTCCTCGGCGTGCCGATCGGTGTGCATACAACAGGAGAATTCGGTCCAGCGGCGTCACAACGCGTCGAGATGGATCAACGGCGTCTCTGATGCCGAGAGAGCCTAAGCCCCTCGACGAGCTACTGCTTGATATCGCCAATTGGGGCGAGCAAATTCACAGCTTCGTTCACGAACTTTCATATGACGATTTCGCAAAGAGCCGCCTCCATCAACTGGCCGTCGTCAAATGTATGAGGCGATTGGCGAGGCCGCCGGATCCATACGGCGGCACTATCCTGATTTTGTCACGGCCCATCCAGAGCTTGAACTCGAAGCTGCCTACCGTGCACGGAACCGGCTTTCGCATGGTTACGATACGATCGACATAACAATCGTGTGGCCTGCAGCGACGAACAGTGTGCCGGAACTCGTCGAACGAATTCGCGACCTTGCACCGAGCGAACAGCCCTAAGCCGCCTCGCTTTTCTCCGCCAGCAGCTCCCGCACCAGCGGGATGACCTTTGTGCCGTAGAGTTCGATGCTCTTTATCATCTTTTCGTGCGACGTCGTGCCGGCCGAATATTTGAGGTCGAAGCGATCGGCACCCAGGGCCTGCACCGTGTTCGCAATCTTTCTCGCGACGGTTTCGGGCGAACCAGCATAGGTCGAGCCGTTCTCCACCTCGTCGATGAAGCGTTCCTTGGTGGTCGGCGGCCAGCCGCGCTCGCGGCCGATCCTGTCGTGGATCGCCTTGTAGCCGGGCCACAATTCCTCGCGCGCCTGCTCGTCGGTCTCGGCAACATAGCCCGGCGAATGCACGCCGAGCGGCATTGGCGACGCGCCAAGCTGCGCCTGCGCCCGCTTGTAGAGGTCGACATAGGGCAGGAAGCGCTTCGGGTCGCCGCCGATGATCGCGAGTGTCATCGGAATTTGGTACCGCACCGAACGAACAACCGATTCTGGACTGCCGCCGACGCCAATCCACGCCGAAAGTTTGCCGTTCTCGATCGGCGGATAGACGGTTGCGCCCTTCAAGGGCGTACGATGCTCTCCTTGCCAATCGACCGGCCCGTTTTTCAACAGCGCCGCGAACAGATCGAGCTTTTCCTCGAACAAGGTTTCGTAGTCCTTCAAGTCGAAGCCGAAGAGCGGGAAGGATTCGGTGAACGATCCGCGTCCGAGAATGACTTCGGCGCGTCCATTGGACAGTGCATTGATCGTCGAAAACCGCTCGAACACGCGAATCGGATCGTCGGACGACAATACGGTAACCGCCGAGCCGAGCTTGATGCGTTTGGTGCGGGTCGCAATACCGGCAAGCATCACTTCCGGCGCGGAGACAGCAAAATCGCTGCGGTGATGTTCGCCAACGCCGATGAAGTCGATGCCGACCTCGTCCGCCAGGATTGCTTCGTCGAGGACATTCCGAATGACCTGCGCCTGGTGCAGCAGCTTGCCGTCCGGTCCGACGGTGACGTCGCCGAACGTATCGATGCCGAATTCGATTGTTTTGGTCATAAGTTATCTCAATCCGCGGGAAGTCCGGCAGAAACCGGGCGCGTGGTGTTCCGAGCTAGATAGGACAAATGTTTCGTCCGTTCAAAGTGACCGGCCAACACTCACTGTTCACGCCGGGTTGACGGTCCGTTGCGTGTATCGCAATCGCTCACTCGAATCCGGGCGCAAGCCAGCCTATGTTGTGGCCGTTGTAAGCAGGAAAATCAGTGCACGACCACGCGCATCACGACAAAACGCGAAGCCAGTCCCGCAATTGGCAGGGCCGATGGCGGCGCACGCCTGGCCGGCTGTTCGGCACGGCTGTTGTCCGGTTCTATCAACTGACCCTGTCCGGCTTTGTCGGCAATTCGTGCCGCCATCTGCCGACCTGCTCTGAATATGCCTATGAGGCGATCGCCCGGCACGGCATCTGGGCCGGCGGTTGGATGGGGCTGTTTCGCATCATGCACTGCGGCCCGTGGGGCACGCATGGCATCGACCGCGTGCCTGTCGAACTCGAAAGCCGCTATCACTGGTTCACGCCGTGGCGCTATTGGCATATCGGAAAATCGCCGCAAACGCTCGAAAAGCTGACGTCGCAAGGCTTTACGGCGCGCTGATCCGCCACTAAAAGCCCGCTCGCACCGGACGCATCCGGCTCAAACACCACCCGCGCTCGTATGCGGGACTGGATAGGAGAATGACATGGCAAACGTTTCCCTGACATTTCCCGATGGCTCCGTTCGCGAATACGACGCGGCGACGACGGGTGCTGCCCTTGCAGAATCCATTTCCAAATCGCTGGCCAAGAAGGCCGTCGCCTACACCGTCGACGGCGAGCTGCGCGATCTGTCGGATCCGCTGAAGACATCCGGAAATGTCGAGATCGTCACCCGGTCCGACCCGCGCGCGCTGGAATTGATCCGCCATGACGCGGCGCACGTGCTGGCCGAAGCTGTGCAGGAGCTTTGGCCGGGCACGCAGGTGACGATCGGCCCGGTCATCGAAAACGGTTTCTACTACGACTTCGCGCGCAACCAGCCGTTCACGCCGGACGATTTTCCCATCATCGAAAAGAAGATGCGGGAGATCATCGGCCGCAACAAACCCTTCACCAAGGAAGTCTGGGACCGCGAAAAAGCGCGCAAGGTTTTTCAGGACAAGGGCGAAAACTACAAGGTCGAACTGGTCGACATGATTCCGGAAGGCCAGGACCTCAAGATCTACAATCAAGGTGAGTGGTTCGACCTTTGTCGCGGCCCGCACATGGCCTCGACGGGCCAGATCGGCAACGCCTTCAAGCTGTTGAAGGTGGCGGGCGCCTATTGGCGCGGCGATTCGAACCGGCCGATGCTGACGCGCATCTACGGCACGGCGTGGGCCGAGCAGGCCGAGCTCGACCAGTACCTGCACATGCTGGAGGAGGCCGAGAAGCGCGACCATCGCCGGCTCGGCCGCGAAATGGATCTGTTCCATTTCCAGGAGGAAGGGCCGGGCGTCGTCTTCTGGCATTCCAAGGGCTGGAAGATGTTCCAGAACCTCGTCGCCTATATGCGCCGGCGGCTGGCGGAAGACTATGAAGAGGTGAACGCGCCGCAGGTGCTGGACAAGGCGCTGTGGGAAACGTCAGGCCATTGGGGTTGGTATCAGGAAAACATGTTTGCGGTGAAGTCCGCACATGCGCTGACAAACCCGCAAGACCCGGAAGCCGACCAGCGCATCTTCGCGCTGAAGCCGATGAATTGCCCTGGCCATGTGATGATTTTCAAGCATGGCCTGAAATCCTACCGCGAGTTGCCGATCAGGCTGGCGGAGTTCGGGCTGGTGCATCGCTACGAGCCATCGGGCGCGCTGCATGGCCTGATGCGCGTGCGCGGCTTCACGCAGGACGACGCGCACATCTTCTGCACCGACGAGCAGATGGAAGAGGAATGCCTCAAGATCAACGACCTCATCCTGTCGGTCTATGAGGACTTTGGCTTCCACGAGGTGATCGTCAAACTGTCGACGCGCCCCGAAAAGCGCGTCGGCGCGGACCATCTCTGGGACCGCGCCGAAGCCGTGATGATGCAGGTGCTGGACAAGATCGCCGCCCAATCCGGCAACCGCATCAAGACCGGCATCAACCCGGGCGAGGGCGCATTCTACGGGCCGAAGTTCGAGTACACGCTGAAAGACGCCATCGGCCGCGAATGGCAGTGCGGAACGACGCAGATTGACTTCAACCTGCCGGAACGGTTCGGCGCTTTCTACATCGGCGCAGACTCGGAAAAGAAGCAGCCGGTGATGATCCACCGCGCCATCTGCGGCTCGATGGAGCGTTTCCTCGGCATCCTGATCGAGAACTTTTCGGGCCATTTCCCGCTCTGGTTCGCGCCGGTGCAGGTGGTGGTGGCGACGATTACCTCGGACGCGGACGGCTATGCCGCCTCGGTCGTCAAGAAGCTGAAGGCTGCGGGCCTGATGGCGGAAGCCGATCTTCGCAACGAGAAGATCAACTACAAGGTTCGCGAACACAGCCTGGCCAAAGTGCCGGTGATGCTGGTGTGCGGACGCCGGGAAGCAGAAGAAACAACCGTCAATATCCGCCGTCTGGGCTCGCGCGATCAGGTATCGATGTCGCTGGACGCAGCGATTGCGATGCTGGTGGACGAAGCGACGCCACCGGATGTGAGGCGGCTTGCTGCCACCTAAAGAGCAGCCATATAGCGATCGATCTGCTTGCCAGCCTTGATGAAGCGCAGCGGATCGATCGCAGCTCCGTTTTTCCGAATTTCGTAGTGCAGATGCGGCCCGGTCGAGCGACCGCTTGAGCCGACTTGACCCACGACATCACCGATCTTGATGTGATCGCCTTCCTTGACGAGAATCTTGCTCATATGGGCAAAGCGGGTGGCGAAACCGTTGCCGTGGTCGATCTCGACCATGCGGCCATATCCGCCATTCCAGCCCGATTTGGTGACAACGCCATTGGCGGTCGCCTTGATCGGCGCTCCCATGGGAGCACGAAAATCCATGCCTGAGTGCAACGCCGGCGTTCCCAACAACGGGTCCTTTCGCACGCCAAATGTGCTCGATACCGACCAGTTGCGCGCAGGGTTCGCGATTGGCCAAAGCCGCACCTGCTTCTTCAAGGTCTCAAGCTTGCCTAAGGCGTCGTCCAGCTCCTTGACCTTGTTGTCGAACATCGACGCGCTGTCGACCGGCACCAGCGGACCGCCGACGTCGGTCTTGTCAAAATCACCGTCGACGTTGAAGCCGGCTGATTCCAGCGCATCGCCAATGGCTTCCGCTGTCTCGTAGGCATTGTCGGCAAGGCTCTCGACGCGGTTCATCTGGTCGGTTTCGATGGTGCGCAGTGAGCGATTGATCGCCACGAACATCATGTCGGCGCGGTCGGCGGAGGAGGGGGCATTGGCATCGCGCTTGCGGGTCGACCAGAGCGAAAACGGCGAGGCGTCGGCGCTGGCATAGGCAAGCGCCGCGCCAGGCTTATCCATGAAATCGTCAAGGCTGGCGCGCTGATCCGGCTTGTCTGACGGCACCGGGCCAGCGGCCGGCAGTGCGCGATCATTGGCCGTGTCGCCAAGGACCGGCGCGAGGCTTTGATGCCGTTGGGTAAGTTCGCTTTGGCGCTGCAAAAGCTCGCCGACCTTGGTCTCGACCAGTTGCTGGTCGAGCAATTGCCGGCTGGTGATGCGGTCGACTTGCGCGCGCAAGGCCGAAATGCGGTCTTCGTAGGCTTGCTGCATCCTCGCCTGGCGGGCAGCGGACGCCCCGATGAGGTCGTCGCGCAGCACCAGATAGGTGGTCGCCGTCAGATAGCCAATCGCAATGGCCGCGAAGAGCGAACCAACAAAGGCAACGACCCACGGCCTGACGGTGAAATGGCGGAGTTCATCGCCGCGCGCGATGATGATGGTGTGGGGCTCTCTGCGGCGACCGAAAACGTTCGACTGACTTGAAACTTCACGGCGCGACCCAATTCCGACTGACGCGACGAATTAGGTTGATTACACACTGTTAGGGTTAACAAAGCTTTGCGTGGCTGTCTGCCTCGGTAACCAATCTGGTCAGCTCCAGAAGAACCAAAGCAAAATGATGATCGGAATCGGCACGCCGAGAAACCAAAGCAGAATTGAGCGGCCCATGATCAAACTCCTATCTGAGACCACAAGACAACGCGTCCGGTGGCCGGCGGTTCCGATTGCGCGCGTGGCCCAGAAACCAGCCCTTCTAAGCGCTTCGCCAATGCACTATTTCTGACAGCAGGAATCGGAGAGCCGAGATGGCGAGCTATGACTACGACCTCTTCGTCATCGGCGGCGGCTCCGGCGGCGTGCGTGCGGCGCGCGTCAGCGGCAGGCCTGGCAGCGCGTGGCAATCGCCGAGGAGTACCGGTTCGGCGGCACCTGCGTGATCCGCGGCTGCGTGCCGAAGAAGCTGTTCGTCTATGCCTCGCAATTTTCCGAGACACTTCGAGGACGCCGCGGGCTATGGCTGGACCGTGCCGACGGCCAAATTCGATTGGCCGACGCTGATCGCCAACAAGGACAAGGAAATCGCGCGGCTGGAAGCGATCTATCGCAACGGCGTCGAGAAGGCCGGCGGCGACGGCCTTCGCAGTCGCGCGCGACGTTGATCGATGCGCACACGCATCCGGCTGGAAGCGACTGGACCGCACGGTCACCGCCGACCACATCCTGATCGCCACCGGCGGACGGCCAGCCGCGCATGCCGCGCTTCCCGGGCAACGAGTACTGCATCTCGTCCAACGAGGCGTTCCATCTGGAAAAGCTGCCGAAGAAGATCCTGATCGAGGGCGGCGGCTATATCGCCGTCGAATTCGCCAACATTTTCCACGGCCTCGGCGTCGACACTACGCTCGTCTATCGCGGCGCGGAGATTCTCAGCGCGCTTCGACCATGGACCTGCGGCGGCTGTCTGCACGAGGCATGGAGAAGAAGGGCATCCGCATCCTCTGCCAGACCATCGCGAGAAGGTCGAGAAGCGGCCGGATGGCAGCTCGAGAGCCATCTTTCGGATGAGACGACGCGCGTCGCCGACCAGGTGATGCTCGCCGTCGGACGCATGCCGAATACCGAAGGGCTGGGCCTTGAGGCGGCCGGCGTCGAGCTCGACAAGACCGGGCGAGATCATCGTCGACGAATATTCGCGCACCAATGTCCGCAACATCTGGGCGATTGGCGACGTGACCAACCGCATCCAGCTGACGCCGGTCGCCATCCACGAGGCGATGTGTTTCGTCGAGACCGCTTTCCAGGACAACCCGACCAAGCCGGACCACGACAATGGTCGCGACGGCGGTGTTCTCGCAGCCGGAGATCGGCACGGTCGGCCTGACCGAAGACGCGGCGCGCCAAGCGCTTCAACAACGTCGATATCTACCGCGCGCACTTCCGGCCGATGCGCAATATGCTGGCCGGCCGCGACGAAAAAATGCTGATGAAGCTCGTTGTCGACGCCAGACGCGGGCTGGTGCTCGGCGCGCATGTGCTCGGACCGGACGCCGGCGAAATGGCGCAACTGCTTGGCGTCATCCTGAAGGCCGGGCTCACCAAGGAAGAGTTCGACCGCACCATGGCAATCCACCCGACGGCCGCCGAGGAGCTGGTGACGATGTATCAGCCTAGCTACCGGCTGAAGCACGGCGAGCGGGTGTAGGGCGTGAGCGGCCTCAACGCCGCGCCAACGGCCGGGCGGCCGCGAATCGTGCTGTTTTCCGGCGGCAGCGCCTGCCGCAACATCAACATTGCGCTGAGCCACCGAGGCGCGGACATCACCCGGATCGTGCCTGCCTGGGATAGCGGCGGCAGCTCGAAAGCCATTCGCGAGACCTTCAACATGCTGCCCGTCGGCGACGTCCGCCAGGCGCTGATGACCATGGCGCATGGCGAGGGCAGAGCCGGCGATGTCGTGAAAATCTTCAATGCCCGGCTGTCGAGCGCGCTTGGCAATGACGAGGCCCGGGCGGAGTTCGAATTCTACGCGCACGGGGCGCACCCGCTGCTGCAGCGTATGGCGCCGGAAGTTCGCGAGGCTATCCTTGCTTATCTCGATCTGTTCGGCCGCAGCGCGCCGCTGGATTTCGATTACCGCCATGGCTCAATCGGCAATTTTATCCTGACTGGCGCCTATCTGGCCTCGGGCGAAGACATCAATGCGGCGGTCGCCGTGTTCCGTCACCTTTGTTCCATCGAGGGCCAGGTCTGGCCGGCTTCTGTGCGGCCGGATATCCAGCTCGCCGCAACGTTGCGCGACGGGCGGCTGATCTCGGGCCAACATCGCGTCACCGCCCTAGACGACGACGCTTCCGCGATGGGCATTTCAGCGATAGCGCTCGGGCCTGCCGGCGATGTCGAGGCCAACGAGGCAGCGTTCGAGGCTATCGAAACCGCGCACGCCATCGTGTTCGGGCCGGGCAGCTTTTTCACCAGCATCCTGCCGCATTTGCTGGTCGATGGCATCATACCGGCGATCGCCGCCAACCGCCACGCGCCGCGCATCTTCATCGGCAATATTCTCGAATGCGCCGAGACGCGGGGCCGGCGGCTTTCCGATCTGCTGGAGATCTTCCTGGCAACATGGCGACGCGACAGTGAAAGGCGGCGTGGCCTGACCCATGTGCTGAGCAACCGGGAGCTTTTCCCGTTCGCCAAGACCGTCGGCAAATTCCGCTATGTGCGGGAAGGTGATCTCGAAAATCTTTGCCGGCGAGAGCGACTTGCCTGGGTGAGTGGCGAATTTGAGGATGCTTGGGTGCGTGGCCAGCACGACGGCGAAGAGGCCGCAAACGCTCTGCTGCGGATCATCAGCAACCCTTACGGGCCTGACGAGACGTAGCCTCGCGTTCGCGCCCCTACGCTACAACTCTTTGCCGGCGCACCGTTTCAGTTAATGGACTGCGGCAGGTTCCATCGCCGGGGCAGTGTAACGCAGTACTTTGCCGGCAATAGCAGTGCCGTCATCGTACTGGCGGACGATCTCGTCGGGAATCGGATGCCCGTCGGCCGCGCAAACATAGTCGCGCATCGTCGTGCCGGTACAACGCGAATCCAAGATTCGCCGCGCCCCGATGCGCAACCAAATCATCCGAGTGAACGGTCCGGAAGTCGATGCTGTAGCGCGCCAGATCGGTTGTATTGGGAACCGTCTCGTGCAGCTGCGCGCCGGAAAACATGATAATTCCGCCGGGCGGAGGCAGATAACGCAACGACTTCGACCTCAGCGCTTCCTGTGGCTTCGGCTGCTCGCGCGTGTCGCTCTTGACGTGTTGGGCAGCATTCGCGCGATTGTTGGTGTTCCACTCGTAATAGTTGTAAATCTCCGAATTGTTCTTCACCGGCGCGTCAAAATAGTCGGGATAGAAGCCCATCGCATTGTTCGGATCGACCGGATAAATCGGAAGCCACCAGTTGATCTGGCACATCGGGGCCGAATACCAAGTGTCGCGATGGGGATGAAAAGCGTAGGCGATGCCCGACGACAAGAAATGAGACGGATATGCCGAACGCATGCGGGGGACATCGAAGAAAAGTTTGTCGAGGTCGACGCCATGTTCCTTCATCATCAGCGGAATTAGCCGCTTGCACTCGGGGTGATGAATAAAGGCTGGCTTGACCTTGGCCAGGATTGCCGCAACCTCGTCCGCCGACAGATGATTGTGGATCGTCCGCGGATCGCGACCGCCGAAGGCCAGATCGAGCATCTCTTTGCCCAGCGCAATGAGCGCGTTGGACGAGTCCGTAGCGGAATGGATGAAAATGTCACCCGTATAGAGCCTGCCGCGGCGCTCATCATCGTTCAACTTCGCATCGACGAAAACTGACGGCATCGGCTCCTCCAATTGCGGCGCTCGAGTCAAACACAAAGTGCTGCTGCTTAACTGATATTGGCAGCTGAGGACGTCGGGAGCATCTTCACCAATGTGAGTATCCGCCATCGCCAAAAGTGGATCGAGATGCGCAACAGAGCGCTCGATCTGGGTTCTTTCTTGTTTCCGCGCATGGCACTCTTTGCTGGCGCAGCGTAAGGCCATCCGCTATAGACCCGCCAACTTGAGATTGAGGCGGCCCCAAGCGGCCGTGCACGGGTGCTGCGATGACGAAATGGACGCCAGATTCCTGGAGAGCCAAGCCGATTCAACAGGTTCCGTCCTTTCCGGACGAGACCGTTCTGAAAGAGGTCGAAGGCCGGCTCGCCACCTTCCCGCCGCTGGTTTTTGCCGGCGAGGCGCGCAAGCTGAAGAAGCAGCTCGCCAATGTGGCGGCCGGCAATGCCTTCCTGCTGCAAGGCGGCGACTGCGCCGAGAGCTTTGCCGAACACGGCGCTGACAATATCCGCGACTTCTTCCGCGTCTTCCTGCAGATGTCGGTGGTGCTGACTTTTGCCGGCGCACAGCCGGTGGTGAAGGTCGGTCGCATCGCCGGCCAATTTGCAAAACCGCGCTCCTCCGACACCGAAACGATCGACGGCGTGACACTGCCTAGCTACCGTGGCGATATCATCAACGGCACCGGCTTCGACGCCAAGTCGCGCGTGCCGGATCCGGCGCGCCAGGAGATGGCGTATCGCCAGTCGGCCGCGACGCTCAACCTTTTGCGCGCCTTCGCGCAGGGCGGTTACGCCTCGCTCGAAAACGTCCATAAATGGATGCTGGGTTTTGTCGCCGACAGCCCGCAGGGCGAAAAATACGAGGCGCTGGCCAATCGCATCACCGAAACCATGGACTTCATGCGCGCGGTCGGCATCACCTCGGACACCAATTTCGCGCTGCGCGAGACCGATTTTTACACCAGCCATGAGGCGCTGCTGCTCGGCTACGAGGAGGCGCTGACACGCGTCGATTCGACCTCCGGCGACTGGTACGCGACTTCCGGCCACATGATCTGGATCGGCGACCGTACCCGCCAGCCGGACCACGCGCATATCGAATTCTGCCGCGGCATCAAGAACCCGCTCGGCCTGAAATGCGGCCCTTCGCTGGAACCGGAAGGGCTGCTGCGCCTGATCGACGTGCTGAACCCGGAAAACGAACCGGGTCGTCTGACGCTGATTGCGCGTTTCGGCGCAGACAAGGTTGGCGATCATTTGCCGAAGCTGGTGCGGGCCGTGAAGAAGGAAGGCCGCAACGTTGTCTGGTCCTGCGATCCGATGCACGGCAACACGATCACCGCCGCCGGCTACAAGACGCGCCCGTTCGACCGCATTTTGAAGGAGGTGCAGAGCTTCTTCGATGTGCACCATGCCGAGGGCACGCATCCCGGTGGCATTCATGTCGAGATGACCGGCAACAACGTTACCGAATGCACCGGCGGCGCGCGCGCCATCAAGGCCGAGGAACTGCAGGACCGCTACCACACCCATTGCGATCCGCGGCTCAATGCCGACCAGTCCATCGAACTGGCGTTTCTGGTGTCGGACCTCTTGAAAAAGGGCAACACCCGGCCGGCGCATAGCGAGGCGGCCGAGTAAGGCCGGTCCGGACTGCTGGCCGCCGTTGTCATTTTGGTGCAACGGTTTGATGGTCAACGCGTTTCAGGATTCCCAAAAACCAGGGCGATGCCTTATGCTTAGGCATCCAAGCGGAGTGTTTCGATGCTGTCGCCGGACAGAAAACCCGAGTTGAGCGAAGAGACCGCGATCGTCGACGAGGCTATCGGCTCGCGCCGCTCGGTGCGCGCCTTCCTGCCCGATCCGGTCGACGACGCGACGGTCCGCGATATCCTGGAAGTGTCGTCGCGCGCGCCCTCCGGCACCAATATGCAGCCCTGGAAGGTCTATGTCGCCAGGGGCGAGACGCTGAAGGCAATCTCGGAAGCGATCCTCAATTCCGGCATCCGGGCCGAAAAGATCGAATGGGACGAGTACAAATATTATCCCGACCAGTTCTTCGAACCCTATCTGACGCGGCGACGCACGGTGGGCTTCGGGCTCTACAATGCGCTGGGCATCGGCCGGCGCGAGGTCGAGCGCATGCGCGCCCAGCATGACCGCAATTTTGTCTTCTTTGATGCTCCGGTGGGCATGCTGTTCACCATCGACCGGCGGCTGAACCAGGGCTCCTGGGTCGATCTCGGCATGTTCCTGCAAAACATTATGGTGGCGGCACGGGGCAGGGGGTTGCACACATGCCCGCAGGCCGCTTTTGCCCCCTATCACAAGCAGATCCGGCCGATCCTCGGGATGGCGGAGGAGGAGGTGCTCGTCTGCGGCATGTCGCTTGGGTACGAAGACACCAGCAAGCCGGAAAACCAGTTCCGCACCGAACGCGCTCCGCTCGAGGATTGGGTGACGTTCAAGGGCTGAGGCGAGGCGGGCCGCTACAGGATGTGAGTTTTCCGACACGCTACGATTCCTTCGGCGTCGACTGGCTCGATTTTCGCGCCGACGTCTTTGCAAATACGCCAACCGAAAACCCGATCACTGACGCCCCGTCAGGATCATCTGGTGATGTTCGACAAAATGATCGACTTGATGAATTAGGACGTGTCGGGTTTTTCCTGCGCCCAGAAGGCAAGGCCATGAAGGTCGTGCAGCACGGGGTGTATCGGATGGGCGCGGCGCGAGTCGGGCTTGCGCCAGCCGGGCGGACGCCCGCCGCGCAGCGGCGTCACGCGATGGAACCGGCCCCGCGGGCGGCGTGAGCGCCAGCGCGCAAGGCGTCTTGCCTGGCGCGGCAGGTCGTCAAGCGCGGCAACAAGTGCTGCAAGGCGACGGTGGATGCTGGTCGCGTCGAGCAAATCATTGGCGGTTGGCCGGGCAGGGGCGGGGCCGGGTCTGTCCAGCCGGGCACGCTGATGCGCGGCATCGCGGTGGCGACAGCATGGCGGCGGCGGAACTGACCGGGCAGCGGATCGATGAGCGGCAGGGTCGGGCGCGCGGCCGGGCGGGGCACTTTTGGCGAGGGGGTGAGCACCGGGCCGCTGCGGCCGAAGGGCGAGGGTTGCTCCGGCACAATGTGGCGCTGCGGACCAGGCAGCACCACCAGCCCGCGCGCGGCAACGACGATGAGCCGCCGCGCTGCAGCCTCGGCGGCGCGCAACAGGCGAAGAATGGCGCGGTGGAGATGGCGGGGGAGTGCCGGGGACAGTTTACTTTTTTCCGCCAGCGCCGGGTTCTGAGCCAATGAGCCTTCCTGCGGAAAGAAAGTAAACTGTCCCCCAGAGCCAAGCCCGGCCATGGCGACGAGCATGGCCAGAACGCGCTTCAACGCCTCCTTGTGTTTCTCGATCGCGAAATTCCAGTCCATCCGCCTACTCCTTTCATGCGCACAGTGTCGTCCAGGCGCCGTGGGGGGTGGATGAGATATTTGCAAAGCCTGCTGACAGATGGTGACAGATTGGGGGAGGGCTTTCCAAAGGGCTCGCAAGGCTCCCTGCAAATCTCTGACTCTTGCGATTGGTGAAAAGCAGCAACCTCGTTGCGACGGGCAAAATCATCAGATTCTTTCGAGAGGTCCCCAAAGGATCGCCCAACGACCAACGTCTCATCCGTGGATCAGCGAATTGCCGCTGCCGCGAGAGAAAACCGGTCGTGCCTCTGGGCGTCTTGTTTCTCCGCCTTCGCGCCCTGCCTCGGCGCGAACAGCGAACCGGCAGCGGCAATAAGGGCGGCTGAGCGTTGGCCTCGAGCGCGGGGCCGATGACCGCCGCTTTCGGGCGGGTGAGGCAAGGCCGGCGGCGTGAAAACGTCGCCGGCCATTTTTTTGGTCTTGCAAACGATATATCTTTTGCTAGATATAACGCATCAACGATATATCTAAAGGAGACAAAAGATGTTTGGACACAAACACGGTGGATGCGGTGGCTGGGCAATGGCCGGGCGCATGGGGCGCGGCAAGCACGGGCATGGCCCGTTCGGCGGAGGCGGACCGTTTGGCGCCGGCGGGCCGTTCGGCCGCGATCGCGGTGGGCCGTTTCGTGGCCGCGGACCGCGCATGTTCGATTCTGGCTCGCTGCGGCTGGTGGTGCTGGGGCTAATCGGCGAGGAGCCGCGGCACGGCTACGACATCATCAAGGCGCTTGAGGCCAAATTCCAGGGCGCCTACAGCCCGAGCCCGGGCGCGATCTATCCGATGCTGCAAATGATGGAAGAGGCCGACCTGGTGACCTCCTCGGCTGATGGCAACAAGCGGCTCTACTCGATCACCGAGCAGGGCAAGGCCTATCTCGCAGAGCAGCAGGCCGAACTCGACCGGCTCACGATCAGATCGACGAGGCTTCGGCCGGCGCAAGCGATGTCGCATTGGGTGATGAGGTGCGGGAGCTGAAGTGGCTGGTCTATAGCCGGCTGCGCGATGGGTCGCTCGATGCCGAACAGGCTAGAAAGGCCGTGGAGATCCTTCGCAAAGCCAGGAAGGACCTGGGCGAGGTTTGAGTTCAGCGTAGTTTACGCTGCCCCTTGTGGGGGTGAGGAGTGTTTGGCCAAAGGCCAACGAAAAGCCCCCGAATGGGCTTTTCGAACGACGAACGCCCGAGGCGATAGCCGAGGGGTAGCGCAAAGCCGGGGTCCCGCTGCTCCGCAGCTCCCCGGCGTTCGGAGCCTTCCATCGCGCCACCGGCGCGATGGATTTGCTTCGCAAACCGGCTCTTCACCCCCACAAGGGGGGGTCAGCCTGATCAAGCCCGACGGCGACGGCGGCCTTCGGATTCCGGCTTGATGTCGTTGTTGGCAAGCTTGTTGCGCAGCGGGCCGATGCGCTCGACGATCGTCTCGACGGTCGGGCGCGCGGTTTTCTGGTGCGCGTCGAGTGCGACACGCATCGCCGCCAGATGCTCGAAAGACGTACCGCAACAGCCGCCGATGATTTTCGCGCCGGAATCGATCGCCAGTCGCACATAATCCGACATCAGTTCCGGCGTGCCGGAATAGTGGATCTCCGCGCCGCGGAATTCCGGAATGCCACAATTGCCCTTCACGATGATCGTGGCTTCGGGCTTGGCTGCGCTCATATCGAGCAAGGTCGCCAGAATATCCGACGCACCGACGCCACAGTTGGCGCCGACCGCGATCGGCGCCGAGGTGAGGCCGTCGGCGACGCAATGGATATCCTTGGGCAGGAGACCCATCATGGTGCGGCCGGCCGTGTCGAACGACCCGGTATAGGTGTAGGGTAGGCCGACCTTGATAGCCGCCTCCGCCGCCGCGCGTATCTCGTCCGGCGCTGACATGGTCTCGATCCAGGCGACATCGGCGCCGCCGGCCTTCAGGCCCTCGATCTGCTCGATGAAGGCGGCAACGGCCTCTTCGTAAGACAAAGCGCCGAGCGGGATCAGCAGTTCGCCGGTCGGACCACCGAACCCGCGACGATGACCTTGCGATCGGACGCGTCTGCGACCGAACGTGCAACTTCGGCAGCCTTCTTGTTTAGCTCGTAGGTGCGGTCCTGCGCATGATGCAGCTTCAGCCGGTGGCGCGTGCCGCCGAAAGAATTGGTCAGGATAATATCCGCGCCGGCATCGACAAACTGCTGGTGCAGCGCGGTGATGGTTTCGGGCGCTGTCTCAAGCAAAAGCTCCGGCGCTTCGCCGGCCTCGAGCCCCATGGCGAACAGGTTCGTGCCCGTCGCGCCATCGGCAAGCAGAACGCCTTTTTCGGCGAGCAGGGCGTCGATGGGGTTCGCGTTCATGGGGCCGTTTCCGCAATGTCCAGGGTCAGATAATGATATAAAGAAGTCTTTATGTGACGTCAATGATCAAGCTTGCCTTTCCAGTTGAAGCGGCGGTCCGAAACGTCGCAAGATCGGCGACGACGGCCACCGATTGCGAGAAACGGCAAGCATGGATCAATTCAACCTCGGAACCTATCGCCGGCCCGTTTCCACGCAATCGCCCGAAGCACAGCGGTGGTTCAATATAGGCCTCAACTGGTGTTACGGCTTCAATCACGAAGAGGGCATCAAATGTTTTGAGAAGGCGCTGGCATTCGATCCTGGCTGCGCCATGGCGCATTGGGGCATCGCCTATGCCGCCGGGCCTTTTTACAATCTGACCTGGAAAGAGCACGGCGCGGCCGAAGCCGAAAAGGCGACGAAGCGCTGTTTCGATCATGTCCGGTTGGCGCTGGCAGCAAGCGATGGCGCGTCACCCGTCGAGAAGCGGCTGATCGAAGCGCTGGCGGTCAGGTTCCAGAAGCCGCACGCTGTGCCGGCGGCGGAATTCGAGCTGTGGGACGACGCCTACGCCGCCGCAATGCGACGCGTCTATTTTGCGTTTCCCGACGATCATGACGTGATGGCGTTGTTCGTCGAGGCGCTGATGATGCGCACAGTGCGACGGCTGTGGGACCTCAAGACCGGTGCGCCGGCGCCAAATCGGATGCGCTAGAAGCGTTGCAGATCTGCGAGCGCTCGATTGCGCTGTCGGACGAGGCCGGCGCGATGCCGCACCCGGCGATCCTGCATCTGCATATTCATCTGCTGGAAATGTCGGCCATGCCGGAGCGCGGCATGCGGTCCGCCGATCTGCTGGGCAAGATGTGTCCCGATGCCGGCCACATGAACCATATGCCGGGCCACATCCATGTTCTGTGCGGCGACTATGAAAAAGCCAGGATCGCCAGCGAGAAGGCGGTGCGGGCCAACGACCTCTATCTCGCCTACACCGATGCGCCTTCCTATTACCTGCTCGGCTGCTGTCACGACCTGCATCTGATGATGTTTGCGTGCATGTTTCTCGGCCAGTCGAAGCCGGCGCTGTGGGCTGCCGACAAGGTGCGCAGCCTTGTCACGCGCGACGTCGTCGCCTTGCCCGACCGGCCAAAACTCACCCAGACGGTCGAAGGCTATCATGCGATGAAGTCGCACGTGCTGGTGCGTTTCGGCCGCTGGCAGGAGATTATCGACGAGCCGATGACTGACGATCCCACGCTTTACGTGATGACAACCGCCATGCAGCACTACGCCAAGGGTGTGGCCTATGCGACGCTGCGAAACTTCGCCGAGGCGGACCGGCAGCGCGACCTCTTCAACGCGCATGTAGACCGCATCCCGGTTGAGCGGCGCTTCCTGAGCAACCCGGCGCGCGCCTCGTGGCGGTCGGGGCGGCATTGCTGGACGGCGAACTCGCCTATCACAAGGGCGCGCATGACGAGGCGTATGCGCATTTGCGGCGCGCCGTCGAGCTGGACGACAATCTGTCCTACACCGAACCCTGGGCCTGGATGCATCCGCCCGGCATGCGCTGGCCGCGTTGCTGCTGGATCAGGGTCATGTCGAGGAGGCCGAGCAGGTCTATCGCGACGATCTCGGCCTCAGCGGCAATGTGCAGCGCTGCGCCCAACACCCGAACAATGTCTGGGCGCTGCATGGACTGGCGGAATGCTGGCACGGCGCGGCGAGACGCAGGAAATGCCGACGGTAAAGGCAAAGCTCGCCGCGGCGCGGGCAAAGGCCGACGTCGAGATCAGCTCATCGTGCCTGTGCCGCACAAGCGCGCAGTCGGTCCAAAGCTGCTGCCATTAGAATCGCGGAAAGGCTCTAAGCTGTTGTTTTGTCGCAATTCCAGGCGGAAAACCGCGTTTCACTTTTCCTGGAATTGCTCTCGGGTCAAGCTTCAGGTCGTCGCCGCCTCGGCGGCGAGTTTTCGTGCAAAGGCGGCCGCCTCGTGCGCATGCACTTGGGCGGCGCGGATCAGATTGTCGAAATGGTGCGTCAGCATCCTGATCGGCGCGGTCGCGTTCAACACCAGATACATGTCGCCGACATAGATCGCGGCGCGCTGCGACCCGAAGATCGTGTACGGCACGGAATAGCGCTGCCGGCCGTCATAGAGAAACAGGCGAAACGTCGGATAGAGATCGTCCAGCAAAGTCGCCATGTGCAGCAGCTGAGCCTGGCGATCGCGCGCGGAAAAATCCTTCCAGATGCCGAGACCGCGGGCGAAAATCTCCAGCGTGTGACGCGGCATGCAGGCTTCCATGTCGGTTTCCGGCTGGCGGTTGTAATCGATGCGGTCGCGGGTCTCGCTGGCCTGGATGTCAGGGTCGCGGTGGGTGATGCCGGCCTCTAGTGACCAGCGCGTCGGTACGCATCAGGTCCGGGATGCCGGCAGGCACATAACGCACCTTGGCTCCGGTCGACTCGGCGTACCAGCGCGCCATGAAGGATTCGCCGTAACCGGAGACGCCTTCTTCGATTTCCAGCATGTCGCGGATTTCGCCGGTCACGGTCTCGTCCTGCGATAGGCCCAGTAGCCAGTCGAGCGAGACCCTGTGCTCGGCGGCGATGGTCATCAGTGTTTCGGCGCGCGGCAGACGGGTCGTCGCGCCGGACAGGATCTGAGACAGCGCCGACCGGTCAATGCCGATCGAAGCCGCGAATCCAGACTGGTTCATCGCCGACCTGAGCTGCAGCGTTTTCAGACGCTCGCGAAAGAGGGCGGACACGTCGCGCTTGTCCATGAAGCGTTATCCTCGCTGATAGACAACAAATTTGATGACTAAGTATAACATTTGAAGCCGAAGGTGCGCAATGTAAACAAATCCTGCGCATTCTCGCGTTGCAACATGAGCCGGCTCCTGACAGCTTGATGTCAGCATCGTGAATCAGCGTTGGGGGAAATGAGCAGAGGAAAGACGGCAAAAAAGAAAATCTGGGCTACCATCGAGTGGCCGACCGTCCTTCTCATTCTTGCCTGTTATGCCGCATGGTTCGCCATCGGTTTGCTGCTTTGGCCAATCTATCCTGCAACGTCGCTTCTGCTGCTCGGCGTCGTGCTGGCGCTGCAATCGTCGCTGATGCATGAGGCATCGCACGGGCATCCCACGCGCAGCGCGGCGATCAATGAATGGCTGGTCGGCCTGCCGGTCGGGCTGGTCTACCCGTTCCGCCGTTTCCGGACGCTGCACCTGCGCCACCATGCGGACGAGCGGCTGACCGACCCGTTCGACGATCCCGAAAGCTATTATCAGTCGATGTGGCACCACGAGCGGCTGCCGAAGCCGTTGCGCGCGCTGCTCAAGGTCAACAACACGATGGCCGGCCGCTTTGTGCTGGGGCCGTGGCTTGGCAGCGCAGGTTTTGTCGGCGCGGATGTCCAGCTGATGGGCCAAGGCGATCCGGCGGTGCGCAAGGCCTGGATCATCCATGCCGTGAGCCTGCTGCCGGTGCTGGCGATCGTCGCTTTCGTCTTCGAGATGCCGCTGTGGCTCTATCTGCTGGTGCCGGTGTGGCTCGGCCAGGCGATCATCCAGATCCGCACCTTTGCCGAACATCAATGGTCGGAGCGGCCGGACGGACGCACCATCATTGTCGAGCGCTCGCCGCTTTCCGTCCTGTTTTTGAACAACAATCTGCATCTGGTGCACCACAAGACGCCGAACGTCGCCTGGTATCGTTTGCCAAAACTGTTCCGCGAGCGGCGCGACGAGTGGATGCGATGAACGACGGATATGTGTTTCCGAGCTATTTCGCGCTGCTGAAGGCGTTTGCCTTCAAGGCGAAAGAGCCGGTTGTGCATCCTTTCCTGCGCCGCGCGCCGGAACCCGGCCGCGCGTTTCGTCCGCGCATGCGTGGCCGCAGCCTGACCGGCATGGCGACGACGCCGATCCCGGCCGAACCGCCGAAAGAGTGACGATTGCCTTTGCCGGCGGCTGAAGGCACGTTCGCCGCATGACACTCATCGCAGCCTTGCCCATGTATGACTGGCCGGAACGCCGCGCCGAGGTCGATGCCGAATGGGCAACCATTCGCGATCGCCTGCGCGCGGGTGGCGTGGACGCGCCGCAGGAACTGTCGCGCGACATCGAAGAGGGGATGGCGCTCTGGCGTCGGCCTGACCTTCTCTTCGCGCAAACCTGCTGGGGACCGATGGAGCTTGGGCTGGCCGAACATGTGCAGGTGGTCGGCCAGCCGAGTTATGACGGGATCGACGGCGGGGAAGGTGAGTTTTACTCCAGCGCGATTGTGATGCGGAGAGTTCCCTCCCCCTTGAGGGGAGGGTGGACGCCCGATAGGCCGGCCGGGTGGGGTCGCTCGCGGCAGCGTCAACCCGATGTGGAGCAGCCCCAGCCTTCACTACGGCCCCACCCGGCCCTTCGGGCCACCCTCCCCTCAAGGGGGAGGGTGGTCGCTACCCTCCTCCCCTCGACCTGCTGCGCAACGCCCGCTTTGCCTACAACAGCGATAAATCCATGTCCGGCATCATCGGCCTGACGCGTGATTTGGAAGCGCTGGGCGAAAGCCTCGCCATCTTTGCCGAGAAGATCGAAACGGGCGGCCACCGCAACTCGATCAAGGCGGTTGCCGAGGGCAGGGCGGACGTCGCAGCCATCGATTGCAGGAGCTGGCATCTGGCCAGGCTCTACGAGCCGGCGGCGCAACAAGTGCAGGTTGTCGGGTGGACCGCGAAACGCAAGGGCCTGCCGTTCATCACCGCACTCACAACGCCAAAGCACGTCGTTGACGCGTTGCGGCGAGCCGTCACGAGCGCAAGCGGGAAGCGCTATCGGGTAAGCGCTAGCGGATAGACAGACAGCGTTTCATTGCCGGTCCCAGTGATCAGCGCCTGCTCCTCGAGTTTTACGCCTTCGCGCCCGCCCAGCCGCCCGACATAACTTTCGACGCAGACGACCATGCCGGGCTCAAGCACGCCGTCGGGCGTATCGTCCGTCCAGTCGGAGGCGTGCGGCAGGGTCGGGTATTCGTCGGCCAATCCGACGCCGTGGTAGAGCACGCCATAACGTGTGGGATAACAGTCCGGGGTGGAACCGCCGACCGCTCGACAAGCTCGCGGAAAGAGATGCCGGGCCTCATCAGGCGATGTTTTGAGCGATCTGATCGCTCGCCAAATCAAAAGCTCCTGCTGTTCGTCGGTCGGTTTTTCCTCGCCGCAGAGCCATGTGCGGGAGTCGGCGCAAAAACCGTAGGGTCCGATGAGATCGGTGTCGAAGGCAACCAGATCGCCGGCCTCGACGACTCGCGAGGAGCATTCCTGAAACCAGGGATTGGTGCGAGGCCCCGACGAAAGCAGCCGCGTCTCGATCCATTCGCCGCCGCGTGGATGTTGCCGCGATGCAGTTCGGCCCAAAGTTCATTCTCGGAAATGCCCGGCCGCAGCGCTGCCTGCATCTCCGCCATCGCCGCTTCGCAGGAAACGATCGCGCGGCGCATGCAAAGGATTTCGTCGGGCGATTTGATCAGCCGGGCGTTTTCCATCACAGCCTCGCCATTGTGGACCGAAACGCCGAGCTGGGTGAGTTCTGCCACGCCTTCCGGGTCAAGGTGATCGACAGCCAGCCGCGAATTGCCACCGCCATGCTGCTTGACCAGATCAGCGATGCCGGCGGCCCAGCGGCGGACGCGCCGGTCGCTCAATTCGCCGCCATAAAGATACATCCACGACACGGCCGGCCGCACCTCGTCGACCACGCCGGAATGGTCCGAGAGGTGTTCGCAGGAAAAATAGTCGAACAGAACGACCGGGCCGTCAGCCGCGACGAAACAGTGGCGGGTCGGGTTGTGCGCGACCCAAAGCTGCATGTTGGTCGAGTCGGTGGCGTAGCGGATGTTGATGGGATCGTAGAGCAGGGCGCCAGCGTAGTCGTGGCGGCTGAGTTCGGCGCGGATGCGATCGAGTCGATATTTTCGCATGGTGGGAAGATCGGGAGGGGGAATTCCGGCCGTCGCCCACTCGGATTCCGCCAATGCGCCGTAACCGAGGGCATGTTGATTGAGGGCAGCTGCTTTGCTGCGCGAGGCAGCGCGGAGTGCGGCTTCCTCGCCGGGCAGGAAGGGTGCGATTTTGCGGGGGCGCCTGAAATTGGCTAACGGCGCTTCCCTCGTCACCGACCCCCCTCTGGCCTCCCGGCCATCTCCCCCTCAAGGGGGGAGATCAGCTTGCGCGCCGCCTTCGCCAATCGTCTACACTACAGCACGGGCAGCGAGGTTGAAGCTGCCGATCTCCCCCCTTGAGGGGGAGATGGCCGGGAGGCCAGAGGGGGGTCGATGACGAAGCTGGCACGCTACCCCCGCATCTTCTCACCAGCCGGATCGAACGGCGGCGCGGCATTGATGCGCGCCGGGCGGCGGTGGCCCAAAATCTCGATCTCAAACATGCCTTCGCCTTCGTTTTCAGCCAGTTCGGTGGGCAGGTAGCCTTGGGCCATCGACTTGCCGACAAAATGCGCAAAGCCGCCAGAGGTAACCCAACCGACAACGCGCCAGTCGCCATCGACAGTGCCTCGTAGGGCGGAAGCACCTTCAGCGGCAGTGGAACCACGAACGGCCTGGCCTGAGGTGTCGAAGCGCGGCGCACCGAAATCATGCGTCTTTTCGACCGTGCCGTAGTCTTTCGAGACCTTGGCCCAGATCGGCTCGTCGCCCATCACATCGGCGTCCAGCGCATCGACGATCATCGAGACGCGACGCAGCTTGCCGCCGTCGGCCTTTTCTTTGGCAGCCTGTTCGCGGCCGATGAAATCGTTCTTTTCCAGGCGGATAAAACGTTCCATTGCGCCTTCGAACGGGCCGTAGATCGGACGCAGTTCTCGGAACCAGGTCGGGAAGTTTTTTTCAAGCCGCATCGAAAGCAAAGCGCGCATTCCAAAATCGACGATGCCGAACTCTTCGCCTGCTTCCTTGATCGCCTTGTAGACAAGCCGTTGGTATGCCGGCGGCATCCAGATCTCGTAGCCGAGGTCGCCGGTGTAGGTGACGCGGTTGACCATGCACGGCGCGCCGGCGACCGCCATCTCGCGGAAATCCATGAATTTGAACGCAGCGGTCGACACATCGACGTCGACCAGCTTTTGCAGCAGCGCCTGCGCCTTCGGCCCGGCGATAGAGAGGCCGACAAGGGTCTGGTCGAAGCGGTGGATGCGGACGCGATCCATCCTTCGGCAGATGCTTTTCGAACCAGCGCATGTGGTATTTCTGCGCGGCGGACGAGCCGAAGATCATGAACCGCTCGTCGCCCGCCCTTTACCAGCATTGGCGATGGTGAAGTCGCCGATCAGCCGGCCGAATTCGTTCAGCATCGGGGTCAGCACGATGCGGCCTTTCTTCGGCATGCGGTTGGTCATCAGCCGGTTGAGGAAATCCTCGGCGCCCGGGCCCGACACCTCGTATTTGGCGAAATTGGCGATCTCGGTGACGCCGACGCGTTCGCGCGTGGCGCGCACCTCGTTGCCGATATGCTCGAAATCGTTGGAGCGGTGGAAGGAGACGATGTCCTTCGGCTCGGTGCCCTTGGGCGCAAACCAGAGCGGCGTTTCCAGACCCCAGCTATCGCCCATGACGGCATTGTTCGCGACCATCGTGTCATAGAGCGGCGTTGTCTGCGCCGGACGCGCGGCCGGCAGCTCCTCGTTCGGGAAACGGATCGAGAAACGACGCGAATAGTTTTCGCGCACCTTGGCGTTGGTGTAGCGCAGGCTCGCCCATTCGCCGAAACGAGCAACGTCCATGCCCCAGACGTCGAAGCCGGGGTCGCCGTTGACCATCCAGTTGGACAGGGCGAGGCCGACGCCGCCGCCTTGCGAAAAGCCGGCCATGACGCCGCAGGCGACCCAGTAATTCGTCAAGCCCTGCACCGGCCCGACCAGCGGGTTGCCATCCGGTGCGAAGGTGAAGGGGCCGTTGATGATCTGCTTGATGCCGGCCTTTTCGATGCCCGGGAAATGCTTGAAGCCGATCTCGAGCGACGGCGCGATGCGGTCGAGGTCTGGCGGCAGCAATTCATGGCCGAAATCCCACGGCGTGTTGACCGGCGACCATGGCTTACAGGCCTTTTCGTAAGTGCCGAGCAGGATGCCGTTGCGCTCCTGGCGCGTATAAATCTCGCCCTTGAAGTCGAGCACGCCGACCATCTCGCGGCCGGTTTCCTTGTTGAAGGCTTCGACTTCCGGCATCGGCTCGGTGAGCAGGTACATATGCTCCATCGCCAGCACCGGCAGCTCGACGCCGACCATGCGGCCGACCTCGCGCGCCCACAGGCCGCCACAGTTGACGACATGCTCGGCATGCACGGTGCCCTGTTCGGTGATGATGTTCCAGGTGCCGTCCGGCTGCTGCGTCAGCTCCTTGACCGGATTGCGCAAAACGATCTCTGCGCCGAGTTTTTTCGCCGCCTTGGAATAGGCGATCGTCGTGCCGGACGGGTCGAGATGGCCTTCCACGGATCCCACATCGCGCCGACGAAATTCGTCTCGTCCATCAGCGGGAACATGGCCTTGGCTTCGGACGGTGTGATCAGTTCCGTGTCCATGCCGAGATAGCGGCCCTTGGCGTGGGCGAGGCGCAGAAAGTCCATGCGCTCGGGCGTGTCGGCCATCATCACGCCGCCGGTCAAATGCAGCGAGCAGGACTGGCCGGAAACCTCTTCCAACTCCTTGTAGAGCTGGACGGTATAGGCTTGCAGCTTGGCGACGTTGGGATCACCGTTCAGCGTGTGGAAACCGCCGGCGGCATGCCAGGACGAGCCGGAAGTCAGCTCCGAGCGCTCGATCAGGATGATGTCGGTCCAGCCGGCGCGGGCAAGGTGGTAGAGCACCGAGCAGCCGACGACACCGCCGCCGATGACAACTGCTTTGTACGTGGGATTTCATGTCGCGCTCCTGAGGCGGGATCGGGAACCTATCGCTATGCTCAGCGTAAGGGCAGCGCCGGTGATGAAGGCAAAGACGAGGAAAGCAGACGAGTAGCTCAGGCGCTCTGCAAGCCATCCGTAGGCCAGGGGCGTCGGAATGCGCACAAGCCCGCTGATGATCGACAAGAGACTGATGATGGCCGCCGCCGGGCGCGCGGAAGTTGCCGCCGCCATGGCAAAGCCACTGGGAACGATGCAGGCTGTACCAAGCCCGACCAGCGCGAAGCGGCAGCGCAGACGGCAAACGAGGCGATAGAACGACAACGAGCAGACCGGCGGTCGCCGTGGCGAGCGACAGGCGCACAAGGCGCTCGTCGCCGACTGCAGCGCGCAACCGATCGCCTCCCGTATGCGAACGAAACCCTGGACCAAGGCAAACGCAGTCGCGCCAATGCCTGCGAAGGCAGCGAGTTCCGGCGCGTGGCCGACGAGCGCCTGTGCCGAGAACATGGCAGACGCCGTTTCACTGGCGATCGATGCCCCAACGATAAGCCCGAGCGCCACCCGATGTCGCCGCCTGGCTTGAACCAGGTCGAGCCTTCGCGATGGGATGCGTTGCGCCACGATTTGGTGTGCCAAGAATGACCGCGACGGCAGCGATCAAGGTGACGCCGATGCCCGCGAAGGTCGTGGCTGCCATGCCAAATTTCACCGAGAGATAGCTCCCGGAGATCGCGCCGACGCCCAGGCCAATCGAAGCCATTCCATGAAAGCCGGCAAGCACCGGCTTTTCATGGTCTTTCTCGACAGCGATGGCTTCGGCATTCATCACCAGATCGACGCCGCATGCCAGAAAGCTGAATGCCGACAGACCGATGATCAGCGCTGGCGCGTTCGACGCATGAAACAGCGCGGCGAGGCACGCTCCCGTCAGAAACAAAAGCACCAGCAGACGATTTTTCAAGCTGACATGCGTGCCGATGCGGCCGGCAGTCGCCAAGCCAACGACCGCCAGCGACGCTGTAGCCGAAAAATGCCGAACCGATTGTTTCAGGAGACGCTGACGCGATCCGCGCCACTTCGGCAACGGAGCCACCGCACAGGCCGAGCATCGCGCCGAAGCACAAGAACACCGTCCCGACGGCCAGTCGCGGCGTCGACGAGGGGGTGTCTGACTGGACGTATTTCCATCGACGCGGATCGACTCAAAAATCCGTCGGCGCGCCGCCTTCGGCGATGCGCTTTTCGACGAAGGCGTCGAGCTCCTCGCGGATGGCAGGATCCATGTACGGTTCCTCGTAGCTGGCCAGCCGCTCTTTCCAGATGCGGTTGGCCTTTTCGATTGCCGTCGGCGAGCCGGCGAGCTGCCAGGTCTCAAAATTGCGCCAGTCGGAAAGCACCGGCGCGTAGAAGGCGTTGCGGTAGCGCGCCTGGGTATGCTGCCGTGCCGAAGAAGTGTCCGCCCGGGCCGACATCGCGGATCGCCTCGACAGCAAGCGCGTCTTCCGACAGATCGAGCGGCGTCAGGAACTCGGCCACCATCTGCAAGCAGATCGATGTCGAGGATCATCTTTTCGTAGGAGCAGCGCAGGCCGCCCTCCAGCCAGCCGGCGCCGTGCATCATGAAATTGCCGCCGCCCTGGACCGCGCCCCAGATCGAAAAGACGCTTTCGTAGGCGGCCTGCGCGTCGACCGTGTTGGCGGCGCAGGTGTTGGAGGTGCGGTAGGGCAGTTTGTAGCGGCGGGCGAGCTGGCCGCCGACCAGCTGCGCCTTCATATATTCCGGCGTGCCGAAGGCCGGCGCGCCGGACTTCATGTCGACATTCGAGGTGAAGCCGCCATAACCCACCGGCGCGCCTTTGCGCACCATCTGGGTGAAGGCGATGCCGGCCAGCGCCTCGGCATTCTGCAGCACCAGCGCGCCGGCGACCGTCACCGGCGCCATGGCGCCGGACAGCGTGAAAGGCGTGACGACCACGATCTGGCCCATGGACGACATCTGGATGATGCCTTCCATCATCGGCACATCGAGCTTCAGCGGCGAGTTGGTGTTGATGATGGTGAACAGCGACGGCTCTTCGAGCAGTTGTTCGCGCGAAACGCCGCGCGCGATGCGGGCGATCTCGATGGCGTCGACATTGCGCTCCTTGCCCAGCGAATAGGCGTGGAACGGCTTGTCGGTCAGAACGGCGAGATCGCGAACGCATTCGAGATGGCGCACCGACGGGTGGACGTCGATCGGCTCGACCGGATAGCCGCCGGTCATCTGCAGGATGTTGTGCATCTGCGCGAGTTTCAGGAAATTCCGGTAGTCGACCTGGTTGCCCGGACGGCGGCCGCGATCGCGTATCCGAACAATTCGGCGCCGACGCCATCTGCGCGAAGATGATGTTGTTGCCGCCGAAAGGTCTGGTTGTTCGCCGGATTGCGGGCGTGGATCGTGAATTCTGGCGGCGCGTGCGCAATCAGCTCCAGGATCATGTCCGCGTCGAAGCGCACGCGAACCTCGCCTTCGCGCACGATCGGCGCCATGCGCTTCATGATGGCGCGCGCCTCGTCGTGCAAAACGTCGACGCCGATTTCCTTCAGCACGCGCAGCGAGGCCAGGTGGATCGATTCCAGCTCATCTTCCGAAACGTGATTCGTCGGCTGGAAGCGCACCCGATATTTCTGCAACGCCGGCTGCTCGAACGCGCTCGAACCGCCGGCACGCTTGCCTGCCCGGCCGCCCCGGCGATGGCGTTCACCCGGCTCGCGGGCTTCAAGGGCTGCTTCGGTCATGGCATTCCTCGTCTCCGCGTCGCCGCGGCTGGTCTGAGGCTGCATAATGGACCGGCGCCCGCGCACAGTGTTCCGATGCGACGACAGTGAGGGCGAAGGAAACGACATGCCGGCGCGGGTGGCCTGGCATATTGAAATTCACGCGTATCACCTCGATCTAAGGCTGCCGCCGTTCGGCGAGCCGATTCCCAGGAGCGTTCATGTCCACACAAGCCGCAAAGTCGAAGCCCGAAGCCTCGGAAGACGAGTTCCTGTGGCTGGAGGATCGCGACAGCGAACGCGCCAAGGAATGGGTGCGCGAGCAGAACGCCAGGACCGTGGCCGAGCTGCAGGGCGATCCCGACTACCAGCCGATGTTCGAGACGGCTCTCAAGCTGATGACGGCGGAAGACAATATGGCTTTCGGCGCGGAAAACCGCGGCAAGGTCTACAATTTCTGGCAGGACGCGAAGAATGCGCTCGGCATCTGGCGGCGCACGACTGTCGACTCCTACAAGACCGACAAGCCGGACTGGGAAACCATCATCGATTTCGACGCGCTGGCGGCCAAGGAGGGCATCAGTTGGGTCTTCAACGGCGCGACCCGGCTCTATCCCGATTTCTCGCGCTGTCTGCTGTCGATGTCGCCGGACGGCGGCGACGCAGCCGAATGCGCGAATTCGACATCGAGACGAAAACCTTCATCGAGGATGGCTTTCGCGCGCCGGCCTCCAAATCCGGCTTCGCCTGGCTGGACATCGACACGGTGCTGGTCTCGGCCGCCTTCGAGGACGACGAAAAGACCGATTCCGGCTATCCGCGCGTCGTCAAACTGTGGAAGCGCGGCGAGCCGCTGGCTGACGCCACGCAGATTTTCGAGGTCGACAAGCACGAGCTCGCGGCCGGCGGCCGGCGTCGAACATGAGGGCGGCAAGCATACGTCTTCCTGACCCGCGTCGATCGATTTCTTCGCCGCGCAAGGGGTTTCTTTGGCTGCCGGACGGCGAAAATCCGTCATGTCCCGCTGCCGGACGATGTCGACCAGCGGCTATCTGTTCAAGGGACAGTACATCTTCGGCGTGCGCACGCCCTGGACCGCGCCGGACGGCACGGCCTGCGTGCCGGACGCGCTCTATTCCTTCGATTTCGAGCATTGGATCGAGACCGGTTCGCTCGGCCGCGTCGAGACGCTGCTCTGAGCCGGGGATCGGGTTTCGATCGCCGGCATGGCCGGCACGCAGGATCGCCTGTTCATCCAATCTGATGGACAATGTGCGCGGCAAGGTGCTCGCCGCCGAGCGCAGCGAGGGGACGTGGTCGCTCGGAGCCGGTGGCGCTGCCAGAGAATGGCAATGTCGGCATCGGCCATGCCGAGCATCTACGGCACCAGCGTCTCCTTCACCTTCACCGATTTCCTGACGCCGAGCTCGATCATCTGGTCGGACGATGACGGCAAGACGCTGGCGACGATCAAGTCGCAGCCGGCGCGTTTCGACGCGTCGGACGCTGATCTCGGAGCAGTTCGAGGCGCGGTCGAAAGACGGCACGATGATCCCGTATTTCGTCGTGCGGCCGCGCGACCAGAAGGCGCCGGCGCCGACGCTGCTCTACGGCTATGGCGGCTTCCAGTCGCCGCTGCTGCCCGGCTATGCCGGCGTGCGCGGCAAGCTGTGGCTGGAGAAGGGCAATGTCTATGTGCAGGCCAATATCCGCGGCGGCGGCGAGTTCGGGCCGGCCTGGCATCAGGCGGCGCTGAAGGACAATCGCCAGAACGCCTTCGACGATTTCGCGGCCGTGGCGCAGGACGTCGTCACGCGCGGCATCACCACGGCCGGCCGCTCGGCATCCAGGGCGGCTCGAATGGCGGCCTGCTGACCGGCGTTTCGCTGACGCAGCAGCCCGAGCTGTTCGGCGCCGTGCATGATCGACGTGCCGCTGCTCGACATGCTGCGCTACACCGAACTGCCGCCCGGCGCCTCGTGGATGGCCGAATATGGCGATCCGGCGAAACCGGAAGAGGCGGCCTGTCTCGCCGCCTATTCGCCCTATCAGCATGTGCGCGGCCGATGCCGCCTATCCGCCGGTGCTGCTGACGACCTCGACCGCCGACGACCGCGTCCATCCCGGCCATGCGCGCAAGATGGCGGCGCGCTTGCAGGCAGCCGGCCATGGCAAGACCCTGTTCTTCGAGGAGACCGAAGGCGGCCATGGCGGGCGCGGCGACCGCAGGCCGCAGGCGGCGCAGACCGCGATGAAATATGTCTTCCTGCAAGGGCATTCTCGAGCGGCACGGCTTGAATTCCTGCGGCTTGAAGCCGTCAGGTGCCGCGTCATGCTCTGCATGATGACATCTGGCGCCACATCGGGGGTCGCGGTGACGCCGTCACCGCGAACGCTGCGCGCCGAGCTGCTGCGGCTGTGCGCCCGCATCGGCTATTCGCCGCCCGCCGGCCTCTGACAATCCGCCCCGGCGACGCGCCGGACTGATTTCAGATGGAGAGGCAAACCCATGACTTATCAGAACTATTCGCTGAAGCAGCTTCAGCAGATCGATGCCGCGCATCATCTGCATCCCTTCACCGACCACAAGCGAATTGCGCGAGCGCCGGCTCGCGCATGATCACCCGCGCCGATGGGCCGTTCATCTATGATTCCGAAGGCAACGAGCTGCTCGACGGCATGGCCGGGCTGTGGTGCGTCAATGTCGGCTATGGCCGCGACGAACTGGCCGACGCGGCCTATGCGCAGATGAAGGAACTGCCCTACTACAACTCCTTCTTCAAATGCTCGACGCCGACGCCGGTGCTGCTGGCCAAGAAGCTGGCCGAGCTGGCGCCCAAGCCGTCATCAACCAGGTGTTTTTCGGCTCGTCCGGCTCGGAATCCAACGACACGGCGCTGCGGCTCGTGCGCCACTACTGGGCGCTGGAAGGCAAGCCGGAGAAGCACCGCATCATCTCGCGCAACAATGCCTATCACGGCTCGACGATCGCCGGCACGTCGCTCGGCGGCATGGAGCATGATGCATGGCAGCTTGAGCGGCGCGGTGCCCAACATCGTCCATGTGATGATGCCTTATGCCTTCGAACTGGCGCTGCCGGGCGAAAGCGATCATGATTTCGGCCTGCGCGCGGCCAAGGCGGTCGAGGACGCCATCCTCGAAGCCGGCGCCGAAAATGTCGCCGCCTTCATCGGCGAGCCGGTCATGGGGGCAGGCGGCGTGAAAATCCCGCCGGCGAGCTACTGGCCGGAAATCCAGCGCATCTGCCGCAAATATGATGTGCTGCTGATGCTGGACGAGGTGATCACCGGCTATGGCCGCACCGGCAACTGGTTCGCCGCGCAGACGTTCGGCATCGAGCCGGACACGATCACCACGGCCAAGGCGCTGACCTCCGGCTACCAGCCGCTGTCGGCGCTGCTGGTCGGCGACCGCATCGCGGCGACACGCTGGTCGAGAAGGGCGGCGAGTTCTATCACGGCTACACCTATTCCGGGCATCCGGTGGCCTGCGCGGTCGCGCTGAAGAACCTCGAGATCATGGAGCGAGAAGGGCTGGTCGACCGCGTCAGCGAGGACACCGGGCCGTATTTCGCCGAGGCGCTGCATGAGCGCATCGCCGGCCATCCGCTGGTCGGCGAGGTGCGGTCGGTCGGCCTGATGGGCGCCATCGAGATCGTCAAGGACAAGGCGACCCGCGAGCGCTTCCAGCCGGCAGGCAGTGCCGCCGTCATCGTCCGCGATCACGCCATCGCCAACGGCATGATGCTGCGCGCCACCGGCGACACGATGATCCTGTCGCCGCCGCTGATCTGGACGCGCGAAACGATCGATCATCGCCTGTTCACGCATCGCCAAGGCGCTCGATCTGGCCCAGGCGGATCTGAGGCGATAAGTCTCGCTCAAAATCAATCGGAGCCCGCCATGTCCGGAAAGCCCATCGTGCCCTTGATCGAATACGAGCATGCCAGCGACGAGGCGCGGGCGGTCTATGACGACATCATGGCCACACGCAAATCCGAATGGGTCAATAACTTCTGGAAGGTGCTGGCGCACGATCCGGTGCTGCTGAAAGCGCACATGGGAGAGCATAAAGCAGGTGATGGGGCCGGGCGCGCTCGATCCGCTGACCAAGGAAATGATCTACATCGCGTCTCGGCAACGAATGGCTGCGACTATTGCACCTATTCGCATACCGCATCGGCGCGGGCGAAGGGACTGACGTGACGCGCAGTTGATGGAAGTGCTGGCTGTCGTCGGTATGGCCAATGAAACCAATCGCTTGGCTAACGCCTTGAAGCCGCCGGTCGACGTCCAATTCGAGCCGCGCAAACGATCTGCTCATGTCGAATATGAGCACGCCAGCGACGAGGCGCGGGCGGTCTATGACGACATCATGGCCACACGCAAATCCGAGTGGGTCAACAACTTCTGGAAGGTGCTGGCCGCACGATCCGGTTCTGTTGAAACGCACATGGGAGAGCATCAAGCAGGTCGATGGCGCCGGGCGCGCTCGATCCCTCTGACAAAGGAAATGATCTACATCGCCGTCTCGGCAACGAATGGCTGCGACTATTGCCACCTATTCCGCATACCGCATCGGCGCGGGCGAAGGGACTGACTCGACGCGCAGTTGATGGAAGTGCTGGCGGTCGTCGGTATGGCCAATGAAACCAATCGCTTGGCTAACGCCTTGAAGCCGCCGGTCGACATCTCAGTTCGAGCCGCACGAGTGATTCCGCTGCGACGTTGAAGACCTTTCGTCGCGGTTGACTTGGCCGACCGCGGGAACCATGTGTGAAGCCGGGACTTACGGTTTGGATCGCAGCGGTGGGATCGGCGCATGGCGCGCAAGAGACGAGTGACCTCGCAGACGATCGTCGGCGATCTGATGCTTGCGCCGATGGTGGCGGCCATGCGCATGCCGATGTTCGCCGCCGAATCGCAGCAGCTCTATCCCTGGCGGGGTGAAAGCCTACGAGCGGTGACGGAAAAGATGGCCGCCACGAGCGAAGGCATTACAGCCGCGCAATTGTCTTATTTCCGCTCGATTCGCAGCTTCTGGCCGGAAATCTTTTCCGGCAAAACGCCATCGCTCTGTCCGGCGTCGCGGCGGAGCGTTCCGTCAACGCCGCGCTCAAACCGGCCAGCCGGCGCGTGAAGGCAAACTTCAAGCGGCTTTCTTCAAAGGGCTAAATGTTGTCCAGAAAAGCAAAAACCGCGCTTCCGTCAGGAAGCGCGGTTTGCCATCGAAAAACGCTTGGCTTACGCTTACGCGGTACTTCAAAACTTGGCTCCGGGACGCGAGACCTGATCCGGAGCGTCTGGCGTCCAACTGTCCGCCTCGCGTTCCGTTCTACAGGCACATCGTTACCGGCGGGTTATCAGGTGCTTAAGCAAATCTAAACGACGCGCTTTTTTTGGACGACTGTGCAACTTTTTGGCGACATGCTATCGGGCTTCGCCGCGCAGGAAGCGAATAATGCCCGAAAAATCGACGCCGCCATTGCCCTGGGCGTTGAACAACCCATAGAGCTGTGTCGCCTCAGCGCCGAGCGGCGTGACGGCGCCCGCGGCCTGGGCAGCTTCCTGGCTGAGCTTCAGGTCTTTCAGCATCAGGGCCGCCGCAAAACCGGGCTGGTAGTCGCGATTTGCCGGCGAAGTCGGCACCGGACCCGGCACCGGGCAATAGGTGTTCAGCGACCAGCATTGGCCCGACGAGGTGGAGGCGACGTCGAACAGCGCCTGATGCGAAAGGCCGAGTTTCTCCGCCAAAACAAAGGCTTCGCCGACGCGCAATCATCGAGATGCCGAGGATCATGTTGTTGCAGATTTTTGCGGCCTGACCGGCGCCGGCGTCGCCGCAATGGACGATTTTGCCCGCCATCGGCTTGAGGATGGGTTCAGCCTTGGCGAAGGCGTCTTTCGAGCCGCCGGCCATGAAGGTGAGTGTGCCGGCCGCCGCACCGCCGGTGCCGCCGGAGACCGGCGCGTCGATCGACAAATTTCCTGCCTTCGCGGCGATGGCATGCGCCTTGCGGGCCGATTCCACGTCGATCGTCGACGAATCGATGAACAGCGTGCCTTTTGCGGCTTTGCCAGCCAGGCTCTTCATAGACCGAGATGACATGCTTGCCCGCCGGCAGCATGGTGACCACGACCTCGGCATCCTTCACCGCCGCCGGCGCGTTGGCCATGACGATGATGCCATTGTCCTTGGCCGTCTTGAGGTTTTCGGGCATCAGGTCGAACCCGTGCACCTCGAAGCCGGCCTTGACCAGATTGGCGGCCATCGGATTGCCCATATTGCCGAGGCCGATGAAGGCGATGGTGGTCATTTCGTGTCTCCTCGGTTCTAAGCGTAGGGCAGTAGGGCAGTAGGGCAGTAGGGCAGTAGGGCAGTAGAAAGGCTACTCGGGCGATAGCTTACGAATGAGTTGACGGAGCAGTTTGCCAACACTTTCGCTGCCCATGAGAAGCGAGTGAATTCCGTCGCCGGACGCCAGGCCAATTCGCTCAGCGATCAAAAGGTGAGTCTCGAGCTCCTTGAGTGAGCCTTGAGCAATTCGAAGAAATTGCTGATACGAGCCTCGATTGTCCCGGCCATAGCCTTCAGCGATATTGGCCGGCACGGATGTCGCTGCTCGGCGGGTTTGGCTGGTTAGCCCATATAACTCGTCTTTGGGCCACGCCTTTGTGAGCGTATATACGGCGACGGCCAAATCCATCGCCTGCTGCCAAACTAGAAGATCCTCTGTACGAATCAATCCTTTCAGGCATTCTTTTCCTACTGCCCTACTGCCCTACTGCCCTACTGCCCTACTGCCTACTCCCTCATTTCCCAATCATATGCCTCGCCACGATCACCCGCATGATCTCGTTGGTGCCCTCGAGGATCTGATGCACGCGCAGGTCGCGGACCAGCTTTTCGATGCCGTAGTCGTGCAGGTAGCCGTAGCCGCCAAGCATTTGCAGCGCCTGGTTGGCGACATTGAAGCCGGTGTCGGTGACGAAGCGTTTTGCCATCGCCGACCATTTTGATGCGTCGGGCGCCTTGCGGTCGAGCTTTGCCGCCGCCGTGTAGAGGAACACGCGCGCGGCCTGCAGTTCCGTCTCCATGTCGGCAATGCGGAACTGCAGCGCCTGGAACTGGTCGATGGTCTTCCCGAACGCCTTGCGCTCGCCCATATAGGCGATCGCCTTGTCGAGCGCCGATTGCGCGCCGCCGAGCGAGCAGGCCGCGATGTTCAGCCGGCCGCCGTCGAGCCCTGCCATGGCGATGCGAAATCCCATGCCTTCGTCCGAAAGCCGGTTTTCTTCGGGCACCTTGCAGTCCTGAAAATTGACGGTGCGGGTGGACTGCATGTGCCAGCCCATCTTGTGTTCGTTCGCGCCGAAGGACAGGCCCGGCGAATCTTTCGGGACAACGAGCGTGGAAATGCCCTTGGGTCCGTCCTCTCCGGTGCGCACCATCGCGACATAGATGTCGTTGTCGCCGGCGCCCGAAATGAACTGTTTTGAGCCGTTGACGATGTATTCGCTGCCGTTGCCGCCGGAACGCACGGCACGTGTCTTCAGCGCGGCCGCGTCCGAGCCGGACCCGGGTTCGGTGAGGCAATATCCCGCCAGCCACTCCATCGACGTCAGCTTCGGCAAAAAGCGCTGGCGCTGCTCCTCATTGCCAAAGCGGTCGATCATCGATCCAGCCATATTGTGGATCGAGATGAACGACGAGAAGGCCGGGCAGGCGCGCGACAGCGCCTCGAAAATCAGCACGGCGTCGAGCCGGCCAAGCGCGGAGCCGCCGACGTCCTCGCCGATGTAAATGCCGCCCAGGCCCAACGGTCCGGTCTCGCGGATGACGTCGGCCGGAAAGTGCTTGGCCTTGTCCCATTCAAGCGCATTCGGAGCGACGCGGTCGGCCGCGAAAGCTTCCGCCATCTCCTGGATGGCGCGCTGCTCCTCGTTCAGCTCGAACTGGTGCGCGTTTGTATCGACGGCGGCGTCCATCGCGTCCTCCCTGACGTTTTTTGGCTATGCGCGAAGGCCAATCTAGACCAATGATGCCGCCGCGCAATCAAAAGCGGCGCGCAGCCGTTGTGCGAAGAGTGACGAACCGGGCAAGTGCAAGAATTGACGAATGGACGAAACCGCTCGCCGACACGCCTTGCCTGAGGTGACCGACGATATTGCCACCCAACTGCGCGCGCTCGATCGCGACCGCTATCTCTCCGTGCTCTACGCGCCGGCGGAGGAGCGGCCGGCGTTGTTCGCGCTCTATGCCTTCAATGCCGAGATCGCGTCGATCCGCGACCGGGTGAGCGAACCGCTGCCGGGCGAAGTGCGGCTGCAATGGTGGCGCGACGTGCTCGACGCAGGCACGCCGGAAGCGGCCGCCGGGCATCCGCTTGCCACCGCGCTGGTGGCGGCGATCCAGGCGCTACGAGTTGCCGTTGTCGGCTTTCCAGAACATGCTCGATGCCCGCATCTTCGATCTGTACGACGATCCGATGCCGAGCCGCACGGATCTGGAAGGTTATTGCGGCGAGACGGCCTCGGCGTTGATCCAGCTTGCCTGCCTCGTCCTCGACCGTGACGCTGCCACAGCGACAGCCGAACTTGCAGGCCATGCCGGCTGCGCCCAGGCCATTGCCGGCCTGTTGCGCTCCTTGCCGATCGCTCTGTCGAGGGGCCAATGCTATTTGCCGGCCGATCTGCTGGCTGCCGCCGGCACGACGCCGGAAAAATTCATCAGCGGCGAAACCGAGCCAGCCGCGGCCAGGGCGGTGCAGGCGATGATCTCACTCGGTCGCGAGCATTGGACAAAGTTTCGTCAAGCGGCGAGCACGTTGCCGCCAACGCTGCGCCCAGCCTTTCTTGCCTGCCGCACTCGCACCGGCCTATCTCGACGCCATCGAACGCAAGGGCCTGGCAGTGATGAAGCAAGCGGCGGACATCGCCGCGTGGCGAAAACAGTGGATCATGTTTCGCACAGCGTCCAACGGGTTCTGACGTCGGTCGCGTGCTCACGACGGTGATCACTCCGCTGCTTGCGCGGCCTGCTCCAGCCCCAGCCATGCCCGGCAATCCCGCAGCGCCCGGGCGGTCATAGCCTTTTTCCTGGCGATGGATTTGTCCTTGCCTCTGAACCGGCCCTCAAAGCCGTCGGGCTTGAGTGTCGTGCCGGGGTCGAGCGGCGGGAAGAGACCGAAATTGACGTTCATTGGCTGGAAGGAACGTTTTCCCGGCTCGTCGTCGGAGACGATGTGGCCACCGGTGATGTGGCCGAGCAGCGCGCCGAAGGCGGTGTTCACGGGTGGCAGAGCGGGCTGGCGGCCGAGGCGCTCGGCGGCAGCGAAGCGGCCGGCGAGGAGTCCGATCGCGGCGCTCTCGACATAACCCTCGCAGCCGGTGATCTGGCCGGCAAAGCGCAGACCTTTCCGCGATTTCAGTTGCAGCGAGCCGTCGAGCAAGGTCGGTGAATTGATGTAGGTGTTGCGGTGCAGGCCGCCGAGGCGGGCAAACTCGGCGTTTTCCAAGCCGGGAATGGTGCGGAAGATGCGCACCTGCTCGCCATGCTTCAGCTTCGTTTGAAAGCCGACCATGTTGTAGAGCGTGCCCAACGCGTTGTCCTGGCGCAACTGCACGACCGCATAGGCTTTGACCGTCGGATTATGCGCGTTGGTGAGCCCCATCGGCTTCATCGGACCGTGGCGCAGCGTCTCGACGCCACGCTCGGCCATCACCTCGATCGGCAGGCAGCCGTCGAAATAGGGCGTGCCTTCCCATTGTTTAAACTCGGTTTTCTGGCCGTCGATGAGAGCTGCGACAAAGGCTTCGTATTGGGCCTTGTCCATCGGGCAGTTGATGTAATCCTTGCCGGTGCCGCCAGGCCCCACCTTGTCATAGCGCGACTGGAACCAGCAGATGCCCAGGTCGATCGTCTCGAAATGCACGATCGGCGCGATGGCGTCGAAGAAAGCCAACGCATCGGCCCCGGTTTCGCTGGCGATGGCTTCCGCCAGGGCAGGGGCGGTGAGCGGGCCTGTCGCAATGATCACCTGATCCCACTCGGCGGGCGGCAGACCCTGCACCTCTTCACGAACGATGGTGATCAGCGGATGCGCTTCCAGCCGCGCGGTGACGGTGGCCGAGAAACCATCACGATCCACCGCCAGCGCACTGCCGGCGGGAACCTGATGGGCATCGCCGGACGCCATGATCAACGAGTTGGCGAGCCGCATTTCTGCGTGCAGAAGCCCAACTGCGTTGGTCTCGGCGTCATCCGAGCGGAAAGAGTTCGAGCAGACCAGTTCCGCCAGCCCGTCGGTCTTGTGCGCATCGGTGCCGCGCACGCCGCGCATTTCATGCAAAACAACCGGCACGCCGGCATTCGCCGCCTGCCAGGCAGCCTCCGAGCCGGCAAGGCCGCCGCCGATGATGTGAATGGGTTGTGTCGTCATGGCGGGGGAATTAGTCCCAGCATAGAAGAATTGCAAATCGCGGTTCAAGGCGGATCGAAGACATGGGCGACGCAACCATCCAATCGCGGTTCCATGCCCTGTGGCGAAAAGCCGTTGGCTCGGACAATGCGGATGCAGCCTGGCGTGCGCTGGACGCGGGCTATGGAGACGGATCGCGGGCCTATCACAATTGGTCGCACGTCGGCGCGATGTTGACTGGCCTTGATGAAGCGCGTCGTCAGACGGAGTTTGAAGCCGTCGATTTCGACGCAGTCGAGCTGGCGATCTTCTTCCACGACGCGATCTACGATCCTCGCGCCAAGGACAATGAAGCAAGAAGCGCCGACCTTTTCCGCGAAGTCTGCGGCGATGGAGCGCTTGGCCAAGACGGCATCCGGCGCATCGCTGATATGATTTTGGCAACGGCTAAACACGGGCCAAGTTCCGACACGGCGACGCGTCTCTTGCTTGATCTCGATCTGCGCGTGCTGGGCGGCACGCCCGAGCAATACCGCACCTACGTCGACGCCGTACGGACAGAATACAGCTTCGTTCCGGATAGTGCGTGGCGCGATGGGCGCTCGGCGGTGCTGCGTACATTCCTCGAGCGGGAGCGGATTTTTCAGACCGACACTTTTGCGACGCCAGTACGAGCGACCAAGCGCGCAGGAACATCGAGGCCGAACTGAAGGCGTTGGCGCAAACGTAGGGTCGCTCCAACGTCCGGACCTTCGGCGCTACCGCAATATATTCAGCAACAACAGCATGAGCTCCGCCTGTCGCCGCGCACCGGTCTTTTCGAACACGCGCTTCAGGTGGGATCGCGCGGTCTCGACGGAGATGCCGAGCTGCACCGCACAGTCGGCGAGTGTAAGCCCCCGCACAAGATGGCCGCACAGCCGCGATTCAGCCGGCGAGAGCAGAAACGTTTCCGCCAAACGCGGCAGGTTTGCATCAACGAAATTGAAGGCCATCGCCCGCTCGAACAGGATCAGAGCCAGCTTTGGCGTCGTGTTCAAGGCCGCGATCGACCCGACGGCCGGCAGCCGGGCAAGAGTGACGCTCCAAAGATTGCCTGCGGCGGAGAAATGCAGTCGCGATTTTGCTTCTGGCGCGCCGCTCAGCAGCATCGACGCCGCCTGCCGCAGTCGCGCATGCGTATTCCTGTCCGCAATCGACAAAAAACCGGCGACACTGCGGATGGCGTCGCCTTCGGCAAACCGATCGACGGCGGATTGGTTGGCGTCATGCAGGCGAAGGTGGCGGTCCACGACAACGGCCGCACAATTGGCCCGCTCCAACAGCGCTGATTGCATCACGGTACGCTGCTCGGCCTCGGCGATTTTGCCCGAAATCAATGAGGCACGCATCACGCTGCCGCGAACATGCTTCAGGACCGTCGCGATCGCAGCATCGTAGCGATCTGCCATCGTCATCGAATAGTGGATCGGTAGATGGATCAAAACGCCGTTGGCGCAATCGATCTTCATGCCGACGGCTGCATCGAGCGTCTTTTGCGGCTTCAGCCAGTCATTGTAGAATTCGGTATTGGCGATCAACCGCACGGGCGAGTGCTGCTCGGAAATGCGGACCGCGCCGTTCGGCTCCCGCTTCCAGACATCCACCCAGGGATTCACGAAGGCATAATGCTGCTTGAAGGAATCGAAATAGCTTTCTTCAAGGTTGCTGGCGACGATGAAACTCAGGTCCCGGGCTACAAAATCCTGGCGGTGCAGCGAGGCCATGGATCCGGGAAAGACGCGGCTGATTTCATCCGTGACTGCTTGCCACGGCGCGAAGCCGAAACTCGCTTCGTCAATGATAGCTGACAGATTGTCGGCTATGCGCCGGAGTTCCAGTTCCGATTGGCTGCTTCGAGCGTCCATGCTGCCCTGCTCGTTTGCATCACCCTACCAGCGAAACAGGAGTTCCGTCATGTGGACGATAGTCACCCTCTGCCGCTCAAACGATCGAGTTCGGCAATGTCTTCCGGATCCAATGTCAACGTTGCTGCATTGATCAAGCTAGCAAGTTGCTCAAGCGACGTCGCGCTGGCGATCGGCGCGGTGATGCCTTCGCGTGCGATGATCCAGGCCAGTGCGATGTCGGCCTGCTTGACCCCATGTTTCGCCGCAAGGATGTCTAGCGTGCCAAGGATCGCAAAACCGCGCGCGGTGAAATAACGATCGATAGAACCGCCGCGCGGGCTTTGGCCGAGATCGTCCTTGCTGCGGTATTTGCCGGTGAGAAAACCACGGGCGAGCGCGAAATAGCTGATGACGCCGATGTTTTCCGCCATCGCCAGATCGCGCAGCGGCCCATCGAACCCGGCGCGATCCATGAGATTGTATTCTGGCTGGAGAACGGAATAGCGCGGCAGGCCTTCGGATTTGGCCACCGCGAGGGCATCGCGAAGCTGGGTGGCGTCGTGATTGGACGCGCCGATGGAGCGCACCTTGCCGGCCTTGATCAGCCTGTCATAGGCGCCGAGCGTCTCGGCGTAAGGCGTCGTTGGGTCGTGCCAGTGCGAAAAATAGACGTCGATGCGGTCGGTTTGCAGCCGTCGCAGGGAATCCTCGACAGCCGTGGCGATATGGGCGGCGGACAGGTCCTTCTTGCCCTGGCCGAGATCGGAACCGACTTTGGTGATGAGGACGACAGAATCGCGCTTGTTCCGAGCCTTCATCCATTCGCCGATGATGGTCTCGGACATGCCGGTGTTGCCAGCCACCCAGGTCTGGTACGAATTCGCGGTATCGATGGCGTTGAAACCGGCCCCGGCAAAGCGGTCGAGTAGGTCGAAGGATGTCCGTTTGTCGGCCGTCCAGCCGAAGACATTGCCGCCGAAGACGACGGGCGCGATGGAAAAGCCTGTGCTGCCGAGGGGCCGCAGTTGCATGGTTGAATCTTCCTGATGGGAATTTGCGTGCTGGCACAGCATAGGCGCTGAAGCATCGGGAAGGCAAACTGGGCGCCAAAAAAACAACGCCCGCCGCGGGAGGAGGTGCGGCGGGCGTTGCATTTAACGATCGGCCCCTAGGGAGGAGGAAAGGAACCGATCTCATTCGTCTCGGCCTGGGAGGAGGATGGCCTCGACGAAATCTCTTTGCCTATATTTAGAGCGGGGCAATCCGCTTTCAAGGTTACAACGCCCGCCGCGGGAGGAGGTGCGGCGGGCGCCGTATCAATCAGCCGGTCATCGGGAGGAGGATGTGACCGGCTGCATTCGTCTTGGCCTGGGAGGAGGATGGCCTCGACGAAATTCCGTCGTTAGATGGCCTTGCGGGCCACCGCCTGGATCTCACCGCGGTTGATGCCGAGATCGGCGAGCTCGCGGTTGGAGAGGCGCGACAGCTCGGTGACCGTGTCACGGTAGCGGCGCCAGTTGCGGTAGTTGCGTACGATATTCATTTTACTCACTCTTTCTTTTCTAGAACTGTCCCTATGGACCCCGTGCTAGATCGCCTTGCGCGCGACAAAGGGAATGTCGCTGCGGGTAATTCCGAGGTCCGACAGCTCGCGGTTGGACAGGCGGCTCAACTCGGAAACGGTGCTCCGATATTCACGCCAGTTGCGATAGTTGCGGATCAGGTTCATTTCTCTTCTCTTCGGTTGCGTCCAGAATTTGTAATTCCATCTGAACAAATCCTAGATAGGCCGATCCAACCACGCTTTGAAGCACCAACTGTGCATAGCAGCAATGCGTTTTGTGCAATGCAGCATTAATTCGACTTTACCGGTTGGTCAAAATCATGGCAGGGCGCGAAAGAATCGCTGCAATGGCCTTGTTTTCGCCTATTTTTCGAAGGCTCGCGGATTTCCGCAGCGTCATATATCACAATGCCGATTTGTACGGTCCTGGCAAGACATCGGCCTCTTTGTTCGGACCTTCCCCGGTGAGGGCAGATACGGCGCCTGGCGACCAGCTTCGGCCCGCTGGGTGAACGAAAGGCCGATAGCGCGAGCGGCAACTTCGCCCGCCTCTATATAGGTCACACAAAAACCGCTAAAAGGAATCAAAAGTGCTTTTGAACAACGTTCATATCGGGTGGGGATATGGCAGGCTATGCGGGTAGGGTACGCGCCGACATCGAGCGCTGGGTATTCACCGGCCTGATTGACAGGCCTACTGGCGACCGATTGGTCGCCGATGTCGAGAAGCATTCCGGCAAATCGCTCAGCTTCGGCAATGTGCTGGCCGTCATGGCGGCGATCCTGCTTGGCGCGTCGGTGCTTATCTTTGTCGCCGCGAACTGGGAGGTGATCCCGCGCCTCGCTCGGGTCGTCACCATGTTTGCGCTGATTTTTGTCTGCTATGTGGGCGGCGCGCTGCTGAAACAGCGCGGCAGCGGCTTTGGCGAAGCGCTTTATCTCCTGGGCGCGGCGGCTTTTGGCGGCTCGATCGCGCTGATCGGGCAGATGTATCACCTGACCGGCGACGAAAGTCAGGCCGTCCTGGTGTGGTGTTTCGGAACAATGCTGGCGGCAGTGGGCCTGCGCTCGCCCATCCTCACCAACGCGGCCGTCGTGCTGGCGGCTACCTGGCTCTGGATGCGTGGTTTCGAATGGGGAACAGCGGACAATTTTCCGCACGCTTTCCTGCTGATCGGCGCGGCAATCTGGGCGATCTCCTACTGGACACAATCGGCGGCGGCCCGTCACCTGCTGCTGCTCTCCGTCATTCTTTATGCGATGCTGCTCGGCGTCAATTTCGGCCTTGCCGAAACCGGCATCGGGCTGGCGCTGCTCTCAACGGCTGTCTTCCTGGCGGCGCATTTCGCCCACGACACCGTCGAGCGGTTCGCCAAACTGGGCGGACCCTATCCGGCGCATTCGCTCATCGCTTTTTTGGTCGGCATCTCCATGGTTCAGGTCGAGGTGTTCGACCAGTTCTGGCCGATGCTGTTGACGACGCTTATCGCGTTCTCAGCCATCGTCGCTGCCCTTCTGATGCGCGGGCGGCAAAGCGCGCTGATGCGATGGATCGCCTATATCGCCTTCTCGGTAGAACTCTGTTTCCTCTATTTCGTCACCTTGGGAACCATGATCAGCACCGCCGGCCTGTTCCTGTTTTCGGGCGTGGCGTTGGCGATCGTCGCCTACGTCATTATGCGGATCGAAAGGCGGCTCGGCGCCAAACCGGCGGCTGAAGGAGGCGCGGCATGAACTTTTTGCGCAATTCCATCCTGATGGCCGTACTGGTGGCGGTTCTCCAGATCGGGTTTCTCAGTTGGTCGATCATGGGGCGGGCCGCGATCCTGCGCGACGGGCGCGAGGTTCTGCTGAAGGTCGAACCCGTCGATCCGCGCGATCTGTTGCGCGGCGATTACGTGCGGCTGGGCTATGAGGCCGGCATGGTTGATCGCGCTCTGTTCGCCAACCCGCCTACCGATACGCATCGTGATATGAACGAGACCGTTTATGTGCGGCTGGCGAAAGGCACCGATCGCTACTGGAGACCGGTTTCGGCCAGTGTCGGCGAACCGGAGGGTGCTCCGGCGGACGACCAGGTCGATCTGCGCGGCACGCTGACCGGCTACGAGACGATCGGCGTTGGCGATGCGCGGCTGCTCCAGGTAACCTACGGGATCGAGCGCTATTATGTGCCGGAAGGCGAAGGCAGGGCGATCGAGACGAACATGGCCGTTCGCCCGTTCGGCATCCTGGCCGCGGTCAATGCGAGCGGAACGCCGCAAATCAAGGCGCTGATGGATGGCGACGTAAAGCTATACGAGGAGCCGCTCTACTAGCGAATTCATGAAGCAGTTCACCGAGCCTTGGAATGCAACGCATTCAACAGCAGCGACGGACTACTCAACAATTGTGATCGGCTTCAGACGATTCTCGTGAATCATCCGCGCGATAGCCGTCAGCAGATTTTGATTTGAAGGTCAGTTGCCGTCTTCGTCGAGTCCGTTGCCCAGCGCCCACAGCGCATACCAAGCCACTCCAACACTAACGGGAACGGCCAGCAACATAGCGGCCGCCAACATCATCACGAACGAGGACAATACACCAACCCCAACAAGACAACCCGCGCCACAACTCCACGTTTAGATTAGCTCAGCAGCAATTAACTGTAAATGGCAGTGTGGCCGCCGCTGATGGGTGGGGTGTCTGAGGGTAGTGGGATAAGCAGGGGCGATGGTGCGGATGAAGGGACTCGAACCCCCACGCCTTTCGGCACCGGAACCTAAATCCGGGGCGTCTACCAATTCCGCCACATCCGCGTAGGCGACGCCAATCCCATGCAGCCGTCATTCTGTCAATGTTGGGGCGTAGGCGATCAAAGAGTGCGAATTCCGCAGCAGCCCAATTCTGTTGAAAAATCCGCGCCGCTGTGACACAAGGCGACGCAAATGTGACCGGGTGAGGCTAACCGCTTCAATCAGGGTTGATTGGAAGGCAGGAAAAACAAGAACTTAGTCGCATTTGTGGAGCAATGATTTCGGGCCTGTCGCCGGCATTGGCCGAGCGGTTCGAGGCCGGCTCCACAGCCACCCGGCAAACGAATTCCGGCACAAATCGCAGCGTCCGGGAGGCGCTGCGACGATTTAGAACATGAAGGTCAAACGATGCAGGTTACCGAAACCCTCAATTCCGGTCTGAAGCGCGAAATCAAGGTCACCGTGCCGGCCGGCGACATGGCGGAGAAGCTGAACAAGCGGCTGAGCGACGCCAAGGACAAGGTGCGCATCAACGGCTTCCGTCCCGGCAAGGTGCCGGTGCAACATCTGCGCAAGGTGTACGGCAAATCGTTCATGGCCGAGGTTGTGAACGAGATCCTCAACAACTCGACGCGCGACATCCTGGCCGAGCGCGGTGAAAAGGCTGCCATGCAGCCGGAAATCACCATGACCGAGGACGAGAAAGAGGCCGAGAAGGTGCTGGCTGGCGGCGCCGACTTTGAATTCCAGCTCGTCTATGAAGTGATCCCGCCGATCGAGATCAAGGATCTTTCCAACATCAAGGTCGAGCGCCCGATCTATGACGTGCCGGATGCCGAAGTCGACGAACAGGTCAAGCGGGTCGCCGAATCCGCGCGTTCCTATGAACCGAAGGAAGGCAAAGCCAAGGAAGGCGATCGCGTCACGATCGACTATCTCGGCAAGGTCGGCGGCGAGCCTTTCGAAGGCGGCGCTGGCAATGACCAGCCGCTGGTGCTCGGCTCGAAGGACTTCATACCGGGCTTCGAGGAACAACTGGTCGGCCTGAAGGCCGGCGACGAGAAGGTGATCACCGTTACCTTCCCGGAAAACTACAGCGGCGCGCATCTGGCCGGCAAGGAAGCCACCTTCGACATTAATGTGAAGGGCGTCGAAAAGCCGGGCGATCTCGAGATCAACGACGAGACGGCGAAGTCTCTTGGGTCTGGAGTCGCTCGACAAGCTGCGCGAGATCGTCCGCAGCCAGATCGAGAGCCAGTTCGGCTCGATCACCCGCCAGAAGGTCAAGCGCCAGCTGCTCGACCAGCTTGACGAAGCTTACAAGATCGAGTCGCCGTCGAAGCTGGTGGAAGCCGAGTTCAACAACATCTGGCAGCAGGTGAACCGCGATCTCGAACTCGCCGGCCGCACCTTCGAGGACGAAGAGACGACGGAAGAGGAAGCGCGCACCGAATATCAGCGCCTGGCCGAGCGCCGCGTGCGCCTGGGCCTGGTGCTGGCCGAAATCGGCGAGAAGGCCGGCGTGCAGGTGGCCGACGACGAGGTGCAGCGCGCGCTGTTCGACATGGTGCGCCGCTACCCGGCCAACCAGCAGCAGCAGATCTTCGAGATGTACCGCTCCAATCCGAATGCGCTAGCAACGCTGCGCGCGCCGATTTTCGAGGAGAAGGTGGTCGACAATCTGCTCGGCCAGATTTCCGTCACCGACAAGAAGGTGTCCAAGGAAGAGCTGACCGCCGACGACGAGGAAGACGAGGCCAAGCCCGCCAAGGCGAAGAAGGAAACCAAGAAGGCGAAAAAGGCCGACAAGGCTGACGACGCTTCGGAAGCCCCCGAGGCCGACGCGCCGAAGAAGAAAGCGCCGCGCCAAAGAAGAAGGCCGCGAAAGACGGCGAGTAAGGGTTTCCGGCAATTGCATCTTTTGAAAGCCGCCGCGAGGCGGCTTTCTCATTGCAAAACCAGGCATTTTTCGAGGCACGGCGCAGGCTATGGAACGGCTGATCAACGCATTCCTGAATTCGGTTCGCGCCTTCAAGCGCCTGTCGAAAACCGAGACCGCGTTCCAACAGGAACTCATCCTGTTGGTCGCTTCTCTACCGCTGGGCTGGTTCGTGTCGACGACCTGGAGTGGCTATGCGCTACTGGTCGGCTCCGTGCTGTTCGTGATCATCGTCGAAGTGCTGAACACCGGCATCGAAGCGGCTTGCGATGCAGTCAGCCGCGAATTTCACATCGACATCCAGCTCGCCAAGGATTGCGGCTCGCTGGCGGTCCTGTTGTCGATCCTGATGCTGGTCGTGATCTGGGGGCTGGCCATCGTCGAGCGCGTTTGGGGCGTGGTGATCTAACCGCCGTCATCTGCGGATCGACGCCGAACCGGTTCGGCCGCGGCGCGCCATATGATGCGCCAGCAGGCCGCCGATCGAGGCAACCACCAACCCGATCGCCAGCGCCACCAACAGGCGTTGATGCTTTTGCAGTTCGGCCCCGAGGAATTGCTCGGCTCCCAGTCCGAAAAACCAGCCGATCGCCGTGAAAGCCAGCGTCCAGATCAGCGATGACAAGAAGTTCAAGACGATGAACTTCGGCACCGGGATGTCCGACATGCCGGCGGCGACGCCTCCGATGAGCCGAAAGCCATAGGCATAGCGGTTCAGGATCACATATTTTGCGGGATGCTCCCGCACGAGTTGAAATGCCTTTTCGAAACCTGGCCTGTTCTTGAGGCCCGCGACAAAGGCATTTGCGGCAAACAAACGTCCCGTCAGGAAAAAGGCCGCATCGCCCAGAAAGGCACCGCCAAACGTTGCCGCGAATGCCTGCCAGGGCACAAAGACGTGCTGGTGCGCGAAGAAGCCGGCGAGGATAGCCGCGCTTTCGCCTTCCGCCACGCAGCCGAGAAAAACGGCGACGAGACCGTAGCTCTCGACGAATTGGTGGAGCGTGTCCATCAATTCTTGAACGCTTGTGGGTGCAGGGCCGCCATTGTCTTTGCCAAAGCCGCGACTTCCTCGCGCAAGGCGACGATCTCCTGATGGCGCAGCGAATCGAGCTTTTCGTGCAGCGCCATGATCTCGATCTCGGCCTTGAGATTGACCTGATAGTCATGCGAGGCATCGATCCGGTCGCGCTCTGCCTGGCGGTTCTGCGACATCATGATGACGGGCGCCTGCAAGGCGGCCAGCATCGACAGTACAAGGTTGAGGAAGACGAAGGGGTAGGGGTCGAAGGTCTCGCGACCGAGCAGCCAGGCATTGGCCAACGTCCAGATGACCAGGAAGACCAAAAAGCTGTTGATGAACGTCCAGGAACCGCCGACACGCGCGATCCCGTCCGCAATCTTCTCGCCGAGGGAGGCGTGTTCCACGTAGGCCGCGCTGCGATCTTCCGAGATCGTCAGCCGGTCGATCGCGCTTTGCAGAACCTTGTTTTCCGCCGGGCTCAAATTTTCGGGCTTGCGCCGCAGCCAGCGCGCGGCGAGTTCGGGAATGGTCTTGTGCATGCGAGACATCCTTTGCGGCTGGCTCATTTTCGCTGCGCAAAGACATGCTAGATTGCCGCGACCACATCAAGACGGTGCCGAACATGCTTGCCTTCCGGAAAATTCGCGAGCGCGCAGCGAAGCGCAAGGGCGGCGAGGACGTCTTGAAAACGCTGCTCGGGCCAGAGACGAAGAACGCCGACGTGGCGACCGTGCCGGATGACCGCATCCTGTCGACGATAGCCGAGCGGGTGTTCTCAGCCGGTTTCGTGTGGAGCGTGATCGAGGCCAAATGGCCCGGCTTCGAGGAAGCGTTTCTGGGCTTCGAGCCGAAACGGCTGCTCTTCCAGCCCGAAGATTTCTGGCACGGCCTGACCTCCGACACGCGCATCGTGCGCAATGGCCAGAAAATCATGGCGGTGAAGGAGAACGCCGCCTTTGTCGACCGCGTGTCGCGGGAGCATGGCGGTTTTGGGAAATTCCTCGCCGAATGGCCGGCCGACGACCAGATCGGCCTGGTCGCCTATCTCGGCAAACACGGCAGCAGGTTGGGTGGCGCGACTGGGCAATATTTCCTGCGCTGGATCGGTTGGGACGCCTTCATGCTGTCCAACGATTTCGTGGCGGCGCTGCGCGACGCCGGGCTGGAGATCGCGGAAACTCCCGGGTCGAAGAAGGATCTGGCGAAGATCCAGTGGCAGCTCAACGAATGGCGGCGTGAAACCGGGCTGCCTTATCGGCATCTTTCCCGCATCCTCGCGATGTCGATCGGGCCGAACCGGTCGGCTGAGGAATTGCGCAGCTACATGGGCGAGCAGTCGGAATGACGAAAATCCTGGTTACCGGCGCCGCCGGAACGCTCGGCCAGCGGCTGTCGAGCGCATTCAAAGGCAGAGGCGATGAAGTGGTGGGTCTGGATAGGCCTGGCCATGGGATCGACGGCCTGCTTGAGGCCGACCTTTCGATCTGGTCAGGGGACTGGCCAAAACACTTCGCCCATGTCGACACCGTCGTGCATCTGGCCGCCGACCCGAGCCCGGCTGCCACATGGGCCTCCTTGCAACATCTCAACATGGACATGGTGCTGAACGTGTTCGAGGCGGCCGCAAGCCGTGGCGTTAGGCGCGTGATCTTTGCCAGCAGCAATTGGGTGATGGGCGGATACCGGACCAAGGACGGCCCGATACGGCCGTCGGATGAGCCGTTCCCGATCAACGCCTATGGCGCGACCAAATTGATGGGGAGCGCATCGGCCATCATTTTTCGCAGGCGCGTGGCGTGTCGGTGATCTGTTTCAGGATCGGCATGGCTGAACGTCCCGGCGGAACGCCACCCAGCCTGGATACGCCGCACGGGCTATGGGGGCAACAAATGTGGCTTTCCAATCGCGATCTGCTTCAGGCCTTTGCCAAGGCGGTCGACGCGCCCGCCGACGTTCGTTTTGCCGTGCTGAACCTGACTTCGGCAAACGAGGGCTCGCGCTGGGACCTAGAACCGACAAGGCAGATCATTGGCTATCGGCCGGAGGATGGACATCCAACGATGTCCAATCATGTGTTCGAGCTGCACGAGCAGACGATGAGCACGATGATCCGACTTGCCGACGAGCAACTGCATGTGGTGGCGAAAAGCGGAGCATAACAACTGGCTCAAAATAGCGCCCAATCCACGCCATTGCAGCGCACAATCGCCCGCGCTACATGCCAGATATGACTAAGGCTCCTGACGTTCTTCGCATTGCCGTCGCCCAGCTGAACCCGATTGTCGGCGATATCGCCGGCAATCTCGCCAAGGCGCGCGAGGCGAGGGCGGATGCGGCACGACAGGGCGCCGACCTCGTGCTTTTCACCGAACTTTTCCTGGCGGGTTACCCACCGGAAGATCTGGTTGTACGGCCGGCTTTTCTGCACGCCTGCGAGAAGGCAGCGAAAGATTTCGCCAAGGACACGGCCGATGGCGGGCCGGGCGTGATCATCGGCACGCCGCTGAAGCGTAAAAGCGGCATCCACAACTCCGTGATCGTGGCGGACGGCGGCAAGGTGATTGGCGAGCGCTTCAAGGTCGATCTGCCAAACTATGGTGAGTTCGACGAGAAACGGGTGTTTCAGGCCGGTCCGGAAATCGGCGGGCCGGTGAATTTCCGCGGCGTGCGGCTGGGCATTCCGATCTGCGAGGACATCTGGGGCGATCTTGGCGTGTGCGAGACGCTGGCCGAGAGCGGCGCCGAGATTTTGCTCGTGCCGAACGGCTCGCCCTATTACCGCGCCAAGGTGGATATTCGGCACCAGGTAGCCATCCGCCAGGTGATCGAGACCGGGCTGCCGCTGCTTTATGCCAACCAGCTTGGCGGGCAGGACGAGCTGATATTCGACGGCGCGTCCTTTGCCATCGCGGCCGACAAATCGCTGGCTTTCCAGATGAGCCAGTTCGAGGACGCGGTCGTCGTCACCACCTGGAAGCGGGGCGAAGAGAGCAATCCTGAGGGTTGGACCTGCGTCGACGGGCCGATGTCGAAGCTGCCTGAAAAGGACGAGGCCGACTACCGCGCCTGCATGCTGGGCCTGCGCGACTATGTGAACAAGAACGGCTTCAAGAATGTCGTGCTGGGTCTCTCGGGCGGCATCGACTCGGCCATCTGCGCGGCGCTTTCGGTCGATGCACTGGGTGAAGAGCGCGTGCGCTGCATCATGATGCCCTACAAATACACCTCGAAGGATAGTTTTGCCGACGCCGAAGCCTGCGCCAAGGCGCTCGGCTGCCGCTATGACATCGTGCCGATCTTCAAGCCGGTCGATGGGTTCATGGAGGCGCTGGGCGACCTTTTCGAGGGAACCCAAACCGGCATTACCGAGGAAAACCTGCAGAGCCGCGCGCGCGGCACGATCCTGATGGCGGTTTCCAACAAATTTGGCTCGATGGTCGTGACGACCGGCAACAAGTCGGAAATGTCGGTGGGTTACGCGACGCTTTATGGCGACATGAACGGCGGCTTCAATCCGATCAAGGACCTCTACAAGATGCAGGTCTACGGGCTGTCGCGCTGGCGCAACGCGCATGTGCCGCCCAGTGCGCTGGGGCCAACCGGCGAGGTGATCCCGCAAAACATCATCGACAAGGCGCCATCGGCGGAACTGCGGCCGAACCAGACCGACCAGGATTCGCTGCCGCCCTATCCGGTGCTCGATGCCATCCTGGAAGCGCTGGTCGAAGGCGAAAAAGGCGTGGACGAGATCGTCACGCAAGGCTTCGACCGGCCGACCGTGGAGCGTGTCGAGCACTTGTTGTACCTGGCCGAATACAAGCGCCGGCAGGCTGCGCCCGGCGTGAAAATCACCAAGAAGAATTTTGGCCGGGATCGCCGCTATCCCATCACCAACAGGTTTCGGGACAGGGCGTGAACGGCACCGAAATCGAAATCACGGACGATCTCGGCCGGTTGGATTTCGACAAAACGTCGGCGCTGTTGAAGGCGAGCTATTGGGGTGCGGCGCGGACAGACGAACTCCACCGCCGCGCCTTCGAGAATTCAGTCTGCGTCATTGCCCTGATCGACGGGAAGCAGGCAGGTTTCGGCCGTGCCGCCAGGCGATCGCACTTGTTCGCGCGCATATCGGACGTCATCGTGTGGCCCGAGCAGAGGGGCAGGGGCATCGGCAAGGCAATCGTGGCTGCGCTGCTCGATCATCCGGCTTTGGCGACTGGTCGCAACCTGGTCGCTGGCCACATCCGACGCCCATAGCCTCTACGAGCAATTCGGCTTTCGCGGTTTGGAAAGCGGCAAGGAGATGCGGCTTGATCGCTAGCCGACCCTATGGATCAGGAGCGTGAGCGTCGAGCCGTGAAACCGTTCGTCGTCCACCACCTTGAAAGCGTCGACTATGAGCGGCGGACCGGCGGCTGGATCTACAACAACAGACTGATCGACTGCCTGCAGAAGGCGGGATGCGAGGTGAAGCGGCTCATCCTGCCGCCCTTTTTCGACGCTTCGGATGATGAGATCGAAGCCAATCTGGAGGCCTTGCTCGCGGGCCTACCGAAGGGCTCGATCATCGTCGCGGACAATCTTTATCTGATGCGTTTCGCACGGCAGATGAAACAGCGCGGACTTGCAGATCGTTTCGATCTTCCATCACCCTATTTCCGAAGAACGGTCGACCGGCGGAGGCTCGGAATTGGCGCTGGAACAGCAGGCTTTGGCCGCAGCGAGCCTTGTGGTCTGCACCTCCAACCTCACCGCCCGACAGCATCTTCGCGCTCGATGGCATTGACAGTGGCAAGGTCGTCGTCGCGGTGCCGGGTGTCGACACATGCGAGCCGTCACCGGCAGCACGTCGAAGGCGACTGGCGGTTTCTGTCCGTCGGCGCGGTCGTTCCGCGCAAGCGCTATGAATTTATCATCGACGCTCTGGCGGCCGTGCCGGACCGCAACTGGCAATGGACCGTTGTCGGAAATGTGACGCGCTATCCGACCTATGTCGCCGAGTTGCGAGGCGCGGTCCGTCGACACGGCCTCGATCGCAACATTGTATTTGCAGGGGAGGTTGAAGAGCCGGAGCTGGAGCGACTGTGGCGCGAGGCTCATATCTTCCTCATGTCGTCGACCCATGAAGGGTACGGCATGGCTGTGGCGGAAGCGCTGGCGCACGGCGTGCCGACGATCACAACGATGGCAGGGGCGGTCGCCGATTGGGCGTCTGATGCCGTGATCCTCGTCCGGTCGGACGATCCGGCGGAAATGGCGGCGCAGCATTGCCGACATCCGGAACGACAGATCAAACTATCTTGCGGCGCGGAACCGGGCACTGTCTTTCGGAAAAACACTTCCGAGCTGGGATGAATCGCTGCGCCATGCCGTTGATCGCATTCGATCTTTGGCGGCTGGATAGCTGCCAATCGCGCGGTGGCGGCCGCCTCAGGCTGCGTTGTCTTCCCGGATGCGGATCGCCAGACAGACGACCAGCAACAGCGCCGTCAGCAGTTCGCCGAATGCCATCAAGGGCGTGAGCAGGATCAGCGCTGCGAAAACCGGCAATTGCCATTTGCCATGGGCGGCTGACTGCGCTGTGCGGTCGTGCACGAACCAGACCGACAGGAGATAGACGGCGACCGGGATCGCTATCGAGGCATTCGCGACCTGTCGCGAGATTTCGGAGTGATGGGTGATCTGGTCGACCAGGATGGCGATGCCGGCGCCGACGGCCGCTGCCGAGGCAAAGACAAAATAGTGCGCATAGCCCCAGGCAAAAGCGCCAGACAGCGTATCGAGCGCGGAATGGTAGCGCTCGCCGAAATAGATCCACCACATCGAAAACAGGATGACGAAGCCGGCGACCAGCGCCGACCACAGCTCGAAATTCCAGGTGTAGTCCTTGGCGATGGCGCTGATGGCCGTTGCGGCTGAAAACAGCGACTCGCCGAAAACGATGATGGTCAGCAGGCCATAGCGTTCGATGATGTGGTGGCGGTGCCACGGGGTGGGGTTGGTTCGCTCCGCATAAGCCGGCACCAGCATTTCCAAGCAGCAGGATCGGCAGGGCGAGCAGGAAGCGTGGCCCGGCCGGCGCGAGGATGAACCACAACACCCAGATGACCTGGCAAACGGCGATGCCGATCGCATAGCGCGTTGCGCAGGCGCTTCCTTCCGGGTGTGACCGCGCCGCCCGCAGCCATAGCGCGATCATGCCGATGCGCATGACGATGTAGCCGGCCAGGGGCAGGATCGTTATGACGCCGTTGCTCATGTCTTTGATGCCGACCGCCGTCATCAGCGCGCCGACCATCTGCAGGAAAACCAGGCATCTGTAGGCGACATCGTCATTGTCGTAGGCGGAGGCGAACCAGGTGAAGTTCAGCCACGGCCACCACAGCGCCCAGAAAACCCAGAGATACATGAAGACGCCATTCCCGAGGTGGTTTTCGTTGACGGCGTGGTGCAGACCGGCGGCCGCCGACCCCACGGCGATCACCAAAACCAGATCGTAGAGCAGCTCCAGCGGCGTTGCCGCGCGGTGGTGCTCATGCGGATCGCGCGCGAGCATCGGTCGAAGGATCGATCTGCCGCTGTACCTCGTTCGTCATCGCCGCTCCGCCATGTTCGCTTGGGCAAGTATGCAGCGCTGATGGCGCGAGGCAAGTGCTTGGATATCAACGGATTTGATATGGTGGCATAACAAACCAGGGTTTGACGTTTCAGGCGCAAAACCCGATGGAGGATATTCGCTTCCCGAGTCCGCCATGCAGTTTCTGACATTTCTGCGCGACAATGCCCGCTGGCTTGGCGGCGCCTTTCTGCTGACCTTCTTTTCGATTGTCGGCCAGACGACGTTCATTGCGCTGTCGGCCGGCCACATCCGCCGGGAGTTCGATCTGTCGAACGGCGATTGGGGTGTCGTCTACATGATCGGCACTTTAGGCAGCGCGCTGACGCTGCCTTATATCGGCCAGATCGTCGATCGCTTCAGCGTGCGCAAGGTCGTGCTGATTGTCCTGCCGATGCTCGCAGTTGGCGCGGTCTCGATGGCGTTCGCGACGCAACGTTGTTTGGCTGGTCGCTGACGATCTTCCTGCTGCGCCTGTTCGGACAGGGCATGTCGCCGCATACGGCCTACACGGCGACGGCCCGCTGGTTCGCCGCAACGCGGGGCAGGGCCCTGTCGCTGGTGATCCTCGGTCACAACGCGGGCGACGCGGTTGTGCCTCATCGCCTTCGTCGCGCTTGCCGGCGCGATCGGCTGGCGCAATGGCTGGCTGGTCGCGGCGGCCCTGGTCGCATTCGTTGCGCTGCCGCTTGTCGCAGCCCTGGTGGCCGTCGACCGCAGACCGCGGGCTTCCGACCCGCAACAAAGCCGGGTCGTCGATGCGCGCGACTGGACGCGGGCCGAAGTGTTGCGCGATCCGATCTTCTACCTCGCCATGATGGGCTTCATGGCGCCGGGATTCATCGTGACCGTGGCCTACTTCCATCAGGTCTATCTGGTCGAGTTGCGCGGTTGGTCGCTGGAACTGTTCGCGTCGGCCTTCATCGTGGCCGCGGTCGTCAACAGCGCTTTCACGCTGATCTCCGGTCAGTTGATCGACCGCTTTTCAGGTCTGGCCCTGCTGCCGTTCGTTCTCCTGCCGCTCGGTGTTGCCTGTTTGATTCTGGGCTTGTTCGCCACGCCCTGGGCGCCGTTCGCTTTCATGGCCTGTGTCGGGATATCGAATGGGCTCTCGACCACGCTGTTCGGTATCATCTGGCCCGAAATCTATGGCCTGAAGCATCTGGGCTCGATCCGCGCGCTGGGCGTTTCCGCCAGCGTATTTGCGACCGCCGCAGGACCCGGCATCACCGGCTATCTGATCGACGCTGGCGTTTCCTATCCCGGCCAGTTGGTGGCGATGGGGCTCTATTGCGGCTTCGCTTCGCTGGTGATGCTTTACGTTTCGCGGGCGGTAAGAAAGCGGAATGCTGCGTCGCTGCGCGAGCCGGCTCAACTGTTGCAATCAGCCCACACCGATTGAGCCAACAACGAAAGCCTCTTGGCGACGGCGCGATCCTCGGTTATACGACGCGCCCTCTGTTCCCAAAATTGGGGGAGTTCGAATGCCAGTATTCTCGATAACCGCCACGGGTGTTTGGTTCTAGGTCGGCTGCGCTCCGCAAGGAGCAATTCCGCCTGCCATGCTGCCCCGGCCGCCGCCTGATGATCAGGCCGTAGCCATTCGAACATTACCCGCGCCACTCCGGCCACTGGCCGACAGGCGCACCCAGAAATTTCCAGATTTGGAGCCGGGCGCCGAGCGTCCGAACAGACATATGACTCGTTTTCGCATCGATTTGCGCGGCGGCGCCTTCCGCAGCGTGTTCACATTCGTCGGCCAGCACTGGCGCCGGCAGCCCTGGCGCATCAGCGGCATCTTCGGCGCCATGCTGCTGGCGACGATGGTGGACGTGCTGACGCCGTTCTTTGCCGGCCGTTTGGTGGACGCGATCGCCTCGGGCGCGGCGACCGACGCCGCCGCGCGCCACTCGGCCATCTCGGCGTTCGGCGCGCTGGTCGTGCTTGGCGTCGCGGCGCTGGTTTTTCGGCAAGCCACTTTCACCATGATTGTCACGCTCACCTTGCAGCATGATGAAGGACATGGCTGCCGACGGCTTCCACCGCGTGCAGCGTTTCTCGACCGACTGGCATGCCAACACCTTTGCCGGCTCGACAGTGCGCAAGATCACGCGCGCCATCTGGGCGCTCGACCTGTTCAACGACACGGTGCTGGTGGCGCTGTTTCCGGCCTTCGTCATGCTGACCGGATCGACGCTGCTGATGGGCTATTTCTGGCCGCTGATGGGTGTCGTCATCGCTGTCGGCTCGGTGCTGTTCATCGGTTTGGCCGCGACCCTGTCGCTGACCTATGTCGCGCCGGCGGCGAGCCTTGCCAACGCCTGGGACACCAAGCTCGGCGGCGCGCTGGCCGATGCGGTGAGCTGCAACGCCGTGGTCAAGGGTTTTGGCGCCGAAGAGCGCGAGGACCAGCGGCTCGGCGGCGTGCTGGACAAATGGCAGAGGCGCACGCGCCGCACCTGGAAGCGTGGCAATATCAACGGCTTGAGCCAGGGGCTCGCGCTGTTTCTTCTGCGCACGGCGGTGATCGGCACGGCGCTGTGGCTGTGGATCGACGGGCAGGCGACAGCGGGTGACCTTACCTTCGTGTTGACCTCGTTCTTCCTGCTGCAAGGCTATCTGCGCGACGTCGGCATCGAGATCCGGCATCTGCAGCGGTCGGTGAACGATATGGAGGAGCTGGCCGATATCATGCGCCATCCGCTCGGCATCGAAGACCGTGCAGGCGCACGAGCCATCCGTGTCGTCGACGGCGAGATCGTCTTCGACCGCGTGACGTTCCACTATGGCAGTCACCGTGAGCCGCTCTATCGCGACTTCTCGGTGACGGTCACGGCGGGCGAGCGCATCGGCCTGGTCGGCCATTCCGGCTCGGGCAAGACGACTTTCGTCAAGCTGATCCAGCGGCTCTACGACCTGAAGCACGGAAGCATCCTGATCGACGGTCAGGACATCGCCAACGCCACGCAGGCATCGTTGCGCCAGCAGATCGCCATCGTGCAGCAGGAGCCGATCCTGTTCCACCGCTCATTGGCGGAGAACATCGCCTATGCCCGGCCGGGCGCAAGCCAGGCTGAGATCGAGAAGGCGGCGAAGCTTGCCAACGCGCACGACTTCATCGTCGACTTGCCGAAGGGCTATGCGACGCTGGTCGGCGAGCGCGGCGTCAAGCTGTCGGGCGGCGAGCGCCAGCGTGTGGCGATCGCGCGTGCCTTCCTGGCCGATGCGCCGATTCTGATTCTCGACGAGGCGACCTCGAGCCTCGATTCGGAATCGGAGGTGCTGATCCAGAACGCGATGGAACGGCTGATGCAGGGCAGGACCACGCTGGTGATCGCGCATCGCCTGTCGACCGTGCGGGCGCTCGACCGCCTGCTCGTCTTCGACAAGGGCCGAGATCGCGGAAGAAGGCAGCCACGAGCAGCTGATTCGCCGGCAAGGCGGCATCTATCGGCGGCTATTCGAGCGGCAGGCGCTGGAATTGACCAAGGGCCTTGCCGTCTAAGGAAGTGAACAAAATGCAAAGACGGGCCGCGCGATATGGCGCGGCCCGTTAGCTTCCCCTTCAGATTGCACTGATATTAAGCCGGTGCGCCAATTCTCAGCAGCCAACCCGCTGATAACTTGCGCAAATTCGGGGGTTCGGTTAACGCAATCGCATTATGTCCGTAACTGTCCGTTTCGCACCGTCTCCGACGGGCAACATCCACATCGGCAATGCGCGCACCGCATTGTTCAATTGGCTATTCGCGCTGAAGAACAACGGCCGCTACATCCAGCGCTTCGACGATACCGATCTGCTGCGCTCCAAGCAGGAGTACGCCGACAACATTCTCTATGACCTGCATTGGCTCGGGATCTTTCCCGGATAGCGTCGCCTACCAGTCCAAGCGGTTCGATCGTTACGCCGAGGCCGTCGAGCAGCTGAAGGCGCATGGCGCGCTCTATCCCTGCTATGAGACCGCCGAGGAACTGGACCTGCGCCGCAAGGTAAAGCTGTCGCGCAAACATCCGCCGATCTATGGCCGTGAGGCGCTGGCGCTGACCGACGAGCAGAAAGCGCAATACGAAGCCGAGGGCCGCAAGCCGCACTGGCGTTTCCTGCTGCCGAACTTTGTCAGCGATCCGAAGAAGACGCGCCGCACCGATATTGTCTGGACGGACATGATCCGCGGCGAGGAAACTGTCGATCTTGCCTCGCTATCCGATCCGGTTCTGATCCGCGAGGACGGCACATATCTCTATACGTTCACGTCGGTGGTCGATGACATCGACATGGGCGTCACGCCACATCATTCGCGGCGATGATCATGTCACCAACACAGGCGTGCAGATCGCACTGTTCCAGGCGCTCGATGCGGAGCCACCGGAATTCGCCCACCACAATCTGTTGACGACGGTGACAGGCGAGGGGCTTTCCAAGCGCACCGGCGCGTTGTCGCTGGCGAGCCTGCGCGAAAGTGGCATCGAACCGATGTCGGTGGCGAGCCTCGCAGCGCTGATCGGCACGTCGGAGAGCGTTCACGCGGCGCATTCGATGAGCGAACTGGCCGAGCATTTCGATCCGTCGGCGGCCTCGAAGTCGGCGGCGAAGTTCGATCCCGCGGATCTGGTCACGCTGAACAAGGCGATCCTGCACAGCATGCCGTTCAAGGAAGCACAGGACAGGCTCGGCGCCCTGGCGATTTCCGGCGAAAACGCCGAACCGTTCTGGAATGCGGTGCGCGGCAACATCGACAAGCTGTCGGACGCGGTGATGTGGTGGAAGATCATCCACAAAGGACCGAAAGAGGCGGTCGAATTTTCAGCCGAGGATCGCGAATTTCTTGGCAAGGCGTTCGATCTCTTGCCGGCCGATCCGTGGGGCGGCGATACCTGGAAGGAATGGACAGGCGCGATCCGCAAGGCGACGGACCACAAGGGCAAGGCGCTGTTCATGCCGCTCAGGCTGGCGCTTACCGGACTTCAGTCTGGGCCGGAGCTCGCAGATCTATTGCCCCTGCTGGGTCGGGAAGGAACATTGGCCCGACGACCCTGACCTTGCGCCCGGCTGCGGCCGGGTCTTCCTTGCCGGACAGGAGCCTGCGAATCGCGTCAGGGCCGAAATTGCCTTCCCGGTTAAGCAGTGTCTCGGGATCGGCTCCCGGGTCCGGCCGCGACTTCGGCACGGGCATGACAGGAGCAGCAGCTTCTGTTCTTTCGATGCCGACGACCTTTGTTTCGACCTGCTTGTTCTCGCCGGCGATCACCGTGAAGCCTTGCGGCTTGATCGAGCAGGTACAGGCGCTTTCCTGGGAAGCGCCGCCGGATCGATAGAGAAAAGCCGTCGCCATATCGGAATAGAACTGGCCCGAGACGGCCGAGCGCATCTCGGCGGCGTCCTCCTGATCGGCCTGATGAAAATAGACTTCCATATCGGCGCCGGGGCAGGCCGTCTGGCAATTCTGGGCGTCACGCGCGAAGTCGCTTCGGTTCGAGGCCGGCGAGATCGGGAAATAATAACCGTCGCAGCTGCGCACACAGAAAGTGCGGTATCGCGACGAATCGAAACCCGGAGTCATGACCGGCGACCCGGCATTGTCACGCCGCCTGCGCACATTGGTCGTTTCGCCGCTGACGATATTGTCGCTGGCGGTTTCCTCGCCGGAATCGATGCGCCGGCCGCCGCCGAAGAGCTGCTCAAGCAGCCCAGGCCGGCGCTGTGCGACAGCAACGCGGCGCTCGCCGCGGCAGTTGTTGGCTTCCAGGGCAGCGATCAACTGACTGCGAGAGCGTCCGCCGCCTCTCAAGACGAACCTGCCCGCGCTGCAAGCCGGAGAGATTGCGCTCCATCCGCGATGCGGCAGCCGATAGCGATCGACACATCCTGTCGGAACTGAAAAAGCCGCAACCGGCAGCGCGCATCTGCCGGCGCACCTTTGCGATTTCGCCGCGCTGCCGAGCGACGGCCGAACTCCATTTGCCAGGACGCCCACCGCCACCGGAAAGCTGCGCCTCGATCTGGCGGCAGGCGCGGCTGCCGGGAGCGGCATCGGCGATATTCGGCGCGACGAAATGCGCGGACGCGATCAGCGCCGTCGCGAATACATGCCCAAATACGCTACGCGGCATCTCTTTCCCTGCCGGCGCCGTCCGCACGCCGGCTTCCTCGTAGACGCACCTTAACGTCCCGGGGTTAAGCGGCCAATACAAACTATGGTTACGATACGGGAAGCGTCGCCTGCGCCTTATGGGTGGCCTCGGTCACCGCCAGCGCCGTCATGTTGACGATGCCGCGCGACGTCACCGAAGGCGTGAGGATATGGGCCGGCATGTCGGTGCCGAGCAGGATCGGCCCGACATGCAGCGCGTCCATCATCTGCTTGACCGTCGACAGCGTGATGTTCGCCGCATCGAGGTTGGGGAAGACCAGCAAATTGGCCTCGCCCTTCATTGTCGAATGCGGGAAGACGCGGCTGCGCAGCGCTTCGGAAATGGCGGTGTCGCCGTGCATCTCGCCGTCGCATTCGAGTTCCGGCGCAAGCTTCTTCAGGATTGTCGCTGCCTGGCGCATTTTCAGCGCGCTTGGCGAATCGCGCGAGCCGAAATCCGAATGCGACAGAAGCGCCGCCTTGGGATGGATGCCGAAACGGCGAATTTCCTCGGCTGCAAGCACGGTCATCTCGGCGATTTCCTCGGCCGTCGGATCGACGGTGACGTAGCTGTCGGTGAAGAAGGTCACGCCGCGCTGCGAAATCAGCATCGACAGCGCCGAGAGGTCCGTGTCCTTGACGCCAGGGCGCGGGCCGATGATCAGCCTGACATTGCGCAGGTGCCGCTCAAACCTGCCTTCGAGGCCGCAGATCATCGCGTCGGCATCGCCGCGCTTCAACGCGAGTGCTGCGATCACCGTGTTGTCGGTGCGCACCATGGTGCGGGCCGCTTCCTGGGTGACGCCGCGACGGCCCGCATATTCGATGAGCTCATCGACATAGTCCCGGTAGCGTGGATCGTCTGCCGGATTGATCAGCGCGAAATCCTTGCCGGCGACGATCTTGAGGCCATAGCGCTTGGCGCGCACCTCGATGACATGCGGCCGGCCGATCAGGATCGGCTGCGCCAGACCTTCCTCGATAGCCACCTGAGCGGCGCGCAGCACGCGCTCATCTTCGCCATCGGCGTAAATGACGCGCTTTGCGGTCGCGGCCTTTGCCGCCGTGAAGATCGGCTTCATCACCAGGCCGGAGCGGAAGACGAAGCGGTTCAGCTGATCGACATAAGCGTCCATGTCGTCAATGGGTCGCGTCGCAACGCCGGTGTCGGCTGCAGCCTTCGCCACGGCTGGCGCGATGCGCAGGATCAGCCGTTGATCGAACGGCGAGGGGATCAGGTAGTTCGGGCCGAAAATCGGCGTTTCGCCGCCGATCGCCTTTGCGGCAACCTCGTTGACTTCCTCGCGCGCCAGGGCGGCGATGGCGCGCACCGCCGCCATCTTCATCTCCTCGTTGATGGCGCTCGCGCCGCAATCGAGCGCGCCGCGGAAAATGTAAGGAAAGCACAGTACGTTGTTGACTTGATTGGGAAAATCGGACCTGCCGGTGCAGATCATGGCGTCCGGGCGGGCGGCGCGCGCAAGCTCGGGCATGATCTCCGGCGTCGGGTTGGCAAGCGCCAGCACAAGCGGGTTCTTGGCCATGCCGGCCAACAGTTCCGCCTTCAGCACGCCAGCTGCCGACAGGCCGAGGAACACATCCGCACCGTCGATCACGTCGGCAAGCACGCGCTTGTCGGTGTCCTTGACGTAGGGGTCCTTCCAGCGGTCCATCTCGTCGACGCGACCCTTGTAGGCGACGCCGAAACGGTCGGTGACCCAGATGTTGTCGATCCTGGCGCCAAGCGAGACGAGCAGGTTTAGGCAGGCCAGCGCCGCAGCGCCCGCGCCCGATGTCACGATCTTGACCTTGGAGATGTCCTTGCCGGCGAGTTCCAGCGCGTTGAGCACCGCAGCCGCGACGATGATGGCAGTACCGTGCTGATCGTCGTGGAAGACCGGAATTTTCATCCGCGCCTTGAGCTGCTCCTCCACCTCAAAACACTCGGGCGCCTTGATGTCCTCGAGGTTGATGCCGCCGAAGGTCGGTTCGAGCGCCGCGACGGTCGAAACCATCTGATCGATCTGCGGCGCGTCGATCTCGATGTCGAAGACATCGATGCCGGCGAATTTCTTGAACAGGACGGCCTTGCCCTCCATCACCGGCTTGGAGGCCAGCGGTCCGATATTGCCAAGCCCAAGCACGGCCGTGCCGTTCGAGACGACGCGCAACCAGATTGGCGCGCGAGGTATAGTCCGCCGCGGTCGCCGGGTTGTCGTAGATCTCGAGGCAGGGGGCGGCGACGCCCGGCGAATAGGCCAGCGCCAGGTCGCGCTGGTTGCCCAGCGGCTTTGTGGCCTGGATCTCGAGCTTTCCAGGGGTAGGGTACTTGTGAAAGTAGAGGGCGGCTTCCTCGAGATCGCTACGCTGCTCGTTTCGCGTTATCCGCCATTCGTCTCCCCCATCTTCTTGGTTCGCGCGTCGAACCTTGTTGGCAGACGAGAAAGCAAGAAAGTGGCCACACCGCAACCCTCTGGTCGCGCATAGCACGTTTGCGGCGCGGTGAAGCGTTACTTGCCAGACGATTCTTGACAGGTGGCGCGCCAGATTTTTGATAGAAGATCGTTCCGCGATTGCCGCTGGTGGGCAGCGCGCTTTCTCCAAACTCAGAAAGCTGTTAGTAGACTGAGCATATCTTTGGAACACGATGCTCTAATATGCCGTCTTTTCAGAATTCCGTTTCCTTCTTAATTATACTAAATCGATAGACTAAAGCTGTTCAAACGGAGGCATTCACATGACCAACAGATCGCTGAAGGCGCTCGCCGCCGCCCTTGTCGCCAGCACCATTCAGTTCGGCGCGCTGGGCTTCGCATTCGCTGATACGACGCTGCTCAATGTCTCGTATGATCCCACACGGGAGCTCTACAAGGAATTCAATGACGCCTTCGCGGCCAAGTGGAAGGCCGACACGGGCGAAGTCGTGACCATCCAGCAGTCGCATGGCGGCTCCGGCAAGCAGGCGCGGGCGGTGATCGACGGCCTCGAGGCCGATGTCGTGACGCTGGCGCTCGAAAGCGACATCAACGCCATCGTCGAAAAGTCCGGCAAGATCGCCAAGGACTGGCGCGGCAAGTTCGGCAACAATTCCTCGCCCTACACCTCGACCATCGTTTTTCTCGTCCGCAAGGGTAACCCCAAGGCAATCAACGACTGGGGCGATCTGGTGAAGGACGGCGTCGAGGTCATCACGCCGAACCCGAAAACCTCCGGCGGCGCCCGCTGGAACTATCTCGCCGCCTGGTCGTGGGGTAACACGCAGTTCGGCGGCGATGAGGCCAAGGTAAAGTCCTACGTCGCTGATCTCTACGCCCATGTGCCCGTGCTCGACACCGGCGCGCGCGGCTCGACGGTGACGTTCGCCGAACGCGAACAGGGCGACGTTTTGCTCGCCTGGGAGAACGAGGCCTATCTGGCGCTCGACGAATTCGGCGCCGACAAGTTCGACATCGTCTTCCCGCCGACCTCGATCCTGGCCGAACCGCCGGTGGCGATCGTCGACGCCAATGTCGACGCCAAGGGCACGCGCAAGGTGGCGGAAGCCTATCTGAACTACCTCTACTCACCGGAAGGCCAGACGATCATCGCCAAGCATCACTATCGGCCGTCGAAGCCGGAAACCGTGGCTGCCGGCGCGGCCGACAAGCTCCCGGATATCAAGCTGGTGACGATCGACGACCCGCTCTTCGGCGGCTGGGCGAAGGCGCAGCCCTATCACTTCGGCGATGGCGGCGTGTTCGACCAGATCTACAAGCCCGCGCAGTAACTGCTCTCCTCCCGAGCGAACTGCCGGACGCCAAAAAGAAAAATCTTGGCGTCCGGCATTGCCTGTTAGAAAACCAATCCTTGGGTCGCGCCATTCCGCCGTATAGAGATTGCGCGCAACTCGCTGCAAAGGCGACGCTCAAGAGGGACGCTTGAGAATTTAATGACCAATGCCGCGATTTCCGCGGGGTGGCGATTGAAAAGGCCGAGTGTCGTTCCGGGTTTCGGACTGACGCTCGGCTTTACGCTTGCCTACCTGACGCTGATCATCCTGATTCCGCTTGCTGCGCTGCTCCTGCGCTCGGCCGCGCTCGGCTGGGGCGAATTCTGGGAAATCGCGACGAGCCACCGCACGCTGAACGCGCTCAAGATCTCGTTCGGCACCGCCTTGGCCGCCGCGCTTTTCAATGTCGTGTTCGGCACGCTGGTGGCCTGGGTGCTGGTCCGCTACCGCTTTCCGGGCCGCCGCGTGGTGGATGCACTTGTCGATCTGCCGTTCGCGCTGCCAACGGCGGTGGCCGGCATCGCACTCACCACGCTCTACGCTCCGAAAGGCTGGCTCGGCGCACCGCTCAGCGCGCTCGGCATCAAAGTCGCCTACACGCCGCTCGGCATCGTCATCGCCCTGATCTTCGTCGGCCTGCCGTTTGTCGTCCGCACCGTGCAGCCGGTCATGGAGGAGATCGACAAGGAAGTGGAAGAGGCGGCAGCCACGCTCGGCGCCAATCGCTGGCAGACGATCACCAAGGTGCTGCTGCCGGGGCTGGCGCCCGCGATCATCACTGGCTTTGCGCTGGCCTTCGCGCGCGGCGTCGGCGAATACGGCTCGGTCATCTTCATCGCCGGCAATTTGCCGAATATCTCCGAGATCGCGCCGCTGCTGATCGTCATTCGCCTGGAGGAATATGATTACCCAGCCGCGACGGGCATAGCGTCGATCATGCTGGTGATCTCCTTCGCCATGCTTCTGGTGATCAACATGCTGCAATCGTGGAGCCGCCGCCGCTATGGCTGATCCCGTTCTGCACGCCGCGCAAGGCGACGACGAACTTGAGTCCGCGGTCACCGAAAGCCGGGGCTGGCGCTGGGCGTTGATGGCCATCGCCTTCGCCTTCCTTGCGATCTTCCTTGTGCTGCCGCTCGTGCTTGTTTTCATGGAAGCGTTCCGCAAGGGCGTCGCTCCTTTCTTCGAAACGCTGGCCGAACCTGACACGCTGTCGGCTATCCGGCTGACGCTGACTGTCGCCGCCATCTCGGTGCCGCTGAATTGTGTGTTCGGCGTCGCGGCCGCCTGGGCGATCGCCAAGTTCGAGTTCAAGGGCAAAGCCTTCCTGACGACGCTGATCGACCTGCCGTTTTCTGTCTCGCCGGTGATCTCGGGCCTGGTCTATGTGCTCCTGTTCGGCTCATCGAGCCTGCTCGGACCGTGGTTGAAATCCTGGGGCATCGAGATCCTGTTTGCAGTGCCCGGCATCGTGCTCGCCACCATCTTCGTCACCTTTCCTTTCGTGGCGCGCGAACTGATCCCGCTGATGCAGGAGCAGGGGACCGGCGACGAGGAGGCGGCGATTTCGCTCGGCGCCAGCGGCTGGCAGACCTTCTGGTATGTGACGCTGCCAAACATCAAATGGGGCCTGCTCTACGGCGTGCTGCTCTGCAACGCGCGGGCTTTCGGCGAATTCGGGGCGGTGTCGGTGGTGTCCGGCCACATTCGCGGCCAGACCAACACGATGCCGCTGCATGTCGAAATTTTATACAATGAATACAACGCAGTGGGTGCATTTGCTGTAGCCTCCCTGCTGGCCGGTCTGGCGCTGGTCACGCTGGTGCTGAAAACAGCGCTCGAAATGCGCTATGGCGACGAACTCGCCGGCAGCCGCGGCCACTGACTACTAGGAATCGATTTGATGGAAGTTCGCGTCCAAAACGTTCGCAAGGAGTTCGACCGGTTCCCGGCGCTGCACGATGTGTCGCTGGATATCCGTTCCGGCGAGTTGATTGCGCTGCTCGGGCCGTCGGGTTCGGGCAAGACGACGCTTCTGAGACTGATTGCCGGTCTGGAGCAGCCGACGGCCGGCAAGATCTATTTCGGCGACGAAGATGCCTCCCAAAGGTCCGTGCAGGAGCGCAATGTCGGCTTCGTGTTCCAGCACTATGCGCTGTTCCGGCATATGACGGTGGCCGACAATATCGGATTCGGCCTGAAAGTGCGGCCTTCGGAGACCCGGCCGTCGAATGCCGAAATCAGTGCTCGGGCCTCAAACCTGCTCGATCTGGTGCAACTGTCGGGCCTCGAAAAGCGCTATCCGTCGCAGCTTTCCGGCGGCCAGCGGCAGCGCGTCGCGCTGGCGCGCGCCATGGCGATCGAACCAAAAGTGTTGCTGCTGGACGAGCCCTTCGGCGCGCTGGACGCGCAGGTGCGCCGCGAGTTGCGCAAATGGCTGCGGGAAATCCATGACGCGACAGGGCACACGACCGTCTTCGTCACCCATGACCAGGAAGAGGCGCTGGAACTGGCCGACCGGGTTGTCGTGATGAGCCAGGGCAATATCGAGCAGGTTGGCACCGCCGACGACGTCTACGACACGCCGAACTCGCCCTTTGTCTATGGTTTCATTGGCGAATCGAGCGCCATGCCGGTGACGGTGTTGAACGGAGAACTCTGGGCCGGAGAGCGCTCGCTGAGCCTGGCGGCGCCGGATTTCGAGGAGGGATCCGCGCAACTCTTCTTCCGGCCGCATGATGTTGAACTGCTGGACGGACGCAGCGGTGGTATTGCCGGGGCAGTTAGTTCGACGCGTCGTGTTGCCGGCACACGGCACGTCGAACTCAAGGTCGATGGGCTGAACCAGACGGTTGAAATCGAGCTGCCGATCAACTTTCGAGCGGCACTTGGCAGCCGCATCGTGTTTCGCCCCAGCCGATGGAAGCTGTTTCCCAGCTAAAACGTCAGCGCTTTGCGCGCGGCTTCTTAGTCTTTGGCGGCTTAAAGACGGCTTTCGGCTTCTGTCCGAAGGCCGGACGATCGGTCGCCGCCTTGGCGGCGGGCGGCTCGGCGGTCTTAGATTGCAGCGCCTTCTTGGCTGCCAAGCCTGACTTGGATGACGCAGGCGTAGCACTGGCCTTTCGTCCCGGAATCAAGGCGCGGAGGAACTCAAACATACGCATCACTCCACTTCATTGACGAGGGATAACACATATCGTCGTGCGCTGTTCCCCTTATTGGGCAACTCCCAAGAATATTTTGAAAATCCCGCACGAATTACTCCGGCTAGTTTTGAAAGGCGATTGGAGTGACCCTGCGGCACACAAAAAGTAGTCGTCGGAGGAGATATCAGCCATGGCACGCATGCGGGCAGTCGACGCAGCGGTTCTCGTTCTGGAGAAGGAGGGCATTGATTGCTCCTTCGGCGTACCGGGCGCGGCGATCAATCCTTTCTATTCGGCGCTGAAGGCGCGCGGCACGATCCGCCATATCCTGGCGCGCCATGTCGAGGGCGCCTCCCACATGGCCGAAGGCTATACCCGCGCCAAGCCGGCAATATCGGCCTGTGCATCGGCACCTCCGGTCCAGCCGGCACCGACATGATCACCGGCCTCTATTCAGCCTCGGCGAACTCGATCCCGATCCTCTGCGTCACCGGGCAGGCGCCACGCGCCCGCCTGAACAAGGAAGATTTCCAGGCGGTCGACATCGCGGCCATCGCCGCTCCTGTTTCGAAGTGGGCGGTCACCGTCATGGAGCCCTATCTGGTTCCGATGGCGTTCCAGAAGGCGTTCTTCCTGATGCGCTCGGGCCGGCCGGGTCCGGTGCTGATCGACATGCCGATCGACGTGCAGATGGCCGAGATCGAGTTCGACATCGACTCCTATGAGCCGATGCCGCTGGCCAAGCCGAAGATGAGCCGCAAGCAGGCCGAAAAGACGCTTGAAATGCTGAACGCGGCCGAAAAGCCGCTGATCGTCGCTGGCGGCGGCATCATCAACGCCGATGCGTCCGACCTGCTGACCGAATTTGCCGAAATCGTCGGCGTGCCGGTCATCCCGACCCTGATGGGCTGGGGCACGATCCCGGACGACCACCGGCTGATGGCCGGCATGTGCGGCCTGCAGACCTCGCAGCGCTACGGCAACGCCAACATGCTGGCTTCCGATTTCGTGCTCGGTATCGGCAACCGCTGGGCCAACCGTCACACCGGCTCGGTCGACAAGTACACCGCCGGCCGCAAATTCGTTCACGTCGACATCGAGCCGACCCAGATCGGCCGCGTCTTCGCGCCGGACCTCGGCGTCGTTTCCGACGCCGGCGCGGCGCTGAAGATGCTGCTCGACGTCGCGACCGAATGGAAGACCGCGGGCAAGCTGCGCGACTGGTCTGGTTGGGTCGCTGATTGCCAGGCGCGCAAGAAGTCGATGAAGCGCAAGACGCACTTCGACAACGTGCCGCTGAAGCCGCAGCGCATCTATGAAGAGATGAACAAGGCGTTCGGCCGCGACACGACTTATGTCACCACGATCGGCCTCAGCCAGATCGCCGGCGCACAGTTTCTGCATGTCTACAAGGCGCGCAACTGGATCAATTGCGGCCAGGCTGGCCCGCTTGGCTGGACCCTTCCGGCCGCGCTCGGCGTTCGCGCCGCGCGGCCGGATGCGGATATCGTCGCGCTGTCGGGCGACTACGATTTCCAGTTCATGATCGAGGAGCTGGCAGTCGGCGCGCAGCACAAGCTGCCCTACATCCATGTCGTCGTGAACAACGCCTATCTCGGCCTCATCCGCCAGTCGCAGCGCGGCTTCAACATGGATTTCCAGGTCGACCTGGCCTTCGAAAACATCAATTCCGTCGGCCATGCCGAGGTGGGTTATGGCGTCGACCATGTCGGCGTTGCCGAAGCCATGGGCTGCAAGGCGATCCGCGTGCGGCGGCCGGAAGATTTCGAAGGCGCGTTCAAGGAAGCGAAGAAGCTGGCCAAGGAGCATCAGGTTCCGGTCGTGCTCGAATTCATCCTCGAGCGTGTCACCAACATCTCGATGGGCACCGAAATCGACAATATCATCGAGTTCGAGGAACTGGCCGAGCGCAATGAAGATGCGCCGACCGCCATCATGATGCTCGACTAAGGAGGGAACGATGCCTGTATTCTCAGCCAATCTTTCCATGCTCTTCGGCGAGCATGATTTTCTCGACCGTTTCGACGCCGCCGCGAAGGCGGGTTTTACCGGCGTCGAATATATCGGGCCTTATGATCACGCGCCTGACGTGGTTGCCGCGCGGCTGAAGAAGAACAACCTCGCGCAGGTGCTGTTCAATCTGCCGCCGGGTGACTGGGGCAAGGGCGAACGCGGCATCGCCGTTCTGCCGGATCGCGTCGACGAGTTCCGCAAGGGCGTCGATACGGCGATCACCTACGCCAAGGCGCTCGGCTGCAAGCAGGTCAACTGCCTGGCCGGCATCGCGCCTGCCGGTGTCGATCGCGCGGCGCTGGAGACCGTCTTCGTCGAGAATCTGAAATATGCCGCGCCGAAGCTGAAGGCCGCAGGCGTGAAGCTTCTGATCGAGGCGATCAACACGATCGACATTCCGGGCTTCTTCCTGAACACCACGAAGCAGGCCTTGGACATCATCGAGAAGGTCGGCTCGGACAATCTGTTCTTCCAGTACGACATCTACCATATGCAGATCATGGAGGGTGATCTCGCCCGCACGATCGAGAAGAACCTGTCCAAGATCGCGCATATCCAACTGGCCGACAATCCCGGCCGGCATGAGCCAGGCACGGGCGAGATCAACTACCCGTTCCTCTACGACCATCTCGACCGCATCGGCTACACCGGCTGGGTCGGCGCCGAATACAAGCCGAAGGCCGGCACCGTGGAAGGGCTTGGCTGGTTCAAGGACATTTCGGCAAAGCGCGACGCGGCGGCGATCCCCCCCTTGAGGGGATGCCGAGGAGCGGGTGGGGTTGCCTCCGCCTAGCTGGACGCAAGTAACAAAGGTGAACACTGCCGCAGCGACCCCACCCGGCCGCTTCGCGGCCACCCTCCCCGCAAGGGGGAGGGACCAAGCGGAGACAAAAAATGGAAAAGATCGGTTTCATCGGGCTGGGCATCATGGGCAATCCCATGGCCGGCCATCTGCTGGCAGCAGGCTATTCTGTCGTCACCACCGACCATTTTACGGCCGCGCCCAAGGCGCTGGTCGACAAGGGCCTGAAGACGGTGAAGGGCAACAAGGCAGTGGCCGAAGCCGCCGACATCATCATCACCATGGTGCCGGATACGCCGCACGTTGCCGACGTCTTGTTTGGCGGCAACGACAGCCTTTCAGCCGGCCTGAAGAAGGGCAAGCTGGTCATCGACATGAGCTCGATTTCGCCGGTCGAGACAAAGGAATTCGCCAAGAAGGTCAATGAGACCGGAGCCGAGTACCTGGATGCGCCTGTCTCAGGCGGCGAGGTCGGCGCCAAGGCGGCATCGCTGTCGATCATGTGCGGCGGTTCGGACGCGGCTTTCGAGCGCGCCAAGCCGGTGCTTGAGAAGATGGGCAAGAACATCACGCTGGTCGGTCCGAACGGCGCCGGCCAGACCGCCAAGGTCGCCAACCAGATCGTCGTGGCGCTGACCATCGAGGCGGTGTCCGAAGCGCTGCTGTTCGCATCCAAGGCCGGCGCTGATCCGGCAAAAGTGCGGCAGGCGCTGATGGGTGGTCTCGCCACCTCGCGCATCCTCGAAGTGCATGGCGAGCGCATGATCAAGCGCACCTTCGAACCGGGTTTCCGCATCGAACTGCACCAGAAGGATCTGAACCTGGCGCTGCAAAACGCCAAGGCGTTCGGCGTGTCGCTGCCGGCGACGGCGCTTGCACAGGAGCTGTTCAACTCCTGTGCCGCCCATGGCGGCGGCAAGGATGATCACTCGGGTATGGTGAAGGCCCTGGAGCGCATGGCCAACCATACCGTCGCCTAGAGCTCCTCCCCCTTGAGGGGAGGGTGGCCGCGAAGCGGCCGGGTGGGTAGTCGCGGCAGTGCTCGACGTTCTTTTGCGCCGGCGAAGCGGAGGTAGCGCCCACCCGCCTCGCTACGCTCGGCACCCTCCCCTCAAGGGGGAGGGATCGCGCCCAGCCGCCTGCGCGCGGCATAAAGCGACACCGCCGCAGCATTCGACACGTTGAGCGAGCGGATGACGCCCGGCATGTCGAGCCGCGCCAGCGCGGTCACCGTCTCGCGCGTCTTCTGGCGCAGGCCCTTGCCCTCGGCGCCCAGCACCAGCGCGATCTTTGCGCCGGAGAATGTTTCCTCCAGCACCAGCGGCCCATCTGAATCGAGACCGATGGTCTGGAACCCGGCATCGTGGAGCTCGTCCAGGGCCTGCGCCAGATTGCGGACCTCGATGTGGTCGATGTGCTCCAGCGCGCCTGACGCCGCCTTCGCCAGCACGCCGCTTTCCTGCGGGCTGTGGCGCGCGGTCGTGATCAATGCGCCGGCCCCGAAAGCGACAGCAGAGCGCAGGATCGCGCCGACATTGTGCGGGTCGGTAACCTGGTCGAGCACCAGCACCAGTGGCGTATCGGCGAGTTGGTCGAGCCGCTTCGGCTTCAGCGGCTCGGCTTCGATCAGCACGCCTTGATGCACGGCATCCGAACCGGTGATGCGGTCGATCTCCTTCGGCTCGACCATCTCGGCATCGAAGGGCAGGGCGGATACGTCGCCCAGCTCCAGCCTTTCCGCCGCGTTGCGGGTGACCAGCATTTTGCGGATCTTTCGCGCCGGATTGTCGAGCGCGGCGCGCACCGTGTGCAACCCATAAAGCCGCACGACGCCGTCAGGCGCTGCCTCACCGGGCGGCAGGCTTGGGCGCGGCCTGAATGCCGGCTCGCCATGCCCTGCCGTCTTCTGGTCGCGATGCTGGCGGCGCAGCCGTGCATAGTGGGTGTCCTTCGGCGTACCGGGTTTTTTGTCTTTGCTCATGGCTTTCAGAGGTGCGCTGATCGCTGCGGCCCACATAGGCGGCTTGGACTGCAAATGTAAACGGCGGCAGGCCAATCTTGCGCGGCGACGCTATGCAGTCGACAATCACAGCATGGCCTCCGATCTCTCGCCGCGCCTGGCTGCCATCGTCGACGCATTGCCACTGAAACCCGGCATGCGCGTGCTGGAGATCGGCGGCGGGCCAGGCGCCGCCGCGCGCGCCGTTGCCGCCCGCATCGGCAATGGCCACATCCTGATGATCGATCGCTCCGCCAAAGCAGTCGCGCAGGCGCGCGAAGGCTCGTCAGCGGAAATCCAGGCCGGGCGCATGAGCGTGCGCCAGTCGGCCGCCGAAGATTTTCGGCCTCGAACCCGGCGAGGCTCCGTTCGATCTGGCCTTCGCCATTCGCGTCGGCGCGCTCGATGGTCGCCACCCGCAGGCCGGCGAGAAGGCGCTGAAGCGCATCGCAGCAGCGCTTAAGCCCGGCGGAAAACTCTACATCGACGGCGGCGATCCGTTGCGCGAGATTTCGCTGCCGCGCTAAGCCCTTGATTGGGTCGGATCACCGCGTGTGACGCTTTGCCGTCGAGACATGGTTGACACCCTTTGGCGCAATCGCCATAAGGCGCTTCGCGTTTGACGAGGCAGGACTTCAACCCCAAATCGGCCAAGCGCACGCCTCGCAGCGATGCTTCCGGCAGTACGGAGGGATGCCCGAGTGGTTAAAGGGGACGGACTGTAAATCCGTTGGCTCAGCCTACGTTGGTTCAAATCCAACTCCCTCCACCACTGCCCTGGATGCTCAGCGAGAATGTCCGTCGAGCGGCCTCGCTTTCCGGCGCGGACCATGCGACGGTCAGCGGATGCGGGTGTAGCTCAATGGTAGAGCAGCAGCCTTCCAAGCTGAATACGAGGGTTCGATTCCCTTCACCCGCTCCAGCCAATCTGCCATCCGATTTCGAATGAACCCGTCGGACGCTCTTTGAAATCTTGACAGCGCCTTCCCATATCTGCCGCATCCCCAAATGCGAAGCGTGTTGGCGGGTTGCCTGCCGGCCAAAAAGGCTTGTCTTTTCGGCTGTCAGTCGCTAATCGCCGCGCATTCGCCTGAAAACCCGGCAGCAGCCGCCCAAGGAAAGAGACGATGGCAAAAGGTAAGTTTGAGCGTAACAAGCCGCATGTGAACGTCGGCACGATTGGTCACGTTGACCATGGCAAGACGTCGTTGACGGCTGCGATCACGAAGTATTTTGGCGAGTACCGGTCGTACGATTCGATCGACGCGGCGCCGGAAGAAAAGGCGCGCGGCATCACCATCTCGACGGCGCATGTCGAGTACGAGACGCCGAACCGCCACTATGCCCACGTCGACTGCCCCGGCCACGCCGACTATGTGAAGAACATGATCACCGGTGCTGCCCAGATGGACGGCGCGATCCTGGTCGTGTCGGCTGCCGACGGCCCGATGCCGCAGACCCGCGAGCACATCCTGCTCGCCCGTCAGGTCGGCGTTCCGGCGATGGTGGTGTTCCTGAACAAGGTCGACCTGGTCGACGACGAGGAGCTGCTCGAGCTGGTCGAGCTCGAAGTGCGTGAGCTTCTGTCGAAATACGAATTTCCGGGCGACGACATCCCGATGATCAAGGGTTCGGCGGTGGCTGCGCTTGAACGACGGCGACAAGAAGATCGGCGAGGACGCGATCCGCGAGCTGATGGCGGCTGTCGACAGCTACATCCCGACGCCGGAGCGTCCGATCGACAAGCCGTTCCTGATGCCGATCGAAGACGTGTTCTCGATCTCGGGCCGCGGCACGGTTGTGACCGGCCGCGTCGAGCGCGGCATCGTCAAGGTTGGCGAGGAGCTTGAGATCGTCGGCATCCGTCCGACCACCAAGACGACCTGCACGGGCGTCGAAATGTTCCGCAAGCTGCTCGATCAGGGCCAGGCTGGCGACAACATCGGCGCGCTGCTGCGCGGCGTTGACCGTGAAGGCGTCGAGCGCGGCCAGGTTCTGGCCAAGCCGGGTTCGGTCAAGCCGCACAAGAAGTTCAAGGCGGAAGCCTACATCCTGACCAAGGAAGAGGGTGGCCGTCACACGCCGTTCTTCACCAACTACCGTCCGCAGTTCTATTTCCGCACGACGGACGTGACCGGCATCGTGACGCTGCCTGCAGGCACCGAGATGGTGATGCCCGGCGACAACGTGACGGTCGATGTCGAGCTGATCGTGCCGATCGCCATGGAAGAGAAGCTGCGCTTCGCCATCCGTGAAGGCGGCCGCACCGTCGGCGCCGGAGTTGTCGCATCGATCGTGGAATGATCGAAGCGATCAACTCCGTCGCAACCAACCGGTTCTTTGGATTGCAGATCGCGCAGCGATCTGCGGCGAGCGCCGGCGTCGTCGTTTCAAGCATCATCGAGTAGGCTGTTTCTCAGGCAGCTTTGGGAAGGGCGGTCTTCGGGCCGCCCTTCGTTGGACGCTTTGCCCAACGCGCTTCGTGGCGTCTACGAACAACGCCGGCATTCCTGGATGAAGTTTTCTCGACGAGGGGAACTTTGCGGTTTGCCCAGGGATCAGCGCTTGTTGCTGGACAGTTCGCCCAACAGCCGCGTCATCTCGTCGTCGAGCGAAACCGCCGGCGCCTTGGCGGGCGGCGCGGGCTTGTCGGCATCGAGTTCGACTTCGAGTTCCCTCAGCAATTCGTCATCGAAATCGTCGTCCAGCGACTTGGCCGGTGGCATGGCTGAACGGACGGGTGCGGCGGGAGCTGGGCGTGGTGGCGGAGGAGCAGGGCGCATCGCCGGTGGCGGCGGCGCCGGCCTTGCGGCGGGTGCCGGCGGCGCTGTGGGGCGCGGCTGCACGGCAGGCGGCGGCCGCACAGCAGCCGGGCGCGGCGGCGGCGGTGGCTCAGCGGGTGGCGGCATGTCGAACGCAACGTCAGCGGGCGTCGCCGCACGACGGACCTGCCCGGCCAACCTGATATCGCGCTCGACGACGACATCGGCCGCGCCACCGATCAGGAGCAGATGCTCGACGTCGTCGCGGCGCACGAGAACCAGCCGGCGGTGATTGTCGATCGCGGTTGCGTCCATCACGGCCAGCCGCGTTTTTCGGTTACGCCCGCCGGCTACATAAGTGCCGGCCGAAAAATGACGGATCAAACGCCAGATAATGAAGAGCAGGATGAGGGCGACAATGGCGGCTCCGCCAGCCATGATGGGAACGGCGTAGCCCGGCCATTGGCTCTCGATCCATTCCCGCATTTCAGATTCCCTTCGACTGCCCGCTTCGATCCCGGCGGGACACTATCCCGCCAGCCACATCGCCCGCAAGGCGAAATGACCTGTTGGCCGGCTTGCTTAACGCTCTAGATGAAATGCCGCGGCGATGCCACGCGCTATGCGCCTTCCACCACCGAAAAACCTTCGAATTGCGGATGGCCGAGATAGAGCGGCTTGTTGTCGCCGGCATTGCGATGCGCGGCGCGGAAATTTTCCGATCGGGTCCAGGCGACGAAATCGTCCTGGCTTTGCCAGACGGTGTGCGAGGCGAACAGCGTGTAGCCTTCCTCCTCATTGGCCGAGCCGCGCAGCAGGTGAAATTCTTTGAAGCCGGGCATATCGGCGAGGCTCGAACTCGCGGTTCTTCCAGATGTTTTCGAAGGCTGTCCTCGGAACCCGTTTTGACCTTGAAGCGGTTCATGGCGATGTACATACGGCACTCCGGTTCGCTCTGCTCTGGCCCGTGTTACGATTGAGCGGCGAGCAGGACAAGGCTCTATCTATCCGACGCGTCCCGTCAGCCGCCTTGCCTTGCTGACCTTGCCTCGACGCCGAACCGGCTTGGGCCGAACCTGCGTTTTGGCGGATTTGCGGACAGTCGGAAACGCGATGACGTTTTCGGGCAGTTGATGCGGGATGGCTGCGAGCGGATTGGGCCCAGCCTGGATGTGCACGTCGCCGCGCCGGCGGGCGAGGTCGATCACATTGGCTGCCTGTTGGGTGGGCTCCGCCGCTCGCTGGCAGCAGGTCCAACAATTCCGGCCTGAAACCGTCGCCCCGCGCCTGCGCCAACCGGTGAAGCTCGATCCATCCACGCATATATCCAGCCTCGTCAGTTTGGTGCTGGCGGCGACTGGGCGCGGGCTGGCGATGAGCAAAAAGAAAGCCGCCGTCATAGGGCGACGGCGGCTAGCTAGAAAAATTGACCAAAACTGTCAAGAAATAATAATGGCTCAGCTTGCGAGCGCGCGCGGCGTCAACTCGTCGATCTTGAGCAGTGTGCGCATGTTGGTGCGTTCTTTCGCCAGATCGGCAATCGTGTGCTTGGCGAGAACGTCGAAAAACGCGCCGAGCGCCTCGCGCAACGCAGCGTTAAGATTGCAACTGTCGACCAGCGGGCAGTCCGCATTGTCGTTCTCGAAACACTCGGCCATGGCGAAGCTTTCTTCTGTCACGCGCACGACGTCGAAAAGCGTGATCTTATCGGCGGGGCGGCCGAGGCGTACGCCGCCATTGCGACCGCGCACCGTTGCCACCAGCCCATTCTCGACCAAAGGCTGGAGAATCTTGAACAGGAAGAGTTCCGACACCGTGTAGGCGGCGGCGATCTCCGGGATGCGCGAAAGCTGGCCGTCATTGGCCGCGCAATACATCAGGATACGGACCGCATAGTTGGTTTGTCTGGTCAGGCGCATGGAAGCTCCGGATGCCGTCTACCGGCAAAATGTAGGCTTATCTTAGAACTATTCTAGACTCGATTGCAAATAAGTTGATTTCAACAATCGCCTTTCCACTGACCCGCATCGCTTCCCCCGCGTCACCTCGATTGGGCTTCCGACTTCCCTTGCCTTTGGCCCCAAACTGGCGATTATCGACTGAAAACAAGGGTTTTGGGACAAGACCCGAGGGAGGCAGCATGGCCGAGACAGCCGTGAGATCCGCGATACCGACGCCACCCGGCATGCGGGTGCTGGGCAACATGCTGACAGTCGATTCGGACGCGCCGCTGCAAAGCCTGATGCGGCTAACGCGTGAGCACGGCCCGATCTTCCAGCTCAACATGATGGGCACGCCGCTGGTGGTTGTTTCCGGCGCGTCGCTGGTCGAGGAAATCTGCGACGAGAGCCGCTTCGACAAGGCGGTGCGCGGCTCGCTGCGCCGCATTCGCGCCGCCGCCGGCGACGGTCTCTTCACCAGCGATACGCGCGAGCCGAACTGGGGCAAGGCGCACAACATCCTGCTGCCGACGTTCGCGCAGCGCGCCATGGCTGGTTATCTGCCGCTGATGCACGACATTGCCAGCCAGCTCTGCACCAAATGGGAGCGGCTGAACGTCGATGACGAGATCGATGTCGTGCACGACATGACCGCGCTGGCGCTGGACACGATCGGTGTCTGCGGCTTCGACTACCGCTTCAACTCTTTTTACCGGCGCGACTATCATCCCTTCATCGATGCGCTGACGCGCACGCTCGAAACCTGCATGGTGCAGCGCGGCCTGCCGTTCGAAAAAGTGATCCTGCGCAAACGGCTCGACCAGTTGAAGACAGACGTCGCCTTCATGTCCAAACTGGTCGACGACATCGTGCGCGAGCGGCGGCGCGGCGGCGGCGACCAGGCTCAAAAAGACCTGCTCAACTTCATGCTGGCCGGCGTCGACAAACAGACCGGCGAGAGCCTGTCGGACGAGAATATCCGCTACCAGATCATCACCTTCCTGATCGCCGGACATGAGACCACCTCGGGGCTGTTGTCCTTCACGCTCTATTTCCTGGTCAATAATCCGGACATTCTGGAAAGGGCTTATGAAGAGGTCGACCGCGTGCTCGGCACCGACCTCGCCGTCGCGCCGACGTTCCAACAGGTCAACCAGCTCACCTATGTGCAGCAGATCCTGAACGAAGCGCTGAGGCTTTATCCGACCGCGCCGGCGATCGGACTCTATCCGTACAAGGACGAGGTGATCGGCGGGCAGTTTCCGCTGAAGAAAAACACGTTCGTGACCCTGCTGACGCTGATGCTGCACCGCGACAAGTCGGTCTGGGGACCGGACCCTGAAAAATTCAATCCGGAGAATTTTTCGCGGGAAGCCGAAGCCGCGCGGCCGCCGAATGCCTTCAAGCCGTGGGGCAACGGCCAGCGCGCCTGCATCGGCCGGCAGTTCGCCATGCAGGAGGCGACGCTGGTGATCGGCATGCTGCTGCAGCGCTTCCAGCTTTTCGACCACAAGAAATACCAGCTCAAGCTCAAGGAATCGCTGTCGATCAAGCCCGACGGATTCACGCTCAAGGTGAAGCCGCGGCCGGGCCGCACGCGCAGCGCGCTGGTGCCGGGCGCGGCGGTGGCCAACCAGAACGAAGCGCCCGTCGCGAAGGCCGCAAAACGGCCGAGCCACGGCACGAAGGCTACCGTGCTCTTCGGCTCCAATCTCGGCACGACCGAGGAGCTGGCCCGCGCCATCGCCAATTCGGCGGAGCTGAACGGTTTCGACACCCGGCTGGCCGACCTTGACGCGGCGGTCGGCGAATTGCCGAAGGATGGCGCGGTGATCATCGCCAGCGCTTCCTACAATGGCGCGCCGCCGGACAATGCGACGCGTTTCGTGAAATGGCTGAACGATGCGAAGCCGGGCGATGCGACCGGCGTGAACTATGTCGTCTTCGGCTGTGGCAATCGCGACTGGGCCTCCACCTACCAGTCGCAGCCGCGCATGATCGACGAGCGGCTGGCGGCGCTGGGCGCGCGCCGGCTTGCGCCGCGCGGCGAGGGCGATGCCCGCGAAGACCTCGACGGCCAGTTCCAGGACTGGTTCAAGGCACTCTGGCCGCAGGTCGGCAAAGGCGCTCGGGCTCGACATCGACTTTTCCGATCAGGGCAAGGCCGACCCGCTCTATGAGATGGAAGTCATTTCCGAGGCGGCGACGAACCCGGCAATCAGCCAGTCGGGCGCCAAGCCGGTGACGATCACCGCCAATGCCGAGCTGCAGAACGCCAAGAAATCCGGCCGCTCCACCCGCCACATCGAGGTTGCTCTGCCCAAGGGTGTGAGCTACCGCCCCGGCGATCACCTCTGCGTCGTGCCGCGCAACAGCCTGGACCTCGTCGAACGTGTTGAGCGGCGGTTCGGATTCTCGCCCGGCGCGCGCATTCGGCTGAAAACAACCGGTGGACGGCATGCGCCTTTTCCCATCGAAGGACCGGTGAGCGTGCGCCGCATCCTGACCGACTATCTGGAGCTCCAGGCCGTTGCCACCCGCAAGCAGGTGCAGGCGATGGCTGACGCCACGCGCTGCCCGATGACCAAGCCAAAGCTCGGCGCGCTTAGCGCGGAAGCGACGGAGGGCGTCGACACCTACAAGGCAGAGGTTTTTTCGAAACGCCGCTCGGTACTGGACCTGCTGGAGGAGCACCCGGCCTGCGAACTGACCTTCGCGGCCTATCTCGAAATGCTGCCCGTGATGGGCCCGCGCTTTTATTCGATCTCGTCGTCGCCCAATGCGATGGCGGGCGAATGTTCGGTGACCGTTGGGGTCGTGGAAGGCCCGGCGCGTTCGGGGCAGGGCACGTTCAAGGGCATCTGCTCGACCTATCTGGCCGACAAGGCGAGGGCGAGGTGGTTTTTGCCTCGATCAAGGAAACCAAGGCCGGTTTCCGGCTGCCGGACGATCCGGCGACACCGTTGATCATGATCGGCCCCGGCACGGGTCTCGCGCCTTTCCGCGCGTTTTGCCAGGAACGCGCCTTGCAGAGGGCCGCGGGTGCGACGCTTGGACCGGCCATGCTGTTCTTCGGCTGCCGCCACCCTGACCAGGACTTTCTCTATCGCAAGGAACTGGAGGCGATGGCCAAGGAAGGCATCGTCGATCTCCACGTTGCCTTCTCGCGCCATGAGGGCAAGAAGACCTATGTCCAGGACCTGCTGCTGGAGCAGCGCAAGGCGGTTTGGAACCTGATTCAGGCCGGCGCGCACATCTATGTCTGCGGCGACGGCAGCCGGATGGAGCCGGACGTCAAGCGCGCGCTGACGCGCATTTACGCCGAGGAGAACGACGTCGATGTCGGCGAGGCAGACGCCTGGATGGAGAGCCTTGGCGCGAAAAACCGTTATGTTCTGGACGTTTGGGCGGGAGGTTAACCAATTGAAGGCGGCTGTCGTCCACTTTCACTTGATTTTCATATTGCAGTGCACAATATGAGCCTAGTCGAGAGTTGTCGACTCGGGAGGAACCACCGAGGCAAGCGACATGACGGGGCACCAAATTCAAGACTCCCAAGGCGTGATCCGACAGCTCAGACCGTCGGAGGAGACGCTATTCCGCAATCATCTTCTGAGGCTCGACACAGCGAGCCGGCGGGATCGCTTCAATGGCGTGACCGACGATCAGTTTGTATCGGCCTATTCGAGCCGCTGTTTTCACGACGGCACCACCGTCGTCGGCTATGTCGTCGACGGGCAGGTGCGCGGCGCTGCGGAACTGCACGAACGACCGGAACTCGTTGAACCAACTGGCGAAATCGCCTTCAGCGTAGAGCAGGAATACCAGCACCGCGGCATTGGCGGCCAGCTGTTCGCGCGGCTGATCGAAAGCGCGCGCGGTTTTGGCTACGAACGGCTGCTGGTGACCACCCACTCGCAAAACGATGCGATGAAGGCGCTGGCGCGGCGCTTCGACGCAAAACTCTCCTTTGCCGCCGGCGAAGCGGTGGGGCTGATCGAATTGGCGCCTGAAGCACCTGTTCAGGCGATCGGCTCTGCGCTGTCCGCCGACAGGACGGTGCGGGAGGCAGCGCGATGATTGCGTTTGGCCCATCTCCAGATCGGCGCTTTCCGGCTGCCGCGCGTTGTCGCATGCGGCCAAGCGCCGGTTCCGTCCGCATCCGGGAAGTGATAACCCAACGCTCGCTTTTCATGAGCGAGGTGCTTCAATGTTCACGGGTTTTGCTGGCGGCGTAGCGCAAATCAGCCGTCGTGTCCTGATCGCTTCCGTGCTGGGTGGGTGCGTGGCACTCCCGGCAGCGGCGCATGAATTCAAGGCTGGCGAACTGCAGATCGAGCATCCCTGGTCGCGGGCAACGGTGCCGGCGGCCAAGGTCGGTGGCGGCTATTTCACCGTCATCAATCCGACCGACGCGCCGGATCGATTTATCAGCGCGACTGCCGACGTTGCCCAAAACGTCGAGATTTACCAGATGGAGATGACTGACGGCGTGATGAAAATGCGCGCTGTCGAAGGCGGCCTCGAGGTCCCAGCTAAGGGCGAACTCGCGTTGCAGCCTGGCGGCGAAGGCGCGGTCTACCATTTGATGTTCATGGGCTTGAAAAAACCGCTCGTGGAGGGCGAAAAGATCCCCGGAACACTGACTTTCGAGAAAGCCGGCACTGTTTCGGTCGAATTCGCGGTCGAGGGCAAGGGCGGGGCCGGCCAGGATCACAACCAGCACAGCCAATAGGCAGCGCTCCGCCTTCCAATTTTCGCAATCGTGATGACAATGCCTGCGCATCGTCAGAAGGATTCGGCATGGTTTTCAGGACTTTTGCACGCGGCGCACTCCTTGCGGCCCTCGGCTTCGGACTGTTGGCTCCGCTGGCCGTTGCGCAAGAGGCTAATTCAAACGCGCTGATGGACCTTCTGCGCGGCACGCAGCCCGAAGCGCAGATCGAAAGGCGCGTGCCGTTCGGGCGGCAGGAAATCGAGCTGTCCTTCTCGCCACTGGTCAAGGCAACCGCGCCGGCGGTTGTCAACGTCTACGCCTCGCAGCAGGCCAAACCGGTTCGCTCGCCTTTCGAGGGCGACCCGTTCTTCGAGCAGTTCTTTGGCCGCCAGATGCAGCCGCGCGCCAAATCGTCCCTTGGGTCCGGCGTGCTGGTCGATCCGAGCGGCCTTGTCGTGACCAATTATCACGTGATCAAGGACGCCGACGAGGTGAAGGTCGCGACCTCGGACGGTCGCGAATTCGAAAGCAAGGTGCTGCTCAAGGAAGAGTTGGTCGACCTCGCCATTCTCAAGATCGAGGCAAACGAGCCGTTTCCGACCGTCAATCTGGGCGATTCCGATGCGCTGGAAGTTGGCGATCTCGTGCTGGCGATCGGCAACCCCTTCGGCGTCGGCCAGACAACGACCAGCGGCATCGTGTCGGCGCTGGCGCGCACGCATATCGGCGTGTCGGATTTCGGCTCCTTCATTCAGACCGACGCGGCGATCAATCCGGGCAATTCGGGCGGCGCGCTGATCAACATGCAAGGCCAGGTGATCGGCATCAACACCGCTATCTTCAGCCGCAGCGGCGGCTCGATCGGCATTGGTTTCGCTATTCCCTCCAACATGGTCAATGCCGTGCTGGCAGCGGCCAAGAGCGGCGCGGATCACTTCGAGCGGCCGTTTATCGGCGCGACGTTCGAGCCGGTGACGGCGCAGATAGCCGAGGCGCTCGGCATGGCCCGGCCCTCAGGCGCGCTGATTGCCGATATTGCTGACGACGGTCCGGCCGCCAAAGCGGGTCTGAAGCCGGGCAACGTCGTGCTCTCGATCAATGGCGCTGCAGATCGAACATGTCGATGTGCTCGGCTACCGGCTGGCAACGCAGGTCATCGGTTCAACCGTCAAGCTCGACGTGTTGCGCCAAGGCAAGGAAGAGAATGTCGACGTGGTGCTGACCCGTGTACCGGAAGGCGGCGACGGCGTTGCCACGGAGATCGCCGGCAACAGCCCGTTTTCGGGTGTGAAGGTGGCACAGCTGTCGCCGAGGCTGGCGCAGAAGCTCGGCGTCGAGGCTGATGGCGCGGGGGTCGCCATCGTTGACCTCGCACAAGGTTCGCCGGCCGACAGCGTCGGTTTTCAACCGGGCGACGTCATCCGCGCGGTTAACGGCCAGGCCATCGACAGCCCGGCCAAGCTGAAGCAGGCGACTGCACAGCGCACGCGATTGTGGCGCTTCACCATCGAGCGCGATGGGAGGACGATCAATCAGGTGCTACGCTTTTAGTGTCGGTGATATTCAAAATGAGGCTGAGCCTCGCCGGGCACTGAGAAAAGATGGCCGATCTGTTTGGAGAACCCAGTCGCGAAAAGCCGCCGGTCGGGCAACCGCTGGCCGACCGGCTGCGGCCAAAAACGCTGGCCGAAGTTGTTGGCCAGGAGCATCTGACGGGAGCGGACGGCGCGCTGACGCGTATGATCGCGTCTGGCTCGCTGGGTTCGATGATCTTCTGGGGGCCGCCGGGCACGGGCAAGACGACGGTTGCGCGCTTGCTTGCAGGCGAGACGGGGCTGGCCTTCGAGCAGATTTCGGCGATCTTTTCCGGCGTCGCTGACCTGAAAAAAGTCTTTGAGACTGCGCGCCTGCGGCGCTCCAATGGCCGACAGACGCTGCTTTTCGTCGACGAAATCCATCGTTTCAACCGGGCGCAGCAGGACAGCTTCTTGCCGGTCATGGAAGACGGCACGATCGTCCTCGTCGGCGCCACGACCGAAAACCCATCCTTCGAACTGAACGCCGCCTTGCTGTCGCGCGCTCGCGTGCTGACATTCCACAGTCTTGGCGAGGCCAGCCTCGAAAAGCTGCTGGAACGCGCCGAGGAGACGGAAGGCAAGCCGCTGCCGCTCGATGAAACGGCGCGCGCGATGCTGATCCGCATGGCCGACGGTGATGGTCGTGCATCTCTCACGCTTGCCGAGGAGGTCTGGCGGGCGGCCAAGCCCGGCGAGATTTTCGACGGCGAAGCGCTGCAGACCATCGTCCAGCGGCGTGCGCCGATCTACGACAAGGGCCAGGACGGCCACTACAATCTGATCTCGGCGCTGCATAAATCCGTGCGCGGATCGGACCCGGACGCGGCGCTCTATTACCTGGCACGCATGTTCGACGCCGGCGAGGACCCGCTTTATCTCGGGCGGCGGCTCGTTCGCATGGCGGTGGAGGATATTGGTATGGCAGACCCGCAGGCTTTGGTGGTCGCCAATGCGGCCAAGGACGCATACGATTTCCTTGGCAGCCCGGAGGGCGAACTCGCCTTCGCGCAAGCCTGCGTCTACCTGGCAACCGCGCCGAAATCCAACGCCACCTACGTCGCTTTCAAGGCCGCCACCCGGGCGGCCAAGGAACATGGATCACTGCTGCCGCCAAAGCACATCTTGAATGCGCCGACGAAGCTGATGAAAGACGAGGATTATGGCGCGGGCTATCGCTACGACCACGACGAGGCCGACGCCTTTTCCGGCCAGGACTATTTTCCGGAGAAAATGGGCCGGCAAACCTTTTACGATCCGCCGGAGCGCGGATTTGAGCGCGAAATCCGCAAGCGGCTCGACTATTGGGCAAAGCTGCGGTCCGAGCGGGGTGGTGATTGAAGCACCCTATTTGGCGTCGTGAAAGATGATGCCGAGCGTGTGCCGCCGACCTGAGCGGATGCGGCTGACGCCATGGCGCAAATTGACGCGATAATGGCCCTTCGCGCCCTGCACCGGCCGGTTGTGCACGGCGAAAGCGACGGCATCGCCCTGTCTTAAGGGCACGACCTCGGCGCGGCTTTGCATGCGCGGCCGCTGTTCGGTGAGCACGAACTCGCCGCCGGTGAAATCACGTCCCGGCTCCGACAGCAGGATCGCCACCTGGATCGGAAACGCCAGATCGCCATAGAGATCCTGGTGCAGGCAGTTGTAGTCGCCGGCGACATATTGGAGCAGCAGCGGCGTCGGACGTTTCTGGCCGGCATCGTGGCAAAGCTGCAGATAGTCGGCATGTGCTCGCCGGGAAGGTTTCGTCGAGACCCAGCCGCTTGTTCCAGTCATTGGCGACAGTGGCGAGGTGCGGGTAGAGCGCCGTGCGAACAGTCCCGATCAGGTCGGGCAGGGGATATTTGAAATAGCGATATTCGCCTTTGCCGAAACCGTGCCGCGCCATCACGACATGGCTGCGGAAATGGCTTTCATCGGCATAGGACGCAGCGATCGCTTCGCATTGCGCTGGGGAAAGCAGCTTTTCCAGAACCGCGCAGCCGTTGGTGGTCAATTCCGCGCCGACAGTTCCCCAATCATAGGAGGCAACACGTTTGGCGGCGCGGGCGGCATCCAGCGATGGTGTATCGGCTGTTGTTGCGATCGTGCTGTCTTGCTGAAGCGGGCGGGCGGGCATGGTCTCAACTCCTTCCAATAGGACTGGCTGAGACCATGTCGCCGCATGGACGGAAGCTCCACCCGTTTCATGCAAAGTCAAAGTTATGCCGGCAGCCGCTTCTCATAGTCCTTGCGCAGCGCGGCCCAGCCCTCCCAGAACGAGGTTGCCGTCTGGCCGTTTGCAGCCGCCTGCAGAATGTCGAGATGCATATGCCAACCGGCGGAAACGCCGAGCATCGTCGCACGGTCGGGCAGGCTGCGGTGGATGACGGTCAGCAACACCTGCTTTCCGCGCGGCTCGAGCTCGAAGGTGACGTCGCCGCTGCCTTGCCAGGTGAAGGACAGCCGGTGCGGCGGGTCGATCTCGGTGATGCGGCTTTCCATGCGCTGCTCTTCGGCAAAACCGTCTGGCCGCTTGTCGCGCGGCTCGGACAGTTCGTCGTTGCGCCAGACGAACTCGAACGGCGCCCCGGCCTTCATTTCCATGTCGCCCGCGGCAAGCCATTTGCGGCGCATGTCGCTGTCGGTGAGATATGCCCAGATACGCTCGACCGGGCCGGGCAGGAGGCGCTGGATCGTCAAGGTGGAAGGTTCGCTCAGCGAGCCATAGGGGTCGATCATGGCAAGGTCGTTCATGGACGTTCTCCTAGAAGGGTCCGTTGATGTTTCATCGCGGACGAGACGGTCAAGCGCGTCCAGCCGCTGGTTCCAAAATCGGTCATATGAATTGAGCCATCGCGCCTTGCCGCCGTATGCGGGCGAAGATTGAAACGACGCGAGGGTTTCGTTCATCAACCATAAGGTTGAATATAGAGGCTCCCGAACAATAGTCAACCATTTTGTTGAATGATTTTCGAACGCAGCGCCGATGAGACATTCTTGCCCGGGAGATATGGCTGCCATGCTTGATGTGGCGCGCATCCAACGCCTATGCGACAGCTCCGGCTGGCCTTCGGAAGGAACAAAGATGCGCATCCTGTCCGACGCTTTCATTCCCGAGCTGCCCAACCACTATCGCGGCAAGGTGCGTGAAAACTACGACCTGCCCGATGGCCGCCGCATCATCATCGCCACGGATCGCCTGAGCGCTTTCGACATCATCCTGACCGCGATACCGTTCAAGGGGGAAGTGCTGACGCAGACGGCGCGCTACTGGTTCGAGGAGACCGCCGATATCTGTCCGAACCATGTGCTCGACTATCCGGACCCGAACGTCGTCGTCGGCACCCGGCTCGACATCCTGCCGGTCGAAATCGTCGTGCGCGGCTATCTGGCGGGCAGCACCAGCACGTCGATCCTGACGCAATACCGGGCAGGCGGGCGGCATCTCTACGGGATCACGCTGCCGGACGGATTGCGCGACAATGAAAAGCTGCCCGAGGCGATCATCACGCCGACCAGCAAGGCCGCCGACGGTGGCCATGACGAGCCTTTGTCGCAAGCCGACATCCTGGAGCAGGGGTTGTTGACCCAAAAACAGTGGGAAACGGTCTCGGACTACGCACTTGCGCCTATTCGCGAGAGGTCAGGCGCGCGCGGCGGAGCGCGGGCTGATCCTCGCCGACACCAAATACGAGTTCGGCACCGACAAGACGGGCGCGATCGTGCTTGCCGACGAAATCCACACGCCCGACAGCAGCCGCTACTGGATCGCGGCAAGCTACGACCAAGCCTTCGAAAGCGGCCAGCGGCCGGAGAGTTTCGACAAGGATTTTATCCGGTCCTGGGTGTCGGCTCGCTGCGACCCGTACAAGGACCCGATCCCGAAGATCCCCGACGAGATCGTAACCAGGCATCGCAGGTCTACATCCAGGCCTACGAGGCCATTACGGGTAAGGCATTCGCTCCCGATACGTCAACGGCGACACCGTTGGATCGCATTCGGGCGAATCTGAAAAGTTACTTCTAATGGCAAACTGTCTCGTCGTCCTCGGGCTTGTCCCGAGGACCTGTCGACGGCAGTCAACTAGTTAAAAGCATTGGCTATTTTGTGTTCGTAGATCCTCGGGACAAGCCTGAGGATGATGACCCTGACATCGGTCAACAAGCTCGCAACGTCAGTTCGTTGCGCGTCGAAGCCGACGCGGTGACAAATCTGGCTGGTCAGCCGGCTTTTGGGTGGATTTCGTAACATCCGGCGGGATTGGTGTTACGCGAACTACACAGAAGGCCGGAGCTCTATCGTGGAGCGAGGCCGTCCAGCAGGAACCCGAGACCTTTGCGGAAAGCGCCATCCCAATCGTCATCCAACAAAAGCCGCGAGCGTTCGATCGTCGGGTAGCGTCCGCTAATCTCCACAAGCTTTTGCTGCGCGGCGGCCCGGTCGTCATCCGAGAGGTCGAAACTCGCCCGGGTGATGGTGGCGCCCATCAGATAGTTCCAGAGCGACCATATCGCGACGTTCATATCCGCGTCCGCAATTCCGGCTTTGGACAGGGTTTTGATCAACACATCCAGGCGACTGAGGATGTTCGGGCTGAGCGCCTGGCGTGGCAACAGCGATGCCGACCAGGGATGGCGCAGCATGCTGGCGCGCCAGTCTTCGAGCATGTGAACGATCTCGGCGCGCCAGTCTTGCGGCTCACCCGTCTGCGGCGGCTCGCGGTAGGCGAGCACATGAGTCGAGCGCCAGCTCAAAAACATCCTCCTTGTTGTCGACGTGCCAGTAGAGGCTCATCACGCCCGAGCCAAGGTGGGTTGCCAGCCCACGCATCGTCAGTCCGCCGACCCCATGCGCGTCGAGCAGTTCCACCGCGCCCGCCACGATACGCTCCCGCGAGAGGGACGGCTCACCGTTCGGATCTTGCGTCTGCGGAAGCCGTCCGGCTTTCCGCCGGGACTTTTTTGTCTGCGCGCCGCTACGTTTGGCTGCCATCCACTTTCCTCGCTGTACACACGCGAGTTTGACCGGCAACGCGACAAATGTCGATCTTGAGCAATTGACTCGTACCGCGTACTATGCCACCACTCGTACACTGTACCCGTACAATGTATGATATGGGTTAAAACTCAAGAGAAAATCATGTCACGCGCAATCAAGCATGTGCTTATCGGAGGCCTCATCACCATGACCATGGCAGTTTCCATCGCGACGGCGGCGAATGAGAACGATCTCAAGCTGACCATCGTCAATCCCAAAAACCTCTACGACCCATCGCCGAATGGCTACAGCACGGCGGTGATCATGCCGCGCGAGGGCCGGGTGGCCTACATCTCCGGACAGGGCGGCCAGGACAGCAGAGGAGGCTTATCGGCCGACTTCGCTGCCCAGGTGGAACAAGCATACGCCAATCTGGGCGCAGCACTCGACGGGATCGGCGCCAAGCCCGATCAGGTCGCCAAGCTCACGGTCTTCGTGGTCGATCACGATATGTCGAAGCTTGGCGTGTTGACCGTGGCCGTGAAAAAAATGTTCGGCGACGCGTTGCCGGCGCAGACCCTGGTTCCCGTTCCCAAGCTGGCGGTCGACGGCATGCTGTTCGAAGTCGAGGCCATTGCGGTCGTCGACGTAGTCTTGGCCCGTCGCTCAAATTGAAATGGAGAGCGTGCCGCTACTGCGGCGCGTTCTCAATCACGAGGGCCGGGCAACGAGCCTCAAAGCCGCCAAACTCAAGGTTTTTCCACTTTGCAGCAATATCCATCAGTCGCATAAGATAGATTATGGAACTACGCGCGGATAGCGGGTATCCGTGGGCTGGCGCTGCACCTAGACGTTGATGCAAGACAATTGATGAGGCCCTGATGGGCCAGCCTTTGCTGGACAATCATGCGTCGAACTCGATCACCATGCCGTCGAACGCCGGCACGACATGATCCGGCGTTTCGCGCGCGACGATGTCGTAGTCCAACGGCACGTGCATATGCGTCAGCACGGCGTTCCTCGGCTTCAGCCGCTCGATCCATTCCAGCGCTTCGCCAAGCGAAAAATGGCTGGGGTGCGGCCTGTATTGCAATGCGTCGATGACCAGCCAATCCAGGCCTGCCAGGCGTTTGACCGTCTCGGCGGGAAAATCGCTGACATCCGGGCAATAGGCCAGGGCGCCGATGCGGAATCCGAGCGAGATGATGTCGCCATGGATCTGCGGCAAGGGCAGGAGGGTTATTGAGCCCCCTCTCCCGTCGATCACCAGTTCACGGTCGTGGTCGATCGTATCGGCCCGCACGATCGGCGGATATTTGCTGCCCGGCGGCGTCTCGAAGCAATAGCGAAAAGCTTCGCGCAAGCGCTCCAGTGTCGGCATATCTGCATAAATATCAATGAGATGCCGCTGTTCGATGACGTAGCCACGCAGATCATCGATGCCGTGGATATGGTCGGCATGCGGGTGCGTATAGACAACCGCGTCGAGGCGCTTGACGCCCGCGGCCAGCATCTGCGCGCGGAAATCCGGCCCGGTGTCGATGACGACCGTCGTGCGGTCGCCGGCCTCGTTGATGCGCTCGATCATCGCTGCGCAGCGCGTCCGATGGTTCTTTGGGTTGGCTGGATCGCAATTGCCCCAGTCGCCGGTGATACGCGGCGTGCCCGGCGACGAGCCGCAGCCGAGTATCGTAAAGCGCAGGCGGTCGCCCAAGCTCAGGCGCTCCCGGCCGGCCGCTTGGCCTTGGAGAACAGGCGGAAGAAATTGTCCGTGGTGATGGAGGCGATCTCGTCGGCGCTGACGCCGATCGTCTCGGCCAATACGGCGGCCGTGTTCACCACATAGGCCGGTTCGTTGCGTTTGCCGCGATGCGGCGGCGGGGCAAGATAAGGCGCATCGGTCTCGACCAGCAGCCGGTCACGCGGAATTTGCTTAGCGATTTCACGGATTTCCGCAGAATTCTTGAATGTCAGAATACCGGAGAAGGAGACATAGCCGCCCAGCCGGACGCCGGTGAGGGCAAGCTCCCTGCCCGACGAAAAGCAGTGCAAAACGAAGGGGAAGGGCCCCTTCCCTGTTTCTTCTTCCAGGATGGCCGCGATGTCGGCATCGGCGTCGCGCGCGTGGATCACCAGCGGAAGCTGGGTCGTGCGGGCGGCCGCGATATGCGTGCGAAACCCTTGCGCCTGGGCGTCGCGCGGCGACTTGTCGTAAAAATAGTCGAGGCCGGCCTCGCCGATCGCGACGACCTTCGGATGCGTCCGACTAGGCGGACCAGATCGTCGGCGGTGATGTCCAACTCCTCGGCGGCATTGTGCGGATGCGTGCCGACCGAACACCAGACGCTGTCGAATTCCTCAGCGATCGCCTTGATCTGCTCAAAACGCTTCACGCGTGTCGAGATCGTGACCATCTGGCCGACGCCGGCCGCGTGGGCGCGCGCGACGACCGCCGCGCGCTCCTCCGCGAAATCCGGAAAGTCCAGATGGCAGTGGCTGTCGACCAGCATCAGCCCTACCCTTCGGCCTGCTCGACATAGCGCGGGAACACGCCTTGCGGCGCCGGCAGCGGCGTGCCGGAGACGAGCGCATCGGCGTCGCCGACATGGGCGAAGCTGCGCTTGTCGGCCGGCACGGCCAGCAGGTCGAGCAGTTTCCCGCACGACCCCGGCATCGCGGGCTGCGCCAAGATGGCGATGCGCCGCACCGTTTCGGCCGTCGTCCACAGCACCGTCTCCATGCGCGCCGGATCGGTCTTCTTCAGCGCCCACGGCTCCTGGCCGGCGAAATAGCGGTCGGCCTCGGCCACCACGTCGAAGACGGCGGCAAGTGCGGCATGGATCTTCTGCTCCGCCATCGCCGCGCGCGCCGTCTCGAGCGCCGCCGTCGTCTGGTCGAGCAGCGCACGATCCGCCTCGGTCGCCTCGCCCCGAGCCGGAACCTTGCCGCCGCAGTTTTTCGCGATCATCGACAGCGAACGCTGCGCCAGATTGCCGAGGCCGTTGGCGAGGTCGGCATTGGTGCGCGCGACGATCGCCTCATGGCTGTAGCTGCCGTCCTGGCCGAACGGCACCTCGCGCATGAAATAATAGCGCACCTGATCGAGGCCGTAATGTTCGACCAGCGCGAAGGGGTCGACGACGTTGCCGACCGACTTCGACATCTTTTCCCCCTTGTTGAAGAGGAAGCCGTGGGCGAAGACCCGCTTCGGCAGCGCGATGCCGGCCGACATCAGGAAGGCCGGCCAATAGACGGCGTGGAAGCGAATAATGTCCTTGCCGATGACGTGGAGGTTCGCCGGCCAGAACGACCATTTCTCTGCCGATTCATCGGGATAGCCGGCGCCGGTGATGTAGTTGGTCAGCGCGTCGACCCAGACATACATCACATGCTTGTCGTCGCCCGGCACCGGCACGCCCCAATTGAAGGTCGAGCGGGAGACCGAGAGATCGCGCAGGCCGGACTTCACGAAGCTGATGATTTCATTGCGCCGCTCAGCGGGCAGGATGAAATCCGGATAGGCTTCGTAGTGTGCCAGCAGCCTGTCCTGATAGGCCGAGAGACGGAAGAAATAGGTCTGTTCCTCGTTCCATTCGACCGGCGAGCCGAGCGGTTCGCGGCGAACGCCATCCTCGCCGACGGTCGTTTCCTTCTCGTCGAAATAAGCCTCCTGGCGGACCGAATACCAGCCGGCATAGCTGTCCAGATAGATGTCGCCATTGGCCGCCATGGCGCTCCAGATCGCCTGGCTGGCTTTGTAGTGGCGCGGCTCGGTGGTGCGGATGTACTGGTCGTAGGAAGCGCCCAGCATATCGTCCATCTGCCGGAAGATCGCCGAATTGCGGTCGGCCAGCTCCTTCGGCGTGATGCCTTCGGCCTCGGCGTTCTGCTGCATTTTGAGGCCGTGCTCGTCCGTACCGGTGAGGAAAAACACATCCTTGCCGTCGAGGCGCTGGAAGCGCGCCAGAACGTCGGTCGCGATCACATTGTAGGCGTGGCCGATATGCGGCTTGCCGTTGGGATAAAAGATCGGCGTGGTGAGATAGAACTTTTCGCGTGACATGGTTGTGCCGTCGAAGTCTTGAACGGAAAATATGGGTTATAGCCGGCAACAGGCTGCCGGTGCGGACGGCTTCACATTCGCCCGCTCGACTGTGCGCCTGTCGGGCGCATGACGGCATTCAAACGGTTGATCATCGTCAAGGCGTGCTGCTTTTGATCGAGATTATAGGTTTCCGTATCCGATATCGCGATCCGGGCCTCCTGCCAAGCTCTCGATAGCGCGTCGGCTCGAGCCAATTGGCCTTCAGCGGCGGCGCTAGACGCAGCCTGAGCCAAAATCTCCAGCGCCCTTTCGTTGAACATCTCGAAGGGCACTGCCCGGTCGCGGCCGCTGACGGCATCGGCCAGCTTATGCGCCTTGGCGATGTCGAGCGCCGTCATGCCGACCAGCTCGTCCACGGCGTCGGCAATCTCCAGCCCGCCATACTGGGTGAGCAGGATAGCGTTGCGCACGCTGCCGCCGGCGCGTCGGACGAGCGCGTCGAGCTCGGGGCCGTCCGCCACCGCCATGTCTTCGAACGAGCCAAGCGCCTGTTTGAGATCATCGTCGGCGAGTGGCGCAAAGCGCACCGTCTGGCTGCGCGAGCGGATGGTCGGCAGCAGGCTGCCGATCGAATGCACGATCAGGACGAACACCGTCTTCGCCGGCGGCTCCTCCAAATTCTTGAGCAAGGCATTGGCGGCATTGGTGTTCATGTCGTCGGCCGGATCGACGATCACGACCCGCCAGCCGCCATCATGCGCGGTCATCGACAGGAAGCGGTTGACCCTGCGGATCTCGTCGACCGTGACGACGGTCTTGAAACCCTTGGTGCGCTCGTTGACCGGTCGCGTCAGATGCAAGCACCGAAGGATGCGCGCCGCCGGCAACCTGGCGAAAGGTCGATGATGTGGGCTCCGGTCTCCCGATATCCTGCACCGAGGCTGGATCGGGATTTTTGAGCAGCAAATTGGCGAGGTGAAAGGCCAAGGTTGCCTTGCCGATGCCCTGCGGCCCGGCAAAGATCAGCGCGTGCGGCATCTTTCCGGCGCGCAGGGCGCCTGCCAGCATGGATTTGGCTTCCGCGTGGCCGAACAGGAACGGATTTTCGCCGGGCTCGGGAACGCCGTCCAGCGTGTCGTGCTGTTCCTGGGCGAGACGCTCGAACATCAGCGCGCCTCCCCTTTCCTGATTTCTTCGGCCGGCTCTGGCGCCAGCGCCGAGAACACTGCCTCGGTGATTGCATCCTCCACCACCTCGGGCGGCTGGGAAGCGTCGACGACCACGCAGCGGTGCGGCTCCCGCTCGGCGATGGCCAGGAAAGCGGCGCGCCGGCGCTCATGGATGTCCAGCGTCTCCTTCTCGAAGCGGTCTGCCCCCTCCCCCTCGCCACGCCGCGAGGCAGCGCGCCTCAGGCCCTCGGCAGGGTCGAGGTCGAGGATGATGGTGAGGTCCGGCATCATGCCGTTGATGGCGACGCGCTCGATTTCGGCCATCAATGCGGGGTCGAGCCCGCCGGTCACGCCTTGATAAACGCGGGAGGAATTGATGAAGCGGTCGCACAGCACCACCTTGCCGCGCTCGACTGCCGGCCGGATCACTTGCTCGACATGATCGGAGCGCGCAGCGGCGAAGAGGATCGCTTCCATTTCCGGCCCGAACGGTTCAGCCGCGCCGGACAGAAGCACATGCCGCACGGCCTCGGCGCCGGGCGAGCCGCCCGGTTCGCGCGTCACGACGAGTTCATAACCTTTGGCACGCAGGCGCCTGGCCTGGCGCAGGATCTGCGACGACTTGCCGGCGCCTTCGCCGCCCTCGAAAGTGATGAAAAATCCGCGTGCCACATCCGTCCTATTGCGACCGCTGTCAGCCGCGAAGGCCGTCATAGAAGCCGTGCCCGGCCAAGGCAACGATGCGGGCGCTATTTCTCTACCGCAGCCAGCCGACGGCCAGCTCGCGCACTGCCGCCCAGGCCCGCTGATGGAAAGACCCGGTTGAGACATCGGCTGCTGCATAGAGCGGCGTCTCCTGGGTCAGCGTCTCGCCCAGCCACACTTTGAGCGAGCCGATCTGATCGCCTTGCTTGATCGGCGCGGCGATCGGCCCTTGATAGACAATCCGGGCAACCAGCCTCTCGTCCGCGCTGCGCGGCAGCGGAATGGCGATCGGGCCTTTGGCGCGCAAAGCCACGGTCGTCTTGTCGCCGCCATAGACGGCGACCGACCCAACGGTCTCGTCCGCGCCAAACAGCGGCGTGCGCGAAAAGCCGACCATGCCCCATTCCAGCAACTTGCGCGCTTCGTCCGCTCGCTCCTGGTCGCTGGCCATGCCGCTCATCGCGAGGAAAACGCGCGTGCCGGCGCGTTCCGCCGAACCGACGATGGCGTAGCCGGACGCTTCGGTGAAGCCGGTCTTCATGCCGTCGGCGCCGATCTTCATCGCCAGAAGCGGATTGCGGTTGCGTTGCGTGATCTTGTTCCAGGTGAAGTCCGGTTCGGAATAGATGGCGTAAAAGTCCGGATAGGTGCGCCAGATATGCATGCCGAGCTGGGCGAGTTCGCGCACGGTCGACGACCTGCCCCTCGGCAGGCAGGCCGGTCGGGTTCTTGAAGATCGATTTTGTCAGGCCGATCGCCGAGGCGCGGCTGTTCATCTCGGCGGCGAATTTTTCCTCCGAGCCGGCCATGCCTTCGGCAATGACGATTGCCCCGTCATTGGCGGACTGGATGATGACGCCGCGGATCAGATCTTCAAGCCGAACGCTGGATTTCAGCTTGGCGAACATGGTCGACCCGCCGGACGGCGCACCGCCGGTGCGCCAGGCATGCTCGCTGACCGGAAATTCCTGGCTGAGCGAGACCTTGCCTTCCTTCAGGGCATGGAAAACCGTCTCCATCGTCATCAGCTTGGCGAGCGAGGCCGGCGGGATCAGGTCGTCAGCGTTCTTGGAAAACAGGATCGTGCCGGAGGTGGCGTCGATCATGAAAGCCTGCTTCGCCTTGGTCTCGAACGGCGCAGCCGTCGCTGAGCCCACCAGCAAGGCAAGCACAATCGAGACAACGGCGCACATCCACTGGCTAGCCATGACCCAGCCACCTCCTCGTGGCCTCCTTCATACTGCTAAACTTGTGGCGAGTTTGATGGCGCGAATCGAGTCGCGTCAATCGTGGATTGTCATTGCGCCGTCTGCGCCTTCGGCCCATGCCGCACGCAGCATGTCGTCGACCGAATGCCGACCGTCTGCATGGAGATTGACTGTGCGCCAGGTCTTGCCGTCAGCATCCGACGTTTCGATGTCGATACGGCCGAATGCAGCCAGCTTCTTGGCCAACGCATCGGCTTCATCCGCCGTCTCAAAACTGCCGACCAGGACATAGTCTTCCGACTCAAGCTGCTTCCATGGCCCACTGGCCTTGTCCATCGACGCAAAGGCAGAGAGACGCGAAAAGCTGGTGTCAGCCGCATATCCCATCGTCGCCAAGGCGACAGCCGGCTCGCCGAAGGCCCCATCCGGGCGCGGTGCGGCAATCGGCGCGACGTCGGGCAAGATGATGCCCTCAAAGCCACCGGCGGGCGCGGCGGCTAGCACGTCCCCTGCTCCGGAGGTGTTGTTCAACTCACCCGGAAAAGCCGGCGCGGCAATGTCGCCATTCGGCGTCGGGCCGCCCATGGCGATCATCACGCCGGTCGGCAGGCCGTCCGATGCCGGGTCGCCGCTCGCCCGGGCGGTAGGAGGCGAGCAGAAACTGGTCATCGCGACCGTCAAGCGGCGCGCGCCCGACATATTCGACCTTCACCTTGGCGATGCCCGTATGCGCGTAGTCCAGCATTTCCGCTGCCTTGCGCGACAGGTCGATGACGCGCCCATGCGCATAAGGCCCGCGATCGTTGACCCGCACGATGACCGACGAGCCGTTCTTCACGTTGGTCACGCGCGCATAGCTCGGCAGCGGCATCGTCGGATGCGCCGCCGTCAGATGCGTCATGTCGTAGATTTCGCCATTGGCGGTCAGCCGGCCATGGAAAGCATCGCCGTACCAGGACGCTGCGCCGACCTTTTTGTACGACTTGTCTTCCTTGGGATAATACCACTTGCCGCGCACCTGATACGGTCTGCCAAGCTGGTCGCGGCCGCCGCCGCGCGGCAGGTTCGAGCGCAGATTGCTGACGCGCGGGCTGGCTTTGACGCCGTATTCCCTTTCGGAAAAATACTCCTTGGAGCGCAGCTTCTTGGCGATCATCGGCTTCGGGCCGGATGACGAGCAGGAAGCGAGGAAGGCTGCGGACAGAGCAAAAAGCGACAGGGCGAGAAAGCGGCGGGACCCCGTCGATGCCTTCATGTCCAGATGATCCCCGCGCCGCAAACAAAATTGCCGCGCAGTGGCACGGCCAAACCCCTGCCCTATGTCTAAGACAGGAAACCTTTACCAGTGGTTAGCTAAATATGTCGGGAAACGGGCCAGATTGTGGCAGCGGCACGCCACAATTTGTCAGATCAGTCGCACTCCGACTGGGCAACGGCGACAGTAAGATCAGCCCTCTGATCCTGGCAGTACCTGCCAGACCGTCATCGCGTTTCCATGAGATCGTGGATTTGCCCGTCTTGTTGATGGTGAAACAGAGCGTCTTGCCATCATACCAGCTTTTCCACTTCTGGCAGAGTTTGGGGCCCTTCACCCACCAGCTGCCGGTCTCCTTCGGCGCCAGCATCTTCGCCATGGAAAATCCGCTGGCGTCGCCTGAAACGGTTCCGTCAGTATTGTATCGCAGCGGAAATTCTAGCGCCGTAAGGCGTTGAAAGATAGACATTCTTGCCGGAGACAAGCTTGCGGATTGCGTCACCCGATATGGGCTCGGCAACAACCGGCGCAGCAGCCGACCGCGGCGACGATCAAGGCAACGACACATTTCCAGTTCATCTTGTCCCTCGCTCCGAAAACACTCAGTAACGGAGCAGACACTGGCGCGGTTGCATGGATGACCGATTTTTCCGGCCCTCTTGAACCTTTTACGCAGCCGCTAGAGCACCATCACAAAGGTCAAAACATGAGCCCATTCTATCGAACATGCGCGCTTTTCATGATTGCGGCCGTCGTCTCGGGCTGTGGCGGCATGGTGCGGGCGGTCAAGGTTCTGCCCGACACGGCGGATCAGCTTTGCCAGGATACGCGGCCGCCGGACCAGGCCTCAGAGTGCACGACAGCGCAATAGCAGCGACTGCGAGCCCTAGATCGCCAAGGCAAACCTGATGCCGTCATAGATTGCGGCGTGAATGTTACGCGATGCTACGGCGTCGCCGATCCTGAACAGGACAAAACCGCCCTCGGCGTTGGTGCGCGGAAACGCTTCGCCTTGCGAGGTTAGCGCCTCATAATCCACCACGCCACGATTGCTGGCGTGTGGTTTGAGCGCAAGATAGAGATCGTCGAGTGGCAGCGTTCCGTGCTCGACGACCACCTGGTCGATCCGCCGTTCATCGCGCCAGCCGTCCGCAAAATCTGACCCCAGCGTCGCTACGAGAGCATTGCCTTCGCGGCGAACCGATTTCAGCCGCGTGTTGATGGTGATCGCCACGCCCTTCTCATGGAATGCGCGCATATAGGGCACGTGGTTCATGCCGCCCATTTCCGGCGCGAAGAAGCGTTCCGGCGAAACAAGTTCCAGCTTCGATCCGGCATTGGCGATCATCTCGGCCGCCGACATGCCCTGATGGCCGCCATTGTCGTCATAAAGCAGCACGTTTTCCGCCGGTTTGACGCTGCCGGCAAGAATGTCCCAGGTCGAAACGACAAGATCGCCACCTGCGTCCAGCGGCGGGTTTTGCGGCATGCCGCCGGTGGCGACAATCACCACTTCCGGACCAAGCGCCTTGACGTCATCCGGTTCGGCCCAGTGGTCGTATTGGATCGTCACGCCAAGGCGCTCCAGTTCGGCGACGCGCCAGTCGACGATGCCGATCAGCTCCTTGCGGCGCGGATTGAGCGTGGCGAGCCGAACCTGCCCTCCCGGCTGGCTCGCGGCCTCCAGCACCGTCACGGAATGACCACGCTCTGCGGCAACGCGCGCGGCTTCCAGGCCAGCCGGCCCTGCGCCGACCACGACGACCTTCTTCAACGGGCCGTCGCTGCGGGCGATGACATGCGGAATGGTCGCCTCGCGCCCGGTCGCGGCATTGTGGATGCACAGCGCCTCGCCGCCCTCATAGATGCGGTCGAGGCAGTAGGTCGCGCCGACGCAAGGCCGAATGCGGTGTTCCTCGCCCGGCCATGACTTTCGCCACCATATAGGGATCGGCCATATGCGGCCGCGTCAGCCCCACCATGTCGAGCTTGCCGGCGGCAATCGCGTGCCGCGCCGTGGCGATGTCGGAGATGCGCGCTGCGTGAAACACCGGGAATTTTGTTGCCGCGCGCACCTCGCCCGCAAAATCGAGATGCGGCGCCGAGCGCATGCCGGCGATCGGGATCACCTTGGTCAGCGCCGCATCGCTTTCGATCGAGCCGCGGATCAGATTGATGAAGTCGAACTTGCCGCTGGCCGCGATGCGCCGGGCAATCTCGATCCCCTCGTCCTTCGACAGGCCTTTGTCGAAATCCTCGTCAGCCACCATGCGGATGCCGACGATGAAATCCGGGCCGACCGCCTTGCGCACAGCGTCGATGACAGCCCAGGTGAAACGCAGCCGGTTGTCGAGCGAGCCGCCGAATTCGTCGTCGCGATGGTTGGTCGCCGGCGACCAGAAGCCGTCCATCAGATGGCCGTAGGATTCGAACTCGATACCGTCGAATCCTGCAGCCTGCATCCGCTGGGCCGCCGACGCGTAGTCGGCGACGATACGCTCGATGTCCCATTCTTCCGCGACCTTGGGAAAGGATCGGTGCGCCGGCTCGCGAACGGGCGAAGGCGCCAGCACCGGCAGCCAGTCGCCCTTGTTCCAGCCTGTGCGGCGGCCGAGATGGGTGATCTGGATCATCACCTTGCAATCGTACTCGTGGCATTCGATCGGCCAGTTCTCTAAGCCACGGCACGATCGCGTCGTCATAGGCGTGCAGATTGCCGAAGGCGGGCGGGCTGTCGCGGGAAACGATCGCCGAGCCCGCCGTCATCGTCATGGCGATGCCGCCCTTGGCCTTCTCCGCGTGATAGAGCCGGTAGCGCGCCTTCGGCATGCCGTCCTCGGAATAGGCCGGCTCGTGCGCGGTCGACATGACGCGGTTCTTCAGCGTCAGATGCTTGAGCTGGTACGGCTGAAGCAGCGGGTCTTTTGCAGTCGAAGGTTCACTGAGTTCTGCCACCACCGCTCAGCTCACAGTGTCCGGCAACTGTTCCTCGCGCAAGGCGATGAAGTCGCGCAACCCTCGGCGACGCCCTCGTCCAGCTTCGGCTCCTCATAGTCGCGCAGCATGGCGCGCGGCTTTTTCGCGGCCGCGCGTGTCGTGGTCCTTGGCGCCTTCGGCATTCCACTGCTCGAAGGAGTTGAAGTCCATGACGCTCGGCATGAAGAACGCCGTCTCGAAATGGTCGAGCGTGTGTTGCGTGCCGAGGAAGTGCCCGGCCGGGCCCGACCTCGCGCACCGCCGCCATCGCGTCCTTGAAGTCGTCGAAGGAAACGCCGCCGGCATATTTGTACCAGCCGACGAGCTGCTCGCAGTCCGTCGCGAATTTCGAATAGCCGCAGGTCATGCCGGCCTCCAGCCACCCGGCCGCATGCCAGATGTAGTTGGCGCCGGCCAGGATGGCCGCGTGCATCAGCATGTTCGACTCGTAGCCCGCCTGCGCGTCGTTCAGCTTCGATCCGACATGGAAGCCGGAGGTGCGCCAGGGCAGCCGGTATTTCCGCGCCAGCGCGCCCATCAGATACATCATCTGCGCGGCCTCCGGCGTGCCGCCCATCGGCGCGCCGGTCTTCATGTCGACGGTGACCATGAACTGCCCATAGATCTGCGGCGAACCCGGGCCGCACGAGCTGCGTGAAGGCCACGCCGGCCAGCGCCTCGGCATTGACCTGGGCCACCGCGCCGACGGCGGAAGCCGACGTCGATGCGCCGCACAGCGCGAAGGGCGCCAGGATCACCGGCTGGTTGTGACGCGCATAGACCTTCATCGCATCCAGCATGGTGGCGTCCCACACCAGCGGCGAATTGCAGTTGGTGATCGCGGCGAGCACCGGATTGTCTTTCACATAGTCCTCGCCGAACACGATGCCGGCCATTTTCATCGTGTCCTCGGCGCGCTCCCGGGAGGTGACCGACGCCCATGAACGGCTTGTCGGAATGCTTTAGCGCCGAATGGGTGATGTGCAGATGCCGTTTGGGCACCGGCACGTCCATCGGCTCGCAGATGATCGAGCTGGACGAATGCAGCGCCGGCGCCATGTAGGCCAGCTTGTGGAAATTGTTGAGGTCGGCCAGCGATGCCATAGCGCCGCTTGTTGTCCAGATCGCGCACATAGGGCGCGCCGTACATGGGCACGAAGATCGTGTTCTTGCCGCCCACCCGCACCGACCGCTCGGGATTGCGCGCATTGATGGTGAATTCCGACGGCGTTTTCGAAACGAGTTCCATCAGAAACGCGCGGTCGATGCGAACCCGTGTGCCGGAGACATCCGCGCCCGCTTCCTTCCAGATGGCGATCGCCTCGTCGTCGCGAAACTCGCATCCAACCTCTTCGAGGATGGCGAGCAATTCCTGGTGGATCAGCTCGACCGCCTCGTCCGGGACCATCTGATAGACGGGAATTTTGCGCACCAGCGTCGGCAGCATGACCATCGGCGCGCCGCGCAAGGCTCGACGCCCGAGGCGGCCGCCGCCGCGGCGATGGCTGAGGCCCTGCTCTGATGCTTCAGAAGTTTCCAGCATGCAGCGCTCCTCCGGACGACCTGCAGTAGAAAAGACCGCCTGGAAGCCGATGATTCAAGCGAATAAGTCGCCCGCCTCGGTTGAGTTGAACTCAAGCGTTGAGCGCGAGAAGCCAGTTCTTCAATATCTCTGCCTCACGGCTGAGCGGGCGATGCGCGCTCCAGGTCACGAAATAGGATTGCGGCGCCGCGATTTCCGCTTCGGTGAGCTGCACCAGATCGCCGGCATCGATCAGCGGCTTCACGAGACTGACCCAGCCGAGCGCCGCACCCTGCCCGCTGCGCGCTGCCTGCAGCGCAATCACGTAGCTGTTGAAGCGCCGCACGTTCAGCCGCTGATGCGGCGCACCCAGCTCCTTCAAGAAACTTGCCCAGGTCGTCCAGGTCCAGTCGACCCCTTCGACGGACAGCAGTTGAAGCGCCGACAGATCCCGTGCCGAAATCACGGCGTGTTCGCGGGCAAAGGCTGGGCTCGCCACGGCGATGATGCGGTCGTCGTACAGCTTTGCCGACTTTTCGTCCGGCCATTCGCCGTCGCCATAGCGGAAGCGAAGATCGAGGTCCGGGCGGTTGAGGCCCTGCGCATGATCCGAGATCATGTGGTCGACGATGATGTCCTGATGGCTGTTCCAGAACGCCCCCAGCCGCGGCATCAGCCAGAGCTGCGCAAAGGCCAGTGTGCTTCCGATCGTGACGCGCGGCTGGCCGCCGGACATTTTTGCCTGCCGAAAGGTCGCCGATATCCGCTCGAACCCGTCGCGCAGCGCAGCGGCCATCGTCTCGCCCTCGCGGGTCAGTTCAAGAGCGCGATGCCGCCGGACAAAGAGCGGACCGCCGAGCTCCTCCTCGAGCATCTTCACCTGTTTTGAGATCGCGCCAGTTGTGACGTTCAACTCCTCGGCGGCTTTGGTCAGGCTGAGGTGCCGTGCCGCCGATTCGAAGGCGGCGAGCGCGTTGAGCGACGGAAGGCTGTAGTATCGACGGACCATGATGCTACCGGCCGGCTGTGCGGACATGGCGTTCGACAGTCGCTATCACACCGGACCTCCCTCGCAGACCATATCGAGGCCGATGCTGGCCGAACAGGTTGACGCGCCGATCCGCAAGGCGGTAAAGGCGCAATCCTGAGCGGGTTCGGTAGCACAAATGGTGGCAGGTGGCGAAAATGCCGCCCACAGCTAACGAAATCAAAGCTCGGAGGGATGGTCGAGTGGTTTAAGGCACCGGTCTTGAAAACCGGCGTGGGCGTAAGTCCACCGTGGGTTCGAATCCCACTCCCTCCGCCAAAAACTCATCTCCCGCGTGAATGGCGAAACCTGCGCTGACGCAGCGGCAGCACGGAGAGTTTGGCTGCTACTAAGATGAATGACACGCGCTCGTCGTCGGCATCGTCGCTGCCGATTGCCATGACCTCTCATGCTACCTTCTTTTTGCGGGTCTTTTTTCTGCTGCTTGGCTTGCGACCCAGACCCACCTCCTTGGCGAGTTGTGACCGCTTGGCCGCATAGGTCGGCGCCACCATCGGGTAGTCGGCCGCCAACCCCCATTTGGCCCGGTATTGCTCCGGCGTCAGGTGATGGTGCGCCATAAGATGCCGTTTGAGCGACTTGAATTTCCGGCCGTCCTCAAGGCAGATCATGTAGTCGTCATGCATCGATCGTTTCGGATTGACGGCCGGACGCCGCTGCTCGGGCTCCGGCGCGGCCGACGGCGCAAGACGCGAGATGGCATTGCTGACATCGGTCACGAGTTTGGCGAGGTCCGACGTGGGCATCGTGTTGTTACCCACATAGGCGCTCACAATGTCAGCCGTGAGTTCGAGAAGTTTGTCGTTCATAAATTCCCCTATGGCTCAGCAAAAGACAACGACCGTGTTGACCACCGTTGTCGGCCTTTAGCGCCGCACAATCGGTACGACGAAATGCAGATCGTCTTGGACTCGAAGTCGTCCTTCTTGGGGAAAGTCAAAGCTCCCGCACGCCGAGCCGATACTCTTGCTCCAGCAGACAGAAAAGCAACAACCCGCACGCCACGCATTGCATGACGTCTCCCACCCACCTTAAGCATCGCCCAAACTACAACTATATGCAAGTGGTAGGGCCAATGGCCGATAATCCAGGTTGTATCGCCTTTGGAAAACTAGTTTCGACAATGCAGTACATTGGGAGGCGACCAGTTCGCCGTGTGATCTGTCTCTTCATCTGTCGGGAGACCCCGCGCCGGTCAAAAACCACACCGACCGATCATACTGCCGGTACAACCGGATCGCCAAAGAGATTTGAGAATACAACCGGATTCTCCGCCCAGGCTGCTAGGCTGACTTCCTTTCACCGGTCATTTTACTCGACGGAAAAGCTGCTGATGCGCCATCCGGCTTTGGCCTGGAGCCGCTTGGGGCTTGAAGATCGATCGATTGGATGTCACATCAGGCCTTTCAATCAAAGGGCCAGCCATGGTCACTTATCTCGACGCCGACGTGGCGCCACCGCGCAATACCGGCCAGATTTGCCTCTACGGCCCCGATGCTTTCGTGCAAATGCGCAAGGCCTGCCAACTGACGGCCCAATGTCTCGACGAGCTGGCCGCGATCGTACAACCTGGCGTGACAACGGCCGCGATCGATCGCTTTGTGTTCGAGTTCGGCATGGACCACAACGCGATGCCGGCGACGCTCAACTATCGCGGCTACCCCAAATCGTCGTGCACCTCGATCAATCACGTCGTTTGCCATGGCATTCCAGACGAAAAGCCTCTGCGCGAAGGCGACATCGTCAACATCGACGTAACCTATGTGCTCGATGGCTGGCATGGTGATTTCGAGCCGCATGTATCCTGTCGGGCAGATCAAGCGCGCCGCCGAGCGGCTGCTCGAAGTGACCCACGAATGCCTGATGCGCGGCGTGGCCGCCGTGCGGCCCGGCGCGCGCACCGGCGCGATCGGCGCGGCAATCCAATCCTATGCCGAAAAGGAACGCTGCTCGGTCGTCCGCGATTTTTGCGGCCATGGCGTCGGACTGTTGTTCCATGATGCGCCGAACATCCTGCACTACGGCTCGGCACATGAAGGCGTCGAGATGCGCGAAGGCATGATCTTTACGATCGAACCGATGATCAATCTCGGCCGCCCACATGTAAAAGTCCTGTCGGACGGCTGGACCGCTGTGACCCGGGACCGCTCCTTGTCGGCGCAATATGAGCACACTGTGGGCGTGACCAAGAACGGCTGCGAAATTTTCACACTCTCGCCAAATGGTCTCGACCGTCCGGGCCTGCCTGCCTAAACTCGCCTTCGGCAGCGGGGGACAGCATGGCCGACGAGGAAGACGAGCGCGGCTTTTTTGGCGAACTTGCGCCGGCTGCGATCCAGCAGACACCACGCAAGCGATCCTCCAAGGGGGTCGCCAAGGACAAGCCGCATTACCACGGCCACCGCCAGCGGCTGCGTGAGCGCTTTCGCGATGCGGGCCCGGCCGCCCTGCCCGACTATGAACTCCTCGAACTTCTGTTGTTCCGGTCAATCCAGCAGGCGGATACGAAGGCGACCGCGAAGGCGTTGATCACTCGGTTCGGGTCGTTAGCGGAAGTGCTCGGCGCGCCCGAGCATCTCTTGCGCGAGGTTTCCGGCGTTGGCGAGCTGTCTGCATTGGACCTGAAGATCGTCGCAGCGGCCGCGCAGCGTATGGCGCGCGGGGCGATCAGGCAGGGCGAACTTTTGTCGTCCTGGTCGGCGGTGCTCGACTATTGCCACGCCACTATGGCCTTCGAGCAGCGCGAGCAGTTCCGTATTCTTTTCCTCGACAAGAAGAACGGCTTGATCGCCGATGAAGTGCAGCAGACGGGTACCGTGGATCACACACCGGTCTATCCGCGGGAAGTGATCAAACGTGCTCTGGAACTCTCTGCCAGCGCCCTCATCCTGGTGCATAATCACCCGTCAGGCGATCCAACGCCTTCGCGGGCCGATATCGACATGACGAAAACGATCATCACCACCGCCAAACCGCTTGGCATCGTGGTTCAGGATCACATCATCATCGGTAAATCAGGTTTTGCCTCGATGAAAGGCATGACGCTGATCTAAGGAATCTTCGTGGCGGCAAGCCTATCGAGATCCGGTGATCAGTCGTCGCGATAGACCTTTTCGCGCCGCTCATGGCGCTCCTGTGCCTCGATCGAGAGCGTCGCGATTGGGCGCGCATCGAGCCGCTTCAGCGAAATCGGTTCGCCTGTTTCCTCGCAATAGCCGTATGTGCCTTCGTCTATGCGCTGCAAGGCGGAGTTGATCTTGGCGATCAGTTTGCGCTGGCGATCACGCGCCCTGAGCTCTATGGCGCGGTCCGTTTCGGAAGAGGCACGGTCGGCGAGATCAGGATGGTTCGCGTTTTCCTGCTGCAGGATTTCGAGGGTTTCGCGCGCTTCTCTCAGTATGTCGCTCTTCCAGCCTAAGAGCTTGCTTCTGAAGTATGATTTTTGCCGTTCGTTCATGAACGGCTCGTCCTCGGAGGGGACGTAACTGGCATCAGCGATATTGGTCATCGACTCACCCACTTAACCCCGGATTTGGGCGCCTATATAGGCGGGCGACAAAGGTGTCGCAAGCATCTTCACCTCGCGATTTCGTGAGCGTTTTCTACAGCGCCTGGTTGAGCGGCGTTTGCACCGCAACTGTCCGCCTCCGCCGAATTGGCAGGGTTGGACCCGTTGCACAGCGTCTGTGAGATGGCTAAACGGGAAAGAATTCCGGCAATCGCGAGTGATCGGTGGCGCGTCTCTATCTTCTCAGGCATGCAAAAGCTGGTTGGGCACTGCCTGGGGTTCGAGATTTCGATCGCCCGCTGGATGAGTCCGGCCAGGCCGACGCCGAAGAGATCGGCGCGAAAATGGCGGAACTCGGCTATGTGCCTGATTTGACGTTGTGCTCTGGCGCCTTGCGGGCGCGCCAGACGCTGGAAGGTGTTGCTGCCATGGCCGACACCGGCCGCGTCCACTTCGACGACACGCTCTACATTACGGACGCCGCCGGCTATCTCGAAATCATCCGCGAGCATTGTACAGCGGATTCGATCATGATCATCGGCCATAACCCGATGATGGAGGACCTTGCCATGGCCGTTTCAGGCAGCGGCGAAGGGGAAGCTCAGGGCACCTTGAATGCTGGCTTTCCGACGTCCGGTTTGGCAGTCGTGCGGTTCGATACGGGCTTGTGTGCGGCAGCACCCGGCGCCGGCTATCTCGAGGCTTTTCACACGCCTGCCGACGGTTGATTGCCAGCCAGCCGGCATCCGCGCCGATCATCGCCATTTTCTTCGCCGCCTGCCGCCCCTATATGCTGTCGGGCCGACAAACAGCGGATCACTAGCGATTGGCGTCACTGACCAGCTTCACCGACGAAGCGCGCATTGCGCTTGATACCCTCACCGAACGCGCATCCGGCTTGTTTTCACCGTCGCTGCGGCTCGGCGTGACGGGCCTGTCGCGCGCCGGCAAGACGGTGTTCATCTCCTCGCTGGTGCACAACATCATCCATGGCGGCCGCTTGCCGATGTTCGAGGCGCGCAAATCGGGCCGTATTGCGCGCGCTTTGCTTGAGCAGCAGCCGGACGATGCGGTGCCGCGGTTTCAGTATGAGGATCATATCGCCGCGCTGGTGAAAGACCGGATCTGGCCGGACTCGACGCGCGCCATCTCCGAAATGCGGCTGACGATCGAATATGAATCTGCGTCCGGCTGGAATCAGGCTCTTTTCGGCCGGCAAACTGTCTGTCGACATCGTCGACTATCCGGGCGAATGGCTGCTCGACCTGCCATTGCTGGGCAAGTCTTATGGCGAATTCTGCACTGACGCCTTCGAACTGGCGCGTCTGCCTGTGCGGGCCGAACTGTCGGCGCAATGGCGCAAGCTCGCCGAGGAGGCAAAGGCAGACGGTGAGGCCGACGAAATGGCCGCGCGCAAGCTGGCCGAAGCCTTCACGGCCTATCTCAGAGCCTGCAAGACCGACGAGCGGGCTCTGTCCACGCTGCCGCCCGGGCGTTTCCTGATGCCGGGAGACCTTGATGGCTCCCCCGCCCTCACGTTTGCGCCCTTGCCGCCGCCTCCCCCGGCCGTTTCAGGACGCGCGCGCTCGGGAACGCTGCGCGCCATGATGGAGCGCCGCTACGAGGCCTACAAGACGCATGTCGTAAAACCATTCTTCCGCGAGCACATCGCGCGGCTTGACCGGCAGATCGTGCTGATCGACGCCTTGCAGGCGCTGAACGCCGGCGCTGGAGCAATGGCGGACCTCGAACGCGCTGTGACCGAGATTCTCGCCTGCTTCCGCGCCGGCAGCGGCAGCATTTTCACCGATCTGTTCGCAAGACGCATAGACCGCATCTTGATCGCGGCAACCAAGGCCGATCATCTGCATCACGAAAGCCATGACAGGCTGCAGGCAATCGTGCGCCGCATCGCCGACCGCGCCATCAAGCGTGCTGATTTTTCCGGCGCGACGGTCGATGTTCTGGCCATGGCGGCCGTGCGCGCGACGCGGGAAGGCACCGTCAAGCAAGGCCGCGAAACGCTTCCCGTGATCATCGGCACGCCGCTGGCCGGCGAAACGATCGCCGGCGAAAAATTCGACGGCAAGACCGAAACTGCAGTGTTTTCCGGCGACCTGCCGGAGGATATCGGCCCGCTTGTTCGATGGCGACGCCGCTAATGATGCGGCGCTTGGCTGACCTGCGCTTCGTCCGCTTCCGGCCGCCCAAGCTGGAACGCAGCACGGATGGCGTAACATTGTCTCTGCCCCATATCAGGCTGGACCGCGCCTTGCAGTTTCTGATCGGAGACAGGCTGGCATGACCGCTCCACGCAAACCGCAGGCATTTCGCATCGAGCCGGAGCCCGCAGCCAGAGACGTGCCCGAACCGCGCCGGACGGCGGAAGTCCGCAAACCGCGCGCGATGAAGGCGGAGATGGCCGTTGTCACGCCTGCCGAGATCGACGTCTTCGATGAGATTGACGACGTGGCAGACATCCCGCCGCCGGTCGAAGAAAAGCCTCGACGGTCGTTATGGCTGCGCCTGTTCCTGGGCGCATTCGGCATTCTTGTTTCGCTGGCGGTCGGTCTGTGGACCGACAATCTGATCCGCACGCTGTTCGAGCGGGCCGACTGGCTGGGCTGGTTTGCTCTCGGCGTTGCCGCCCTTGCCGCATTGGCGTTGGTCGTGATGCTGATCCGCGAGGCGGTTGGCCTGGCGCGGCTGGCTTCCGTCGAAAAATTGCGCGGCCAGGCCGAGGATGCTCTCGCCCGCAACGACCCGAAGCTGGCGCGAAACGTCGTCGACGCACTGTCCGCTTTCGTTGCGGACAAGCCTGAAACGGCGGCCGGACGTCGGCTTGCTGGAAGCCCAGAAAGGCGAAGTCGTCGACGGGGCCGATCTGATACGGCTTGCCGAGACCGATATCCTGGCGCCGCTCGACGCCAAGGCGCGCACGATGATCCTTGACGCTGCCAAGCGTGTCTCGCTGGTGACGGCTGTCAGCCCTCGCGCCGTGGTCGATGTCGCCTATGTTCTCTACGAGGCGGCGAAGCTGATCCGCGGGCTGGCAGCCCTTTACGGGGGCAGACCGGGCACGCTCGGCTTCTTTCGCCTCGCCCGCAATGTGCTCGCGCATCTGGCGGTCACTGGCTCGATTGCCGTCGGCGACTCGCTTCGTGCAGCAGATCGTCGGTCATGGCCTCGCCGCGCGGCTTTCGGCAAAGCTCGGCGAAGGCGTCGTCAACGGCATGATGACCGCGCGCATCGGCATGGCGGCCATGGAGACCGCGCGGCCTTTGCCATTTTCGGCTCTGAAGCGCCCGGGAATGGGCGATTTTCTTGCTGCGCTGACGCGCTTTACCTCGGCCAACGCGGGTCCGAAAAACCAATGACCGGCCGCCCAAACAGCGGTATTTTACAGAATGCATTAACCATTCTTGTTCATGGTCCACCCTGTTTATTCGCAGTCGCGTTCAGGGTGTCACCTCATGCAGCATTCGTTGCAACTCGCCACCCTGATCTTCGGCCCTGCAATGCTTCTCGCCCCTATTGCAGGCGCATCGGCCGCCGACCGCGACAAGGCCTTTTTCGAGCAGGCCGAAGGCAATTGGAGCGGCCCGGGCGAGATCATCGCCGGCAAATACAAGGGCACCAAATTCGTCTGCAATTTCACCGGCTCGACGCCGGCGAAAAATGCCGGCATGACGCTCGATGGCGCATGCCGCGTCGGCGTGTTCAACCAGAAAATGAAGGCGACAGTCGAGCGCTCGGGCAACGGCTACAAAGGCAAGTTTCTGGACGGCGCCAAAGGCGAAGGCATGGATATCATTTCCGGCAATGTCGTCGCCGGCAACAAGGCGGTCTTCGGCATAAACCGCAAGAAGCTGAAGGGCGCGATGGTCGCCAAGATGGCCAGCGACGACGCCATGATCGTGACCGTCTCGGTCAAAGTCGAGGATCGGATGATCCCGGTCATCGGCATGAGCCTGAAACGCATGGACGAGACCACGATCGGCTCCATCGCGGAATAGCCGCACAAACTGTTCCTCCGATCAGGCAGTGTGCCAGGCCATTTTGGCCTTGTTGCGCTGCATCCAAAACTTCTATCCTTCCGCCTTGCATGCGCGGCGCGACGTCGTGCCGACGAACAACGGAATGTCCGGATGGCGGCGGAAGCAGCAACCAACAGCGAACTCATTCAGGTTGTCGCCCTTTTGGGCGCCGGCGTCATCGCCGTGCCGATTTTCAAACGGCTCGGGCTGGGTTCGATCCTCGGCTATCTCGCCGCCGGCCTCATCATCGGCCCCTTCGGCCTAAAACTCTTTTCTGACCCGGCTTCGATCCTTCACGTCGCCGAGCTCGGCGTGGTGATGTTCCTGTTCATCATCGGCCTCGAGATGCGGCCATCGCGGCTGTGGAGCCTGCGGCGCGAGATTTTCGGCCTCGGCGTCCTGCATGTCGCCGTGTGCTCCTTCCTGCTGACCATGGTTGGGCGTGATTGCCGGCTTTCCCGGCCTCCGTGTCCTTCGTGGCGGCAGCGGGTTTCGTTCTGACCTCGACCGCCAGCGTCATGCAGATCATGGAAGAGAGCGGCATGACGGCCGAGCCGCGCGGCCAGCGCATCATGTCGATCCTGCTGCTGGAAGATCTGGCCATCGTTCCGCTGCTCGCCCTGGTCGCCTTCCTGGCGCCGACAACGGTCGGCGACGTCACCGTCTCGATCGGCGAGCGCCTGGTCGATGTCGGTATCGGCGTCGGCGCGATTGTCGCCCTGATCGTTGCCGGCCTTTACCTGCTCAACCCGCTCTTCCGCATTCTGGCCGATGCTCAGGCGCGCGAGGTCATGACTGCCGCTGCCTTGCTGGTGGTGTTGGGCGCCGCGCTGATGATGCAGCTCAGCGGCCTGTCGATGGCGATGGGCGCCTTCATTGCCGGCGTGCTGCTGTCGGAATCGACGTTCCGCCACCAGCTCGAAGCCGATGTCGAGCCGTTCCGCGGCATCCTGCTCGGGCTGTTCTTCATGGCCGTCGGCATGTCGCTCGACCTCGGCGTCGTCGCCGCGAACTGGACGACCATCGCCTTGTATGTCGCGCTCTACATGATCGCCCAGGCGATCGGCGTCTATACGGTCGCCCGCTTCACGAGCGCCAGCCATGTCGAAGCCTCCGAACGGGCCGTGATCATGGCGCAAGGCGGCGAGTTCGCCTTCGTGCTCTACGGCGCCGCGGCCGCCGTCGGCATCATCAATGCCGAGGCGAATGCCATGCTGACCGCGATCATCATCATCTCCATGGCGCTGACCCCGTTGACGATGCTGCTTTTCCGCCGTTTCGGGCAGCGACGCGAAGAGGTGTCGCTTGACGGTGTCGATATCGCCGACGGCTTGAACGGCAGCGTGCTGGTCATCGGCTTCGGACGGTTCGGCCAGATCGCCGCGCAGCCGCTGCTGCTGCGCGGCGTCGACGTGTCGATCATCGACAACGATGTCGAGATGATCCAGGCCGCCGCAACTTTCGGCTTCAAGGTCTATTACGGCGACGGCACGCGGCTCGACATCCTGCATGCCGCCGGCGCCACCAACGCGCGCGCCGTGCTGATCTGCGTCGACAAGGGCGAGGTGGCGGTGCGCATCGCCGAGCATATGCGCGCCGAATTCCCGCTGGTGCCGGTGCTGGCGCGCTCCTACGACCGTGGCGTGTCGCTGAAGCTGGTCGAGGTCGGCGTCGAGTATCAGCTGCGCGAGACCTTCGAATCCGCTCTTGCTGTTCGGGCAAACCACGCTGGAGCAACTCGGCGTCGCGACCGACGAGGCCGCCGAAATCATTGAGGATGTGCGCCGTCGCGACCTAGCGCGGTTCGAGGCGCAGTTGGCGGGCGGCATCCAGGCGGGACGCGGCTTCATGAAGGGCAATATTCCCGCGCCTGTGCCCGCGCCGCTGGCAACGCCGAAGCGTGGTGGCCGGGCGCTCAACGAAGAGACGGCGACGGTGCTTGGCCAGCAGCCGGAGCGGCGCGCACCTAGAATTCGCCGCCTGTGGACAAAGCGGGCAGCCTGACTCGGCGGGCGTAGGCGCATCGGCGCCTTCGCGCTATGCATCGGACATGCAGCCTTCCGACAAGATTTCCCGCCTGATCGAAATCATGGCCGCCCTGCGCGACCCGGAGACCGGCTGCCCGTGGGATATCGAGCAGGATTTCGCGACCATCGCGCCCTACACGATCGAGGAGGCCTATGAGGTCGCGGACGCCATCGCGCGAAAGGATCTGGTCGATCTCAAGGAAGAGCTCGGCGATCTTCTGCTGCAGGTCGTCTACCACGCCCGCATGGCAGAGGAGGTGAACGAGTTCCGCTTCGAGGATGTCGTGCGCGGCATCACGGAAAAAATGATCCGCCGCCACCCGCATGTGTTCGGCGACGAGAAGGCGCGCAGCGCGCGCTCGGCCAAAGGCATGTGGGAGAAGATCAAGGCCGAGGAGAAGGCGACCAAGCGCACTGAGCGGCTGGCGCGTGGGCTCGACCCGCAGGAGCACGGCAAGGGCTTTCTCGACGGCGTGCCGGTCAACCTGCCCGCGCTGACGCGAGCGCTGAAATTGCAGGAGAAGGCCGCGCGGGTCGGTTTCGACTGGAGCGAGGCAGCGCCTATCCTGGACAAGATCGAGGAGGAAATCGGCGAGCTACGGGTCGCCATGAGCAGCAGACGACCAGGCCGCAATCAAGGACGAATTCGGCGACCTGTTCTTCGCGCTGGTCAATCTTGGCCGGCATCTGAAGCTGGATTCGGAAGCCGCGCTCTCCGGCACCAACGACAAATTCCGCTCGCGGTTTCACTATGTCGAGGACGCGCTCACGAAGGCCGGGCGCACGCTCGACGAAGCGACGCTGGACGAGATGGAAGCGCTCTGGCAGCAGGCGAAACGGCGCTCCCATGGGATTGACGAACATACTTATTCGTCACCACGTCCGGATCTATTCCGTCTCGCCTTTGTCAATGAACTCCTCCCGGTCGTCTGGGAGGCGGAGATGGCGGCCGTCGGTCGCTATCTAACACAACTTGCAACCTTTCGGCCGCCACCCGGCGATTTCTGTCCCCGCCTGTTCCTCTGGGCCCTTCCGGTCTTGGAGCCTTCCAGGCATTGTGTGCCTCAGCCGGCACGCCGGGACCATAGTGTCCCGAGGGGAACCTCTGGCGGAGCCTCCCCAGAACTGCTGACTATCGCTAGCCGCTGCCCGGCAGGCGCCGGTCCCTATCCCACGCAATCACGCGTCATCGACCGGTCGCTCGCCGATCGACAGGACTGCGGCTGAGTGTGATGCAGATTGGAGGAGATCGGACGGACGGCGAGTTCTTATCTTCCTCTGCGTTGCTAAGGGGTTGATATCAAGCAACTTCTTTTTCCATACGCCAATTGCGGTAGCGCAGAGCCACGTATAGTGGCCGAGCGCCGATGGAAGCGCTCTGCGCAAGCAGGCGAAACAGCCCTGACGGGCTTTTCGAGCCAACGACCGCTCCAAATCGCCATTCCGGGGCCGGCGACGGAACTCAGAATGTTAGACGCCATTGCTAGAGGGCGGCTCGGAGCTTTGCCGGCAAGCGTTGACGAGCTGGTCAGGGCTTCAGCTTCGTGCCGGAATGACGGCCGTACTAGCCCAGCCTGCCCCGCATCTCATCCTTCGCAGCGGTGGTCATGTTGACGACCAGCGACAAGCCGCCGTCGTCACGATCCTTGCGCGAGATGACCTCGCCGTTGCGATAGACCCAGTCGACAAGGTGATGCTGGGCCGGCGACAGCTCGACCGGCACGCGCTCGACCTCGCCGGCGACACGCTCCTCGATGACGGCCGTCAGCCGCTCGATCCCCTCGCCGGTGACGGCCGAAATAGCGACAGGGCGGGCCTGCGGGTCGGTCGGGCGCTCTGAAAGCAGGCGTTCGCGGTTCGCGTCGTCCAGCAGATCGATCTTGTTCCAGACCTCGACGATGTGGTCCGTGTCCTTCGCGTCGACGCCGAGGTCGCCCAGGATGCGCTCGACATCCTCGGCCTGCGCTGCCGTGTCCGGATCGGCAATGTCGCGCAGATGCAGGACCAGATCCGCTTCGATCACCTCTTCCAGCGTCGCGCGGAAAGCCGCGACCAGATGGGTCGGCAGGTCGGAGATAAAGCCCACCGTATCGGACAGGATGACCGGCGTGCCGTGCGGCAGCCGCACCCGGCGCAAGGTCGGGTCGAGCGTGGCGAACAGCATGTCCTGCGCCAGCACCGCCTGCCCCGGTCAGCTTGTTGAACAGGGTCGATTTGCCGGCATTGGTGTAGCCGACGATGGCGACGACCGGGAACGGCACCTTGCGGCGCTTGGCGCGGTGCAGGTCGCGCGTGCGGCGCACCACCTCCAGCTCGCGCTTCAGCTTGATGATCTTGTCCTGCAGGATGCGCCGGTCGGCCTCGATCTGCGTTTCGCCGGGGCCGCCCAGAAAGCCGCCGCCGCCGCGCTGGCGCTCCAGATGGGTCCAGCTTCGGACGAGACGCCCGCGCTGATATTCGAGATGCGCCAGCTCGACCTGAAGCGTGCCTTCCTTGGTGCGGGCGCGCCGGCCGAAAATTTCCAGGATCAAGCCGGTGCGATCGAGCACCTTGGCTTTGAATTCGGTCTCGAGATTGCGCTGCTGCACCGGCGTCAGCGCATGGTCGACGACGACCAGCTCGATCTTCTCGACTGCGACGACGATCGGCGAGTTCCGTCGACCTTGCCGGAGCCGAGCAGGGTCGCCGGTCGCGGCTCCTTCAGATTGACGATCTCGGTGTAGACGATGTCGAGCTCGATGGCATGCGCAAGGCCGACGGCCTCGTCGAGCCGCGCTGTCTGGCGAGCGTTCAAGCCGCGGTCGCGACGGCTGCGCCGTCCCTGCCCTCGCGAAATTTTTCCGGCAGGATTGGCACAACGACGATCGCCCGCGCACCGGAGCTGCGCCCGGCATCGTCGAGTTCGTGGCCGTTATAGCCGAGAATATTTTGGGTCTTGGACCTGCGATCCGTCAAAAGATCAGTCCCGACCGCCCTCTTCGCCTTCGAACATCTGCACCGGCTGGCTCGGCATGATCGTCGAGATCGCATGCTTGTAGACAAGCTGCGAATGGCCGTCGCGCCGAAGCAGTACGCAGAAATTGTCGAACGACGTCACGACGCCCGTCAGCTTTACGCCGTTGATGAGGAAGATCGTGAGGGGATTTTTGCTCTTGCGGACCGAATTGAGAAAAAGGTCCTGAAGATTTTGCGTGCGTTCCGCCATGGTTTTTATCTCTCGCTGTCCCCATAGGTCCGCGCTCCCCGCGTGAACCGTCAAGTCTAACCGATTTAGCCCCGACAACGCGCGGCGCCCAATCTTGAGCCAAACCGTCGCGTTTGATCAGACTTCGACGCTTTGCGGTTATCAGGCTGGGGTTTTTTCCGCAATGTCAAAAAAGGCAGCCCGCAACGAAAGTGCAACACTGCCGGGGTGGCCGTTGGCCACGGGTTGCCCGTCGATTGCGACGATGGGCATGACGACCGTCGTCGCGGAGGTCAAAAAGGCTTCCCGCGCTTGCTTCGCCTCCTCGACGGAGAAATAGCGCTCCTCAAACCCTATGCCCAGCTTGGCCGCCACTTCGATCAGCGTCGTGCGCGTGATGCCGCGCAGGATGCCGCTTTCGGCTGGCCGGGTGACCAGCACGCCGTCCTTGGTGACGATCCAGGCGTTGGAGGACGACGCCTTCCTTGACCTTGCCGTCGGCATCCACGAACCAGGCTTCGAAGGCCCCGCCTTCGCGCGCCTGCTGCTTGGCCAGCACGTTGGCCAGCAAACCCGTCGACTTGATGTCGACGCGCTCCCAGCGCGTTTCCGGCACGGTGATCACCCTGACGCCCTTTTGGGCGCGGGCCTCGGCGGCGTTGCTATCCATGCGCTTGGAGGTGACGACCAGCGACGAGTTTGTGTCGGCCGGAAATGGAAAGTCGCGGGAAGCGACGCCGCGCGTCACCTGCAGATAGACCAGGCCGTTTTTCACCCGGTTGCGGCGCACCACCTCGCCTATGATCACTTCAAGGGCGGAGCGGTGCACCGGCCACTCGATCTGCAATTCACGCAACGAACGGCCGAGGCGATCGAGGTGGCGCTTCATGTCGACGATGTAGCCGCGCGCCACCTCGCAGACCTCGTAGACGCCGTCGGCGAACTGATAGCCGCGGTCCTCGATATGGACGGCGGCCTCGTTGTGCCCGACATAGCGGCCGTTGACATAAGCGATGCGCAGCATGGGATGTCCCGGTTTCTGAATTCGAATTGAGCCGAGTCGGCGCGAAAAATCTAAAAGAATTCGAGGCTGACGCGGAACATCTGCTCGACCTGTTTGACCGCCTCGGCCATGGCGAAGATCACCACGCGGTCCTTCGGCTTTATACGCATCTGGCCGCTCGGCTTCAGCACCACGCCGTCGCGGTAGATTGCGCCGATGCGCATGCCGTCCGGCAGGTCGAGGTCGCGCAGCGGCGGGCCGACCAGCGGCGAGGTTTCCAGCGCCTCGGCCTCGATGATCTCGGCCGCGCCCTTGTGGACGCTGTGCACGCCGCGAATGCGCCCGCGCCGCACATGCTGGAGCACCTTCGAAATCGTCACCGTGCTCGGATTGACGAAGGCGTCGATGCCGACGGCCTTCGGTCAGGTCGTGATAGGACGGGTTGTTGAGCAGCGCCAGGTTCGAGCGGCAGCCGAGGCGCTTGGCCATCACGCTGGACAGAATGTTGACCTGGTCGTTGTTGGTGACGGCGACCATCAGGTCGGCATCCTGGATATCGGCCTCGAGCAGCAAGCGCTGGTCGAGCGCGCTGCCGTTCAGCACCACCGTGCGGCGCAGCTTGTCGGCGACCGCGATGGCGCGCTCCTTGCTGGGCTCGATGATCTTCACCCGCGTGTTGATCTGCCGCTGCTCGAGCGTGCTGCGCGACGTAGAGGCCGATATTGCCGCCGCCGGCGATGACGACGCGCGTCGCGTCCGGCTCCTCGTGGCCGAACAGGCTGAGCGTGCGCTGCACCTGCTCGCGCGTGGTGACGACATAGGCGAGGTCGCCGGCGAACATCTGGTCGCGCGAATGCGGCACGAACAGCTTGCTCGTCGCGGATGATGCCGACGACGGTCGACGGCAGGTCGGGAAACAGCGCGGACAGCTGCGACAGCGGCGTGTCGATGACCGGGCATTCCTCCTGGCACTCGATCGCCACCATGACGATGTTGTCGTCGGCGAAGCGCACGACATCGCTGGCGCCGGGCAGCGTGATGCGCCGCAGCACCATCTCGCCGACCTCGACCTCGGGCGAGATCGTCACGTCGATCGGCAGATGGTCGCGCGAGAAGAGGTCGGCATAGTGCGGGCTCAGATAGGCCTGGCTGCGGATGCGCGCGATCTTGGTCGGCACGTTGAAGATGCGCGTGCGCGATCTCGCAGGCGACGATGTTGACCTCGTCGTAGAGCGTGACCGCGATGATCATGTCGGCCTGGTCGGCGCCGGCTGCTTCCAGCACGTCCGGATGCGAGCCGTGGCCGACGAAGCCGCGCACGTCCAGCGTGTCGCGGACCGCCTGGATCAGTTCCGGCTGCGATGTCGATGATCGAGACGTCGTTCTTCTCGGCGGCGAGCCGCTCGGCAATGCCGTAGCCGACCTGCCCCGCCCCGCAGATGATCACGCGCATCTAGCGGCTCACCCGATCGGCGCTGCATGCACGCGTCAGACTCCGAGCGATTTCAGTTTCCGGTGAAGCGCCGAGCGCTCCATACCAATGAATTCGGCCGTGCGCGAGATATTGCCGCCGAAGCGGTTGATCTGCGCGATCAGATATTCCTTCTCGAACATTTCGCGCGCCTCGCGCAGCGGCAGCGCCATGATGTGCTCGTCCGACTGGCTCGGCGCGCGCGGCATCACATCGCCGATCTCGGCCGGCAGCAGATCGGCCGTGATCGGCGCGTTCACGTCGTCGCCGCGGACCAGGATCATCAGCCGCTCGATGTTGTTGCGCAGCTGGCGCACATTGCCGGGCCAGTTGTGCGCCTGAAGCACGGCCATGGCGTCGTCGCCGATGCGGCGCTGGCGGATGCCGGCCTGCTTGGCGACCTGCTTCATGAAATGATCGACAAGGTACGGGATGTCCTCGCGGCGCTCCGCAAGGCCCGGCACGATGACCGGAACCACGGCCAGGCGATGGTAGAGATCCTCGCGGAAACGACCCTCGGCGATCATGCCTTCGAGGTTTTGCGCGGTCGACGAGATGATGCGCACATCGACCTTGACCCGCTTGGCGCCGCCGACGCGTTCGAATTGCTGGTCGACCAGCACGCGCAGAATCTTGTTCTGCGTCTCGCGCGGCATGTCGGCGACTTCGTCGAGATAGAGGATGCCGCGATGCGCTTCCTCAAGCGCGCCCGACCTTGCGCTCGCCGCCATTCGGCTCGGTGCCGAACAGCTCGATCTCCATGCGCTCCGGCGTGATCGTCGCGGCGTTCACCGTGACGAACGGTCCGGTCCGGCGCGCGGACTGGGAGTGGATTGCGCGCGCGACCATCTCCTTGCCCGAACCGGACGGCCCGATGATCATGATGCGGCTGTTGGTCGGCGCAACGCGCTCGATCGTCTGGCGCAGATGCGTCATGCCCGACGACATGCCGATCAGGTCATGCGTCTCGCCGCTGCGCGCCTTGAGGTCAGACACCTCGCGCTTCAGCTTTGAGGTTTCCAGCGCCCGCTCGGCGATCAGGATCAGCCGGTCAGCCTTGAACGGCTTCTCGATGAAGTCGTAGGCGCCGCGCCGGATGGCGGAGACCGCCGTCTCGATGTTGCCGTGGCCGGAAATCATGACCACCGGCAGGCTCGGGTGCATGATCTTGATCTCGTCCAGCAGCGCCAGGCCGTCGAGCCGCGACCCCTGCATCCAGATGTCGAGGAAGATCAGGCGCGGCGCGCGGTCGGCGATTGCCGCCAGCGCGCTGTCCGAATCGTAGGCGGTGCGGGTTTCGTGCCCCTCGTCGTCCAGGATGCCCGCGACGAGTTCGCGGATATCCTGTTCGTCGTCGATGATGAGAATATCAGACGCCATTGCTGACCTTTTCGATTTCTTTTGTTGGCTTGGCACCGCCCTGGCCCGGCGGTGTTGCGGCCGCGTCGGCCGCCGGAAGCGTGATGGTGATCATCGCTCCCCGTCCCTCATGAAAAGCCTTCGGCGCATCGTTGAGTTCCAACGCGCCGCCATGGTCCTCGATAATCTTCTTCACGATCGCGAGGCCGAGCCCGGTGCCTTTCTCGCGTGTCGTCATGTAGGGCTCGAGCAGCCGCTGCCGGTTTTCGCGCGGCAGGCCCTTGCCGTTGTCCATGACGTCGATCCGGATGCGGCTGCCCTCGCGCTTCGCCTGGATGCGGATGACACCCGGCTCGCTGCGATCTTCGCGCCCGTCGATCGCCTCGGAAGCATTCTTGATGATGTTGCCGAACGCCTGCGCCAAAAGCCGGCTGTCGAAGGTGCCGCGCAGCGGTTGTTCGCCGAAATCGCGCTCGAACTTGATTTCGGAACGGCTGACTTCGACCAGGAACGAGGCTTCGCGCAGCGATTCGCGCAGGTCGAGCGTCTTCATCTCCGGCTTCGGCATGCGGGCGAAGGCCGAGAATTCGTCGACCATGCGGCCGATATCCTCGACCTGGCGAATGATCGTGTCCGTGCACTGGTCGAACACCTCGCGGTCCTCTTTGATGACCTTGCCGTAGCGGCGCTTGATGCGCTCGGCCGAGAGCTGGATCGGCGTCAGCGGGTTCTTGATTTCATGCGCGATGCGGCGGGCGACGTCGGCCCAGGCCGTTGAGCGCTGCGCCTGAACCAGATCCGTAATGTCGTCGACCGTCACGACATAGGAGGTCTGGCCGGCCTCGTCGCCCTGTTCGATGGTGACCTGAACGTTGAAGGTTCGCTCGGCGCCTGAGCGGAAGAAGGTAACCTGTTCACGATAAACGGGCTTTTTCGAACGACGGCCGATCTCGAACACCTTGCCGACATGGGGCAGCAAGGCGGAAAGCGAGCGGCCCACTGCCTTTTCAGAGGATAGGCCGAGCGCTGTTTCGGCGGAACGGTTGACGATCGTCACGGTCCCATAAGGATCGACGCCGATCACGCCGGACGACACGCCGGCCAGCACCGCCTCGGAAAAGCGGCGGCGGTCGTCGATCTGGTCTTTTGCCGTCAACAGTTCGTTGCGCTGGGATTTGAGCTGGAACAGCATCTTGTTGAATGTGTCGCTCAGATAGCCGACGTCGCCATCGGAGGCGCGCACCGGAACGTGCACGTCGAGATTGCCGGTCGCCACCTCGTCGGCCGCGCCGATGAGCTGCCGGATAGGCCTTACCAGCCTGTCCGCGACGGCGATGCCCAGCCAAATGGCGGAAAGCACGATAATCAACGTCAGCGTCAGGTATGGCAGGGCGAATGCGATCTGGGAGGTGCCGCGGTTCGCCTCCATGCCGCGATATTCGTCGGAGTTGGCCCGCACGATCTGTCGCGCCTGGATGACCTGCGGGTCAACCAGGCGGATGGTGAAGAGGTAGGTATTCTCAAACTGTCGCAGCTTGATGATCGAACCGACGATATTGCGGGTTCGCGGCTCGATCATCACCGGATCGCCTTTCTCGGCGTCCTGCACCGCGCCCGGCGGTGGGTCGGGCAACGCGAAATCGGCATCGGTCTTGGCGCTCATGATGGCAGACCCATCGGGAGCGATCAGGGCAGCGTGGGCGAGTTGCCTTCCAACCGCCTGTCGGCTGAGCAGTTCCAGAAAGCCATTCCGGTCAAGATTGTAGACCTGCACGTTGTTGTCGAGCAGTTCAGCCAAGGAAACCGTTGAATTCAATAGGGTTTTGGCGTTTTCCTGAACGTAGGCTTCGGCGATATCCAGCGAATAGTTGATGATCGTCTTGGTTCGAATCTCGAACCAGCGGTCGAGACCGACGTTCAGCGTGATCGAGGCGAAGATCGCAACCATGATTGCAGGGATCGCCGCCACCAGCGCGAACATCGTGACGATGCGCACATGCAGCCGGGAGGCCGCCCGTGCGCGCTGCCGTGCCTGCAGGATACGCCTCACTTCGCGCAGGATCAGCCCGACAAGCAGGAGAATGAACGCACCGTTGACAACCGCGAGCACCAGGGTTGTGCGCTGCGTCGGGGCGATCGGTGTAGCGCCGACCAGCACCGCGAAAGAGACGGCAGCCGTGATCAGCGCGCCGACAACGGCGGCAACGCCCGGCAACCACAGCAGGCGGCGGCCCTCGCTATGGATGGCGGAAAACAGGGAATGAACGGCCGTCGAGGTTTGAGTCGCCATACGTGACACTGGATTAAGCTGTGACAGCTATGCAACGCATTGTGGCGATTGTGCAACATTTCGCCATGATGCCAAAGAATTTCGCACAGGTTGGACACAACCGCTGAGACGACTGATATTCTCAGCCGTGCCGACCCGAACGGTAAACTGTCACGCCCAAATCCTTGATCTTCTTGCGCAATGTGTTCCGGTTTAGGCCAAGCAGTTCGGCCGCCTTGATCTGGTTGCCGCGCGTGGCGGCGATCGACGCCAGGATCAGCGGATATTCGACTTCCGCTAAAACGCGATCGTAAAGACCGGTTGGCGGCAGATCCTGCCCGTATTGGGCGAAATAGCGTTGCAAGACGTGTTCGACAGCCCGGCTGATCGTCAGATCGTCCGGCATCACCCCGCCCGCGAGATCGCTTGCGGTGATGGGCTGACCGCCGGAACTCAACTCGTTCTCGATCGTCTCGCGCGAAATCTCTTCCTGCGGGTAGAGTGCGGCCAGACGCCGGACCAGATTTTCGAGCTCGCGAACATTGCCCGGCCACGGATAGCGCTTCATCGCCTCCATGCCGCCTGACGATATGCGCTTTGCCTGCAAACCCTCGGCCTCGCCGCGGCTGAAGAAATGCCGCACCAGATCCGGCACGTCTTCCGCCCGCTCGCGCAACGCCGGCAGCCGCAGCGGCACGACGTTGAGACGGTAAAACAGGTCTTCGCGGAACAGACCCTGATTGATCAGCGTCCGCAAATCCTTGTTGGTGGCAGCGACGATGCGCACATCGGTCTTGATCGGCGTGCGGCCGCCGACGGTCGTGTATTCGCCCTGCTGCAAGCACACGCAGCAGGCGCGTCTGCGCCTCCATCGGCATGTCGCCGATCTCGTCGAGGAAAAGCGTGCCGCCCTCAGCCTGCTCGAAGCGCCCGCTCGACCGGTGCTGCGCGCCGGTAAAGGCGCCGCGCTCATGGCCGAACAGCTCCGATTCGATCAGATCGCGCGGGATCGCCGCCATATTGATCGCCACGAAAGGCCCGCCGCGGCGGCGGCCATACTCATGCAGCGCGCGCGCGACGAGCTCCTTGCCGGTGCCGGATTCGCCGGTGATCATCACCGTCAAATCGGTCTGCATCATGCGCGCCAGCATGCGGTAGATGTCCTGCATGGCGGCCGAGCGACCGACCAGCGGCATGGCGTCGGCATGGGCATCGGACCGTTCTTCCGCCTTGGCGCGGCGCGGCTCGGCAAGCGCGCGGGCCACGACATTCATCAGTTCGGTCAGGTCGAAGGGTTTTGGCAGGTATTCATAGGCGCCGGTCTCCGAGGCGCGGATCGCCGTCATGAAGGTGTTCTGGGCGCTCATCACGATGACCGGCAGCTCGGGCCGCGCCTTCTTGATGCGCGGCAGCATGTCGAAGGCGTTCTCGTCCGGCATGACGACGTCGGTGATCACCAGATCGCCATCGCCCGCCGCTACCCAGCGCCACAGCGTGCCGGCATTCGAGGTGACGCGCACCTCGTGCCCGGCACGCGACAGCGCCTGATTGAGCACCGTCCTGATGGCGGCGTCGTCATCCGCGACGAGGATCTGGCCGCGCACGCTCATGCTAAATCCGCTCCATCGTGGGTTTCGACGCCTCGCCAGGCGTCCTTCCAGGCCGGCATGAGGATGCGGAAGGATGTGCCGCGCGGCGTCGATTCACATTCGACGATGCCGCCATGCTCGCCGACGATCTTGGCCACCAGCGCCAGGCCGAGGCCGGAGCCGTTCGGTTTTGTGGTTATGAAGGGGTCGAACAGGATCGGCAGAATGTCTTCCGAGACACCAGGACCGTTGTCCTGCACGCGGAATTCGAGCGGCAGCGACACGCGGTCCTGCGTGCCGGGCACCGAGACGCGGATGCCTGGGCGGAAAGCCGTGGCCAGCGTGATTTCGCCGCCCGGCCGGTCGCCGATCGCCTCGGCGGCATTCTTCACCAGATTGAGAAACACCTGGATGAGCTGATCGCGATTGGCGTGCACCATCGGCAGTGACGGGTCATAGGTTTCGACGATCTTGATGCCGCGCGCAAAACCGTTGGTCGCAATGGCCTTTACGCGATCCAGCACGACATGGATGTTGACCGGATAGCGATCGATCGGCCGCTCGTCGGAAAACACCTCCATGCGGTCGACCAGCGCGACGATGCGGTCGGTTTCGTCGGTTATCAGCCGGGTCAGGCTGCGGTCGTCGTCATTCGCCGACAATTCAAGCAACTGCGCCGCGCCGCGAATGCCGGAGAGCGGGTTCTTGATCTCGTGCGCCAGCATTGCAGCCAGACCGGATACCGAGCGCGCCGCGCCGCGATGCGTCATCTGGCGGTCGATCTTGTCCGCCATCGAGCGTTCCTGAAACATCACCACTACCGATCCGGGCAGTTCGATGACAGGGGCGACATAGAGGTCGACCAGCTTGTCCGGACCGAGCCGGGGCGAGGAAACGTCGACACGATATTCGTTGACCGGCGCGCGGCGCTCCCGCACCTGTTCGACCAGCGCCAGCAGGGGGCTGCCGAAAGGAACAAAGCGGTCGAGCGCGATTGCGCGCCAGCATAGCCGCGCTTGAGCGGAAAAAATCCTCGGCATCGGCGTTTGCGTAGCTGATGACATCGTCCGGTCCGACCATGATGACCGGCCGGCGGATCGTGTTCAGCACGAGCTGCGCCGCGTCTTCAATCTGATCGGGCAATGGCTCGGCCGGCATCAGGCGGCTGCCGCCAAGTTGGCGTTGCGGTCTGCGCCTTCGAAGCGCTTGCCGCAAAGCCGCGATCACCGCGGCTGGATCGAAGGAGCGCATGATTGTCTGCCGCAGGTCGGCGGCAACGCCGGGCGCGTGGCGGTCGAGATACCAGCCGAGATGTTTTCGCGCCTGGCGCAAGCCGCTTTCGACGCCATAGAACGCCAGCATGTCCTCGTAGTGGGCGATGACATAATCCGGAAGGTCGTTGCCCTTCGGTGCGTCTCGCTGTCCGCCATCGGCCTGCGTTGCGATCAGCCCCGCGGTCCACGGCGCGCCATAGCTGGCGCGGCCGATCATCACCGCATCCGCACCGGACAGGCTCAGAGCCGTCTCGGCATCGGCAATCGAGCCGATATCGCCATTCACGACGAGCGGGATCGAGATCGCCTGCTTCACGGCAGCAATCGCCGCCCAGTCCGCGGAGCCTTCATAGAACTGGCAGCGCGTGCGGCCGTGCACCGTGACCATTCTGACGCCCGACTGCTCGGCGCGCGCGGCAAGCGTCGGCGCGTTGCGGCTCTCGTCATCCCAGCCCAGCCGCATCTTGACCGTGACCGGCACGTTGACCGCGCCAACCACCGCGTCGATCAGCGCCACCGCGTGGTCGAGGATCGCGCATCAACGCCGAGCCGCAATAGCCGCCCGTCACCTTCTTGGCTGGGCAGCCCATATTGATGTCGATGATGTCGGCGCCCTCGCCTTCCGCGATGCGCGCCGCCTCAGCCATGGCCCAAGCCTCGCGGCCGGCAAGCTGCACCACATGCGGCGCGTCCGAAAAGCGGCGGATGCGCCGGGCGGTATCGCCCCTGCCCTTGGCCAGTTCGCCGCTGGCCACCATTTCCGACACCACCAGACCGGCCCCATGCGGCGTAGGCGCGCTCGCGGAACGGCAGATCGGTGACGCCCGACATGGGCGCCAGAAACACGCGATTGCGGATCGTCACCGTTCCAATCTGGAGCGGAGACGACAAGTTCGCACTTTTCGAATTGCACAAAAACAAAGCAGCCATCCCTGGATGCACAATTCCTAGCCAGAACAAAAGATCAGTGCAATCGCAAATTGTCCGATCGGTAAAATTGCCGCGCCTGGCTCTGGCTTTGTCTCACGCCCGCACCTATGCGTCTGCGAATGGGCGAAGAGACAGCTATTCACAAGACCGATGCCGGTCGCACGATCGCCGCCGTGCTCGTTGCCGCCGGACGGGGCGAACGGGCCGGCGCCGGCGGGCCGAAGCAGTACCGGCAGATCGGCGGCAAGGCAATCATCAGCCACACGATCGAACGATTTGCCACGCACCCTTCAGTCGGCCGGATCGTGGCGGTGGTCCATGCCGACGATGAGGAACTGTTCCGGAAGGCCGTCGGGTCGCTCATCGAACGCGTCGAGGTGGTTGTGGGCGGGGCAACACGGCAGGACAGTGTTCGCCTTGGCCTGGAGGCGCTGGACACCGCAAAGCCGGATGTCGTGCTGATCCACGACGCGGTGCGGCCATTTCGTCGACGACGAGTTGCTGAATCGGGTGATTGGAGCAGTATCGGCGCATGCAAGGCAGCATTCCGGCCCTCCATCTGGTCGAGACGATCAAGCGCGCAACGAAGACGGCATCGATCGCGGAAACCATCGATCGCCGTCAGCTATTCGGCGCGCAGACCCGCAAGGCTTTCCCTTCGCGGCGATCCTGGCGGCGCATCGCAAGGCCGCCGCAGCCGGGCGCGTCGGACTTCACCGACGATGCGGCGATCGCCGAATGGGTAGGGCTGCCGGTGAAGCTGGTCGAGGGATCGGCGGATAATGTGAAAATCACCTGGCCAAGGGATATTCAGATGGCGGAACAGCGCATGAGCGGCGGCTTTCCGGACGTACGCACCGGCAACGGCTATGACGTGCACGCCTTCGAGCCGGGCGACCATGTCACGCTCTGCGGTGTGGCGATCCCGCATGACAAGAAGCTGTCGGGCCATTCGGATGCCGACGTCGCGCTGCACGCTCTGACCGATGCGCTGCTTGCGACCTGTGGCGCGGGCGATATCGGCACGCATTTCCCGCCCTCCGATCCGCAATGGAGGGGAGCGGCGTCTCGCATCTTTGTCGAACATGCGGTCGCCATCGTGCGGGCGCGCGGCGGGCGGATTGCCAACGCCGACATCACGCTGATCTGCGAAGCGCCGCGCATCGGGCCGCATCGCGACGGCAATGACGGCGGCGCTGACCGCAATGCTCGGCATTTCCGACGACCGGATTTCGGTCAAAGCGACGACCAACGAGCGGCTCGGCTTCATCGGGCGCGAGGAGGGCATCGCCGCGATCGCGACGGCAACCGTCGTCTATCCCGGGAGTCTGCCCGCATGACCGACATTCCGGACAAGAAGCACCTCGATCAATTTTCCGATTTGCCGCAGCTTGCCGACCGCTTTCTGAAAGCCTGTTTTGCCCGCAAATTCTGGCTGCGACGGCCGAAATCCTGCACCGGCGGCATGATCATTTCGCTGCTGACCGACATTCCGGGCTCGTCCTCGATGGTCGATCGGGGCTTCGTCACCTATTCGAACGACGCCAAGATCGAGATGCTGGGCGTCTCGGCCACCACACTCGACGCCCATGGCGCCGTATCGCGCGAAACCGCGCTGGAAATGGCAACAGGTGCGCTGGCGCGCTCGCATGCCGGCATCGCGCTGGCCGTCACCGGCATTGCCGGCCCTGATGGCGGTTCGGCGGAAAAGCCGGTCGGGCTGGTGTGGTTCGGCCTGGCGATGACGGGCGAGCAGCCGATTGCCGAGAAGCGGCAATTCGACAATCAGGGCCGGGACTACATCCGCCGCCAGACGGTGAGGACAGCGCTGGAAATGGGGCTGACGGCGCTCAAAGGCGATTGATGGCGCGCCTTTCAGATCAACCGACGCCGTAGATTTTATCAGCCCGCTTCTCGAACGCATCGGAGAACATGCGGAACGCGCGATCGAACATCGCTCCCATCACGGCGCTCAGGATGCGGCTCTTGAACTCGTAGTCGATGAAGAATATCACCTTGCAACCCTGAGGCGCAGGCTCGAAGCGCCAGGTGTTGGTGAGGTATTTGAATGGCCCGTCGAGATATTTGACGTCGATGACGTTCTCGTCGGGCTTGAGCAGCACCTGGCTGGTGAAGGTTTCGCGGATCGCCTTGTAGCCGACGGTCATGTCGGCGACGAGAATAGTGCGCCCTTCCCGCTCCTTGCGCGAGCGCACCGTCAGGGCCTCGCAGAGCGGCAGGAACTCCGGATATTTTTCGACATCGGCGACCAGCGCGAACATTTTCTCCGGCGAATGCCGGACCGTGCGCGTGGTTTCAAACTGCGGCATGAAATGAGGCGCTTAGGTCGATTTTCGCAACTGCGCTTCGCGCGCCGCCCGGAGCTTGGCGAAGTCATCGCCGGCATGATGCGACGAGCGTGTCAGCGGGCTGGACGCCATCAGCAGAAAGCCCTTGGACTTGCCGACCATGGCGTAGGACGCGAATTCGTCCGGCGTCACGAATTTCTTCACCGGGTGATGCTTCTTCGACGGCTGCAGGTACTGGCCGATGGTCATGAAGTCGACATTGGCGCGTGCGCAGATCGTCCATCAGCTGCAGCACCTCGTGCCGCTCCTCGCCGAGGCCGACCATGATGCCGGACTTGGTGAAGATCGACGGGTCGAGTTCCTTCACCCGCTGCAACAGCCGGATGGAGTGGAAATAGCGCGCACCCGGCCGAACGGTCAGATAGTTCGACGGCACGGTCTCCAGATTGTGGTTGAAGACGTCGGGCTTGGCGGCGACGACGATTTCCAGCGCGCCGTCCTTGCGCAGGAAGTCGGGCGTCAGGATCTCGATGGTCGTGTCAGGCGTCTCGCGGCGAATGGCGTGGATCACGTCGGCAAAATGCTGCGCACCGCCATCGTCAAGATCATCGCGGTCGACCGAGGTGATGACGACATGCATCAGCCCCATCTTCTTGACCGCCTTGCCGACGCTGTCCGGTTCGTTCGGATCGAGCGCGGTCGGAATGCCGGTGGCGACGTTGCAGAAGGCGCAGGCGCGGGTGCAGATCTCGCCCATGATCATGAAGGTGGCGTGCTTCTTGTCCCAGCACTCGCCGATGTTGGGGCAACCCGCTTCCTCGCATACCGTCACCAGGCCGTGCGACTTCACGATCTCGCGGGTTTCCTGATAGCCCTTGGACACCGGCGCCCTGACGCGGATCCAGTCCGGCTTGCGCAGCACTTCCTGGTCGGGCCGGTGCGCCTTTTCCGGGTGCCGCGGACGCGGCCTGGCTATCGTGTCGAGAACGGTGACCATGAGCTACCTTACCGCGCCGTTTGCGCGCGGCCGAAAAGCCACAAAATGATGATCGCCCCGACAATTGCGACGATCAGATTGCCGAAGAAGCCGTAGTAGACGACGTTCAGAACACCGGCCAGCGTGCCGCCGACAAACGAGCCGGCGATGCCGACCAGAATGTTGGTCAGCAGGCCATGGCTGCGGTTCATCGAGCGCTCAGCAATCCAGCCGGCCAGAAAGCCGATCACCAGCATGCCGAAGAAACCGACACCCGGCATGCTCATGATTGCGGAGGTGTTTTCCATGGCGCGCTCCAGTGCTCGTCAGGCGATCGCGCGCGCAATCAGCACGACGACTATCGCGCCGATGGTCGCCGTGACGATTTGCGAAATCAGCGGGTTGCCGATGCCGAGCGAAATGCCCAGCGCAGAAAGCAGGAAGCCGCCGACAAACGCGCCGACGACGCCGCTGAGCAGATATTTGATCAGGCTGCCGCCGCCGACGATGAAGCTTGCCAGCCAGCCGGCAACCAGACCGACGAGCAAAAAGACGATCAGTGCTTGCATTTCCATGTCAGCCTCCTCAAGCCGTTATGCGTAGTCCCATCAAAACCATATAGGCCGCTCAAACGCCGGCGAACAGTGCCGGCGGCGCAGGCAGCCTATGCGTTCAGCGCGCGGCCATAGGCATCGAGCACGCTTTCCTTCATCGTTTCCGACAGTGTCGGATGCGGGAAGATCGTGTGCATCAGCTCTTCCTCGGTGGTTTCGAGGTTCATCGCCACGACAAAACCCTGGATCAGTTCGGTCACTTCCGCGCCGACCATATGCGCGCCGAGAAGCTGACCGGTCTTCTTGTCGAAGATGGTTTTGACCAGCCCCTGATCCTCGCCCAGCGCCACCGCCTTGCCATTGGCGACGAACTGGAACCGACCGACGCGGATATCCTTGCCTTCGGCTTTCGCTTTCGCCTCGGTAAGCCCGACCGATGCGACCTGCGGATTGCAATAAGTGCAACCCGGCACCTTCAGCTTGTCGAGCGGATGCACATGCAGCCCGGCGATCTTTTCGATGCAGATGACAGCCTCATGCTCGGCCTTGTGCGCCAGCATCGGCGGGCCGGCAACATCGCCAATGGCGTAGACGCCCGGAACATTGGTACGGCAATAGTCGTCGATGACGATCGCACCGCGATCGGTCTTCACGCCCAATGTTTCCAGGCCGATGTTCTCGATGTTGCACTGAACGCCGACGGCGGAAATCATCCGGTCGGCGGTGATCGTCTGCACCTTGCCGTCCTTGCCTTCACAATGCGCGGTGATTGAGTTCGCGCCCTTCTCGACCTTCGTCACCTTGGTCTCCAGCAGGATCTTCATGCCCTGCTTTTCCAGCTGCTTCTTGGCGAAGGTGGAGATTTCCGCATCCTCGACCGGCATCACCTGCGGCATGATCTCGACCACCGTCACCTCGACGCCCATCGTGCGATAGAACGAGGCGAACTCGATGCCGATCGCGCCGGAGCCCATGACCAGCAGCGATTTCGGCATTTCCGGCGGCACCATCGCCTCGAAATAAGTCCAGATCAGCTTGCCGTCCGGCTCGATGCCCGGCAGCGCGCGCGGCCGCGCGCCGGTGGCGATGACGATGTGCTTGGCCGTATAAGTGCCCTCGCCTTTCGTACCCTTCGGCAGCGGCGCCTGCGGCTCCATCGGCTTCTTCGACGACTTGCCGACGACGATCTCATTCGGCTTGGTCAGCTTCGCCTCGCCCCAGATGACGTCGACCTTATTCTTCTTCATCAGAAAGCCGACGCCGCCATTCATGCGCTGGGCGATACCCCGCGAGCGGTCCACGACAGCCTTCAGATCGGGCTTGATCGTGCCTTCCAGCTTCAGGCCATAACTCTTGGCGTGCTCGGCGAAATGAAAAATCTCGGCGGAACGCAGCAGCGCCTTGGTCGGGATACAGCCCCAGTTCGAGCAGATGCCAGCCAGATGTTCGCGCTCGACAATTGCCGTCTTTAGGCCGAGCTGGGCCGAGCGGATGGCCGCGACATAGCCGCCTGGGCCGGAGCCGATGATGATGACGTCGTAGGAATCAGCCATGGCCTCTCCATATTCCCCTCCCCCTTGCGGGGAGGGGTAAGGGGTGGGGGTGGTTGTGTTTAATGCGGCATAGATTGTGTCGAGCACTGCCTCGAGCTCGCGCATGATCTCGAAATTCGAAAAGCGCAGTACTGCATAGCCGCCCGCTTTCAGGTAGGCATCCCGGCGTTGGTCATACGCCATGGCTTCATCCGTACCGTGCTGGTCACCATCGACCTCGATAATGAGCTTGCCTTCCAGACAGATGAAATCGACCACATATAGTCCGATCGCCATCTGCTTACGGAAATGGGTTCCATCGATCGGCAGCCTTGCGCGCAGATGCCACCAGAGCCGCTTCTCCGCATCCGTCATCGCGCGGCGAAGTTTCGGCGCGTTTGCCTTGGCGCGCTGTGTGGTTGATTTGGTAGGAAATGCATTCCACGGCATTGACTAGGACTTTCCATGTTGGTGAAGCGGTACCACCCCCACCCCTGCCCCTCCCCGCAAGGGGGAGGGAAAAGCGCCACGATCACCACCGCCTTGCCAACGTGAACGTGTTGTAGCGCTCGCGCTCATCTTGCCCAATAGCTCCTTGACTACCGGCGCCAGCGCCGTGCCGATCGCACGCGTGTTTTCCGCGTCGAGATGCACGCCATCGAGCGGCGTCGTTTTCGCCACCGTTGCGGCGTCGAAGAAAGCGCAGCCCATCTCGTCGGCGACCGCCTTGTAGTGAACCGCCAACTGCAGCGAGGCTTCCGTGCCGCGCGCGAACATGATGGCGAAGTCGGCATTGCTCGTCTGCGAAACCACCGGCGGCGACACCAGCAGCACCTTTGGCGCGGGCGCGTTGCCGAAATAGGGATGGCCGCGCACGATTTGCACCAGCCGCTTCATGCCATGGGCGGCGGCCAGCGGATCGCCATGGATCCACGGCTTCATATCGTTGGAGCCCAGCATGATGATGACGAGATCGAGCGGCATATGCGTGCCGAGGATGGTCGGCAGCGTGCGCGCGCCGTGCCGGTCTTCACCGGCAAGATCATCGGCAAAGGCGGTCGTGCGGCCGTTCAGGCCTTCGGCGATGACGAGTGCCGCCGGGCCCAATGCCGCTTGCAGCACCGTCGGCCAACGGTCTTCCAGCCGATGCCGTCCAATCGACTCGGCATCATAGCCCCAGGTCAGCGAGTCACCGTAGCAGAGGATGGTTTTCATCGACGCACCCCGCCCGAACTGCGGTTCAATGCGCGGCGAAGCCGCCAGCGCACGAACCGCCATTGGACGAGAACCAGCACGAACGGCGGGACGATCAAGGCAACCAGCAGCCAAGCCTCCTTCGGCTGCGGCATATGAACGCCGTCGCGCCATGACCGACCAGCCGAGCAACGCACGACCGCAGTACGACCAATACGATCAGCAGCCATTTGGCGACGCTGTCGACACGGCCGCAAGCGGGTTTGGACATGAACTGCGCGACGAAGAACACAACCGTCACGATGCAGAGCAGCAAGACGTATGACATGAATGCCGAGGATGTACTCCTCCGTCGCGTGGGTTGTCTCCGCAATGAATCTGAACGATCAAGCCGCCGGCAAAGAACGACAGCCAGAACGCCCAGAACGACGTGAAGAAGGTGCGCACGACGGCGACCCGCCCTGCCTCAGACCAACATGCTCATCGGGTTTTCAATGTACTTCTTGAACGCCTGCAGCAGCTCGGCGCCCAGCGCGCCGTCGACCGCGCGATGGTCGGTCGACAGCGTCACCGACATGACGTTGGCGACCTTGATCTCACCCTTCTTGACCACCGCCCGCTCCTCGCCGGCGCCGACCGCCAGGATCGTCGCATGCGGCGGGTTGATGACGGCGGCAAAATCCTTGATGCCGAACATGCCGAGGTTCGAGACCGCCGTCGTGCCGCCCTGATATTCTTCCGGCTTCAGCTTGCGCGCCTTGGCGCGGCCGGCGAGATCCTTCATCTCGTTCGAGATCGCCGACAGCGTCTTGGACTCCGCGTTGCGGATGATCGGCGTGATCAGGCCGCCGGGGATCGACACGGCGACGCCGACGTCGGAATGCTTGTGCATGACCATGTTGCTTTCGGTCCAGGAAGCGTTTGCCGCCGGCACCGCCTGCAAGGCCAGCGCCATCGCCTTGATGACCATGTCGTTGACCGACAGCTTGTAGGCCGGCACCTCGCCCTTGTCGGTCTTCTTGGTCGGCGCGGAGCTGTTGAGCTGGGTGCGCAGCGCCAGCAGCGCATCGAGCTCGACATCGAGCGTCAGATAGAAATGCGGGACGGTGCTCTTCGCCTCGACAAGTCGGCGCGCGATCGTCTTGCGCATATTGTCGTGCGGCACGAGCTCGTACGACCCTTGAGCAAACAATTTGAGGGTCTGCTCGTCCGACGCACCCTTTGGCGCCGGTGCGGCGGCCGGAGCTGCAGCGGCCTGTGGCGCGGCAGCCGGCGCGGCCTTCGCGCCACCGCCGGCAATGGCGGCCTCGACATCCGCCTTCACGACGCGGCCGTGCGGGCCGGAACCCTTGACGGCTCCGACATCGACGCCGGCATCCTTGGCGATGCGGCGGGCCAGCGGCGAGGCAAAGGTGCGGTCGCCTGTGGCCTGGCCGTTTGCGGCCGGCGCGGCTGCCGCTGTACCTCCGCCGACGTGGGGAGGGTCGGCGGCGCAGCCGCCGGGGTGGGGCGGTGAGGCGGCCTCGGCCTTCGGCGCTTCTGCTTTGGCTTCCGCCTTTGGCGCGGGCGCGCCACCGCCGCCTGCTGCCGCCGCGGCCACGTCCTCGCCTTCGCCGGCCAGAATCGGCGATCAGCGCATTGACCTTGACGCCTTCGGTGCCGGCCGGCACGACGATCTTGGCGACCGTGCCCTCATCGACAGCCTCGACCTCCATCGTCGCCTTGTCGGTCTCGATTTCGGCGATCACATCGCCGGGCCCGATCTTGTCGCCCTCCTTGACCAGCCATTTGGCGAGATTGCCCTCTTCCATCGTGGGCGAGAGGGCCGGCATGGTGATGTTGATGGGCATTTCAGCCTCCCGATTGGCTTGGTTCGGTTGTTGCCAGAGGTCCGCAAGCGAAAATGAAATAGCGTCGAATGGCGGCGCTCGCACGTCGTCGTCAGAATTCCAATCGCCGATCTTTGTCCAGCGTCACTTCACGCAGTTCGGAAGGCCTCGAGATATCTGCAGCCGAGGATCGATCAGCCACATATGCGGTACGCCCGCCTCACCGTAGATCCGCATCTTCAATGTGCGGTCACGTTTCTCGGTCGAGCCCGAGAGCACCTCGCAAACCCAGTCCGGCGCGATCAGTGAAATAGTTCTGCTCTAGATATGCTGCTCAGGCGCTCACGCCGCCACCCGGCAATGTCAGGCACCAGCAGATCGTTGCCAAACTTGATTTCCGGTTCGACGATAAACACCCAGCCGCCTGGTCCGCCGTCGCCCTTTTTGAAACGGGCCGGTGAATCGTGCGCCAGGTGCTGGCCGTCGCACCATGCCGCGGCGACGGACGTGGATGGGTCATCAATTTGCCGTCGATGATCTCGGCGACCAATGCTCGGCGCCGCTTCGACGATCGGCATAGGTTGCGCGCTTCTTGGCGTTCTGTCATTGCTGATCAGCCTGGTCGAGGTATCGACGACAGCATCATCTAGGTTCAGCGCCGTCACATATCACGTTCGCGATACGTCACCGCCTTCACCGCCTCGATCACCTCGGCCACGTTCGGCAGCGCGAGCTTTTCGAGATTGTGCGCATAAGGCATCGGCACGTCCTTGCCGGCGACGGTGATCACCGGCGCGTCGAGATGATCGAAAGCGCGCTGCGACACCTGGTTGGCGACGAAATCGCCGACCGACGACTGCGGATAACCCTCTTCGACGAAGACAAGCCGGTTGGTCTTCTTGACCGAGGCGATGACCGTATCGAGATCCATCGGGCGAATGGTGCGCAGGTCGATGATCTCGACATCCAGCCCCATGCCGCGCAATTCGGCCTCCGCCTTGACGCAATAGGTCATGCCGATGCCGAACGACACCAGCGTGACGTCCTTGCCGGCCTTGTGGATGCGCGCCTTGCCGATCGGCAGGACAAAATCGTCCATCTTCGGCACATCGAAGGATTGGCCGTAGAGGATCTCGTTTTCCAGGAAGATCGACCGGGTTCGGATCGCGGATCGCGGCCTTGAGCAGGCCCTTCGCGTCGGCGGCCGTATACGGCATGACGACCTTCAGGCCCGGGATCTGACCGTACCAGGCGGCGTAGTCCTGGCTGTGCTGGGCGCCGACGCGGGCGGCCGCACCGTTCGGACCGCGGAAGACGATCGGCGCGCCCATCTGGCCGCCCGACATGTAGAGCGTCTTGGCCGCCGAATTGATGATCTGGTCGATCGCCTGCATGGCGAAGTTGAAGGTCATGAACTCGACGATCGGCTTCAGGCCGGTCATCGCCGCGCCCACGCCAATGCCGGCAAAGCCGTGCTCGGTGATCGGCGTATCGACCACGCGCTCCGGCCCGAACTCCTGCAACAGGCCCTGCGTGATCTTGTAGGCGCCCTGGTATTCGGCGACCTCCTCGCCCATCACGAAGACGTCCTTGTCGCGGCGCATCTCTTCGGCCATCGCATCGCGCAGCGCTTCGCGCACGGTCGTCGACACCATCTCCGTGCCGGCCGGAATGTCGGGATCGGACGCAGTCTGTGCCGACGGAGCCGCGGGTGCGGCGGGAACCGGCGCTTGGCTTGAGCCGGCTGTTCGGCGGCGGCACGGCGCGGCCTCTTTCGGCGCTTCGCGCCTTGGCCGCTGGGGCAGCCGCTTCTTCGCCCTCGCCCTGGATGAACGGCGATCGGCGTGTTGACCTTGACGCCTTCGGTGCCAGCCGGAATCAGGATCTTGCGCAGCATACCCTCATCGACGGCTTCCACTTCCATGGTCGCCTTGTCGGTCTCGATCTCGGCGATGACATCGCCGGCGACGATCTTGTCGCCTTCCTTCTTGACCCATTTGGCGAGGTTGCCCTCTTCCATCGTCGGCGACAGTGCGGGCATCAAAACTTGCGGCATGACAATCTCCGAAGAGGCTACTGGCTGTTCGAGGCATTCCCGGCAAGCACACCAGCCAGGGCGGCAGCCAGAACGCAGGCGAAAAAGACAAAAAATGCGTTGCGGTAGCGAATGAGGATCGGGCGCACTTCAGGTCCGATCCGGCTTTCAAGTTCGGCGAAACGCCACCACCCCAGCGCAAAATAATTGCTGAGCTTCTGCCCGCTCGGCGACAGGTTCGTCACCTGCCAGGCCGAGTAGACGGCGACGCACCATGCGGCCACAGCGACCGCGAAGATCGCGCTGAGCAGGACGGACGCGAGCGCCGCCATCGCGATCTCAAGCGGCTACATAGATGTCGGTCCAAAGCTCGGACACATCCGGCTCCGGATCGTTCTGGGCGAACTCGGCCGCGTCGGCGACAACGTCGCGCACCTCCTTGTCGATCGCCTTCAGATCGTCCTCGCTGGCCCACTTCTTCTCGACCAGGCGCTGCTTGACCTGCTCGATCGGGTCGCTGCTCGGAGCGCATCTTCTGCACTTCCTCCTTCGAGCGATATTTTGCCGGGTCGGACATCGAGTGGCCGCGATAGCGATAGGTCAGCATTTCGAGGATGATCGGACCATTGCCCGAGCGGCACCAATCCGTCGCAAGGTCGCGTCGCGGACTTGACGGCGCGCACATCCATGCCGTCGACCTGGATGCCGGGAATCTTGAAGGAAACGCCGCGATGTGAGAAATCGGTTTCGGCCGATGAGCGCGACACCGCCGTGCCCATGGCATAGCGGTTGTTCTCGATCACGTAGATCACAGGCAGCTTCCAGAGCGCCGCCATGTTGAAGCTTTCGTAGACCTGGCCCTGGTTGGCCGCGCCGTCGCCGAAATAGGTCGCCGCCACATTGTTGTTGCCGCGATATTTGTTGGCGAAAGCGAGACCGGTGCCGAGCGACACCTGCGCCCCGACGATGCCATGGCCGCCGTAGAAATGCTTCTCCTTGGAGAACATGTGCATCGAGCCGCCCTTGCCTTTCGACAAGCCGCCCCGACGCCCGGTGAGCTCCGCCATGACGCCGCGGGCCGACATGCCCTGCGCGATCATGTGACCGTGATCGCGGTAGCCGGTGATCATCTGGTCGCCTTCGATCATCGACATCTTCATGCCGGTGACGACCGCTTCCTGGCCGATATAGAGGTGGCAGAAACCGCCGATGAAGCCCATGCCGTAGAGCTGGCCCGCCTTCTCCTCGAAGCGGCGGATCAAGAGCATGCCGCGATAGGCGTGCAGCTCTTCTTCCTTGCTGAAATCGGCGGGTTTCGGTGTGACCGGGGCAGCCCCGGATTTGGCGTCAGCCTTCCTGGCTGGCGCCCGCTTGGCGGCGGTGGCCATGCAGCACTCTCCCTGATTGTCTCTTCCCGTCGCGGAGGCTTTCCCCTCCGTCATTCTTTGAACGCTAGCACGGAAATTTTCTGCTTGCTACGCGCAAAATCGTTCGAAATTGCATGGCTGCCATGCAACTAAACGGTTCTTTTCGTTGAAAGAAAAGTGAATGAACTGAAATCGAGTTAATTCACTTGAGAGGCGGGGCGCATGATCGTCAGCTCGCCGGGCTGGGAATAATCCAGCGTGCGGCGGGCATATTCATCGAGCATGTCCTTCTCGATCGTGCCGTCATGCAGCAGCTGGACGCGCCGCTCGAGCTCTTTGCGGTCCTCGGTCGTGCGCTCAAGCTTCTGCTTCAGCTCGGCGATGCGCTCTTCGGCTCGGTACTTGGAATAGATGCCGTATTCGCCGTGATAGGCGTGGAAGCCGAAATAGCACAGGAACACCACGGTGATCGCAGGCACAATCAAGCGGCCGGTGTTGCGCTGCTTGTGATGACGCGTCCACATAGGCGAATTACTCATACGGACGTTGTCGCCGATTGTGCTTAATGGACGGTTACGGCTGAGACTCGAAATTTTAAGGTTTTGGAGTCCGTGAGTCCCCATCGGGCATCGACGCGTCAGTAGAGCTTCTGAGATGATCTCGAGAGGTCGAAGCCCGCGCCTCGACGGTTGCGGCAGCTCATGCCTGTCTGGCTGGAGCGGCAGACAAAGCCGTTGCGCGACCACATCTGCCCATAGGCCAGGATCGGGTAGCGGCCGGCGACTGTGTCGCCGTGGCAGATGCGCGCCGCGTGGCGATCATCGACGTCCATGCTGAACGCGCTGCCCCAGTCGAGGTCGCAGTCCGCCGGCGGCTGCGGCAGCCGGTTGGTGATCTGCTGGATGTCGCAGCGCAGGGAAGTCTGGTCGTCGATGCGGAAGAAGAGGCAATGAATGTTGCCGGTTGGGGACCGGAACCCTTCATTGTCCTGAGCGGACGTGCGTCCAAGTGAAATGAGGAGAACCGCCGACACCAGGAACAATCTGGACACCATGGCGGCCCTCCTTTGATGAGGCGCTTAGCCTCTCAGGATGCTCTTCCCGGCATAGCGCGCGGCCTTGCCGAGCTCTTCCTCGATGCGGATGAGCTGGTTGTACTTGGCCAGCCGGTCGGAGCGGGCCAGCGAACCCGTCTTGATCTGTCCGCAATTCGTCGCGACCGCGAGGTCGGCGATGGTGGAATCCTCGGTCTCGCCGGAGCGATGCGACATGACGGCGGTGTAACTCGCCTTGTGCGCGGTCTCGACCGCATCCAGCGTCTCCGACAGCGAGCCGATCTGGTTGACCTTGACCAGGATGGAGTTGGCGACGCCCATCTTGATGCCGTCGCGCAGGCGGGCCGAGTTGGTGACGAAGAGGTCGTCGCCGACGAGCTGGCACTTCTTGCCGATCAGATCGGTCAGGTATTTCCAGCCCTCCCAATCGTCCTCGGACATGCCGTCCTCGATCGAAATGATCGGATAGTCGGCGGCGAGCTTGGCGAGGTATTTGGCCTGCGTCTTCGGATCGCGCGTCTTCTTCTCGCCTTCATAGACGTAGTTGCCGTCCTTGAAGAACTCGGTCGCGGCGCAGTCGAGGCCGATGGCCGACTTCTTCACCCGGCTTGAAGCCAGCCTTGTCTACTGAAGCCATGATGAAATCGAGCGCGGCCTGCGCGCTCTTCAGATTCGGCGCAAAACCGCCCTCGTCGCCGACATTGGTGTTGTGGCCGGCTTCCTTGAGGCCCTTCTTCAGGGTGTGGAAGATTTCGGAGCCCCAGCGCACGGCCTCGCGCAGCGTCGGCGCGCCGACCGGCAGCACCATGAACTCCTGGAAATCGATCGGATTGTCGGCATGCACGCCGCCATTGATGATGTTCATCATCGGCACCGGCAGGATATGGGCATTCGGGCCGCCGACATAGCGGTAGAGCGGCAGGCCGGAAGCTTCCGCAGCCGCCTTGGCAACAGCCAAGTGAAACGCCGAGGATAGCGTTTGCGCCGAGCCGCTTCTTGTTCGGCGTGCCGTCGAGGTCGATCATCGTCTGGTCGATATGCAGCTGGTTCTCGGCGTCCATGCCGCCGATCGCTTCGAATATCTCGCCGTTGACCGCATCGACCGCCTTTTCGACGCCCTTGCCGAGATAGCGCGCGCCGCCGTCGCGCAGCTCGACCGCCTCATGCGCGCCGGTCGAGGCGCCCGACGGCACCGCCGCGCGGCCCATCGAGCCGTCTTCCAGCACGACATCGACCTCCACGGTCGGGTTGCCACGGCTGTCGAGAATCTCGCGGCCGACAATGTCGACGATGGCGGTCATGGGGCGCTCCTGGGCTGGATTAGAGGCGGTTGGAAAGTCGGCCTCTCTTAGCGCAAGCCCGGCAAAAGGCAACGCGAAACACTTTCGTCATTTCCAAAACAAAACCCGCGCCGAAGCGCGGGTCTCGAGGTTTGCCTGGACGGTTCGGTCAATGCCAGTAAGGCTCGACCTTGTAATAGTCGAACGAGGCATTGCGGGCCGTCTCGCCATCGTTCGCCGTCAGATCGTTGATCGAATAGGACGGCGCAGCTTCAAGCTGATCGCGCGTGAAGGGCACAACATAGCCGCCCTTCTCCTCATCATAGTCCAACGCCTTCCAAGGCATGGCGTGATATTTTTCGCCGATGCCGAGGAAACCGCCGAAGCCGATCACGGCGAACATGATGCCGTTGGATGTCTTTTCAAGCATCACGTCATCAATCGTGCCGATCTGCTCGCCGGCCGTGTTGTAGACGGCTGTGCCGATGACGCGGGAAGCCGGAATGGCGTCGGTATGTCCGGTAGCTGTGGGCATGTTTTCTGCTCCTCGTTCTTGGTGGAAGACAGAGGGAGAATGGCTCGCCGGACGGATGGTTCCGAAAAAGGCAGCTCAATCCTTCAGGATGAAGGTGACCTTCATATTGACCCGATAGGCAACGATCTTGCCATCTTCGACGGCTGCCTTCTGGTCCTGAATCCAGGCGCTCTTGACGTTCTTCAGCGTCTTGTTGGCGCGGGCGATGCCCAATTCGATGCGTCCTGAAAGCTCTTCTTCGACGAGGCCGTGATCTCGGTAACGCGTGCAACTGACATGGTTTCCTCCTCAGTTTTTTGACGCGATCACCCTAGGCCACGGCACGGTCCCGTCAACCTGCCGCAGCGGAAGCCTTGGCGATCCGGTCGAAGGCCATCAGCCGTTCGAGCAGCGCCGGCATGTCCTTGAGCGGCACCATGTTCGGGCCATCCGACGGGCGAGTTGTCGGGGTCCTGTGGGTCTCGATGAACACGCCGGCGACGCCGACGGCCACGGCGGCGCGCGCCAGCGTCTCGACGAAGCGCCGCTCGCCGCCAGACGAGCCGCCCTGCCCGCCAGGCTGCTGCACGGAATGCGTCGCGTCGAAAATCACCGGCGCGCCGATTTCCGCCATGATCGGCAGCGCGCGCATGTCGGAGACCAGCGTGTTGTAGCCGAAGGACGCGCCGCGTTCGGTGACCAGCACGTTGGGGTTGCCCGAGCCGGTGATCTTGGCGACGACGTTCTTCATGTCCCAGGGCGCCAGGAACTGGCCCTTCTTCACATTGACGATCTTGCCGGTCTTGGCGGCGGCGACCAGCAGGTCGGTCTGGCGCGACAGGAAGGCCGGGATCTGCAGAACATCGACCACCTCGGCGCGACGTGGCGCATTGCTCCTCGGTGTGGACATCGGTGAGGACCGGCAGGCCGAACTCCTTCTTGAGATCGGCGAAGATCGGCAACGCCGCTCCAGGCCTGCGCCGCGCGTCGCGCCAGCGAGGTGCGGTTCGCCTTGTCGAAGCTGGATTTGTAGACCAGCCCGATGCCGAGCTTTTGCGTCAGCTCCTTCAGCGCGCCGGCCATATCGAACGCATGCTGGCGCGATTTCGAGCTGGCACGGACCGGCGATCAGCGCCAGCGGCGCATCGTTGGCGAAGGAGACGTTTCCAACGCTGACTGTGTGGTTAGGTTTGCTCATGATCAACCTCGAATACAAAAACGGCGCCCTGCCCAGGCGCGGGATCGACGATCAGTCGGCCGGCTCAACACGGAAGCCAATGGAACTGGATTGCAGAGTGGCTTGCACCGGCTCGATGGCGCGTACGCCAAAAATGATCGCACGCGCCTGAAGGCCGCGTATCACCTGTTGCCTCCTGACCGAGACAGTCGGCGAACAGCCCCATTGGCCAGGAGTTCAATAGCGCTGTTTGTTAGCGAGAACCAGTGTCCTGCCGTCGCCGCTCAAGACCTCGGGAACCGCGCCCGTGCATGCAAAGAGAACATCGCCGAAGTCTTTCGCGGTCAGGCGCCGACAGGACAACAGCCTTGATCCGCGTCACGCCGTTCAGATGGGTCTGCAAGGCTGACCGATCAACCATCGGCGCATTGAGGCGCTGACAGGTAAACAGGAAAAAATCGGGCGCACGCGGATCGGATGCGAAAGCGAGCCGGAATGACGCCTTGTCCTTTTTTCCATCCGCGGCGACGAAATCACGCGAGAATTCGAGCACATCGCCGGCGGACACGCCGTTTGCACGCATGCGGGCATGATCTGCTTCCGCATCATCGGTCCTGAACGCAACACCGGAAAACCCCTCCTCGCCACGACGGTAGCGATAAGCCCAGTCGCGTGCGACGAAGACGTTGCCTGCGCAAATCGCCTCGTTCTGCTTGTCCCCGCTGTAGACCGCCAGCGGTTCGAGATAGGTGCCGTCGGCGAGGTAGACGCAGGCATTTTCCGTGCCGAAAGGGTGCTTTGCCTCCGGCGCGACGGTAAAGCCCAGTTGCTCCAGCCGCCGGCGCGCGACCTTCAGATCGTGCGTCGGCAGGACCAGATGATCCAGGGCGCGTGGCAGAGCGGATTCCATGGCCGGCGATGTGCAGCAAATCGCGCCGCCATTCAAGCCGCCAGCGTCTGTTGCATGATTGACATGAGAAATCGTGCAGAAGCGCGGCGGGCAACCGGGTCATCGACATGACCATCACAGAGCGCGCGCTTCTTTCGGATCATGTCGCGGATCCTGCGACCCCGCGAGAGGCCACCGCCGCACCTACAAAAGTCATCAAGCGTGTCCTGCTGGTGACGGACGCCTGGCGTCCTCAGGTCAACGGCGTGGTGCAGACGCTCGAGCGGCTGTCGGATCAACTGGCGACGATGGGCATCGAGGCGGTGTTTTTGACCCCGTCCGAGTTTCGCACCGTGCCGATGCCGACCTATCCCGACATCAGGCTGGCGTTGGCGACGCCCGGCGCGGTCCGTCGCCGCATCGCCGCGATCAACCCGGACCACATCCATATCGTCACTGAAGGTCCTCTGGGCATGCTGGCGCGCTGGCATTGCCTGGCCGTGAAGCGTCCCTACACCACGAGCTATCACACGCGCTTTCCCGAATATGTGCGGGCGCGCATGCCCATCCCCGAAAGCTGGACCTATGCTTGGCTGAATCGCTTTCACAATATGGGAGAAGGAACGCTCGTCGCGACGCCGTCGCTCCGGGCCGAACTCACCGGGCGCGGCTTCGACAAGGTGAGACCGTGGACGCGCGGTGTCGACATGGAGCTGTTCAACCCAAGCCATCGCGGCGATCTCGGTCTGCCTCGCCCGATCTTCCTGTTCGTTGGCCGCGTGGCGGTGGAAAAGAACATCGAGGCGTTCCTCGCTCTCGACCTGCCGGGCAGCAAGGCGATCGTCGGCGCGGGCCCGGCGCTCAACGAACTGAAAGCCCGCTACCCGCAGACGCACTTCCTCGGCCAGAAACGAGGGTTGGAGCTGGCGCAAGCCTATGCCTCAGCAGATGTTTTTGTCTTCCCGAGCCGCACCGACACGTTCGGTGTTGTCCTGCTGGAGGCCATGGCGAGCGGCCTACCGGTCGCCGCCTATCCCGTGACAGGCCCGATCGACGTCGTGGGGCCTGGCGGAGCCTTGTCGGACGATTTGCGGGCGGCGGCCTTGCAGGCGCTGGAGATTGACCGCGACATCCCGCGCCGCCACGCGCTGACCTATAGCTGGTCGGCCTGTGCTGAGATGTTCATGCAGCATGTGCGGGCGGTTTACATCAGCGGCCAAGCCGATCGACGGGCAGCTACACCAGCCGGCTCTGCTCCATCGCAGCATTGATGAAGCTGGCAAACAACGGATGCGGTTCAAAGGGCCGGCTCTTCAGTTCCGGATGGTACTGCACGCCGATGAACCAGGGATGGTCGGGATACTCGACTGTCTCGGGCAAAACGCCGTCGGGCGACATGCCGGCGAAGACCAGCCCGCACTCCTCCAGCCGGTCCTTGTAGTCGATGTTGACTTCATAGCGGTGACGGTGACGTTCGGAGATTTGCGTATCGCCATAGATCGCGGCGATTTTGGAATCGCCGGCGAGCCGCGCATCGTAAGCTCCAAGCCGCATTGTGCCCCCGAGATCGCCTGCGGCGCGGCGCTGCTCCAGCATGTTGCCCTTCAGCCATTCGGTCATCAGGCCGACGACCGGCTCTTCCGTCGCACCAAATTCGGACGACGAGGCATGGTCAATGCCGGCAAGCGAACGCGCGGCTTCGATACAGGCCATCTGCATGCCGAAACAGATGCCGAAATACGGCACTTTTCGCTCGCGGGCGAATTTGGCGGCGAGAATCTTGCCTTCCGAGCCGCGTTCGCCAAAACCGCCGGGAACAAGGATGCCATGCACTTTTTCCAGATAGGGCGATGGATCTTCCTTCTCGAAAATCTCGCTTTCGATCCAGTCGAGCTTGACCCGCACCTTGTTGGCCATGCCGCCATGCGCAAGCGCTTCCATCAGCGATTTATACGCATCCTTCAGGCCGGTATATTTGCCGACGATGGCGATCGTCACCTCGCCTTCCGGATTGTGGATGCGGCTGGAGATTTCCGTCCAGCGCTCCATGCGCGGCTTGGGCGCCGGATCGATGCCAAAGGCGGCCAGCACTTCCGAATCCAGGCCTTCCTTGTGGTAGGCAATCGGCACGTCGTAGATGTGCCCGACGTCCAGCGCCTGGATGACAGCACTTTCGCGCACATTGCAGAACAGTGAAAGCTTGCGCCGCTCTTCCTTCGGAATCTGTCGATCGGCGCGCACCAGCAGAATGTCGGGCGCGATGCCGATGGAGCGCAGCTCCTTGACCGAATGCTGGGTCGGCTTGGTCTTCAGCTCTCCCGCCGCCGGAATGTAAGGCATCAGCGTCAGGTGGATGTAGACGCATTGGCCTCGCGGCAAATCATTGCCGACCTGCCGGATGGCTTCGAGGAACGGCATCGCCTCGATGTCGCCCACCGTGCCGCCGATTTCGCACAGCACGAAATCATATTCCTCATTGCCTTCGCGGATGAAGTTCTTGATCTCATCGGTGACATGCGGGATCACCTGCACCGTCGCGCCGAGATAATCACCGCGCCGCTCGCGATCGATGATGTTCTTGTAGATACGCCCGGTGGTGATGTTGTCCGACTGGTTGGCCGAGCGACCCGGTAAAGCGCTCGTAGTGGCCGAGGTCGAGATCGGTCTCGGCCCCATCGTCCGTCACAAACACCTCGCCGTGCTGATACGGCGACATCGTGCCGGGATCGACGTTGAGATAGGGGTCGAGCTTTCGGATGCGCACACGGTAACCACGCGCCTGCAAAAGCGCGCCGAGCGCCGCCGCCGCTATGCCTTTGCCGAGTGAGGAAACCACGCCGCCAGTGATAAATACATATCGCGCCATGGGAGTCGGTGCTTAACGCGATGGATTCGATTCCGCCAGCCCAAAAAGCGCCCTTCCCGGCTTTTCCCGTGTTGGCCCAACAGCTGGTGAAATTTTTCTTGGCAGTTGTCGGGCCGCCGACACCAGTCACGTCCTCTGATCGCATTGAGATCAAAGGAGAAAATCAATGGACGCCATCAATCCGCTCGGCGTTGCGCTTGCAACGATCGTCGGTTTTGTCATTGGCGGGCTTTGGTACAGCCCGTTCTTGTTTGGCGACCTCTGGTGGAAGCTGCGCGGCATCGATCCAGCCACTATCCCCAACGACAGGTTGCCCGTGGGCAAGATGGCAGCGGAAATCGTGCGGGTCCTGGTGGTCGCCAGCACCCTGGCCTGGCTGCAGCACACGGCAGGGATGACGTCGTTCGCCGCCGCACTGCTGCTCGGCTTGATTCTGTGGCTCGGATTTCAGGCCATGACCATCGCCGGCTCGGTCATCCACGAAGACTACCCACCGGCGCTCTATGCCATCCATATCGGCGATGCGCTGGTGAAAACGCTGGCGATGAGCCTGATCCTGGCCTGGTGGCGCTAAGTCATGTCCTCAGAATCAGAAAGGGCCGCAACCGGCCCTTTCCAAACTCGGATTCGAGCAATTCGCCGGTTACATCACGACGACATTCGTCCCGATCTGCACGCGCCGGTACAGGTCGATCACGTGGTCGTTGACCATCCGGAAGCAGCCGTTCGATGAATTCGTGCCGATCGTTTCCGGCGCGATGGTGCCATGGATACGCAGATGCGTGTCCTTCCTGCCTGAATAGAGGTAGATGGCGCGGGCGCCGAGCGGATTGGCGCCGCCGCCGGGCATGCCGTCCTTGTACTGCCCGTACTTCTTCGGATCGCGCTGCTGCATTTCTAGCGTCGGGATCCAGCGCGGCCATTCCTGCTTGTCGCCGACTTTGACATTGCCCTTGTACTGCAAGCCGTCCTTTCCGACAGCGATGCCATAGCGCCGCGCTGTCCCGAACGACTCGACCAGATAGAGGAAGTGGGCGTTGGTATCGATGACGATCGTGCCGCGCGGATAACCGTCGAACGAGACGGTTTGCGGTTCGAACTCAGACTTGACCCGGAATTTTTTCCGCTGGTCTTTCTTCTTCTGGACGCCGTCGAGCGCCCGCGTCTGGGGCAGCATCTGGTCCTCGGCGCCGAAAATCGAGGCCATGAACCCGCCGGACTGCACATTGTCGCTGCGCAATTCGCCATTGTTGCCGTTGGAGACGACCTCCGAGGCTTCAGGCGTCAGCGCTACCGGTTCGACCTGGAGCGGCTCAAGCGGCGCCAAAGGGGCGACTGGCTTGCGCATTGGACGCTTCTTGGCCTGTGCCAGCTTGGCTTTTTCAGCTTGCTTGTCTTTTTCGGTCTTGACCGGCCCCCCGAAGAGCGTCGCGAACAGGCCGCGTGGCTTCTTCTCGACGACCTCTTCCTGGGCCGGCTTGGCCTTCTTGTTCTTGGCGTTCTTGACCTTCGCCTTGGCGACCTTCTTGGCGCCAGGCTTGGCCTTGGCGACCGCCTTCTTTTTTACGATGGGTTTTTTCGCTTCCACGGAAGCGGTGGTCTGCGGCTTCGCCTGGGCGAAGGCCGCAACTGGCGCCGCAACGGCAAGGGAGATGCCGAGGCCCAGAATTGCAAGGCTACGAGCGAGCATGGAGTATTGTCCCAAGATTCTAGTCGAATGCGTTTTAGCGGCCGGCCATAGCGCATCGTTTGCCTGCCCCGCCTTGCCGCCGGTGCGCTTTATACGATTCGCACCCTTTGGCTCTCAAGCGCATCAAACGGCTGAGGCCGCTCACAACGGCTTGATAGAGCAGGAATTTATCCGACTGTGTTTCCGCGAACACAGAAACGGCCCGGATTAACCATCCGGGCCGGCCAAAAGCGCATGTCATGCGCCTGTTTAGTTGTTCGGCACCTGCGGCTGCGCAGGTTCGGCCGGCGCCGCGGCCGGCGCATCGGTTGCCGGTGCAGCGCCTTGGGGCGCCGCAGGAGCGGCCGGCGCCGGTGCGGCTGCGCCATCGGTCGCCGGCGCGGCTGGCTGAGTCTGCGGCGATGGCGGCGTAGTTTCTCCGCCGAGCTGATCGAGCACGCCCTGCCCGCCGGTCTGGCCGGCCGGCAGACGGTCGAGAATGTCGATCGGCTTTTCGCTGTAGCGCGCGTGGATCGAAAGACCGAGCGAGGTGACGAAGAAAGCGGCTGCCAGGATGGCGGTTGCCCGCGTCAGGGCGTTTGCCGCGCCGCGCGCCGTCATGAAGCCCGAGCCGCCGCCAATGCCGAGGCCACCGCCTTCGGAGCGCTGCAGAAGCACGACGCCGACCAGCGCCAAAACGATCATCAGGTGGACGACAATAATAACGGTTTGCATGAAAAATCCCGAAAAGGCCTGTGCCGGCGTGTCAACGCAACGGCAAGCGCGGCTCAATACAATCAATTGTCGGCAATTCCAAGGCTGCCGGCGTGGCGAATATTGGGAGGCCTCGTCGACCGCTGCAAGGGCTACCCGCGACAGGAAAAGCCCGGAACGGTCAGCTCACCCGATACGATAGGCATCCGCGATGCCGAGGAAGTCGGCGGCCTTGAGGCTCGCCCCGCCGACAAGCGCGCCGTCGACATTGTCGACATGCATCAATTCCTTGGCGTTGGAGGGCTTGACCGAACCGCCGTAGAGAATGCGCATCTTCTGTGATGTCTCGCCGAGCTTGCGCGACAACCGGTCGCGAATATGCGCGTGCGCCTGCGCCACATCGTCGGCCGTTGGCGTCCGCCCGGTGCCGATGGCCCAGACTGGCTCATAGGCGATAACCGCGGTTTGCGCCGTGGCATTCGAAGGCACCGAACCCTCGATCTGCCGCGACAAAACATCCAGCGTATTGCCCGCTTCCCGCTCGTCCAGCGTCTCGCCAATGCAGATGACTGGGATCAACCCTACCGCCAGTGCTGCCTCGGCCTTCGACCTGACCGTTGCATCATCTTCATGGTGGTCCGTACGACGCTCGGAGTGGCCGACAAGCACGTAGGTCGCGCCGGCTTCCTTCAGCATTCCGGCCGAAATATCGCCGGTATGGGCTCCGTGGTCCTTTTCATGGCAATCCTGACCGCCCACCTTGACTGGCGTCTGTTCAAGCATTTCAGCGGCGCGCGAGATCAGCGTCGCTGGCGGGCAAATCAGGGCATCGACCTGCGTTTCGATGCCTGACACGAAAGCGTGACCGATCGTCCTCAGTTCATCCAGGCCCGAGATCGAGCCGTTCATTTTCCAGTTGCCAGCGACCAGCGGCTTGATTCCCGGCGTCATCTTTGCGTCCCATACCGTCTCAACTTGGCCGCGATCCCTATCAAATTGTCCCGACAAAGCAATCGACACCCGCCTGGAACGGCGCTATGCGCCAATTTCCTTTCGTGTTACGCGCCAGGCCAAAGAAACAACCGGAACTGACAATGCTTGAATCCCTGAGAAAGGCTGCCGGCACCTGGGTCGCCAAACTTCTCCTTCTGCTCCTGGTCGTCAGCTTTGCCGTGTGGGGCATTTCTGGCAGCCTGGTGAACGGCATCGTCAGCAATGCGGTGATCACGGCCGGCAACACATCTGTCACCGCCACGGATTTCCGGCTGGCCTACAACCGCCAGCTCAATCTCCTGTCGCAGCAGTTCGGCCAGCAGCTGACGCGTGAGCAGGCGCAGGCGATGGGCGTCGAGGATCAGGTCCTGGCGCAGCTTGTGGCCGGCGCCCTTCTGGATGAGCAGGCCCGCAAGATGGGTCTTGGGCTGTCAAAAGATAAGCTGGCCAGCCTGACGGCCGAAGACCCGGCCTTCCAGGGTCCGGACGGCAAATTCGACCGCCAGCGGTTCCTTTATCTGCTGCAGCAGATCGGCATGCGGCCGGAGGACTATTTCAACAACCGTGCCAACGTCGCGATTCGCCAGCAGATCATTGATGCGTCGACCGACGGCCTGAAGGCTCCCGATACGTTCCTGCGCGCGGTGGCGCTCTATCGCGGCGAGGACCGCACGGTGGAATATCTGAGCATCCCACGTTCGATCGTCGAGCCGGTCGAGGAACCGGCCAACGATGTGCTGACAAAATGGTTCGAAACGGTAAAGGCGCGTTATGCCGCGCCGGAATTCCGCAAGATCGCGTATGTGAAGCTGGAACCGGAAGACATCTCCGATCCGGCGGCAGTAACCGACGAGCAGGTGCGCGAAGATTACGAGAAGAACAAGGCGCGTTACACCACGCCCGAAACCCGCGCCATCGAACAGCTGGTATTCGCCTCGGTCGACAAGGCCAAGGCAGCGAAAGAGGCGATTGCCGGCGGCAAGACGTTCGAGCAGGCAATGGCTGACGAGGGCAAGACCGCCGCCGATGTGCAGCTCGGCATGCTGGCCAAGGACAAGGTGCCAGACGCCGCGATTGCCGAGGCCGCGTTCAAGCTGCAATCCGGCCAGGTCAGCGATCCGGTACAGGGCGCTTTCGGCACAGTGCTGGTGCGGGTAACCGCGATCACGCCTGAAGTGGTCAAGCCGCTGGCGGAAGTCAGCGACCAGATCCGCAAGGACATCGCGCTCGGCGAAGCCAATCGCATCCTGCTCGACGTGCACGACTCCTATGAAGACGCTCGGGCCGGCGGCGATTCGCTGAAGGACGCCGCTGACAAGATGAAGCTGAAGCTGGTCACGATCGATGCCGTCGACGTCACCGGCAAACGACCGGACGAGACGATCATCAACGACCTGCCCTCGTCCGTCGAACTCCTGCGCGCGGTCTTCGAGGCCGAGCCAAACACCGAAAACCAGCCGATCAATGTCGGCTCCAACGGTTTCGTTTTCTACGAAGTTGAAGGCATCACCCCTGCCCGTGAGCGCCCGCTCGACGAAGTGAAAGCCAAGGCGATCGCCGACTGGAAGAGCGAACAGGCCGACAGCCGGCTGGCAGACAAGCTGAAGGAATTCCAGAAGCGCGTTGCCGATGGCGCAGCGCTGGACGTTGTGGCTGGCGAGCTGAAGCTCGAGAAGCAGACCAAGCGCGGCTTGAAGCGCGAGGCCAACGATCCCGATCTCGGCCAGGAAGGCGTTTCTGCCGTATTCGATCTGGCCAACGGCGGCGTCGGCATCACTCCGGCGTCCGATGGGAGCGGACGGTTGCTCTTCAAGGTCACGGAAGTGACCGAGCCGATCGCAGCCGACGCCACCACCCTACCGGAAGACGCGCGCAAGAATTTCGCGCAAGGGCTCGCCGGCGACATGCTGGATGAGCTTGTCGCGCGGCTCCGCGGTGAATTCGACGTCGAGGTGAACAGGGCCGCCGCCCAGCAGGCTTTGACGCTGCAATGAGCACAGGCCTGAAGCCGCATATCGCCAAGATAGCTTCCGGCGCGTCGCTCAGCTTCGAGGAAGCCAAGGAAGCGTTTGGCATCATCATGTCCGGCGACGCAACGCCCGGCCAGATCGGCGGCTTCCTGATGGCGCTGCGCGTAAGGGGCGAAACCGTCGACGAGATTTCCGGTGCGGTCGCCATCATGCGTGAAAAGATGGTGCGCGTGCAGGCGCCGGACGACGCGATCGACATTGTCGGCACCGGCGGCGACAACCAGCACAGCGTCAACATCTCGACGGCTTCGGCGCTGGTGATTGCAGGTGCTGGCGTACCGGTCGCCAAGCACGGCAACCGCGCGGCATCGTCTCAGACCGGCACGGCTGACGTGCTGGCCGCACTTGGCGTAAAGCTCGATATTGAACCGGAACTGATTGCGCGATGCGTGCGTGAGGCCGGCGTCGGCTTCATGTTCGCGCCACAGCACCATCCCGCGATGCGCCACGTCGGCCCGACACGCGTCGAGCTTGGCACACGGACCATTTTCAACCTGCTCGGCCCACTGTCGAATCCCGCCAGCGTGCGGCGGCAGATGGTTGGCGTATTTGCGCCGGAGTGGGTCAGCCCCGTCGCAGAGACCTTGAAGGGACTCGGCACGACCAGCGCCTGGGTCGCGCATGGCGACGGCTTTGATGAGATCACCACCACCGGCGAAACGCATGTCTGCGGCTTCGCCGATGGCAAAATTGGAACCTTCGTGCTCAAGCCGGAAGACTTTGGCTTGCCGCGCTATCCGCGCGAAGCCTTGCGCGGCGGCGATGCCAGCTTCAATGCGGCAGCACTGCGCAATGTGCTGGCCGGCATGCCCGGCGCTTTCCGCGATACGGTGCTGATGAACGCGGGCGCTGGACTTGTTGTGGCCGGCAAGACCGGCAATCTTGCCGAAGGCATCGCGCAGGCGGCAGGCTCGATCGACAGCGGCCGCGCCGCGGGCGTGTTGGCGAAGCTGGTGCAGGTCTCGAACGGATAAGCCATGGCCGATATCCTGAAGAAGATCGAGGCCTACAAGCGCGACGAAATCGCCGCCGCCAAGGCGCGCGTTTCACTCGGCGAGCTGAACGCCCGCATTCGCGATGTCGATGCACCGCGCGGCTTCGAAAATGCACTGCGCGCCAAGCGTGCGGCAGGTGAATTCGCCCTGATCGCCGAACTCAAGAAAGCCAGCCCTTCCAAGGGCTTGATCCGCGCTGATTTCGATCCGCCTTCGTTGGCGCAGGCCTATGAGGCGGGCGGTGCAGCCTGCCTTTCGGTGCTGACCGATACGCCGTCGTTCCAGGGCGCGCCCGAATTCCTGACCGCTGCCCGCGACGCCACCGCCCTGCCCGCTTTGCGCAAGGACTTCATGTTCGAGCCCTATCAGGTGTTCGAGGCGCGCAGCTGGGGCGCCGACGCGATCCTCATCATCATGGCGAGCCTCAGCGACGATGCGGCGAAGGCGCTGGAAGACGCCGCCTTCGAGCTTGGCATGGATGTGCTGGTCGAAGTCCACGATGAGGCAGAGACCGAACGGGCGCTAAGACTGTCGTCAAAACTCCTCGGCGTGAACAACCGCGACCTGCGCAGCTTCAACGTCGATCTCGCGACTTCGGAGCGGCTGGCGAAGCTTGTGCCTGCCGATCGCCTGCTGGTCGGCGAGAGCGGCATCTTTACCCACGCCGACTGCCTGCGGCTGGCAAAATCCGGCATCGGCACATTCCTCGTCGGCGAAAGCCTGATGCGACAGTCAGACGTCGCAACGGCAACCCGCGCCCTCCTGCAAGGCGAACTGCAGGCCCGCCGGGCTGTCGGCTGACGTCATGGCCGGCAAGACCGCATTGACCCATCTCGGCGCTTCCGGCGAAGCGCATATGGTCGACGTCGGCGGCAAGGCTGAGACCGAGCGGCAAGCGGTCGCCGAAGGCGCGGTCATCATGCAGCCCGAAACGCTGAAGACGATTTTGGCCGGCGACGCCAAGAAAGGTGATGTCCTGGGCACCGCACGCATTGCCGGCATCATGGCGGCCAAGCGCACGCACGAGCTGATCCCGCTCTGCCACCCGCTGCTGCTGAACAAGGTATCCGTCGATATCGAACCCGACGACGCCCTGCCAGGGCTTCGCGTCACCGCGACGGCCCGCGTCACCGGCAAGACCGGCGTCGAGATGGAGGCGCTGACGGCAGCGTCTGTCGCCTGCCTGACCATCTACGACATGGCCAAGGCGATCGATCGCGGCATGACGATCACCGGCATACGGCTGGTCCAAAAGTCCGGCGGCAAGTCGGGCGACTACCGTCGCGAGGACGGCTGACATGGCGCTGCTGCCAGTCGCCGACGCGCTCGCCCAGCTCCTTGAGGGCGCGGCTCCGAAACCGGCCGAGATGGTTGCGCTGCACGACGCCGCTGGCCGTGTTCTGGCCACGCCGCTGAAGGCGTTGCGCACGCAGCCGCCCTTCAACGCATCGGCCATGGACGGCTATGCTGTACGCGCCGCGGACACGACCGACGCCGCAAAATCGCTGAGGATCATCGGCCAAGCGCCTGCTGGAAAACAATTTTCCGGAAATGTGAACCTCGGCGAAACAGTTCGCATCTTCACCGGCGCACCGGTTCCGGAGGGCGCCGATGCTGTGCTGATCCAGGAAAATGCAGAAGCGTCCGGCGACCAGGTGCGCGCCCTGGAACCTGTCGCGCTCGGCCGCAACATCCGTCGGCGCGGTCTGGATTTCAACGAAGGCGATGTCCTGCTGGAAAAGGGCCGCGTGCTCGACGCCGCCGCCCTTGCGCTCGCCGCCTCGGCCAACCACCCGCTCCTGCCGGTGGTGGCAAAACCGGTCGTCGCGATCATCGCCACCGGCGACGAGTTGCTGCTCCCCGGCAGCACGCCCGGACCGGATCAGATCATCTCGTCCAACGCCTACGGCGTCGCGCCCATCTGCGCCGACGCGGGCGCCAGGGTCATCGACCTTGGCATCGCCCACGACCGCATTGAGGCGATCAATACACTGGTCGCCAAGGCGCTGGAGGCCAAGGCCGACATCATCGTGACCCTCGGCGGTGCGTCCGTCGGCGATCACGATCTCGTCCACCAGGCGCTGACCCAGGCCGGCATGTCGCTGTCGTTCTGGAAGATCGCGATGCGGCCTGGCAAGCCGCTGATGTTCGGCCGGCTTGGCGAGGCTCGCTGTGTCGGCCTGCCCGGCAATCCGGTCGCCAGCCTGCTCTGCACGCAGCTTTTCATCCGGCCGTTGGTGCGTCGCCTTGCGGGATATCCCGACGATGCCGCCCAGCTTCAAAGCGCAGCACTCGGTGCGGACATGGCCGCGAACGACCTGCGCCAGGATTATGTCCGCGCCCGCGTCGAGAGGCTGAACGGCAAGCTGGTCGCAACGCCCTTCCCGACCCAGGACTCGTCGATGTTGCGCGTTCTTGCGGATTCAAACGCCGCAATCGTGCGCCCGCCATTCGACCCGGCACTACGCGCCGGCGACGCCTGCCAGGTGCTGATGCTGCGCTGACCGGGCATCCGCTTGGTGAATTTTTTGTTCTCCAATTCATTAAAATTTAAACAGTTGCGGAACACAACTGGAACGAATAGTGTTTGTTCCGGGTTTGTTTTCGATTTGATTCTTCTCTTGAGCGAGGCCTGCAATGCTCACGCGCAAACAACATGAGCTTCTGCTCTTCATCCACGAGAGGTTGAAGGAATCCGGCATCCCGCCCTCCTTTGACGAGATGAAGGAAGCGCTGGATCTCGCATCGAAATCGGGCATTCACCGCCTGATCACAGCGCTTGAAGAGCGCGGCTTCATCCGCCGCCTGCCAAACCGGGCGCGGGCGCTGGAAGTGCTGCGCCTCCCCGACTCGATCGCACCCGGTCTCGGCGCGCCCAGGAAGTTCTCGCCCAGCATCATCCAGGGCAGCCTTGGCAGGACGCCCGAACCGATTCGCAAGCCTGTCGCCAGCAATGACGACGCCGGTTTCTCGATCCCTGTCATGGGCCGCATCGCGGCCGGCGTGCCGATCGACGCCATCCAGCACCAGACCCATTCGATCACCGTGCCGCCGGACATGATTTCGGGCGGCGATCACTATGCGCTCGAGGTCAAGGGCGATTCGATGATCGAGGCCGGCATCTTCGATGGCGACACGGTCATCATCAAACAGTCCAGCAATGCCAATCCTGGCGACATCGTCGTGGCGCTGGTCGATGACGAAGAGGCAACGCTCAAGCGTTTCCGCCGCAAAGGCGCATCGATCGCGCTGGAAGCCGCCAACCCTGCCTATGAGACGCGCATCTTTGGGCCGGACCGGGTCAAGGTTCAGGGCAAGCTGGTCGGGCTGATCCGGGTCTATTGATCATGGATGACGAGGCCTTGCGCGATGTGTTCGCGGGCCTCGGACCCGTGACGGTCAAGAAAATGTTCGGCGGCAAAGGCATCTGGCACCAGGGCATCATGGTCGGCGCTGTCGTTGACGGCGTCGTGCGGCTGCGCGGCGATGCGGTCAGCGGCCCGGAATTCGAGGCGGCGGGCGCGGAACGCTGGACCTATTCATCCAAGATGAAGAAGCCGGTGAACATGCCCTATTGGACGATTCCCGACAGCGCCATCGACGATCCGGACGAATTCACTGTCTGGACCCACAAGGCCTATGAGTTGGCGCTCAGGGCAAAGAAGAAGTAGATTTCGAGCCTCTCGCGACGTCATCCTCGGGCCTGTCCCGAGGATTTACCGCCACCCCCACTGCCACCACCGGCCCGATTTGGCGCAGCAGATGGTCGGGACAAGCCCGACCATGACGGTGCCGGCTTATCTGTACCAAGCACTCAATGTCGTGTCGAGGCTGCCACCCAACGCTCCACTTGGCGTCAGCGGCACGCCTTCGCGTTGGGCATGCACCAGGGCGTGATCGGCGTCATGGAGCGTCACCAGCGGCCGATCCTTGCCTTCTCTAAAGTAGACATCGGCGTGCAGCAGGTACGAATCCGGAAAATCGGGAATGGTGTGGCCGAGATAGCCGAAGCAGCCATCTCGTTCGTAAACGCCGCTATCGAACCCCGCGTCATAGATGTTCCAGCTCGCTTCCGACACCGACATCCACACGCCGAAGCGAAAATCGTCCGCAAGCCCGACGACCGGAATTCGCAGCAGGCAGCGGATGAAACGATCGACGACGCCGTCGCCATGGTCGATCCGGCAGAATTCGTTCGACAGGCTTGAGCGTTCGCGCACGTCCGCCGACAGATCCTTCCATCCGCCGGGTTCACGAAAGGCCAGGTCCATGGGCAAACCGGTCATCGCTTTGCCGCAGCAGGCGCAAGTCCATTTGTAGGTGTCTGCGCGCACTCGCGCCTCCGCTTTCAGCAGAGCGCGCAGACCATAGAACGATACCGTTAAAACTAGATGCGTTCGCCGGCGCAAATGAGCGTCAGGCGGGAGCGCCGGAGGCTGCTCTTGCTTCAGCCAATGCCTTCAGATCCGCCGGCTTCAATTCGACGGACTCGCCGCAGCCGCAGGCCGAACTCTGGTTGGGATTGTGGAAGGTGAAACCGGTGCGCAGCTGGGTCTGCTCGAAATCCATTTCGGTGCCGAGCAGGAAGAGTGCGGCCTCCGGCGCCACATAGACATGCGCTCCATCGCGCTCGACATGGTCGTCGCCCGGCTTCGGCTCGGTCACCAGATCGACAGTGTATTCCATGCCGGCACAGCCGCCCTTCTTGATGCCAAGACGAATGCCGCGAGCATTGTCGCGCGTCTCGACGATCTCGCGAACGCGCGAGGCTGCCTTGTCGGTCAAAGAGATGACGGCGAAGCGTCCCATCAAGAAAGTCTCCACTCGCAGCAGGTTCAAGGCCTGCGGAATGACGTTGTTTCTAGCCTAAGATGGTGAAGATTCCCACCCCGCGCAAGGCGGTCCGGCCTAACGCCGTGAAGATTGTTACAGCGATCACTTTATGGGAACCGCATCGTGGCGAGCATGTTCTGTTTCGTGTGGAAAGTCACAGGAGAGTTTTATGTTTGTTCGAAAATCAATCGTGCTGGCCGGCATTATCGCCTTTGCGAGTGCTGGAACGGCCATCGCACAAACGATTATTCTTGAGCCTGAAGAAGAAGTGATCGTGCGCGAATATGTGGTCAAGCAGCCGCGGGCCGACGTCGTGCTGCCTGACGACTACGATGTGGTCGTTGGCGAAGCTTTGCCCGACACCGTTACGGTTACGCCGCTGGACGCACCAGGGTTTAGCAAGGAATTTGAGTATGTCGTGATTGACGGCCGGACCGTGCTTGTCGAACCCGGAAACCGCCGCATCGTCAAGGTTCTCGACTAGATCAACAGTTGGCGGGTGGCGTTAAGGTCGCCCGCCAGATCAATACCACCCGACCGCGACCTGCGCCTCTTCGGACATGCGGTCGGGTGTCCATGGCGGATCGAAGATCATTTTGACTTCGACGCCGGACACGCCTTCCACGGTGCCAACCGCATTCTCGACCCAGCCGGGCATTTCGCCGGCAACCGGGCATCCGGGCGCGGTCAGCGTCATGTCGATCTTGACCGAGCGGTCGTCCTCGATGTCGATCTTGTAGATCAGGCCGAGCTCATAGATGTCGGCCGGAATTTCCGGGTCGTAGACAGTCTTCAGCGCCGACACGATGTCGTCGGTCAGCCGCGCCAGTTCCTCGGCCGGAATAGCCGATTCGACCGCCGGCACATTGGCTGCCTGCGTCTCGTCTGTCTTGGCGTGCGTCGAACTGTCCATCGCGTTCACCCGAAAAACTTGCGCGCTTTCTCAAGCGCTTCCGCCAGCACATCCACTTCGGCCAGCGTATTATACATGCCGAACGATGCCCTGCATGTAGAGGTCACGCCGAAGCGCTGCAACAGCGGCTGCGCGCAATGCGTGCCGGCGCGCACCGCCACCCCTTGCCGGTCGATGATCATCGACACGTCATGCGCATGGATGCCTTGCAGCTCGAACGAGATGATCGCGCCCTTGTTCGGCGCGTCGCCGAAGATGCGCAGCGAATTGATCGCGCGCAGCCGTTCATGCGCATATTTCTTCAGCTCAGCCTCATGCGCCGCAATGCGGTCGCGGCCGATCGAATCCATATAGTCGAGCGCTGCGCCCAGCCCGATCGCCTGCACGATCGGCGGCGTGCCGGCCTCGAAGCGATGCGGCGGATCGTTGTAGGTCACCGTATCCTCGGTGACCTCGAAGATCATCTCGCCGCCGCCCATGAACGGCCGCATCTTCTCCAGCATGTCCTTCTTGCCGTAGAGCACGCCGATGCCCGACGGCCCGTACACCTTGTGGCCGGTGAAGACATAAAAATCGCAGTCGAGGTCGCGCACGTCGACCGGCATGTGCACCGCCGCCTGGCTACCGTCGACCAGCACCGGAATGCCGCGCTCATGCGCGATGCGGCAGATCTCCTTGATCGGCGTCACGGTGCCCAAGGCATTCGACATATGGGTGATGGCGACCAGCTTGGTGCGCGGCGTCAGCGACTTCTCAAAGTCCTCGATGTGGAACGCGCCGAGATCGTCGACCGGCACCCAGACCAGCTTCGCGCCCTGCCGCTCGCGGATGAAATGCCAGGGCACGATATTGGAGTGATGCTCCATGATCGACAGCACGATCTCGTCGCCCTCGCCGATGTTCGGCATGCCGAAACCATAGGCCACCGTATTGATCGCCGCAGTCGTGTTGGACGTGAAGACGATCTCTTCGACCGAGCCGGCATTGAGGAAGCGCCGCACCGTTTCGCGGGCTTTTTCATAGGCGTCGGTCGCGGCATTGGAGAGGAAATGCAGGCCGCGATGCACGTTGGCGTATTCGTTGGCGTAGGCATGCTGGATGGCGTCGAGCACGGCCTTCGGCTTCTGCGCCGACGCGCCATTGTCGAGATAAACCAGCGGCTTGCCGTAGACCTCGCGCGACAGAATCGGGAAGTCGCGGCGGATCGCCTCGACGTCGTAGGGGATGGTCTGAGTCGTGTGATCCATTGTCACACTTTCGTTCGCCGTGCGACGGGAACGCCCCCTCACCCGGCCTCCGCTTCGCTCGGCACCCTCTCCCCGCATGGGGAGAGGCAGGTTCGCCACGCCTCCGCTACCTCATCTCCCTGCGGGGAGAAGGTGGCCCGAGGGCCGGATGAGGGGGCGGTTACCGCGCCTCAACACATCCTACCCATGCGCCGCGAACCAATCGTCCAGCCGCTTGTTCCAGCGCCTCGACGATCGGCCTCGTCTTCCAAACCTTCGATCACTTCCGCCACGAACGCCTTGACCAGCAACCCCGCGCCGACTTTTCATCCACGCCACGCGCCATCAGATAAAACAGGTGGTTGCGGTCGATCTCGGTCACCGTCGCGCCATGGCCGCAAACCACATCGTCGGCAAAAATTTCCAGCTCCGGCTTGGTGTCGAACTCGCCATCGTCGGAAAGCAACAACGTGTTGCAGGCCATCTTGGCGTCGGTCTTCTGCGCCGGCTGGTGCACGTTGATGCGGCCCTGGAAAACGCCATGCGCCTTGCCGGTGACGATGTTGCGCACCAATTCGCGCGAGCCGGTGTGCGGCACCGTATGATCCAGCACCATGGTCACATCGGTGTGTGTGTCGCCAGCCAAAAGATTGACGCCGCGAAGCTGGAAGTCGGCGCCCTCGCCGGCCGCCTTCACGCGCACTTCCTGGCGCACCAGCTTGCCGCCCGAGTTCATGACGAACAGCGTCAGCCTGGCGTTCTTGCCGATCTCGGCGTTGAACTGGCCGAGGTGGATCGCCGTGTCCGGCTGGTCCTGGACGATGAGCCAAAGCACCTCCGACCCTTCGCCAATGAGAAGGTTGGAGACAGAGCTCACCAGCCCTGCCCCGCTGCCGGTCTCGCGCTGCACGATCGTCGCCTTGACGTTCGCGCCGACACGCACCGGCAGCCGCACATGCGTCTGGCCGCCAGCCTGGATGTTTTGCAGCTCGATCGGCGTTTCCAGTTCGGTGCCGTCGGCAATGTCGACAAAATAGCCGTCACCGACAAAGGCGCTGTTCAGCGCACCGATGGCATCGTCGAAACCACTCGGCTCCAGCGCCGGCGCGAATGAACCATCGAGCAGCTTGTCGGTGAGCCGTGTCACCGCAACGCCGTCTGGCAGATTGCCGGCTTCTTTCGACACGCCGTTGAGCAGCGCCAGCACCAAGGAACCTTCGAGCACCGGCGCGACCGGCTTGGCCTCGGCCTTGTCGGTAGTTCCGGCACCTTGGTCAGCAGACGCCGCAGATCGGTGTAGTGCCAGGCTTCGATGCGCTTGGTCGGCAGGCCGACCTTGAGCTGTTCCAGCGCATTGTCGCGCTTGATCGTCACCGCGCCGTCGCCCGGCAGGTCCGACACCAGCGTGTCGTAGGCGGCAAACAGCGCCTTTTCGGCGGCCGTGTGCATTTGGGCATGCATGTTCATCGTCACGTCCTCACGCGGCTTCGCCGACAACGCCGGCATAGCCTTCGGCTTCCAGCTCATGCGCCAGTGTCTTGTCGCCCGACTTCACGATGCGGCCCTTGGAGAGCACATGCACCGTGTCCGGCACGATGTAGTCGAGCAGGCGCTGATAGTGGGTGATCACCACGACCGCACGATCGGGCGAGCGCAGCGCGTTGACGCCTTCGGCCACGATCTTCAGCGCGTCGATGTCGAGCCCGGAATCGGTCTCGTCCAGCACGCAGAGTTTTGGCTCCAAAAGCTTCATCTGCAGGATCTCGGCGCGCTTCTTCTCGCCACCGGAAAAGCCGACATTCAGCGGCCGCTTCAGCATATTGTAGTCCATGCTCAGCGAGGCGGCGGCCTCCTTTACGCGCTTGATGAAGTCCGGCGTCTTCAGCGGTTCCTCGCCGCGCGACTTGCGCTGCGCGTTCATCGCCACCTTGAGAAACTCCATGGTCGCAACGCCCGGTATCTCCATCGGATACTGGAAGGCGAGGAAAATGCCGGCGGCGGCGCGCTCGGCCGGGTCCATCTCCAGGATCGACTCGCCGTTGTAGAGAATGTCGCCCTCGGTCACCTCATAGTCGTCACGGCCGGCCAGGATATAGGACAGCGTCGACTTGCCCGAACCATTCGGGCCCATGATGGCGGCCACTTCGCCGGCATTCACGGTCAGATCGAGGCCACGGATGATTTCCGTATCCGTGTCGGCGATCTTGGCATGCAGGTTCTTGATCTCAAGCATTCGTCTTGTCTTTCACGTATTCGTTGTAGGTAAGCGATGTGTCGGTGTGCTTGCGCGCAGTGTCGATGAAATACCAGCCGGATGCGACCACGCCGGCAACAAACACGACCGGCCAAAGCCAAGCCGGGCCGACCTGGCTCAAGGCCAGCGCAACGCCAACGATGGTCGATGCGGCCATGCCGATGCCAAAATTCCGCGCCACGCGCCAGCCTTCCGGTGTCACCGGGTAAGAGCCCGAGCCGCCGTTCGAGCGGACAAACCAGATGTCGGCAGGCAGTTCTTTTGGCATAGCCCCCTCCTAGTCAGCCAGTTTCGGGTGCATAGCGACGGTGATTTTCGAGCGCGGATATCTCATCTCAGACATTGCGCCGCGCTTTCAGCAGGTCGTTGTAAGTAATTGAATAGTCTGTGTGTCTGCGCGCTTGGGCGATGAAATACCAAGCGGTGAGAAATGTACCGGCGACGAAGAACGGCAGCGAAGCCAGCGTCAGCCATGGCGGTCCCCAGATCAGGCCGATCACCACCATCGCCACCGCGACGACGGCCCAGCCGACCATGCCGAACACGAACTTCGCCGCGATCCTGTAGCCCTCGCGCGTCACCGGCATCGAGCCGTTGCCGCGGTTCTTGCGCACGAACCAAACATTCGGCGGCAAGACGGCGGTGTGTTGCGGCGCAGGCTCAGCCCGCATTGCGGATCGGTTCCGGCTGCTCCGCCGACCACTTCATCCTGCTGGAATGCCGCCATGAACGAACGATTGGTGTTTTCCTCGGCGCTCTCATAGCTGCGGCTGTCGCGCACGTCATAGTGCTGCGAGCGCTCGTCGAAGCGGGAGAGGATCGCCCGCGCTTCGTCCGGCACATAGGCTTGCTCATAATCTTCGCCGACAAACGCCTTCACGCTGTCGAGCGAGTCGAACTCCATGGCGGTGATGAACTCGACCTCGTCATCAAGCGGCCGGCGCAGCACGTCGATGCCGCGGAAACCGGGGATGTTCTTGTCCTCGATCCCCGAGATCACCTCGGCCTTCAGCAGCGCCTCGTAGTCGTCGGCGCGCTCGGGCGTGGTGTAGCCGTGCCAGATGCGCTTGATCACCCACGAGCCTTCCAAACTAATCCCAATCAGCTTCTGCGCTTCGACGGCAAACTCCATCGGCAGTTCCTGGATGACCTCTTTGACGAAGCCGTTGACGATCAGCGCGATCGCCTCCTCTTCCGGAATGCCGCGCTGCATCACGTAGAACTTCTGGTCGTCGGAAATTTTTGACGTCGTCGCCTCGTGCTCGAATTTCGCCGTGGCGTTCTTGGCTTCCATGTAGGGCACGGTGTGCGCGCCGCACTGGTCGCCAATCAGCAGCGAGTCGCAATTGGTGAAGTTGCGCGCGCCGGTCGCCTTGCGATGCGCCGACACCTGGCCGCGATAGGTGTTCTGCGAAAACCCGGCGGCAATGCCCTTCGAGATGATCCGGCTGCGGGTGTTCTTGCCGAGGTGGATCATCTTGGTGCCGCTATCGACCTGCTGATAGCCGTTCGACACCGCGATCGAATAGAAATTGCCCTGGCTCTCGTCGCCGCGCAGAATGCAGCTCGGATATTTCCAGGTGATCGCCGAGCCGGTCTCGACCTGCGTCCACGAAATCTTCGAGCGGTCGCCACGGCAATCGCCACGCTTGGTGACGAAATTGTAGATGCCGCCCTTGCCCTGCGCGTCGCCCGGATACCAGTTCTGCACCGTCGAATATTTGATCTCGGCATCGTCCAGCGCGACCAGCTCGACCACGGCGGCATGCAGCTGGTTCTCGTCGCGCTGGGGCGCGGTGCAGCCTTCGAGATAGGAGACGTAGGCGCCCTCTTCGGCGATGATCAGCGTGCGCTCGAACTGGCCGGTGTTCTTCTCGTTGATGCGGAAATAGGTGGAGAGCTCCATCGGGCAGCGCACGCCCTTCGGCACGAACACGAACGACCCGTCGGTGAACACCGCCGAGTTCAGCGTCGCGTAAAAATTGTCGGTCGTCGGCACGACCGTGCCGAGATATTTCTTCACCAGCTCCGGGTGCTCGCGGATGGCTTCCGAGATCGAGCAGAAGATCACGCCGGCCTTGGCCAGTTCATCCTTGAACGTGGTGACGACGGAAACCGAATCGAACACGGCATCGACCGCGACGCGGCCCGACTTGTAGACATTGTCGCTCGGCTCGCCGTCCTCGTCCAGCCCGTCGACAGGCGCCTTGTCCTTCTGCACGCCGGCCAGAATTTCCTGCTCTTTCAGCGGGATGCCGAGCTTTTCGTAGACGCGCAGCAGCTCCGGATCGACCTCGTCCAGCGATCGCGGACCGCTCTGGTTCTTCGGCGCTGCGTAATAATAGATGTCCTGGAAATCGATCTTCGGATAGTCGACGCGCGCCCAGGTCGGCTCTTCCAGCGTCAGCCAGCGGCGGAACGCCTCCAGACGCCATTCCAGCATCCAGTCCGGCTCGCCCTTCTTGGCCGAAATGAAACGGATCGTGTCCTCGGACAGGCCCTTTGGCGCCTTGTCCATCTCGATGATCGTCTCGAAGCCATATTTGTATTGGTCGACGTCCAGCTTGCGGACGCTATCGATCGTTTCCTGCACAGCAGGCATCGGCTGTTCTCCATCCATGCCGGGGTCAAGGCCCGGCCGTTTTCAAACTATGGCGCCGCAAAAGTGGAGCGTACGCCTCATATAGTGTTCCGCCGCCGAGAAAAAACCCGGCGGAATGTCGCTTCTCACGCCGCCTTCGTCCGCGCGCGACCGCGCCAGCAGGCTGGCCAGCGCCGCCTCGAACAGCGCGATATCCTCGTCCGTCGTCGTCGGCCCGATCGAAACCCGCAGCGCGCCGGCGCCATCGCCAAAACCCATCGCCTTCAGCACATGGCTCGGCCCCACCTTGCCCGACGAACAGGCCGACCCGGCCGAAAGCGCCACGCCGGCCAGATCGAAGGCGATCTGCGCCGTCTCCGCTTTCATGCCCGGCAGCGCAAAGAAGCTCGTATTGGCCACGCGCGGCGCATCAGCGCCGTAAATCACCGCGTCGGGCGCGTTCGCCACAACGATCGCCTCGACGCGGTCGCGCAACAGACGCGATCCGGCTCGACGGAGTCAAGCTGCCGGCCGCCTCGGTAGCCGCAGCGCCGAAACCCGGCGATCGCCGCAAGGTTTTCCGTGCCGGCGCGAAAACCCTTTTCCTGACCGCCGCCGGTGATCAGCGGCGCCGGCATCATCAGATCGGCGGCTGCCACGATCGCGCCAGCGCCCTTCGGCCCGCCGATCTTGTGCGAGGACAGGATCAGGTAGTCGGCCAATCCGGCCGTCATATCGAGAGGGATACGCCCGGCTGCCTGGACGGCATCGAGCACCAGCACGCCGCCCGCCTGGCGAACGATCGCCGCAATCTCGGCCAAGGGCTGGATGACACCGGTTTCATTGTTGACGGCATGAACGGCCACCAGCGGCAGGCCGGTGTCGCGGTCATGCGACGCCAGAGCCGACGAAAGTGCGTCGAGCTCCAGCAGCCCATTTTCATCGACGCCGATCCGGCTCACCTGCTCGGGCGCGAACCGTCCGCCATTCAACAGGCACGGGTGATCCGCCTCGCAGACATAGAGCCGTCCCATGCGCAGCGCCGACCGGCCCATGCGCCAGTCTGGCGTCAGCAACGTCGTTGCAGCCTCGGTCGCCCCCGAGGTGAACACCACATGGTCGGCCCGGCCACCGACCAGCGCGGCGACCTGCCGGCGGGCCTCTTCGATGATCTGGCGCGCGCGGCGGCCTTCCGAATGCACCGATGACGGGTTGGCTGCCATGTCCAAGGCGTCGAGCATGGCTGCGCGCGCCGCATCGCAAAGCGGCGCGCTGGCATTCCAATCGAGATAGGCGCGATGGGCGGCCATTTCTGCTCGGGCGATCCTGTCGTTCACCAGTCGGCTGATATGGATTGGACCCGGCTGCGCAATTTCCTTGAAATTGCAGGGCCAGCCATCCTATCTAGCCGCTTTCCTGGGCCGCGACTGCGTCACCCAGTTTTGAATAATTCTAAACTAGCTTCTAGGCAGACGCCGCAACGGCGTCAAGACTTGAAGCGCCTTTTGCGCCATCGGCGCCAGTGCGGAGTCATTATGCCAGAGGTCATTTTTAACGGTCCCGAAGGTCGGCTTGAAGGCCGATATCAGCCATCGAAGGAGAAGAGTGCGCCGATCGCCATCGTGCTGCACCCGCATCCGCAGTTCGGCGGCACGATGAACAACAAGATCGTCTACGACCTCTTCTACATGTTCCAGAAGCGCAATTTCACCACGCTGCGCTTCAATTTCCGCGGCATCGGCCGCAGCCAGGGCGCGTTCGACCACGGCGTCGGCGAATTGTCGGATGCCGCCGCCGCGCTCGACTGGGTGCAGTCGCTGCACCCCGAATCGAAGACCTGCTGGGTCGCCGGCTATTCGTTCGGCGCCTGGATCGGCATGCAGCTTTTGATGCGCCGGCCGGAAATCGAGGGTTTTATCTCGATCGCGCCGCAGCCCAACACCTACGACTTCTCGTTCCTGGCCCCCTGCCCGTCGTCCGGGCTTATCATCCACGGCGATGCCGACAAGGTCGCGCCGCCGAAGGATGTGCAGGTGCTGGTCGACAAGCTGCACACGCAAAAGGGCATCACCATCACCCAGAAGACGATGCCCGGCGCCAACCACTTCTTCGCCAACGACGCGGACAAGCTGATCCTGGAGTGCGAGGACTATCTGGACCGCCGGCTGCGCGGCGAATTGGCCGATCCGAAGCCGAAGCGGCTTCGTTAAGGCAAGCCGTCGCGCTCGATCCCGACTCGATCCGAAGACTGGATCACAGATCTTTGATCTCAGGTCTGCGACCTCGGCAATAGGTGCGCGCTGGCCATGCATACCTGGCCAGATATAGGAGCGCCGCATGTACCAGCCATCGCATTTCGTCGAGACCGATCCCAGCACGTCTGCATGCGCTGATCCGCGCGCATCCGCTCGGTCTGCTGATTTCCGCGACGGCTGAAGGCCCTGTCGCCGACCCCGTGCCTTTCCTGCTGGACGCCGATGTCGGGCCGAACGGCCGGTTGCGCGCACATGTCGCCCGCGCCAATCCGCAGTGGAAGATCATCCGCGACAACCCGGACATGCCGGTTCTGATCGTCTTCCAGGGTGCCGACAGCTACATCACGCCGTCCTGGTACGAGACCAAGCGCGAGACCGGCAAGGTCGTGCCGACCTGGAACTACGCCATCGTTCAGGTTCGCGGCCGGCGCGCGCACGATCGAGGACACCGCCTGGCTAGCGCAGCAGATCCGCGAGCTGACTGGAATTCATGAAGCTAACCGGGCCGAGCCGTGGCATGTCGAAGACGCCCCGGAGCGCTTCATCGAGGCGCAGCTGCGCGGCATCGTCGGCATCGAAATCGAGATCAGCCGAGATCAACGGCAAGTGGAAAGTCAGCCAGAACCGGCCCGAGGCGGATCGCATCGGCGTCGCCGAAGGCCTGGCGCGCGTCGATGGCGCGTCCGGTATGACCGAACTCGTGCGGCGTTACGGCAATCTGGCCTGATCGCCGCCGCTCCATTCGATAAAACCTGAACGGCATGTCGTGATACGGCCCGGTGCGCTCATAGCGCATGCCGGCCTTCTCCAGCACGCGTTGTGACGCGATGTTCTCGACATGAGCGAAGGCGACGAAATGGTCGCCCTTGCCGAGCGTGAAGAACCATCGCGCCAGCGCAGTTGCGATCTCGCTGGCATAACCCTTGCCCCATTCCGAGCGCAGGATCGAATAGCCGAGCTCGAACTCATCGGTTTCGGGCAACCAGGTAAATCCCGCTCGGCCGATGAAAGCGCCATCCGAGCGCCTTAGCAGCTTGAATTTTGTCAGACCGTCGGCGGAAAATTCGTCGGCCCAGCCGGCCAACCGCCGCGCCACCTTCTTGTCGGACCAGGGGTCCGACTTTTGCGACAGGAACCGGTTTGTCACCGGGTCGGCATGCAGCGCCTTGACCAAAGGCGCATCGCCGGCCTCCCACATGCGCAGCCGCAGTCGAGGCGTGACCAGCAGGTCTTCCGCTTTCGCCTCAGCCATTGGCGCGTCCAGCCGGGGCCAAAACGCCCCCACTCACCGCCTCGCGGCATCCCGTGGTCGTCGGGAAGGTCAGTGGCAGACCTCTTTGCGACCGCACGGCCAGATAGGCCCAGGCCTCCGCCTCGGTGAAATCACCGTTCCAGCCGGCATCCTCCATCAGCATCACCTCAGCGCCCGGACTTCTCAGCGCCTTCGCGCAAATCATTGACAATATGCGGGTTTTTTCGTCCGCCGCCGCACAGGATCCAGAGTTTTGGCGGCTCGGGCAGATGATCGGCCGACTTTGAGGATTGCTTCGGCGGAAACCGCGGCCAGCGTGCGCGCACCATCGGCAAGCTCCAGCCCGTCAGCTTCGGCCAGCGAAAAATCCAGCCGGTCGAGCGATTTCGGACCGGCTTTGGCGAAGAACGGCTTGTCCAGATAGCGCGTCCACGACGCGGCGCACGACGCCGCCCTCGCTCGCGATCGCGCCGTCGGCGTCATATGGCACGCCGCCGACTTGCGCGACCCATTGGTCGATCAGCGCGTTGCCCGGCCCGCTGTCGAAGGCGATCGGATCGCCGGTCTCCGGCACATAGGTGATGTTCGAGATGCCGCCGATGTTGACGAACACCAGCGGAAACCGGTCCGCGAAACAGATCCAGGCGCGAGCGCGCCAGCGCCGCATGATAGGCGGGCACCAGCGGCGCGCCCTGCCCGCCATGCGCCATGTCGTTGGCGCGCATGTCATAGACCACCGGCATGCCGGTCAGCTGCGCCAGCCACGGCCCGTCGCCAAGCTGGACGGTGACGCCGGCTTGCGGCCGGTGCAGCACGGTCTGGCCGTGAAATCCGATCAACTCCGGCTTCAGCCAGACGGGATCGATGGATCTTGCCAAATTCTTGAGAAAGAACGCGACGGCATCGGCATGCCGGCCGGTGATGTCCCTCTCCAGCTTCGCCAAGATCTCCGGGCCGATCCTCGCGCTTGACGATCGCCTTGGCGGTTTCCAGCCCTTGCTCCAGCCGCCGCCGAAACGCGGCATCGTAGGGCACGAAAAGCTGCGGCCCGACCTCGATCGCCGCTTCGCCGTCGGTGCGCAGCATGGCGATGTCGATGCCATCCATCGACGTGCCGCTCATCAGGCCGATCGCGGTGGTCAAACTCATTCCGTCTGCTTTCTTGTGATTCTCAGGCCAGGGATGCTAAAGGCGCGGCGGCTCGCTACGCCATGCAGGGAGCCGCCACACCAGCATCAGAGAAGACCATGCCAGCGTTCAAATCCGATTTTCTGCGCGTCATGCAAGAGCGCGGCTTCATCCACCAGATCTCGGATGAGACCGGCCTGGACGAGCTTTTCGCCAAGCAGACCGTTACCGCCTATGTCGGCTACGACGCCACAGCGACCAGCCTGCATATCGGCAATCTGATCTCGGCGACCATGCTCTACTGGATGCAGCAGACCGGCCACCGGCCGATCACGCTGATGGGCGGCGGCACGTCGATGATCGGCGATCCGTCCTTCCGCGACGACCAGCGCAAGCTGCTGACCATGGAAACGATCGACAGCAACATCGAAGGCATCAAGAAGATCTTCGGCCGTATCCTGACCTACGGCGACGGCGACGACTGACGCCATCATGGTCAACAATGCCGACTGGCTGATGAAGCTCAACTATGTCGAGTTCCTGCGCGATGTCGGCCGGCATTTTTCGGTCAACCGCATGCTCACCTTCGACAGCGTCAAGCTGCGGCTCGACCGCGAGCAGTCGCTGTCCTTCCTCGAATTCAACTACATGATCCTGCAAGGCTACGACTTCGTGGAGCTGTCGCGGCGCTACGATTGCCGGCTGCAGATGGGCGGCTCCGACCAGTGGGGCAACATCATCAACGGCGTCGATCTCGGCCACCGCATGGGCACGCCGCAGCTATTTGCGTTGACCACGCCGCTGCTCACCACGTCGTCCGGCGCGAAAATGGGCAAGTCGGCCAAGGGCGCGGTCTGGCTGAACGGCGATGTCTTCTCGCCCTATGATTTCTGGCAATATTGGCGCAACACCGAAGACGCCGATGTCGGCCGCTTCCTGAAGATTTTCACCCGCCTGCCGCTGGACGAGATCGCGCGGCTGGAGGCGCTGGGCGGCTCCGAGATCAACGAGGCGAAGAAGGTGCTGGCCACCGAGGCGACGGCGATCGTGCATGGCCGCGAGGCAGCCGAGCAGGCTGCCGAGACCGCGCGCAAGACCTTCGAGGAAGGCGCGCTTGCCGACACCTTGCCGACGGTCGAGGTTTCGGGCGCCGAGCTTGATGCCGGCATCGGCCTGCTGTCACTGCTCGTCACCGCGGGCCTCGCGGCTTCCAATGGCGAAGCCCGCCGGCATGTCCAGGGCGGTGCGGTGCGCCTCAACGATCAGCCAGTGAGCGATGACCGGTTGCTCGTCTCCTCGGCCGCTCTGGCGAATGGCGTTCTCAAACTGTCGGTCGGCAAGAAAAAGCATGTGCTTGTAAGGCCTGCGTCTAAATCTCGGCCGCGCAGCGGGACAGAGTTGTGACCTATCGGGTTCACAATCTGTTCAAAGTCGCGCTCTGGATCCGATCCCTCGCGTCCCGGAATGACGCCGCTTTCAGAAAATTTTTCGCTTCATCCTCGGCGCGAACCGCGTATGTTGGGCATGCCTGATTTCTGTTTTGCCCCGCAGCCGCAGCCGTCCGTCGCCATATCCGGCTCGACCGAGCGCTTTCCGGTCCGACGCATCTTTTGCGTCGGGCGCAACTACGCCGCCCATGCCCGCGAGATGGGCAAGGACCCGAACCGCGAGCCGCCGTTTTTCTTCACCAAACCGGCTGATGCCGTGATCGACGATTGCGGCCCGGTACCCTACCCGCCGCTGACCAAAAACCTGCATCACGAGGTCGAACTGGTTGTCGCGATTGCCAAGGCCGGCGAAGACATTCCAGTCGACCAGGCGTTGGAATACGTCTGGGGTTACGGCGTCGGCGTCGACCTGACCCGCCGCGACTTGCAGGACGAGGCCAAGAAGCTTTCGCGCCCGTGGGACTGGTCGAAGGGTTTTGACAATTCCGCCGTCTGCGCAGCACTTCACCCGGTCAAGGCGGTCGGGCACCCCGCAAAAGGCCGCATCTGGCTGTCGGTCAACGATAAGGTCCGACAGGATGGCGACCTCGACGAGCTGATCTGGCCGGTGGCCGACACCATCGCCTTCTGCAGCCAGTCGGTCGCGCTGCAATCCGGCGACCTGATCTTCACCGGCACGCCCGCCGGCGTAGCCGCGATCGAGCCGGCCGACCGTGTCGAGGGCGGCATCGAGGGCCTCGGCAAGATCGAGTTCACCATCAGCGGACGCTGGGCATGAGCGGCCTTGTCCTGCACAATTATTTCCGCTCCTCGACCTCCTACCGCGTGCGCATCGCGCTGGCGCTGAAGGGCCTCGACTATCACTACGTGCCGCATCATCTTGCGCCATGGCGAACACCGCGAGGCGCCCTATCTCGCCGTCAATCCGCAGGGCCTGGTGCCGGCGCTGATCCTCGAGAACGGGACGATGCTGTCGCAATCGCTGGCGATCATCGAATATCTGGACGAGACATACCCTGACCCGCCGCTGCTGCCCAAAACGCCGCTGGAGCCGCGCCCATGTGCGGATGCTGGCGCAGATGGTCGCCTGCGAGATCCACCCGGTCAACAATCTGCGCATCCTGACCTCGCTGCGCACGCTTTTCGGCGCCAGCGACGAGGACGTGAACAACTGGTTCCGCCATTGGGTCAACGAGACTTTTGAACCGCTGGAAAAACTGCTGGCGACGGCCAAGGAAACCGGACAATTCTGCCATGGCGACACGCCCGGCCTGGCCGATATCTGCCTGGTCGCGCAGGTCACCAACAATGCCCGCTTCGGCGTCGACATGAACGCCCTACCCGACCATTGCGCGCATCAACGCCGCCTGCATGGCGCTGCCGGCCTTCCAGAAGGCCGCACCGGCCAACCAGCCCGATGCGGAGTGATAGTATCTTCAGCCCTTCGCGCACCCCTCCACCGCCTGTCGGGCGGTCACCTCTCCACCGCTACGCGGGCAGGATCCAAGCTCGAGCCAAGCGTCGCCGTCGGTTCCTCGCCCCGTTTCACGGGGGAGAGGGTCGCCGAAGGCGGTGGAGGGGGCAGTGCAATTCCTTGATCTGAGGGAACATAATATGAAAGCCGTCCTCTTCGACGCCTTCGGCGAAACGCCCCGCATCGAAACCGTCCCCGACCCGACGCCGTCACCTGAAGGCGTCGTCATCAAGGTCGAGGCGACCGGGCTTTGCCGCAGCGACTGGCACGGCTGGATGGGCCATGATCCCGGCATCAAGCTGCCGCATGTGCCGGGCCATGAGCTGGCCGGCACGGTCGCAGCCATCGGCTCCGACGTGCGGCGCTGGAAGAAGGGCGACCGCGTCACCGTGCCTTTCGTCGCCGCCTGCGGGCGCTGCGTCGAATGCGCGAGCGGAAACCACCAGGTCTGCGAACATCAGTACCAGCCCGGCTTTTCGGCCTGGGGCTCCTATGCCGAATATGTCGCCATCGACTTTGCCGACACCAACCTCGTGCGGCTGCCCGAGTCGATGGATTTCGCCACCGCCGCCAGCCTCGGCTGCCGTTTCGTCACCTCGTTTCGCGCGGTTGTCGACCAGGGCCGCGTGCAGCCGGGCGAATGGGTGGCGGTGCATGGCTGCGGCGGCGTCGGCCTGTCGGCCATCATGATCGCCAGCGCGATGGGCGCCAATGTCGTCGCCATCGACCTCGCCGACGACAAGCTGGAGTTGGCGAAAAAGCTGGGCGCGGTCGCCACCGTCAACGCCAAGACCGAACCCAACGTCGTCAAGGCGGTGAAGCAGATCACCAATGGCGGCGCGCACATGTCGATGGACGCGCTCGGCCATCCGATCACCTGCAACAACTCGATCAACAATCTGCGCCGGCGTGGCCGGCATGTTCAGGTCGGGCTGATGTTGGCCGACCACGCCAAGCCGCCGATCCCGATGGCCAAAGTCATCATGTTCGAACTGGAAATCCGCGGCAGCCACGGCATGCAGGCCTGGCGCTACCAGCCGATGCTGGACATGATCCAGACCGGCAAGCTGAAGCCGGAACTGCTCATTGGCAAAACGCTGTCGCTGGACGAAGCGCCGGCCGCGCTGATGGCGATGGACAAGTTCGAAGGCATCGGCATCGGCGTGGTGACGCGCTTCTGATCCCTCCCCTTGCAGGGAGGTATCCAGGTTCGAACTAGCCGAACAATTTCTGCCGGATACGCGACATCACGGACCCTGCCCGCGGGTCCGCAATCTGCATCAGCCTCTCCTTCAGAGCGCGCTCATCGTTCGCGACAAGCCCGACCGTCGGGTGGCGCGACAGGCCGGAATGTTGTCGATCGGCTGCAGCCAGCGCTGCCTCAGCCTCCTGCCGCGCATCCTCTTTCAGCCCTCTGTCAGCGAAGATCAGGGCGCGCGGCGCGTGGTAGGCAAAACGCAGCGCGGGAAGCTCGAGCTGGCCCGGCGGCCAGACCGATACCTCAAGCGCCTGATCGTAGCGGTCCGCCAGCCGGTTCACGGCTATGAGCATGGCGAGGTCGCTGCCGGCTGACGTCCTGACCTGCGGAAAAGAAGCCTCGACGGCAAGCGCTGCTTCGTACGCAGCGATGGCCTGGTCTGTCTGACCCAAGGCGAGATGCGCGGTCGCCTTGTCGACATAGGCCGGCGCCCGGTCGATCCGGTCATCGAAGCTGAAATAGATGGTCGAGCAATCGCAGCGCCACATCCGGCTTTGTCGGAGCCAGCGTATTCGCCTGGATCCTGACATACTGCGCCTTTTGGCGCGCGCGGGCGAGTTTCGCGAAGAACGACGCCTCGATGGCGTCGTCCCAGGCCGTATTGCGATACCAGTCGGTCGACGCCGTCGATGGCGGCATGCTGTCACTCCCGCAGAAACGCCTCCACGATATGCGCCGTTTCTTGCGGCTTGGTCACCATGAACAGATGCCCGTCGTCGATCACTTCCAGCCGCGAGTTGGAGATCATCGAATGCAGCATTTTTGCGTTGATCATCGGCACCAGCGGATCGTCGCTGCCGGCCATGATCAGCGTCGGCTGCCGCAGCATCCAGAGCCATGGCAGGCTGGTCCAGCCGCTCATCGCCAGAAGTTGCAGCATGTAGCCATATTGCGTCGCGCCCTTCATCGCCGCGGCGTGTTTGGTGATCAGCGTCGGGTCGGTGCGGAAGGCGCCGCCATAAATCTCGGCGGCGATCGAGCGCATGTAGCCGGGGTCGGTATAGCGGCGTGGGCTCGCCATCTTCGACAGCACGCTCGGCGCGCCCGGAAACATGGTGATGCCGGGCGCGGTGGCCGCCAGGATCAGCTTGCGGCAGACCGCCGGATACTGGAAGGCAAACTGCTGCGCCAGCGCCCCCACCCCAGGAAACGCCGGACACGTCAGCCTGCTCGTAGCCCAGAATGTTCGACAGCCGCTTGGCCATGCGCGCCAGCGTCGACGGCCGGTAGGGAAAGGCCGGCGCGGGCGAGCCGCCGACGCCCGGCACATCGAAAATGATGCCGGTGGTGTCGTGCGAGCTCGGCCATGAACGGTTCGGCGAGTTCGAGATTGGCGCCGATGCCGTTGAACATCAACAGCGGCGGGCGCGACGACGAGCCGTGGCGGATGCCGGTGCGCAAGCAGCTGGCCATCGACATCGAAAACCTTGATTTCCATCGTGCCGACATAGTCGCGCGGCTTGGTTTTGGCGGTCATATTGCCCTCGATCCGGCCCTCGGCCGGACTTCTCGCCCGCTGGGGAATCTCTCCTGGTCGCAACGTCGCGACACTCCGATCTCCCCCTGGGGGGAGATGTCCGGCAGGACGAGGGGGCGGTGAGCAATTCGAACTCAAGGCTCGAACACATAGGTGCCCGGCGCGGGGCCGAGCGGCTTGTATTTCTTGTTGCCGGCTGCCTTCGGCGCGTCGATCTCGTCGCCCGAGCGCTCCTTCAGGAACGCCGCCCAGTCGAGCCACCAGCTGCCCTCCTGCTTGGTCGGCCTTGGCCGTCCAGGCGTCGGGATCCTTCTCCTTCGGCCACGCCCTTCACATACCAGGCCTTTGGATTGCCCGGCGGGTTGAGCAGGCTCTGCAGATGGCCGGAATTGGACAGGATGAAGGTCGTCTTGTCGCCGTAGAGGCGCGCGGTCTGGTAGACCGCCTTCCACGGCGTGATGTGGTCGGTCGTGCCGGCGATCACATAGGTTTCGTGCTTCACCTTCTTCATGTCGATCGGCACGCCGGAGATCGACAGCTTGCCGCCATTGACGAAGGGGTTGGTGAAGATCAGGTCGAGGAAATCGGCATGCAGCCGCGCCGGCAGCCGCGTCGTGTCGGCATTCCAGAACAGCACGTCGAAGGCCGGCGGCTGGTTGCCGAGCAGATAGTTGTTGACCCAGTAGTTCCAGATCAGATCGTTCGGCCGCATCCAGGCGAACATCTTCGCCATCTCGTGGCCGTCCAGGATGCCGCGCGCCTTCGACATCTGCTTGGCGATCATGATCGATTCCGGCGTCACCAGCGAGGCGAACTCGCTGTCGGTATCGGCCTGCGTGTCGAGCACGCAGACGGCGAGGATGACCGCGTTGATCTTTTCCTTTTTCTGCGCCGCCAGCCAGGCGACGTAGGTCGACAGCGTGATGCCGCCCGAGCACGAGCCCATGATGTTGACGGTGTCGACGCCGGTGATCTCGCGCGCCGCGTCGCAGGCTTCGTCGAGCGCTTCGATGTAGGTGTCGAGGCCCCAGTCGGCCTGCGCCGGCGTCGGATTGCGCCAGGACACGCAATAGGGCTGGATGCCGTTGGCGGTCAGGAACCTGATCATGCTTTTTTCGGGCGACAGATCGACGGAATAATATTTGTTGATCTGCGGCGGCACGATCAGCAGCGGCCGCTGATACACCTTCTCGGTCGTCGCGGTGTAGTGGATCAGCTCCAGCACCTCGTTGCGGAACACCACCGTGCCCGGCGCGTTGGCGAGGTTCTCGCCGACCTTGAATTTCGACGCATCGACCGACGACGGCAGGCCGCCATTCTTGGTCATGTCGTCGAAGAAATTCTTCAGGCCCGGAAACCGCGCTCTTGCCGCCCGAATCGAGCATCGTCTTCATCGCCGTCGGGTTGAGCACCGGATTGTTGGACGGCGCCATCGCGTCGACGAAGATCGAGGTGACGAGCCGCGCGCGGGCCGCATCCTTGCCCTCCAGCTCGGTCTTGGCGACCATGTCGGTCACCGCCTTGCCCCAGGCCATGTAGGATTGCGCCAGCGCCTTGTGCAGATTGCTGGTCTTCCACGCCGGGTCGGCGAAGCGGCGGTCGCGCGGGTCGGGCGTCAGCTCGGAATTGCCGGTGACGATCTTGCCCCACTCGGTGGCGAAATTCATCCACTGCGTCGCAACGTTCTGCGGCGAGGACGGCCAGCGCCTTCATCACCGTGCCGGCCGCCTGCACCATGTCCTCGGCGCGCCAGCCGATCAGCGGGTTCAGCGCCAGCGTATTCTCCGCCGCCTCGTCGGCGATCTGCTCGGCCAGCGTGCGGTCTTCGCTTCGGCGCTTTGGCCATGCGTCAGGCTCCCTGCTTCTGGCGCGCCGCTCAAACAGCATGGCCAGCGTTTCGGCGATCAGCGCCGGCTTTTCCTCGCCCTCGATCTCGATCGTGTTCGACGACTTCATGAGATACTGGCCGGTGCCCTTGTCTTCGAGCGAGACCAGCGTCGAGCGCAGGCGCACCCGCGCGCCGACCTTCACGGCGGTGATGAAGCGCACCTTGTCCAGCCCATAGTTGAAGGCGGCCTGCAGATTGTCCGGCAGCCCGCCGATCTGCAAGCGCAAGGCCCGCGATCAGCGAAAGCGTCAGATAGCCATGCGCGATCGTCGTGCGGAACGGGCTTTCCCGCTTGCCGCGCGTTCCGCATCGATATGGATCCACTGGCGGTCTTCGGTGCATTCGGCGAACTGGTTGATACGCTCCTGATCGATAACGACCCAGTCGGAAACGCCAATCTCGGCGCCTGCCATGCGCCTTCAGGCTTTCAAAGGTAATCGGCTCGCTCAAATTCTTGTCTCCACCCAATTATCATACCGCGAAGCGGCTATTTTGCCGGCGATCCTAGACTTGGACGTTTGGCTTGAAAAGCCGGTCGACCGACAAGACAGCGACCGGGCGGCATTACCCTGCGGCAGGGCTTGCACGCGGCCGCACTTGCTTGCTTTCGGTCTCAAATCGACGAATGATCGCGGAAAAAGCGCCGCAACGGCGTGGGAGGACATTCGTGAAGCCGCTGACAGGCATCGACGCCACATTTCTCTACATGGAGACGCCGGAAACGCCGATGCATGTGGCGGGGCTGACGCTCTACCAGCCGCCCGCCAGATCTCGAAGGCTCGTTCTACGATCACTTCAAGGCCTTCTTCCTCGAGCGCATCCATCTGGCGCCGATCTTCGAGAAGAAGCTGGCGCGGCGCGTGCTGGAGCTCGACCATCCCGGCTGGGTCGACGCCGAGGACCTCGATTTCGACTACCATCTGAAGCACGTCACCCTGCCACCGCCGGGCGATTTCAGGCAGTTGGAAGAGCTGGTCGGGCAGTGGCATTCCGTGCCGCTCGACCGTTCGCAGCCGCTCTGGCAATTCACCATCGTCGACGGCCTCGCCGACGGCAATGTCGCGATCTATGCCAAGATGCATCATGCGGCGGTCGATGGCGGCGCTGGCATGGCGATCGCCGGCGCGCTCTACGACATGGGGCCGGTGCCGCGGAAGGTAAAACCGCCGCCGCCGAAGGAGCCGGTGCGCAAGCCGACCACCGGCGAGCGCGCCATCCTCGGCATCAACGACGTCATCCAGAGCATGGCGCGCCAGCACATCAAGGCGCTGGAAGCGGTGCCGCAGATTCTCGGCACGCTGACCGACCTGCTTGCCCCGCCCAAGCCCGGCGAGAAAGGCGCTTCGGCTGGCTCGGGCATGGCGCCGGGCATTCCCGGCGTGCCCGACATGCTGGCGCCAAAGACGCCGTTCAACGTCACCATCACCAGCCAGCGCTCCTTCGCCGCGCGCGAGGCGTCGCTGACCGACGCGAAATTCATCGCCAAGGCGACCGGCACGAAGATCAACGACGTGGTGATGGCGGTCTGCGCCGGCGCGCTGCGGCCCTATCTTCAGGCGCAGGAAGAAGCTGCCGAAGAAGCCGCTGATCGCCTTCGTGCCGATCTCGTTGCGCGCGCCGGGCGACGCCGAAGCCACCAACCAGGTGTTCGGCATGCTGTGCCCGATCGCCACGCAGATCGAAGATCCCATCGAGCGGCTCCAGTCGATCAAGAAAACCGCGAGCGAATCCAAGACCTTGGCGGGCACGGTGAAAGACGTCTCGCCGAAGGATTTTACGCTGCTCGGCGCGCCGATCCTGCTGCCCGGACTGGCGCAGCTCTTCGGCCGCAGCGGCCTCGCCGACCTGATGCCGTCGACCACCAACCTGACGATCTCCAACGTGCCTGGCCCGCCGATCCCGGTCTTCTGCGCCGGAGCAAAGGTGCTGGCCATGTATCCGGTGTCGATCCCGGTGCACGGCATCGCGCTCAACATCACCGTCCAGAGTTATCTCGACAAGCTCGATTTCGGCATCACCGCCGACAGGAAGGCGGTGCCGGACGCCGACCACCTGGCCGACCTTCTGGTGGCCTCGATGGCGGAACTGAAGGCGGCTGCCGAAAAATTGCCAGCGCCGGCAAAGGCTTAAGGTACCGCAGCGTAAGCAGCAAAGCGCTTAATCGGCGTTTGCCATCATGCCCGCGCTTGATAGACTGATGAAAGAGTACAGCGTGCCGAAGATCAATCCGAGCGAACGGGCCGGCGCCACGAAAAGAGGGCCGCGCAGCCGTTCCGCCAAAGGAGCGGGCGCCACCATGGCAACAGCGCAGGCCGACATCGCAGACCCCCATCGCGGTTGCTGTTTGCCCTGGAACTCAGGGCCTTGCCCGAGCTGGGCGGCTTTCTGGCGTCCCTGCCGCTGCTGACCGCCTTGACGCCGCGCGGCGACGGCCATCCGGTGCTGGTGCTTCCCGGACTGGTCACCAGCGACCGCTCCACGGTCGCCCTGCGCAACTTCCTGAGCTCGCGTGGCTATGCCGCGCATGGCTGGGAGCTCGGCCGCAACTATGGCCCCCTGCCCGGCATCGAGCGCGGCATGATCGAAAAGGTCGAGCAGCTCTACGAACAGCACGGGCGCAAGGTCAGCCTGGTCGGCTGGTCGCTCGGCGGCATCTATGCCCGGCAGCTGGCAAAAACGCTGCCGGACAAGGTGCGCCTGGTGATCACCCTGGGCAGCCCGTTTGCCGGCGACCCGCGCGCCACCAATGCCTGGCGGCTCTATGAATTCACCTCCGGCCACAAGGTGGACGACCGCGAGCGGCATATGGGCGGCAAGATTTCCGACCCGCCGCCGGTGCCGACGACGGCGATCTACAGCCGCACGGACGGCATCTGCCACTGGCGCAGCTGCCTCGAACAGGAAGCGCCGTTCGCCGAAAACATCGAGGTGGAAGGCAGCCATTGCGGCCTCGGCCACCACCCGGCCGCCGTCTACGCCATCGCCGATCGCCTGGCGCAGCCCGAGGGCAAATGGAAAAAATTCGAGCGCGGCGGCGCGAAGGCTATGTTTTTCCCCGACCCGAAGCGGTGAACGGCCAGTCTCAGCGCTGTCGCGCCAGTAAGACCGATTCCGCCGGCGCCGGCTCGATCGGAACCCGAAATCCAGAATTGTGGCGTTCGGCAGGATGCGAAGAGACCTAGCAAAAGAAATGCCGGTCGTTCCTGGACTGTCCCGAGGATTCCGCTGCGCGGTCAACCCGGGTTCGCATGACGCTCGGGATAACCGAGCTGACGGGCGCTCGCCAGTACCGAAAGACAGGCTCGGTTAAATGCTGTTGCCGCAATCCGCTTTAGGATGACGATTGCCAGACATACACCGCCAGCCATACCGCGTTCAGCCAGAGCGCGGCGGTGACCATACCGTTTCGCTGGCCCGACCTCGCGATGACCGCCAGCACCAAACCGATCGCCGCAACGATCGGTCCAGCCAACGGCATGAAAGCCGCTATCCCACTACCGGCCTCGCCAAGCCCCTCGCTTGCCCAGCGCGACGGCGGTTACCAGAAGCGGCGCGACGATGCCGCACAGCAAGTGCTGCCTTGGCTATCGTCGTCGGGCGTTGAAAGGTCGGCGGTTCAGCCATCGGCCTGATACGCCGCCCGCCCTCAGTCCTTCTTCTGATAGGTCTCGCGGATTTCTTCCATCGCTTCCTGGATGCGCTTGCGCAGGATATCGACGGATTCCGAACCGGATTTTTTGACGATGTCGGCCACTTCGCTGGCGTTCTTCACCGCTGTCTCAAACGACTTGCGGGCGAAATCGGCCTGCTTGGCGACCATCTCCTGCGGCCCGCCCGGCGCGCGGAAATTCTGCGCCATCTCGGTGATTTCCTGAAGCCCTTCTTGCAACACCTCGCGCTGCTTGTTCATCACCGTTTGCGCGCCTTGCGCGCTGGCGGACGCCGCCTTCTGCAGCGCTTCGAGGTTCTTGCGGTGATGCGCCAGGATCGCTTCCGTATCGACCTTCGGCAGGTTCAGGTTCTTGCCGAACTGCGAGAACATCTCCATGAAGTTCGGCGTTTCCGGTTGTTTTGCCATCGTTTTTCTCCTCCCGAAGTGGCCGGCTCCACGCCGACGTTCAGCTTGAACCATAAGATAATACTGACGCCGGTCGGTAATTCGCGAGTCAGCCGAAGCGAGAAACAGTTCAGGCTCGCTGTCGACATACGAGCGCAAGCAAGGCCGGCCAGTCCGCCGATCGCCATGCCGTTGAAGCGGATGAATTGCAGGTCGCGCCCGACATTGATCTCGATCAGCCGGGTGAGCTGCTTCAGATCCCAGCGCTTCACCTGATCGGCGATGAAGGTCGAAACGCCGCTCTTCTGGCTTTCCACGAAGGAGCCCAGCGCCACGACAAAACCCTGGTTCATGTCGGCGCGGATCGCCGGATCGGCGGCAAGATGGCGGCCGACCTCGACGAACATGCCGGCCAGATGTTTGCGGATCATCGAATTGTCGGCGCGCGAATCCTGCTCGAGGAAAAGCCGCAGGCTCTCCCACATGTCGCTCGCCAGCTCGTGCAATTCCGGCCGGGCCAGCAGGTCGCGTTTCATCTGCTCGGCGCGCTTGGCATAGTCCTTCGAATTGCGCAGCCGCTCGACGAATTTGACCACGAAGGCGTCGAACTCCTGCCGCATCGGATGGTCCTTGTCCTTGCGGGCATCCTCCAGCAGCGTCGATGCGGAGGTGATGATGCGCTTCAACAGATAAGCGTCGGCGCGAAACAGGTTGAACACGCTCGGCAGTTCCGAGCGGATCTTTTCGCGCATCGCCTCCAGCGCCTTTTTGTCCTTCAGAAACCGGCCGAGCACCCGGGTCAGCTCGTCGAACAGTTTTTGATGCCGCTTGTCCTCGGTAAAGGCTGACAGCAGCCCCGCCGCGATCGGCGCCACCTGCACCTTGTCGACCTGGTCGAGCACGCGCTGGGTAACGAAGCCGCGCAGGCCGGATTGGTCGATCGCCTGCAAGGTCTGCGGCACCAGGCGCGCGACAAACACCGACAGCCCCTCGGCGCGATCCTTGTCCGACAGCCAGTCGGCAACGAGCGCGGCGAAATCGACCTCCTTCAGCTTTTCGCGCACCGGCCCCTCGGCGAGAAAATTCTGCTCGATGAAGCGGCCGAGATTGTCGGCGATGCGGGTCTGGTTTTCCGGGATGATCGCCGTATGCGGGATCGGCAGGCCGAGCGGCCGCTTGAACAGCGCCACCACCGCATACCAGTCGGCCAGGCCGCCGATCGTGGCGGCCTCCGCCATGGCGGCGACGAAACCCAGCAGCGGCCAACGGCTTTCGAACGCTTTGGCGACCAGGAAGACGACAACGCACAGCACCAGCGACGCGGTCGCCAGAAATTTGGTCCGCCTCAGCGCCTCGATCTTGGCTTCGTCCGCTGTATTGAAGCTTGCGGCCATTGCGACGTCCTGTCCTGCCATGCTGGTCGGCTCCTCGGAGTCCGGTTGATATGGTGCCGATAGCGGATTGTTACAGCCAGATAAAGAATTTTGTGCACTGCACCATTTCTGATATTGCAATGCACAATGAACTCCCCTATATGCCTGCCATGCCTCGGGCCATGACGGACGGGGTGACACCATAGCTCCCGAATGAGGATGGATAACCATGACCAAGACCGCCAAGGCCGCCCCGGCCAACACCGCTTTCGCCTCCGTGACCGAGGCTTTCGAAAACGTCCAGTCGAAGCTGGAAGTGCCTGCCGCTGCCCGCGACTTCGTCGCCAAGGGCGCCGCGACCGCCAAGGATCGCGCCGAGAGCGTGCATGTCAATGTGATCAAGTTTGCTGATGGCGCCGAGAAGCTGGCGACCTCTTTCGTTGGCGGCTATGCCAATTTCGTCCGCGGCGCGCTCGACGCGACCCTCGCCAACGTCCAGCACGCGCTGACCACGGTCGAGAAGGTTGCCGGCGCCAAGACCATCAACGAAGCCGTCCAGATCCAGGTTGATGCGGCCCGCGAAGGCGCCAACGCCAACATGGAGCGCGTGCGCACCGTCGCCGAGACGGCCCGTACCGTCGTGACCGAAGGCGCGAAGGAAGTGCAGTCCCAGCTGTCGAAGCTTTATTCCTTCGACAAGAAGGCCGCCTAACCTTCCGGAACCGGTAACGGCCAGGGCTTGCTTCGGCAGGCCCTCTCAGTTTGGCGGACAGCGTTTCGAGTTCATCCGCCCGTATCAGTGCGTAACAGTTGAGTTCAAAAGGCCGCGCCAGCAATGGCGCGGTCTTTTTGCGTTTGCGCGGCGCTGCTAATAGCCCCTCTCTTGCAATTTCTAACACTTAGCTCATTTAACGGCCTTTGGCCTACTCGCTAAGATGTTGAAATTGCTTTCTCCCCCGCAAGGGGGGAGATATTTGCTGCCGCCACGCTTGCGCCACTCTCTTAGGGCGGGGACGTGCGGCTAGGCCAATGCCGGCTCTATCTCCCCCCTTGCGGGGGAGAAAGCGATATCAGCATCTTAGCGAGCTCGATCCTGAGCTTGTCGAAGGATCGATCTTGGCGAGCTAAGTGCTAGATATCGCAAGAGAGGGGCTCACAAACCACCCGATAAACCCCGCCGAGCCTCAACAGCTACACGCCTTGCCTTCGCCGCCAAAATTCTTCTGCGCAAAAGTCAGCGCCGAGCTGTAGCTGGTGTAGCTGGCAAACTGGCAGACGTCGGAGCCGCGCCGCACCTTCATCTGCTCCAGATCCCAGAACGACACCTCGATGCGGTCGTCGGCGCAGTACACCGTGTAGCGCTCGGCCTCCAGCGCCTGCACGGGTTCGGCGGTCAGCCAGACCACCGGAACCGCGATTGCCGTGAATGCCGCCAGCGCCAAGCCAAATCGTTAGAAGCATGCCACACCCTGCCCTATGCCTTGCAATGGCGCGATATCAGACTGGCATTGGAGCAAAATGATGGTGGCGACGGGACACGAAAAAGCCCGGCGCGGGTGCGCGCGCCGGGCTTTCTTTTCTGAGCAAGTTTGCTTCTTGCGAGCCGGACGTCTCAGTCCTTGGCGTTCAAGTCGGTGCCGAGCGTGTCTTTCACGAACAGCGTGCCGATCACCAGCGACATGGCCGCAATCGCGATCGGGTACCAGAGGCCGTAGTAGATGTCGCCGGCCGCAGCGCTCATCGCGAACACGGTCGCCGGCAGCAGGCCGCCGAACCAGCCGTTGCCGATGTGATAGGGCAGCGACATGCCGGTGTAGCGGATGCGGGTCGGGAACATCTCGACCAGGATCGCGGCGATCGGGCCGTAGACCATCGTCACGTAGAGGACGAGGACGAACAGGATGGCGATGACCTTCGGCCAGCTGACGGCGGCCGGATCGGCAACCATCGTGAACGCGCCGGCGCCGGGGATGCTGTAGGCCGTGACTTCCGTCGCGCCTGCAGCCTCTTCGGCGGTGATCAGCTTGTCCTTGATCGCCTGCTCGAGCGGCACCGCCTTCTTCTCGCCGGCGCGGATCGCCGCGGCGTCGAGCGTCACTTCGGGATTGGCCGCAATGAAGGCGTCGAGCTTCTGGTCGGCCACGGTTGCCGCGCCGCGATTCAGCGGATAGCCGCCATCGTGGAGCGCGATGTTGATCGCCTTGTTGAAGGCCGCACCCATGGCAGTTGCCTTGTCGCCAGCCGCGACGGCGTCATACGAGGACACGGTTTCGTCGCCGATCTTGACGGTTGCCGGCGTGCCCGGCGCCGCCGTCGTGACGACGTCGTAAGGCACCGAGTTGCGGGTCAGGAACGCCGTCGCGATGTCGCAGGACGTGGTGAACTTCGCCGTGCCGACCGGGTTGAACTGGAACTTGCAGTCTCCCGGAGCAGCGGTCACCGTCGCCCGCGTGTTCTGCTGCGCGGTGGCCAGCGCCGGGTTGGCGGCCCAGGTCAGCGCCTTGAACAGCGGGAAGTAGGTGACGATCGCGAGCGCCAGGCCGGCCATGATGATCGGCTTGCGGCCGATCTTGTCGGACAGCGCAGCCGAACACCACGAAGAAGAGCGTGCCGAGCGCGAGTGCGATGGCGATCATGATGTTGACCGACACGGCGTCGACCTTGAGCACGTTCTGCAGGAAGAACAGCGCGTAGAACTGGCCGGAGTACCAGACCACGGCCTGGCCGGCGGTGAGGCCGAGCAGCGCGAGCAGCGCGATCTTGGCGTTCTTCCACTGGCCGAAGGCCTCCGACAGCGGCGCCTTCGAGCCCTTGCCCTCTTCCTTCATGCGCTGGAAGGTCGGCGATTCCGTACAGCGACAGCCGGATCCAGACCGAGATGCCAAGCAGGACGAACGAGAGCAGGAACGGAATGCGCCAGCCCCAGGCAGCGAAGTCTTCCTTGGTCATCACGCCCTGGATGACCAGGATGACGATCAGCGACAGGAACAGGCCGAGCGTCGCCGTCGTCTGGATCCACGACGTGTAGTAGCCGCGGCGATCGTCCGGCGCGTGTTCGGCGACATAGGTCGCCGCACCGCCATATTCACCGCCCAGCGCCAGGCCCTGCAGCATGCGCAGCGCGATCAGGATGACCGGCGCCGCGATGCCCCAGCTTGCCGAGCCGGGCAGCAGGCCGACCAGGAAGGTCGACAGGCCCATGATCATGATGGTGACGAGGAAGGTGTATTTGCGGCCGACGAGATCGCCGATGCGGCCGAACACCAGCGCGCCGAACGGGCGCACCAGGAAGCCGGCGGCAAAGGCCAGCAGCGCGAAGATGTTGCGCGTCGCTTCCGGATAGGAGCTGAAGAAGGTCGCGCCGATGAAGGCGGCCAGCGATCCGTACAGATAGAAATCGTACCACTCGAAAACGGTGCCGAGCGAGGAAGCGAAGATGACCTTCTTCTCCTCGCGGGTCATGCCGCGCGAACGTGCGCCGGCTGTTGCGGAAATTGCCATTGTAGCCCCTCCCTTGGGTCCGTGGCGTTGACGTGATCTGGTCACGCGACTCACCCTCGGGCCGCCTGACCATCGGCGGCGGAAAATGGCAGAAACGGCCGCTCAATTGCAGCGCTGCTTTGGGATTATGACTTTCGTCTAATAAAAGGCGCGAACAGACGGCTCACGCGACTAGGCCGCGACCGGCAACGGCCGGATTGCGGGACACCCAGCGCCGGACCCAGGAAAGCGCCGGCATTTCGACAAACCGCCAGGTCAGATAAGCAGCGGCGACGGTCGCCAAAACCATGGCGAGCACCGCAAGCGCACCCACAGCGCCAGGCAGCGGCCCGAAACCCGGCACGACCTTGCCGTGGTGGAGGATCTCGCCGACCAAACCGAGGTCGAAGACCCGTTCGAGTAGGCCGGCGACATTGTACAGCTGCATCTGCACGAAGGTGTGCACCATGTAGACCGAGTAGGACAATGCGCCGAGCAGCAGAAACGGCCTCCACCGCAATATGGCGCTGATCTGCCCGCCTTCATGTGCGAACAAAACCAGCGCACACGCAAAGACCAACGGCGCCGCAATGCTGGCCTGCTTGTCGCCGGCGCTGCAGACGCAGATGTAGATGGCGGCGATCATCGCGACCTCGGCCAGCGTCCAATAATGCCGGTTCTGCCTGAAGAGCGGTGATCGGCGCTCGGCAAGCACCGCGTCATGCTGGAACCAGGCAACGAGCGCGCCGGCCGAAAAGCCGTACAGGCAACGCACGAACCCGAGATCGTAGCTGAGGTCCATGGTCTTGACCTCGGCGGCCAGCAGCAGCAGCGGCGCCGCGACGACAGCAATCGCAAAGACGATCCAGGCCCGCGCGCCGGCCGCCAGCATGGTTCCCGCAAACAGCATGTAGGTGAAAAACTCGGCGGATATGCTCCAGCTCGGACCGTTCCAGGTGAGCCGATGTTCGAAGCCGATGCCATGCAGCAGGAACAGATTGGTCAGCAGGCTGTCGAGACCGAACCCGCCGGTAAAGGGCGCCACGGCCGCGCTGCGCAGCTGTGCCAGCACCAGCCTGACAAGCTCGAAGCCGACGAAGGCAATCATCATGAACAGGTGCAGCGGATAGATGCGGCCGAGGCGCACCAACACGAAACGGGTCACATCGCCCGTCTCACCAAGACGGTTTGCATAGCGCGCGGTGATCACGAAACCCGACAGCACGAAGAAGAAGTCGACGAAGAGATAGCTCGATCGAATGAACTGCGACTGCGAAATCGCGTTGTCGGCCGGGAAGTGGAACAGCGCCACCATCAAGGCGCAGATGCCGCGCCAGCTGTCGAGCACGGCGAAACGCATCGCCGTGGCGTTCGTTAGAGCAATTCCAGGAAAAGTGGAACGCGGTTTTCCGTCCGGAATTGCGACAAGACAAGGGTTTAGAGACGTTCCGCGATTCGTAGAAGAGCGGAAAGTCTCTAGGTGCGCCGTCCCGATTTGGGCCACTGCTGTGGCGCCAAAAGCCATATCCAGTCTCCGCCGATCAACCGGCGCGCCACATCGGGATCGATCTGCACGCCCTGGTTGTGGCGCTGCAAGCTTCGTGCCGTCGAGGTCAGTTGGTCAGGTCGTAGGGAATGCGAAACCCGTTGGCGGTCAGCCATTCGATGGCCGCTTTCGGCTCGTCGGTCTGGATGATCGTCGCGCCGCGCTCGGCCCAGAAGCCGAACGTTTCGGATGGATTGGCGGCAATCGTCGCCAGTTCGTCGCCACGGCCGCCGGAAAGGTAGCCGGCCGGCTTGTTGACGATGGCATAGGTGTTCACCCACAGGTGCCAGTCGCCGCGTGCGGCCACTGCCCGGGCGCGGGCGCCGAACAGCAGCCCGCCATCGGCAGTGACCGCGCCAGCCTCGCGTCGCCAGGCGATCATTTCGGCGGCGTCGGCCGATACGGCCTTGGTCGCCGTTTCGATGAAGCCGACATCCTTCACCGCATCGTCGGCGATGATCGGCATGAAGCGAGCGCCCTGCCCCAGATCGTCGATCAGCGTCACCGCCTCGGCGACCTTGTCGCGGTTCCACAAATTCTGCTTCACGATGATCTGGTCTTCCATGCCGAGTTCGCGCGCCACGGCAACGATCGGTTTCAGATCAGCAAGCTGCAGCTTGTTGTCGATGTTGACCAGCACACGGCCCCGCGCGGCGGCCAACGCCTGCCTCAGTGTCGGGACGGTTTCCTCGGTGACCGCGCCTGTCCCCTCGACGATCAAACGGCAGGATGCCAGATCGGCAAGGCTGCGCTCGATGAGCCTGCCCTTGCAGGTGGTCGTTCGGTCGAGCCAGCTGTCGTGCAGAACGACATAGATATTGTCGCTGGTCTTCTGGATGTCGAGCTCGACCATCTCGGCGCCGAGCGCAATGGCAGCCTCGATCGCGGCAAGCGAATTTTCGGCCCGCACGATGCGGCCGTTTTCGCGAACCCCGCCGCGATGCGCCACCACCATGATGTGATCGCGCCACTGATTGGCATGCTGGAACCGCTCGAGGATCGCATCGGTGCGCTGGGGCGATTCGGCCTGAGCCTGCGCCACAAGGACGGCAAGCGCCGCCAGCATCCATCCAAACCGCATGGGCGAATCGCTCCGCTGCATCAGATGCCAGCGCAATAGGCTGGCGCGATGACAGCGGCGTGAAAACTATGTTGCGGTTCAATGACATGCGCGGTCGACCCCGACCCATTGCGAAAACTGACATCGCGATGCAGGGTCAGCGAAACAAACGATCTTGGAGCCAGTCAGGCGATAGGAACCTGAGCCTTCGGCGGCAGTTCTTCATCGGATCGAGGTTTTGACAATGGGCGAGATAGTATGAGCGATCTGATCATTTGGACTTACGATTGGGTGCCCAAAGGTCCGCGCGGTTTTGTCCGCGATCTCAGGCTGAGATGGGCGTGCGAGGAAGCCGGGCTCGCCTATTCGGTGCGAACGGTCCCGTTCGACGGACGCGAGACCAATCACCTGTCACAGCAGCCCTTCGGCCAGGTTCCATTTCTGAGCGATGGTGACGTGGAAACATTCGAGAGCGGCGCGGGGCTGATGCATTTGGCTCGGAAGAGCGAAAAGCTGATGCCGCGCGATCCGGGTGGACAAGCGGCAACGGTTCAATGGATGTTCGCGGCGCTCAACTCGATCGAGATGGTTACCGTGCCCTGGTGGTTCCTTGAAATAACCGGCGCGCAGGACAACGGTCTTGCCGACTGGACGGGAAAACGCCTCGACCAGCTCGAAAACGTTCTGAGCGAGCGGGAATGGCTGGCCGCCGATCGTTTTACCGCCGCCGATCTGCTGATGGCGGATGTCCTGCGCGTCCCGAAAGTCCGCGCTGCCGGGGAGCGGCCCGCGACCGAGGCCTATGTCACCCGCGTCACCGACCGCCCCGCCTTCAAGAAGGCACGCGCCGATCAGCTAGCGCATTTCGCCGCTGCCGATGAGGCGAGATCGGCTGCTGTTTAGCAATAGACATGGAAAGAAATGGCGCGAGTGACGG
>CAVQCL010000042.1:0-40201 GCA_963710935.1 uncultured Alphaproteobacteria bacterium | reverse complement strand
GAACCTCAATTTGACCCTCGACGCCGACCAGCAGCGGGTGCTCACCGGCACCACCATGCTGCGCCGGCAGGCCGATGGGCTCGGCTTCACCGCAAATCTCGAAGGGCCGATCTCGCGCCTGATTGCGCCGCAGTTCCGCGACTTTTTCGGCGCCAAACACCACGCTCACCGCCTCCGGCGCCACCAAGGATGCCGGCGGCTTCACGCTCGACAGCCTCGACCTCGCCAGCAATGCGCTGACGCTGAAGGCTTCCGCCGCGACCACGCCCGACGGCTTTTTGTCCAAGCTGGCGCTCGATGCCCAGATCGCCGACGCCAACGCGCAAAAGGTGCTGTTGCCGGTCGCCGGCGGCGAAACCTTTGTCGACCGCGCTACGCTCAAACTCGCCTTTCGGCGAAGGGCAGGGCGAAGACTGGACCGGCAACATCAACATCGCGAACCTTGCGACCGCTACCTTCGGCGCCGAAGCCGTCGACATCAATCTCGGCGGCCGGGCTGAAAACCTCTCGACGCCGGCGAACCGCTACATCACCTTCAATGCCGACGGCGGCGTGTCCGGCATCGTCGCCGAGCGGGCCGATGTCGCCGAGGCGCTGGGCAAGCAGATCACGCTCGACATCAACGGCGAATGGCGCGCCGGCCAGCCCATAAAGCTGTTCCGGGGCGAGTCTGGCTGGCAACGGGCTGGGCGTTGCAACTCGCCGGCGATATCGCCGAGTCGGTGTTCAACGGCACGATCGCCATCGATGCCGCCTCGATCGCGCCGTTCGGCGCGCTGGCCGGCCGCGACCTTGCCGGCAAGCTGGATCTTGATGCACGCGGTTCCATCACGCCGATCGGCGGCGGCTTCGACCTCACCATCGACGGCGTCGGGCGATGGGCTGGCCATCGGCACGGCGGCGCTCGACAATTTGCTGCAGGGCCAGACGAAACTCACCGGCCGCGTCGCGCGCGGCGAAAATGGCCTCGTCGCCGACAAGCTGCGCATCTTCAACGAGCAGGTCGAGATCGCCGCCGACGGGCGCTTAGCAACCGGCACGGCCGACTTCACCTTCGACACCTCGCTGTCCGATCTGAAGCTGGTTTCCGAGAAGGCCAGCGGCCGGCTGGTGGCGCGCGGCACGGCGCAGGGCCAGAACGGGCTGATCAACCTTACCTTCAACGCCGACGTGCCGCAGGGCTCGCTGGTCGGCAAGAATTTGACCGAGGGCGTCTCGCCTTCGATGGCGCGCTGAACCAGGGCAATCTCGACGGCCAGGTCACCGGCAACGCCTTCCTGGACGGTACGCGCGTCACGCTTGACCAGCAACGTTGCCGTCGCCGGCGAGACCAAGCGCCTCTCAGCGACCTCGCCTTCGATGCCGGCGGCTCGCGCCTGACCGGCAATGTCACCCAGGACAATCTCGGCTATCTCGACGGCAAGCTGACGCTGCGCGCGCCGGACATTTCCACCGCCGCCTCGCTGGCGCTGCTCGAAGCCACTGGCGCGATCAACGCCGAGATCACGCTGACCAAGCCGGACAACAAGCAGGCCGCCGCGATCACCGGCAACATCGCCAATCTCGTCGTCGACCAGACCCGCGTCGGCAAGGCCGACATCCAGGCGACGGTCGAGGACCTCTTCGCCGTGCCGATCGCCAACGGCACGGTAACGGCTTCCAATATCTTCTGCAGGCGGCATCGACATCGCCACGCTGGCCGCCAATGCCTCGCGGCAGGGCAGACGACGATGTTCGACGCCACCGCGGCGCTGAAGAACGGCACCGATCTGGCGACACGTGGCGCGCTGTCCCCGGTCGAGGGCGGCTACACCGTCAATCTCGCCAGCCTGGATCTTACGCAGGGCCAGTTGGCGGCAAAGCTGACGCAACCCGCCAACGTCACCATCAAGGGCGCAAGCGTCTCGCTCGATGGCGTTGCAATGGACGTCGGCGGCGGCCGCGTCGAGGCCAATGGCGAGATCGCCGACGACGCTGAACCTCAATGTCGCCATCCGCGCATTGCCGCTCGCCATCGCCAACGCCATCAAGCCGGACCTCGCGCTGGGCGGCACGCTGGACGGCACCGCCAAGATCGCGGGCACGCGCGCGCAACCCGCCATCACCTTCGACGTCAAGGGCCGAGAGCTGGCCGCAGCGGCGCTGAAACAGGCCGGGCTGTCGCGGCTTTCCGTCGACGCAAAGGGCACCTCTTCGACCGACACGACTCGACGTCGACGCCACCATCACCAGCCCAGAGGGCCTCAATGCCAAGGTAGCGGGTGCGGTGCCGCTGAAGGGCGGTGCGCTCAACCTCGACGTCAATCTGGCCGAATTCCCGTTGGGCACGCTCAACGCCGCCGTGCCCGGGCAGAACCTTGCCGGCAAACTCACCGCCAACGCCAAGGTCACCGGCACGCTGGAAAAGCCGGCGGCGCAGTTCACGCTGCGCGGGTCGGAGGTCGCTGCCACGCCGCTGCGCGCCGCCGGACTGGCGCCGCTCAAGGTGCTTGCCCGAAGGCAGCTTCGCCAATGATGTGCTGACTGCTCGACTCAGCCGAGATCGGCGGGCCGTCCGGCTTCCGCATGACGGCCAAGGGCAAGGTGCCCGTCAAAGCCGGCCAGATGGCGGTCGACGTCAACTTGAATGCTTTCCCGCTCGCGGCACTCAATGCCGTAGCGCCCGGGCAGGACCTTGGCGGCACGATCACCGGCACGGCCAAGGTAAGCGGCACGCTCCGCAGCCCGAGCGCGAGCTTCAAGCTGATGGCGCCGGCCTGCGCGCCGCGCCGCTGAACCAGGCTGGCCTCGCGCCCTTGCAGCTCAGCGCCGATGGCAGCTTTGGTAACAATGTGCTGACGCTGCAGTCCGCCAGCGCGCGCGGCCCGCAAGGCTTTTCGCTGACCGCGTCCGGCCGCGTTCCGCTCGACCGGCGGCGGCATGAACATCAGCTTGAACGGCGAGGCGCCGCTCGCCATTGCCAACCGCTTCCTGGCCGATCGCGGCGCGCAGGCGTCGGGCACGCTGCAGCTGCAGGCGACCGTCTCCGGCTCGACGCGCGATCCTCAGATCCGCGGCATGTTCTCCACCGTCGGCGCGCAATTCGTCGATCCCGAAACCAATCTGCGCCTGCGCGACATCGCCGTCATGGGCACGATCGACCGCAATCTTATCACGCTGCGCAATGCTTCCGGTATCGCTTGGCGCGGGGGGCTCGATCAGCGCCAGCGGCACGGTCGGCATCGCAGGCGACCTGCCGGCAAATATGCGCATCAATCTGAACCAGGCGCGGTATGCCGACGGCATGATGGTGGTGGCCACCGTCAACGGCGCGCTGTCGCTCACGGGTTCGCTGGCGCGGGACCCGCTGCTTGCCGGCAATGTCGATGTGGTACGCGCCGAAATCACCGTGCCCGATAGTCTCGGCGCCGGTGCTGCGGCGCTCGACGTCAAACATATCGACCCGTCGAAGGCCGTTGTTGAAACGCTGCGCCGCGCCAGGGCCAATGACGGCACGCCGACGCCGACAGGCCGCCCCAGCGTCGTACGCATGAACGTGACCGTCAACGCGCCGAACCAGCTTTTCGTCCGCGGCCGCGGGCTCGATGCCGAGCTCGGCGGCAGCGTCACGCTCACCGGCCCGGTGACCAACATCCAGCCGGTCGGCGGTTTCCGCCTGATCCGTGGCCGGCTTGGCATTCTGGGCCAGCGCATCACCTTCGACGAAGGCGAGGTGACGCTGGTTGGCGACCTCGACCCTTATCTCGACTTCGTCGCGCGCTCGCAGGGCGCCGACATCACCGTGTTCATCAATGTGCGCGGGCGCGTCTCCGACCTCGACATCACCTTCTCCTCGCAGCCGCAATTGCCGCAGGACGAGGTGCTGGCGCGGCTCATCTTCAACCGCTCGATCAACGAGCTGTCGCCGCTGCAGATCGCCCAGCTTGCCGCTGCTGCGGCCGAACTTGCCGGCGGTTCGAACACCTCGCTGCTCGGTTCGCTGCGCCAGGCGACCGGCCTCGACGATCTCGACATAGTGACCGACTCGCGAAGGCAATGCTGCACTGAGGGCAGGGCGCTACATCCAGGAAAACATCTATCTCGGCGTCGAGGCCGGCGCCGGCGGCACGGCGAAGGGCACGATCAATCTCGACATCAGCGACAACCTGAAGGCCAAGGGCTCAGTCGGCAGCGATGGCGATTCGTCCGTCGGCGTGTTCTTCGAGAAGGATTATTAAGGAGCTTCTCCCTTCTCCCCTTGTGGGAGAAGGTGGCCGAGCGAAGCGAGGTCGGATGAGGGGTGTTGGGCGGAGCGGCGACGTCCCATTTCTTCCAACACCCCTCATCCGTCGCCTTATCTCCTCATTGCTTCGCAACTCGGAGGGCGACACCTTCTCCCACAAGGGGAGAAGGTAAGCGCGCTCCAGGGTGTGAACAGGTCCAACCGCGCCGAAAGAAACCTCCCTTTCGTTTCAATCGCTTGCCATTTTCTCGCACCCCAACTTATCCACACCCCTTTCAGCCGATTCCATAATGTCCTCGCCCACAAAGGAAGCGGCGATGGACTGGAATTATGAAAGCGAGCGACATGGGGGGATGCTGCAGCGCATCGTAGCGCTGCTGTTCGCGTTGGCCGATCTGGCCGACCGCGCGAGCGCCCGGTCATTCCGCGTCCGATACGAGGTGATGTTCATCCTGTCGCACGATGAGGATGTCGCGCGCGAGTTCATCATCGAGGAGGCGCAGTGGTCCGGCATACCCATTCTCTACCTGCCTACCGCCGCCTATGATGGCGGTAGCGTCGACGACGCCGTGCAACTGGCGATACGGTTGCGCGCGCTGGCCGCCATCCTGGCATACATCTGCGCGCAGACCTTGCCTTCCAAGCGTCGATCACCTCGCTATTTCTTGCCTCCGGGCTTGTCCTGCCCGGCCAATACAACGTGCCAAATTTTGCCCACGCGACGCAGCGTTGGTTTCCGCGCGCTGGATTCGCCGGAGCTGACAGCCGAAGCGCAGAAAAATGCAAATTCGTAGACCGAAGTCAGGAACTCCTAGACAGCCTCTAAGCCGCCGTGTCGGGCGGATGAACCCACTAACGCGCTCGTGAGGGGGCCGGGCCTACCCGCGGCTCGGCCTGGCGCTATCCATTTTAGTGATTCTCGTCGCCGTGTCGGGCGCTCATCGTCGTGTTGCCGCTCCGATGGCGTCGTTGCGTGAAAGGCAGGTGCTGGAGCATCTTCGTTCCGCCGATCCGGGCCCCTCTAGCATCCCATTTCCCCGCCAGTCGAATATTTGCAATCGACAATGTCTATAAAATCGATAGATTAAAGGAAACAGGAGGCAAGAGATGTCCCGGTTTCGTCGATCGGCAACCAGGGCGCATGGCAACCGCAGCGCCTATTCGGCTTCGGCACAGACCAGGCGCGGGATCGAGAGCCTTGCCTTCTTGGCTGCTTTTTCCTTCACCGCGGCACTTGTGCTGGGTGTCTTCCACTAACCACTCCGGAATCCTTGGGCGGGGATTTTTCTATCGAGATAACAGAAACTTAGACTTGTCCGTTCGCGGACCACCGCAAAGAGGAGATTGCGATGCAGGTCGAGTTCACCAGCCTTTTCGAGGCTCAACGCGCCCCACACCAAACCAACCAATCATTTCCGACCTCGGCCTTGCTGCGGCATGCGGCGCTGCTTGAAGACGCCGAGATCGACCGGGTGCTGATCGAGACGCCGGCGCATCTGCCGAGCGGCAATGCCGCCTTTGCGGTGCTTGAGAACGCGCCCCAGGTCGGCCTTCTGTTGCCGCACAGGGTGGGCGATGTGTCGCCAGAAACCGCGGCGGAACAGTTCGGCCTCTTCGACCAATTGTCGCGCGGACGGCTGGCGCTGAAAATCCTGCCGCCATCGACAGTCGCCTTCGCCGAAAAGCACGATGCGCATGAGCGCGCCTTTGCTAGCCTGGATGAATATCTGACGCTGTTGAAGCGGCTTTGGGCGAGCGACGAGCCGTTCGATTTCGAAGGTGAATATCACCGCGTTGCGCGCGGTCACGTTGCGGCAAAGCCGTTCGGCGGGCGGCAGGTGCCGCTGTTGCTCAGCGGGCTCTCCGGCGTCGCGATCAAGGCGGCTGCCAAACATGCCGACCTGTTCGCACTGCGTCCCGTGCCGATTGCCGAACTGCGGCAGGACATTGCCCGTCTTCGCAACGCGGCGATCGGCTATGGCCGAGCCGACCGCATCGCCTTTTCGCTGGCGGTGCGGCCGATTATCGGCGCGACGCGCGAGCAGGCCTGGGCGCTGTCTGCGGCGCTCGGACCGGTGGAGACAGATCGCCTGCCCGAAAACCGGATTGTGGGAACGCCGGAGCAGGTGGCGCTGCAGTTCATCAACCTGATCGATCTCGGCGTGAGCGATTTCGTGCTGCACGGCTTGCAGGACGAGGAGCAGCTTGGGCTGTTCGTTCGCCATGTCCTGCCGATGGTGCGCAATTCGGCCTCGCGTCAGGGCAATCGCGGTCTACGCGATCTGTTGACGGGCGCAGGGGCCTTCGGAATCTATGCGGTTCCGGCACGATAGGTGGTCGCGCTGAACGAGAGCCCGCTACGGAAGCTGGCGGACCATCGGGATGTCGTCATTGTCGGCGTCGCGCATGGCGGCCAGCGAGCGGTTGTCGAGCACGTCGGCAATCGCCTGCCGGACCTCAAGCATCATGTGCCGCACCTGGCAGGTCGCCTCGTCGCAGTCCTCGCAGCGCTCATAGCGCGTGCGGCTGGCGCAGGCGATCGGCGCCAGCGGGCCGTCAAGCACGCGGATGACATGGCCGACCTTGATGTCGGTCGCAGACTTGGCAAGCCGATAGCCGCCTTCCTTGCCCTTGCGGCTGATCACGAAGCCCGCGTTGCGAAGCTCGCCCAGGATCGCGTCCAGAAACTTTTTCGGAATGTTGTTGGCGTTGGCGATGTCGCCCACAAACGCAAGATCGCCCGGCTGGCAACTGGGCAAGATGCACCAGAGCCTTCAGGCCGTACTTCCCTTTTTTCGTCAACATCGCCCGAACTTCGAATTTCGGGGTCCACCCCAATGGACCCGTTTGCCTATCTCAATATGGTCAGCGGTTGCGCCATGAATCGGATCATGCGCCGAACATATTGATTTATCGTAGCTATTGACGAAGTTGGGCGGCTTCAAGGCAATTTCTATAAACGAACTGTAATAAAGCGGGAGCGGGAGGCGCGTAGGCTCCCGCTAACATTGGTCAGGTCTTCAATTTTTCCGTGACAGCAGCCTATGGCCTGCAGCTACCGGCTGCCGAAAGTCTGGTCGAGCAGGCCGCCAGCCGCAAAATGCTCTTCCTGGATCTTTGTCCAGCCCCCGAACACGTCCTCTACGGTGACAAGACGGACATTGGGAAACTTGGTCCTTGAACTCCTCGGCGACCTTCTCGTCGCGGACGCGATTGCCGTTTTCGGCCGCGATCTTCTGGCCTTCCGGCGAATAGAGATAGTCGAGATAGGTTTTCGCCAATTCGCGCGAGCCATGCTCGTCGACAACCTTGTCGACGATCGCCACCGGAAACTCGGCCAGCAGCGAGACCGACGGCACGATCTGCTCGAACTTGTCGGTCGCCGAACTCCTTGCGCGATGCCTGTGGTCTCGGATTCGAAGGTGATCAGCACGTCGCCGATCTCGCGCTCGACGAAGGTGGTCGTCGCGGCGCGGCCGCCGGTGTCGAACACGGGCACGTGGTTGAACACGGTCGGTGACGTATTCCTTCACCTTGGCCTCGTCGCCCTTGAAGTTCTCCTTCGCCCAGGCTGTCGCCGCCAGATAGGTGTAGCGCGCGTTGCCCGAGGTTTTCGGGTTCGGGAAGATCACCTGCACGTCGTCGCGGACGAGATCGCCCCAATCCTTGATGTTTTTCGGATTGCCGGCGCGGACCAGGAAGGACGGCAGCGAGTACCAGGGCGACGACTGGTTCGGGAATTCCGTCTGCCAGCCTTCGGCGACAAGACCATTCTTGACCAGGAAATCGATGTCGGGGACCTGGTTGAAGGTCACGACGTCCGCGCCGAGCCCTTCGACGATCGAGCGCGCCTGCTTCGACGTGCCGGCATGCGACTGCTCGATCTTGACGTCCGGATGCCCCTTCTTGAAGCCTTCGTTGATGTGCACGAAGAGTTCGCGCGCCACGTCGTAGGAAGCGTTGAGCAGCTTGTCGGCGGCCGAAGCCGGACCGGCAACAAGGATGGCTATCGCGGCGGCGCCGGCGAGAAGAAGATTTTTCATGACAGAGAGCTCCGGCTCGAATTTTGGCCGGAGCATAGTGCATGCGGAACGGTCGGCGAGGTATCCGGCGCTGGCAGTTGGGCGACCTGGAGAAAATTCCTCGCCGTTTTGCCGGGCGTTCCGAAAAATCATACTTCGCAGGTCGGCCGCGCGGCCGCCAAATTTGACAACTTTGCGGCGACTGCCATATTTCGCCCCGCTTGGACGGCTGACGAGGCGGTATTGCTCGCGATTGTATTTCGTACGTTTTTGGTCGTGTTGGCGCTGGCTTGGACCGGCTTTTCCGCATACGCGCAACAACGGGTTGCGCTGGTCGTTGGCAATTCGGACTACCAGCACACAACCAAGCTCGAAAATCCGCGCAATGACGCCGAAGACGTGACTGAACGGCTGAAGTCGCTTGGGTTCGAAGTGATTGGTGGGGTGGATCTCGATCGGCGCGCCCTGGTCGGTGAGCTAATCAGGTTCGGCCGCGCGGCGGAAAAGGCGGATGTCGCGCTGTTCTTCTATGCTGGGCATGGGCTGCAGGTGAACGGCCAGAATTATCTCGTGCCGGTCGACGCGCTGGTCGAGTTCGAGGCTGAGATCGATATCTCGCTGGTATCGCTTTCCGGCGTGATGCAGCAGCTGGAGCGCGGCTCGAAAACCAACCTCGTTTTCCTCGATGCCTGCCGCGACAACCCCTTCGCCAAGGATCTGGCCAAAACAATAAATCGAGGGGCGATGTCGTTGTCCAAGGGGCTCGGCCGCGTGCAGTCGGACTCGGGAACGTTCATCGCTTTCGCTACCCAGCCGGACGCGGTGGCGTCTGACGGCAGCGGCGCGAAACTCGCCTTTCACGACCGCCTTGCTGAAGCACATCGGCGAGCCAGGCGAAGGCATTTCGGACATGATGATCGAGGTGCGCAACGATGTCATGGCGGCAACCGGCGACAAGCAGGTGCCATGGGATTCTTCCTCGCTGACGGGCAAATTCGCGTTCGCCGATGCGCCGCAGGAGGCGCAGCCGACCAACCAGGCGCCAGCCTCGGCGATGATCGAAAAAGAGGCTTACGATCAGGCGGTGGCGGTTGGAAGCTGCGGAGCGTATGAAGCCTTTCAGCGGCGCTATCCGGAGTCGTTCTACGCCGAGCTTGCCAAGGAGCGCGCGGCGGCGGCCTGCGCGGCGCCAACCGCCGAAACGAAGGTCGCGGCCGCGCCCACCAGCAAACTCAGCGCGGTGCGTTCCCCGGCGCGCGATGGCACCTGCGAGCAGGGACCGTTCGACGTGACCTACTGCGCGAGTTCGGTGCTGAAGCCGATCAAGACGAATTTTTACACGCCCGGCATGATGTTCGACGGGCGGCGCGAAACGGCTTGGGTCGAGGGTGAGGCAGACGACGGGGTCAACGAGACCGTCACGCTGCATTTCGGGGCCGAGAAGCATGCTGGCCGGCTTCGAGATCATCAATGGCTACGACAAGGACCAGCGAACCTGGGCCAACAATTCGCGTGTGCATACGCTGGAGGCCACCACCAGCGACGGCACCACGCTGACCGTAGACCTTCAGGATGTCCGCGGCGCGAGCCGCTTCGACTTCAACCCGCCGGTGAAATCGAGCTGGCTGGAACTGCGGATCAAGGACGTCTATCGCGGCGCGAAATTCAAGGACACGGCGATTGCCGAGCTCTACCCGATCTTTGCGGAGTAGGGGACACTTGATGCCTTGTAGTTTTTGAACTACATTCATGCCAGAGCTGCGGCAAACATAGGTGTTTCGCAAATGGCGCATGCAGTTAAAGGATGTGCGTGCCCGGGCGTTGATTGCGTCGAGACTGGATAGGCTGGCCGAAGGGCATAAAGGCGATGTCAGGTCAGTCGGCGAGGGAATAGATGAACTTCGTGTTCATTATGGTCCCGGCTATCGCGTTTACTTCAAGCGGCACGGCGAGTTGCTGGTCATTTTGCTCTGTGGCGGTGACAAAGGCTCGCAAGCCCGTGACATCAGGACGGCTCATCGCCTTGCCGACGAATGGATTGATTGAGATGCCGAAGGGCCTGACACCATATGATCCCGCCGAGGATCTTTTGAGCGAAGAAGGCATGGCCATCTTCATGGCTGAGGCGTTCGCGACAGAGGATGCCGCTTACGTCGCGCATGCGCTGGGCGTGGTGGCGAGGGCCAAGGGCATGGCGCAAATCGCCAAGGAGACAGGTTTGTCGCGAGAGCAGCTCTATCGTTCGTTTAGCGAGCAAGGCAATCCGACGTTGAAGACAACAATCGCGGTCATGAAGGCCCTGGGCGTACAGTTGACAGCGAAGGTCCCGGCATAGCTATTCACCTTTTGCGGCAATCGGAAAATTGAAGCGTTTCTTCGGAAACGGCTCGCTCATCAGGGTGAAATGCCACCATTCGCCGGCGTAGTTCTTGAAGCCGGCGGCTGCCATCGTATCCACGAGCAGCTTTCGGTTGCTGATGGCGATTTCCGGAAGTGGCCGATGGCCCGTGTTGCTGACGGGATCGAAGCAGTCGAAGCCGGAACCGAAATCGAGCGTGTTGGGCATCGCGGTGCCGCAGGTTGGTTTCGTCCATGTCGTCGGGTCGGCTTTCGTCGCGATGGCGATGTCCACCGTGGAGCCACGCGAATGGGCCGAGCGCCGGCCGATGTAGCCCAGTTTGATCAACTGGTTTCGCGGCGTATTGGGCGCCCAGAGCGGATCTATCTCCCCGCCGGCGTCTACCCACGACACGAAGTCGCGCACGGCGAATTCTGGCCGGTAGCAGTCCAGAACGACGAGCGAGAGCTCCTTGGCCGACAAGGCTTGTTGTGCCTTGGCCAGCGCCTTTGCGGCCTTCTCGGTGAGGATGCATGCAGCGGCTTCATATCCGTTGGCTGGGCGCCCGAGGAAGTTGCGCGAACCCGCATAGACCATGTGCTTGCTGGATGTCGGGCGCGATATCGGAAAGATGGACAAAGCCGCGGGGCAGATCGGCGGAAATAGGCCGCCTGGGCCGACGCGACGATCCAAGAGGGCAGCTTGGATTGCGGCGCGCGCGCGGCGTCCTTCATCTTCTAAATCAACTCTGCTCATCAAACAGATTCCGAGAGGGCAGTCCAACCCATTGCGACGGAAATCGCTTTTCGCGCCGCTACTCGACAAACACGTTGACGCTGGCGGCGCGCCCGACGGCGTCGATGACCGTCAGCGTTGCAAACCCGGCTCCGTCCGGCTGCCAGATCGTGTCGCGGCGGCGGTCGTCGGCGCTCAGCAGCTTGCCGTTCGCCAGCCAGCGGAACGGCGCGCGCCCGCCCTGGAGTTTCAGCACGAGCGGCGAAGCTTCGGCGGCGGAAGCGCCGAGATCGACACGCGCGCCCTCGGGCGGAAAGATGATGCGCGGCGCCGGCTCGGTGACGGCCGGCAAGCCGTCCGCGTCGGAGCCGAAGCGCTGCAAGGTGATCGGCAAGCTGCTCGCGCGTTTGGCGCAATGCGCCGGCCGGCGCGCGCGGCAGTGGCGATCGAGGCGAGGCCGGAGCGCGAAAACGCCTCGAACAGGATCGGTGCTGCCGAGACATAGCCGGCAAGGCCCGGCACAGGCGCCGCATCGGCGCGGCCGGTCCAGACGCCCAGCACATAGCGGCCATCGAAGCCGACCGACCAGGCATCGCGATAGCCATAGGAGGTGCCGGTCTTGTAGGCGATGGCGCGGGTGGCTGCGCCCTCCGGCGCGCGCACGCCGGACAGGATGTCGGCAACCTGCCAGGTCGCGCGCTGGTCGAGCACCGCCTGTGCCGGCTGGGATGGCGGGATGAGTTCGGTCCCGTCGCGCAGGGCGCGCGCTTTGCCGCCATTGGCCAGGCCCGTGTAGAGCTGGACCAGATCGCGCAGCGTGATGCCCGCGCCGCCGAGGCCGATGGCGAGGCCGGCCGGCTCGTTCGGCGGCAGATCGAGCGTGACGCCGGACTGGCGGAAGCGCGTCGTCAGCCGCGCCGGACCGACCGCGTCGAGCAGGCGCACCGCCGGCACGTTGAGCGAAAGCTGCAGGGCCTGGCGGATCGACACGTCGCCCTGGTAGCCCATGTCGAAATTCTTCGGCCGGTAGCCGTTGAAGTCCGCCGGCCGGTCCTCGATGATCGTTTCCTGCGCGATGATGCCCTGTTCGAAGGCCAGGCCGTAGATGAACGGCTTTAGCGTCGAGCCGGGCGAGCGCACGGTCTTGGTCATGTCGATCCAGCCCGAGCGCGAGGCGTCGAAGAAATCCGCCGAGCCGACCTCGGCCGAGGATCTCGCCGGTGCGGGCGTCGGCCAGCACCATGGCTACCGAAACCTTCGGTCCGAGCTTTTGCGCGGCCTCGCGGGCGACAGCTTCGAGGTCCTGCTGGATCGTGCGGTTGAGCGTCACCTGATGCGATGATCTCGGATGGCCGGCTGCGCAACGCGGCCTGCGCGACATGCGGCGCCAGCGAGGGCAGGGCGCGGCGGAAGCTGGGCACGACTTCGGTCGACGCGCGCGCGACTTCGGCCTCGCCGAACAGGCCGGAATCGGCCATGCGCTTCAGCACGCGGTCGCGCGCGGCGCGGGCGTTGTCCGGGTGCCGGTCCGGACGGCGACGCTCCGGGAGCTGGGGCAGGGCGACGAGCAGAGCCGCTTCCGAAACGGTCAGCCGCTTTGGCTCCTTGCCGAAATAGGCCAGCGAGGCCGAGCGGACGCCTTCCAGATTGCCGCCATAGGGCGCGAGCGTCAGATAGCGGTCGAGGATTTCTTCCTTGGTCAGCCGCCGCTCGATCTGGATGGCGCGGAACAGCTGGCGGAATTTGGCGCCGAAATTGCGGCTTTCGCGCGGCTCGATCAGGCGGGCGAGCTGCATCGACAGTGTCGAGCCGCCGGAGACGATGCGGCCATTGCCGGCCAGTTGGCCAGCGGCGCGCAGAAGCGCCAGCGGGTCGACGCCGCCGTGGTCGTAGAAGCGCTTGTCCTCATAGGCGATCAGCATCTCGACCAGCTTGGGATCGACATCCTTTGTCGCGGTGTTCAGCCGCCAGCGGCCATCGAGCGTCGCGAAGGCGCGCAGCAGCTGGCCGTCGCGGTCCTTGACCTCGACCGAGACCGGCAGACGTTCCGGCAGCGGCGGCGGATAAGCGCGATCGGCCCATTCGAAGGTCGCCCAGGAGGCGGTGGTGAGGCCGAGGGCGGAGACAGCCGCGATGGCGAGTTTGCGCAGGCGGGTCATGGGAACACCGCTGGTCCAACGTCAGTGTGTGCTCGCCACCGACCCCCCTCTGTCCTGCCGGACATCTCCCCCTCAAGGGGGGAGATCAGCAGGGGTGACGATTAGGCGAAGGCGCTGCGGCCAGCCAATCTCCCCCCTTGAGGGGGAGATGTCCGGCAGGACAGAGGGGGGTCGGTGAAAGACCATCGCTGTGCCCCCAAGCCGGACCAGCCCTACTGCGCCTTGATCTCCATCATGCCGGTCGCCGTGCGCGCTGCGAATTGCGGACGGTACATGTCCTCAACCGTCGCCGCCGGATGGGCGAAGACGCCAGGCGTCACCGCGCGCACCACATAGGCGAAGGCGAAGGAGCGCGCGTCGCCCGAATTCCGGTCGAAGGCCGCGATGAAGCGGTCGTCGCGGAATTCGAGATGCGCGTAGCTCGTTTCCGGCAGCCAGTCGAAATTCGACAGATTGGCGCTGTTCACCAGCCCTGGATTGTCGAGCTCGAAGCCGGCAGGCAACAGGTCGGAGACCAGCACGCGCGACGGCCAGGCATTGTTCTCGGTGACGTTGAGAACCACGACGAAGCGGTCGTTCTGGTTCGCCAGGGTGACGTTCGCCTCGGTGCCGTCCATGTTGTAGTAGGTGCGCTCGATGGCGAAGCCGTCGCCGCCAGCCGGCAATGGCAGCTTTGGCGAGGCGACAGTGGTGACCACCGCCTGCACGGCTTCCGAACCGGTGTTGGTGATGACCAGCGGGCGCTCCGCCACCTGCGCGCCGGTCAGCGTCGCGGTGAAGTTGCCCTTGTGCTGGGTGCCGCCGAGGTCGAGCTGGATCTTGTCGCCGCCCTGGCGCAAGGCGCGGGCCGCGAGCAGCATCCAGGCTTCGTCCTGCGTCGAGGTCCAGCGCACCTTGTTGCGCTCGGCGCTGACATATTTGATCAGCTCCGGCACGATCGGCGGCGTCGGGTTGGACTCAGCCGCCAACGCCAGGATGGCAGCGCCGTCGCGCAGGCTCGAGCCATAGTCCGAACGGTACCAGTCGAACTCAGGTTTCGCCTTCGCCAGCGTGAAGGCCGCCTGGAAGGTCTGGTTGGCGCGCTCGGTGTCGCCATAAAGCGACAGCGAAGCGGCCAACTGCGCCACCGCCATCGGGCTGGAGAAGGCCTCCAGCTTGGTGTCGGTGTAGTAGCGCAGGTCGCCGATCGAGGCCTTCTTGTTGCGGGCCAGCACATAGATCGCATAGGCGATCTCCGTGCCGCGGCTTTCGATGTCGACGTCGTAGCCGATCGAGTTCTGCAGGTTGTTCAGCGCCTGCGCCATCGACTGCTGCGGCACGTCGTAGTTCAGCTCACGAGCCCGGGTCAGGAAGTCGGAGACGTAGCTGTCCAGCCAGAGATCGCCGGAGCCCGGACCCCACAGGCCGAAGCTGCCCGAAGACGACTGGTAGTTCAGCACGCGATAGATCGCGTCCTGGATGCGCTTGCGCAGTTCCGGCTCATCCTTCATGCCGGCGCCGGCCGCGAGTTCGCTGACGTAAAGCAGGGGCAGGGCCCGGCTGGTCGTCTGTTCGGCGCAGCCATAGGGGTAGCGGTCGAGCGTCATGATCAGCGAGGGCACGTCGAACGCGGCCGACGGCGATACGCCGACTGACACCGTCGCGTTTTCCAGCAGGCTGGCCGCGAGCAATTCCTTGTCGATGCGCAGCGCTTTGCCGTTCGGCCCGAGGTCGACGACCAGACGAGTCGTCACCGGAAGCTGAGCCGGGCGGACCGGAATGTTCAGCACCTGTTGCACAGCCGGTCCGCCGCCATCCTTGGCGAGCTTGAGCGTCACTGTCGTGTCGCCCGCCTTTTGCGGCAGCAGCGGCACGGTGACGCACGCTGCGCTTGCCGGCGGTCAGCGCGACCTTTTGCAGGCAATTGCGCACTGCCGGTCGACATGTCGCCCGTCGTTTCGATGGCCAGCGTATAGTCGCCGTCCGGCGCATCGGTGTTGGCGATTTCGAGCCGCATCACGGCCGCGTCGCCCGGCGCCATGAAGCGCGGATAGCCGGCGGTGATGACGACCGGATCGCGGACGATCACATCCTTCTGGCCGTGGCCGATGGCCTCCTTGTTCCAGGCAACGGCCATGACGCGCACGGTGCCGTTGAACTGCGGAATGTCGAAGTTGATGGTCGCCTTGCCGTCGGCGTCGAGCTTCACCGGCCCTTCGAAGAAGGCGACAAGCTTCTCCTTAGGCGGATTGCCTTGGGCTGACAGACCACCGTCGCCGCCAGTGCGGATTTTTCCGTCCGCGCCCAGCGAGCCGTCGATGATGCGGCCGTAGAGATCGCGGATTTCGAGGCCCAGCATGCGCTGGCCGAAATACCAGCTCTCCGGGTCCGGCGCCTCATAGCGGGTGAGGTTCAGGATGCCGACATCGACTGCGGCGATCGACACATAGGCGTCGGAGAGTGCGGCAGCGCCAGTCACCGTCACCGGGATCGACAGCGGCTTGTTCGGCTCGGTCTTTTCCGGCGTCGCGAAAGCGACCTGCAGCGTCTGCGCCGCTGGGTCGACCGCCAGCCAGGTGAGGCCGATCGAACGGGCCGGCATGCGCGATTCCGGACCGTTGCCGGGACGGAACAGCGTCGCGGTGATGTAAGCGCCGCCGCCCCAGCTTGCATCGACCGGAATGTCGATCGTCGCGCCGTCGGCGGGCACCGTTGCGTTGAAAGTCTTCAGCACGCGCTCGGAACCGACGATCACCTGCAGCTCGCCGGCAAAGCGCGGCGAGACCTGCAGCTTGGCGACGGAGCCGGCCGTATACTTGTCCTTGTCCAGCGCGATTTCGAGCCCGTCCGGTGTTTCGGTCGACGACGCCTCGACATACCAGCCGGATTCGAACTCGTAGCTGGTCTTCGGGCCGTCCGGATCGGCGGTTTCGACTTCGAGGCGGTAGCGGCCCCATTCCGTCGGAACGCTGATGGTGGCTTCCTTGTCGGCCGCGACGTCGACTTTGCCGTTGGCGATGTTGCGGGTGTAGGTGATCGGCTCGTAGTTCCACGAATTGCCGTTGCGATACCACTGGTAGTCGCGCTCGATCTTCACCAGCGTCCATTGCAAGCCGGGAAGCGCCTTGCGGTCGCCGTTGTTGTCGACGCCGATCACCGAGAAGGTGGCGTTGTCGCCTTCGGCCACAGCGCCACCATCGAAATTGGCCTTGACGCCGATCATGTCGGTTGCCGGCTTGATGGCGATGTCGACGGAGCGCTCGACCGCGCGGCCAGCGCCTTCGCGCATGCGCACCGTCACGCCGGCGTTGATCAGCCGCGTCGTGGAGGGCAGGGCATCGATGGCGACCGGCACCTTGGCAGTGCCGTCCTCGCCGATCACTGGCAGGTTTTCGAGTGGAATCGTCGTGCCGTCGCCTTGCTCTTCGTCAGCGAGGCCGAAAGCAAAGTCCTTGAAGCGGTCCCAGGTCGGCGTGGTGGTGAGCTTGACCTCGCCTTCCAGCGCCAGGCCAGCGGCCGGCGCGCCGTAGAGGAACTTGCCGTCGACATCGACATTGGTTGCCTCGTCGCGGGCGATCTCCGTCTTCTCGGCCTTCAGATTGATCTCGATACGATCCGGCACGAAGTCTTCGACGAGGAAGGTCTTGTAAGCGACCGGTGCCTTTTCCGGGTCGGTGTACAACGCGACACGGACCATGCGCCACGCATAGCGTTGTTCGGCACCGGCAGTTGAACCGCATATCCGCCGGCCGATGCGCCGTCGGCAACGACGCGGCGTTCCTCGACCCCGTCGGGGCGTGAGAAGATGAAGGTCATCGGCAGCTTTTCGACCGCCTTGGCCGAATCGTCGCGCGCCAACGCGCCGACATGCACTGTCTCGCCGACGCGGTAGATGCCGCGCTCGGTCCAGGCGAAGACGTCCAGTGCGCCGGGCGACGCGCGGCCCTCGACGCCGCGGTCGGAGAGGTCGAAGCCTGCCTTGGTCATGTCGAGGAAGACAAAGTCGTTGCCGCCCTCGGCATTGGCCATCAGCACGGCCGGCACCATCGAGCCGCCGCCGCGCGTCAGGCCCGGATTGAAAGTGGCGCGGCCCTCGGCGTCGGTCTTGGCGGTGCCGAGGATTTCGTTGTTGCGGGCGAGGAGGGTCAGCTCCGCATTGGCGATCGGCTTGGCGCTGCCCAGCGAGCGGGCGAAGACGTTCAAGCCATCCTGGCCGGTGTAGGTGGTCAGGCCGATGTCGGAGACGACGAACCACTGCGTGGCCTTGGCGTCATAATATTCGGCGTTGGATTTTTCCGGCTGCGCGGTGAGCACATAGACGCCGGGTTTGCGTTCGGGGATCGCCTGGTCGACCGGGAAGGATGTCGTCACTTCCTTGTTGAGTTCGGTCGCGATGTCGAGCTTGCCTTCCCAGACCGGCTCGCCCATGTCGTCTTCGATATTGCTGATCTCATAGCCGTCGAGCTGACGCAGGAAGTTGTAGCCGCTGAGCAGGCGCGCCAGCGAGCGGTCGCCGATGCGGTAGAGCTTCACGTCGGCGACGTTCATGTTGACGCTGACGACCGGGATGCCGCGACGGCCGCCTGAGGGCAGCACGAAGCTGTCGCCGGTGAAGCGCACCGATGGCGGGCGGTCCTGCATATAGATCGACAGCGAAACCGGCGCTTCCAGCACCTCGCCGATCTGCGCCGGCAGGCCGGTGCGGAAGGCCACCTGATAATGCTTGCCGTGCTCCAGACCCTCGACGCAGATCTGCCGGTCCTTGGCTTCGATCGCCTTGGCCTGCTGGCCGTCGACGGTCACGAAGGGCGTGTAGTCGACGCCGACCTTGACCAGATCCTCGGAGAACTGCGCGCAGATGCGCGGCGACGAGGTGTCCGCCTCGACCGTGTGTTCGACGACGCGGAAGCCTTTGCGAGCTTTCAAGTCCTGGTATTCGGCCTGAAGGGAGGCGTCCGGCTGCAAAGCGAGGCTTGCTTCATAAGCCATCAAAGCGGGGCGGAACAATTCGCGCCGGTCGAGTGTGCGCGCCATGACGGCCAGCGCCTCGGCGCGGGTCTTGGTCGTGCGCTGAAGCTGATAGGCGTTCCAGATTGCGGAGGCGGCGTCGCGGTTGAGCGACGAGGTTTCCTGGCCGTTGACCGGCTGGACCGCCAGCATCGCGGTCGCCAGCTTTGTCCACAGATTGCCGTCGTCCGGCGAGAGCGCGATAGCCGAGATCAGCTTGTTCATCGCGGTGCGCGGGTCGCTCGCCTTGGTCGCGGTTTCGGCCGCCGCAACAAGACCGGCAAGACCCTGGGTCGGGTCGACAGCGGTCGATGCCAGCAGGCGATCGCGGTAGGAGCGTGCCTCGTCAACCATGTAGGTCGGGAAGAATCCGAGCGCCGGCGGTGCGCCGATATCGGGATCGCCGGCGAGCGCGACCACCTTGCCCGCTACCGCGCCCTTGAACGGCTTCAGCTGGCTGAAGTCCGACTTCATGAAGCACCATTTGGCCTTCACGTTGTAGGTAAAGGCGCGGCAGGCGCTTTCGGCGAGGCAGACCGTCTCGCACTGGTCGAGCGTGACATCGCGCTCGGAACGCAGGTCGAAGCCGAAATAGTCGCTGTCTTGCGTCGTGACGATGTCGCGCGATTCTTGCGCCGTAGCCGGTAAGGCGGCGAATGTCGTTAAGACCGCAAGAACCGAAAGCGCCTTGATCCACCCGCAGCCGCATACCACCCTCCAGCAATGCCATATTCAGCGAAGGCCGGGATGTTCTACCGCGCGCCCGGATTGTCAACCCGAGCGCAGCCACGAAACCCCATTTGCCCAACGCCGATTTGGACCGTGGATTGTGGCTCAATGCGGGCGGCATTGCGCAGACGCGCAGATTATTTCGGCTGTTCGTGCAGCGATTGCGTCAACGCTCCGCGCCAAGTGCGCCGCGTATAAGCCACTCCGGCCGATACAACTTGTGGTCCATGCGTTGCGGAGTTCTTCATTCTTCCTTAACAATTAGCAAATTTGCGCCAAGCTTGTCGCAATCACGCAAACGATGCTTCAATCAAAATTGCACATTCAAAGCCGAGGGAGGAGCAGTCCGTCTTTGACAGAGCTGCTCCGATGCGGAAAGATACAACCAAACCATAACCGCATAAATCAAATGGGAGTTCGACATGAGGTTCTATTCGAGTAATGGGGACCGTGTCCCCGACCATATTCGCGAAGCGGCGAAGAAGGTGGGGAGCGGCGAAGTCGATCGTCGTGAGTTCCTTGCCCTCGCCAGCGCGTTTGGCGCAACGACTGCCGCGGCCTACGGCATGCTTGGTCTCGCGGCGCCGACACCTGCCATGGCGCAAGAACCGAAAAAGGGCGGCGTCATCCGGGTCTCCATGTTCGTCAAGGAACAGAAGGATCCTCGCACCTATGACTGGCCGGAAATGGCGAACGTCACCCGCCAGTTCCTGGAGCCGCTGGTCAAGTACACCCGCGAGTTCACCTTCGAGCCGGCACTTCTGGAGAAGTGGGACATCAACGACACCGCGACCGAATATGTGCTGCATGTGCGGCAAGGACGTGACCTGGAACAATGGCGACGCCTTCAACGCGGACGACGTGATGTACAATCTGCTGCGCTGGTGCGATGCGGCGGCGGAAGGCAATTCCATGGCCGCCCGCATGGGCGCGCTGGTCGATCCCGCCACCAAGAAGGTTAAGGACGGCGCGATCACAAAGGTCGACGACCACACGATCAAGGTCGTGTTTCCGGCGCCCGACATCACCTTCATCCCGGGTCTTTCCGACTATCCGGGAATCGTCGTGCATCGCGATTTCGAGAAGAACGGCTCCGACCTGATCAAGAATCCGATCGGCACCGGTCCGTTTGAGCTCGTCTCCTACGACGTCGGCTCCAAGGCGGTGTTGAAGCGCCGCGAGAACGGCAAGTGGTGGGGCGGTGAAGCCTATCTCGACGGCGTCGAGTTCATCGACTACGGCCCGGATCCATCGGCGGCGGTCAGTGCCTTCGAGGCGGGCGAAGTCGACACCAACTATGAGACCGTGTCCGACTATGTCGACATTCTCGACGGTCTTGGGCTGGTCAAGTCGGAGGTCAATACGGCGGCGACCATCGTTGCCCGCATGAACGTCGCCAACAAGCCCTATGACGACGAGAAGGTGCGGCGTGGCGTGCAGATGGCGGTCGACAACGCGACCGTGCTGCAGCTCGGTTATGGCGGACGTGGCACGGTGGCGGAAAACCACCATGTTGCGCCGATCCATCCCGAATATGTGGAGCTGCCGAAGCAGGCTCGCGACGCAGAAGGCGCCAAGAAGCTGCTCGAGGAGGCCGGACAGGCCGATTTCGAGCACGACCTGATCACCACCGACGAGGACTGGCACAAGAACACCGGCGATGCGATCGCCGCCCAGATCCGCGAAGCCGGCATCAAGGTCAAGCGTACGGTGCTACCGGGCTCGACGTTCTGGAATGACTGGACGAAATATCCCTTCTCCATGACGACCTGGAACATGCGCCCGCTCGGCGTGCAGATCCTGGTCCTCGGCTACAAGTCGGGCGAGGCCTGGAACGAGAGCGCCTACGCCAATCCGGAATTCGACAAGAAGCTCACCGAAGCGACTTCGGAGCCGGATGTGGAAAAGCGCAAGGCGCTGATGAAGGATCTGGAGACCATCCTGCAGGGCTCGGGCATCCTGATCCAGTCCTACTGGCGCTCGCTGTACAACCACTCGGCTGCGCATGTGAAGAACTTCGGCATGCATCCGACCTACGAGCACGACTTCTATCGCGTCTGGCTCGACAAGGAGGCCTGATCGACCCCGAAAACGGGGGAGGCGATTCTCGCCTCTCCCGCTTCACCGGAATGCCGACAAACCGAGGGGTGGCATTTCCGTTCCCAAGCCGTCGAGGTGACCGAACGTGCTTTCTTTCATCCTGCGCCGTCTCGGCGTCATCGCATTGACGATGCTTTGCCTGACTTTGATTGTCTTCTTCCTCATCAATCTCGATCCAAATCTGAAGAAGCTGGCGATTACCCAGACGGAGATGCGCGCGACGGCGGAGCAGCAGGAAAGCTGGCTGCAGCGCAACGGTTATCGGCAGAACTTCTTCATCCGCTACGGGCAATGGCTTGGCGTCTGGCCGAAGCAGCCGGTCATCGATCCCGCGACCGGCGAGGCGAAGGGCCGTTTCGCCTTCTGCGACGAACCCGCCGTGCCAACCTTCTCAGGCATCCTGCAAGGCGACTTCGGCTGCTCGACCAAATACAAGGTGCCGGTGGCGCAAAAACTGTTTCCGGCACTGGGCGCGACTGGCCTGCTGATGTTCTGGGTGATGGTCACCATGGTGCCCATCGCGCTGCTGGTCGGCATCCTGGCCGGCATGCGGGAGGGTTCGCGCACGGATCGCACGCTGTCCGTCGCCTCGATCGCAACCACGGCGACGCCTGAATATGTGTCGGGTGTCATCTTTGCCGTCATCTTCGCATCGTGGCTCGGCTGGCTGAATGGGTCGGCAGCCAGCGCCACCTCGCAAGGCATCACCTTCTACAATTTCACGCTGCCGGTGATGACGATGGCCATTTACGGCATCGGCTACATTGCCCGCATGACGCGCGCCTCGATGGTGGAGGTGATGACGCAGCAATACATCCGGACGGCGCGGCTGAAGGGTCTGTCAGTTCAGTTCGGTGGTCATCAAGCACGCCTTGCGCAACGCCCTTATCGCTCCATTCACCGTGATCATGCTGCAGTTCCCGTGGCTGCTTACCGGCGTCGTCATCGTCGAGACGATGTTCCGCTACCAAGGTTTTGGTTTCCTCCTGGTCGAGGGTGCTGCGGCCAACGACATCGACCTTTTGCTCGGCTGTTCTCTCGTCTCGGTGTTTGTGGTGCTGTTCACGCAGCTTCTGTCCGATGTCGGCTACGCCTATCTCAACCCACGTATTCGTGTTCAGTAGGGGGCCGCGATGCAGCTTGAGTATATCGGCGCCTTCCAGATTCTGATCGGTGTCATCGTTCGCTTCTGGCCGGTCTGGATCGCGATGGCGATTGTGATGGGCGCGAGCTACGCTTACCGCAAGCAGCTCGGCCTTTACGGTCAGCTCTATGGTATCGGCGTCGGCATTGCCGGCGTCGGCATCTGCTTCTTCTGGCTGTTCACCGCGATCTTCGCCCACACCGTCGCGCCGTTCGATCCGCTGGCGCAGATTTCGGTGATGAAGGATGCGCTGCCTGGCGCGATCGAGCCCGCGTCTGGGATGCCTTTCCTGTTCGGCGGCGACAAGCTGGCGCGCGACGTCTTTTCCCGCATGGTCGAGGGCAGCCAGATCGTCCTGATCATCGCGCCGGCGGCGACGGCTTTTGCCCTGATGGTCGGGATCACGCTCGGCCTGCCGGCCGGCTATTACGGCGGCCGGATCGACCAGCTCCTGTCCTTCCTCGCCAATCTCGTGCTCGCCTTCCCGGTCATCCTGCTGTTCTACCTGCTGGTGACACCGGGCATCATGGACACGCCGATCCCTTATGGTCTGGCGGGATTGTTCTTCATCTTCCCCATCATTTTCTTCTGCACGCTGTTCTACACCCGCTTCAAGAACCGGCCTGACCGGCTCTATTGGTTGATGGGGTTCACGATCTTGTTCGGAGGCTGGATCTATATCGGCCTGGTGTTCAACGCCGATCCGTTCGGGATCGTCTCCATCGCGCCGAACCAGCTCAACATCTTCGTCGCCGTGGTGTTCGCCTCCAGCCCGGGCGTGTTCCGCATCGTTCGCGGTCTGGTGATGGACATCAAGACGCGCGACTACGTTGCCGCCGCGCAGACGCGCGGCGAGAGCCCCTGGTACATCATGCTGTGGGAAGTGCTGCCCAACGCGCGCGGCCCGCTCATCGTCGATGCCTGCCTGCGCATTGGCTACACGACCATCCTGCTTGGCACACTGGGCTATTTCGGTCTCGGCCTCGCGCCGGAAAGTCCGGACTGGGGCACCGCAATCAAGGACGCCAGCCGGCTGTTGCGTTCCTTCATCCATCCGGCGCTGCCGCCGACGATCGCGCTGATGAGTTTCGTGCTTGGGCTGAACCTGCTGGCCGACGCGCTGCGCGAGCAGTCGATGAAGGATTGACGGAAAGGTTGATGAGATGAACGAAGCCGTCAAAGCCACGAACATCAAAGACGCCAATCCGATCCTGGAGATTGAGAACCTTTCAATCTCCTTCTTCACCAAGCGCGGCGAGATTCCCGCCGTCATGGATTTCTCCTGCACCGTCATGCCCGGCGAGGCGATGGGCATTGTCGGCGAGTCCGGCTGCGGCAAGTCTACCGTGTCACTCGGCATCATGCGCGACCTGTCAAACGTCGGCAAAATCGTCGGCGGGCGGATCAAATTCCAGGGCAAGGACATGGGCGACATGTCCGACGAGGAGCTCCGGTCGATCAGGGGCAACAAGATCGCCATGATCTACCAGGAACCGATGGCCTCGCTGAACCCGGCCATGAAGATCGGCCAGCAGCTCATGGAAGTGCCGCTGATCCACGACAAGGTGTCGAAAGCCGAGGCCTACAAGCGCTCGCTGGAAATGGTGCGCTCGGTCAAGTTGCCGGACCCCGAGCGCATGATGCGCAGCTATCCGCACCAGCTTTCCGGCGGCCAGCAGCAGCGCATCGTCATCGCGATGGCGCTGCTGTCCAAACCGGCGCTGCTTTTGCTCGATGAGCCGACCACGGCGCTCGACGTCACGGTCGAGGCTGGCATCGTCGAACTGGTGAGGGGCCTGGGCGAAAAATTCGGCACGTCGATGATTTTCGTGTCGCACAATCTCGGCCTCATCCTCGAGACCTGCGACAGGATTACGGTGATGTATTCCGGCGAAGCGGTGGAGACCGGCAAGATCAAGGACGTCTTCGACCGCATGCGGCATCCTTATACGCAAGGGCTGTTCCGCTCGATCCCGCTGCCGGGCGCAGACAAGAACTCGCGGCCGCTGGTCGCCATTCCCGGGCAGCTGCCACTGCCGCATGAGCGGCCGAAGGGCTGCAATTTCGGCCCGCGTTGCCACCACTTCGTCGACGGGCTTTGCAACGCCGACGAGATTCCCATGATCAAGGTGGAAGGGCATGACGGCCACTACAGCCGCTGTGTGCGCTTCAACGAGTTGAACTGGGAAGCGCTGCCGCCCGGCGCCGACAAGAAGCACGAGCCGGTGAAACCCGGAGCGCCGGTGCTGAAGATCACGGATCTGAAGAAATATTATCGCGTCGGCGGCAACGAGGTGTTTGGCGCAGGCGGTGAGGCGCGCGTCGTCAAGGCAAACGAGTTGATCACCTTCGAGGCGCGCGAGAGCGAGACCGTCGCGATCGTCGGCGAGTTCGGCTGCGGCAAGTCAACCTTGGCGAAGGTGCTGCTCGGCCTTGAAACGGCAAGTTCCGGAGACATTCTGCTCGACAACAAGCAGATCCAGTCGACCGGTATCGAAGTGCGCGACGTGCAGACCGTGTCGTCGATCCAGATGGTGTTCCAGAACCCGTTCGATACGCTGAACCCCAGCCACTCGGTGGGCTCGCAGATCATCCGCACGCTGGAGAAATTCGGCGAAGGCAAGAACCCCGCCGAGCGCAAGAAGCGCATGTTCGAGTTGCTCGACCTCGTGAAGCTGCCTCGCGCTTTTGCCGACCGCATGCCGCGCCAGCTCTCCGGCGGACAGAAGCAGCGCATCGGTGTGGCCCGCGCCTTTGCCGGACAGGCCAAGGTCGTGGTCGCCGACGAGCCGGTTTCCGCGCTCGACGTCTCGGTGCAGGCGGCGGTGACCGAGCTGCTGATGGACATCCAGCGCAAGAACAAGACGACGATGCTGTTCATCAGCCACGATCTGTCGGTCGTGCGCTACATCGCCGACCGCGTGGTGGTGATGTATCTCGGCCATATCGTGGAGCAGGGCACCACCGACCAGATTTTCGCGCCGCCCTACCACCCCTATACCGAGGCGCTGCTATCGGCGATCCCGATCGCGGACACGAGCGTCGTCAAGCAGCATATCGTGCTGGAGGGCGACATTCCGTCGGCGATGAACCCGCCGCCCGGCTGTCCGTTCCAGACGCGCTGCCGCTGGAAAAAATTCGTCCCCGGCAACAAGTGCGAGACGCAGTTGCCGCCGCTGAAAGATCTTGGCGATGGGCACAAGAGCCTATGCTGGCTGGACGACGAACAGCTCGCGACGATGAAGCCGGTCATCACCTTCGGCAAGAACGGCGACTTGAGCGAACCGGCGCATGACATTGTGCCGACCGACGAACCGGCAGCCGTGAGGGCGGCTGCTCTGGATTTGCCCGAACCGGAGCGCGCCAGACGCGCTGCCTCGCGCGCGGTGGCTGAGGCCAAGGCGAAGGCCGAGGCGGTCTCTTTTGCCAAAAAGGTACGGTCCGCCGACGCCAAACCAGCGAAAGCGCCGGCACGCGGCAAGACTGTTGCCAAGGCAATCACGAAGGCAGAGCAGAACAAGCCGAAAGGTATCAGGCGGCCGGCAAAGCTCGACGATCTTACCCTGATTTCCGGCGTCGGGCCGGTGATCCAGGCCAAGCTGCACGACCTCAACGTCTTCAAGTTCGAGCAGGTTGCCGCCTGGAAGAAGGTAGAACGCGACTGGGTCGACGGCTATCTCGACTTCAAAGGCCGCATCGAACGCGACGACTGGGTGAGGCAGGCAAAGGCCTTGGCCAAGGGCGGCGTGGCTGAATACATAAAGGTGTTCGGCAAGAAACCGCGGTGAGTTCGCACGTGATGACGCCTTGAGCAACGGAGCTTGTTGGCGTTTGATTGAGCCGGCTAGGCCTTGACTGCGGTTCCGTCGCGCAAGTTCATGATGTAGCGGGCGATGGAAGCTTCGCCTTGCCTTTCGGTGCAGGTAACCTCGTAGCGGTCCGCCTCGTCGTGCGGGCGGACGTCCAGAATTTCGGCGCAGGGAAATCCATTCTGCTGGATGATCGACGCGACGGCGGCCGAGAGGTCGGCGTCGCTCATCGGCTCCGGACCAGAAGACGCGAAACCCAACGCAAGGGCAAGGCCGATCAATTTGACAATATGGGGCATCAACTACCACAGCCCCGCAACTGCGCATCATACGCCACAGCCATTTTTGCCGTATCGCGCGCGATCTTCTGCACCGAGGCGTTCGAGCGCCACGAGCCGTTCTTGTAGCCGCCCCAGCCGGAATAGTAGGCGAGGTAAAGGTTGTAGGTGTCGCCCGGCGCGACGCCATAGGCCGCCACGGTCCGGGCGTGATACCAGCCGACGAAGTCCACGGCGTCCTCGAAGTTCGATCGCCGCGCGCCGAAATTGCCGGTCTCGGCTTTGTATTGCGCCCAGGTGCCGTCGAGCGCCTGCGAATAGCCATAGGCGCTGGAGGCGCGTCCGCCCGGAATGAAGCCTAGGTAGTATTTGCGCGCCGGACGGGCGTTCGACTGAAAGCCCGACTCCTTGCGAATCGTCGCCATCAGAACCGGGACGGGGACGCCGTATTTGGTCTCGGTATCCTTGGCCGAACTCTGCCAATTGTTGACGAAGCCAGCGTTCTGGCCGAACACCGCGCAGACGTCGTTGATCTGCTCTGGCGCGCTGGCGCAACCTGCCAAGGCAGCCATCAGCCCGATCGGGACGATTTTACGCAAATTGTACGCATACATCCGCGCAGCATTAGCGCGGATTGATAAAGGGAGTGTTGAAGGGTTTCTTAACGCCCGCCGCCCGTCCATAAAGATGATAATGACGCGTCAACTTTACCAATCAAAACAAGCGCTTCGGCAAAATTTGACCGATTGATAAAATTTTCAGCTGTGCTAGCTTTCCTATAATCAAAAGCACAGGGGAACGTGCATGGCCGCAGGTCAATTCAAGGAAGGCGTGGCCGCCGGCCGTCTTTCGTCGTCGCAATATGCCGACAATTTTTCCGACCTTCACCCGCCGCTGGACCATCACGAGGCGTTGGTCGAATCCGACCGCTGCTATTTCTGCTACGACGCGCCGTGCATGAACGCATGCCCCACGGCGATCGACATCCCGCTGTTCATCCGGCAGATCTCGACGGGCAATCCGCTGGGCTCGGCCAAGACGATTTTCGACCAGAACATTCTGGGCGGCATGTGCGCGCGGGTCTGCCCGACGGAGACGCTGTGCGAAGAGGTTTGCGTGCGCGAGACGGCCGAAGGCAAGCCGGTGCAGATCGGCCGGTTGCAACGCTACGCGACCGATGTCGCCATGAGTTCAAAACAAGCAGTTCTACGAGCGGGCTGAGAAATCAGGTAAGAAGGTGGCGGTCGTCGGGGCAGGGCCGGCGGGCCTCGCGGCGGCGCATCGGCTGGCGCGCTACGGCCATGATGTGACGGTGTTCGAAGCCAAGCCGAAATCCGGCGGGCTGAACGAATATGGCATCGCCGCCTATAAGAGCGTCGACAATTTTGCCCAGGCCGAAGTCGACTACGTGACCGCCATTGGCGGCATCGAGATCAAGCATGGCAAGGCTCTCGGCCGGGACATCCATCTTGGCGAGCTGACCCAGAAATATGACGCGGTTTTCCTCGGCATGGGCATGGCCGGCGTCAACGCTTTGCGCGCCGAGGGCGAGAACGCCAAGGGCGTGCGCGACGCGGTCGATTTTATCGCCGAGCTCCGGCAAGCGAAGGATGTTTCCAAGCTGCCGGTAGGGCGGAGGGTGGTCGTCATCGGCGGCGGGATGACCGCCGTCGATGCGGCCGTACAATCCAAACTGCTGGGCGCGGAAGAGGTGACGATCGCCTATCGCCGCGGCCCGGACGACATGAACGCTTCCGAGTTCGAGCAGGATCTGGCGACCGCCAACGGCGTGATCATCCGCCATTGGGTGCAGCCAACCAAGGTTGTCGAAAAAGGCGGCGGCGAGGTCGCGGCGATTGAACTCGAATACACCAAAATGAAGGGCGGCAAGCTCGTTGGTACGGGCGAGACGATCACGCTTCAGGCCGATCAGGTTTTCCGCGCGATCGGCCAGGCGTTTGTGCCGGCCGCGCTCAACGGCTCTGGCCCGTCGATCGAACTCGAGGGCGGGCGTATCAAGGTCGACGCCGAAGGCCGTACATCGTTGGCGAATGTCTGGGCAGGCGGCGACTGCGTGCGCGACGCGCGTGAAGATCTGACGGTCGCCGCCGTGGCTGCCGGCCGCGATGCGGCGGAAAACATGCATCGAGCGCTTTCCGGCACGCCAATCCGAAGCGTCCGGGCACTGGCGGGGTAGGCCGGTTATGGTTTTGCTGGCCCCAGTCGGACGAGCGCAGACACCTTTGGGCGGTCGCTGATGGCTCTGCCTGCCGACACCTGTCCGTTGCAGCGATAGTACTGATCGTGCAATCTGCGACGACCCGAGTACTGCTCTGATGGCGTGAGTCTGGTGTCGCCGCCAATGTCGAGCAAATGGCTCGTCGTCGAGCGGTCAGTGGTCCCGGCTTCAACGAGCATCGCGATCTGCAGATGGACGCGCGAATCGACCGGCCCGACGGCCAAGATCGCATCGATCTCGCGGATTTCGTGCCGGAACGTCTACGGCGAGGGCTTGCAGCCGACAGAGCGAGACGATGCACTTCCGAGCTGCTGTCGAAGCAGGCCCGCGTCACGCGCTATCCGTCCGTATCGGCGCGATGCGTGGCCGCCGCACTACTGCAAAATGTTGAAACGTCGCTCGACAGTTCGATGACCGCAGCCAGAGGAATGTAACCCATGGCAGACATCCGCAACAATTTCGTCGGCATCAAATCGCCGAATCCGTTCTGGCTGGCCTCGGCCCCACCGACCGACAAAGCCTATAATGTCATCCGCGCCTTCAAAGCGGGCTGGGGTGGCGTGGTGTGGAAGACGCTGGGAGAAGAGGGGCCGCCGGTCGTCAATGTCAACGGTCCGCGCTATGGCGCGATCTGGGGCGCCGACCGCCGGCTGCTCGGCCTCAACAACATCGAGCTGATCACCGACCGCGAATTGCAAACCAATCTGCGCGAAATCAAACAGGTCAAGAAGGATTGGCCTGATCGTGCGATGGTGGTGTCGCTGATGGTGCCCTGCGAGGAGCACGCCTGGAAGGCGATCCTGCCGGTGGTCGAAGAGACTGGCGCGGACGGCATCGAGCTCAATTTCGGCTGCCCGCATGGCATGAGCGAACGCGGCATGGGCGCTGCCGTCGGCCAGGTGCCTGAATACATCGAGATGGTGGTGCGCTGGTGCAAGGCAAACACCCGCATGCCGGTCATCACCAAACTGACGCCGAACATCACGGATATCCGCAAGCCCGCTCGCGCCGCCAAGGCCGGCGGCACCGACGCGGTGTCGCTGATCAACACGATCAACTCCATCACAGCGGTCAATCTGGACACTTTCTCACCGGAACCGATGATCGACGGCAAGGGTACGCATGGCGGCTATTGCGGGCCGGCGGTGAAGCCGATCGCGCTCAATATGGTGGCCGAAATCGCCCGCGATTCGGAAACCCACGGTCTGCCGATCTCGGCGATTGGCGGCATCACGACCTGGCGCGACGCCGCCGAGTTCATGGCGCTCGGCGCCGGCAACGCGCAGGTTTGCACCGCGGCGATGACCTACGGCTTCAAGATCGTGCAGGAGATGATCGCCGGACTTGAAAACTGGATGGACGCCAAGGGCCACCGCACCCTCGACGATTTTGTCGGCCGCGCGACGCCCAACGTCACCGACTGGCAATATCTCAACCTCAACTATGTGGCCAAGGCGCGCATCGACCAGGATGCCTGCATCAAATGCGGCCGTTGTCACATTGCCTGCGAGGACACCTCGCACCAGGCGATCACGCAGACGGTCAATGGCGTGCGGCATTTCGAGGTGATGGAAGACGAGTGCGTTGGCTGCAATTTGTGCGTGAACGTTTGCCCGGTAGAGAACTGCATCACGATGGAGCCTTTGGCGGCCGGCGTTCTGGACCAGCGCACCAACAAGCCCGTCTCGCCGGTGTACGCCAACTGGACCACGCACCCGAACAACCCGATGGCGCGGGTGGCGGCGGAATAATCTGGCAGCAGGTCGGCGACCAACGATGACCGATCTGCTCTCCTTTGGCCGCAAGGTGCTGGCCTCGCAACCGTTCAGCGTCCTCGTCGGCGCGGAACTCATCGCCTTTGAACCGGGCAAGGCCGAACTCGGCTTGCAGCTCAAGCCGGAACACCTGCAGCAACATGGCTTTGCCCATGGCGGCGTGGTCAGCTACCTGGCCGACAATGCGCTGACATATGCCGGCGGCTCCGTGTTGGGCGATTGCCTGACACTTGAGTTCAAGATCAACTATTTGCGCCCCGCCAAGGGCGCGCGGCTGGTTGCCCGCGCTCGTGTTGCCGGCAGCGGCAAGAACCAGGCGGTCTGCCAATGCGACGTCTTCACCGTCGATCCTGATGGGCAGGAAAAACTCTGTGCTGCCGCACAAGGAACGATCTGGAAAGTCGAATAGACGCGCCTGCGGGAGCGGGCAAAAACCACGATGCACTCAGCTTTGGGCCGGATACCGATGTCACGGCATAGGGCAGGTCGGGGAACCGGCAACCGCGCGCGATGGGAGCTTCTACCAACGCTTCAAACGGGTGGATTTCGGCGCCGGTGGCGGTCGGAAACCAGTGTCGTCCCTCTGAGACGACAATGAAGCGACCCGCCAGCGTGCCCAGTGCGCCGAAATCTTCGCTTGGTTGGCGCAACGGCGCAACGCCGAATTCGCTGCAAAGCTGGGTGACGGTCGCCGCAAAGGTCGGTGTCGACAGCCCGATCTCGCTGATCCCGAGGATGTCGTTGATCGTGAAGGCGGCGCTCTGAGGAGCCTTGCTGTCCGGCGAAATGAACTCGCCGATGTTGCCGGCCGGGTCGAGAAAATAGACCTGTCGCGACTGGAGCAGCGAGGAGTCGAATTCGTCGGCGCCGTCCTCGGTCAACAACTCGACGCGCGACTGCAAGAAGCGCTTGGCGGCAGGCAGCGCGCCGGCCGGGATGTTGAAGGCGAAGTGATAGAACGGGCGACCCCGAGCAGTCGACCGGAAGGCAAGCCGGCTGGCGCCGGCCTGCACCTCGAAACGATCGGCTTCGCTGGCGACAAGCGGCAGGCCGAGCGTGTCGGTGTAGAAACGCCGCAAAGCCTCCAATCGGCTGGTGTGGAGATGCAGTTCGAGAATGCGCATAAGGTCTGCTCGATTGACACCAGCCGCCGCCTTCGATGGCAGCGGTGCAAGGCTAGCCGATTCCGACCTCGGCTGCCTCGCATCTTATCGATCGGCAGGTCACTGGCATTGACAATGAACTATGCCAGCACGGGCGGTCAGGCGTCCTTGGAATCGAACATCAGGATGTCGGCGCCGCCTGAGGCGAAGTTGGCGAGGTCGCCAGCGGCTGCCTGACCCTCGGCTGAGCCAAGTGCTGCCTGGATGTCGGCCAAGGCTGTCGAAGGTCAGGATCGCCGTCAGGTAAATGTCTGATGCACCCGCCGGGCTGCCGACTGCGCCATCACTGATTTCGTACTTTTTCAGACCGGGGATCTTGTAGGCCAGCGGGATGTGGGTTGCCTTGTAGTAGGCATCGAACGCGGCCTTATCCTTGGGTGTCTTGTAGAGCACGACGAGCTTTGCCACTGGTTTCTCCCAGGCTGGATGAGGTGGTGCCGTGCTGATCGTGACGGCATGACAATGGGCCGTCAATCGGACCTTTGGAAGGGGGTAGTCGCCGCTTAACGGAACGGTTGTCGATGCGTGCTAAAGTCTGATCGGTTTGGATGCTTTCACATGACGATTGAGCAGATCTGGAACGCATTTTTCTTACAGATAAAGGCCCTGTTCGAGGCGATAGCCTCGCCTTTCGTGGAGCTTTCCGCCACTGTCGGGCTGCCGCTCAATACCGCCCAGATATGGATGCTGTTCTTCACCCTGCTTTTCGCGGCTTACACGACCCACTTTCTCCTTGTCGGCTGGGTGCTGGAGCAGCGTGGCCGGCGCGCAACGGGCAGGGTCATCGGCATTGATCCGGGCGATGAGTTGCCGGACCGGCCCATCATCGAGTTTCGCGACAGCGCCGGTCGCACTTTCGTCGTCACGTCCCATCTGGGTATTAACAGCCATACAGGATCGATCGGCGCCAACGTGGATTTGATTTACGATCCGGACAACCCCAAGCATGCGCGAGAGGCCGGACGGCCGATGGCGAAGGCGCTACACTTGGCCTTCCTGCTGTTTTTCGTCGCGGCGATGGCCTTTGGGACTTGGGCGGCGAAGGACGCAATCTACTGACAAAGGTGCATTCAGCCACGATTTTCGTGGCGAATTTGTTTGACCTGCGCCTGTTGCGGCTTCAAAGACAATAGCTTGCCAACGGAGAGGTTTGCTTGCCGCACGACGCCTCGTTGATCGCCATCGTTGCCGTCGGCTTCGTGCTGGCATCGATCTTCGGCTATCTCGCGGACCGGCTGCGATTGCCGGCGCTGGTCGGCTATCTGATTGCCGGCGTGTTCGTCGGGCCATTTACCCCAGGCTTTGTGGCCGACGTTTCGATGGCCAGCCAGCTTGCCGAGATCGGCGTCATCCTGCTGATGTTCGGCGTCGGCCTGCATTTTTCGCTGCCGGACCTGATGGCGGTGCGCGGCATCGCGGTGCCGGGCGCGATCGGGCGCATCATCCTGGCCACCCTGCTTGGCATGGCGCTGTGCAGCCTGTGGGGCTGGAGCGTCGGCGAGGGACTTGTCTTCGGGCTGTGCATTTCGGTCGCCAGCACCGTCGTCACGCTGAAAGCGCTGGAGGAGCGCAATCTGCTCGAGACGCCGATGGGCCGGGTCGTCGATCGGCTGGCTGGTCGTCGAAGACCTCGCCATGGTGCTGGTGCTGGTGTTGTTGCCGGCGCTTGCGGAAGTGCTTGGCGGCACTAGCGGCGATGCTGCGCATGGCGCGCCGCCGCGGCGGATACGTCCATAGCATGGACGCTGCTTCTCACCTTGCTGCAGGTGGGCGCCTTCGTGGCGATCGCCGCGCTGGTCGGGCCGCGGGTCGTCCCATGGGTACTGATCAAGGTCGCCCGTACGGGCTCGCGCGAACTGTTCACGCTTGCCGTGCTGGCGCTCGCGCTTGGCATCGCCTTCGGCTCGGCGCTCGCCTTCGGCGTCTCCTTTGCGCTGGGCGCCTTCTTCGCCGGCGTCGTCATGGCCGAGTCGCAGCTCGCGCACCGCGCGGCGGAAAATTCGCTGCCGCTGCAAGACGCATTTTCGGTCTTGTTTTTCGTCTCCATCGGCATGCTGTTCGACCCGTCGATCCTGGTTCGCGAACCGGGCAAGGTGCTGGCGGTGCTGGCCGTCATCATCATCGGCAAAGCGCTGCTGTCGTTTCTGATCGTCGTCGCCTGCGCTATCCGCTGCGCATCGCGCTTGGCGTTGCGGCGAGCCTGGCGCAGATCGGCGAATTTTCGTTCATCCTGGCGGGGCTGGGCGCGACCTACGGCCTGGTGAGCCAGGAAGCCCGCGACCTGATCCTCGCCGGCGCGATCCTGTCGATCATGCTCAATCCGATTGCCTTCCAGGCGATGCTCTTGATCAAGACCTGGATGCAGAAACGCTGGCCGCAACATGATGGCGCAGTTCGGCTCCGCACGTCAGGCCACCCTGGTCGGCGAACTCGACCGCATCCGCAACTTGAGCCGCCAGCGTGAATTGGAGCAGGAACAGAAGATCACCGAGTTCGTCGAGACCTTTCCACTGTTCTCGGCCGTCGATCCCGATGCGCATGAGGAAATATTGCTGCTGTTTGGGCCACTCACTGCCTCGCCCGGCCAGCGCATCGTCCGCACTGGCGATCGGGGCGACGCGATGTACTTCATCGTGTCCGGCACGGTTGAAGTTCAGGTGAAGGGCCGCAAGGTCGCGCAGCTGCAAGCAGGCTCCTATTTTGGCGAGATGGCGCTGCTGACTGGAGACCGGCGCACCGCCGATGTTACAGCCGTCGACTATTGTCAGCTTCTCGGCCTGACGCGGCGCGACTTCAACGTGTTCATGGGCCATCACCCGGAACTGCGATAAGCGATGAACGAGATGGCGGAGAAGAGGCGGGCGCAGAATGCCGGCGGGGGACGAGCAGGAAGAGGAGGCTCGCGTAACGCAGCGAACCTCCTCAACCGGCAGTGGCGCGGGGAACGAGGCCGTTGAGGAATAGACCCTCCAGAAACCGCGCGGCATCCTCAAACCGCCCGTCGCTGCCCCGTCCGGACCCAATACGGCGCGCACCTGCACGTCGAAATCCGCATAGTGCTGCGTGGTCGCCCAGATCGAGAAGATCAGGTGATAAGGGTCGGTCCGGGCGATCTGGCCCGCGCGCATCCAGCCCCGGATGATCTCGGCCTTTTCGTCGACCAGCGTTTTCAGCTCGCCCTCGATCATCGGCATGATGCGCGGCGCGCCCTGCAATATCTCGTTGGCGAAGAGCCGGCTTTCGCGCGGAAAGTCACGCGCCATTTCCAGCTTGCGGCGGATGTAGCCGCGCAATTCGGTCAGCGGATCGCCGATGTCGTCGAGTTCCTTCAGCGGCGCCAGCCAGGTGTCGAGCAGGCGCTGCATCAGGGTTTCGTGTGCATGTCCTCCTTGCTCTTGAAGTAATAGAGCAAATTCGGCTTCGACATGCCGGCCGCTTCGGCGATCTGGTCGATCGTGGCGCCGCGAAAGCCGTGCGTAGAGAAGACGTCGAGTGCCGCTTCGAGAATGACTTCGCGCTTCTCGGTCTGGATGCGCGTGCGGGGGCGGGCGGCGGTCACTGCCGAATCCAATCTTGGCCTAATCGGCTGGACCAGAACCCATCCTTCTGTGGCGCGGGCAAAAGCTCTGTCATTTCAGCTAGGTGATCCCTTGACCGCATCCACGGCAATGCTAACGTTTGTCCATTCGGTCAAATTTTTGCGCCTTGCGCAAGCGCCGAATGACAAGCGTTGGCTGGTATCAACAGAACCCAAAGGGCCCCTTGGTGGGGGTGACACCCGAAAGGAAGAAGACCACATGTCCAACCGCTTGAAAGTAACGCCGAACGATCTCTCCGCCTTCTGGATGCCGTTTACGTCGAACCGGCAATTCAAGCAGACGCCGCGCATGTTCGTGTCGGCGTCGGACATGCACTACACGACCAGCGACGGACGCAAGGTGCTGGACGGGACGGCGGGGCTGTGGTGCGTCAATGCCGGCCACTGCCGGCCGAAGATCACCGAGGCGATCCGCGAGCAGGCCGGCGAGCTGGACTATGCGCCGGCCTTCCAGATGGGCCACCCGATCGCCTTCGAATTCGCCAACCGGCTGGTCGACATCGCGCCGAAGGGCATGGACCATGTGTTCTACACCAACTCCGGGTCGGAGTCGGTCGACACGGCGCTGAAGATGGCGCTGGCCTATCACCGTGTGCGCGGCGAGGGCTCGCGCACCCGCCTGATCGGCCGTGAGCGCGGCTACCACGGCGTCAACTTCGGCGGCATTTCGGTCGGCGGCATCGTCACCAACCGCAAGATGTTCGGCACGTTGCTTACTGGCGTCGACCACATGCCGCACACGCATCTGCCGGGCAAGAACGCCTTCACCAAGGGCGAGCCGGAACATGGCGCCGAGCTGGCGGATGAACTGGAGCGGATCGTCACGCTGCATGACGCCTCGACCATCGCGGCGGTCATCGTCGAACCGGTCGCGGGTTCCACCGGCGTTCTGATCCCGCCGAAGGGCTATCTGAAGCGGCTGCGCGACATCTGCACCAAGCACGGCATCCTGCTGATCTTCGACGAGGTCATCACCGGTTTCGGACGCCTGGGCACGCCGTTCGCGGCGGATTATTTCGACGTCATCCCCGACATCATGACGACGGCCAAGGGCGTCACCAACGGCGTCATCCCGATGGGCGCGGTGTTCGTGAAGAAGGAAATCCACGACGCCTTCATGACCGGCCCCGAGCACATGATCGAGTTCTTCCATGGCTATACCTATTCGGGCAATCCGATCGCCTGCGCCGCCGGCCTTGGCACGCTCGATACCTACAAGGAAGAGGGGCTTCTGACCCGCGCCTCGGATCTTGCGGCGCTATTGGGAAGCCGGCGCTGCATTCGCTGGCTGGCGAGCCGCATGTCATCGACATCCGCAATATCGGTCTGATTGGCGCGATCGAATTGAAGCCGATCGACGGCCAGCCGACCAAGCGGGCGTTCTCGGCCTTCCTCAAAGCCTTCGAACGCGGCGCGCTGATCCGCACGACGGGCGATATCATCGCGCTCTCGCCGCCGTTGATCATCACCAAAGGCCAGATCGACGAGTTGATGGACCATCTGCGCGAAGTGCTGAGGATGATCGATTGACGTTGAAGGCGCGCCAGGTCGCGGAGCCGACCGTGCTGGTGGACGACGACCGGGTGAAGGTGACGCGCTGGGATTTTGCGCCCGGCGCCGAAACCGGCTGGCATCGGCATGGCATGGACTATGTTGTGACCACGCTGACGCCTTGCGCTTTTGTGCTGGAGGAGCCGGCGGCGGCAGCGCGCACGGTCGAGATGGAAGCGGGGCTTCCTATCGCCGGGACGAGGGCGTCGAGCACAATGTCGTCAATGGCGGCAAGGCGCCGATGGCGTTTGTCGAGGTGGAATTGAAATGATTGGCGAGTTGCAGCGCTCGCGGTTGACGACCCCCCCTGTCTGCCGGACATCTCCCCTCGAGGGGGGAGTATTGGCCGGCATCGACGATTGGCGAAAGCCTTGCGGCCACCCAATCTCCCCCCTCGAGGGAGATGTCCGGCAGGAGAGGGGGGTCGTCTCCCAACTAGTGAGGGGCCTAATGCCTTCAGCACCCGGCGAAAATCTCCGCATCAATCCTGATCGTCTGTGGGACTCGCTGATGGAGATGGCCAAGATCGGGCCGGGCATTGCGGGCGGCAACAACCGCCAGACGCTGACCGATGAGGACGGCGAAGGGCGCAAGCTGTTCCAGAAATGGTGCCAAAAGGCCGGGCTCGAAATGGGGCTCGACCAGATGGGCACGATGTTCGCCCGTCGCGAAGGCACCGACCCTAACGCGCTGCCGGTCTATGTCGGGTCGCATCTCGATACGCAGCCGACGGGCGGCAAATATGACGGCGTGCTTGGCGTGCTGGGTGGGCTGGAAGTCATCCGCTCGCTGAACGATCTCGGCATCAAGACGAAACACCCGATCGTCGTCACCAACTGGACGAATGAAGAAGGCACGCGCTTCGCGCCGGCCATGCTGGCGTCCGGCGTTTTCGCCGGCGTGCTCGAACAGGACTGGGCCTATGACCGCACTGACGCCAAGGGCAAAAAATTCGGCGAAGAGCTGGAGCGCATCGGCTGGAAGGGCGAGGAGAAGGTTGGCGCTCGCAAGATGCACGCCTTCTTTGAACTGCACATCGAGCAGGGCCCGATCCTTGAAGATGAGGGTATCGACATCGGTGTCGTCACCCATGGCCAGGGGCTGAAGTGGCTGCAGGTGACGATCACCGGCAAGGAGAGCCATACCGGCTCGACGCCCATGCCAAAGCGCCGCAATGCCGGGCTCGGCATGGCGCGGGTGACCGAGCTCGTGCACGAGGTGGCGATGGACTACCAGCCGAGCGCGGTCGGCGCGGTCGGCCACATGGAGGTCTATCCGAACTCGCGCAACATCATCGCCGGCAAGACGGTTTTCACCATCGACATCCGCTCGCCCGAAAAGGAAGTGCTGGACGAGATGGATGAGCGCATCCGCGACGGCATCGCGACCATCTGCGAGGCGCTCGACGTCCACGTCGAGATCGAACAGGTCGGCCATTTCGACCCGGTGACGTTCGACGAGGGCTGCGTGAAAGCGGTCCGCGACGCTGCCGAGCGGCTCGGCTACACCCACCGCAACATCGTCTCCGGCGCCGGCCACGACGCCTGCTGGATCAACCGCGTCGCGCCGACCGCCATGGTGATGTGTCCCTGCGTCGACGGCCTGTCGCACAACGAGGCGGAGGAGATCTCCAAGGAATGGGCCGGCGCGGGTTGCGATGTGCTGTTCCATGCCGTGGTGGAGACGGCGGGGATCGTGGAGTGACGCATGATTGACCGCACGCTCATCGCCTAATTGCGGGACGGAGGAGCTCCAGTCATGCGCCTGATCAATGACTGCTGTTCGACAGCACGTTCGAGACTTCGGCAATGGCGTGTTGGAGATTTGCGAACATCGCCTGGATAAATTTAATCCAGCAGGCAATCAAATTCGAGACACACGGGACCACCAGCCATCTTCAAAAAGGGAGGAACTGGGTGGAATATGGTTGCACCTATCTTGGCCGTTGGGGTTTTGACGGCTGTATTGCGTATAACGTTTTTCCGTACGAAGATCGGGATCCTCAAGTGCTTGTCGACTGGCTTACTCCGCAGCTAAGCTGTTAGTCAACGAGGCAAATTGCACCGCATAGCCGAAGCAACTCAAAGCGTTTGATGGTGCGATCGCGGCCTGGGGCGGAGACTCGATAATGCGTGGCGCTTTGTTCTCTGCATTATTAACGGAAATTCAGTCCCGGCGGAGAAATCGCGCTCACAACTATGGTGCATCAAGGAAAACGGCGACGGAAGTCCTATAACATCCTGCCCGGGTCTCTCACGCAGAGACACCAAAGCCGTGGCGCACTTTGAATGGCGGCATCGATGGCATAAGTCAATGCTCCGCTCTTGCTCCGGCTTACGCTACTCCTGACCCTTCCCGCAAGGCGAAGTGGAATCGATGGGCAGCCTGAATGGATGTCGAACTCCTCCTCCAGGGCGTCATCCGCTTTTCCAACTTCATGACGTCGCGGCTGTTGGTCTCGGGCGTTGTCTTCTACGTGCTGGCTGGCTTCGTCCCATTGGGCAACGCCACCGAAGGTTTCCTCCCCAGCGTCGATATCCTCAACGGCGTGGTGCAGAACTACCAGAACATCTTCGACACGCTGGGCGTCTCCGATTTCGCCATCCTGCTGATCCTGTTCATCTTTCTGACGACGATCCATCTGTCTATGTCGCCTTCGAAAGCCTTGGGCATTACCTCCCGCCGGCGATCGTGCCGCTGTCCGGCTGGACGGCGATCGACGACATCACCCACAAGGCGTTCGAGACGCTGCGCGTGGCGCGCGGCAAGCACCACACCGAAGAGGAAAACGAGCGGCTTTACCAGTTCTCCAAGAAGCTGCGCGAAATCGAGGTTGCCAGCGACGACTACACCAAGGCCAAGGTGCAGGGCACGCTGGCGGCGTTTCGCATCTCGAAGACTTCGTCCTGTTCTCGCTGGCCGTGTGGATCTACGCGCTGATCTCGGGCGCCTATTCCGGCAACACGGACTATCTGCTGATCATCTTCGCGCGTCGCTGATCACGGTCGGCCTTTCGGCGCTGTCTATCTTCCGCATGAACCATCAACGCATCAACAGCTTGCGCGAAGACGTGGCTGCCGAGATTCTCGAATTCTCGCGCATCTGGGTCAGTGAAGACCACCAGCGCCAGATCGCGTACGACTGTGTGCCGACGAAGCAGCTGAAGCCGGCAACGTGGGCGGTGGTGGTGCCGGTGTTCGGCACGCTGGACGCGCTGGTGAAAGATTTGCGAAGCTGGCGGTCAAGAAGATCCTAGGGGAAGAAAATGTCCAAAGTCATCAAGAACGGCACCATCGTCACCGCCGACCGCACCTGGAAAGCCGACGTCTTCATCAAGCACGGCAAGATCGAGG
>CAVQCL010000041.1:0-318732 GCA_963710935.1 uncultured Alphaproteobacteria bacterium | reverse complement strand
ATCCAAGTCGATCGTGTAGTCAGCGATCGTATCGTTGCCGCCGTTCTCGACGAACACGAACGTGTCGAGGTCGAGAACCGCCGGTCAGATTGTCGTTGCCCGTGCCGCCGTACAGGAAGTCTTCGTCGGCTTCGCCGACCAAAACGTCATCTCCGGCACCGCCGAAGAGCAAGTCGTCACCGTCACCGCCGACACCAATGTCAATTCCGTCGTTCAGGAAGAGCCCGGCGTCACCGTCAAATCCGGACGCCTACGTCGTTACCTGTCCCGGCGCCGAGGACATCACCCGTCCCCTCATCGCCAAACAGCTGAGTCATTGCCAGTGCCGGAAAAGGCCGTTCCACCATCCGCCAGATCAAAAAATATGCCGTTGGTGTTGGTTTGAACAAGAGAAGTCGTCCCCGAGTGCCGCCGAACAACGTATCAACGCCGCTGCCGCCCAGCAGGAAGTCATTGCCCGCGCCACCGCCGATCTGATCGTTGCCCCAGTCGCCCCAAGTAAGTGTCGTTGCCGAAGTCACCCGCACCAGCGAACATGTTGTCGTTGCAGATGGCGCCATAGGCAATATCATTGCCAGCACCGCCCGCAACAAAATCGTCGCCATCGCTGGCCCGGGTCGAAATCATCGCCAGCGCCGCCCTGGGCAAGGTCGTTGCCAGCGCCGCCGTCGATAAAGTCGTTGCCTTCCAGGCCGTACAGCGAATCGTTTCCGCCAAGACCGTAGATTAAATCAGGCAGAGAAGTGCCTGACAGATTGTCAGGTCCTGAAGTTCCAGTAATTGTCGCCACGTTGAGTTCTCCCCTATGGCTTTGAGTAAAAGCATAGCCCAGGAGCAAACGCTCTAACGTTCGCCCAGCCTCGCCCCAGATACGTCCCTTACGCGGCAGCAATTAATTACAGTAAGGCGACCGCGTCAATCGAACATTCAAGCGGGAGTAATCGAAGGCAGCGGCGAAAATTCTCGGCTGGTATTTGGGAGATTGTCCCGAAACGCTATCGAGTTCATCTGCTCCGAGTGAGTCGCTCAAGACAACTCGATTAAGACTTGGTACTGAACGTTGGTTGATTCCAGAATAGGCAGCAACATTATGCAGACTGGCACTGCTGAGAGGGCACTCGATGCGAGAACTCTTGTAGTGATTTCCGCATGCATTCTCTTGGGCGCATGCACGTCCACGCAGGGTCCTAACCTTGTCGCACAGAGTGCATACAGCCAGGGCGACAAGGCCGCGTACATCAGTGCGCCTATAGTAGGGTCGGGAGCAGCTTCTCCGTGATCGTGCTTGCATGACTGCCATGGAGCGTGCTACCAACACAGGCCAGCCTCAGAAGATCTGAAACGGCTGCAGCCTCACCCAAAAAGCCGCCTCGATCAAATCGAGACGGCTTTGAAGGTATGCAGAAATTGGCTGCTGGGGCGGGAGTTGAGACCAAACTTGCTGTTCAGCGCTGCCACTAGCAAACGAACTTGGTCGTAGCGCTGTATTGACGGTAGCCCTCCTCCGCTACCACCCCTTTCTAAATGGCTGATTGCATAACAAATTCTTGAAATGGAGACGTGGTCTCCATCAGACGCTCCATCATTTCTGCCGATATGGTCAGCTGCCCGACTTAATATTAATCGACGCGCGCAGGTTCGGCGACTGTTGCTGAACTCTCAGGAACAACGCTCGAAGAAAGCATGTCCGCGTTTGCTGGCATGTCAGCTGGATACGGCGCATGGCGGTGATCAAAGCCCCCAGCTGCCGAGCCCTATGCAAGGAGATATTGGTTTCGTCTCAGATAGAATTCCGGGTTTATTTCCCGGGTATGCCATTTCAGATCTGGCCGCGCCGAGCGGACGGCGTCAAAATACTCGGCGTTCGGGATGTTCTGCGTCGTATCAGTCATATTTATGAATTCTTCCTGGAAGGCGATAAGGTAACGATCGCAAACTTCATGAAGGCGGGGGAATATTCGTTCCCGCGCTGGGATAGGCATCTCACTTAACGACCAGGTTGCGACAAAAGCTACCCGCAAGTTTGCCGCTTTAAGGGATAGAAATGTCTCATCCAAGTCGGAAATCCGAGACGAGCGAAAATCGATGATCGGGGCGGTTTGGGTCTGCGTCTGAAATGCCTCCCTCGTGAAATCCGCACATACTCAGAAACAATCTCTGGACTGAAAGAACGTGCGGAAGATCATAGATGATGTGCGCTCCGTTAAATCCGCTGTTGCGCAAGAGGCGGCAAAATGAGCCATACCCTCCACCTACTTCAAAAACGACATCGCAATCGGCGAGCGATCTGCCTGTCGCGCGTTCGTATTGGTAAAGATGATACGCATGCTGGACCAGGATCGGGCTGGCGCCAAAGTCTTTTGAGAAATTCCTCGGCGTGCCAACCATATGATCACGGGTCAGCTTAAACCATTTGCTTTCCCAAGCTGCGCTTGTTCGAAGTTCGTCGTAACAGGCTGGACTGACCGAGGTCTCGGGAACACTAAAGACGCTTAGACTGGGCCAACGTAAAAAATCAAACTTGTTTCCGGCAAGTGCATCTTTCTGTATTGCCTCACATTTCTTCTGCCAAAATCCCATCGTCAGGTTTTGGTCGACCAGACTTTCGTCCAGCTCCCTCAGAAACCGCTCGTATATCGCGTCACTGGTGACAGGCTTGATAGGTTCTTTTGCAGAGTCGATCGAACCGTCGCCGTGCTGAGATCCGCCCCGTGCCTCCTTCACCTTGAGTTCGGCGAAAGCCTTGTTCTTTTCAACCCGATCGCGCTCGTGTGCAGGCAGCTTATCTTCGGACAACAGTCGATCGCAGGCTTCAGCCAGATTCTCTGAAGCTACCGACCCAGTAGGCGTTTACAGCCAGTTCGTCGAGCAGGCCGTATTCATAAATCCATCTTTCCGACGTTGGTATGTCTATTGCGGGAACGATTGGCACGCCCATGCGCGCGAATTCATATCCCTGTTGATGGAGGCCGTTGTTGCGGCAAAACCTGGCCGCTGCGTGAAGCGCTTCGGCTCCTGTCGGGCATACCTCAATGGCCTCTGTATAGGCCGCTAACGTCTCATCCTTCGAATACCCCTTAGCCTCCTTTAGCTTGGCGGCATTCAGAAGGCTTGTGAAAATGTCCTGTTGCCAAAGGTCGATAGATGACCGTCGCAGCATCCTGTTATTCAGGTAGGTCTCTCCGGCGCGGGGGACGACTTTGTATGCGAAGGTCGTTTGATCGCCGAAGAGAGAAGAACGCTCTGCTTCAAATTCTGGCTCCAGGTCCATCAGCAGAACGTAGTCGTAGCTCAATTTCAACTCCCGAGCACGATCAAACGCTTCCTGACGCGCCCGAGGGAAATTATCACAATCCAGTTGATGCAATTCACCGGGCAGGTTCAGAGCTGCGAAATACGATCGCACGAACTCTTGTGTTCCGTCGGTCGAACCGGCGTCACTGATTGACCAGCATGCGATATGCGGTGCGACGCTGTCGAGACATCGGTTAAGGGCTTGCCTCTGATTGACGACAAGCATGTTGAGGCAGAGGCGTTTCATGGTCATTGTCCGGCTGCAGTGACTGGAACGCCGCGTTGGCCCGGCCAAGATCGCGTGAGCGCCTCATAAACCTTGACGTAGTTCTTTGCCATTTGATGTGAGGTGAAACGTCGTTCGAACGTGTTGCGTATGACGACGCGATCCAATGTATGGAGCCTCTCCACCGCATTGGCGGCAGAGTCGACATCATTGACAATGAAGCCCGTAACGCCATCTTCAATGATCTCGGAGACGGCCCCGTGGTCGAACGCGATGACCGGCGTGCCGCAAGCCATTGACTCGATCATGACCAGACCGAATGGTTCGTTCCACTCGATTGGAAACAGGACAACGCGAGCGCCGGACAGAAACTCCGGCTTTTGCAGGTCGTCGATTTCGCCGATAATCTCGACATTCGGATTGTCTTGGACGAGAGGCTTTATGACAGTGTCAAAATAGTCCTTATCGCGGTCATCAATCTTAGCCGCGATCTTTAGCTTCAATCCAGCTTTGCTTGCGATGCGGATGGCTCGGTCAGGACCCTTTTCAGGCGCCATACGGCCGAGAAATGCCGCGTAGTCCGGTTCCACAGGCCTGGGCATGAGGAGATTGGTCGGCATGCCGTTGTGGACCGTCCGTGCCCAATTCAAGTTTGGAATTGGTCGACGTTGGCTATCGGAAAGTGAAACCAGAGGTACAGTTTCAAGCGTACCAAGGCTTTCGACCGAAAGCCCCATGTTTTCGATCAACTCGTTGAGATAGAGGCGACCGTGCAACGTTGCCAGAAAAGGCACTTCTTGGCGGCTAAACTTCAACAGCGGAAAGTGCTCGACGTGGAAGTGCAGGACATCAAACTCGCTTCGCCGACTGTACACGAGATCGACCATTCGTTTGTACGCGGTGGGCCATGGTTCAGAAGACTGGTCAAGCCGCAGGGCGCGCTCGCAGATGGGCGCCAAACTCGCTGAGGTTGTCGAGTCGCCGCTGGCAAACAACACTACCTCGTGACCCATGGCGACCAATTCCTCGGTCAACCAGTGGATCACCCGTTCGATGCCGCCGTACAATTTGGGTGGTACGGCCTCAAAGAGAGGCGCGACTTGTGCAATACGCATCACGAACTCCAGCGGGTAAGTCGCTGGATCAGTTGTCGCCATTCGTGCAAACGGCGCGGCCAATCGTACACCGCAGCACAATGGGCTTGCTGGCTTAGAGACAATTCTGGATTGCCTCCCCAGGGCGCCTTCAACTCGTCAGCCAAATATTCGGAAAACGCTACAGCGTGGTCCTGTGCGTTATGATTGAAAGGATATGCGCGTGCATAGCCGGCGGTGGTTTCGGGCAACGCACCCAGGGAGGGTACTAAAATCCGGCAGCCGGCAGCCATTGCTTCGATGGCGGCGAGGCAGGCCGTCTCGGCGAAAGTGCAAGGATAAACCAGGAAATCCATCGTCCGCAGCGCATTTCGGAGTTCCGAATTGGGTGCGAGGCCATGATACACTACGCCCCGGCATGGACCGCGCCTGGTCGAAGAGGTGTTGATACGGACCATCGTCTCCCAAGTACAGTTTCATGGAAGACCAGATGTGAAGTTCCGCGTTGCGAGGACTTAGGCGTTGCCAAGCGTCAAGCAATACTGAGAGTCCCCGGAAAGGCGTACTTGTATAGGCGCAACGCCAGGTCGATCTTGTCTCCCAGCGTCTGGGTTCCGGGTTCAGATCCAGCGCGTGACGAAGCACTACACAACGATGCGACGGAAGGTCGAACTTTGCCAAGTATTGTTCCCTTTGCCAGTGTGACACGAAAACAAAACAATGAACGGAATCGACGAGCTCTCTATTGTCGCACCATTGAACCCACTTTTGATCGACGTTGTGATGCATCCAAACGACGCGGGGTCTGACATCAGCTGCATCGTCGCCTGGATGATTTACGTTCAGGTTGATCCGGTCGAGTTCGCTCCCCTAGCCGCTCTCTCAGCCCCTCGACCATGAGTTCGGTGCCCGCTGAGGGGCGTTCCGGGACCCATGAGTTTGTCGCCACTCTCGCCGGCGTTGCCGATCCCGGCTCCGCGTCGGCACGCAAAACTGACGACAAGGGTGGCAACGTTACGGTGATCTTCGGCTCTTCAATTTCGTCAACACTCCCGCGCGTTGGAAAGTGAGGCAACGAATCCGGAAAGAGCCTGTTATCGCTTCTCGGATCCCTGAGCTCCAACGGGTCGTCGAAGAGCAGCGCTTGTACGTCCGCCATTGTCACGACCGCCAGCCAGGCTTCACTATTGGCGACGCTATACGAAACAAGCAGGCGCTCCCCATCGGGGTGAATAGCCAAGCCTCCGCCGAATTCGATGCCCTTCTTGTTGAAGTAGAAAGGTCGACTGGCGTGGCTCAGACTATTCGCTTGGTCAAACCAGATGAAGCGATGCTGATAGAAGCGCTCAGCGGGATTTGCGGCGTGGCGTGCCTCATGAATAAGGCCGAGCCACCCGCCATGAAAGCGGATGAGCTGCGTTCCGCCACTGAACTGGTCTGCTGCGATGATAGGCTCGGTGGAAGAGGTCGTGCGGCCATTCTCATCGATTATTCGGGTAGGCTCGCAGCCGCTGACGAATTCGAGTCAGTCTCCATCGACGCGCGGCATCCAGTTCTCGTGGATCAGAGGCTCGTCGGCAGACAACACCGCCGGTTGTTGAAACGAGATTGTGTAGAGCCACTCTCGTCGATGCGGACCAGCACCAGTTCGCGCTGGTCTTTGGACGCCGACTGCGGCACGCAGGAAGAGCACCACGGCCTCCACGCCAGGCGAACAGCCGTAGGTCCCCTGGGCTGTCGGCAACCTCACGGGTCGCTTCAGGCAACGCGACGGGAGGCAGGATCTCGGTCCCTGCCCCCGTGCTAAGGTCGTTGCGCAACCGCAGTAAATAATTGCGAACGGCGATCGCTTCGCCGTCGGCTGCCGCACGACCATCGTTCTCTGACGGTTTCAAATTGACCGTCGGTAGTAGCATGACAATTTCGTCACCCAGACTTGCTACCGAGGGTGCGCTGGGGCGGTAACCGTCATGTGTCTTGAACTCGACCGGGCGCGCCGCAAACGATCCCATGAGTTCGTTCGCTGGCCGCAAATAATAGAGATTTGACCTGGCCAGATTGCGCGAGGCTTCCGGAACTTGCCGACTGAGCGCCAGCCAGTTGCAAGCGGCAAAACCGCGGTCTTTGCGTAGCGGATCGCTGGCGTAGTTTGCCGCAATCGAAAATTCTTCCCGCAGGCCTGAGGCATAGACTTGGTCCTCGATGAACAGGATGTCCTGCTTCGGCCGGTTGATTGAAAGCCCAGGCTTCCGAAAACAGCACGCTCGCCGCATTCATTCCCTTCTCGCGATAATAGCGGGCAAGATCGTACAGCGGCTCGGCCCGCTGCGGCCGTTGGTCAAACGCAGCAAGCGCCTGGCGGATGAAACCGGCATCGTCGCCCATCTTTTTCAGGCACCGAGCCTCCTGCAGGCGGGCGTTCCAGGCCTCTTCGTCCCAGCCGCCCATCGCAGCACGCTTGGCGTACGCGGCCGCTGCCTCCGTGAGTCCGACCCGCGTCACGGTAGGACTGAGCCAGGTAAAACCAGTACCGATGGTTCTCCGGATCCTTTTCGAGCGCTTCAAGCAGCATCCTGGCGTCGCGTTCGAACTTGTCGGCCCGGTTGGAGCCGCTGGCATGGTCCTTGTACCAAACTCCCGACAACTCACGTTGACTGCCGGGCACATCGATATATTCGTGGGTCACGCCACGATAGCGAGCGCCCGTGTCCCGTCGCACCAACCGCGTGTTCCAGTAAGCCAGGCTGGCGCTCCGCTGCAGCAGCAGATAGCCCGGCGCGTCGAGCCGTTCACGAAAATCCAAGTCCTCGACGACAAGCTCCATGTCGGCGTCGTCAAGGAGCAGATAGTCGTATGGGAGCGGCGAGGCGTAAGCCAGGTCAAGCGCGTGGTTGCGCGCCTGCTCGAAATTGTGGAACGGGAATTCGTGGAGCTCACCCGCCAGATTGCGCTCAGCGAAGAAAGATCTGATGAAATCCTGCGTGCCGTCGGTCGAACCGGTATCGCCAATCACCCAGCAATCGATATGCTTCGCCACCGCGCTGAGACAACGTTCGAGATTGGCCATCTCGTTCTTCACGATCATGTTGAGGCAGACGCGCTTGCGCGTGTTCATTGCCGGTCCGCCGCCTTGGCTCGCTGAATGTTGTTGGGAGGCCTCACCGTCCCAATAATGGGCAGCCCGGAGTGACTGTTGCTCTTACTCACAATTCACGCGTCCATTGCCGTACAACCTGATCTAGTCTTCGCCTCATGGTTAGCCCGCTCCGGCGATGGCGACAAGTGCAGCAAAACCGTGCACCCGGACCATGCAGCTTAGGCACACGCGTCTCGGACTGGAACCCTCAGCACATCTTGCTGTCGCCAAAGCGGACAAGCCAGTGGGGCATGCTTTTCCTCGGGTTGCCGCGCCCCCCTGCCAGCCATTGGAAGTAAGTGGCGTTGGCTGGCCCTACGACCAATAGGGGAATTCATATCTTCGCGGTAAGCAGGCTGTTGTTCCGTCGCCTCTATCAATACGGTGCTGGGGCGCGCTGAATTATTGTTCAGGGGTCGCTTTTTTCTTCTAAATCTCTTCCGCCGGCTTATCTCCCATGGATTGCGTCGGCAACCGGACGTCTCCGAGTCGCATTGGCCGGACGCCGCCGCCAAGAGATTCGTTAGAAGACAGACCTAAAGAAAAAGGGCCCGCCAGGAGCCCCTTTTTAATCAGTTGAGCGTCAATCGCTCAGAAAATGAAGTCGTCGGCGCTGAGGCTGGCAGCCGCAATACCGTTCAGGTCGATCGAGAAATCATCGACGCCGTCGATCGTGATGACGTCGCCGGTGAAGACGAGGTCAGCGAACGTGATGTTGAAGGCCGAGAGGTCGATGAGGTCGGTGTCAACGACATAGTCGAAGATCGTATCGTTGCCGCCGTTCTCGACGAACACAAACGTGTCAAGGTCGAGCCCACCGCTCAATGAGTCATTACCCGTGCCGCCGTACAGGAAGTCCTCATCGGCTTCGCCCCCGAGGTTATCGTTGCCGTCGCCGCCGAAGATCGAGTCGTCACCGTCGCCGCCGCCAGCAACATCGTCACCGCTGTTCATGAAGAACGAGTCGTTTCCGTCGAGGCCAGCGGCTACGTCGTTGCCCGTCCCGGCTCCCAAAATGTCTCTGCCGTCGTCGCCCTGTAGAACGTCGAAGCCGGTGCCGGCGAAGGCCGTACCGCCGTCAGCCGAAAGAATGGTGTTATTGATTCGAGGACGTCATTGCCCGAGCCGCCAAAGAGCGTGTCGACGCCGCTGCCGCCAATCAAGACGTCATTGCCGGCACCGCCGCCGAGCTGATCGTTGCCTGATTCGCCGTTGTAAAAATCGTTGCCGGAGTTGCCCGCACCGGCGAACATGTTGTCGTTGCCGGCGCCACCATAGGCAAGGTCATTGCCAGCACCGCCGGCAACAAAATCATCGCCATCACTGGCGCGGATGGTATCGTTATCAGCTCCGCCCTGAACCAAATCATTGCCGGCGCCGGCATCAATTAGGTCGTTGCCCTTCCAGACCATACAGCGAATCATTGCCACCGAGGCCGTAGATGATATCCGGCAAAGAAGTGCCGGACAGATTGTCAGCACCGGAAGTTCCAGTAATAGTTGCCACGTTGAAATCTCCCCTATGGCTTTGAGCTAGTTATGGCGACCAAGCAGCCGCATCACGCTGGCCGCCGCCACAACCACAAAGACGTATCTTACAAGCAGCGATTGCTTACAGCGCTCAGCCATCGCGTCAATCGAACATTTTTCGGGAGTGGAGTTGGCCCGCTCAAACGGTGATCTGAGAAAATGGCACAAGCCGAAAAGAAAAAGGGCCCGGAGGCCCCTTTTCAATCAGATAGTGTCGATCGCTCAGAAGATGAAATCGTCCGCGCTGAGGCTGGCAGCCGGAACACCGTTCAGGTCGATCGAGAAATCGTCGACGCCGTCGATCGTGATGACGTCGCCAGTGAAGACGAGATCGGCGAAGCCGATGTCGAAGGCCGACAGATCGATCAGGTCCAAATCAACGACAAAGTCGCCGATGAAATCGTTGCCGCCGCCCTCAACGAATACGAACGTGTCAAGGTCGGCTCCGCCATACAGGACGTCATCGCCGGTGCCACCGTACAGGAAGTCCTCATCGGCATCGCCGTAGAGGGCGTCATTACCGTCGCCACCGAAGATCGAGTTGTCACCGTCGCCGCCCGCCGCAAAATCGTCTCCGGTGTTCATGAAGGCCGAGTTGTTGCCGTCAAATCCAAATGCAGCGTCGTTACCCGTTCCGGCACCCAGCGTATCCGCACCCTCGTCGCCGATAAGCTGGTCAAAGCCAGTACCGGAAAACATCGTTCCACCATCCGCAGTGTCTGGAGGAGTGATACCGCTGCCTTGGACGAGGAGGTCGTTTCCGCTGCCGCCAAAAAGCGTATCGACACCACTGCCGCCGATGAGGATGTCGTTGCCAGCGCCACCGCCAAGCTGGTCGTTGCCCGAGTCGCCGAAATAAACGTCATCGCCCGAGTCGCCGGCGCCAGCGAACATGTTGTCATTGCCGGCACCACCATAGGCAACGTCATCGCCAGCACCACCGGCAACAAAATCATCGCCATCGCTGGCGCGGATGACATCGTCATCAGCTCCGCCCTGAACAAAATCATTGCCAGCGCCGGCATCAATGAAATCTGGCCCTTCCAGGCCATAAAGGGAATCATTGCCGCCGAGGCCGTAAATCACGTCCGGCAAAGATGTGCCGGACAGGTTGTCAGGACCGGATGTTCCAGTAATAGTCGCCACCTTGGATCTCCCCTATGGCTTGAGCCCGCAACACGACAGATCGACCGCATCCCGCCGGTCGCCGTCGCAACCAAAGCTACGCTCCTTACGAGCGGTAATCAACTAAAGCGCGAAGAATCGCGTCAATCGAACATTTTCGAGGTGGAGTTGGCCCGCTCAAATAGCGATCTGTGAAAATGGCCAAGACAAAAGAAAAAGGCCCCGCGAAGGGCCCCTCTCCAATCAAATAGTGTCGTTCGCTCAGAAAATGAAGTCGTCGGCGCTGAGGCTGGCAGCGGGGACGGCATTCAGGTTGATCGAGAAATCGTCGACGCCATCGATCGTGATGACGTTGCCGGTGAAGATGAGATCGGCGAAGCCGATGTTGAAGGCCGATAGATCGATCAGGTCCAAATCAACGACAAAGTCGCCGATAAAATCATTGCCGCCGCCTTCGACAAATACGAACGTGTCAAGGTCAGCGCCGCCATACAGGACGTCATTGCCGGTGCCGCCATACAGGAAGTCCTCATCGGCGTCGCCGTAGAGGCCGTCATCACCATCGCCGCCGAAGATCGAGTCGTCGCCATCGCTGCCTTGAACAAAGTCAAATCCGGAGTTCATGAAGAACGAGTTGTTTCCGTCAGCGCCAAAGGCTTGGTCGTCACCCGTTCCACCGCCGAGTACATCCCGGCCATCGTCGCCAGCGAGGAAGTCGGAACCGGTGCCGGCAAAAGCCGTGCCGCCATCGGCGGAAGCAACGGTGTTGTTGATCAGGAAGTCGTTGCCGGAGCCGCCAAACAGCGTGTCGACGCCGCTGCCGCCAACTAGCGTGTCGTTGCCGGAGCCGCCGCCGATCTGATCGTTGCCAGAGTCGCCGTAGGAGATGTCGTTGCCGGAATCCCCGGCACCGGCGAACATGAAGTCATTGCCGGCACCGCCGCGCGATGAGTTGTTGCCAGCACCGCCTGCAACGAAATCGCTGCCATCGCTGGCGAGCAGAATGTCGTCGCCAGCGCCGCCCTGCATCAGGTCATCGCCTGCGCCAGCGTCTATCGAATTCATTGCCTTCCAGGCCGTACAGGGAATCATTGCCGCCGAGGCCGTAGATGATATCAGGCAAAGACGTGCCGGATAGGTTGTCAGGACCGGATGTTCCAGTAATAGTCGCCAAGTTGAGATCTCCCGTATGGCTTGAGCCAGCAACACGACAGAACGACCGCATCACGCTCGCCCGCCGCAACCATAAATACGCCCCTTACAGGCAGCAATCAATCACAGCGCGAAGCGACCGCGTCAATCGAACATTTTGAGGTGGAGTTGGCCCGCCCAAACAGCGATCTGTGAAAAAATGGCCAAGACAAAGAAAGGGGCCCCGCGAGGAGCCCCTTTCCCAATCAATCAGCGTCGATCGCTCAGAGGATGAAATCGTCCGCGCTGAGGCTGGCAGCAGCAACACCGTTCAGGTCGATCGAGAAATCATCGACGCCGTCGATCGTGATGACGTCGCCGGTAAAGACGAGGTCAGCGAAGCTGATGTTGAAGGCCGACAAGTCGATGAGGTCTAAGTCCAGTTCAAAGTCGAAGATCAGGTCATTGCCGCCGCCTTCGACGAATACGAACGTGTCCAGGTCGGCTCCGCCACCCAGGACGTCGTTGCCGGTTCCGCCGTACAGGAAGTCCTCATCGGCTTCTCCGTACAGTCGGTCATCACCCTGGCCACCGAAGAGCGAGTCGTCACCGTCGCCACCTATAGCAATGTCGTTCCCGGTGTTCATGAAGAACGAGTCATTCCCATCAAAGCCACTAGCTACGTCAATACCCGTTCCGGCACCGAGCACATCCGCGCCGTCATCGCCGTAGACCCTGTCATTGCCTGTGCCGGAAAAAGCCGTTCCACCATCCGCCGAGTTGATTAAGACGTTGTTGTTGTTGAACAAGAAGTCGTCGCCGCTGCCGCCAAACAGCGTGTCGACGCCGCTACCGCCTGTAAGATGTCACCGCCAGCGCCGCCGCCAATCTGGTCGTTGCCGGAGTCGCCGTAATAGACGATCGTTGCCCGAATCACCCGCCCCGGCAAACAGGAAATCGTCGCCGGCACCACCGCGGGCAGAGTCATTGCCTGCACCGCCGGCTATGAAATCGCTGCCGTCGCTGGCGAGCAAAATGTCGTCGCCAGCGCCACCCTGCATCAGGTCATCGCCGGCACCAGCCGTCAATCGAATCGTTGCCTTCCAAGCCGTACAGGGAATCATTGCCGCCGAGGCCGTAGATGATATCCGCCAAAGACGTGCCGGACAGGTTGTCCGGACCAGACGTTCCAGTAATAGTTGCCACGTTGAATCTCCCTTAAGGCTTTGAGCCAGTAAGACGACAGAACGAAGCATCACGCCCGCCTGCCGCAACGACAAGTAGGCCGCTTGCGAGCAGCAATCAATTAGCGCGAAGTGACCGCGTCAACAACTGAACGTTTCGAGTTGTCCGCTCAAAAAAAAGGGGCCCGGAGGCCCCTTTCCCAATTTGGATAGCGCTATTCGTTCAAAAGATGAAGTCGTCCGCGCTTAGATCGGAGGCATTGGCGATGTTGGCGAAACTGATCGAAAAATCATCGACGCCATCAATCGTGATCACGTTGGCGGTGAAGACCAGGTCAGCAAACGTGATGTCGAACGCCGAAAGATCGATCAGGTCCAGGTCGATCTCAAAGTCGCCGATTAGATCGTTACCGCCATTTTCGACGAATACGAACGTGTCGAGGTCAGCGCCGCCGTACAGAGCGTCATTGCCTGTACCGCCATACAGGAAGTCCTCATCAGCTTCGCCGTAGAGGAGGTCATCATTGTCACCACCGAAGATCGAGTCGTCACCGTCGCCGCCATAGGCAATGTCAAAACCGGTGTTCATGAAGAACGAGTCATTTCCATCCAGGCCATAGGCTGCGTCGTCGCCAGTTCCGGCTCCGAGAATATCTGTGCCTTCGTCACCATAGAGGGAGTCATTGCCGGTACCGGAGAAAATCGTTCCGCCATCAGCAGCAGTGGGGTTGGTGACGTTGTTGAACAATGTGTCATTGCCGCTTCCGCCAAACAGCGTGTCGGTGCCACTGCCACCGTCGGCCCCATCATCGCCAGCGCCGAGACCAATCTGATCGTTGCCCGAGGCGCCGTAGTAGACGTCGTCGCCGGAGTTGCCGGAACCAGCAAACATGAAGTCGTCGCCGGCACCACCATAGGCGAAGTCGTCGCCCGCGCCGCCGGCTATGAAATCACTGCCGTCGCTGCCAAGCATAATGTCGTCACCAGCGCCACCCTGGATCAGGTCGTCGCCTGCACCGCCGTCGATGAAATCATTGCCTTCCAGGCCGTAGAGGGAATCATTACCGCCAAGGCCGTAGATGATGTCCGCCAAAGACGTGCCGGACAGGTTGTCAGGACCAGATGTTCCAGTAATAGTTGCCACGTTGAATCTCCCCTATGGCTTTGAACGAGTAAGTAAGACGACATAACGATCGCATCGGGCCACCCTCGCGCGCCGCTGCCAAAATACGCGACCTTACAGCCGCTAGTTGAATACAGCGCGTCGTAACCACGTCAATCGAACATTTGCTGGAGTGGATTGAGCCGTCGCCAGTTTAGGGAGCGGTGTAACATTTGTGCGATAACCGGCACGGACTGGCCAACTGGTGGTTGAGAGTTCGAAGGTGACCCGGGCTAACCAAATCGCGGGCACACAATACTAATCCTCGGCGCTGACAGCTCCGTGGTCTGGTTCAGCTCCACGATCTCTATCCCACCATGGAAGCGTTCCTTATCAATCCAAGGAAGGTTTCGTGCCGCTAACAACTTCTTGCTCTAGTTGAATTCACCATCCCTTGCACAATCCCTCGCTGTTGCGCACCCTTCTTGCTGAAGGGGAATCACCTATGGCGGTCGATTGGTCGGCAAAGCTGCGCGAACAGAGCCGTTTCGTCATGCGGATGGCAAACGAGGTGCCCATCGCGCTTGCCGATCCCTCCCTTGGTCGCAAAGAGGCGGAGCAGCTTTTTCAAACCGTCGAAAACTGCGCGCTGAGTTTTGAAGCGATCGTCGAGGAGATGCATCGAACGGGGGCAGAAACGCCGCATTTTCATGCCGCAGCCACGATCTCGGTCATCTGGCTGGACCTTACGCGGCTGGCCGCGGACAGGATGCACGATCTGCAGCAGCCGCCGAGGCGGCGCGGGTCTCTCTAGGCCGCTGTTAGCCAGTCCTGTTTGTCGTCCAGCACCAACGTCGCGCGCCATGCTGCGCACCTTGTGCTGGAATATTGCGCCGACGCATCCTCGGCCTTATCTCCACGGAGTTTTGTTTTTCGTGAGGTGCGATGTGACTGAAATCGTGACGGCAGCCATGCTGGTTATCGGCGACGAAATCCTGTCCGGCCGCACCAAGGACCGCAATATCGGTCACCTGGCCGACGTCATGACCACCATCGGCATCGACCTTAAGGAAGTGCGCGTCGTCTGCGACGACGAGGATGACATCGCCGATGCGATCAACGCGCTGCGCAAACGCTACGACTACGTGTTCACCACCGGCGGCATCGGCCCGACCCATGACGACATCACCGCGGATTCGGTCGCGAAAGCTTTTGGCGTGCCGTGCGAATATGACAAGAAGGCCTACGCCATGCTCGAGGCGCATTACGCCAAGCGCGAGATGGAGTTTACCGACGCCCGCAAACGCATGGCGCGCATGCCGCGCGGCGCCGAGCACATCGACAATCCCATATCGGTTGCGCCAGGATTCCGCATCGGCAACGTGCATGTGATGGCCGGTGTGCCGGCGATTTTTCAGGCGATGCTCGACAATGTCGTTCCGACCCTGCGCGGCGGGACCAAAATGCTCTCGACGACGGTGCCCAGCACCTTCGGTGAAGGGGTGATCGGCGGCCCATTGACCGACATCCAGAAGGCGCATCCCGAGACGATCATCGGCTCCTATCCGAAATATCTGGATGGCAAGTTTTGGACCGAGCTGGTGGTGCGCGGGCGCAGCCAGGAAGCCATCGACAGGGCAAAGGCGGCCGTCGAGGCGATGCTTGAGGACCTTGCAAAACCGTCGTGAGCGAAGACGGAACGGACAACGGCCATTCCACGTTCTATACTGGCGACGCCGCATGAGGGAGGTTCGCCATGTCCTACAATACCATGCTTGCCGTTATCCAGGCCGAGAATGAAGCCGGCCACCTGATCGACAACGCCATCCAGCTAGCCGACCGTTTTGGCTCCCATCTGATCGGGTTCCATCCCGAACTTATCCAGCTTTCCTACGCCATGGCGGCGGGATTTCCCGACGCGGAGTTCTTGCGGGACGCGACCGAACGGTCGGCCGAAACGACCAAGACGCTGGCCGCCGATTTTGGCCGCCGCCTTGGCGCGACAAAACTCTCGTCGGCGTGGGCGACGATGGAATCGCTGCCCGGCGATGCTTCGGCCGGCGCATTGCGTCTTGCACGCTCCGTCGATCTCGTGGTGACGTCGCAGCCCGACCCTGCCGCGGAAGCCCCTGAAACGGATGCACTGCTGCACGATTCCGGCCGTCCGGTCCTTGTCATACCGCGAAACAAGCCGATCAACCCGGCGCTGAAGCGCATCGTTATCGGCTGGAACGGGTCGAAGGAGGCAGCGCGCGCCGTCTTTGACGCCCTGCCCTTGCTGAAGGAAGCCGAGTTCGTCGAAGTGCTGGTCGTCGACCCCGAGGAGCGCCGGCCCGGCGGCATCAAGCAGGGAGAGGGCATCGCGGCGACGCTCGCCAGACATGGCGTCAAGGCGGACCGCGTGGCGGCGCAGAAAGGCCGTGGCTCGGTCGAAGAGGCGATCGTTGACCATTGCGACATCGCCAAGGCCGACCTCCTGGTGCTCGGCGCCTACGGCCATTCGTGGTTGCGGGAGTTCCTGTTCGGCGGCGTGACGCGCGGCGTATTGGACAATGCACCGATCGCGACCTTCATGTCGCACTGACTTCGCGCGGGCCAGCGCCTCGCGGGCTTGTCAAATGCCCTTCTGTGCGCTTATTGCGCCTGCATTCCATGCGCCGGCGGCGCAGAGAGGGAGTGCGCCTTATGTCCTTGCCAGAAAAAGCTTTCCCCGTGTCGTGGGACCAGTTCCACCGCGACGCGCGTGCGCTAGCCTGGCGGCTTGGCAGGCGCCAATGGCGCCTGGAAAGGCATTGTCTGCATCACGCGCGGCGGCCTGGTTCCGGCCGCCATCATTTCGCGCGAGCTCGGCATTCGCCTGATCGAGACCGTCTGCGTGGCGTCCTATCACGACTACACCGCGCAGGGAGACCTGCTGGTGCTGAAGGAGATCTCCCCTGCCCTGATGGAGAATGACGGCGAAGGCATCCTGATCGTCGACGACCTCACCGACACCGGCAAGACCGCAGCAATCGTCCGCGCCATGCTGCCGAAAGCGCATTTTGCCACCGTCTACGCCAAGCCAAAGGGACGTCCGCTCGTCGATACCTTTGTCACCGAGGTCAGCCAGGATACGTGGATCTATTTTCCCTGGGATATGGGCTTCACCTATCAGAAGCCGATCTCGGACGATCATCGCGGCTGAGCGCGGCCTCCTCTCTGCAACTTATTCGGTTCTGGCCGGTTTATCGCGATGCGCCGACAGCGCGCGCTGCTAACCGACGGAAGGAACCGCATCTCGTCGACCTCTGAAATCCGCGCGGCACGGAGAGGCCTATGCAAGAGTTCTTTCTTTTCCTGGTCGTCGGATTTCTGGCGCAGGCGGTCGATGGCGCACTGGGCATGGCCTACGGCGTGATCTCGTCAACCACGCTGCTCGCTTTCGGCGTTTCTCCGGCGCATGCCTCGGCCGCTGTCCATGCGGCGGAACTTTTCACAACGGCCGCGTCGGGCTCATCGCATCTCTACCATCGCAACGTTGATTGGAAGCTGTTCTGGCGGCTGATGCCATTCGGCGTGATTGGCGGCGTGCTGGGAGCATTCGTGCTGACGTCGTTTCCGGGCAGCGCGATGAAGCCCTATGTCACGCTCTACCTGGCGCTGGTCGGCGTCTATCTGCTTTCGCGCTCGTTTCGAAAAGTGCCGTCCACCCCGATACCGCCTGCAGCCGTGCCGCCCCTTGGGCTTGGCGGCGGCTTTCTGGACGCAGCCGGCGGCGGTGGCTGGGGGCCGATTGTCACCACCGGCCTCCTCGGCTTTGGCGGCACGCCGCGTTATGTGATCGGTACGGTCAACGCCAGCGAGTTCCTGATCACGCTGTCAGTCTCGCTCACCTTCCTTTTCGCGCTGCTGACCGGCCATTGGGAGGAAGCCGGAGAACTCACGCAGAACCTCGCAGCCGTTGCCGGTCTGGTGATCGGTGGCTTGCTGGCAGCGCCGCTGGCCGGCCTGATCGTTCGCAAACTCAAGGAAAAGGTGCTGTTGCGCCTCGTCGGCAGCTTGATCGTTCTTTTGGCCGGTTGGCAGACCGCGCAACTGCTCGAATGGGTCTGAGATTTTTTTTGCCGTCTTCGGGAACCCGCTGACAAGCTCGCCGTTGATGCCTTGTCAGACGCAAAATGAACGGAGCAATCCAGACAAATTGCAGATGACATAAAGCGCCTCTCGCACGTTAAACCGGTGTGGGAGGCGTTTTTTTTTGAAGGTTACACGAGGAGGCATTTCATGGCGAACAAGGACCAGCTTGGCGGTGTGATCAAGCAGGTGAAGGGCAGCGTGAAGCAAAGCGTCGGCAAGGCTACGGGCAACAAACAAACGCAGGCTGAAGGCGCGGCAGAAAAGATAGCCGGGAAAATCCAGAAGGGTTACGGCGATCTGAAAGAAACGATCAAAAGCAAGATTTGATGCAAGATGGGCGGCGAAAGCCGCCCGCTTCACGTCAGGGTTTTGGTGAAGGCATTGGTGAACGTCACACCGCCCTGGTCGTCTGACGCCTCGCCCAACACGACCTCAAGCCGCCCGGCTGACAGTCTCGCCAGCGCGAAACCGCCCATGAACGATGCTTTCGGTTTGAACAGGTCAATCCTGCCTTCCTTGTAGATCATCGGCGTCTCGTGCTGGTGGCCGTGAAAGATCGCTACGACATTGGCGCCGGCAATAGCGTCCAGCAAAGCGTCGCGCTCGGCGGCCGTCCACCAATGCGCGCTCGCCAGCCCCCTGGTCATCGAATGTCGACTTGGCCGGGTCCCATTTTTCCGTCGAGAACGGATCCCAGCCATAGTGCTGGAACAGGATGACCGGGCGATTGCCGGACGCATTCGCGGCGAGGTCGTTCTTCAGCCACGGCAGGGCACTGACTGCTCCCTTGCGGGTGTCGCCGCCAAAGCGATGCAGTTGCACCAGATGCACGTCACCCCAATCCCACGAATAGCAATCGGACGCTGGATCGAAATTCTTGACCGGCATCGCGCGGCTTGAAAAACACGCCTGCCTCATGATTGACCTCGACATAGTCGCGCAGTTCACGCCGATACCAGTCGACATCCGGGGGTTTGCCGTCCTGATCGAGGTCGTGGTTGCCCAAACCGGCATAGACGGGAAAGTGCACGCGGTCCGGACCGACGCCTTGCTGGTAGCGATGGCTGAACTGCAGGATCTGCGTGCCTTCGGCTGGTTCGGCGGTCTGTCCGCCCCCGTCGTCGGTCATGTCGCCACCGACCACAATGCCGCGCGGCGCGCCGATCGGCTTGCCAGCACGCGAAAAGCCGGTCGCGGCGCCGTTGGTTTCCGTCGGCCAAAGCTTCTCAGGAAGGCCGTTCAGCGCCGTGATGTGACGCAGCAGGTTCTGGTCGGTCTTGCCTTCCTGCTGGCAATTCGGGCTCAGCCCCTTGCCCATGCGGCAGGCGTGGACGTCGCTGATGAAGAGAAAGACAATCTCCTCATCCTGCGCAAAGCTTTCTCGTGACAAACAAAAGGCGCCTGCCGTCGCGCAGGCGCCCTTTAGAAAAATACGTCGGTTTGGCGAAAATCGAAGACCGGCCATGGCTTATCATGGCCAGTCGGAAGCTGACGTCAATCGCGTCCCATTTGTGCGTCGACGCTGATCGGTCCCGGACCGGCTGCGGCAATGTAGAGGAACACCCAGGTGAACAGCAGCGCTGGCTCGCCGCCATTCAAGGCAGGGAAGAAGCCCTGGCCTGCATGGCCCATGAAATAGGCGGCTGCCATTTCGCCAGCGAGAATGAAGGCGACCGGCCGCGAAAACAGCCCAATGAGCAGCAACAGCCCACCGACGACCTCGAGGATCGCCGCAACATACAGCAAGCCGTTCAATGGAAACTCAAAAGGCGCGGGCCAACCGAAAAGCTTCATCGTGCCGTGGGTCATGAATGTCGCCGCGGCCAGGATGCGCAAAATGCTCAGAATGTGCGGCGCCCAGGGCCGGAGAAAAGTCATCTGCATAAATGGAGTCCCCTATTCAGGTTAAGTCGAACCGAACCCTGCCTAGCACGTGAAGCGATTCTGACAAATTCCTGCTTCGTAAACTCTGCGTGCACTCGGGGTGAACGACCATAGAGCCGCCTGGCCATCGCGATATGCACGTGCTGGTTGAGGCGCGATTGTATCCCAATGCCCTACCGCGGGCCGATATTCAAATCAGCTTAATTACAAAGCAATAATTCGGATTATCATTGGCGACATAGCTCGCATTTATATTTCGTCATTTACTCGGGCCGCGCATGTCCCGGCGCGGTTGCAAGCAGGGTGTGAAATGAACTTCCTATTCGGGTTTTCAGGGCGGATTGGTCGTGCTGCATGGTGGCTCGGTCAATTGCTCGTCATCGTTCTGGGCGGCGCTATAGTCGCGGTCCTTATCTCCAGTCTGCCGCGAAATCTGCCACGATCAGCTTTTGAAAGTGGCGAGGCGTTTGGCCTCATGAGCAACAACGCCCTTCTCGTGCTCGCTTGCCTTTTCGCCTTGGCGATGTGGGTCAACATCGCAGTGACGATCAAGCGTTTTCATGACCGTGGCAAACCCGGCGTCTGGTTTCTGATGATGTTCGTTCCCTACATCGGCTCGATATGGATCTTGGTTGAATGCGGCTTCCTGCGCGGCGCCTCGGGATGGAATGACTACGATGCGCAGGACGACGGTCTGTCCGATTTTGGCGTCGGACGCATGGACCGCTATCGTTCTCCAGTGAATCGCGCGACATCAGAAACGCCAATGATTACGGACAGACCGCTCAGCCTTCGCGCCGCCCCACCGGTCCGACGGGCTTTGGCAAACGCGGTAGGTAGATAGGCTCCAGCCAATAAATTCGCGGATCAATCGATTCGCATAAGTGCAGGCTGCATTCTCCGCTTGAAGGCGTTCGGGCAACACGGTACCCCGAGGCCATTCGCGAATTTGGAGAAGCTGCGTGAGCGCCGGAAGCCAGAAGACCCGCACCGAAACCGACACTTTTGGCCCGATCGAGGTCGCGTCGGACCGCTACTGGGGTGCGCAGGCGCAGCGTTCGCTCGGCAATTTCAAGATCGGCTGGGAAAAGCAGCCGCTTTCGATCGTCCGCGCCCTCGGCGTCGTCAAGCGCGCTGCCGCCGAAGCCAATATGGACCTTAAAAAGCTCGACCCGAAGCTCGGCAACGCGATCGTCGACGCCGCGCAGGAAGTGATGGACGGCAAGCTGGACGACCATTTTCCGCTGGTCGTCTGGCAGACCGGTTCGGGCACCCAATCCAACATGAACGCCAATGAGGTCATCTCCAACCGCGCGATCGAGATGCTCGGCGGAACCATGGGCTCGAAAAAGCCCGTTCATCCGAACGACCACGTCAATATGAGCCAGTCGTCGAACGATACCTATCCGACGGCGATGCATATCGCATGCGCGGAGCGCATTGTGCATCACCTTCTGCCGGCGCTGAAGACATCTGCATAAGGCCTTGGAAAAGAAGGCGAAAAAGTTCGACAAGATCATCAAGATCGGGCGCACCCACACGCAGGACGCGACACCGCTGACGCTCGGTCAGGAGTTCGGCGGTTATGCCGCGCAGGTTGCCTCCTCGGTCAAGCGCATCGAAGTGACCCTACCCGGACTTTACGAGCTGGCGCAGGGCGGCACTGCCGTCGGCACCGGTCTCAATGCGCCGATCGGATTTGCCGAGAAGGTGGCCAAGCGCATCGCCAAAATCACCAAGCTGCCTTTCGTCACCGCGCCAAACAAGTTCGAGGCGCTGGCCGCCCATGATGCGATGGTGTTTTCGCATGGCGCGATCAATGCCGCCGCCGGCGCGCTTTTCAAAATCGCCAACGACATTCGCTTGCTCGGCTCAGGCCCGCGCTCGGGCCTCGGCGAACTGTCGTTGCCGGAAAACGAACCTGGCTCGTCGATCATGCCGGGCAAGGTCAATCCGACCCAGTGCGAAGCGCTGACTCAGGTTTGCATCCAGGTTTTTGGCAATCAGTCGGCCGTCACCTTCGCGGGCAGCCAGGGCCATTTCGAGCTCAACGTCTACAATCCGGTGATGGCCTACAATTTCCTGCAGTCCGTTCAGTTGCTGGCGGATGCCGCTGTCTCCTTCACCGACAATTGCGTGGTCGGCATCGAGGCGCGCGAGGACAACATCAAGGCCGCCCTCGAGCGCTCGTTGATGCTGGTGACGGCGCTTGCGCCGACGATCGGCTACGACAATGCCGCCAAGATCGCCAAGACCGCGCACAAGAACGGCACGACCTTGCGCGAGGAAGCGCTGAAGACTGGACTGGTGTCGGCCGCGGACTATGACCGCATCGTGCGGCCAGAGGATATGACACGCCCGGGGTGATGGCGCTCGTGTTCATCACCGGCTGGTGACAAATCGGGCGATCGCGCGCATCTTCACTACGAGCCATCCGCTCGGAGGATGCATCATGCAGGACTTGTTCAAGCTCATCGGCCGCATCTTGATCGCGATGTTGTTTGTGCCTGCCGGGTTTCAGACGCTCTCCGACATCCCCAGCGCCGCAGGCTATTTTCAGCAACTTGAGTTGCCGTTGCCGACGCTGGCTGCCTGGGGGGTCGGCATCTTCGAACTGCTCGCAGGCACGTTGGTGCTGATCGGCTGGCAGACGCTCGTCGTCGCGACGCTGCTCGGTCTGTTTGCGGTCATCGCAGGCTTTTTGGGCCATTTCGGCCAGGGCGGCGAAGACGCGACGCTGCGCTTTCTGCACAGCCAGATGTTCTGGAAGGATGTGGCGATCGCCGGCGGCCTTTTTGTCCTGGCTGCCGCCGGCCCTGGCGCCTATTCGTTGGATGCGCGGCGCATGTAGCCGGCTGAAAGCTGCGTGGCGCTCTCGCCGCCTTCGACCGCCAGTTCCAGTTTGCGCCCGGTGATCCTGGCCACTTGCGCCAGCCGCCCAACGGGCCGCTCGCCGAACAGATCGGCGCGGTCTGCCGGAATCACCAGCGCCAGCGTATCAAGGCCCCGCTTTTCCCATGTCAGCCGCGGGATCACGCCGGGCATCGCCGCCGAGAGCATATAGCCGACGCGGAACAGCGCGGCCAGAAGCCGTGCCCGCTCGACGTAGCGCGGCGGCGCCAGCCGTTTCAGCGCCTCGCCCACCGCGACGTCGGCGAAAATGCCCTCGTGGCGATAGAGGCTGGCCAGCGCGATATAGACGCGGCCGGGATGGTCGACGCCGATCAGCGAGGCATGTGCGATGATGTTGAGAGACTGTGTGCCCCGATATTCGGGGTGTGCGCGCCAGCCGATATCCGCCAGCAGGCAGGTCGCTTCCCGATAGCGCGCCTCGTCTTCCGTTTCGTCGACGCCGAAGGCCTTGAAGGATTTTTTCGTCCAGTCGACCAGCTCACGGGCGTGGTCCACCGAGCGCGAGCGCAGGATGGACGAGTTCCTCGCACGCCGAAATCAGCGGGTCTTCCCGCTGCTCGCTGCGCGGCAGTTGCGAATAGAGAAATCCCTCACGTACGCCGACGGCCGAAACCACGATCTTCGACGGTTTCATCGTCGGCGATGATCTGCTGCAGCACGAGCGCGCCATAGGCCAGCAAGGAACGGCGATTCTTCGATACAGCGTCGATGCCGGAAATCTTGTCGATCTCGCCCCTGGCGACCTGGGCCAGGAAATCGGCCGATTTTTCGACGTCCATCTCGTAGTGATGCATGACGCCAAGCGGATAGTTGTTGGCGTTCATGTGCAGCCGGGCGAGGTTTCGCCACGTGCCGCCGACCGCATAGAAGATACGGCCCTTGCCTTCCTTCAGGAATTTCGCTCGGGCCAATTCCGTCTTGGCGATCCGCACGGCGGCCGGCAGAAGGCCCTTCGCCATGTCGTGCAGCCGCAGGCCGCCGAGCGGCAGCGTGATGCCGTCGCCGATGGTGCTGCCTTTGACGTCGACCAGTTCGAGGCTGCCGCCGCCAAGGTCTCCGGCGATGCCGTCGGGCTTATGGAAACCGGAAACGATGCCGAGCGCCGAGAAATAGGCTTCCTCGCGGCCGGACAGTACGCGGATCTTCGTGCCCAGCACCTTTTCGGCGCGATGAATGAAATCGGGACCATTCTCGGCCTCGCGGGCAGCGGCCGTCGCCAGAACATTCAGATCGACCGCTCCCGCCTGATCGGACAGCGCGCGGAAGCGGCGGAACTCCTCCATCGAGCGCGTCACCGCTTCAGGATCGAGTTTGCCGGTGTTGGCGATGCCGCGGCCAAGGCCCGCCAGCATCTTTTCGTTGAACAGCACGGTTGGCGAGCGCGCGACGCCCTCATAGACGACGAGGCGGATCGAGTTCGATCCGATGTCGATGACGGAAACCGGGCGCCGGTCCTGCAACCGGCCTTGGGAGCGTGATATCATTCAGCCGCAGTAGCTGATTTCTTCCGCCGTTTGAACTGCGCAATCTGTTTTGGCGCGTGTGATTTCAGCGCATCGCCCCGCCCTGAGAGCGACGGGTTGGTCATGAAATATTCCTGCGCGTTGAAAGGCTCCTCACCCTCCTCCATCGTCACGCGCCGCGATGTGCCGTCTGCCAGAACCTCGAAGCTCTGCTGGTTGTCCATGATGTTGGCCAGCATGATCTGTTCCAGCACCTGTTCATGCACTGTCGGATTGGTGATCGGAAACATGCATTCGACGCGGCGATCGAGATTGCGCGGCATCAGGTCGGCAGAGCTCAGATAGATGATCGCCTCGTCGGATGGCAGGCCGTAGCCGTTGCCGAAGCAATAGATTCGGCTGTGTTCGAGGAAGCGGCCGATGATCGATTTGACGCGGATATTCTCCGAAAGCCCCGGCACTTGGGGTCTCAGGCAGCAGATGCCGCGAACCACCAGCTCGATCTCGACGCCGGCACGGCTGGCATCATAGAGCGCGTCGATGATGTCGGGATCGACCAGCGAATTCATCTTCATCCAGATGCGCGCCGGCCGCCCTTCGCGGGCATGGACGATTTCTTCGCCAATGTGCTGCAGGATGCGCGGCTTCAGCGTGAAGGGCGACAGCGCGATCTGCATCTCCTGCGCCGGTGGCTCGGCATAGCCGGTGATGAAGTTGAAGATCAAAGCCACATCGCGTGCGATGGCTGGATCGGTCGTGAAGAAGGACAGATCGGTGTAAATGCGCGCGGTGATCGGGTGGTAGTTGCCGGTGCCCAGATGCACGTAGTTGCGCAGCTTGCCCTCTTCGCGGCGCACGACAAGCGACATTTTTGCGTGCGTCTTCAGTTCCATGAAGCCGAAGACAACCTGCACGCCGGCGCGCTCGAGATCGCGCGCCCAGCGAATATTTGCTTCCTCGTCGAACCGCGCCTTGAGCTCGACCAGCGCCGTCACCGACTTGCCGGCCTCGGCGGCGTCGATCAGCGCACGCACGATCGGGCTGTCGTTGGAGGTTCGGTAGAGCGTCTGTTTGATCGCCACGACGTCGGGATCGATGGCGGCCTGGCGCAGGAACTGCACCACGACGTCGAACGATTCGTATGGGTGATGAACGACGATGTCCTTCTCCCGGATCGCCGCGAAACAGTCGCCGCGATGGTCGCGGATGCGCTCCGGAAAGCGCGGGTTGTAGGGCGTGAACTTCAGATCGTCGCGCGGCACCGAAACCAGTTCGGAAATCTGGTTGACGGCCAGGAGGCCGCTCAAGACGCTGATGCGGGTTGGTGAGACGCCAAGCTCCTGCGCCACGAAATCGCGCAGCTCCGCCGGCATCTGACTGTCGAATTCGATGCGGATCACCGACCCGCGGCGGCGGCGTTTCAATGCCGTCTCGAAGAATTGGACGAGGTCCTCGGCTTCTTCGGCCACCTCGATATCGCTATCGCGGATGAGGCGGAACGTGCCCGAACCCTTGACCTCATAGCCCGGGAAAAGCTTGCCGATGAACAGGCTCACTGTCTCTTCGATCGGGATGAAGCGCACATTGTTCTTGCGGTCCGGCAGCCTGATGAAGCGTTTCAGCGCCACGGGCAAGCGCAGCAGCGCCGACATTGCCTCGCCATCGCGGCGATGACGCAATTGCAGCGCGATCGAGAAACCGAGATTCGGGATGAACGGGAATGGATGCGCCGGATCGATCGACAGCGGCGTCAGCACCGGAAACACCTGGTCGTGGAAATGCTGCTCCAGCCAGGCGCGTTCGTCCTTGGTCAGCGCATCGGCGGTGATGCTTTCGATGCCTTCCTTCTTGAGCAGCACGAGCAAATTGGCCAGGCTCTGGTGCTGGTCCTCCTGCAAATGCCCCACCTCGACCAGAAGCTGCTCCAGTTGCTGGTCGGGCGTGCGGCCATCCGGGCTCTTGACGGCGATGCCCTTGGCGGATTTGACCGGCGAGGCCAGCCACGCGCACCATGAAGAATTCGTCGAGGTTTGCCGCCGAGATCGACAGGAACCGGACGCGCTCCAGCAGCGGGTGGTTTGTGTTGTGAGACTCCTCAAGCACCCGGCGGTTGAACTGCAGCCACGAAAATTCGCGATTGACGAAACGGTCCGGGTTTCCCACCTCGGTCTCGCTGGCGGCAATCGGCCTGCCGGTGAACTCGGTGACAACCGGTCGCAGTTCGCTCGTTTCCAACATACAAAAGGCCCATCTTGATCGCCAGGACGCAATCCTAGCTCTTGGCAGGGTTTTGCGACAGTTTCATTTCAATATCGTGACAAGATGGCGAGTGCGCGCGATCTGACGCGGCTTGCTTGCAAAGCGCCGGGTTTTGTTTCAAACGCTGTCTGTCGCGAGAGCATGGAGCGAAAGATGGCAGGCGGAGCGATTCCCCATTTCCAGAACGATGCCGGCCACGCTGCCATCGATATCGGCGTGAAGGAATTCATGTGCGTCGGCGCCAACCCGCCCTTCGACCATCCGCATGTCTTCCTCGACATGGGCGCCGACGATGAGAAGGTCTGCCCCTATTGCTCGACGCTCTATCGCTACAATGCCGGCCTCAAGGCGACTGAAACACAGCCGGCGGGCTGCCTCTATCTCAGCCACGCAGCCTGACGCTTGGCTGCGGGTCGGGACGACCAGTGAATGATATTCCCGACAACCGACGCATCCTGATCGCTGGAGCCGGCATCGCCGGGCTGACCGCCGCCCTCGCCTTTGCGCAGCGCGGCTTCGCGGTCGATGTCTTCGAACGGGCCGAAACGCTGGTCGAAATCGGCGCGGGCCTTCAGCTTTCACCCAACGCGACCCGCATTCTCGACCGCCTCGGCGTCCTCGATCATCTCCAACGGCAGGCGGTTCGACCCGACGCCGTGGTCATCCGACGCGCGACGACGCTGGCGGAGGTCGCGCGCGTTCCATTGGGCGATTTCGCCGAGCAGCGTTGGGGCGCGCCCTATCTCGTCGCGCATCGCGCCGACCTGCAACAGGCCTTGCTGACCGCCGTCGCGGCAAACCCGCAAATCCGTTTGACGACAGGCGCCGCATGTTCGCGATTTCGCGCTTGCCGATGACCGAGCAACATTTTCGGTCGACATCGCCGGCGAAGCGGAAGACCGGCACGGAGCGCTGGCGGTCGGCGCGGACGGCGTCTGGTCGGCAATTCGCGGGCTGGCTGGCGACGTCGGCAAGAGCCGTTTCATCGGCCAGCTCGCCTGGCGTCGGACGCTTGTCGACGGCGAGGACGATTTCGCCGCTTTTCTGGATGCTTGTCCGGGCAATGTCGTCACCGCATTCCTGCATCCCGGCTTTCACCTGATCGCCTATCCGCTGCGCGCCGGCAAGGCGATCAATCTTGTCGCTTTCACGCGAACCAGGCGCGAACTCAAGGCAAGACTGGAACCTGTCGACCGAGATCAGCCCACTGACCGATGCGATGCGACGCGTGCACCCTGCCCTGTCCGGCCTCGCCTCGCCCGGCAAATCCTGGACCGCCTGGCCGATCCATGTCGCGGATCTCGACGGCGCTTGGGTCGATCCGCACGGACTCGCCTTGATCGGCGACGCCGCGCACGCCATGACGCCGTTCGCCGCCCAAGGCGCTGCTATGGCTATCGAGGATGCCGAGACGCTCGCTGCAAGCGTGGGGTCCGCTCTCGCCTCTGGCCACGACCGCCTACGCAACGCCCTCAACGCGTGGGCCGTCGCCCGCCGCCGTCGTGTCCTGAAGGTCGCGCGGCGTGGCGCGCTCAACCAATTCGCCTGGCATGCTTCAGGGCCGGTGGCCACCGCGCGGGATTTGTTCCTGCGCTGGCGCGGACCGGAGAAACTCGCGACGGATCTGGATTGGCTTTATGGCTGGCGAATCCAACCAGGAAGAAAGCTCGTTCAAATTCAATTGTATAGTGTCAGCGACCAACGCAGCGTCAAGGGCAGCGGGTTCCACAGGCCGGTGGTTATTCCCGCTTCTCGCAAGGCCCTCGCCGTCCAGGTGTTGCATCCCAACAGCGCTGTAAAATACCCGTCAGCCTCATAGAATTCATCGAATGCGCCATAGGCAGCGCCTGGAATGATGACGCGGCCCGTCCGCGTCGTCGTAGAAGCTGTCGCGGATGAAGGCCAGCATTGCCTCGTATTCCTGGTCGGAAACCGTAAAGGCCAGCACATCGGCGTGCGGTTCTGGAATCGGTCCAGCCACGCTGATATGCATTGCCGCGCGATCGAGCGTCAGCCCCTTCAGCAGCGGCATCGGCTTCAACTGATCCCAGGTCGGCGTGGCGATGTAGAACTCACGGCCGCCCCGGCCGAACACCAGATATTTGACCTCGGGCGCAGTCGAGCGGCAAGCCGTCCTCCGCAGAAAGCCGAACCGCTGCAGGACGGAACCGTCGATCGGCACCGCGATATCGGTATGGATCGGATTGGAGAGGACGAGGATTTTCCGCTGGCCGGGCGCGTCGCTCGCCGCTGGCGCAACCAGCGGAACCGGGATCAGCGCGCCAGCAGCGACCGCCAAGATCAACAGGCCGACGATCGCACCCAGTACGCGCAATACCCGCGCCATCTTCCTACCCCGCTGGCCCTGATGCGCTCCGAGGTCACGGAACAAGACGTCCGGCAATTGAGGCCGGTTTACGGTCGCGCGTCTGCCGCCTCAGTGCAGGATCTGGCTGAGGAACAGTTTTGTGCGTTCGTGCTGAGGATGGTCGAAGAATTCCTTCGGCGTGTTCTGCTCGACGATCTGGCCCGGCATCCATGAAGATCACGCGGTTCGCCACCTTGCGGGCAAAGCCCATTTCGTGGGTCACGCAGAGCATGGTCATGCCTTCTTCGGCGAGGCTGACCATCGTCTCCAGCACTTCCTTGATCATTTCCGGATCGAGCGCCGAGGTCGGCTCGTCGAACAGCATGATGCGCGGGTTCATGCAGAGCGAGCGGGCGATCGCCACACGCTGCTGCTGGCCGCCGGAAAGCTGGCCGGGATATTTGTTCGCCTGCTCGGGGATTTTCACCCGGCGCAGGAAATGCATCGCGCTCTCTTCCGCCTGCTTCTTCGGGATCTTGCGCACCCAGATCGGCGCCAGCGTGCAGTTCTCCAGGATCGTCAGATGCGGGAACAGGTTGAAGTGCTGGAACACCATGCCGACTTCGCGGCGCACCTCGTCGATCTTCTTCAGATCGTTGGTCAGTTCCTTGCCGTCGACGATGATCTGGCCCTTCTGGTGCTCCTCCAGCCGGTTGATGCAGCGGATCATCGTCGACTTGCCGGAGCCGGACGGTCCGCAGATGACGATGCGCTCGCCGCTGCATCACCTTCAGGTTGATGTCCTTCAGCACATGGAACTCGCCGTACCATTTGTGCATGCCGACGATATCGACCGCGACATCGGTCGCGGAGATATGCATCTTCGAGCGGTCGACCTTGATGTCTTCGGCGCGACGGCATTTTCAGTGGTCATTGAAAGTCCCCTTTCTTATCTTTCGGCCGGAGCCTATTTGCGGTGCCCGGTGTCGAGCCGGCGCTCCATGAACATGGAATAGCGCGACATGCCGAAGCAGAAAACCCAGAAGATGAGGGCGGCGAAGACCAGGCCGGTCTTGGCGGTCTGCGGCGTTGCCCAGTTGGGATCGGCCAGGTTCTGCTTCACGATGCCGAGCAGGTCGAACATCGAGATGATGAGCACCAGCGCTGGTGTCCTTGAACATGCCGATGAAGGTGTTGACGATGCCCGGGATCACCAGCTTCAGCGCCTGCGGCATGACGATGAAGCCCATCTTCTGCCAGTAGCCGAGGCCGAGCGAATCCGCGCCTTCATACTGGCCCTTCGGGATCGCCTGCAGGCCGCCGCGGACCACCTCGGCCATATAGGCCGACGAAAACAGCGCGACGCCGATCAGCGCGCGCAGCAACTTGTCGAAGGTCATGCCCGGCGGCACGAACAGCGGCAGCATGAAGCTCGCCATGAACAGCACGGTGACCAGCGGCACGCCGCGCACCGCCTCGATGAAGATCACCGAGAGCATCTTGACGGCCGGCATCTTCGACCGCCGCCCGAGCGCCAGCATGATGCCGAGCGGCAGCGAGACGACGATGCCGACATAGGAGATCACCAGCGTCACCAGCAGGCCGCCCCACAGCGGGGTTTCGACAAAGGGCAGGCCGAAATAGCCGCCGAGCAGCAGGAAGAAGGCGACGAACGGGAAGACGCCAAAGAACAGGATCGCGTTGATGCCCTTGTAGGGCGCTTTCGGGATCAGCAGCGGCACCAGCAGGCCAATGAAGATGATGCCGTCAGGATGACGCGCCAGCGCTCTTCGAGCGGGTAGCGGCCGAACATGAACTGGCCGAACTTTGCGTTGACGAAAGCCCAGCAGGCGCCGGACCAGCCATCCGGATGTGGCCGCCCTGCGCCACCGTCAGGCAGGCCGTGCGATCCGCGCCGGTCCACTGAGCGCTGAAGAACAGCCAGTTCAGGATCTGCGGCAGGAACCAGGCGACGGCAAGTGCGGCGCAGGATGGTCAGCACCGATATCGACGGGCGTCGCAAACAGGTTCTTGCGCACCCAGGCGCGTTGCCCCGACCTGAGAGCTTGGCGCCGCCTGCGCCAGCGCCATCTCGGTGCGGACCCAGGAGAGATCATGTTCGTCCATGGATCATCTCTCCTTCAGCGCCATCTTGGCGTTGAACCAGTTCATGAACAGCGAGGTCAGCAGGCTGATCGAGAGGTAGATCGACCATGAAGATGGCGACGATTTCGATCGCCTGGCCGGTCTGGTTGAGGATCGTGCCGCCGATCGCATAGAGGTCGGGATAACCGATGGCCACGGCCAGCGACGAGTTCTTGGTCAGGTTGAGATACTGGCTGGTCAGCGGCGGGATGATGATGCGCAGCGCCTGCGGAATGACCACCAGCCGCAGGCCTTGCCCGGCACGCAAGCCCAACGCCGAAGAGGCCTCGGTCTGGCCCTTGCGACGCCCATGATGCCGGCGCGGACGATCTCGGCGATGAAGGACGCCGTGTAGAAGGAGAGCGCCAGATAAAGCGACAGGAATTCGGGCTTCAGGTTGAAGCCGCCGGTCAGGTTGAAGTTGCCGGCTTTCGGAAAATCGAGCGTAACGGGGAAGCCAGCCAGCGCATAAGCCGAGCAACGGAAATCCGATGATCAGGGCCAGGCTTGTCCAGAACACCGGGAACTGCTGACCGGTCGCCATCTGCCGCGCTCTCGCGCGCCGTGCGACGAACCAGCTCAGCGCGATGCCGACGACCAGCCCGGCGAATATCGAGCCAGGAGCCGTCGCCCAAAACGAGGCGCGGGAAATAGAAACCGCGGCTGTTCAGATAGCGAGCCGAACGGCAGCACATAGCTGTCGCGCACCGCAGGCAGCAGCGCCAGCACGCCCATGATACCAGAAGAAGATGACCAGCAGCGGCGGGATGTTGCGGAACAGCTCGACATAGACCGTCGCAATCTTGCGGATCAGCCAGTTGTTCGACAGGCGGCCGACGCCGACGAGGAAACCGATGATCGTCGCGGTGACGATGCCGGCAGGCTGCCACCATCAAGGTGTTGAGTAGGCCGACGACAAGCGCGCGGCCATAGGTCGAGTCCGACGAATACTCGATCAGCCGGTCCGAAATGTCGAAGCCGGCGCGGCCGCGCAGGAAGCCGAAGCCGGTCGAGATGTTCGGAGCGCTGCAGGTTTTCGATCGTGTTGCCGACGATCCACCAGAGGCCAAGCGCCAGGAGGCCCATCAGAACGACCTGAAAAACCATGCCGCGCACCTTCGGATCGTAGAGGAGCGAAGCCTTTGCGGGCTCTGACGCCCGAATTGCATCTTGTGACGCCACAGGGTTCCCCTTCCTATGACTGATGACTGAACGGGCCGGAGGGCTGTTGTTGTCTTACCCTCCGGCCAGCGATTTCAGATCAGCGGATCGGCGGGCCGTATTGCAGGCCGCCCTTGGTCCACAGCGCGTTGATGCCGCGCGCGATCTTCAGCGGGCTGCCGGCACCGACGTTGCGTTCGAAGATTTCGCCGTAGTTGCCGGTCGCCTTGATGATGTTGACGACCCAGTCGTTGTCGAGGCCGAGATCGGTACCGATCTTGGTTTCGGCTTCGACGCCCAGCAGGCGCTTGATGTCCGGATTTTCGGAGTTCTTCATTTCCTCGACATTGGCCTGCGTGATGCCGACCTCCTCGGCGTTCAGCAGCGCGTAGTAGGTCCACTTGACGATGTCGAACCACTTGTCGTCGCCCTGGCGCACGGCCGGGCCGAGCGGCTCCTTGGAGATGATCTCGGGCAGCACGACATGGTCGTCCGGCGCGGCCAGCGTCAGGCGGATGCCGTAGAGGCCCGACTGGTCGGTCGTGTAGGCGTCGCAACGGCCGGCAGTCGTAGGCGGCGTTGGCTTCCTCGAGCTTTTCGAAGACCACCGGATTGTATTCCATCTTGTTGGCCTTGAAATAGTCGGCGAGGTTGAGTTCGGTCGTCGTGCCGGACTGCACGCAGACCGCGGCGCCGGAAAGCTGCAAGCGCGGAGTTGATGCCCGGCAGCTTCTTGGAGTTGACCATGAAGCCCTGGCCGTCATAATAGGTCACGCCGGCGAAGTTCAGGCCGAGCGCCGTATCGCGGTTGATCGTCCAGGTCGTGTTGCGCGACAGCATGTCGATTTCGCCCGACTGCAGGGCGGTGAAGCGATCCTTGGCGGACAGCGGGGTGAACTTGACCTTGGTGCCATCGCCGAACACCGCGGCCGCAACGGCGCGGCAGAAGTCGACGTCGAGGCCGGTCCAGTCGCCCTTGTCGTTCGGCGCAGAAAAGCCGGCGAGGCCGGTGTTGACGCCGCATTGCACGAAGCCCTTGGCCTTGACGTCGTCCAGCGTGGCGGCCGACGCGGCCGACGCAGCCAACCCTACCGCGGCTGCGCCGAGCGCGATTACCACAACCATTTTTCATGACCCTCAAACCCTTCTGTTCGTTCAGCATTGTCTTTGTTTTTCTACGATCGATACCGGCTGCTGCGTCCTGCCCCATTCCAAAAGAACGCGCGTCGATCCCCGTTTTCTTGCCGGCTCTCGGTCATTGTGCATCGAAGGCGATTATTATGGAGAGGTCAAGGGCAATGACTCATTGTCACTGCGCTACTTGGTGAAAGAAGTTTCTTCTTTGGCGTTGTGCGATTCGGCGTGCGTGCAGGTCGAACTGGCGCAACGCCTCGTCGTTGCATTGAGCCGGCGCCTTCGTCTAAGCGGACAGGCACTCAGCGAAACGGCATCCCCATGACGAAATCAGACAACATGCCGAAACTCGGCATCAACACGCGGCTCGCGCATTCCGGCAACAAGCCGCTCGACTTTTTCGGTTTCGTCAATCCGCCCGTCGTGCATGCCTCGACCGTGCTCTTTCCGGACGCCGCGACGATGGCCTCGCGCGCGCAGAAATACACCTATGGCACGCGCGGAACGCCGACCACCGATGCGCTGGCGAAGCGATCGACGAACTCGAAGGCTCGGCCGGCACCATCGTCGTGCCGTCGGGCCTCGCGGCGGTCACCATCCCGCTGCTCGCCTTTCTTGTCCGCCGGCGACCACTGCCTGATCGTCGATTCGGTCTACGGGCCGACCCGCAATTTCGCCGACACGATGCTGAAGCGGCTGGGCGTCGAGGTCGAATATTACGATCCGCATGTCGGCGCCGGCATCGCCAAGCTGATGAAGCCGAACACCAAGGTCGTGCTCACCGAAGCGCCCGGGCTCGCAACACTTCGAAATGCAGGACATTCCGGCGATCGCCAAGGCCGCGCATGACGGCGGCGCCATCTGCATGATGGACAACACCTGGGCGACGCCGCTCTATTTCCGGCCGCTCGACTTTGGCGTCGACATCACCATCCATGCCGCGACCAAATATCCGGCCGGCCATTCCGACGTGCTGCTCGGCACGGTCTCGGCCAATGCAGGCGTGCTGGGAGAAACTGTTCGAGTGCTTCATCGCGCATGGGCTGCTGTGCGGGCCCCGACGATGTCTACCAGGTGCTGCGCGGCCTGCGCACCATGGGCGTGCGGCTGGCGCATCACGAGAAGAGCGCGCTCGACATCGCCCGCTGGCTGGAAGGCCAGCCGGGTGTCGCGCAGGTGCTGCACCCTGCCCTCGAAAGCCATCCCGGCCACGCGCTGTGGAAGCGCGATTTTTCCGGCTCCAGCGGCATCTTTTCGATCGTGCTCGACGGCGGCGGCGCAGAAGCAGGCGCATGCCTTCCTCGACGCGCTCCAGATCTTCGGGCTCGGCTATTCCTGGGGCGGCTATGAGAGCCTGGCCGTGAACGCCTATCTCGGCGACCGCACCATCATGAAGGCCGACACCTATCCTGGACCGGTGATCCGCCTGCAGATCGGCCTCGAAGATGTCGAGGACCTGAAGGCCGACATTGCGCGCGGGCTGAAGGCGGCAGCGGCGGCTTAGACTACCGCCTCGCCTCGCCGTATCACCACGTCGATACCGAGTTGCCGAACCAGGTTGACGCTGTCGAAATGGCTCCTGATCCCGGCGATCAGGCCATCGTGGAAGCGGAAGAAGTCGGCGCCTGCCAGTCTGACTCGACGATGGGTCGCTGCCAGACCTAATGCAGGCCCGGTGTTCGTTCCGTGCATCACCCACTGGGCGACTGCGCTCTGATCGTCATGCTGGTCAAGGCTTTCGACTTCGAACCAGAGATCTGGAAACGACGCCCACAGCCAGTCGATCTCGCGTCGCAAGGAGCGGCCGCCGAGTTCGTCGCTGGCCATCGGCCCGACATAGGTCGCGTCGTCGGTCAGCAGGCTGAGGATGGCGTTGAGGTCGTGGTCATTCCAGGCGGAGAAATAATCGACCAGGATTCGAATGTCGGTGCTGCGATGCGAACGCGCCGCGCAACTGGTCGTATGGTCCAGTGAATCCAGCAGTTTCATGAGTCTTGCCCTTTGAAGGTTCAGCCGGTCGTCATGCCAGTCCCGGGCACTGGCTGCAACAGCGCTACGTCGCGTCTGTCTTTTGTTGCTCGCGCCAGGTCGCCGACGACGATAAAAAGAAACAACAGCATGGAAAGCAGACACAGCAGCGATCCGACGATCACCGAGGCGACAGCGCCTTCGACACCCATCCCGAGATAGATTGCCAGTCCGCCCGCCATCAGCACGCAGCCGACTGCGCCGGCGCCAACTTGCACCCAGGCAAGACGCTGCGATGAGCGCTCGACGCCGCGATGATAAAGGCCGTAGAGCGCCATCGTCACCCACCCCAGAAGGTTGAGGTGGGCGTGGGCCGGCGCGAGCGAAAAATCCTCCCGCATGCCCATGACGATGCCGAGGCTCATGCCGGCAAGCGCCGCGAAAATGGCGGTTATGAAGCAGAAATAAGCAATGCGCATGCTGGTGCCTTTCATTGGCTGCGACGCGTCTGTCGACGGTATCGGCCGCGTTAGGACCGCGTTGCCCTGGATGGCGGCTAGTAAAAAGTGGGATGATGCCTGCTGCCGCGACGGCCTCTCCATCTGGTTGCGTCGCCGCCGTCGAAGAGCAGCGGGTCCGCGCGGAAGTCTGCCAGGAACTCGCTGTTCCTGGGAAAATCCGGCGCCGACTTTTCGCGCATCGCGGAAGCGACTGAACGAAATGGGCTGGCGAACAACGAAATGACTGAGGGCCTTCTCGACATGTCCTCACCGTAACGTAATGTTGGATAGACGATGGTTAGCGCCGCCGTCTGATCCCTTGCAGGACGAAAACCGCGCGGCCGCCGTGGCTCGATTCCGCCCCGGCAAAGCTACCCTCACCCTTACGAGTGTATGCGACCGTGGTAATGAGCGTGGTAAGATGTGAGTAGTGTGTGGTATTTTGTGGTAACTCAGATGAAAGCATCTCATTATGCCACAGATGCAAATCCAACTGCTCGGTGAACTCCGCCTTCTTCGCGACGATGCGCCCGTTTTGCTGCCGCAGTCGAAGAAGACGCGCGCGCTGCTCGCCTACCTCGCCTTGACGGGGCGGCCGCACCGGCGTGAGCGTCTGTGCGAGATGCTTTGGGATTTGCCGGACGACCCGCGCGGCTCGCTACGGTGGGCGCTCAGCAAAATCAGGCTGCTCGTCGACGAGGATGATCGGCCGCGGATCGAAGCCGATCGCGAACGTGCGGCGTTGAACCGCGACAACGTCCGCATCGACCTTCTCGACATCACGCGTGCCCTGCAGTCGGCCGAATCGTTGCCGCTGCATGATCTGCAACAGATTGCACAGGCGCTCGCGTCGCCGCTGCTCGATGGGCTCGACCTTCCCAATCAGGAGATTTTCCAGGCTTGGCTGGCGGCGGAACGGGACGAGGCGCTGCGACTGCGGATCGATGTGCTGCGCCGCATCTGCCTGCATCCGCGCACCACCGACAAGGACGCGGTAAGATGGCTGCGCCTCTGGCACAGCAGCGACCCCGTCTCGGAGGAGGCTGCGGCCATGCTGTCGCAGACCCTCAAGCGCCTGGGGCGTGCCGAGGAGGCGGCGGAAGCGATCAGCGGCTATCGTCGGGCAGCCGAACAGGCTGGCGTCAAACCCACGGAAAACCTCACCGACCGTGCTCCGATGCTGGCCGCGACCGAGGCGCCGACGGCACGCAATCTGCTGCAACGGCAGACGATCGGCTTTTGCCTGACCGCCGACGGCGTCCGTATCGCCCACGCCACCGTCGGCGAAGGTGCGCCGCTGGTGAAGGCCGCCAACTGGCTGAACCATCTGGAGCTCGACTGGCAGGGCCCGATCTGGGGCAAGACCTTTCAGGCGCTGGCGGCCGAACGCACGCTGGTCCGCTATGACGAGCGCGGCAACGGCCTTTCCGACTGGGATGTCGCGGACATAAGCCAGGAAGCCTTTGTGCGCGACCTCGAAACAGTGGTCGATTTACTCGGTCTGCGGCGTTTTCCGCTGCTCGGCATTTCTCAAGGTTGCGCGGTATCCATCGACTACGCGGTGCGGCATCCGGAGCGTGTTTCAGCGCTTGTCCTGGTCAGCGGATACGCGGCCGGCTGGCGGATCGCCGCAACGCCGGAGGAGCGCGAGCGGCGCGAGGCCGTCAAGACTTTGACGCGGCTCGGCTGGGGCACCGATAATTCGGCTTACCGCCACATCTTCTCGCAGACTTTTATGCCGGACGGCACTCCGGAGGAACTGGCGTGGTTCGATGAACTGCAACGGCAGACGACGTCGGCCGAAAATGCGGTTCGGTTCCAGGATGCCTTTGGCGACATCGATGTCCGCCAACACCTCAAGCATATCCACGTGCCCACGCTCGTCTTGCATGCGCGGCATGATCAGCGGATTTCAATCGAGCAAGGCCGCGAACTGGCCGCCAATATTCCCGGCGCGCGCTTCGTGGCGCTGGAAAGCCGCTCTCACATCATCCTTGGCCACGAACCGGCCTGGACGATCTGCATGACGGAGATACTTTCCTTCCTGCGCGAGAACGGAGCCGCCGACTAGGGCCTCAGGAAATGTCTCTATCTATTTGAAATAAATGGCGATCCCGACAGGATTCGAACCTGTGACCATCGGCTTAGAAGGCCGGTGCTCTATCCAGCTGAGCTACGGGACCGTAGGTCAGGATTGACCTGATTGGTCTTGCTGCGCCGCCTCTGTCAGTGCGTCCACGGCGATTTGCGGTCATAGCGGAAATTGTCGGAATAAGAAATCTGGCGTCTTTTAGCCTCCTTGGGGTCCTCCACCCGGAAGGCAATGCCACTCTTCTCGGCATAGGCGACCGCTTCCTCGCGCGTCTCGAAGGTCAGGCGGATCTGGCTCTTCATGTCGCCGGATGTCGTGTAGCCCATCAGCGGGTCGATCTTGCGCGGCATTTCCGGGTCGAACTCCAACACCCAATAGCCGGTCTTGGCCTTGCCGGACTGCATGGCGGTCTTTGCCGGGCTGAAGATGCGTGCTGCCATTGTTTTTCCACCTGAAGCGGCGCGCTACTGCGCCTTGTCCGTCTTTACTGTGGTGCAGCGCATGGGACAAGAGTGCTGACGGTGCTGGGCGAGGTGCCGGGGACAGTTCTTTTTTCCGCAGTAAGGCGCTGTAGCTTCGGCGGGCTCTGCGGAAGGACAGTAAACTGTCCCCGTACACGCCCGTACAAGACGGCCGCCATCTTCCCGCCCCTTCTCGGAGAAATAGGGGCAAAAACCAGACTCTGCGAAATCGGGGGCGTGGTGACGCAGAACCGCGCCTGAAACCTTTTTGCCCTTGCCAGGATGCCCGCCCACCAGTACATGCCCGCCGTCCGGAGTGTAGCGCAGCCTGGTAGCGCACCTGATTTGGGATCAGGGGGTCGCAGGTTCAAATCCTGCCACTCCGACCAACTTCCGCAGTGTCCTCAGCCCTGCAAAGTCGAGGCGACTTACCTATCCGGCAATTGTAGAGGCTCGCCATGCCGCAGACCGATCCCGATGCGCTGTCCGTCGTCGATTTCTGGCGAAACGCCGGGCCTGCCAAGTGGTTTGAGAAGAATGCGGCCTTCGACGACGAATTTCGCAGCCGGTTTCTGGCGCTGCACGAAAAGGCCGCAGCAGGCGACCTAGACGGCTGGAACGTGACGCCGGAGGGCGCGCTCGGCCTGATCCTGTTGCTCGACCAGTTTCCGCGCAACTGTTTTCGCGGCACGACGCGCATGTATGAGAGCGACCCGCGCGCCCGCGCAGCAGCCCGCAAAGCGCTGGAAAACGGCTTCGATCTTGGCGTCGAGCAAGAGCTGCGCGCGTTTTTCTACCTGCCCTTCTCGCACTCGGAAGAGATCGCGGACCAGAAGCATGGCTGTCGAGAAGCAGCGCGCCCTTGGCGAGGAGGCCCTCAAGCATGCCCAGCGGCATCACGACATCGTCGAGCGTTTTGGCCGGTTTCCGCATCGCAATTCGATCCTCGGCCGCGATATGACGCCGGACGAGCAGAAATTCCTCGATGAAGGTGGGTTCGCCGGCTGAGCGTCAGCTAGCCTAGCCCGCTTCCACCAGTCCTGGCTCGCCCGGCAATTTTTCGATGCCCTGTTGGTCCGCCCGTGCAGCCCATAGGGCCGCAGTCGAGCCGTTCAGCATCAGGTCGGGCGCGATTTCAGCCAGCGGCACCAGCACGAAGGCGCGTTCCAGCATGCGTGGATGCGGTATCTCCAGACCGGATTCGTGAATTTGCCGGTCCGCGAACCACAAAATGTCGAGATCGACGATGCGCGGCCCCCAGCGCTCCTTGCGCTCGCGTTTCAGCTGCCGTTCCGCCTCGAGGCATTGGTCGAGCAGTTCATGCGCGGACAATCCAGTCTCGACCTCGGCCACTGCGTTGAGAAAATCGGGCTGGTCTGTCTTGCCCCATGGCGGCGTCTTGTACACCGACGAGACCGCCGCGACGCGAACCTTGGGTGCCCGTCGAGAATCCGCAGCGCGGCCGCCATCGAAGCGGCGGGGTCGCCCAGATTGCCGCCAAGGCCAAGATACGCGGTCTGGCCCGACTCGATTGTCGACCTCGACGCCCATCACTCGGCCCCTGTGGCTGCCTGGCTGGCCAACATGGCGTCGGCGATCGCAAGGGCATCGCGGTTCATGCCGACATCGTGCACGCGAAAGATGTCAGCCCCGGCCAGCCGCAGGATAGCGCTGGTCACTGCCGTGCCGGCATCCCGATTCTCCGGGTCGCGGCCGGTGAGATGCCCGAGCAGCCGTTTGCGAGAGGTGCCGATCAGCCAGGGGTGGCCAAGCGCCAAGAGTTCCGGAAAACGGGCCATCAGGTCGACATTCTCCTGCGCATTCCTTGGCGAAGCCGAACCCCGGATCGAGCACGATCTGGTCGCTACGGATGCCGCGTTGCCGGGCGATTTCGAGCGAGACGTTCAGGAAGGCAAACTGGTCGCCGATCACGTCCGGCAGTTTTTCGCGGCCGCGCCCGGTATGCATGATCACGATGCCCGCACCAGTCTCGGCCGCGACATCGGCGATGTCGGGCTCGCGCTGCAGCCCGTGCACGTCGTTGACGATGTTCGCGCCGGCCTCGACCGCCAGCCGGGCCGTCTCGGCGCGATAGGTGTCGATCGAGATCAGCACGTCGGAACGCTCGCGCAAGGCCCGGATGACCGGCAGCACCCGCGCCTGTTCCTCCCGAGCGTCAATCTCCGTCGCGCCCGGTCGGGTCGATTCCCCGCCGATATCGATGATCGAAGCCCCCTCCTCGGCCATTCTCAGCGCCTGGGCCACCGCCTCGTCGATTTCGACATAGCGCCCGCCGTCCGAAAAGCTGTCCGGCGTGACGTTCAGAATGCCCATCAGCTGCGCGCGCGCTCCAAGCTCCAGCGAACGCCCGTGGGCAAGGCTCCAGCGTCTCGTTGTCATCGACTCTCATCCGCGGCTGTTCGGCAACACACCAAATTTCAATGCCTTGTCGCGCCATATACGGGCGGCGGCAACGGGCAGATAGTACTGATTGTCTGTTGTGCCTCATGCCAAGCTGACGCAAGGTGCGCCGAGATGCGGAACAGAATGATGCTTTTCGAGACGAACATCCCTCGCTTGCGCCTTGGTCGGCGCTGCGCTCTTCGGCACGGCGTTGCCGGCGGCGGCCGCCAACCTCAACAAGACCTACAGCTATTTCTCGATCGGCGGCACGACGCTGGATGAAATCCAGACCGAGCTGTCGAAGCGCGGCCCGCATGTCAAAAGCACCGGCCTCCGGCACCCCGGCGCAACCCAGATGGAGTTCAACAGCCGGGTCGGCTACGCGCAAAGCGAAAATTCCTGCAAGATTGTCGCGGCCACCGTGTCGGTGAAGGCCAAGGTGATCCTGCCGCGCTGGCGGCGCACGACGAAAGCCGACGGCGATGTCCGCTTCATCTGGTCGACGCTCGAATCCGACATCAAGCGGCACGAAGAAAGCCACGTCGTCATCGCCAAAAATCATGCCCGCGAGCTGGAGAAGGCCATTTTGGCAATCGGCAAGCAGAAAAATCTGCGCCATCGCGGCCGAAAAGGCCCAGGCCATGAGCGACAAGATCCTGGCCAAGCACGATCGCGAACAGCAGCTGTTCGACCGCGTCGAAGGCATCAATTTTGAGAAGGCGGCTGATCCGCCTGATGCGCTACCGGCTGGAGCGTGCGCGCCAAGGCTTCGCAATAGCTGCGTTCGTGCAAGCGACGCCCAGCTTCTTCTGCAAGCTGGTCGATGAGGTCGTGTACTGAAACACGATCCGCTCGCCCGGGCTGACGATGCGCTTGGCTGCCTGCGCCATCAGCGCCACCTCGTGGAAGCCGGACAGGATCAGTTTCAGCTTGCCCGGATACCAGTTGATGTCGCCGACGGCGAAAATGCCCGGCTCGGAGGTCTGGAATTTTTCCGTGTCCACCGGGATCAGGTTCTCATGCAGGTTCAGGCCCCATTCGGCGATAGGCCCGAGCTTCATGGTCAGCCCGAAGAACGGCAGCAGCCGTGTGCAGGCGACTTCGATATCGCCATCCGGTCCCTTGACGATGGCCGACGACAGCTTGCCGCCCTCGCCTTTCAGCTCCGTCACCTGACCGAGCTGGAAGTCGAGTTTGCCGAGTTCCTGCAGCGCGTACATCTTGTTGACGCTGTCCGGCGCCGCGCGGAATTCGGGGCGGCGGTGCACCAGCGTCACCTTTCGCGCCACCGGCTGCAGGTTCACTGTCCAGTCCAGCGCGGAATCGCCGCCGCCGACGATGAGCAGGTCCTCGCCGCGGAAATCATCCATACGGCGAACCGAATAGAACACGCTGCTGCCCTCAAAGGCGTCGACACCCGGGATTGGCGGGCGCTTCGGCTGGAACGAGCCGCCGCCGGCGGCGATCACGACGACCTTCGCCTCGAAGACCTCGTTCTCGTCCGTCGTCACCCGGAATGTGCCGTCCTCGAGCCGCTCGAGCGCGGTCACCATGCGGTTGAAGGTGAACTGCGGCTTGAACGGCGCGATCTGCTCCATCAGCTTGTCGACCAGCCCTTGCGCCGAAATCGTCGGCCAGCCGGGAATGTCGTAGATCGGCTTTTCGGGATAAAGCTCAGCGCACTGACCGCCCGGCCGGTCCAGAATGTCGATCAGGTGGCATTTCATGTCGAACAGGCCGAGTTCGAACACGGCAAACAGGCCCACCGGCCCTGCCCCGATGATCAGAACGTCAGTCTTTGTCGTGGCGCTCATTGAGAAACCCTCCGCGCCGGCGGGCGCCAAACCTATCCTTGACGCTCCGGCACCGTGACCACCAGCCCGTCAAGCTCGTCCCGAACCTTGATCTGGCACGACAATCGCGAAGTCGGGCGCACGTCATAGGCGAAATCGAGCATATCTTCTTCCATCGATTCCGGCTCGCCGACAATGTCGGTCCAGGCATCGTCGACATAGACATGGCAGGTCGCGCAGGCGCAAGCGCCGCCGCATTCAGCCTCGATGCCCGGCACAGCGTGCTTGATCGCGTTCTCCATAACGGTCGAGCCATTCTCGGCTTCCACTTCGAAGCGCGTGCCGTCATGGGCGAGATAGGTGATTTTTGTCATGGGAAATCCAGGCGGACTGCAGGCTCACGCCGAGATAATCACTCATGCGCCGGTGTCAACTGCGCCAGGCCCGACACCGCCTTGGCCAGAAACGCCTCAGCGGCTTATGGAAGCGACAAAGTCACAGACGTCCTGCACCAGTGCTGAGAGCCGTTTGACATCCCGTGTCGAGGACGGTTCGTCCTCGATCGCCTGAAGGCAGTTGGCCAAGGTGAAGGCGCCGATGCTGCGGGCAGAGCCTTTGAGGCCGTGCGCCAGCCGGCGGCGATCAGGGCCGCCCGCGGCCAGAATCGCGTCGCGCCCGATCAGCGCCTGCTTGACGAAAAGTTTCAGTACCTCTTGCTCCAGCGAACGGTCGCCCATGGTCTGCCGGGCGAGATGTGCGAGGTTGATCGGCCTGCCATGTTCGACCCCGGTCGCTGGCCGTTTCACAGTCGCGCCGGCAGTGTTTCCCATCGCCCCCATTAACAATCCTCAACGATTGGTTTCCAAGCCTTGTCAAATCTAGGCGCTGACTGTGGAAAACCGGTTAATGCCAGCGCGATATCAACAAGGCTCCAAAACCCACTGGGAAAACAGAAGATTCAGGCCTTGCTGCATTAACCGTATATTTAAACTTTTATACATGTCACCGATTGCAGGTTCCCTTTAGCCAACGTCGACATTACGATAGCAGCGGTCCTTTCCGACCCTCAAGTTCCGCGTCAACGCCTTGCAGCGCTTGAACGCAAGTTATTCGGGGATGCGAACGATGGCGAAAAAAACAAGGTCGAGCAATAAGTTCGATAAGGACGTTGCACGAGAACTTGAGAATGCCATTGAGGCCGAATTGGCAGCTGCCGCGCCGCTCGGCGAAGATGCAACGACGTCTATGGCCGACCTCGAAGCGCAGATTTCGAAAGCCGCCGACGAAATCGCGCGCGAGAGCCGCGTGGAACCGCCGCTCCAGCCGGCAGGCTTTTCGCCGGCGAACGATGACCGGCAGCGCGACTACAAGGCGATCGTCCAGCGTCTGAACGGCCGCAAGAACAATACGGTCTATTGGCTGACTGCCCTGCTCTCGCTTTTGTGGCTTGGCGGCGCGTACGCGCTGGCGCAGCGCTGGATCGAGCCGAGCGTATGGAGCATCGGTTCGATCGAGGAGGCGATTGCCCGTCCCTATGTTGTCTTGCTCGCCGCGCTGACGATCGTTCCGATCATATTGTTCTGGGCATTCGCGGTGATGGTGCGCCGCGCGCAGGAGATGCGGGTCGCCGCCGAGTCGATGACCGAACTCGCCATGCGCCTGGTCGAGCCCGAGACGAATGCGCAGGACCGGGTGATGATGGTAGGCCAGGCGGTGCGCCGCGAGGTCCAGGCGCTGGGCGATGGCATCGAGCGCACGCTCGCCCGCGCGGTGGAGCTGGAAACGCTGGTCCAAACCGAAGTTAACCAGCTGGAGCGTTCCTACACGGAGAACCAGAGCCGAATCCGGCAGCTTGTCGATGGGCTGGGCAGTGAGCGGGAAGCGGTCGTCACACATGCCGAGCGCGTTCGCGCTTCGATCACGGGCGCGCACGACGCCTTGCGCGAGGAACTCGGCGCTGCCGGCGATGCGATCCGAGACCAGATTACCGGCGCTTCGACATCGCTGACCATGTCGATCACGCGGTCGGCCGATGACTTCGTCGAGCGGATGAACCAGAGCGGCGGTTCGATCTCCGAAGCCGTCGACCGGCGGCTCGACGCAATTGGGGAGCGCATCACGACCTCCGGTGAAGCTTTCGCCAGCCTGTTGGACACGCGTATCGCGGCGCTCGACCAGAGCACCGAGTCGGCGGCGCGCAGCCTCAGCGACATGCTGGAAGAGCGCTCCAATTCGATCGTTTCGTTGCTGGGTGATGCTGGAAGAAACCTCGACAATGAGATTAGCTATCGCCTGCAAGGTATTGAAAAGACACTGGCAGAGCGCGGCCAATCGCTGATTGGGCAATTTGAAACGCGCGCCGAGGCACTGGACACGGGAACGGAGCGCCTTAATGCGGCGCTCGAAGCGCGAGCCCGCCAGATCAACGACACGCTGGTCGACCGCGCAAGAGAGATCGCGTCGACCTTCGCCGAGGGCAAGGACGAAGTCGCTCGTATGATCGACGAGCGGGCGAGCATCGTTCAGGCCAATATGAGCGAGCTGCTCGGCAGCGCGGCAACGATGATCGATGGCCGCGTCAGCTATTTCAATGAGCAGGTCGAAGTCGGGGCGGTCCACCCTGACACAGGCGCTCGAAGCCGACCTCGAGCGACTCACCCAGGCGCGTGTCGAGATCGACGCGTCTGCAAGCGAGGAAGCCCGGCTGCTCGGCGATACCGGTACCCGTATCGTCACCGCGGTTCAGGACGAGCTGGATAGGCTGGCGAGTGAGCGCGCGACGATGGAGGAGTCGGTCGGCTCGCATGTCCGATCGATGGCCGAAGGTCGGTCGCTGGTCGTCAAGGCACTGGAAGACGACCTGCAACGCACCGACGAATCGCGCCGTCTCATCGACATTTCGGTTGCCAGCCATACGGCTCGGCTCGACGAAAGCCGGGTGCGGCTGTCGCAGACGCTGGATGAGGACCTCAAGGTCCTGGCGCAAAACCGTGCCGAAATCGATGAATCGGTCGCGAGCCATGTGCTGCGGCTGGCCGAAGGTCGCGACCTGTTAAAGCGGGCCCTCGAGGCGGATTTGACCAAGGTCGCGCATAGCCGTGCCGAACTCGACGCCGTCATCAATGGGCTGATCACCTCTCAGACCGGCAAGCTGGCGGAAGGTCGCCAGGCGCTCGCCATGGCTCTCCAGGAAGACCTGGCGACAATCGCCGAAAGCCGCACCGAGATGGATGCGGCCGTGAAACATGCGCTCGGTCAGCAGGGCGAAGCCTTGGCGGCGGGTCGCCGCGCCTTGTCGGACGCTCTGCGCGCCGATTTGGACAATCTGGCCGAAAGCCGCGCCGGTATCGATGGTTTGGTTGCCGGACAGGTCGAGAAGCTCGCCCAGGGTCGCGACATCCTGCGCCGCGCGCTTGAGGCCGACCTCAACAAGCTCTCCGAAGCGCGCAGCAACATCGACAGCATCGTCGCCGGTCAGGTCGAGAAGCTGGCGGAAGGCCGCGATATTCTCACGCGCGCTCTGGAAACCGACCTCGGCAAGATCGCCGATGCCGGCACGAAGATCGAGGACACGATCCAGCGGCTGCTTGCCGATCATATGCGCGTCAGCGACGAAGGCCGGCAGGCGATGTCGGAGCAAATGGCTGTCGATCTCAACCGGATCACCGACGCCAATGCCGATACGGCGGAAATATTGCGGCGCCTCGTCGGCGAGCATCTGCAAGCCTTCGAGACCGGTCGCACAAGCATTTCGGCGCAGATCGCCGATGACCTTGGCCGGCTGACCGACACCAATGCAAGCTTTGAGGACAGCCTGCGGCAGCTTGTGGCGCAGCACATGGCGGCGCTGGAATCGGGTCGCGATACGCTGGCGGCTCAAATCGCCGACGATATCGGCAAACTGTCCGACACCAACGTCAATATCGAGGAGAGCCTGCGCCGGCTCGTTGCCGAGAACGTGCGCGCGTTCGAGGATGGCCGGCATGCGCTTACCAGCCAGATGGCCGGCGATTTGCGCCAGCTCAACCAGGAGCGTGGTCAGTTCGAGGCCAATGTGGCCGAGCTTGTCGCGGCGCAAGTCGCGCGTCTCAATGACGAGCGGTCTACCCTCACCCGTGCGCTTGAAGCCGATCTCGATACCGTGTCTCAAGCCCGGGTCGAGTTTGGCGGTCTGGTCGAAAGCGAAGTCGGACGCCTCGGCGAGGCCCGCGAAACGCTGCGGCTGGCGTTGGCGGCAGACCTCGACAAGATCAAGGATAGCCATTCCGAGATCGACGAACTGATCAACAGGCTGGTCACCGCGCAGGGCCAGAGGCTGCAGGAGGGTCGCGAGGCGCTGGCGCTGGTGCTTGAAACCGATTTGCAGAAGATCGCGGAAAGCCGCTCCAGCATCGACACCATGATTTCCTCACAGGTCGAAAAGCTGGCCGAGGGCCGCAACATTCTCCGCCGCGCTTTGGAGGCCGACCTGCAAAAGCTTGCCGATGCCCGCTCGGAGATCGACGATCTCGTCGGCCGGCAGGTAGCGGCGGTGGCCGAAGGCCGCACGGTCCTGACCGAGGCGCTGGAAGCCGATCTGGACAAGATCCGCGCAACCAAGGATGACGTCGATCAGGTGATGGCGCGCGCCGCCGAGACGCAACTGGAGCGTCTGGCGGAAGGCCGGATGGTTCTGGCCCAAGCGCTCGACCATGACGTCGAGAAGCTGGCGGAAACGCGCCGCGGCATCGACGATATCGTCGCCGCCCAGGCCGCACGCCTTGCCGAAGGCCGCGACCTGCTTCGCCGGGCTCTGGAAGCCGATCTCGAGCGTATCAAGGATAGCCGCGGCGAGCTCGACGAACTGGTCAATTCGGTTGCCGCGTCGCACACCGGCCGGCTGGCCGAAGGCCGTGCCGCGCTGGCGACGGCCCTGGAGGCCGACCTCGACAAGCTGGCCGAGACGCGTCAGAGCATCGACGATATGGTCTCGCAGCAGGTCACGCGCCTGACGGAAGGCCGCAATATCCTGCGTCGTGCGCTGGAGGCCGATCTCGAGCGTGTACACGAAAGCAAGGGCGAGTTGGACCAGATGGTCAACTCGTTGGCCGCCGTCCATGGCGCGCAGCTTGCCGAAGGCCGCGCCGTTCTGGCCAAGGCGCTCGAGGAAGATCTTGCCAAGCTCGGCGAGACGCGCCTGGCCATCGACGACATGGTGGCGACGCAGGTCACCCGCCTGTCCGAAGGCCGCAATATCCTGAAGCGCGCGCTGGAAGCCGATCTTGAAAAGGTCCGTGAGACCAAGGACGAACTCGACCAGACGATGGCATCTCTGGTGCAGGCGCAGCGCGACCGGCTGGCGGAAGGGCGCGCCGCGCTCGCGGATGTGCTCGAGGACGATCTCAAGAAGCTGACGGAAACCCGCGAGAGCATCCACGATCTCGTCGCTGCGCAAGTCGCCCAGCTTTCGGAAGGCCGCGATATCTTCAGGCGCGCGCTCAACGCCGACCTCGACCGTGTCCGCGCCACCAAGGACGAGCTCGGCCAGGTCATGTCCGAGATCACCAAGGCGCAGGACGAACACCTCGCCGGCGGTCGCGCCCATTTGGCCGCCGCGCTGGAGGCCGATCTGCGCAAGCTGTCGGAAACCCGCCAGAGCATCAACGACATGGTCGCAGCGCAGGTGGCCCAGTTGTCGGACGGCCGCGACATCTTCAAGCGCGCTCTGGATGCCGACCTCGATCGCATCAAACTCAGCAAGGAAAGCCTCGACGAGCTTCTCGGCAACGTTGCCGCGGCGCATGCCGTGCAGTTGGCGGAAGGCCGCGTGACGCTGGCCGCGGCGCTTGATGACGATCTGAAGAAGCTCTCGGAAGTGCGCCGCGATATCGACAATGTCGTCTCCCGCCATGTTTCGCGCCTGTCCGAAGGCCGCGATGTGTTGAAGCGCACCCTTGAGGCCGACCTTGAAAAGATCACGACCAGCAAGGAAGAGCTCGACCAGCTCATCGCCTTCGTCACCTCCGCGCAGGCCGAACAGCTTGCCGATGGCCGTAAGGCGCTTGCCGAAGCGCTTGAAGCCGACCTGCAAAAGCTCGGCGAAACGCGTGCCAATATCGACGAGATGGTGAAGGCGCAGGTCACGCATCTGTCGGACGGCCGCGATCTGCTCAAGCGTGCGCTTGAGGGCGACTTGAAGAAGATGAACGACGGCCGCGTCGAGCTTGATCGTCGTTTGATCGAAATGGTCGACGGTTACGACAAGCGGCTTTCCGAAGGGCGCACCTCACTGGCCGACGCCTTGCAGGCCGACCTCGACAAGCTGGCCGAAAGCCGGTCCAGCATCGACGGCTTGGTGTCCGGCCAGGTCGAGAAGCTGGCTCAGGGGCGCGACATCTTGCGCCGCGCGCTTGAAGCCGACTTGACCAAGCTGGCCGAGACGCGCGTCGAAATCGACGGCATCGTAACCAGCCAGGTCGGCAAGCTGACCGAGGGCCGTGACGCGCTGTCACGCGCCCTTGCCAAGGATGTGCGCAAGCTCGACGAGGCTCGCACGCTGATCGACGTGCAGGTTCAAGAGCACGTCAAGACGTTTGCCGAGCGCCGTGCCGAGATCTCCAAGGCGCTGGATGGCGATGTCGCCAAGATCGACGAGGCGTTCCGCCGCCACGGCGGCGTCATCGAAGAGCGTAGCAGCGCCATGCAGCGCGCGCTCACCGGCGGCGTGGAAAACATCCGTGTCGTGCTGGAAAAGAGCGCGGTCATGGCGGCGGGCGAACTGCGCGACAAGGTGCTCGAACTGACGACCGCGCTGTCCGAGGCCGCCAGCAAGGCGCTGAGCGATGCCGATCAGCAACTCGGTGAACAGGCCGAACGCACGGCGAGCGCCCTGCTCACCCGCGCTTCCGAGATCGCCGTCAATTTCGAGGCGGCGGACCAGAAGCTGACGTTGCGTGCCGACCAGACATCCGCCCTGCTCGCGGCGCGCGCGGAAGACACGGCGCGCATGTTGGGCGACAAGGCGATCGAGATCGTTGGCGCCTTCGAGGATGCGAACGCCAAGATCGCCGATAGCTGTTGACGGCGCAGGCGCGTCGCTCCGTGGCCAGGTTGCCGACGCGGGCTCTGAGCTGGCTGCCCGCTCGGCGGAAATTATTGTGTCGTTCGAAACCTCGCAAAACGCGATGTCTCAGCACGCTGACAAGACGTTTGAGGCCATGTCGGCCCGCAGCGGCGAAGTCTCGCAAACGATGTTGCGTCGCGCTGCGGAAATGACGCGGGCATTCCAGGAGGCGGACGAGAAACTCGTTGCCCGCAACGAAGAGACGGCGAAGGCGCTCTCGCTCCGCGCCGACGAGATTGCCCGCCTCTTCAATGAGGGCGACCAGATGCTGGTCGCTCGCGCTGTCGAGAGCGCAAGTTCGCTTGCCCAGCGTGCGATCGATCTGGTCAAGACTTTTGACGACGCCGACGAGCAGCTTGCCGCACGTGTCAACGATACGGCCGAGGCGCTGTCGATGCGCGCCGGCGAGCTCAGCCGCGTCTTCATCGAGGCCGACGAGCAGCTTGCGCGTCAGGTCGAAGCGAGCGCGACCAAGCTCGGCGCCCGCACGGTCGACGTGACCAACGCCTTCGAAGAGGCTGAACAGCGCATCGTCGCCCGTACTCAGCTGACATCGGAGGAGCTCGCGGCGCGTGCCAGCGCGGTCACCGAGGCTTATCAGGACGCCGAAAGGCGCGCCTCGGAACTCACCGGCAAGGCGACGCTGGACATCGCTGCCCGCACCGCCGACCTGGCCAAGGTGTTCGACGTCGTCGAACGTCGGCTCGCCATGCGGACGGAACAGGCAGCCGCCACCCTCGACACACGCACCAGCGATCTGGACGCGCGCTTCGACAAGGCCGGCGAGCTGCTTGCTGAGCGGTCGAGCGAGGCGGCGGCGGCGCTCGAAGCCCGCACGCAAGGCCTCAGCGAGCTCTTCGATGCCGCCGATCAGCGCATTGTCGCGCGCACCGAGGAAGCAGCGTCGACCCTGCAATCCCGCACCGAAGATCTGGACGCCATCATGGAGCGTGGCGATCAGCGGCTCGGCGAGCGGGCCGAGGAAATATCGGCAACGCTGAGCAACCGGACGGCGGCGCTGCATGCCATGTTCGAACGCGCGGATCAGCGCATCGTCGAGCGCACTGGCGAGGCGACGCAACAGATTGCAGTGACAGCAAAGGCGATCGGCGATCGTCTGGATCTTGCCGGCAACAAGCTGGCCGCGACATCTGAAGCGGTCACGATCCGTGTCGTGGATAATGTCGTGGAGGCCCAGAAGCGCCTTGCCGAAGCGGCGGAGGCCGCGGGTGCAAAGGTGCAGGGCCAGATTGCGGAAAGCGAGGCGCAATTCGCCGAGCGGACGGCGATGGTCGAGCGCACATTCACGTCGGTTGGCGAGCACATCACCACCACGACCAATGAGGCGGCCCGCACGATCGCTGGAAACATGCGCGAACTCGGCACCGTGCTCGCCAGCGGATCGGACGAAGTCAGCCGCATCCTGGACGAGAAGGCACGGCCGCTGGTCGAGCGCTTCGCGGCTGGCGGTAGCGAGCTCGAACAGAGCATGGCCGCCGCTTCGGAAAGGGCGATGGAGCGCATGCGCGCCGACAACGCCAATTTCGTCGATGCGCTGACGCGCCAGACTTCGGAATCGCTCAACCTGATGTCGAACGTGAAGCGTTCGTTGTCCGGCGAAGCCAGCGATCTGATCGATCGTCTGGCGCAGTCCAACGACCAGCTTTCCGAGCTGATCGATCTCGCGGCAACCAGCCTCAATGCGGTCGATGGCAAGCTCAGCAACTCGACGCAGTCCTTTGCGTCGTCGGCCGAGCGCGCCGCGCAGACCTTTGCGAGCTCATCGCGGCTGCTGGATTCCAACACCAGCCGCCTGACCGAGCTGACGTCGGAGACGCTGAAGGCTGTCGCCGGCATCGCGACGCGCTTCGACGAGCACAGCAAGCTCCTGTCGACGGCGTCCGACATTCTTGGCTCGGCACAGACCAATCTGGTCACCACGCTCGACGATCGCCAACAGGCGCTCGAAGATCTGGCGGTCGGCTCTGGTCAAGAAGTCGGAGGACATCGAACGGCTGATGCGCTCCTTCGAATCGGTCCTGGAAAACTCGCTGGATCGGGCGGAGGCCCGCGCCAAGGATGCCTCGGGTGTCATCCGGGCATCGATGGTCGATGTGGTCGAGTCCGCGACGCAACGCTTCGCGGATGCGACGGAAGAAATCCGCCGTACCGCGCAGACGATCCGCTCCGAGTTGGACGAGACCCGCTCGGCCCTTCAGAAAGGCGTGATCGACATGCCGGCCGAGGCCAAGGAGTCGACCACGGCCATCCGCCGCGCGGTTGCCGAGCAGATCAATGCGCTGAAGGAACTCTCGGCGATCGTGGCCAAGCCAGGCCGCGGCAACGGCGGCGACGAACCCCGCCCTGCCCGTTCGACGACTCCGCCGCCGCAGCCGCCTGTGCGTTCGGAAGAAGTGCCCCGCATGCCGCTGCGTTCGCGCGCGGAGCCTGAGGGCGATGTGATACTGCGTGGCACGATCGATCCGGATACCGCCCCCCGTCGCAATGACTGGGATCCGGACCGTCGGGCCGGCGCGCGTGAGGAAGCGCCGGTTGCGAAAGCGCCGACGCCCAGGCCCGTGGGAGAGATGCTGAAGGCGATCTCCGGCGACATCGCCCGTGCGATCGACGTGGACACCCTGTCGGAAATGCTCGATCGCCAGGCGCATGGCGAAACGCGATGTGTTTTCGCGCCGGCTCTACACGCTGAAAGGTCAGCAGACGTTCGACGACCTGCAGCGCAAATATAAGCTCGATCCGGATTTCCATGCGGCGGTGAACCGCTACGCGGATGATTTCGAGCGCCGGCTCGCCAATGCGTCCCACGATGAGGTCGCAACCCGGCGCGCCTTCCTGTCAGATGCGGGCAAGGTCTATGTGATGCTGGCGCATGCCGCGGGCCGGCTGCGGTAACGACAGAGCCCGGCAGGGTCAGCCTGTCGAGGCTTTTTGGCAGCTTCGCCGACACTGCGTAATCTCCCCCCTTGAGGGGGAGATGTCCGGCGAGGACAGAGGGGGTGGGTGAAGACTGAGCTCGATTGAACCCGATCAATCGCGACGCACTTTGATGGGCGGCAGCCCCTGCCAATCCCACTCAGCATTCTTTTTCGTCCACGCCCCTCGAGCCTGCCTCAAAATGCCTCCACGCTTGACGAAAGGAGGCGGAGACAACGGTGCGGGACAATTATGAAATGCTCAGGCGGATCGCCGCCATCCTGCTCGCCCTGGCGACCGTGGCCGTGGCGCGGCCGACCGCTCCCGCCCTGTTCGCTGGCTGGTGCTTTGGATCTTGCAGCGCGCGGAAGCCGTCGCAAGCGCGTATGTCGCCGAAATCGACCCGTTCATCCCCATCGCATACTCGACGCTTCCAGGCCGGTGACGGCCACGACGAGGCGGTTCGCCTTGCCGAAACTTTCCGTATGTTCGCTGCCACCCTTTTAGCCCTGGCCCATCAGGTCCAGCTCCTGGCGATCAGAGAGCCCCTCCAGCCAGCCCGATCCCAGCTGCCTGCCCGGTAGCCGCGCGAATGCCGAGCGGCTTCTGCGCGCTCTTGCCGCACTGCGACCGCGCTACGCCGACACTTCCTGATCTAGATGATCCCGTCGGTCCAGCGCACGATTTCCGCCGAGGCGTCGTTGAACGCGGCATCCATTGCATTGATGTAGGCCGTATTGCCCTCGCCTGACAGCGGCGCGTCGGCGACAAACGTCTTGGCCGAACGCACCACGCCGTTGCGGTCGTTGACGATTTTCACGAACAGCTCGATATGCGCGCGGCTGCCGCCGTTGACCCGCACTTCGAAGGCACGCACATCGACCAAAACCTGGTAATCGATTGCGAGCCCTTCTCCCGGCTTGCCGACGCCGCCGAAAGCGCCCGACTTCTGATAGGCGTCCGCCAGGCGCGCCTGGACGATACGCGGCAGCCGATCTGCCCACTGGGCGCCCTTCAGATACTGGATCGACCCGTCGGTCGGCCGAATGACGACGTTTACGCCGTCCAAGGCTTTCAGCGCCGTTGGTTCGGCCACCAAAATCTGCGTGCGGCCGCTGCGGCCACGCGCTGCCTCATTCGGCGCGGTCAGCTCATAGGTGTCGAGTGGTGGCGGGCCTTTGCCGATCAGCGCACAGCCGGAGGCAAGGCCTAGCCAGCAGCGTCAACGATCGTCATACTCTCACGAAGATGCACGCGTGATGTCCCCATACCGCTCACGCGCTTTCCTCAAAACGCGAAATCGAACGAAATTCCCTCTTGCGGGCATGGCGGCGCGATGTCAACGCCGCGCCCGGCCGTCGTACTGCCGCACGGTCCCGTCTCCACCGGTTATGATGCGCTGCGGATTGCGGCTGAGATCGGTGATTGCCCCCTCGATCCGGTCAATCGACCGCTGGCTATCCTGAACCAGCGATTGCACCTCGCGCAGCCCCTGCCCCGAGAACCGCGAAATGCCATCCATGATGCCGCCGATGCGGCTTTGCACCGTCTCCGCCACCTGCCTGTAGGCTGCCAGTGTCTTGTCGAGATCGTCCAGCACCGTCATGCGGCTGTTGAGGTTGTCCGCAACGCGACGGTAGGCCTTCAGCGTCTCATTCGCCTGCGCGATCACGCCTTCCGCATTTTCCGACCCGAACAGGTCCTGAAGTTTCTTCAGCGTGTCCTGCGCCTCCTTCAACGTGCCCTCGGCGCCGCCGACGACACTGTCGAACTGCTCGCTCGACTTGGTCAGGTTCTTCGAGAAGGTGTCCGCGTTGTCGACGATCGAGGCGATCTTGTCGCGGTCGACCGCGTTCAGGATGTTCTCCGACCTTCGTGATCGTTCCGTCGAGCTTGCCGGACAGCCCGGCCAGTTCTTCGGAAAGCGAGCTGACGCTGGTCAGGAATTTGTCGATGCCGTCGGCGTTCTCGGCCAGCGCATCAGTAAATTTCTGCGCGTTCTCGATCGGTCTTCAGCAAGGGCTGACGGGCGTCCTTGGTAAAGCCCTCGATCTGCGTCAGCACATTGTCGGCCCGCTCAAAAATCTGCTGCGCCGTCTGCAAGCAGGTTTGTCACCGCGGACGGATTGGCGACGATTTCCGCGACCCGGCCCTCCGCTGCAGCCTCGGAGAACAGGTTCGGCTCGTTCAAACTGCCGCCATTCATTTCGATGTTCGCGGTGCCGGTCAGGCCCGCCAGGCCGACGACGGCCGTGGTCGACGGGTCACCGGCGTCAGCGCGATCCACCTGCGCATCGGCAATCGCGGCCGACGGATTGGTCACGTCGATGTAGACGCGCTGCACATCGCCGACCCGCACGCCGTTGAACAGCACGGCGCTGCCGCGCGACAGGCCGGATGCCGAACCTGGGATACGGAAGCGCAACAGTGCCGTCTCACCGCGGTCGCCGACCGCCGCCGTCCAGTAGACGAAGGCGAAGGCCGCCAGCACGGCGGCGATCGTGAAGATGCCGACAATGACGTAGTTTGCCCGTGTTTCCATGCGCTATGCCCTTGCCGACAGGTCGAGCTGACGCGCCCGCTTGCCCCTGAAGTAGGATTTCACCCACGGCTCTTCGCTCTTCAGCATGTCGTCGACCGTGCCCTCGATCAGCACCCGTTTCTTGCCCAGCACGGCGATGCGGTCGCAGGCCGTAAACAGGCTGTCGAGGTCGTGTGTCACCATATAGACGGTCAGGCCGAGCGTATCGCGCAGCTTGATGACCAGTTCGTCGAAATCGGCCGCGCCGATCGGGTCGAGGCCCGAGGTCGGCTCGTCGAGAAACACAAGGTCAGGGTCGAGCGCCAAGCGCCCGCGCCAGGGCGGCGCGCTTGATCATGCCGCCCGACAGTTCCGACGGGAACTTTGCGCCGGCGTCGCGCGGCAATCCGACCATCTCGATCTTCAGCGCCGCCAGCTCATCCATCAGCTTCTGCGGCAGATCGAGATATTCGCGCATCGGCACCTGGATGTTCTCCGCACCGACAGCGCTGAAAACAGCGCGCCGTGCTGGAAGAGCACGCCCATGCGCATGTCGATCGCCAGCCCTTGCTCCGGGCTTGCCTTGTCCACGTCGACGCCGAACAATTTTACCGTGCCGGCCTGCTTGCGATTCAAGCCCAGAACGGTCCGCATCAGCACCGACTTGCCGGTGCCCGAGCCGCCGACGAACCCGAGGATTTCGCCGCGCCAGACGTCGAGGTCCAGTTTTTCGAGGACGACCTTCTCGCCGAACGCGACGGTTACGCCGCGCACCGAAAGGATCGCCTCGCGTTCCTTTTCGGCCGCTTGCCCGTCCGGTCGTTCGATTTCCGCCACCCCGCCCATCAAGACCCTCTTAGAATCCGATGGAGGCGTAGAATATGGCGAACATGCCGTCGAGGATGACGACGACGAAGATCGCCTTGACCACCGATGTCGTCACCTGGCGGCCCAAGGATTCGGCGCTGCCGCCGACTTTCAGCCCTTCCACCGACGCGATGATGCCGATGATCATCGCCATGAATGGCGCCTTGATCAGCCCGGCAAAGACCGTGCTCATGTCGATTGCCTGCCGCATGCGGTCGATGAAGGCCGCCGGCGCGATGTCCGAATAGACCCAGGTCACGAGGATCGCGCCGCCGATGGCGGCAAAGTTGGCTGCGATCGTCAGGCAAGGCAGCGAAATCACCAACGCCACCAGGCGCGGAAAAACCAGCACGCCGACGGGGTTGAGGCCGATGACAGTCATCGCGTCGACCTCTTCGCGCATCTTCATCGAGCCGATTTCGGCGGTGATCGCGCTGCCGGACCGGCCGGCGATCATGATCGCCGTCATCAGCACGCCGAGTTCGCGCAGCACGAGGATGCCGACCAGATCGACGACGAAGATGTCGGCGCCGAAATAGCGCAGCTGGAACGCGCCCTGCTGCGCAACGATCGCGCCGACGATCGCCGACATCAGGACGACGACGGGAATGGCGCCGACGCCCATGCGGTCGATCTGGTGAACGATCGCCGCGAAATTGATGCCGTGGCCGCGCCCGACCTTCATCTGGCCGCCGCGGATCGTGGCGCCGAGGATGTACATCGCGGCCAGCAGGTCGTCGCGGATCGAATAGACGCCGCGTCCGACCGTTTCGAGAAACCGGATCAGGATGAAAGGCTGGGTCGGCGGCGGCGTCTCGTCCGGCTTGGTTGCCGGCTCCACTGCCTCCATCAGCGTCGATTCGGCATCGTCCTGGCCGATTACCCGCACGTGCGCGCCCCTGCGTTCGGCTTGCGCTGACCAGCCGCTCGACCACCCAGGCGCCGGCGGTGTCCATGCGCGCCGACCTTGGTCAGATCGATTTCGAGCTGCTGACGGCCGCTTCGTTTCGATCGCGCGCATTTGCCGGTCGACCGCTCCGATCGTGCGCGTCGTCCAGGGGCCGCTCAGCGTGCATTTCAGCACGCCGCCCTCCTCCTGCATCTCGACGCGGGGCTGGTCGGCGGCGTTGCTTGCAACATGCCGTCTTTTGATCAACATGCGCTGGTCTTAGCCGCTTGCCCCGCGCCTGTCGATTTGACGCAGCGGCAAGCGATAGTCTCCGGAGTTCAATATCTTGCCGCGTGTCCTTTCCGTCACTGCCGAGAGCTTTCCCATAGCCGGCACATTCACGATCTCGCGCGGCTCGAAGACCGAGGCGGAGGTTGCTGACCTGCACGATTTCGATCGGACAGCGGTTTGACCGGTCGGGGCGAATGCGTGCCCTATCGCCGATACGGCGAAAGCATCGAAAGCGTGCAGCGACACAGATCGAGGCGATGGCTCCAGCACGGTGGCGGCGGGACTTGGTCGACGGAGCTCCTGCAAGCGATGCCCGCAGGCGCCGCCCGCAACGCTGTCGATTGCGCGCTGTGGGACCTTGAGGCGAAGATCTCCGGCCGGCGCGTCGCAGACATTGTCTGCCCGGCGCCGCCAAAGCCGCTGGAAACGGCGTACACGCTGTCGCTCGGCAACCCGGAGGCCATGGCCGACAGGCGCGCAAAAACGCGACAGCGCCACTGCTCAAGATCAAGCTCGGCGGCGACGGCGATGTCGAGCGCATGGCGGCCGTGTGCGAGGCGGCCCCGAACTCCCGGATCATCGTCGATGCCAATGAGGGCTGGACTGCGAACACAATCTCGGCAAAATATTGAAGCAGCAAGACAATTCGGCATCGCGCTGATCGAGCAACCGTTGCCGGCCGATGACGACGCGTTGCTGCGGGACGTGCCCCACGTCGGTGCCGATCTGCGCCGATGAAAGCGTGCATGAGGCGAAGGATCTGGACAAGCTTGTCGGCCTCTATGACGCGGTCAACATCAAGCTCGACAAGGCCGGCGGCCTGACCGCCGCGCTCGAACTGCGCGACCGCGCGCGCGAACTCGGCTTTCAGATCATGGTCGGCTGCATGGTCGGCACGTCGCTGGCGATGGCGCCGGCGGTGCTTGCTGGCGCAGGGCGCGGAATTCGTCGATCTGGACGGCCCGCTGCTGCTGGCGCGCGATCGCGAGCCCGGCGCTGACCTATGCCGGCTCGCTCGTTTCGCCGCCCTCGCCTGCCCTTTGGGGCTGAGCGATCGCGCCGACAGATGCACAAGGCCGCCAGCGCCGCGACGCGCGATCATCGGCACGGTGCCATAGACGCCAAAGCGCCTCATAAAGCGGACCGGACGCCAGCGTGACCGCCGCCGGCGCTATGCCGTTGGCTAAATAGGCGACGCCTTGCGCCGCGCCCGTTCGCTCTTCCGGCACATCCTCGCCGATCAGCTTCTGCACGCCGATCAGCATCAAGCCGGTCGAGAAAGGCATGCAGCGTCTGGACGCCGAAAAAGCCGGCAACGCCGAGCCCCAGCGGCATCGATCAGCGGATAGGCGATCCAGCGGATGATCGAGAAGACGGCTGCGATGAACAGCACTTGCGTCGAGGTGCGCGTCCGAACAGCGCGCGGAAAAACCCAGAAAATGACGACTTCCGCCGCGACGCTCCACGACCACAGGAAACCTATCAGCGCATCGCCATAGCCGATCGATTTCCAGTAGATCGACATGAAGCTGTTGATGAAGGCATGGCTGCCGGCGATCAGCCCGGCGCCAACGACTGCGTAGATGAACTGCCGGTCGAAGCCGCTGCCTCGGCCGAGCGCGTCCGATGCGCCGGCTGCGAGGCGCGCCGCGGCTTGCCCGACGCGCGGCACCAGCAAATGGACGCCAGCGAAAAAAGCCGCCAGGCCGACCGGTCATCAAGATCGGCACCGCTTCATAGCCTGTCCTGGACAGAATGATGCCGCCGAACAGATTGGCGGCAAGATAGGAGATCGAGCCCCAGATCCGCATCTTGGTGTAGCTGGAGCCGAAACGCCGCACGCCGGACAGGGCGACCGAGTCGGCCAGCGGCGAATGCGGAGTCCAGACGACCTGCAAGAGCAGCGAAACAAGCAGCACCAGCGCGTAGGTCGGCGGCAGGAAATAGCCCAGCGAGACAAAGGCGGTCGCGCCAACCAGCAGGCGTCAGCACATTCGCCCGGTCGCTGGCCTGGTCCGCCAGCGTCGTGATCAGCGGCGTCGTGAAGACGCGCAGGAACATCGGCAGCGACAGGATGATGGCGATGTCGTTCGGGCCAAAACCCTTGCCTTCCAGCCATATCGGGAAATACGGCACGTGCACGCCGGTCGCCGAGGAACAGCATCCGGAATGCGAGCGACATGCGCGTTTCGAAACGCGCAGGCTTGACCTGCTGTTCAGGCGTGAGTGGTGGAAGAGACATCGGCAATCGGGGGAATAGAGGCCCTGAGACCGCAAGGCCCGCGTGCTTTACCACGCGTCGTGGCAATCTGATACGGCTTGGCACAATGAATTTGGTTCAAAAGATTGCCACTGGCCGAAAAATGGCGTGATACTGCCTGACGCTGGAACCTGAACATTCGAGCAGTCAGATCAGAACGTCAAGTGGAAGGAGCGCGACTTTGGATCTCGGTATTCAGGGCAAGAAAGCCATCGTCTGCGCGTCGAGCCGTGGGCTCGGCCGCGGCTGCGCGCTCGCATTGGCGGAGGCCGGGTGCGACCTCGTCGTCAACGGCCGCGACGAGGCCGATCTTGGCCAAGACGGCGCAGGAACTGCGCGACCGGTTTGGCGTCGAGCGTCACCGAAATCGTCGGCGATGTCTCCGATCCGGCGCGTGCAGACGCGAGCTGCTGGCCGCCTGCCCGGCCCCGGACATCCTGGTCAACAACAATGGCGGCCCGCCGCGCCGGCCTTTTCAGGAACTCGACCGCGCAGAAGATTCTCGAAGGCGTCACGCAGAACATGGTGACGCCGCTGGAACTGGTGCAGGCGGTGATCGGCGGCATGGCAGAGCGCGGCTTCGGCCGCATCGTCAACATCACCTCGCTGTCGGTCTATGTGCCGATTCCCGGGCTCGACCTGTCATCGGGCGCGCGCGCCGGCCTGACCTCGTTCCTCGCTGGCGTCGCCCGCACGGTCGCCGCACCGCAATGTGACGATCAACAATCTGCTTCCCGGCAAGCTCGATACCGATCGGCTGAAAGGGACCTTCGATGCCAGATGTCAGCGACGAAGAACGGCGCAAGCGCCTTTCCGCCGACATTCCGGCCAAGCGGCTCGGCACGGCCGAGGAATTCGGCCAGATCTGCGCCTTCCTCTGCTCGGTCCATGCCGGCTACCTGACCGGCCAGAACATCCCGGTCGATGGCGGCATGTATGTCAGCGCCTTCTGACGCCGCGACCGCCCGCAACGCGAAAAGCCTTTTGCCTGCCTGAGCTTATCGCTGTAGGCTGACCATTGCGGCTCAACCGCCGCTCGGGAGGAGACTTGATCGCAAGATCTGTCCAGCCGCGTGTAGCTGGCGGTCGTCGTGGCCGCTGCTTTGCTGGTCGTCGGCATCTTTGGCGGCGCCTTGGCGGAGCGCGTCTATCTCGAGCCAGACGGCCGCGCGGGGCGAGACGACGCTCGGCTCGCGGTTTCGGCGCTCCAAGGGCATATGAGCCGGTTCGAGCCCCTGCCCGCGCTGCTGGCCGATCGCCAGGACATCCGGCAAACTCATCGCCAACCCGGCGGATGAGGCACTGCGCGACGAGGTCAATCGCTATCTGAAGGCGACCAACACGCTGCTCGGTTCGTCGGACATCTACGTGATGATCCGCAACGGCGACACCGTGGCCGCCAGCAACTTCGATACCGCCCTGAGCTTCGTCGGCGAGAATTTCAGCTACCGTCCGTATTACCAGCAGGCCATGGAAGGCGAGACCCGGCCGCTTCTTCGCGCTCGGCACGACGTCGTTGAAGCGCGGCTATTATTTTTCCGCGCCGGTGCTCGATGGCTCGACCGTCCTCGGCGTCATCGTCTTCAAGGTGGACCTCGATCAGATCGAGGCGTCCTGGGCCGGCGGCGATTACGAGATGATGGTTGCCGACCCGGAAGGCATCATTTTCATGACCAGCCGGCGCGACTGGCTCTATGCCGGCCTGCTGCCGCTGTACGCAGGATCGCTTGCAGCGCACCGCAGGACTGGCGGCGCTATGCCGACACGCCGCTGAAGGAACTGGCCGTCCGCCGCAACACCGACGGATGATGGCCGCAATCTTATGACGCTGGCGGTCGATGGCGTGCAGCGCGAATACCTCGTCCAGTCCGAAGAGATGAAGGACGCCGGCTGGACGGTCAACGTGCTGACCGAAACCGCGTTCGACCCGCAACCAGGCGATCACCAGCCTCGCGGCAGTGATGCTGCTCATCGGTCTCGCGGGTCTTGTTGGCGCGATCGTGCTGCAGCGGCGGGCGCGCCTTGCCGAGCGCCTGGACTTGCAGCGTGCGGCGCAGGAACAGCTTGAACGGCGGGTCGAGGAGCGCACGGCGGACCTGGCGCGATGTGAACCGCCAGCTCGAAACCGAAGTCGACGAACGTCGGGCAACAGAACAACAGTTGCGGCAAACCCAGTCCGACCTGATCCAGGCAGGCAAGCTGGCGGCGCTCGGGCAAATGTCCGCCGCACTTTCGCACGAATTCAACCAGCCGCTCGCCGCGGTCAAAGCCTATGCGGAAAACGGCGCGACCCTGATCGACCGCGATCGGGTCGGCGATGCGCGGGATAATCTGGCGCGCATTTCCAGCCTTGCCGACCGCATGTCCTCGATCAGCCGTCATCTGCGCAATTTTGCGCGCGAGCCCAACCAGACGCTTGGGCCGGTGCTGCTGGCGGACGCTGTCAAAGATACGCTGGAGATCGTCGACGCCACGCCTGAAGACGGCCGGCGCTACGCTCGATGTCGATATTGTGCCGCCGAACCTGACGGTGCGCGGCGGCGTCGGTGCGCCTGCAGCAGGTGCTGGTCAATCTGATCTCGAATGCGGCTGACGCGGTCGAAGAACAGCAAGACCGGCGGATCACGCTCACCGCCCGCAAGAAGGGCCAGAAGGTCGCGATCACTGTGCGGGATCACGGCCCGGGCGTGCCGGACGCCATTCGCGAGCGCATCTTCGACCCGTTCTACTCGACCAAGGGCGTCGGCAAGGGTCTGGGGCTCGGACTGTCGATCTCCTACAACATCGTCAAGGATTTCGGCGGCCGGCTCTCAGTCGAGAACCATCCAGACGGTGGCGCGGCTTTCATCGTCGAACTCGATGCCGCCAAGCTGCGCGCATCGCGAGGCGGCCGAATGAAGCCGCCGCTCGTGCTGCTTGTCGATGACGAGGACGAATTGCGCCGCTCGACGGCGCAGGCGCTCGACCTTGAGGGATTGAGCGTGGAGCAATGCGCCAACGCCGAGCGAGCGCTCGACTTCGTCACGCAAGGGTTCAACGGCGTCGTGCTGACCGACATCCGCATGCCCGGCATGGACGGCATGACGCTGATGGGCCGCATCCGCGAGATCGATCCTGATATTCCGGTCATCGTCGTCACCGGCCATGCCGATGTGCAGCTTGCCGTGCGCGCCATGCGCGAAGGCGCCTACGATTTTATCGAGAAGCCGTTCAACACGCGCCATCTCGCCGAAATGGCGAAGCGCGCCATGGACCGGCGCCAGCTTGTGCTGGAGAACCGCGAGTTGCGCGCCGCCGCCGGCAAGCGCGACGACGTCGAGGCGCGCCTGCCGGGCCGCACGCCGGTCATGGTCGATCTGCGCTATCGTCTGCGCGCCGTCGCGGCCACCGATGCCGACCTGCTGATCGTCGGCGAAACCGGCGCCGGCAAGGAAGTTGCCGCCCGCGCCATCCATGATCTCAGCGCGCGCGCTGCACGACCTTTCGTTGCCATCAATTGCGCCGCCCTGCCCGACAGCCTGATCGAAAGCGAACTGTTCGGCCACGAGGTCGGCGCCTTTCCAGGCGCGCTGCGCGCCCGCTACGGCAAGTTCGAGCATGCGCGTGGCGGCACGGTGCTGCTCGATGAGATCGGCTCCATGCCGCAGGATCTGCAGGCCAAGCTGCTGCGCGTCATCCAGGAGCGCGTCATCACGCGGCTGGCTCGAATGAGCCGATCCCGCTCGATGTGCGCTTCATCGCGCTGAGCAAGGTCGACCTTGCAGGCGGAAGTCGCCGCGGGCCGTTTCCGCGCCGACCTGCTCTACCGGCTGAATGTCGTGACGCTGCAGATGCCGCCGCTTGGCGCAGCGGCGGGACGATATCCCACTGCTCTTCCTGCAATTGGTGCGCGAGGCGGCCGCGCGCTACCGCAAGGATGATGTCGATGTGCCGCCTGCCGTCGTCTGCGCGGTCGCCCGGCAGGATTGGCCTGGCAATGTGCGCGAGTTGCGCAATGCGGCCGACCGGTACGTGCTGGGCCTTGGACTAGACCGCGGCTGAGGACAGGCAGATGCCGCAACAAATGGAGCCGCCTCGCTGGCCGAGCGCGTCGCGGATTTCGAACGGCTGGTGATTTCAGAAGCGCTTGTCGCCCATGGCGGTCGGCTGAAACCGGTCTATGAGTCGCTCGGGATTTCGCGCAAGACGCTTTATGAGAAGATGCTGCGCTATGGCCTGAGCCGTCAGACGGATGAGCCGGCGTCGTCGACAATACGTTCAAATGGCGCCGATGGGTGAACTTCGCACACACGCGAATTGACGAATGTTACGAAATCCACCCATTGTGGCAACGAAGGTCGAAAAAGCGTTCCGAAAGAGAACGCGGCCACGTTGATCGGAGGACAAATATGCACGCCTAGTCAACAGCCAAGCGCCGCGCGGGCAGGATGAATCGGTCGCGGCGTCTGAATTCAAAGCTTCTATTGGGAGGAATACACATGAACAAACTACTCGCAGCTTTTGGCGTCACCGCAGCCTTGGCACTGTCGCTGTCGGGCGCCATGCGCGCAGACCTATCCCGAGCGCACCATCACGATGGTCGTGCCGTTCGCGGCCGGCGGCCCGACCGACACCGTCTCGCGGCTTGTCGCCGAGGTCGATGTCGAAGGACCTCGGCCAGCAGATCGTCGTCGAAAACGTCGGCGGCGCCGGCGGCACGCTTGGGCGCCGGCCGCGTCGCCAGCGCCGATCCGGATGGCTACACCCTTCTGCTGCACCATATCGGCATGGCGACCAGCGCCACGCTCTATCGCAAGCTCGCCTACGACACGCTGAATGCCTTCGAATATGTCGGCCTCGTCACCGAAGTGCCGATGACGATCGTCGGCAAGAAGGATCTCGAGCCGACCGATCTCAAGGGCCTGGTCGAATATGCCAAGGCCAACAAGGACACGGTGACCGTCGCCAATGCCGGCATCGGCGCCGCTTCGCATCTGTGCGGCATGCTGTTCATGACCGCGATCGGCACGCCGCTGGTCACCGTTCCTTACAAGGGCACCGGCCCGGCGATGACCGATCTGCTCGGTGGCCAGGTCGACATCATGTGCGACCAGACGACCAACACCACCAAGCAGATCCAGGGCGGCACCATCAAGGCCTACGCCGTGACGTCGCCGAAGCGCCTCGACGTGCTGCCGGATGTGCCGACCACGGACGAAGGCGGCCTGCCTGGCATGCAGGTCGGCATCTGGCACGGCATCTACGCGCCGAAGGGCACGCCGGCCGAGGTCACCGACAAGCTGTCGAAGGCGCTGCAGGTAGCGCTGAAGGACCCGAATGTCGTCGCTCGCTTCGCCGAACTCGGCACCATGCCTTCGTCCGAAGCCGACGCCACGCCGGCCGCGCTGAAGGCCAAGCTGGAAAGCGAGATCACGCGCTGGAAGCCGATCATCGAGGCGGCCGGCCAGTACGCCGACTGATCCCGCTGATTATGTGCGGCCCTTGAACGAGGGGCCACGCCTGCATGGCGCACATCGCCCTTCCGCCGCTTCAACGGTCGCAAAAGCGCCGGTCGGTCATCGATTGCCGGCCGTCGCTTTGCGGTTATGATCTCCGGTCACAGCTGTTAGCTGCGCACGAGTCGACTGCGGTATCGGTATGCGTCTGAGTGATCCAAGCCATAAGGGGACAACTCGATGAACTTGGCTTCAATCGACAGACCGAACGCCGTTTGCGGCGCATTTTTCATCATCGTGGGCGCGATCTTCGCCGCGCAGTCGCTCGCCGTCGAGCTCGGCACATGGCTGCGCATCGGCCCCGGCGGCTTGCCGCTGGTGCTTGTCGCTGCTGCTGATTCTGCTCGGCGCGATCATCCTCATTCAGGCGACCCGCTCGCGAAGGCGAACCGCGTCGGCGCGCATCGCCTGGCGCGGCATCGTTTTCATCCTGCTGGCGCCGATCCTCTTCGGCCTTACGGTGCGCGGCGCTGGGCTTTGTCGGCTGCCGTTTTCATCACCGCGCTGGTTGCCTCGCTTTGCCTCCTTCAAGATGACGCCGCTCTACGCGCTCGTGCTGTCGGTGTGCTGACGATCTTTTCGACGCGGTGTTCAGCTATGGGCTCGGCCTGCCGTTCGAGCGGTTCGGTCCCTGGCTGCGGTTTTAGGAGGCGACCATGGAACTTCTCGACAATCTCGCGCTCGGCTTCGCCACCGCCTCGACCCTCACCAATATCGGCTTCTGCCTGATCGGCGTGCTGCTCGGCACGCTGATCGGCGTGCTGCCGGGCATCGGCGCGACGGCAACGATCGCCATGCTGTTGCCGATCACCTTCCAGATCGGCGACCCGGTCTCCTCGCTGATCATGCTCGCCGGCATTTACTACGGCGCGCAATATGGCGGCTCGACCACCGCCATCCTGATCAACATGCCGGGCGAATCTTCGTCCGCGGTCACCGCGATCGACGGCTACCAGATGGCGCGCAACGGCCGCGCCGGCGTGGCGCTGGCCACGGCCGCGATCGGCTCGTTCGTCGCCGGCACCATCGCAACGGTGCTGATCGCGCTGTTTGCGCCGCCGCTGACCGACAATGGCGCTGAAGTTCGGCGCGGCCGAATATTGCTCGCTGATGATCGTCGGCCTGGTCATGTCGGTCGCGCTGGCCCATGGCTCGGTCATCAAGGCCGTCGCCATGGTTGTGCTCGGCCTGCTGCTCGGCCTTGTCGGCATCGACGTGATCTCGGGCGCGCCGCGTCTCAACTTTGGCCTTACGCAGCTCGGCGACCAGCTCAACTTCGTCGCGATCGCAGTCGGCCTGTTCGGCATTGCCGAGATCCTGCGCAATCTGGAGGACGAGCGCACGCGCGAAGTGCTGATGACCAAGGTTACGGGCCTGATGCCGACGCGCGAGGATTTCCGCCGCATGGCGTGGCCGATCCTGCGCGGCACGGCGCTTGGGCTCGGCGCTCGGCATCCTGCCCGGCAACGGCGCGGTGCTTGCCGCCTTCGCCTCCTACACGATCGAAAAGCGCCTGTCCGACAGACCCGAAGGAATTCGGCAACGGCGCGCTTGCCGGTGTCGCCGGACCCGAATTGGCCAACAATGCCGGCGCGCAGACCTCGTTCATCCCGATGCTGACGCTCGGCATTCCGGCCAATCCGGTCATGGCGCTGATGATCGGCGCCATGATCATCCAGGGCATCGTGCCCGGCCCGAACGTGGCGGCCGACAAGCCGGACCTCTTCTGGGGCCTGATCGCCTCGATGTGGATCGGCAATCTGCTGCTGATCGTGCTCAACCTGCCGCTTGATCGGGCTGTGGGTGAAGCTGCTGAAAGTGCCGTACTACGTGCTGTTCCCGACGATCATGGCGTTCTGCTCGATCGGCGTCTACAGCGTGAACTCCAACATCTACGATCTCTATGTCGTCGCCTTCTTCGGCCTGCTCGGCTACTTCCTGATGAAGCTGCGCTGCGAACCGGCGCCGCTGCTGCTCGGCTTCGTGCTCGGGCCGCTGCTGGAGGAAAACATGCGGCGCGCCATGATCCTCGGCAAAGGCGACCCGATGACCTTCCTCACGCGTCCGCTCAGCGCCGACGCTGCTGGTCATTGCCGCTGGGCGTCCTGGTCGTCGTGTTCCTGCCGAATGTGCGCAAGAAGCGCGAGGAGGTGTTCGTCGACGAAGAATAGCGCCGACCGGCGTCCCGCTTCATTCAGCGCCTGTCAGCTCAAAGGCTGACAGGCGCATTTTTTTCTTTATAGGGAAGCTCAAGGCCGCTTGCCGGAATTGGTAGACGGAAGAGACTTAAAATCTCTCGGGCTATGCCCGTGTGGGTTCGATTCCCACAGCGGCCACCAACAATGTCAGTTTCAGGCTCTCCGCGTCGATGGGCCGGCGTCGGCGCTGGACGCGTCAGGCAGCGAGTGCCTGTGCCAACGATCTACTTGATCGAAAGGACCACCGGCCCGGAAACAGGGTCTGTTACGCCCAGACCTCCGCCCAGGTCCTCGAGCGTGTGGCGAAAGCTATTGAGGGTGGCAATCATCTGCGGCCGGGCCGGCAGTCATCGCGTCAACGCTCTCCCACTCGGCGATGATGCAGTAGCGCCCCTCGCCAGTCTTTATGATGTTGGCATGGCGTATGCCTGTCCATTCGCTCGCAATGTTCTTGTGAGCGTCCAAAAAGTTGTCGTCCATCCCGGTTTTGATTTTGAAACGCACCACGTTGAACACTGTCATGAGTTCCTCCAACGAATAAGTCTGGCGATCACATCATCGCGACAGTGTGACGATAGATGAATTGCTTCGCTGCCGCGAGGGCGCTGCGGCTGCTCGTCCGAGATAGACATTCGCTTTGCATCGTTCGGCCGCCGCATTCGCTAACCTGCTCGAAACTTAAAGATTGAATGTTTGTGGCAAGCATTCGTTGAGCGTCGCAAATGTCGGCCACCCGGCTTCGCAACTCCTGGTCGGAAAGTGTCGTTGCTACTGCTGGTAGCAAACGGAGTTGAAAGATGAAAAGCGACCTGAGTGCAGCGCGCCTGCATCTTGAGCGCGCGTTCTACTATCTCTGCGGCAATGACCAATTCAGTCGAGAGGCCCGAAAATCCATCGTTGCGTTGATGGATGGCGTTATCGCGATCGAGCCGTCAGAGCCCTTATCCCACAAGCGCGAGGTCGAAGGAGACCGCAGGCTTCATCGCGGCAAATCCCTCCCCGGTCAGCTCGATCGCCTTGTCGGGTAGGCGCTGAAACCACCCCTCCTTGCAGCCGGTTTCCAGGCCGGCATCAATGTCGAACGGCGCAAGGCCGTGCTTGGCGCCGACCACGACAAGATTACCGAGAACTAGCCTGTCCCCGGCCTGGCAGCCAAATATCTCGAAAATGGTCAGGACCAATCGAGCCCGCTGCAAAGGACTTTCTCGCGTAACCATGCCAAGCGCTGTGTCCTATTGACTTCTGGTATCGTGAGACCGCCGAGGCCGTTTCCCCAAACGCCCAACCCCAAGTCACCCCCCGGCGGCCCCACCGGCAGAAGCCGGCATGAGTTACACAAGCAATGGTTGTGCCAATCGGTATGTTTCAGTTTGGGATTGCGGCGCGTGTTGCGAAACGTGCAGCCTGTTAGCGTCCAACACACGCGTCGGCACTCACCAGCGCAGGCGGCCTAAAAGAAAGGTTCCAATTCAGGCCAGAAGAACATGGTCACAACGACGATCAAGATCGCGATCGAGATCAATCGCGAGCCGATGTTGGGAGGCAGTTGGAGCCCGTTGGACATTTGAGCAGATCGCGGCGGCAGAGATAAAAGGGAGCGGCTCAGCCTCAATACAGCCCGGCCGAGCCGCCCTGTATGGCTTCCTTGACCTTCGGCGCGTCGACCGCGCCGCCGCACCGCCGTCGTCCATGCCGATGACCCAATAGCTGTCGGCAGGCCCGGTGCCGGGCTTGAAGGCTTCGAGGATGGTTCCCGCCGCCCCAGGCGTCGCCTGCATGCCGGTCTTGCGGTTGATGGCGATCAGTTTCATGCCTTCCGGCACCTTGAATTCGACCGGCTTCACGCCGACCATCGCTTCGGCCATGAACTCCTTGAAGATCGGCGCGGACAGACCGCCGCCCGTCACACCCTTGCCGAGAGGCTGCGGCTGGTCGTAGCCGACATAAAGACCGACGACGAGGTTCGGCGTGTAGCCGATGAACCAGACGTCCTTTTCGTCGTTCGTGGTTCCGGTCTTGCCGGCGATCGGGCGCTTCAGCTCGAGCAGCGTCGTCGCCGTGCCGCGCAGGATCACGCCTTCCATCATCGAGGTGATCTGATAGGCCGTCATCGGGTCGAGCACCTGCTCGGCATTGTCGATCAGGTCCGGCTCGGCCTGGTCGACCCATTCGGTTGCCGTGCAGCCCTCGCAGCCGCGCTCGTCATGCTTGAAGACGGTCTTGCCGTAGCGGTCCTGGATACGGTCGATCATCGACGGCTTTGATCTGTTTGCCGCCATTGGCCATCACCGAATAGGCCGAGACCATGCGCATCACCGTCGTTTCGCCGGAGCCCAGCGACAAGGCGATATGGTGGGGCATCTTGTCGTAGACGCCGAAGCGCTCGGCATATTCGGCGACCGTTTTCATGCCCATGTCGTTGGCCAGCCGCACCGTCATCAGATTGCGCGAGCGTTCGATGCCGTTGCGCAGGGTCGACGGGCCGGCTGCGCCGCCGTCATAGTTCTTCGGCGTCCAGACCTCGTTGCCGATCTTGATGGTGATCGGACCATCCATGATGACCGAGGCCGGCGTGTAACCATTGTCCAGCGCTGCCGCATAGACGATCGGCTTGAACGACGAGCCGGGCTGGCGCATCGCCTGCGTGGCGCGGTTGAACTCGGACTCCGCATAGGAGAAGCCGCCGACCATGGCCAGCACGCGGCCGGTATGCGGGTCCATCGCAACCATGCCGCCTTCGACGCCCGGAGGCTGGCGCAGCCGATAGCCTGCGCCCTCATCGTTCTTCTGCACGAAAATGACATCGCCCGGCTTCAGCACGTCGGCCGGCGACTTCGCCTTGACGATCTTGCCGTCGACCATGTGGCGCATGGCCCAGGTCATGTCTTCCTTGGCGACCGATACCGTTTCGCGGTCGGCGACGAGCTCGCCCGACATCTGACGCTTCGGCTGCAGCCCGACGGTCAGACCGTCGGCGTCGCTGTCGAGCACGACTGCCAGACTGCCATTCGGGAACGTCGTCCAGGCCCTTCATTTCGCCAAGCGGCACGCCCCAATCGCCGCTGACATCGATCTGCTTCACCGGCCCGCGATAGCCGCGCAGCGTGTCGAACTTGATCAGGCCGTTCTGCATCGCCTTGCGGGCGATCACCTGCATCTTCGGGTCGAGTGTCGTGCGTACCGACAAGACCGCCCTCGTAGAGAGCGTCTTCGCCATAACGGGCGATGATCTCGCGGCGCACTTCCTCGGTGAAATATTCGCCTGCGAACAGGTAGTTGCCGCGGCGGCGCGGCGAGACGCCGAGATCTTCGGTCTTCGCCTTGACGCCTTCCTCGCGCGGCACGTAGCCATTCTCGACCATCTGGTCGATCACCCAGTTGCGGCGCTCGATGGCGCGCTCGGTGTGGCGGAACGGATGATAGTTCGACGGCGCTTTCGGGCAGTGCGGCCAGATAGGCGACTTCGGGAACCGTCAACTCGTTGACCGACTTGTCGAAATAGGTCAGCGCCGCGCCGGCGATGCCATAGGCGCCCAGGCCGAAATTGATCTCGTTCATATAAAGTTCGAGAATGCGGTCCTTCGAGTAGGCCTGCTCGATACGGAACGCCAGGATCATTTCCTTGATCTTGCGTTCGTAGGTCTGATCGGAGGTCAGCAGGAAGTTTTTCGCCACCTGCTGTGTGATCGTCGAAGCGCCCTGCCGGCTGCCGGTCTGGAAATTGTTGACCATCGCACGGCCGAGACCGAGCAAATCGATGCCGGGGTGCTTGTAGAAATTCTTGTCTTCGGCCGACAGGAACGCCGCCTTCACGCGGTCCGGAATCGCCTGGATCGGCAGATAAAGCCGGCGCTCGCGGGCAAATTCGCCCATCAGCGCGCCGTCCGACGCGTGCACGCGCGTGGTCACAGGCGGCTCGTAATTGGCGAGCACTTCGTAGTCCGGCAGGTCCTTGGTCAGATGGCTGACATAGACCGCGGCGCCCGCCGCGACCAGCAAGGCCATCGTCGTGGCGATGCCAAAGAAATAGCCAATTAACCTGATCATGCCCGCTCCAGTTTGCGGTTCATCGCCACCGCGTCGCGGACCGGGTCTCCTGCCCGATTCCAGCGCGAACCACATAGCCCAGCCTTGCAGCGTCGATGTGGGCAAAATGCGGCGACCGGGGGCTGATCGCCAAATTCATGCCGATTAAACCATGACTTGTGGCCATGATGCAACGAGGCTGCAGCGCACAGATTCATCCGCCTGCCCGCAGATTGCCGGCGGCAAAGGCGTCAACGGCTTCGACCACGCTGTCGGCAATCTTGTCTCGCCAGTCGACGCTGTTCAATTGCTGCTTCATCCTCGGCGTTGGAGAGATAGCCCAGTTCGACCAGCACCGAAGGCACATCCGGCGCGCGCAGCACCCGAAAACGGGCATGGCGATGCGGGTTGTTGATCAGCTTCACCGTGCTTGCCAGCTCGCCCAGCAAGGTGCGGGCGAAACTGACGGAAAAGCCATGCGTCTCGCGGCGGATCAGGTCGACCAGAATGTCGGCGACGTCCTGATTCTCTTCCTTGATCTCGATGCCGCCGATCGCGTCAGCCAGGTTTTCGCGGTCGGCCAACGCCGCTGATTCCGCATCGGACGCCTGGTCGGACACGGTGTAGACGGTTGCCCCGCGCAAACCCTTGACGCGAATCGTGTCGGCGTGGATCGAGATGAACAGCTTGGCGCCATGCTTGCGGGCAAAGGCGACGCGGGCGTCCAGGGGAATGAAGACGTCCGCCTCGCGTGTCAGCAACACATTGTAACGCCCTGATTCTTCGAGCTTTTTCTTAAGCTCCAGGGCGAAAGCAAGCGTGATCGCCTTCTCGACCGTGCCGCTTGGGCTCTTTGCCCCGCCGTCGATGCCGCCATGGCCGGGGTCGACGACGACCGTAAATCGCTCATCGACTGGAGCAGCTGTCGTTGCCGCGTTCGCGGATTCGGTCGACGCCGTCGTTGTACGCTGCTCGGCCAGCGCGGCATCGAACTCGGCGCGCGAGGCGCTCTTCAGTTCGATCGACACCGCCACCTTGCCTTCGGCCTGTGGCGTCGGAATATCGACCTTCTCGACCTTGAAGGGCTTCTTGGCCGTCAGGATTAGCCGTGAACGACCTTCGCTGGCCTCGCCGTAGCGTACGCCGGTGACAATGCCCGCCGGCTTCAGGGAGTCGGGATCGAACGCGAATTCGGTTCGTGGCAGGTCGATTACGAGCCGATAGGGGGCGCGCAGCAGAAACCAATTCATCGCCGGATCACGGCTGAACTCGATGACGACTCGCGTTTGTTTTGCCGTGCCGGAACACCTTATATGAGGTGGCACGGAGCGTTTCATCTGCCGCAAAGCCCGCCGTCGCCGAACTTAACAGCGGCAAGCATCGCCACGATCAGCATCGCTGCGGCTCCGAGTCCCCGGTTGAAACTTTCAGCAGAGCTAAACATTGCCACCGTCCACGCTACGCGCCGCCCGCCGATAACCAGCTTAGGCTGCTTAACGATTCGTAACTGGATAAGGTTAACCAAGACTTTTCACGGACTTGGTCTGTGTCGGCTGCCGTTTTGCCGGCGATGCATTGCCGCTTGCCTTTGCCGCATTCCCGCCATAAAAGCGACAGTGACCGCGCTGGCTTTTCGTGTCGCAGGTCATCCAGAATTTGCCCAGGAACGGCGTTGTTGTGATGCCCGGGCGCTCCAAAACGGCCGAAATCGTTCGGCCGGCTCGTTTCGAGCAATTAGCTGGTTCGGATAGTCCGGACCTAGGTTCAAAAAGGTCCGCAAGGATCCGCATGGAACAGACAAACCTCACCAGACCGACGAGAGTTTCCGCGATTCGTCGCGCGAACGGTCTGAGCGTGGCGTCCGGGCGGCCGCAAGCGGACACATCATTATCCGGCTGGCCAAGGACAAGGACGGCAGCGCTGCTGAGGGCTGCGCGTGCGTCCAGTTTCCTCGCCGCCGGGAGGAAACAGAATAATGCCCAACAAAATGCTGATCGACGCCTCCCACCCGGAGGAAACGCGGGTCGTTGTTACCCGCGGTAACCGAATTGAAGAATTTGATTTCGAGTCCCAGGATAAGAAACAGCTTCGCGGAAATATCTACCTTGCCCGTGTGACGCGGGTCGAACCGTCGCTCCAGGCTGCGTTCGTCGAATATGGCGGCAACCGCCACGGCTTCCTGGCCTTCAGCGAAATCCACGCCGACTACTACCAGATCCCGGTCGCCGACCGTCAGGCGCTTTTGCGCGCCGAGGCGGAAGCCGCCGAGCACGACGACGATGAGGACGGCGAAAGCGAAGACCGTCAGGATCGTAACGGTCGCGGCGGCCGCAATCGTCGTCGACGTGGACGCAACCGCGGTCGTGAAAACGAGCAGCGCGCAGCGTCCAGACGAGGCGAGCGAAGCCCAAGCAGAGGGCGATGCTTCCGGCGAAGACGCAGAAACGCAGGCCGATGTCGATCGGGAAAACACCGAAGGTCCGGTTGATCTAGCCGCATGCAGCTGACGGCGCGTCGGAAAACGCGTCGACCGAAGAACAGGTCGACGGAGAGCCGGAAGCCGAGTCGTCCGACCGAGGAGCCGAGCAAACCGACCACCATGTCGGCCGCGATCGACGGCGACGTCATTTCCGAGCCGGTGGAGTCGGAGAGCGAGCGTGGCGGTTCGGTTGAGGAAGTCTCCTCGCGCAACGGCGACGAGAACGAGGTCGAATTCGGTAGGCGCCGAGGATGCTCTCGAAGAAGTGCGCAATCGCCGCAAGCCGATGCGCCGCCACTACAAGATCCAGGAAGTGATCAAGCGCCGGCAGATCCTGCTGGTTCAGGTCGTCAAGGAAGAGCGCGGCAACAAGGGCGCCGCGCTGACCACCTATCTCTCGCTTGCCGGTCGCTATTCGGTTCTGATGCCGAACACCGCGCGTGGTGGCGGCATTTCGCGCAAGATCACCAGCGCGCAGGACCGCAAGCGTCTCAAGGACGTGATGAAGGAACTCGAAGTGCCGCAGGGCATGGGTGTGATCCTGCGCACGGCCGGCGAGAACCGCACCAAGGCCGAAATCAAGCGCGACTACGAATATCTGATGCGCCTGTGGGAGAACGTGCGCAACCTGACGCTTGCCTCCACGGCCCCTGCCCTCGTCTATGAGGAAGGCAGTCTGATCAAGCGTTCGGTGCGCGACCTCTACAACAAGGACATCGACGAAATCCTGGTCGCCGGCGAGGACGGCTATCGCGAGGCCAAGGATTTCATGCGCATGCTGATGCCGAGCCATGCCAAGATGGTTCAGCCCTATCGCGACACGGTTCCGATCTTTGCCCGCAGCGGCATCGAGGCCCAGCTCGACCGCATGGTCCAGCCGCAGGTGACGCTGAAGAGCGGCGGCTACATCATCATCAACCAGACCGAGGCGCTGGTTTCGATCGACGTCAACTCCGGTCGATCGACCCGCGAGCACTCGATCGAAGACACCGCGCTGCAGACCAATCTGGAAGCGGCGGACGAAGTCGCCCGGCAGCTCCGGCTGCGCGACCTTGCAGGCCTGATCGTCATCGACTTCATCGACATGGAGGAGAACCGCAACAACCGCGCGGTCGAGAAGAAGCTCAAGGATTGCCTGAAGAACGACCGCGCCCGCATCCAGGTCGGCCGCATCTCGCATTTCGGCCTGCTGGAAATGTCGCGCCAGCGCATCCGCGCCAGCGTGCTGGAATCGACGATGAAGCCCTGCCCGCATTGCGGCGGCACGGGCCATGTGCGTTCGGATTCGTCCGTCGCGCTGCTGGTGGTGCGTGCGATCGAGGAATTCCTGCTGAAGGATCCGCGCCATCACATCACGGTCAAGACGCCGACGACGACCGCGCTTTACGTGCTCAACAACAAGCGCAGCACGCTGGCTGAGCTTGAGGCGCGGTTTGGCCTGACGATCACCATCGAAGCGGACGAGACCGTCGGCTCGCAGCATTATGTGATCTTCCGCGGCGCGGTGGTGGAGAACCCGGTTCAGATTTCTGAGATCAAAGCGCTGCCTTACCCAGTCGAGGAAGAAGAAGAAGACGTCGTCGAAGTGGCGGACGACGCGGAAGAACCTTCGGAGGCTCCGCAGCAAAAGCGTGACGACGATGAGGGCAACCGCGCGCAAGCGGCGCAAGCGGCGGCGCCGGCGTGGGGGCCGCGACCGCGAGCAGCCGGCAGCCGGGGCGCCAGGCGAGCAGCAGGTTTCCGGTGAGGCCGACGACGAATCCGACGACACGGAGACATCGGATGATGCGGCCGCTGCCGCAGAATCTGACGGCGACCGCAAGAAACGTCGGCGCGGCAAGCGCGGCGGCAAGCGTAATCGTGAAGACGATGCGCCTGTCGACGGTGCAGATGCCGAAGCGGCAGAGACTGTCGAGGCGATCAAAGTCGATGTGACCGAAGTGGTTGCCGTCGAACCGGAGGCGGAACCAACCGAAACGGCTGAAAAGCCTGCCAAGAAGCCGGCGCGCAAGCCGCGTCGCGGTTCCAAGGCTGCTCTTGGCAGGCAGAGGCAGCAGAAGCGGAAGCGACTTTCGAACCCGCGCCGGTTGCATTCGACGCTTCCGACGCCGAAGGCCAGGCGTCGACGTCAAGGCTCGAAACGCCTGCTGTCGCTGAAGAAAAGCCTGCGGAGGAGCCAAAGCGCCCCAGCCGCCGCAAGCCGGAAAGCGAAGCGCCAGCCGACGCCGAAACTGTCTTCGACTGTGGCGAATGAGACGCCGGCAGCCGAGGCCGAGCCCAAGAAGGGCTGGTGGCAGCGCAAGAGCTTCTTCTGATCGCCGGATCGAACTCGCGACCATCCTAAAGTGCGGCGCTGGCTCAACGAGCTATCTGAGCCAGCGTTCGATCCTTGCAGTCGCCTCGACCATCTCGGCCGGGCTCCCCGCATAAGAAAACCGCATTGTGCGATGCCCGGCGAGCGGATCGAAATCGCGGCCGGGCGTCGCCGCGACATGCGCCTCGGCCAGCATCCGCTTGGCAAATGCCATGCTGTCGTTGGTCAGTTGCGAGACGTCACAATAGGCATAGAAGGCGCCGTCCATGGGCGCTGCCAGGCGAAAACCTAGCTCCGGCAGCCGCGTCATCAGCAATTGGCGATTTTCCGCATAGCGCGCTTTGACCGTTTCGAGGTCGGCTGTCGCGTCAAACGCCGCGATGGCCGCGATCTGCGACAGCTCGGGCGCGGAAATATAGAGGCTTTGCTGGACGCGCTCGATCGGGCGGACCAGCGCCTCCGGCAGCACCATCCAGCCGATGCGCCAGCCGGTCATGCAATAATATTTCGAGAAGGAATTGATGACGACGACATCCTCGTCGAACTGCAAGGCCGTCACGTCCGGTCCTGCATAGGACAGACGGTGATAGATTTCGTCCGAAATCACCGCGATGCCAAGCTCGCGCGCGGTTTCGATCAAGGCCTTTGAGGTCGGCTTCCGGGATCAGAGCTCCGGTCGGGTTTGCCGGGCTTGCGAACAGTACGCCCTTGACCGGCTTCTCCGCATGCGCGGCACGCAGATGCTCGGCGTGCAGATAAGCGTCATTTCCGAGTTCGATCTCGACGACCTCGATGCCCATCGCCGCCATGATGTTGCGATAGGCCGGATAGCCAGGTGCTGCGATCGCCACGCGATCGCCGACGTCGAACATGGCCAGGAATGCCAGGTTGAAGGCGGCCGACGAGCCGGTCGTGACGGCAATGCGCTGCGGCGACACCTCCACGCGATAATGCTCGGCATAGTGCCGCGAGATCGCCTCGCGCAGGCCGGCGAGGCCAAGCGAATCCGTGTAGCCGATTTTGCCGTCACGCAATCCACGCGCCGCGGCCTCTCGCACGGAAGCCGGCGCCGGATCGGACGGCTGGCCAACCGCCATCGACACAACGTCGATGCCTTGCCGCTTCAGGCGGTTCGCCTCCGCCAACACGTCCATGGCATGAAACGGCTCGACATCGCCGCGTCTTGAGATCGAAATAGCCATGCTGTTCCCTGTCGGCGTCGAATGCGCCGCACAAATGCCCGATTGGTGTGGGGATCACAAGTTGATGATATTTCGGCCGCCGCGCTTTCCAAGATTCGCGCTGTCGTCTAGGGCTTCTTCGACCGATGCAGACGGGCAGCCACATAAACGTTTTCGTCCGCCAATTGCGGCGCGCCGCAGGCGCAACACTGCTGGCCGGCGCGACTGTGATCGCGGCCGTATCAAGCGCGGCGGCGCAGAACGTGCCCGTGGTGCGCGACGCCGAGATCGAAGCGCTGGTGCGCGACTATGCGCGGCCGATCCTGAAAGCGGCCGGCCTGAATTCCGGCGTCGACATCATTCTGGTCAACGACCCATCGTTCAACGCGTTCGTCGCCGGCCGTCGCATGTTCATCAACACCGGCGCGCTTCTCGCGGCCGATACGCCGAACGAGATCATCGGCGTGATTGCGCACGAGGCCGGCCACCTTGCCGGCGGGCATCAGGAACGGCTGCGCCAGCAGTTGGCGCGGGCGCAGACGATGGCCATCGTCGGCACCCTGCTGGGCATCGGCGCGGTTGCCGCAGCCGCGGCGTCTGACACGCCCGAGATCGGTCAGGCCGGCATGGGCGTTGCTTCGGGTTCGGCCGAGTTTGCGCGCCGCGGCCTGCTCGGCTACCAGCGCACGGAAGAGGCAACCGCCGACCGTTCAGCTATCCGCTATCTGGAATCGACCGGTCAGTCCGCCAAGGGCATGATCAAGACGTTCCAGCGCTTTCAAAGCGCCCTGTCATTGTCCGGCGCTCGGGTCGATCCTTATCAGGTCAGCCACCCGATGCCGCGCGACCGCATCGCCAACCTGGAAACGCTGGTCACGCAGAGCCCCTATTACGACAAGCCGGATTCGGCCGCGCTTCAGCAGCGCCACGACATGATGCGCGCCAAGATCGCGATCTTCACGCAGGGGCAAAGCGGCCTGTCGCGCCTGTCTCGCAAGAACCTCGATCCGTTGGCCAAGCAATATGGCGAGGCCATGGGCGCCTATCTCTACGGCAATCCCGAAGGCCGCGGCCGGCAAGGCCGACGCGCTGATCAAGGCAAACCCGAAGAATCCCTATTTTTATGAATTGCGCGGCGACGCGCTGATGAAGGCCAATCGGCCGAAGGACGCAGCGGACGCTTACGCCAAGGCGATCAAGCTTGACCCGGCGCGCTCCGGCATCCTGCAGATCTCGCTCGGCCAAGCCTATCTGGCGATTGGAGCGCCGTCGTCGGCCGAAAAGGCTGTTGGCATCCTCAAGCAAGGCCTTGCCAAGGATAAGGAAAACGCCGCCGGCTACCAATATCTGGCGCAGGCCTATGGCCAGCTTGGCAATGTCGGCGAGGCCGAGCTCGCGATCGCCGACCAGAATTTCTACAGCGGCAACTATTTCGACGCGCAAGTCTTCGCCGCCCGCGCCCAGCAAAAGCTGAAGCGCGGCACGCCGGCGTGGGTTCGCGCGCAGGACATCATTTCGTTCAAGGCGCCACGCAAGAAGCGGGGCTGATGCCCGTCAGCCTGGCGCAGAAGAGGTTTTCATGAACAAGGCAATTTGGTTCGGTTCGGCCAGCGCACTTATCGCGGCGGGCATGCTTGCGGCAGGTTTTTACGCGGCAAGGCCAACCGTCGCCGTCGCTGATCAGCAGCCGCAGGTCATCGCCGCCGCTGGCGGCGAACTCGAGCGCAAGGAGATCGAGGAGATTGTTCGCAATTATCTGCTGAAGAATCCGGAGATCCTGGTTGAGGTGCAGACGGCGCTGGAGGAGAAGCAGAAGGAGGCGCAGCGCGTCGCCAGCCTGCAGACCATCCAGCAGTCCAAGGAGCTGATCTACAGCTCCGCGGCTGATGGCGTTGTCGGCAATCCGAACGGCAAAACCACCATCGTCGAGTTCTACGACTACAATTGCGGCTTCTGCAAACGCGCCATCACCGACATGCAGGAGTTGGTGAAAGCCGATACCGACCTGCGGTTCGTGCTGAAGGAGCTGCCGATCCTCGGCCCGGATTCGCAAAAGGCGCATGTCGTGGCGCAGGCGTTCAAGCATCTGATGCCGGAGAAATATTCCGAGTTCCACATGCGCTTGCTGGGCGGCGAGACGCGGGCGACCGAAGAAACCGCCATGCTCGTCGCCACCGTCGCTCGGCGCCGACGAAGCCAAGCTGCGCGAGGAAATGAAGAATCCGGAGATCCAGAAGGGTTTTGACGCCACCTATGAACTTGCCAACAAGCTATCGATCACCGGCACGCCCTCCTATGTGGTCGGTGACGAGGTGGTCTTTGGTGCGTTGGGGCAGGATGTTTTGCGCGATAAGATCGGTGCCGCCCGCGCCGCCTGCCAAACGGCTGCCTGCTGAGTGGGCACAGGCGCGAAAGCACGACCCTATTCCCGCTGTGGATAGCCAAACTTAGCGCTTGCGCTCTTTGCGCTGCGGCATAAGGCGACTATAGAGGGTCCGCTTCGCTGACCAGACAGCACAAGGCGACGATGGCGAAAACGATCTTCGTCCTGAACGGACCCAACCTCAACACGCTGGGCAAGCGTGAACCCGGCATCTATGGCGGCCAGACGCTCGAGTCGATCGCCGACGACTGCCGCAAGGCCGGCAAGGCGCTTGGCTTCAAGATCGAGTTTCGCCAGACCAACCATGAAGGCGAGCTTGTGTCGACTGGATCCACGAGGCCGGCGACAAGGCCGCCGGTGTCGTGCTCAATGCCGGCGCCTATACCCATACCTCGATCGCGCTGCATGACGCGATCCGCGCCATGGCGCCGCTGCCGGTCATCGAAGTGCATCTCTCCAACATCCACGCCCGCGAAGCCGTTCCGGCACAAGTCGATGATCGCGCCGGTTGCCATGGGCATGATTTGCGGCTTCGGGCCGCTCGGCTACACTCTGGCGCTCCAGGCGCTCGCCGCCCGGATCGCGGCCTGAAAGAACAAACAGAAGGCTTTGAAATGGCAACGAAAAAGTCGGACATCGACCAGCAGCTGATTCGCGATCTCGCCGGCATCCTGCACGACACGGATCTGACCGAGATCGAGGTCGAGCTGGGCGATCTGCAAGATGCGCGTGTCGCGCGGCGGCACGCCGCTGTCCAGGCCTATGCGGCGCCCATGCCGGTGGCCGCGCCGCTGCGCAGGCCGCTGCCGGCTGCCGCCGCAGCCCGCCGCCGACCCGGCCAAGAACGCCGTCGATCTCGCCGATGGTCGGCACCGCCTATCTGTCGCCCTCGCCCGGCGCGAAAGCCTTCATCGAAGTCGGCGCAGGCCGTCAAGGAAGGCCAGACGCTGCTCATCATCGAAGCGATGAAGACGATGAACCAGATCCCCTCGCCGCGCTCCGGCAAGGTGACCGCGATCCTCGTCGAGGACGGGCAGCCGGTCGAATTTGGCGAGCCGCTCGTCGTCATCGAGTAGGCCGGCATGTTCCAGAAAATCCTCATCGCCAATCGCGGCGAGATCGCGCTGCGCGTGCTCCGCGCCTGCAAGGAACTCGGCATCGCCGACCGTCGCCGTGCATTCGACCGCCGATGCCGACGCCATGCATGTGCGCCTTGCCGACGAAAGCGTCTGCATCGGCCCGCCGCCGTCGCGCGACAGCTATCTCAACATCCACCAGATCGTCGCCGCCTGCGAGATCACCGGCGCCGACGCCGTGCATCCCGGCTACGGCTTCCTGTCGGAGAACGCCAAGTTCGCCGACATCCTCGCAGCGCACAACATCACCTTCATCGGCCCGTCCGGCGACCATATCCGCATCATGGGCGACAAGATCGAGGCCAAGCGCACGGCCAAGCGGCTCGGCATTCCCGGTCGTTCCGGGCTCCGACGGCGCAGTCAACGACGAAGAGGACGCGCAAGCGATCGCCGACGAAATCGGCTATCCCGGTGCTCATCAAGGCCACCGCCGGCGGCGGCGGGCGCGGCATGAAGGTGGCGCGCAGCGAGGACGACCTGATCGAGGCGCTGTCGACCGCCCGCACCGAAGCGGGCGCCGCCTTCGGCAACGATGCCGTCTACATCGAAAAATATCTCGACAAGCCGCGCCATATCGAAATCCAGGTGTTCGGCGACGGCGCAGGCAATGGCGTCCATCTCGGCGAGCGCGACTGCTCGCTGCAGCGCCGCCACCAGAAGGTCTGGGAAGAGGCGCTTCGCCGGCCCTCAACGCCGAGCGAGCGCGCGCAAGATCGGCAAGATCGTGCGCCGACGCGATGGCGGAGCTCGGCTATTCGCGGCGCCGGCACGATCGAGTTCCTCTACGAGAACGGCGAGTTCTATTTCATCGAGATGAACACCCGCCTGCAGGTCGAGCATCCGGTCACCGAAGCGATCACCGGCATCGACCTCGTGCACGAGCAGATCCGCGTCGCCTCCGGCGGCGGCTGTCGGTCAAGCAGGAGCGACATTCGTTTCCAGGGCCACGCCATCGAATGCCGCATCAATGCCGAGGACCCGCGCACCTTCGCGCCCTCGCCCGGCACGATCACGCATTTCCATACGCCCGGCGGCCTCGGCGTGCGCGTCGATTCCGGCGTCTATTCCGGCTATCGCATCCCGCCCTACTACGACAGCCTGATCGGCAAGCTGATCGTGCATGGCCGCAACCGCATCGAATGCATGATGCGCCTGCGCCGCGCGCTGGACGAATTCGTCGTCGACGGCATCAAGACGACCCTGCCGCTGTTCCAGGACCTGGTCGGCAACCCCGACATCGCCAACGGCGACTACGACATCCACTGGCTGGAGAAACTATCTGGCCAACAACCGGAAGGCTGAGGACGGGAATGGCCCGCCGATCGCGCCCGGGCACCGGCATATCCGCCTGACCTGCTGCTGAAGGCCTATGCCTCGGCGTCTTTCCGATGGCCGAAAGCGCCGACGACCCGGAAGTCTTCTGGGTGGAGCCGGAAGTGCGCGGCATCATCCCGCTCGACGATTTCCATGTGCCGAAAAGCCTGGCCAAGACGGTGCGACGAGGCCGCTTCGACATCCGCTTCGATCATGATTTCGATCGCGGTCATCGCCGCCTGCGCCGAAGACGCGCGCCGGCGCCCGACGACCTGGATCAACGGCCCGATCCGCGAAGCCTATGTCGAGCTCTTCCGACACGGGCATTGCCATACGGTCGAAGCCTGGCGCGAGGGCAGAGCTGGTCGGCGGGCTCTACGGCGTCACGCTCGGCCGCGGCCTTCTTCGGCGAAAGCATGTTTTCGCGCGAGACGGATGCCTCGAAGGTCTGCCTCGTCCATCTGGTCGAGCGGCTGCGGGCAACGGGGCTTCGACCTGCTCGACACGCAGTTCACCACCGAGCACCTGAAGACGTTCGGCGCGATCGACGTGCCGCGCAAGCGGTATGAGAAGACTGCTGGCGGACGCGGTGGGTGGCGAGGCGGCGCAGTTTTTGTGAGCGCCTCGGTCTGTTCATAATCTGTATGGCTAACAGTCACGCCCAACCAGCTGGACTAAGATGTGTCGGCGTAGCGCGGTTGCAGCGCGGCGATCGCACGCAGAAGCCGGTCGACATTGGCGCGGCAGCCGGGCAGCCAGCCGCGAGCGGGTTGTTCGGAAGGCTCTCTGATCGCCAGACGCTGCGCCTGGTCGGCCAGTGCGAAAAGTATGGCGGCAAACATGCGGAACGTTTTGGCAAGGCGAATTGCCTCGTCGTGGCCGTCAGCCAGCTCGAGCGTCGAATATTCGATGGCGAGCGGATCGATTTCGGCGACATACGCGCTTGCGACAGCTTCCGCCCGCTGCAATATCCAGAGCACCAGCCAGCGAACAGGGCGGGAGCGGTTGGCCGCGCACTCGGCCACAGTCGCCAGGGCGAGCAGGATGGCGGCGATCCGCCTGAGCATTTTTTAATTGTCCCGCACCGTTGTCTCCGCCTCCTTTCGTCAAGCGCGGGGCATCTTGAGGCAGGCTGGAGGGGTGTGGACGAAAAAAAGAAGAAAAAAATGTTGGGGGGCGGATTGGCGCCTGCCGGCGTCGCGCTCCGGACGTCATTCTCGGGCTTGCCCGACAATCTACCGGCGCGAAGTCAGACAGGGATTATCCGATGAGCCGTTTGCAGATGCTCGGGACAAGCCCGAGCATGACGGTGCCCGGGCCATCAGCGATTGCGCTCTAGATTCCGGGTTCGCTTCGCGCCCCGGAATGACTGCCGCGACGCTGCGAATGACGGCCCGAGCGCTCCGAATCGCCGACTGGGATGAGACCGGAGCGTGACGAATCTCAACAGACCTAATCCAGGCTTGCTTGCGTATGAAACGTCAGTTTCCAGCCGTCGCCCCGGCGGACATATCCAGAGCTGACCAGTGCGCGGTAGGGTTTTCCGCCCTCGCCCGTCGCGCTGCCTTCATAGCTCAGCAGCACAATGTCCGGCGTCGGGTGGTGGACCACCCTTTGGATCGATCTGGACGTCTTTCCAGCGACCGCTCGATTTGACCGTCTTGGCGATTTCCTCGGCGGTCCAAAGACCCGCCGCATCGGCGAACACGGTCAGGCATTTCTCATCGAGGTTTTGTAGGTAGAAGTCCGGGCCTTCGGTCCAGAACCGTTTTTCGAGATCAAGTATCTCGTCGGGAATTTTGGGCATCTCCGGCACCTCCTCGACGCTGAACGCCAATGAGCGAGGAGACAGTTCCTCCAACTCGGTTACACCAGCTCCACCTCGACAACCCCCGGCACCGCGCGCATGGCGGAGGCGATCGCGGTTGTCGAATTTGTAGCGGTCGGGCAATTCGATCTCGACCTCGCCCTGCCCTTCGCCCTTGATCATGATGAAGCTGACACTTGGCCCTCGCCGCGCGTGGCCAACTGGCCGGCAAGCGTGCCCACCGGGCCGGCGTCGCGCAGAAAGATACGCAGCGATTTCTGCACCTGGCTGGCCTCTTCGTCCAAGGGCCGCACCGTCTTGATACGCAGGTTGACGCCTTCGGGCCGATCTTCGGCCGCCACCTCGATCACCAGCGAGCGGCCGGGCTCCAGAAGGTCGCGATATTGCGCCAGCGTCTCGGCAAACAGCACCGCTTCAAACTGGCCGGTGGTGTCGGAGAAATTGACGACGCCCATCTTGTTGCCGGTGCGGGTCTTGCGCTCCTGCTTGGAGGTCACGGTGCCGGCCAGCCGGCCGGCGGTGGCGCCGCGCTTCACGGCGATGGAGAACTCCGCCCAGCTCTGCACCCGCAGCTTTTCCAGCGCCTTCTTGTATTCATCCAGCGGGTGGGCCGAGAGATAGAAGCCGACGACCTGGAACTCGCGGTGCAGCCGATCGGCCGGCAGCCAGGGCTCGGCGGCGGGCAGATGCAGCTGTTTGCTGGCGCGGACCGCCGGCTGCCGCCGAACATGTCGATGATGCCCATCGCGGCGTCTTCATGCGCACGCGAGGCCAGGCCCATCATGCGCTCCATGCCAGCCATCATCGCGGCGCGGTCATGGCCAAAACAATCCAGCGCGCCGGCCATGATCAGGCTTTCGAAGACGCGCTTGCCGACGATCTTGGGATCGACGCGTTCGCAGAAATCCTCGAGGTCGGTGAACGGCTTTTCCGCTGCGCCTGCGCCACGATGTGCTCGACGGCCGCGTCGCCGATGCCCTTGATGGCCGAGAGCGCGTAAAAGATCTTGTTCTCGCCGACCTCGAAATCGCGGAACGAGGTCATCACCGACGGCGCCACGACATCGATGCCGAGCCGCAGCGCATCCTGGCGGAAATCGGCCAGCTTGTCGGTGTTCGACATGTCGAGCGTCATCGACGCGGCGAGGAACTCGACCGGATAATGCGCCTTCAGATAGGCGGTCTGGTAGGACACGACAGCATAGGCGGCGGCGTGCGACTTGTTGAAACCGTAGTCGGCGAACTTCGCCAGCAGATCGAAGATGAAATCCGCCTGCGGCTTCCGACACGCCGCGCTCCACCGCGCCGGTGACGAAGCGCTCGCGCTGCTGGTCCATCTCGGCGCGGATCTTCTTGCCCATCGCGCGGCGCAGGATGTCGGCTTCGCCGAGCGTGTAGCCGGCAAGCTCCTGGGCGATCTGCATCACCTGTTCCTGGTAGACGATGACGCCTTGCGTTTCGGCCACCAGATGATCGATCTTCGGATGGATCGAGGCGATTTCCTCTTCCTTGTGCTTGCGCGCGTTGTAGGTCGGGATGTTCTCCATCGGGCCGGGACGATAGAGCGCCACCAGCGCGATGATGTCCTCGATGCGGTCGGGCTTCATGCCGAGCAGCGCCTTGCGCATGCCGGCACTTTCCACCTGGAACACGCCGACGACCTCGCCGCGCGACAGCATCTCGTAGGTCGGCAGGTCGTCGAGCGGGATTTTCAGCGGGTCGATCTCGATGCCGCGCCGCTTGATCAGTTTTGCCGCCGTCTCGATGACGGTCAGCGTCTTCAGCCCGAGGAAGTCGAATTTGACGAGCCCCGCCTCCTCGACCATCTTCATGTTGAACTGCGTGACCGGCATGTCCGAGCGCGGATCGCGATACATCGGCACCAGTTCGGACAGCGGCCGGTCGCCGATGACGATGCCGGCGGCGTGCGTCGAGGCGTGGCGATAAAGCCCTTCCAGCTTCTGCGCGATGTCGAGCAGCGTCTGGACGATCGGCTCCCTCTCGGCCTCTTCGGCAAAGCGCGGCTCGCCCTCGATCGCCTTGGCCAATGTGACGGGGTTGGCCGGGTTTTGCGGCACCATTTTGCAGAGGCGGTCGACCTGCCCGTAGGGCATTTGCAGCACGCGGCCGACATCGCGCAGCACGGCGCGCGCCTGCAGCGTTCCGAAGGTGATGATCTGGGCGACCTGGTCGCGGCCGTAGCGCTGCTGCACGTAGTGGATCACCTCTTCGCGGCGATCCTGGCAGAAGTCGATGTCGAAGTCGGGCATCGACACGCGGTCGGGGTTGAGAAAGCGCTCGAACAGCAGCGAGAACCGCAACGGGTCGATGTCGGTGATGGTGAGCGCATAGGCGACCAGCGAACCGGCGCCCGAACCGCGCCCCGGGCCGACCGGAATGCCGTGCGACTTCGCCCATTTGATGAAATCGGCGACGATGAGGAAGTAGCCGGGGAATTTCATCCCCTCAATGACGCTCAGTTCGAACTCGAGGCGTTCTTCATATTGTTCGCGGGTAAAGCCCTCGGTCAGGCCGAGTGTAGCGATGCGCTCCGTCAAACCCATCACGCGCCTGCTTTCGCAATTCCGCCGCTTCGGCCTGCGTGGGATCCGAGCCTTGCGCCGCGCCGGTGGTGAAGTAAGGCAGGATCGGCTTGCGCTTTTGCGGGTAGTAGGAACAGCGGCGCGCGATCTCGACGGTGTTTTCAATCGCCTCCGGCAGGTCGGCGAACAGCGCTGCCATTTCGGCGGCACTTTTCAGATAATTGTCGGGCGTCAGGCGGCGGCGGTCATCGACCGCGATGACCGAGCCTTCGGCAATCGCGATTAGCGCGTCATGCGCGTCGAAATCATCGCGGGCGCGGAAGAACGCCTCGTTGGTGGCCACCAGCGGCAGTTCGTGGCGGTAAGCCAGGTCGATGGTCTTTTGCTCGATGGCGCGGTCGTAATCGCCCACGCGTTCGACTTCGACGTAGAGGCGGTCGCCGAAGAGATCCCTGAGTTTGAGCAAGCGGGTCTCGGCCAGCTCTGCATGGTCATCGGCCAGCGCCACGCCAAGCGGCCCAAGCGGCCCGCCGGTCAGGCAAATGATGCCGTCGCAATGACCTCGCAGCGCCGAAACGGGGCGATGCGGCGGCAGTCCCGGCTCGGTGGCAAGATAAGCGTCGCTGACGATGCGCACGAGGTTTGCATAACCTTGCTCAGTCGCTGCAATCAGCGTCAGCGGCTGGCATTCCGGGCCGGTCTGACGATGTGTCCGTGCCGCTGCCTCAGGAGCCGTATCGTCGAAACAGATGTCCAGCTGGCAGCCGATGATCGGCTGGATGCCTTCCTTCGAGGCCTTGTTGGCGAATTCCAGCGCGCCGAACAGATTGTTCGTGTCGGTGACGGCGATCGCCGGCGATTCGGAAGCCACCGCGTGGGCTGACGATCTTGGAAATCTGCAAGGCGCCTTCGAGCAGCGAATAGGCCGAGTGAACCCGCAGGTGGATGAACGGCAGCGTGCCGATCGGAGCAGGCTTTGGGCCCGCCGCGGCGCGCAAGATTGGGTCCCTGGAGTGTCGATCGCTGGCCATCGACTTCATATAGGGGATTTCGACTTCCGGCCGCGACGACAGCTTCGCTCCGATGCACAGTTTCCCGTCGCCTGTGCAAACTTTGCGGGCCATGTCGCAGGGAGGTGACAATCTGTCGGACTTGGGCTATTGACCCAGATGTCGAGGGTTTGGTCCGGCGACGGGCAAAACTCACCGGTCTGTGGGAGAGAGCAGCGAACGCTGCCGCCGAAGGGGAAATCGCCCGAAATCTCTCAGGCAAAAGAACCGTAGACGGGTTCGACACTCTGGAAAGTCGGGGTTTTTGTGGCCCCGCGCCGAAGGTGTAAGCGCCGCTGACAGAGTTCCGGCTGCGCGAGTCTCTCAGGCTTCCGACAGAGGGGCGCGATACGGCCGCATGAGCGGCTGTGCGAGCGCGACTCTGGAGGAACAATGACGGGCGATGCTGTAAGACACCTGCCTCTCGAAGACATGCACAGGCAAGCCGGCGCCAAGTTTCGGCGCGTTTGCCGGCTGGTCGATGCCGCTGACCTATCCGGCCGGCGTCATGAAGGAACATCTGCACACGCGCGAGCATGTCGGGCTGTTCGACATCTCGCATATGAAGCTGTTTGTCGTTTCGGGCATTGGCGCGGCGGCGATGCTGACCAAGGCCTGCCCGATCGATGCCGAAGGCCTGCCCTTGCGGCAGTCGAAGCTGAACTTCTTCCTCAACGATCAGGCCGGCATCCTGGACGATCTGATCATCACGCGGCTCGGCGAGCACCGCTTCATGGTGGTCGTGCAATGCCGGCAATGCCGCCGCCGACGAGGCGCATATGCGCGACATCGCGCGGCACTATAATGTCGTGCTCGAGCCGCTCGACCGCGTGTTCCTGGCGATCCAGGGACCGGAAGCGGCAGCCGTGCTGGAACGAGGCCGGCATCGATCTCGGCGGCCTGGTCTTCATGAACGGTTTCGAGCCGCGCGAAAACTGGTTCATGAGCCGGTCCGGCTATACCGGCGAGGACGGTTTTGAGATCGGCCTGCCGGAACAGGATGCGCGCGACCTGGTGGCGAAGCTGCTCGCCGACGAGCGCGTGATGTGGATCGGCCTTGCCGCCCGCGACAGCCTGCGGCTGGAAGCCGGGCTCTGCCTGCACGGCAACGACATCGACCCGACGACCGACCCGGTCGAGCGCGGCGCTGACTCTGGGCGATCCCGAAGGATCTGCGCGAGACCGGCACCTTCATCGGCGCGGATGCGCTGCGCGCAATCATCGCCGCCGGCGCCAAGCGAAAAGCGCGTCGGGCTGAAGCCGGAAGGCCGCCAGCCGGTGCGCGGCGGCGCGCCGATCGTCGACGAGGCCGGCAACACGGTCGGCCGCGTCACCTCCGGCGGTTTCGGCCCGTCGGCCGGCCATCCGGTCGCCATGGGCTATGTCGCCACGCCGCTCGCCAAGCCGGGCGCAGCCAAGCTTTTTGCCGAAGTGCGCGGCCAGCGCATTCCGATCGACGTTCACTCCCTCCCCTTCACGCCACATCGCTATTTCAAAGGATGAATCCGATGGCCAAGACCTATTACACCGAAGACCATGAATGGCTGACGCGTCGAGGGCGGCGTCGCGACCGTCGGCATCACCGACTATGCGCAGGAGCAGCTGGGCGACCTCGTGTTCGTCGAAGCTGCCGGAAGCCGGCAAGAAGCTGGCGAAGGGCGACACGGCCGTGGTGGTCGAATCGGTCAAGGCGGCGTCCGATGTCTATGCGCCGGTCGACGGCGAGATCATCGAAGCCAATGACGGCGCTGTCGTCCGATCCGGCGCTGGTCAACTCGGCCGCCACGGCGACGGCTGGCTGTGGAAGATGAAGCTCGCCGACGAGGGCCAGCTTGCCGGCCTGATGGACGAGGCGGGCTACAAGAAGCACGATCGGCTGAACACGGACACACGCCATGACCGACCAACAATCCCTTTGCGCCGCCGCCATATCGGCCCGAGCGCCGCCGATACGCGCGCCATGCTGGCGACCATCGGCGTCACCTCGCTGGAAACGCTGATCACGCAGGCGGTGCCGAAAAAGATCCGGCTGGAGCGGCCGCTCGACCTGCCGGCGGCGGCGACCGAAGCCGAAGCGCTGGCCGAACTCGCCAACAAGATGTCGGCCAACACGGTGCTGAAAAGCTTTGTCGGCCTCGGCTATCACGGCACCACATGTGCCGCCGGTGATCCTGCGCAATCTGTTCGAGAACCCGGCCTGGTACACCGCCTACACGCCCTACCAGGCCGAGATCAGCCAGGGCCGGCTGGAAATGCTGTTCAATTTCCAGACGCTGGTCGACCGAACTGACCGGCCTGCCGGTCGCTTCGGCATCGCTGCTCGACGAGGCGACGGCGCTGGCCGAAGCGGTCGGCATCGCCTTCCGCCACCACAAGGAGAAGCGCACGCGCATCGCCTTCGCCAACAAGCCGCATCCGCAGACGCGCGACGTGGTCGAGACGCGCGCCGAACCGCTCGGCATCGAGGTCGACGGCGACACGATCGACGACAGATACGGCGGCGCTGGTCGTCGCCTGGCCGGACACGTTCGGCGTCTATGGCGACCATTCGGCGAAGATCGCCGAGGCCAAGGCAGCCGGCGCGATCGTGATCTTCGTCGCCGATCCGCTGGCGCTGACGATCATGCGAGACGCCGGCCAGCCTCGGCGCCGATATCGCGGTCGGCTCGATGCAGCGTTTCGGCGTGCCGATCGGCTTCGGCGGCCCGCACGCCGCCTATTGCGCGGTGTCCGACAAGCTGACCCGGCTGATGCCCGGCCGCCTGGTCGGCCAGTCGGTCGACACCAAGGGCCGGCCCGGCTACCGCCTCGCGCTTGCAGACGCGCGAACAGCATATCCGCCGCGACAAGGCGACCTCCAACATCTGCACCGCGCAGGCGCTGCTCGCCAACATGGCGACGGCCTATGCGATCTGGCACGGACCGGAGGGCCTGCAGGCGATCGCCGACCACGTGCATGCGCTGGCCTCGCGGCTGGCCGCGGCGCTGGAAGCCGCAGGGCATCAAGGTGCTCGGCAAGCAGCGCTTCGACACGGTGACGGTCAAGGTCACGGGCAAGTCGAAGACGATCGCCAAGAAGGCCGCAGAAGGACGGCCGGCTGTTGCGCATGATCAATGAGGATCTGCTCGGCATCACTTTCGACGAGACCTCGACCGAGGCCGACCTCGCAGGCGATCGCAAAACTGTTCGGCGCGACCGTCGCCGGACGACGGCCGACCGGCTGCTGCCCGGCAAGCCGCGCGAGCTGAAGGGCTTCCTGACCCAGCCGGTGTTCCACGACAACCGCTCGGAAACCGAGATGATGCGGCTTCCTGCGCAAGCTGGCCGACAAGGATCTGGCGCTCGACCGCACCATGATCCCGCTCGGCTCCTGCACGATGAAGCTCAACGCGGCGGCCGAGATGATCCCGGTGACGCTGGCCGACGGTCGCCAACATGCATCCCTTCGCGCCGAAGCGCATTCCAAGCCGGCTACAAGTCGATGACCGACGATCTGGAGCGCTGGCTGGCCGAAATCACCGGCTTCCATGCGGTGTCGCTGCAGCCCAATGCCGGCAGCCAGGGCGAATATGCCGGCCTGCTGGCGATCCGCCGCTATCACGCAGTCGCGCGGCGAGCCGCACCGCAACATCTGCCTCATCCCCTCCTCCGCGCACGGCACCAATCCGGCCAGTGCCGCGATGGCCGGCATGGAGGTGGTGGTGGTCAAATGCACCGAGAGCGGCGACATCGACATGGACGACATGCGCGCCAAGGTCGAGCAGCACGGCACGCATCTCGCGGCGCTGATGATCACCTATCCCTCGACGCATGGCGTGTTCGAGGAAGGCGTGAAGGATCTGTGCAAGCTGATCCACGACAATGGCGGCCAGGTCTATCTCGACGGCGCGAACCTCAACGCGCTGGTCGGCCTGGCGCGGCCGGGCGACATCGGCGGCGATGTCTGCCACATGAACCTGCACAAGACCTTCTGCATCCCGCATGGCGGCGGCGGTCCGGGCGTCGGCCCGATCGGCGTGGCGAAACATCTGGCGCCGTTCCTGCCCGGCCACATCGACCATGGGCACGGAACATCCGGTTTCGGCGGCGCCGTTCGGCAGCGCCTCGATCCTGCCGATCACCTGGATGTATATCCGCATGATGGGCGGCGACGGGCTGAAGCAGGCGACCGAACATGGCGATCCTCGGCGCCAACTACGTCGCGACGCGGCTGAAGGACCACTATCCGGTGCTCTACAAGGGCCGCGGCGACCGCGTGGCGCATGAATGCATCCTCGACACGCGCGTGCTGAAGGACAGCGCCGGCATCAGCGTCGAGGATGTCGCCAAGCGCCTGATCGACTACGGTTTTCACGCGCCGACCATGTCGTGGCCGGTGGCCGGCACGCTGATGGTCGAGCCGACCGAATCCGAGCCGAAGCGCGAGCTCGACCGCTTCTGCGAGGCGATGATCGCGATCGCCAAGGAAGCGCAGAAAGTGGCGGACGGCTATTGGCCGAAGGATGACAATCCGCTGGTCAACGCGCCGCACACGGCAACCGAAACGCTGGCCGGCGAGTGGACGCATCCCTATTCGCGGCATGGAAGCCGCCTACCCCGCCGCCGATCCGGATACGGCGGCAAAATACTGGCCGCCGGTGTCGCGCATCGACAATGTGGCGGGCGACCGCAATCTGGTCTGCTCCTGCCCGCCGCTGACGGAATATGTCGACGCGGCGGAGTAGCTCAGCGCCGTATTCCTCGGGCGTCCGAGGATCGCAGCTGTAGCAAATGGTGATCCTGTGTTGCACAATGCAGATCCTCGGGACAAGCCCAGGATGACGAGCGCGGTCGCCAGACGTTGCTTAGCCGAAACGCTGCGTTTGGAACGCCTGCTGTCGAACATACCCGGAACGTCTATTGCGCTAAGACCAAAGCTGGCAGTATGAGCGACTCGATTCGACAACTCGAACACTGCTGATCCATGGACGATAACAACGACCTCTTCGGCAAACTAGGCGCCGAGCCGGCACGCCCAGCGCCGCGCAAGCCCGATCCGATCCTGTCTGCTGCGAAGAAGCCGTCGCCGAAGGATGGCTGGAAGGCTACAGCGCCGCCGATATCGAGGTGCTGGAAGGCCTGGAGCCGGTGCGCCGGCGGCCGGGCATGTATATCGGCGGCACCGACGACAAGGCGATGCACCATCTCTTCGCCGAGGTCATCGACAATTCGATGGACGAGGCGGTGGCCGGCCACGCGACCTTTATCGAGGTCGAGCTCGGCGCCGACGGCTTTTTGACCGTCACCGACAATGGCCGCGGCATTCCGGTCGATCCGCATCCAAAATTCAAGGACAAGTCGGCGCTCGAAGTCATCATGACCACGCTGCACGCCGGCGGCAAATTCGACTCGAAGGTCTATGAGACGTCCGGCGGCCTGCACGGCGTCGGCGTCTCGGTCGTCAACGCGCTGTCGGATCAGCTCGAGGTCGAGGTTGCGCGGGGCCGGCAGCTCTATCGCCAACGCTATTCGCGCGGCAAACCGCAGGGCAAGCTGGAAAAACTCGGCGAGGTGCACAACCGGCGCGGCACAAGGACGCGTTTCCATCCTGACGCCGAGATTTTCGGCAAGGGGGCGGCGTTCGAGCCGGCGCGCATCTATCGCATGGCGCGCTCGAAGGCCTATCTGTTCGGCGGCGTGAACATCCGCTGGTCCTGCGACCCGTCGCTGATCAAGGACAAGGACCCGACACCGACCAAGGCGGAGTTCCATTTTCCCGGCGGGCTGAAGGACTATCTGGCGGCCACGCTGGGCGACGAATTCCAGGTCACCCGCGAAATCTTTTCCGGAAAGAGCGACAAGCAGAGCGGCCATGGCTCGGTTGAATGGGCGGTGACCTGGTTCGGCGGCGACGGTTTCGTCAATTCCTACTGCAACACCATCCCGACCCATGACGGCGGCACGCACGAGACCGGCTTCCGCAACGTTCTGACGCGCGGCCTGCGCGCCTATGCCGAACTCACCGGCAACAAGCGCGCCTCGATCGTCACCAGCGAAGACGTGATGATCTCGGCTGCCGGCATGCTGTCGGTGTTCATCCGCGAGCCGGAATTCGTCGGCCAGACCAAGGACCGGCTGGCGACGGTGGAGGCGATCCGCATCGTCGAAAACGCCGTGCGCGACGCCTTCGACCACTGGCTGGCCGACAATCCGCAGGAAGGCTCGAAGCTGCTCGACTGGGTGATCGCGCGCGCCGACGAGCGCGTGCGCCGCCGCCAGGAAAAGGAAGTCTCGCCGCAAATCGGCGGTGCGCAAGCTGCGCCTGCCCGGCAAGCTGGCCGACTGCACGCAAAATGCCGCCGCGGGCGCCGAGCTCTTCATCGTCGAGGGCGATTCGGCCGGCGGCTCGGCCAAGCAGGCGCGCGACCGCGCAAGCCAGGCGATTCTGCCGTTGCGCGGCAAGATCCTCAACGTCGCCAGCGCCGGCAACGACAAGATGGCCGGCAACCAGCAGATTTCCGACCTGACCCAGGCGCTCGGCTGCGGCACGCGCTCGAAATATCGCGACGAGGATCTGCGCTACGACCGCGTGATCATCATGACCGACGCCGATGTCGACGGCGCGCATATCGCCTCGCTGCTGATCACCTTCTTCTACCAGGAAATGCCGCAGCTCGTTCGTGGCGGGCATCTCTACATGGCCGTGCCGCCGCTCTATCTCGCTGCGGCAAGGCGGCAAGGTCGCCTATGCGCGCGACGAGGCGCACAAGGACTGAGCTGCTGCGCACCGAATTCTCCGGTCGCGGCAAGGTCGAGATCGGCCGCTTCAAGGGGCTGGGCGAGATGATGGCCGGCCAGCTCAAGGAAACCACCATGGATCCGAGGAAGCGCACGCTGCTCAGGGTCGACGTGATCGATGCCGAGGATGTGACCAAGATCGGCGGTCGATGCGCTGATGGGCACCAAGCCCGAGGCCCGCTTCCGCTTCATCCAGGAGCGCGCGGAATTCGCGCATACGGAAGAGCTGGACATCTAAGAGGTACAGCTGGTCCTACCGGTCCGGCTCAATCAGGTTCTGATTGAGCGGCAACAAACCGGTGGATTACGCATGGCCTTGGAACTTCGCCCGAACTGCGAATATTGCGACAAGGACCTGCCGCCCGCCGCGACGGACGCGATGATCTGCACGTTCGAGTGCACGTTCTGCGCCGATTGCGTCGAGCAGCACCTCTGCCAATGTCTGTCCGAACTGCGGCGGCGGTTTTGCGCCGCGGCCCGATCAGGCCCGCTACCGAATGGCGACCGGGGCTGTCGTCGCCAAGCGGCCGCCGTCATCCAAGCGGGTTCATCTGTCCTATAGCCTTGACGATATTGCCGCGCATTCGGAGCGCATCCGCACATATTCCGCCCGACAGAACGATAGGACAGGAATGCCAGCCACGGCTGGCGATACAACGCCGGCTCGACACTCTCGCAGACCAGCCGCACCTCGACACACGACGGTCAACGTCCGATCCATGGAACCATCGCAGAAACACCTGGCGGGCGTGCTGCTCATCGTCGCCTCGGCGGCATTTTTCAGTGTCGCCGGCGTGTTGATCAAGATGGCGTCCGTCGACGCCTGGACGATTGCCGGCTGGCGCGGACTGGTCGGGTCGGTTGCTGCTTGGCGGCTATTATCTCGTGGCGGCGCAGGCGCGATGGCGAGCCAGTCAGTCTCTGGCTGGATCGGCGCGGCTGGTTCATTGCGGTGATCAGCGTGCTGGCCAGCGTGTGTTCATCGCCTCGCTGAAATACACCTATGTGGCAAACGTCGCGGTGATCTATGCGACGGCGCCGTTCATGGCCGCCGGCCTGGCGCGATTCGTGCTGGGCGAACGCATCGGCCTGCGCACGCTCGTCACCGCCTGCGCCTCGCTTGCCGGTGTGATGATGATTGTCGCGGGGAGTCTTGGCTCGGCAAATGTCTTCGGCGATTTGCTTGCGCTGGTGATGACCGCGCTGTTTGCGATCTACATCGTGGCCACGCGCGCCTTTCCAGAAACGCCTGTCTTGTGGGCGGTCGCGATCGCGGCGCTTGCCCTGTTCGCGATAAGCTGGCTTGTGGTCGATCCGTTGGCGATCTCAGCGCGCGATATGGCCGATCTGCATCGGCCTTCGGCTTTACCTTCGCGATCGCTGTCGCCTTCCTGACCGAGGGCGCGAGACTGCTGCCCGTCGCCGAGACCGCGCTGATCGGTACGCTCGATGTGCCGTTGGCTGTGGTCGTTTGCCTGGCTGCTTATCGATGAAAGGCCGCCGTTCGACAGCATGATCGGCGGATCGATCGTGCTTGCCGCCATTCGTCATCCATTCGATCGTCGAGCGATGCGGACGAGGACGCCGGCGCTCGGCCGGCTGTCCGGACGACTGAGCGATCAGGCGGCGGCGATCGCCAGCGCATGGCCGCGCGCATTGGCGCGCAAGGCGTCGAGATGGATCGATTTCAGCAGAGCAGCCAGATCGCCGTGGGCGCCCTGCCCGCCGATCGCCGACAACATCAGCCAGCTGACTTCCTGCGGACCGGCGACGCGCTTGCCGCGCGCCACGGCGCGCCAGATGCGCAGCGCGCCAAGATCGACCTTGTGCGTCTGCTGGCTGAGACCGGCCTTGCCGAAAAGCGCGCAGCAGCGCGGTGTCGAAGCCGGTCGCCAGCAGCGACCGCACGCGCTCTTCGGCCTGGCCGGTCAGCGCGACCAGCGCCGCGCCGAAGAAATCGACCTTGCCGTGCGCGATGGCGCGGACGAGGAAGCTGGCCGTCAGGTCGCCGCGCAGCCGGATATGCTCGATCAGCGCCGGATATTCCTCGGCATTGGTGCGGTCGATCAGCGTCAGCGAAGCCTTGATGCAGGCGTTGCGCATGACGCGCTCGGCGTGCGCCTCGCCCATCAGCGCGCGCACCAGCGGCGATTGCCTCAGCGCCTCGCCCAGCTTGACCAGCAGCATGTGGCGGCTTTCGGCCGGCAGTCGGCGTCGCGGATCAGCGCCTCGCGCAATCGTGGCGATGTGGCCGAAACGCTCCGCCATGCGGCGGAAGCTGAGCGACGCGATCTCGGCGCGGCTGTTGGCGAGCAGGACGCCGCAGGCTTCGCCTTCGCCGACCTCGGCGATGGCCGCCGACACCGCCATCGAAACGATCGGGCCGGCCGGCGATCAGTTTCTGGCGTCGCAACGTGGCCCTGCGGCGACGCGCTCGATCAGGTCGAGATCGGAGAGCAGCGGCGAGCGCGCCAGCACCATGGCGGCAACTTCCGGCTGATCGGAGGCCAGCGCGGCGATGATCTGCGGCGGCGCCAGCGGGCTCAGCGACAGCGCCTCGGCCAGCGCCTGGCGGACCTTCGACGACGGATCGTCGAGCAGCAGCGTCAAAGCCGCTTCGGCGGCGCAGCGATCCTCGAAGGCGAGCTCGCCCTTGATATAGGCGCGGGCCAGTGCCGCTGGCGGCCGCGGCGCGCTCGGCGACCCTTGCCTGTTCGATCCATTTCGAAGAAATGCGCGACAACCATTCGATTCCGTTCCCTGTACCCTCGGAAACATTAGGAGCAATGGTTTACGAAGCGTTCACCATGTTTCTTAACTGGCTTGCGGCTGGCGGGCCGGCGAATGCCTATCACCGGGCGGTGGAGCAGTGCTGGGAGGAACAATGGCCGGGCTTTATCTCGAAGAGTTCGTCGTCGGCTCGGTGATCAACCACACGACTCGACCAAGACGGTCACCGAAAGCGACAACATGCTGTTTTCGGTGATGACGCTGAACCCGCAGCCGCTGCACATCGATTTCGACTTCGCCTCGAAGACCGAATGGGGCAAACCGCTGGTCAATTCGCTGTTCACGCTCGGGCTGATGATCGGCATTTCGGTGCATGACACGACGCTCGGCACCACGATCGCCAATCTCGGCATGACGGACACGGTGTTTCCACACCCGGTCTTTCATGGCGACACGGTCCGCGTCGAAACCGAAGTGAGATCGGTGCGCGAATCGAAATCGAAGGAACGATCGCGGCATCGTCGAGTTCGAGCACCGCGCCTACAATCAGAACGGCGTGCTGGTGGCCAAGACCACGCGCCAGGCGATGATCCGCAAGAAGCCGGCCTGACCCATGCGCTCGCTGCTGTTCGTCCCCGGCGATTCGGAAAAGAAGCTCGCAAAGGGATTTGGCTCCGAGGCGGATGTCGTCATCGTCGACCTCGAGGACTTCCGTCGCGCCGGCCAACAAGGCTGCGGCGCGCGAGATCGCGGCCAACTTCATCGCGGCGCAAAGACAGCAGACACGCGCGCGAAAGTCTATGTCCGCGTCAACGACCTTTCGACCGGCCTGACCGATGACGATCTGACGGCCATCGTCAAGGCCGCGCCGGACGGCATCATGCTGCCGAAGTCCAACAGCGGCGCAGATGTCCAGCATCTGGCAGCGAAGCTGCGGGTTCACGAAGCCGAAGCCGGCCTGCCGGACGGCGGCATCGCAATCCTGCCGCTGATCACCGAAACGGCCGCCGGCGTGCTGGCGGCCGGCACCTACGCCGGAGCGCAATCGCGCGGCTTGCCGGGCTGACCTGGGGCGCGGAAGACCTTTCGGCCGCTATCGGCGCGCATGCGGCGCGCGATGAGAATGGCGCGCTACACCGATGTCTTCCGCCTGCGCGCGCACGATGACGCTGCTCGCGGCCTCCGCGGCGGAAGTCGCGGCGATCGACACGGTTTCCCGAATTTTCGCAACATGGCCGGCTTTCGAAGCCGAATGCCGTGATGCGGTGCGCGACGGTTTTACCGGCAAGATGGCGATCCACCCGGACCAGGTGCCGGTGATCAACGCGATCTTCACGCCATCGGCCGGAATCGGTGGCGAAGTCGCAGGCGATCGTCGATGCCTTCGCGGCGGCCGGAAATCCCGGCGTCGTCGGCATCGAGGGCAAGATGTACGACCGCCCGCATCTGCGGCTTGCCGAGCGGATACTGGCGCGGGCGAAAGCCGCCGGCGTCGCCTAGGATTTGTCGCCGTCCCAACGTGGCCGGCGCATCGGGAAGACCCGATCGGTCGACGAATAGTCGAAATAGCCGAGCCGGGCGACATTGCCGGCCATGACCGAATCGAACAGGCCGTCATGGACATAGGCCTCGTCGATGTGCACGCCCACCACCTCGCCGACGACAACGAAGGCGTCGGTCTCGACGCCGTTCAGCCCGCGCGGGCGATAGATGTCGGTGACCTTGCATTCCAGCGCCGCCGGCGACTCGGCCACGCGCGGCGGCTTGACCAGCCGCGACGGCGCCATGTCGAGGCCGGCATGGTCGAATTCATTCACGCCGCGCGGCGCGTTGACGGACGTCGCATTCATCTTCTCGGCCAGAAGGCGGCTCACCAGATTGGCGACAAACTCGCCGGTTTCGGCGGCGGCCGTCGCGCTGTCCTTCTCGCCGTCGGACGAAAACCAGACCAGCGGCGGCTTGCCCGACAAGGCATTGAAATAGGAGTACGGCGCGAGATTGATCGCGCCGTCTCTGTTCACCGTCGAAATCCAGCCAATCGGCCGCGGCGCAACGATTGCCTTGAACGGATCGTGCGGCAGGCCATGGCCCTTCGACGGTTCATAAAACATGGTCGTGCTTCCAGGGACCTGAATATTCGGACACCAAGCTAGCAGGATCCGGCCGTGGCCGCTCGACGATCTCGCCTTTGAACGTGCCGATATGCACAAAACCGACGACGCGCTCGCTTGGCGCCAGGCCGAGAAGTCTCGCGTCCCTCCGCTACGTCGGAGTACCAATTGGTGATCCAGTTGGTGCGATAGCCCATGGCGTTCGCGGCGATGACGAGGTTCATGGCGGCCGCGCCGCCGGACAACAACATCTCCCATTGGGGGATTTTGGCATTTTCCTTGGGCGTGTGGACGACGCCGATGACCAGTGGCGCACGCGTGAAGCGCGCGCGCTCCTGATCGCGGCGGGCGTCACTCAGCGGACCCTCGCGCTGCTCGGCCAGCGCCGCCAGCTTTTCGCCGATCTGGGCACGGGCCTCGCCGCGATAGAGGATGAAGCGCCATGGCGCCAGGCGACCATGGTCCGGCACGCGCGACGCGATGCGAATCAGGGTGTCGATCTCGGCGTCGTTTGGGGCGGGTTCGCGTAGCTCCGGGATCGGTGCGGAGCTGCGGGTCAAAAGGAAATCGATGATAGGCGATGTCAAACGGGTCGTCTCCAGTGTGAAGCTTGGCTGAGGCGAAGCGGACGGCGCCTGGGCTGTGCGGGTTGCATCATGCGGCCTTGAAATTGCCACCGCCTTCGGCTTGATGGCAAGCCATGCTGTTCGGCGGTCTACGACGTTCTGCCCTGATTGTCTCGTTTGCCGCCGCACTTGCCGGCGGCAATGCCTATGCGCAAGAGCAGCCGGAGGCTTTCCCCAACGCGCCGACCATTACCGGCTATGCGCCTGCCGCGCCGACCACGCCGCTCGCCACAAGCCAGATCACGCCGGTGCGTCTTGCCGCAAAAATGACCGACGACGGCGAGGAAATTTCGCGCGGCATGACCTGGCGTGTGTTCAAGCCCGACCCCAACGCCGACGGAAAGCTGCCGCTGGTTGCGTCTGCCCAAGGAGGCATCGGCGTGTTCGAGCTGGAGCCAGGCACCTACCTCGTCCATGCCGCATTCGGTCGTGCGGGCGCAACCAAGCGTATTACCATCGGGAAAGAGCCTCGGCGCGAGGAACTCGTTCTTGACGCCGGCGGTCTCGAACTCAATGCGCTGTTGCCGGACGGAAAAGCGGTACCGGCCGACAAGCTGCGCTTTTCTATCTATGAAGACAAACCCGACGCGTCCGGCGACCGCCCGCTGGTCGTGCCTGACGTCAAGGCCAATGCGGTGGTTCGGTTGAACGCCGGCGTCTATCATGTTGTTTCGACTTACGGTTCTGTCAACGCGACCGTGCGGTCCGATATCCGCGTCGAGGCCGGCAAGCTGACCCAGGCGACTGTCGAACACAAGGCAGCGCAAGTGACGCTGAAGCTGGTCCGCGAAAAAGGCGGCGAGGCGCTGGCGGAAACGTCATGGTCGATCGTCACGGATTCCGGCGATCCGATCCTCGAAACCGTGGGGCCTTATGCAACCGTGGTGCTGGCGGAAGGCCAATACACGATCGTCGCCAAGAACCGCGACCGGATTTTCCAGAGCGAGGCAGTCGGTCGAATCCGGCAAGGACGCCGAGGTGGAAGTCGTCGCCGATCCCGAGACCGAGATCGATCCGAACGAAGGCGCCGATTGAGCTGCGTCCATCCGGCGGCTCATAACCCCGCATAAGCTCGCATGATGAAGGCCTGCATTTCGGCAGGATAGCGATGCTCGGTCCCATAGGGACAGGCGTTTCGGTCGAGGCAGCCGTGCGTGCGGCATGCTTCGCCCGTCGGGCCGCGAACATGCGTTACGCATCGCTGGTACTCGAACCCCGTTGCGGAATAGGCGTCGACAGGACAGGCGTGCAGGCATGGCTTGTCGATACATGTTTCGCAAAGGTGCTGAACCGTGTCCGGCCTTGCAAGGCCGAGCGGCCGGTCGAACAACAATGCACCGCGATAGGCATGCCAAAGGCCCCATTGCGGATGCATCAATATGCCAAGCGGCGATGGTTTTAGCCCTTCGGCGCGCATCGCCCATTGCTGGAACGGCATGAAGGGCTTGTCGGAGGGCGAGACGAACGTGGCGTCAAGACCGGCAGCTGCCTCCTCGATGACCTTTCGTGACCAGGTGTCCAGTGGGTTCTGCAGGTCCGCTGGCTGGTCTTCGCGCCAATTTTGGAAATGCGGCCAGAACGCGCCACCGATATTGCCGATCAGAATAACGGCCTTCGCGGGCCTGCCCGCCCGGGTCGGCGCTTGATCAGGCTGAAAGTCGAAGCCGCCGCGCAGGTCCAACCCAGATATTCTGAGCCTCTCGCCCAGCAAGGAGAGGTTGGGCTCCAGCCTCTCAGGCTGTCTCGGAGGGCTTCATCGAAGAAAGTGGTCAGGCGTTTCCAGTGGCGTTCATTGCCCGCCGCGTTGAAGGCGGCGTGGTCCGGCACGGCCCAGCCATGGGCGCAGCCGACATAATTTTCGATCGTGTGGTCTACCTCGGCTTCGCGCAGCGCCTGCGCCAGTTTTGCCGACTGTTCTGGCGGAAAGCTGCCGTCGACTGCCGGCGACGCCGACATAGACCTTGGCCGCTTTCATCTTGGCGGCATTTGCAGCCGGACTGTCTTCGGCGCCGTTGGCGAGGTTGCCGCCATGGAAGCTCGCTGCCGCCTTGATGCGGTCCGGCCAGGCAGCCGCCGCATTCATCGCGCGACCGCCGCCCATGCAGTAACCGACGGCGCCGATCGAGTCCTGTCGCGCCGGCATCGGTCAACGCCTCGATGAATGCGCCGGTGTCCGCCTGCGTCATCGCCTGGCTCAGCCCACCGAGCATCGATCTGATTTGCCCGCCGGTGGTCTCGTCCTTGAAGGCAGTTTTCGCATCGAAAGGGCCGTAAGGACCGCTGCGATAAAAAAGGTCAGGCAAAAGAACGAGATAGCCGGATTCTGCTTAGACGTTCGCACATCTCATCCAGCGCCGGGCGCGGGCCAAACGCGTCCATATAGAGAATGACGCCGGCGCCATTGGCATTGTCGCCGCGAAAAATGCTGGCGCCAGCGTTGCCGTCCGGCGTTTCGATGGTGATGTCACGCTTCATGAACTGCTTTGGTCCCAATTCTAGGTGTTGGCGCGGCGGTAGAAGGCGAGCGAACCCGCCAGAACGAGCAAAGCGCCGCCGCAGAGACGATCGAGCCAGCGTGCCGTCGCGCCCACCAACGCTTTGGCGGCCTGGGAACCCAACACGGCGTAACCGAACATGATCGTGAAGTCGGTCAAGGCGAAGGCGATCGCCAGTATGATGTATTGCGGCATCTGCGGCAGTGCAGGATCGATGAATTGCGGCAAGAAGGCCGATACGAACAGGTATCCCTTGGGGTTGGTGACCGCCACAATGAAGGATTTCAGGAACAGGCTTACGGCGGACTTTTGAGGGGTTGCCAAACCGTCTTGCGGCAGTGCCAGCGAGCCGGTCGATCTCAGCATCATCACGCCGAGAAAAGCCAGATAGGCGACGCCAACCCATTTCAAAACCGAGAACCAGAATTCCGATGCCGCCAACAGAGCGCCAAGTCCCAGGCTGACGGCAGCGACCAGCACGAGGTCGGAAGCCATGGCTCCAGCCATGCCTGGCAACGCCCGCTTAATGCCGAAACGAGAGCCGTTGCTGAAGGCAAGAAGAACCGTCGGGCCGGGCGTTACGATCGCAATTGCCGCAACAGCCACGAATGCTAGCAGGGTCGCTGAATGCATGCTTGCTCCTCCATTCTCGGAAGGACAATCGTCCAGGCGGCAGTAGCTGGCAAGGGCCAGCCAACCATCACTTCTGGTCCGGCGGCGTGAATGCGCTGCGCCAGACTTCCTTGTGTATGATGCTGGCGACTTTAGCCCCGCCTGACACGGGCTCCTTTCACGTGAAGGCGTCGGGCATCGACTCCTTCTTCTGCGCGATGAAGCCTTGCAGCGCCTCGTCGATCGACGGGTCGAGATAGGGCGCTTCGTAGCTTTCCAGCCAGCGGCGGGCGAGTTCGTTGGCGCGCTGCGGCGCGGTCTTTTCGCCCTCGGCCAGCCACTGCTCATAAGAATTGTTGTCGGCGATGGTCGAGCGGTAAAACGCGGTCTGGAAATTGGCCTGGGTGTGGGCGCAGCCGAGATAGTTGGCTCAGGCCCCGGCGAGGTCGCCACCTCGCGGATGGCGTCCATCGCCTGGCCGTTTTCCGACAGATCGACGCCCTCGGCGAATTTCTGCTGCATGCCGAGCTGGTCGATGTCCATCATGAATTTTTCGTAGCAGGAGGCGAGGCCGCCTTCGAGCCAGCCGGCCGAATGCAGCACGAAATTGGTGCCGGCGAGCACCGTCGAGTTCAACGTGTTGGCGCTCTCATAGGCGGCCTGCGCATCCGGCACCTTCGACGCGCAGAGCGAACCGCCGGTGCGGAACGGCAGGCCGAGCCGGCGCGCGAGCTGCGCCGCGCCATAGGACACCAGCGACGGCTCCGGCGTGCCGAAGGTCGGCGCGCCCGATTGCATGGAGATCGACGAGGCGAAGGTGCCAAAGAGCACCGGCGCGCCGGGCCGGATCAGCTGAGTGAGCGCCGCGCCCGCCAGCACCTCGGCCAGCACCTGGGTCAGCGTGCCGGCGACCGTCACCGGGCTCATCGCGCCGGCCAGGATGAAGGGCGTGACGATGCAGGCCTGGTTGTTGCGGGCATAGACTTTCAGCGCGCCGAGCATCGTTTCGTCGAACACCATCGGCGAGTTGGCGTTGATCAGCGAGGTCAGCACCGTGTTCTGGTCGACGAACTCGTCGCCGAACACCAGCTTGCACATGGCGACGGTGTCTTCCGCGCGCTCCGGCGCGGTGACCGAGCCCATGAAGGGTTTGTCGGAATAGCGGATATGCGAATAGACCATGTCGAGGTGGCGCTTGTTCACCGGCACGTCGACCGGCTCGCACACCGTGCCGCCCGAATGGTGGATCGACGGCGCCATATAGGCGAGCTTCACGAAGTTGCGGAAATCCTCGATCGTGGCATAGCGGCGCTTGCCGTCGAGATCGCGCACGAAGGGCGGGCCGTAGACCGGCGCGAAGACGGTGCCGTTGCCGCCGATCTGGACCGAGCGCTCCGGGTTGCGGGCGTGCTGGGTGTAGATCGATGGCGCGGTCTTCAGCAGCGAGCGCGGCAGGCCCTTCGGGAAATGCACCCGCTCGCCCTTGATGTCGGCGCCGGCATCTTTCCAGAGCTTCAGCGCCTCGGCGTCGTCGCGGAAATTCGATGCCGATCTCTTCCAGCACCGTGTCGGCGTTCTTCTCGATGAGGGCGAGCCCCTCCTCATCGAGCACCTCGTAAACCTTGATCTTGCGCTTGATGTAGGTGAGCTGGGTGCCGGGACCGCCGCCGGAGCGAGCCGCACGCCGCGCCGCGGCGCCGCCGCCGCGATCCGCCCTGCCCCGCCGGCCGCCCGACGCTTCCTGCTCGATCACGTTCGCTCATCGTCTCGTCCTTCACAAAAATCGTCGCAGCCGGCTGGCTCTTATCTGATCGTAGTGCAGCACTATGCCGGAAACGGTTCGCAAGCGCCAAGCACTGTCCAAAAATCGACAGCGAGACGGCACAAACGGGGCGGTCGCATTCTTATTGCGCCAAGTCGCAAATCAGCTATGGAAATCACTGGCTTGCAGGATAGGTTCTGCGCGCCTGCCGTGACGACAGCAGCATATGACGAATTGCCAGGAGCCCGACATGGCTGACGACGAAATCATCCTTTCCGAGTTGCCTGATGACGAACTCGTGCAGCAGATGCACGACGACCTCTATGACGGGCTGAAGGAGGAGATCGAGGAAGGCACCCACATCCTGCTCGAGCGGGGCTGGGTGCCCTACAAGGTGCTGACGGAAGCGCTGGTCGAAGGCATGCGCATCGTCGGCGAGGATTTCCGCGACGGCATTCTGTTCGTGCCCGAGGTGCTTTTGTCAGCCAACGCCATGAAGGCCGGCATGTTCATCCTTCGCCCGCTGCTCGCCGCCACCGGCGCGCCGAAGCAGGGCAAGCTGGTCATCGGCACGGTCAAGGGCGACATCCACGACATCGGCAAGAACCTGGTCGGCATGATGATGGAAGGCGCAGGCTTCGACGTCGTCGATCTCGGCATCAACAATCCGGTCGAGAAATATCTGGAAGCAATCGAAGAGCATAAGCCGGACATCGTCGGCATGTCGGCGCTGCTGACGACCACGATGCCCTACATGAAAGTCGTGATCGACACGATGAAGGAAAAGGGCATCCGCGACGACTATGTCGTGCTGGTGGGCGGTGCGCCGCTCAATGAGGAATTCGGCAAGGCCGTGGGCGCCGACGCCTATTGCCGCGATGCGGCGGTGGCTGTCGAAACGGCGAAGGACTACATGAAGCGCCGGCACAACGCCCGCAACGCCTGAGCGCCGCGGGCGAGGCTAGCCGCTGGCTATTCGACGATGTCTTTCGCCGCGTCCTCGGTGGCTTCGACGGTGTTGCCGGCATCCCGGCCAAAGCCACGGATGGTGTTAGCGCAGGACGCCACGAACAAGGCGCTGATGAGGACGGCAACCGGAACGAGCATGCTGAGTTTCATGGACGATATCTCCCGCATCAAGTAAGGTCCGCGCCATGAATTGCGCGGAGTGTGGTTGAGCATAGATGGCCGCCCGCAACCGAATCGTCCCTCATTCGCAACGTCTGCTGGTCATAGCCTGCGGCATGATTGCCCGCGAGGTTCTGGCGGTCAAGGAGCAACTGGGGCTCGAACACCTCGAATTGACCTGTTTGCCGGCGGAGTTTCACTACTACCCCGACCGCATTCCCCCCGCGATGGATGCCGCCATCGCCAAGGCGCGGGCGGAAGGCTATGAAAACATCTTCGTCGGTTATGCCGATTGCGGCACGGGCGGCCTGCTCGACATGGTGTGCAAGAAGCATGGCGTCGAACGGGTCGACGGCCCGCATTGCTTTGCGTTTTATCAAGGCCTGGAGCGCTACGCCGACATCGGCGACGGCGACATGACGACCTTCTACATGACCGACTTTCTCTGCCGGCAGTTCGACGCCTTCTTCATGAAACCGCTCGGGCTCGACCGGCATCCCGAGCTCGCGCAGGATTATTTCGGCAATTACGAGAAGCTGGTCTATCTGGCGCAGGTCGAGGATCCGGCGCTGGAGAAGGTGGCGATAGACGCGGCCAGGATGCTGGGATTGAGCTATCAGAAGCGCGTTACCGGCTATGGCGACCTGCGCTCCGCGCTGGCTATTGCCGGCCGCGACATGAAAGCGCCGGAATCAGCGACGACGTCGGCAACCTCCTAGGAGATTGCCATGTTCTTCAAATCGCTGCTCGCAGCCATCCTGTTGTGCGGCCTCGCCGGCCCGGCTTTCGCCGATGGCGCAATCAACAAGATCATCACACCCGCCGACCGCGAGCGGCTGACCAAGCTGGAGCAATCGCGCAAGCAAGGTTTTGCGGAAGCTGCGGCGGATGCCGAGACCGATTTCGACCAGCTGAAGGCCGCTTCAGACGACGATGGCGAAGCGCGTCATGTCGTTTCGCGATTTCGACATGACCGGCAACTGGCAGTGCCGGACGACCAAGCTCGGCAGCTATGCGCCGTTCGTCGTCTATGGCTGGTTCAAATGCCGCGTCACCGACGACGGCTCCGGCTGGATGCTGGAAAAGCTCTCCGGATCGCAAAAGACCAAGGGGCGGTTTTACGACGATACCGACACGCGCCTGATCTATCTCGGCGCGGGCTACGTCAATGACGACCCTGCCCCGCCCTATGGCAAAGGGCCGAAAAGCGACCAGGTCGGCTACGCCTTTCGGACAGGCAAAAACGAATGGCGGATTGAATTTCCAGCGCCTTATTACGAATCGAAACTCGACATTATCGAGTTCCGGCGCTGATGTTACTGGGCCGCACTTGCTTTTGGGCCTGAGCAGCGCCTAAATCAGGGCTCTTTTCACCGTCATACAAGCTTAACGCCGGCGGGTAACAATGGCGCCAGTCCTGCATGGGTGATTTGGGGCGAATGCAGACAAGGGGCAAATGCTAGACGGCGGTTCGAGTTTCAACGAAGGCGGCATCAACGCGGCGCCGCTGCGACGGCGCCCGCGGCGCCTGTCGGAGGTGTTCGCGCAACTGGCGCGCGACGCCGACGGCGACGTGTCGATCGCCCACATCACGCGAAACGCTTGGCGGAAGGGCCTTCGCGCCGCTGCTCGTCTTCTTCTCGGCGATCAATCTTCTGCCGCTGCCCCCAGGAACTTCGGCCGTGCTCGGCCTGCCTCTGCTGATCATTGCCGCGCAGATGGTCTACGGCAACCGGCGCACCTGGCTGCCCGAATTTCTCGGCAAGCGTTCGCTCACCGCCGACCAGTTCCGATGGATGATGGATCGCGTCATTCCAAGGCTGGCGAAGCTCGAGAAATTCATCCGGCCGCGATACTGGCCCTTCTGGCGCCGTCAAGGTGACCGGGTCGTCGGCACCATTGCCCTTTTGATGGCGATTTCCGTGGTGCTGCCCATCCCGCTCGGCAACTGGCTGCCGGCTTGTTCCAGCGCGCTGCTCGGCCTGTCGCTGCTCGAACGCGACGGCATCCTGTTTGCGCTGGGCAGCATCGTCGGCGTCGTTGCCATGGGCGTCGTTGCTGTGATTGTCGGGTCGGCAGGTTATGCCGGACATGCCGTCTGGGGCTGGCTGATGTAGCTGTCGTCCGGTCGGCAAAGTCCGACGGATTTGTCGTTTCGCATAGACGTGCCAAGCTTTATGCTCACTGCATGAGCGAGATCGATCATCGCCGTATCATTGCAGCGCTTTCCGACGAAGAGCGCCGGCTTTTGACCGGCAAGACAGACGTCCCCGGGCTTTTTCGGCTAGCCTTTCATTTTGGAGCCATCGTGCTTCTTGCGGGACTGATCCTGCTGCGGGTGCCGTTCTGGCCAATTCTGATGCTGCCGCTCGGCATCTTGATCGTTTTCCTGTTCACGGCGCTGCACGAAAGCATTCACGAGACGGCTTTCGAGACCAGCTGGATCAACCGTGCCGTCGGCCTGCTTGCCGGCTTCCTGATCCTGCTGCCGCCGCTCTGGTTCCGCTATTTTCATCTGGCGCATCACCGGCACACGCACGATCCGGACAATGATCCCGAACTGATGAGCCCGAAGCCTGAAACCGTCGTCCAGTATCTGCGATATCTGTCAGGCATACCCTATTGGACAGGGATGGTGCGGGTCATCGTCGTCAACGCACTCGGTCGCAACGAGGATGTCTTCGTTCCGGCCAAAGCCCGAGATCGTGTGACTGCCGAAGCGCGCCAGTTTCTCGTGGCCTATCTCGTCGTCGGGGTTTTCGCATTGCTTGCGGGATCGACGGCTGTTCTGTGGGTATGGATCGTACCCGTCTTGATCGGCCAGCCCTTTTTGCGGGCCTATCTGCTCGCCGAACACACACGCTGCCCGCACGTCGCGAACATGCTGGAAAATACGCGCACGACCTTCACCACCCGCCTGGTCAGGCTGATCGCCTGGAACATGCCCTATCATTCCGAGCATCATTCCTACCCGGCGGTGCCGTTCCACAAACTGCCGCGCTTCCACACCATCGTCGCGGAGCATCTGCGCACGACCGAGAACGGCTATGTGCGGTTTCATCGCCGCCTTGTTGGCGACATGACCAAGCCTTCCCGCTAGATTGAAGTCGCTTTTGAATGCAGGCGCGTCGTGCCGCAGCTAGCGGGTAGCCGCGCCCTGTTGCAATGCTCACAATTCGAGGGAAGTGAGGAAACATGGCTGACCTGATCGTCGTCTACTGGCGCGACATCCCGGCCCAGGTGATCGTCAAGAAAGGCCGCGCGAACGCCAAGCGCGAGCTGCCTGCGCGTTTCAGCGAGGCCATCGACATGGCGGCGATGCGTTCCGGCGATACCAACACGGACGAATATCTGGCGGAATGGCGCAAGGCCGATCCGGTGCCGGTCGGCGACGATCTGGAAGCGGAAGCCGACAAGGCCGCCCTGGACTTCGATACGCAATACCCACGCGAGCGGCTTGTGGCGCTCGCCAAGGCAGGCGGAAGGGAACATGGCTGAAACGCAAGCGACGACAGCAGCCGGACCGGCCAACGCCGCCAGGGTACGCCTCCGCGGCGGCTGGCGGTCCGACCCAAGCCGCGATCGTCAAGAAGGCCACGCCGAAGTCGGACTACAAACCGGCCGATGTGTCGCCGCAGCGGCGCGTGCAGCGCAGCTATTCGGTACGGCTCTGGTCGATCCGCCATTCGCGCGCGCTGGAATGGTTCTACGCCAAGTTCGCCGACATGTTTCTGCTGCTGCATCCGCTGTGGAAGGGCATCGGCTACGGCCGCGTCGAGGCGCCGGTGAAGTTTGTCGAGAAGCGCGTCAAAGGTTTCATGTTCGACTGCCGCATGTGCGGCCAGTGCGTGCTGTCGTCCACCGGCATGTCGTGCCCCATGAACTGCCCGAAACAGCTGCGCAACGGGCCTTGCGGCGGCGTGCGCGCCAACGGCAATTGCGAGGTCGAGCCGGACATGCCCTGCGTCTGGGTGAAGGCCTGGGAAGGCTCGCGCAACATGGTCCACGGCGACAAGATCCTGACCGTGCAAAAGCCGGTCGATCAGTCGCTGCGCGAAACATCGGCCTGGCTGCGCGTGACCGCGCAGTCGGCCGCCGCGAAAGAACAGGCCAAGGCGGGAGCTCAGGCCGGATGACCAAACGCCCCGTCCAGCGCGACGAAAACCCCGAAGGCATTCACCTGCCCTTGCCCGACTGCCCGGCCACTCGTCGCGCGGCCGGCTGGAGCGTGTGTTGCGGCGCGGCGAGTTTGCGGTGACCACCGAACTCAACCCGCCCGACAGCGCCGACCCGGAAGATGTCTACAATCGCGCGCGCGTGTTCGATGGCTGGGTCGACGCCATCAACGCCGTCGATGCCTCCGGCGCGAACTGCCACATGTCGTCGGTCGGCATCTGCGCGCTGCTCACCCGCATGGGCTATGCGCCGATCATGCAGATCGCCTGCCGCGACAAGAACCGCATCGCCATCCAGGGCGACGTGCTGGGCGGTGCGGCGATGGGCGTCGCCAACATGCTGTGCCTGACCGGCGACGGCGTGCAGGCCGGCGACCAGCCGGGCGCGAAGCCGGTGTTCGATCTCGATTCGATGTCGCTGCTCGAAACGGTCCGCATCATGCGCGACAACGGCAAATTCCTGTCGGGCCGCAAGCTCTCGACGCCGCCGCAGGTCTTCCTCGGCGCGGCGATCAACCCGTTTGCGCCGCCCTTCGATTTCAGGCCGATCCATCTCGGCAAGAAGATCGCCGCCGGCGCGCAGTTCGTGCAGAGCCAGTATTGTTTCGACGTGCCGATGTTCAAAACCTTCATGCAGAAGGCGCGCGACCTCGGCCATACCGAAAATGTCTTCATCCTTTGCGGGGTCGGGCCGCTGGCGTCGGCCAAGACGGCCAAATGGATGCGTTCGAACGTGCCGGGCGTGCATATCCCCGACGACATCATCAAGCGGCTGGAAGGCGCGCAGGACCAGAAGGCCGAGGGCAAGCGGCTCTGCATCGACATCATCAACGAGGTGAAGGAAATCCCCGGCGTTTCGGGCGTGCATGTCATGGCCTATCGCCAGGAAGAATATGTCGCCGAGATCGTCGACGAATTCGGGCGTGCTGAAAGGCCGCCAGCCATGGACACGCGAGGCGCGCCAGGACGACCGACTGGTTGCCGCGCGGCTGGATCATATCCTGCACGACAACGCGACAGAAACCCAGACGGAGATGGTGAAGACAGCGCATTGAGTAGGTGAATGTTGAATGGTCGAAAAATTGCATGCACCGACACTGTCAACGTCCCCACCCAGAGCCAATCGCTACAACCACTATTGACCATTCACCATTCACCATTCACCAGCTAACGACATACAGAACGGCCCGGAGAGCATATCGCATGACCCGCACGATCGTCGCCTCGGCTACCCGCGAAATTGTCATCGGCTTCGATCAGCCATTCTGCGTCATCGGCGAGCGGATCAATCCGACCGGCCGCAAGAAACTGGCGGCCGAAATGCAGGCCGGCAATTTCGACACCGTCATCAAGGACGCGCTGGAACAGGCAGCAGCCGGCGCGACCATGCTCGACGTCAATGCCGGCGTCACTTCGCGTCAATCCGAACGAGACCGAGCCGGGCTTGCTGGTGCAGACGCTGGAGATCGTCCAGGGCCTGGTCGACCTGCCGCTGTCGATCGACTGTTCCGTGACCGCCGCCATCGAGGCGGGTCTGCGCGTCGCAAAAGGCCGGCCGCTGGTGAATTCGGTCACCGGCGAGGAGGAGAAGCTCGAGGCAATCCTGCCGCTGGTGAAGAAGTACAATGTCCCGGTGGTCGCCATCTCCAACGACGAGACCGGCATTTCGATGGACCCGGATGTGCGCTTCGCGGTGGCCAAGAAGATCGTCGAGCGCTGCGCCGATCATGGCATTCCCGCGCATGACGTCGTCGTCGACCCGCTGGTCATGCCGATCGGCGCGCTGGGCGATGCCGGCCGTCAGGTGTTCCAGTTGCTGTACCGCCTGCGCAACGAGCTGAAGGTCAATACGACGTGCGGCCTGTCCAACATCTCCTTCGGCCTGCCGCACCGCCATGGCATCAACGGCGCCTTCATCCCGATGGTCATCGGCGCCGGCATGACCGTCGGCGATCATGAACCCCTGCCGTCCGCAGGAAATGGAGGCCGTGCGCGGCGCCAATGTGCTCAACTGGCACCGACAGGGACTGCATGAACTGGATCCGCACCTACAAGGACTACAAGCCGGGCGAGGTGCATGCCCCGGCCCCGGTGGCGGTCAACGCGCCGGGGAAGGAGCTGCCGGCGGACGGCGGCGTGGCGGAAGAGAAGCGCGGATGGCGCGGGGGTGATGATTGACGGTGACGCAATGCCTTACCTTGCCCCCCTGTGGGGACGGTCGGACGAGCGCTTGCACGTAGCGAAAAGCGTGAGGCGGGGTGGGGTTCGCAAAATTCGCACAAGCGGCTTGAAGAACGCTTCGACGATTTCGTGTTGACCTCCACCCCGATCGGGACCTGTCCGCAAGCTCAGGGCATCGAGCCACTCCCCATCAACGGGGAGGATCGATAGGCATGAACGCCCCCGTCAACCAGACCGACCCCCTTGTGCTCTTCATGCCATCCGGCAAACGCGGGCGGTTTCCGCTCGGCACGCCGATCCTCGATGCGGCGCGGTCATTGGGCGTCTATGTGGAGAGTCGTCTGCGGCGGGCGAGCGACCTGCGGGCGCTGCCAGATCGAGGTGCAGAAAGGCAATTTCGCCAAGCACAAGATCGTCTCGTCGCTCGACCACGCCTCGCCGAAGGGGCCAAAGGAAGAGCGTTACGAGAAGGTTCGAGGCACACTGCCGGACGGGCGTCGTCTCTCATGCTCGACCACCGTCCAGGGCGATCTCGTCATCGACGTTCCGCAGGATACGGTCATCAACGCGCAGGTGGTGCGCAAGGCCGCGACCGACCGCGTCATCGAGCGCGATTCGCCGGTGCAGCTTTGCTATGTCGAGGTCGAGCAGCCTGACATGCACAAGCCGCTGGGCGATCTCGACCGGCTCAAGGCCGAGCTTGAAAAGGACTGGGGATTCAAGGACCTGCTGGTCGCGCCGTATCTGATTCCCAAATTGCAAAAGATCCTGCGCACGCGAACTGCCCGACCAGCCGGAAGTCACCGAAGGCAAATGGGGCGTCACCGCCGTCGTGCATCGCGACATGGAAACGGCGCGGCCGTTCATCACCGCGCTCTACCCCGGCCTGAAGAACGAAGCCTACGGCATTGCCTGCGATATCGGCTCGACGACGATCGCCATGCATCTGGTGTCGCTGCTCTCCGGCCGCATCGCCGCGTCCTCCGGCACGTCGAACCCGCAGATCCGCTTCGGCGAAGACCTGATGAGCCGCGTTTCCTACGTGATGATGAACCCGGATGGCCGCGAAGCCATGACCAAGGCGGTGCGCGAGGCGGTCAACGGGCTGATCGGCAAGGTCTGCGAGGAAGGCGGCGTCGACCGCAACGACATCTTTGACTGCGTGTTCGTCGGTAACCCGATCATGCACCACCTCTTCCTCGGCATCGATCCGACAGAGCTTGGCCAGGCGCCGTTTGCGCTCGCCGTGTCTGGCGCGCTGCAATATTGGGCGCACGAGATCGACATCGACGGTCAGCCCTGGTGCGCGACTTTACACGCTGCCCTGCATCGCCGGCCATGTCGGCGCCGACGCCGCCGGCGCGGCCCTGTCTGAAGGGCCATACCGGCAGGACAAGATGATGCTGCTGGTCGATGTCGGCACCAATGCCGAGATCATGCTCGGAAACAGGAACCGGGTCGTTGCCGCTTCCTCGCCCACCGGCCCAGCCTTCGAGGGCGCGGAGATTTCCTCCGGCCAGCGCGCGGCGCCAGGCGCCATCGAGCGCATCCGCATCGATCCGGAGACGCTCGAGCCCCGCTATCGCATCATCGGCACCGAGCATGTGGTCGGACGAGCCCGGCTTCGATGACGAATCCTGGACCACCGGCGTCACCGGCATCTGTGGTTCGGCCATCATCGAAGTCATTGCCGAGATGTATCTCGCGGGCATCATTTCAGAAGACGGCGTCATCGACGGATCGCTCGCCGCTAGGAGCCGGCGCATCGTGCAGAACGGGCGCACCTTCTCCTATCTGCTGCGCGAGGGCCGCACGGGCGAGCCGAACATTTCCGTTACCCAGAACGACGTGCGCGCCATCCAGCTCGCCAAGGCGGCGCTCTATGCCGGTGTGAAGCTGCTGATGGAAAAGCAAGGCGTCGATCACGTCGACACGATCCGCTTCGCCGGCGCGTTCGGCTCATTCATCGACCCGAAATACGCAATGGTGCTGGGCTTGATCCCCGATTGCGACCTGGCCGAAGTTAAGGCGGTTGGCAACGCGGCCGGCACCGGCGCGCTGATGGCGTTGCTCAATCGTGGCCATCGCCGCGAGATCGAGAAGACGGTGCGCGAAATCGAGAAGATCGAGACCGCACTGGAGCCGAATTTCCAGCAAATCTTCATCAACGCCATGGCGCTGCCCAACAAGGTCGATGCTTTCCCGAAACTGGCTGAACAGGTGGCCCTGCCGCGCGCGCAAGGTTCTGGACGACGCAGATGGGGGCGGACGTCGGCGCGGTCGCGAAGGCCGCCGCGGCAGAGGCTAGCTTATGCCGCAGATCAAGCTTCAGACGCTCGACGGCGCATACGCCATTTCACGACTGGACGCGACAGAGGCCATTCCAGCCTGGGCGGATGGCGGCGGTTTTGTCAGCATCAGCCGCACCGACGATGAGTTGTCGGTCGTTTGCCTGGCAGACCGGGTGCCGGGCGACGTCAAATCGGATGGCGGCTGGACCATGCTTCAAGCTGGTCGGCCCGTTCGCCTTCAACGAAACCGGCATTGCGCTGGCGCGTTATCAAGCCACTCGCGGAGGCCGGCATCGGCATTTTTCTCGTCTCAACCTTCGACACCGACTATTTGCTGGTGAAATCGTCCGATGCGGCGAACGCGCAACGGTTGCTTGCCGATGTGGGCCATACATTCGTCCGATAGCCCGTCAAAATCGATAAACAATTTCATTTGTATGCAAATAATATTGTGCGGCGCAGCATCTTGCCATAATGGCGCCTGAAACCCATATGAAGAGGGCTTACAGCGCTTGAGGCAGTCATGTGCTTCGCGCCAACCCTCGAAAGATCAATACGATGAACCCGATCAGAGCACTCAACTCGTTTTTCTCCGACCGCCGCACCGCGTCGATCATCAATTCCTTGCCCGACGAAGTGCAGAAGGACATTGGCTGGAAGTGGACCGCAAGCCGCCGCGCGCCGGTTGCCCGCACGTCGGTCAACTGGGATCTGATCTGAATGCGTGCGTCTCAACGCAATGAGGCTGCTGGGTCCAGGCTCCCTGTATCCAGCAGCTTTGCCAAGGCGCTTCAGCTCGTGGCCAAAACCCTCACCCGCTCCTGGCCTTCGAACCGTCCGGTCTGACGGAACAGTTCGAACGCGGCGCGGATATGATCGGCCGCCGCCTTCACCGGCGCGCTGGCGTCAGGCGTCACCATCATGGCGATGCGTAGTCGCCCATGACCGGCAGCCCGTCCTTCGAGCCAAGTTCGACCATTTCGTCGGTGATGAAGGACTTCGGCAGCGGCGCGATCGCAAGGTCGGCCATGATTGCGGCGCGCTGCCCGGCGGTGTGCGCACTCATATAGGCGACGCGGTAGTTGCGGCCTTCGCGGCCCAGCGCATCCATCGCGCGCTGCCGCCAAGCTGCACCCCTCTTCCCACACCGAGATTGGCAGCGGCTCGCGCATATGCGCGCAACCGCCCTTGGCGCCGGCCCAAACGATGCGCTCGGTCAGCAGCGTCTCGGCGCTGGCGGCGGCGCCGGTCGAGTTCGTCATCAACGTGATGTCCAGCGTGCGGTCGTCCATGCGGCGGCGCAGATTGACGCTCTGGTCGATCACCACGTCGACCGCGATCGAGGGATGCGTCTGCGCAAAGCGCCTCAGCACATGCGGCAGCACCCGCTCGCCAAAATCGTCCGGCGACCCCAGGCGCACGACGCCGACGATGTCCGGGATGATGAACTTCGAAACCGCCTCGCGGTTGATGGCGATCAGCCGGCGCGCATAGCCCAGCAGCATCTCGCCATCCGCGTCAGGCTCACGGAACGCGCATCGCGCGCGAAAACCGACCGGCCGAGAATGTCCTCGAGCTTCTTGATCTGCATGGAGACCGCCGACGGCGTGCGGAACACCGCATTGGCCGCCGTGGTAAAGCTGCCAGTCTCGGCGATGGCCACGAAGGTGCGCAAGACATCGAGATCGAGCAGCGGCAAGCGGATGATTGAGCGGGGCGTTCAAGGCGCCTTCTCCATTCAATTTATCTGATCCAATACGATCATTTCATTTCGTTTGATTGAACACCAAATTGGCGCGATAGTCAATGCTCAACAAGGACGGCGACAAGCGTACCCAGTGACCGCATTGACCAACTTGTTGAAAACCAGAGACACCCGGGCGAGAGCCGGCTCAAGCAACCAAAGGAGCATGTCATGTCACTGTTTTCAGCGATTGGGCATCTGGCCCATGAATACAAAGAGGCTCGCGCCCGCTATCTGACCGAACGTCAGATCGGCTCGCTGCCCTTCGAAATCCAGAAGGATATCGGCTGGCCGCCCGTCGACAACACGCCGCCTCGCAAGCAGGGGGTCGCTGGGCAGGCGCCAAATGAACCATGACGATCCGACTGTCCGAGATGACCCGTCCAACCTCCGGTTCGGCGGGTTTTTCTTTTGGTGACGCAGCATCTGTCATGCGCGGCATGCAAGCCATACATGGCCCATATGCGCCGGCACGCATTGCGCCGTACGCAATATCATTAACGCACTGAAATATTGAGATTTTCGCATCGATGCGACGTCACGAACTGCCACACGGTGTCGCTTTTGCGTCAAGCTCGCTTCGCTTTTTCCACTGCACGTTTTGTGCGGCGCACACTATATCAGCGGCATCAAACGAGCTGCCCCACTCCGGTTTCCGCGAAGGCGACCCGTCCAACAACGAAGTGGAGCAATGTCATGAACCTCTTTTCCCGTCTCTTCGCCTCCCGCCGCGACGCCAACCTGACCACGCTCATCGAGCGTAACCGCCTCGCCAACACGATGCCCGGCCAGACCGGCGCCGTTGCAGCCAACCGCCTTGGCTTCCTGATCGGCTAATATTCCGAAAGTAGAACCTCGGGCCCTATGAGGGCTCGGTTCATCGACCGCCGCGCGACATCTGTCGGGCGGCGGTTTTGTTTTGTTGCGAGGCGCCTGAAGGCGACCGTCCACTGCCAAGTCGCAAATTAGCGCTGCACAGCCGCTGAGTTTGCAGTAGCTTATTGACAACAAACAAGTTTCCTGCTGTCGATAGCCCCGATCGCGACATTCTGTTCGCGACATCGGCGGTAGCCACGTGAACATAGCCAAACATCCGATCAAGCGCTCGCTTGTCTTTTTCCTGGTGCCCGATTTCACCATGGTTGCCTTTGCGACCGCGCTGGAGCCGTTGCGCATCGCCAACCGCATGCTCGGCTACGAAGCCTACAGTGGCGGCTGGCCAGCCTCGACGGCCAGCCCGTGCCGGCCTCCAACGGCGTCATATGCGCGGTCAACACCTCGCTCGAGGATGAGCGGCGCAAGATGGCCGGGCCGGACCGGCCGTCGATGGTCATCGTCTGCAGCGGCATCAACATCGAGCGCTACTCCAACAAGTCGACCTTCGCCTGGCTGCGCGAGGAATATAATCGCGGCGTCGCGATTGGCGGGCTCTGCACCGGCGCGCATGTGCTGGCGGCGGCCGGCCTGCTGTCCGGCAAGCGCTGCGCGATCCATTGGGAGAACCTGCCGGGTTTCGCCGAGGCGTTTCCGAAGGCCAACGTCTTCGCCGACCTCTTTGAGGTCGACCAGAACATCTACACCTGCGCCGGCGGCACGGCCGCGCTCGACATGATGCTGAAGCTGATCGGCGACGATTTTGACGATTCGCTCGTCAACCGCGTGTGCGAACAGGTGCTGACCGACCGCGTGCGCAGCCCGAGCGACCGCCAGCGCCTGCCGCTGCGCGCAGGCTGGGCGTGCAGAACTCGAAGGTGCTCACCATCATCGAATTGATGGAGGCGAACCTTTCCGAGCCTTTGTCGCTGCTCGACATCGCCGACCATGTCGGCCTGTCGCGCCGGCAGATCGAGCGGCTGTTCCGCACCGAGATGGGCCGCTCCCCTGCCCGCTACTATCTGGAGATCCGGCTGGACCGCGCGCGGCACCTGCTCATCCAGTCGTCGCTTGCCGGTGGTCGAAGTGGCCGTCGCCTGCGGCTTCGTCTCGGCGTCGCATTTTTCAAAATGCTACCGCGAACTCTATGCCCGCTCGCCACAGCAGGAACGGCTCGACCGCAAGCAGCTGGCGGCTTGACGGGCTTTCAGCCCTTTAGGCCGTCATTCCGGGGCGCGAAGCGAACCCGGAATCCGGAGCGCTAGGGCCGACGGCAGCACTCGTATTGCCTCTCGGCAAAAGTCGGCGACCTGGATTCCGGGTTCCGCTGCGCGGCCCCGGAGGAATGTAGACTCGTCATCATGGTTCTTGCCGTCTTTTCGCCATCGCTTGGAGAGTTGATTGGGCCGCTGGCCTGGCCACGCCCACAAACAATCCAAAGCCTGCCCGCTAAGGATAGCATCAGCATGGCCCATCTGCAGCAACAACCTCACACCGTCATTGGCGCCGACATCGCCAAGGACGCGATCGTCATCGCCAACGGCGTGGCGAAAGAGATCATGACTATCACCAACAGCGGCCCCGCCATCCGTGTCCTGCTCAAGCGTCTCAAGCCGGAGCTTGTCGTGTGCGAGGCGACCGGCGGTTACGAACGCAAGCTGGTCGACGCTTGTGTCGCGGCCGGCATCGCCTGCCATCGTGTCGCCATCCACAAGTTCAAGGGCTTCGTCACCTCGCTCGGCGCACTCGCTAAGAGCGACGCCATCGACGCCACCCTTCTCGCCCGCTACGGCGCCGATCGCTGGGCCAGCGTGCCGCTATGGCGCGAAAAGCTGCCCGATGAGGAGGAGTTGCGAGCCCTCGTGGGCCGCCGCAGAGACCTTCTGGCGCTCAAGGTTGCCGAGAACAACCGCACAGCAGCGCCCCAGGCCAAGCTCGCCAAAGGCGAACTCGCCGCTTCCTTCAGGGCCATGCGCGCCACCATCGACAAACAAATCAAGGCCATCGAGGCGGCAATCGCCAAACGCGCCAAGCGCCAAACGCTGAAGCCCCGCATCGACATCTGCACCGCCATGAATGGCATCGGCCTCACCACCGCCGCAGCCCTCGTCGCAATTGCTGCCCGAACTCGGCACAATGACCCGCCGCCAGGTCGCCTCGCTCGCCGGCCTCGCACCGCACCCCAACGAAAGCGGGAAGAAGAAGGGCTACCGCAAGACACGCGGCGGTCGCCAGGACATCCGTTCCATTTTGTTCATGCCGGCTATGCGCGCCGCAACCGGAAAAGGCGAGTTCGCCAGCTTCTACAGACGCCTCGTCGACACCGGAAAAAAGCCTCTCGCCGCTATAACCGCCGTCATGCGAAAGATCGTCGTAACCCTCAACGCAAAGATCAGAGACGATCTCATCTCTCAGAGTTGATGACGACCGAGGACGACTTCAACCTCGACAGAGAGGATGGTCGCCAAGTCGACCGGGGTGGTGGTGCGCCGCATGCACTACGGTCTTCCCACATCCACGACCGGTTGCGCCAAAGCTTTTCGCCGATCATGCAGTCGTAGTCCGACTTGGCCTGCGCCAGGATAACCGGCAATCTGGCGGCTGATTGACCGACCGCAGGCTGCGGCACGTCGGCTGAGGCCAATTCCAGCACCAGCTTGCGGCGGATCGCTTCAGGAAATTGCTCCCAGGCGTTTACCGGAACCATGAACGCGCCAGGCCCGCCGATCACGCAGTTGGTGTAGTAGCTATCGAGATCCGCGACGTCATAGGCGCTGCTCAATCCGCCGTTGGTCATCAGCGGCAGCCCATTGATGGTGATGCCCTGCTGGATCAGGCTATCGCGGATGCCAGTCACCGGCGCGCCCTGATTGTTGGGGCCGTCGCCGGAAATATCGATCACCCGCTTCATACTCTGGAAATGCGACTCGGCAAACAAATCGCCACCGAATTCCAGCGCCGCCGAGATTGATGTGCGCCGGGCGCTGTTCGGCGGATTCGCTGAAAGCTGCTTTGCGACGCGCTCGGCATCCTGACGGTTGGCGATGATCGTCCACGGCACGATGACGTGGTGGGTCGTATTGCCGGCCCATTCGAAATAGGTCACTGCGATCCGGCCATTTGCCCCGGCAGCGATAGCGTCGATCACTTGCTGGTCGGTGAGCGCGGCAGCGTAACCGTCGCGCTGGATCTCAAGCTCGTCGGGCGACATGGAAAGCGAGACGTCGACAGCAAGGACAAGTTCGACGTCAACGGATTCGGCGGCGTATGTCGGCTGTACCGATCCGGCACTGATGAACAGCGCGGCAAGACTGGACAGCATTCTTCTCGAAGCGGTCGCACAGGTCATACCCAAGGGTAACCGCAAAAGTGGCGGTTCGCATAGTGCGCGTTTGGGTGAGACGACCGATCAGACGCGATCACATTTTTGCGACTGGCGCGGCGATGGTCGCCGGGCATCAACTCCGCGGCTTGAGATTCTCCGGATCGTAGAGCGGCTCGTAACCGACGCCCACCACCGTCACCGGATAACGCTCGCCGAAATATTCGATCTCGAATGCGTTGCCCTTCACCGCCTTTTCATGCGGCAGGTAGGCCAGCATGATCGTCTTGCCGATCGTCGGGCCGTAGGCCATCGAGGTGGTGAAGGAGCGGCGGCCGAGCGAATCCACCAGCGTTTCGCCGGTGGCCGGATCGAGGATCGGGCTGATGCCGATCGGGTAGCGCTTTACGCCCTTCGAATCGGTGTTTTCCTCCAGTGTCAGCGTGCAGAGCGTCGCCGGCTGATGCGGCCGTGCCCGGTGCTCAATATTCTTCGCCTTGCCGCGGAAGTCCGCCTCCTTGACCTTCGGCCGTTGAAGATCCGTCTCGATCAGATTGTATTCGGTCAGCAAATCGGCGTTCTGCAGCCGCAGGCTTTTTTCCATGCGGCGCGAGTTGGCATAGGTCTCGACGCCGAAAGCCATCACGCCGGTCGAGCGCAGCGCGTCCCAGACGGCGAGGCCGTCCTCGTAGCGCATGTGCAGTTCCCAGCCTTGCTCGCCGACGTAGGAGATGCGGAACGCCGAAACGGACTTGCCGGCAATCTTGATCGGCTTGATTGCCGCGAACGGAAAGTTTTCCGACTGACAGACCCGCGGGGTCCTCGACCACCTTCTGCAAGGTTGCTCGGGCGTTTGGTCCCCAGATTCCGATGGTGACGAATTTTTCCGTCACGTCGGTGATGGTGACATCAAAACCTTTGTCCTCAGCCACGCGGCGCAGATAGTGGAAGTCGCGCGGGCCGGCGTCGGCGCCATCGACGATGCGGCAGCGGTCGGCCATGCGGAACACGGTGAGATCGGCGCGCACCATGCCTTCGTCGTCGAGGAAGTGCGTGTAGATGCCCTTGCCGATATTGGCGTCGCCGCCGATTTTTGCCGCGCAGACCCATTCCATCAGCGCGACATGGTCAGGCCCTTCGACGTCGCACATATAGAAGTGCGAGAGGTTCACGATGCCGCAATCCTCGCTCATGGCCAGGTGCTCGGCGTTGGACACACGCCAGAAATGGCGGTTGTCCCATTCGTTCTCACGCACCGGGATGCGGTTGCCGTATTTTTCGAGAAGATGCTCGTTGGCGGCGTAGCCATGGGCGCGCTCCCAGCCGCCGAGCTCCATGAAATAGCCGCCGAGTTCTTTCTCGCGTTCGTAGAACGGCGAACGGCGAATGTTGCGGCCTGTCCCGTAGGGTTCGCGCGGATGGACGGCCGGGTTGTAGACCTTCTGGGCCGCCTCGCCGCAGCGCCCTTCGATGAATTTTTCTTCCAGCTGGTGCGGATAGAAGCGCGCATAGTCGATCGAGTTGTGATCGAATTCGGTGCGGCCGTCCGTCATCCAGTCGGCGATCAGCTTGCCATAGGCCGGACCGTCTTTCACCCAGATGGCGACGCAGTACCACAGCCCCCTCACCTTCTGGCTTTCGCCGCAGGATGGACCGCCGGCGGCGGAAACCTGCAGCAGGCCATTGAAGGAATGGCTTTCGTTGTAACCCAGCTCGGCCAGGATCGGGGTCAGCTCCATCGCGCGCTCGAGCGGCTCGATGATCTGCTCCATGTCGAGGTCGCGCTGCGAGGGCGACAGCCGCGCTTCGTGTTTCTCCAGGATGTCACGCGGATGGCAGAGGCGCGGGTTCTTTTCCTCGTAATAACCCCATTCGATCTGGCCGCCCTCGGCGGTGGTCGGGTCGCCGGTGTCGCGCATATAGGCCGAATTGCCCTGGTCGCGCAGCAGCGGCCAGCCGATCTCCTTGCCGGTGCCGGCAAATTCCGTGTACGGCCCGAAGAAGGTGAGCGGATGGTCGACCGGCATCACCGGCAGGTCCTCGCCCGCCATCTCCGCGATCAGCCGACCCCAGATACCCGCGCAGACCACGACATGGTCGGCTTCGATCGTGCCGCGCTCGGTGACGACGCCCTTGATGCGGCCGTTCTCGATGACCAGCGATTTTGCCGGCGTGTTGGCGAAGGCTTGCAGCTTGCCTGTGGCAGCCGCCTTGTCGACCAGCTTGCCGGCGACCGTCTGCGAGCGCGGGATGACAAGGCCCGCGTCCGGATCCCACAGGCCGCCCTGCACCAGGCTTTCCTCGATCAGCGGAAACTTTTCCTTGATCTCCGCGGGCTCGATCAGCCGCGCGCGCGTGCCAAACGCCTTGGCCGAGGCCACCTTGCGTTTGATCTCGTCCATGCGGTCGTCATCGCCGACGCGCGCGACTTCGAGACCGCCGATGCGCGCGTAGTGGCCAAGCTTCTCGTAGAAATCGATGGAGTAGAGGGTCGTCCAACAGGACAGGAAGTCGTGGCTGGTCGTGTAGCAAAAGTCCGAAGCGTGAGCGGTGGAGCCGATGTCGGTCGGGATGCCTGACTTGTCGATGCCGACAATGTCGTCCCAGCCGCGCTCGATCAGGTGATGGGCGATCGAGGCCCCGACAATGCCGCCCAACCCGACGATGACGACTTTCGCCTTTTTCGGAAACCCTGCCATAGACCTGCTCCGCCATGAAATGCGGGCACACTATAGAGGCGCATTCGACGATTGCAGCCTGTTTGCGACATCATGAAAAGTCGGCGCGACGAGGGCATTCCTCGCCGCGATAATTCAAGCGAACGCCCAGACGTCCTCGGCGTAGATTCCGACCTTGTAGCCGGCCGTCTTCAGCTTGACGACGACCTGGCCGATTTCGGTCGCGGGCAGCGCGCCGACCTCGATCTTGATCAAGCCGGGACGATAGCGCTGCAGGTCGAGTTGTTCGAAGACGGTCCAGTCGGCACCTTCGCAATCGACCAGGAAAGCGTCGATATGGCTGACGCCATTGCGATCCAGAACGGTCTGCAGCCGCTCGGACGGAACTTCGATTTCCTTGAGGAACGGGGCGAACTTGGAGAAGTTCGCGTCGGTTTCACCCCAGGCATCCTTGCCGGACATCAGGTTAGTATCGGTGGTCGACGAGCAGCCGATGAATTCTAGAGGGAGTTGCCCGGACTCGATGGCCTTCGAATCAAATGTCTTGACGCTGATCGACCCTTTTTCGCGGGTGATCGCGACCGGCTCGATGATAAAGCGCTTTTCGTCGCGATAATTCGCGCGCAGGCGCTTCTGGTTATAGGGGATGGGTTCGACAAGCACGGCGCGCGCGTGCGGAATTTTGTGCAGCCACGGCGTCACGTCATCGAACAGAACGCCGTCGCAAGCACCGACATTGACCATCTGAAACGGCCTGGCGTTGCCGAAGCGCGCCTTGAGCGAGGCGTTGGCAAGAAATTTCGTGCCACGCAGAGCTGCACCGCGATCGAGAATGCCGACCGGCAGGCAGAACGCCAGCATGTAACGCGCCAAGTCGAGAACGATAGAAACTTCACTTCCGTCCATAGTCGAACCCTCGATCGTGCGCCGCCCGCCACATCGACAACGCTGGCGTCGTCAACAGCAGGAACAGCGGAATAAGTGTCGGGAAAAAGATGCGGGTGTCGTGAATTGGGAAGGCGACAAACTTCGCCGCCAGGCCCAGTACCGTTGCCGCGAAAAGGACGCCTGCCCGGCGCTCCAGCGAAAAGCCCGCACGAGAAAGCGCAAACCAGAGGCCGACCGCGACGAACACCGCGCCAAGCCAGCTATTGTACCAAAGGGCGAACACGGCCGACCTGACGACAGCCTGAGCGTAGAGCATCACCGAAAACGCCGGGTCAAAGCCGTCCATGTTCCGGACCTGCTCGATGCTGGAAAAATAGAGATGCGGCCACCAGCCAGGATGATCGGCCCAGGCGGAAATCGCGAAATAGGCTGCGAGCGATGCGGCGAAGCCGACGAGAACGCCCAAAGATTTCACGCGATAGGCAACCAGCATTACGGCAAGAACCGTCAGCGGGATGATGCTGTCGGGGCGCACGAGGAAGGCGAGGAACAGCAGCGGTGCTGCCAAGACTTCCTTTTTCTGCATGTAGGCCAAAAGGCCGCCGAGCATGAAGGCCGCGCAAAGCAGATCCGGGCTGCTGGCGCGCGCGGTCGGGCCGAATTCCGTCATCATCAGGAGCCCGGCAAAGAGTGGCGCCATCGCCAGCGCCACCGGCGGCGCGCAGCCAAAGCAGAATGCCGGCGCCAAACAGGATCACCGAGACGGCGGAGACGACCCGCATCGCCATCACCGGCGACATCGCCGAGCTCATTGTCGACAGCAGCTCGGCATAGAAAAACTTTACGCGGTACATCGGCAGCAGCGAGACGAAATCGCTTGGCGTTTGTCGCCATATGGCTGCGGAAGCCGCCGCCATCGTCGACCAGCACGCGATACTCGTCCGGGCTGACACCGGCCTTCACCGTGTCATAGGCATAGGCATGGAGTTGCTGCGGGTCGCTGATGGCGCCCTCTTCCGCCACCGCCAGATAAGCCAGCATGTCCCAGTTGGCGTCGGGGCGAACGATGGCAATTGCCGCCGTGGCCAGAATGTAGAAAGCAAAGATGACCGCGCCGAGCGCCGCCGCGTACCGCCCGTAGAGCGCGATTGCGCCATTGAAGAGCGGCAGCGTCAGCCGCTCGACAAAGTTGGGACGTACCGGCGCACGCGTGAGCATGGCTACTTCACCTGGCTCTTCACGAAATCCTTGACGATCGAAATGATGCCGCGACCCAGGAGGCTGTCCAGCGCATTGACGAAAATGTCGACATGCTCCTTGCCGCAGATCAGCGGCGGCTCCAGCCGGATGACGTTGCGGTTATATTCGGTGAAGGCCACCAGCACATTGTAGTCGCGCAGCAGCAGCGCGCCGACGAAACCCGACAGCGAACCCTTCAGCTTGTCGTCCAGCATGCTGACGACCGGGCGCAGCACCATCGGCAAGGTCTGCGAAAAGTCCTGGAATTCCAGGCCGACCATCAGGCCCTTGCCGCGCACGTCCTTGATGATTTTCGGGTATTTCGCATGCAGCGTCCGCAGCCGGTCGAGCAGATATTCGCCGGTGGCAGCAGAATTGTCGATCAGGCCTTCGTCGTAGAGCACATTCAGCCCTTCGATTGCCGTGATCGAGGCTTCGCCGATGCCACCGAAGGTAGCGGCGGCATGGATCATCGCCGTCTTCGGCGTGCCATAGGCCTTCATGTAGACGTCGCGCTTGGCGATCATTGCGCCAACCGCCGCCTTGCCGGCGCCAAGCGACTTTGCCAGCGCGGTTACATCCGGCACCACGCCATAATGTTCGAAGGCATAGAAGCGGCCGGTGCGGCCATAACCGCACTGCACTTCGTCGGCGACCCAGAGCACGCCGTACTGGTCGCAGAGCTTGCGCAGCTTCTGCCAGAATTCTGTCTCCGCCTGGATGATGCCGCCGCCGCCCTGCACGGTTTCCAGCACGATCACGCCGATCTCGGGATCGGAGCGGAAGGCATTCTCGATGGCGTCGATGTCGCCGAACGGCACACGGACATTGTTGCCGACCAGCTTGAACTCGCCGCGATAAAGCTGGCCGTCGGTGATCGACAGCACACCCTTGGTCTTTCCGTGGAACGAGTTCTCGGCATAGACGATCTTCGGCCGCTTCGGACCGGCGGCGCGTTCGGCCACCTTGATCGCGGCTTCCATGGCTTCCGAGCCGGTCGAGCCCAGAAACACCATGTCGAGGTCGCCCGGCGAGCAGGCGGCAAGATTGTGCGCCAGCGCCGAGGCATATTGCGACATGAAGGCTATCGCGATTTCGTGGCGCTGTTCGTCCTGGAACTTCTTGCGGGCTTCCAGAATGCGCGGATGGTTGTGGCCGAAGGCCAGCGAGCCGAAACCACCAAAGAAATCAAGGATTTTGCGGCCGTTCTGGTCGTAATAATACATGCCCTCGGCACGCTCGACCTTCACCTTGTGGAAGCCGAGCAGCTTCATGAAATGAAGCTGGCCGGGGTTGATGTGCGCCTTGAACAGGTCGGTCATGCGGGCGACATCCATCGCCTTGGCCTGCTCGACGGTGATCAGGTCGGGCTTCGGCGTGGCGTTGGAGGCGAGCGCGGGCGCGTCGATCTGCGTGCGGGTGGCAGCGACGGGTTTGGTCATCACGTTCATCATCGTCCCCTCGTTCATTCGGCCGGCGCGGGCGTCGCCGCCGGCTGAAGCACATCTTTTTTGGCGCGGTATTCGCTGTAGGCCGCGATCAGCATGTCCTCATCGCGATATTTCGGCACCCAGCCGAGCTGGCGTTCGCCCTTCGATACGTCGAGCACGCATTCCTCGTCGGCGATCAGATATTGCTCGGGATCCATGATCGGCATGTTCATCCAGTCGAGCAGGTCGAGCGTGCGCTTGACCGCCCAGCCGGGTGTCGGAACCAGCATCGACTTGGAGCCGGCATGCTTGATCAGATCGCCGAGCAGTTTGCGCACCGGCGGCGGGTTGAGCGAGCCGAGATTGTAGGCCTCGTTCGGCACGCCGGCCTTCCAGGCCAGCCGCGCGGCCTCGGCGCAATCGAACACGGAGATGAACTGATAGGGGTTCTTGCCCGAGCCGATCATCGGCACGGGAAGATTCCAGTCGATCAGCTTGAACAGCTTTTCCAGGATGCCGAGCCGGCCGGGGCCGATGATCAGGCGCGGGCGGAACAACGAGATGTTCATGCCCTTCTCGCGCCATTTCCAGGCGAGCTGCTCGGTCTCCATTTCGACATGCCGTATTCGCCGAGCGGCGAGACCGGGTGCTCTTCCGTCATCGGATAGGTGACGGTGTGGCCGTAGATCATGTCGGTGGTGAAGTGAACCAGCTTGGACGCGCCGGCCTTGCCCATGGCCTCGATGATGTTTTCCGTGCCGTGGTAGTTCACCGGATAGAAGAATTCGTGCCGCTTGGCGCGCACCTGGATCGGCGACAGCATCTTGGCCGACAGATTGTAGACCATGTCGTCGGCCTTGATGCCGAGTGCCGCGACCGAAGCCGGATCGGTCACGTCGGTGCGCACAAATCGCGCCTGGCGATAATGCGGCAGGTCGGACTTTACGATGTCCGCAACGATGACTTCATGGCCATCGGCCACGAGCTTGGGCGCAAGGTGACGGCCGACAAAACCGTCACCACCGAAAACGATGTGTCTCATTGAACCAACTCGCTGGTCTGGATGGTTTTGGGCGTGGGCGTGTGCGCGACTTCGGCATGCCCTGCCCCGCTCTGCGCGATCAGCACCGTGCCGACGCAGATGAAGCCGATGCCGGCGATGCGATAGGCGTTCAAATCCTCATGGAAGAGGAAATAGGCGAACACCGCGACCGCGACATAGGCGAGGCTGAGGAACGGATAGGCAAATGAAAGCTCGACCTTCGACAGCACGAAGAGATGCGACGCCATCGAAATGACGAAGGTCAGCAGGCCGGCGAAGACCCACGGGCTGAAGACGATTTCGAGAATTTTCAGAATGGGATTCGCATTGGCGAAAGAGATCGAACCAAGCTGCGTCATGCCATGTTTCAGCATGAGCTGCGCGGCCGCGTTGGTCATCACGGTAAAGAGGATAAAACCGATATATTTCATGACTTTCCCCGTCCGCGCCCTGCCTACCAAAGAGGTGGAAAGGATTTGATGCCGCGATCTTTCAAACTTTAGCGGCTGGCGCGCCGTTTCGAATTGAAACAGCTGCTGGCCGCTACTCCGCAGCCGCTGCAAGTTGCGTACCACCAGTTGCCAAGCGCGCCGGCCGTGCGGCGCCAGAAATCGGAGTTGAATGCCGGATCGCGCAGGTCTTCGAGGCTTTGCCAGTTTGGAAACGAAGCTGCGAATGTCGCCGGACGACATGCGGGCATCCTTGTACGGGTTCACCGCGCCGCCGGCGGCGACGGTGATGCGGTCAAGCTCTTCCAGCAGCTCTAGCGTCGACGCTCCTCGATTGGCGAAGTCGAGCGTCAGCGTGTAGCCGGGGCGCGGGAACGACAGCAGGCCGGGCGACGGCATATCGCCGAACCGCTTCAGGACGGTCAGAAATGAAGCCTGCTCGGCTCTGTGTGTCGCCCGCAGCAATTCAGGGATGGCATCCCGCGCGGTCCCGAACGGAATGGCACTCTGGTGCTGGAACAGGCCCTTTGGGCCGTAAAGGCGGTTCCAATGCCGCACGCCGTCGAGCGGAAAGAAAAAGCTCCCCCAGGTGCTGCGCCTGGGTTCTTCCGACCGCAGCTTCGACCAGCGGTAGGCGCTGGTTGAAGACCGAGATGAACGGCTTTGCCAGAACCGTGACAGGTGGCTGGAACGGCACGCTCAGGAGGCCAGCTGCCCCGCGTCTTGGATTGCATATCTTCCGCCAGCGTGGTTGCCGGTCAGTAGGACGCCGCGCCCGAAATCCTGCCCCGTGGCGAGCTGATCGATCCACGCCACCGCGTATTCGTTGTCGTGGTCGGCTTGTTCGGCGAGGCTGAAATAGTCGTCCAGCTTTCCGAAGCCGGTCGCTTTCTCGATCACATCAGGGCTGCCGACCGGCATCAGGCGGATGGCAACGGTCAGGATCAGGCCGGTCAGCCCCATGCCGCCGATCGTCGCGCGCGAAGAGGTCGGCATTTTCGGTCGCGCGAGCATTTCAGCGTCTGCCCGTCCGAGCGCAGCAGGGTCAGCCATTCGACATGGCTGCCAAAAGTGCCGCGGCGATGATGGTTCTTGCCGTGGATGTCATTGGCGATGGCGCCGCCCAGTGTGACGAACTGGGTGCCGGGCACGACTGGCGGAAAGAACCCCTGCCGACCGAACGGCTGCGATGACATCGGACAAAAGCACACCGGCTTCGGCTTCAAGGATGCCGGTCGCTGCGATCGAAGCCGATGATGCGGTCCATCGGCCGCATGTCGACCAGAGAACCATTCACGTTCTGGCAGGTGTCGCCATAGCTGCGGCCGTTGCCGTAGCCCAGCAGACTGTCTTTCGCAGCCTTGCCGCGATGCGAGGATGCTCGATGGCATCTTGCGGCGCCAGCACGCGATTGGTCGCGGCGTTGGCGCGACCGAAACTCTGCAGCGCCGCTGTCATTTCACAAGAGCGGCGGCGACCAGCATCAGCGCGCCAAAGGCTGCCATCATCTGGCTGCGCCAATCGCTGATGATGAAAACGACCGGATCGTCGTGCAACTGGTCACGGCGGGCCAGGATCCACACCCGCATCGCCATGTAGAGAACGATCGGCGCCAGCGGCCAGACCATCCAGGGATGCGCGTATTGTGTCGCGCACCGCGTCGCTGTCGATGTAGAGCGCCAGCACCAGCACCGAAGCGAAGGCCGACGCCATGCCGGCCTGCGCGACGATCTCCTGATCCTCGGCGCGATAGCCGCGACCGGCGATGCGCTCGCCGACCGGCAGCGGCGACTGGCGAAGCTCGACGAAGCGCTTCACCAGCGCCAGCGACAGGAAGAAGAAGCTGGAGAAGGCCAGCAGCCAGAACGAAACATCGACGCCCGTTGCCGCCGTGCCGGCCAGCAGGCGCGTGGTGTAGAGCCCGGCCAGCATCAGCACATCCAGCAACAGCATGCGCTTGACCGAGAACGAATAGGCTGTGGTCGCGATCAGATAGACTGCCAGCACGCCGAGGAACTCGATCGGCAGAGCCAGCGCGACCGCAAAACTGACCGGCAGCAGGATCGCGATCGCCGCCATGCCGAATGGCACGGAAACCAGCCCGCTGGCCAATGGCCGGTTGCGCTTCGTCGGGTGCCGGCGATCGAGCGCCAGGTCGAAGAAATCGTTGATGATGTAGATCGCCGAGGCGGCGGTGCTGAAGGAAATGAAGGCCAGCACGCAGGCCAGGATCATCGAGGAGTTGAGATATTCGTGCGACAGCATCATCGGCACGGCGATCAGGCCGTTCTTCAGCCATTGGTGCACACGCAGCATCTTTGCGACCGTTCGCAAGGTCGGCTTCGGCGCCGGCATCAGTTCGCCGCCATGTTCGGCCTGCCAGCGGCTGGCGTGACGGTCCGGCGCTACGACGATCGCCGCACGGGCGGCGTCAAAGACGCGCAAATCGTGCCGGCTGTTGCCGGCATAGTCAAAACCGCCGTCGCCATAGGCGGCAATCAGCGCGTCGGCTTTGCGGCCCGACGTCAGATTATGCAGCCCATCGGTCGCGATGACCGCGTCGAAAAGGCCGAGATGTTTGGCGATCGCTTCGGCGAAACTTGCGCGGCGTGCCTGTCGCCAGGATCAATTTGCGACCGGCGGCGCGCTCTTCGTGCAATCGGCCAGAACGTCCTGGCGGTAGGGCAGGCTGGCAGGATCGAGCGTAGACGCGGCTGGCAATTTCAAGCTTCAGCCGCGCCGGACCTTGCATCAGCCAGAAAGGGACCAGAAACAGCGCAAACGGCTGCTGGCGCAGCAGAAGAAACAGCCCTTCCCACAAAAGGTCTGTCGCAATCAGTGTCCCGTCGAGATCGACGGCAAGCGGAATTGCCGCTCTTTCCGACCGTACATCCATCTACGCTGTCCCTGTTCCGCACACAGCGGGTCTTTTGTTGTTAGGGACGAGCAAATAGCGTGCCGAAAGCATCAGAAGGTTAAACGTCAAGCGCTGGATCAGTTTCCGATCCCCGGGAAATCTGGCGCATCGCTACCGGTCGGTTACCGCGAAAACTAAAAGGCCGGACAATCAGCCCGGCCTCATTCAGTGCCAATGATGGGACTGCTATTTGATCTTGCCGGCGCCGCCGGAAATCTCGATCGTCTCGCCGCCGGTCAGCGCCTCACGGTCGCCGTTCGGCATCGTCACGAAACAGCCGCCCGTGCAGAACTCGACGGTCTCGCCGGCGCCCATGGTGATCTCCTGCTTGTTGCCGCCTTCGGTCACGATGATCGTGCGCGGCTCGTTGTCCAGGTTGACCGCGCTCGCCGCGATCGCCTGGCCGGCCGAAGCCGCAAGCGCGAAGGCAATCACGAAAGACTTCACCATATCTGTCCGGTCCATCGAACCGCCTCTGTTGGCGAGGCAACCCCTGCCTCATGCGCCAAACTTATAGGCGAAATAGTCTGAACGGCAACTGAATGCCACGTTCATGCCGCAATTGGCCTTGGCATCGATTATGTCGCTAGCGAGAGCTTGCGCGGCGCCGGTTTGCCGTTGGGCGGCTTTGCGGCTCGGCTTTCGGTATGCTCGGCTTCGTCCTGTCATCGTCCAGTCGGCCTGATCCTCCGGCGCTGCGGCTCCGGCTTTAGCGTGTAGGCCAACTGGATGCCGTTTTCCTTAAACGCATCGAGGATCGCAAAACGGATGTCGTTGCGCACGGCTGCGCCATTGTTGATATCCGCCAGAAAGCCGCGCGCCTCGAAGGTCATCGCAGTATCGGTGAAGCCGGTAAACAGCACGGATCGGCTCCGGGTTCTTCAGCACCATCGGATGGCCGCGAACGATCTCAAGCAGCATATCATAGACCTTCTTGGCGTCCGAGCCGTACACGACGCCGACCGGCACTTCGATACGGCCGAGCTTGTTGCGGTGGGTCCAGTTGCCGACCGGGCCGTTGATCAAAACCGAATTCGGCACGATCACCGTCTGGCGCTGGAACGTCTCGATCTCGGTGGCGCGCACGCTGATCTTCTTCACCGTGCCGGAAACCGCTCCTGCCTCCACCCAGTCGCCGACCTTGAACGGCCGTTCCGCGAGCAGGATCAGGCCGGAGACGAAATTGGAAACGATGTTCTGCAGGCCGAAACCGATGCCGAGCGAAAGGCCGCCGGCGATCAGTGCGAAATTCGACAGATCCAGGCCCGCCGCCGAGATCGCCACCAGCGCCGCCAGCGCCATGCCGGCATAGCCGACCACGGTGCGGATTGAGTTGCGCACGCCGAGCTCGACCTTGCCGCGCGCCATCACGGTGCCGTCGAGCCAGCGCTGGAACCAGCGCGTCAGGAAATAGCCGGCGATGAAGACGAACACGCCGGTGACGATCGCAAAGGGCGAGAACGAGAATGTGCCGATCTGAAACCCGCTGGCGGTGCGGTTCATCCAGGTCGCGATGTCGCCGGGCTGAAAGCCCCACTGGAACAGCACGAAAGGCAGGAAAGACGATGACAATCAGGATGTTGATGACGACGCTGAACAGCACGCCGAGCTGGTCGAGCCTGGTGTCCTCGACGCCGTTGTCGCTCTTCATCCAGCGCCCGATGGAGGTCTTGGCAAAGCCGCCTTCCTCCGAAATGGCGCGCGACGCCAGCAGACCGATATAGGCCGTCGTCAGCATCGCACCGGTGATGACGATCTGCTTCGATACGAACTGCGCGAAGCTGAGATAGCCGGAGATAGCGGCCAGGATCGAGCCGACGCCAAGCACGTAGAGGATAGCCCGGAACCAGGCGGCCAAGGGCTGGACGCGCCGTTTTGTCGACAAAAGGCCGAACCTGCGCGATCGTCATGATCATCATGCTGCTCAGGATCGCACCGAACAGGCTCTTGACGATGGTGACCGACAACGGCGAGCCGAGCCTGTCGCTGATCAACGCCAGCCAGCCCATCCAGGCCGACGATCACGGCCAGCACCGTCATCAGCCAGACAGAATGCGCGCAGGCCCCGCCTCGATACGGATCAGTCGCCAGTTCGGCATGTCGGGCGACAGCACGGCGCGGCTCAGGCGGTTGATCAAGTACGCCGAGCCAGATGACGCCCAAGAAACCCGCCAGGAATTGCAAGATATCGCCGGCAAACACGCCGTAGGTGTCGTAAAGCCAGACGGCCGTGCCGAAACACAGCAGCAGCGCGAATGAGGGCAGAAGCGTCGACCAGAAGGCGACCGAGAGCCGGTCGATATAGGACGGATGTTCGATTGCCGGATCACGCGTCGATCAATCGGCCGAACACCCGCTTGCCGAGGAAATGCACAGCCAGCGGCAGCCAGCAGCGCCAGAGAGTGTCGCCGCTCATCACGGCCGAGAATTTGAACTTGAAGGCAAACGGAGCGCCGCGCCGATGCGCTGACGCAGTGTCTGGCCTTCGGTGAGAACGTCCGAGATGACCTGGTTGCCGATCGCGTCCGTCAGTTCATAGCGCTTGGTCAGAAGATTGGTGAACAGATCGCGACGCAACATCGAGATCTTGTTGATCAGCCCGTTGATCCGGACCGACAGGTCTTCCGCCTTGCCGAGCAGCACGTTGATTTCCGCCTTTTCGGCCGTCAGCGCCTGACGCTCCGTGGCGACGCGCTCCGATTCCGGCGGCTCGCCCTCCTTGGGCGGCGGTCCGATCTCCGTCCAGACGACCGTTGATTTCGGTCAGCCGCGGGCGGAACGCCACGCCGCTGGCCAGCAGCCTTCCCAGCATGTCTTCGAGATCGAGCCGGGTGTCGACCAGGTTCGCGTCATCCTCGGCATTGGCAACGATCGCCTTGTCGGCGATGATCGACCTGGGCCGTCAGGCCGTCCAGGATCGCTTGCTGTTCGCCAGACACGCCTGTTGTCTCGGCTGCGGCTGCTGGCTATCGCGGCCGTTTTGGGCGAGTGCGGCCGGCAGGCACAGCGCACGCGAAGATGACACCGCCAACAATCGCGGCCAATGCGCGACTGAAGTCGGCGCGGCTCTCGCCACCGATTCGCCGGAAATGTGCAAAACTCGGCCTTGATAGTTGCGCATCGCGGCGCGAGCAAGGACGCAGGAGCGGTTGACCGGCATCGCGGGAGTCGGTCACACGAAAGGCGCATGGCGCTATTGTCGCCCTCGCCCCTGCCGGCGCTCGATAGTCTGCCGCTGCTTCGAAGGAAAAATGACCATCCGATGGCGGAATATTCGGTCTTTTCCCTGATCCGCAATGCGCTGAACGGCAACCGCGACTGGAAGCCGGCCTGGCGCAAGCCGGATCCTAAGCCGTCCTACGATGTCATCATCATCGGCGGCGGCGGGCACGGGCTGTCGACGGCCTACTACCTCGCCAAGGAGCACGGCATCACCAATGTCGCGGTGCTCGAGCGCGGCTATCTCGGCTCAGGCAATGTCGGCCGCAACACGACCGCCGTGCGCTCGAACTACCTGCTGCCCGAAAACATCCGCTTCTACGAGCATTCGATGAAGCTGTGGGAGAACCTCTCCCACGAGCTGAACTACAATGTCATGTTCTCGCAGCGCGGCGTTCTGAACCTCGGCCACACGCCGGCCCAGCTCGACGATTTCGCGCGGCGCGGCAACGCCATGCGCCATCTCGACGCCGACGCGGTGCTGATGACGCCGGCCGAAATCAAGACAGCTCATGCCCGCGGTCGATATTTCTCGCTCGGCGCGCTTCCCGATCCTCGGCGGGCTGATGCAATGGCGCGCCGGCACTGCCCGGCACGATGCGGTCGCCTGGGGCTATGCGCGCGGCGCCGACCGCCGCGGCGTCGACATCCTGGAGAATTGCGAAGTGACCGGCTTCATCAAGGATGGCGATCGCGTCGTCGGCGTGCGCACCTCGCGCGGCGAGATCCGCGCCAAGAAGGTGGCGGTCGCGGTTGCCGGCTCGACCGGCCACGTCATGCGCATGGCCGGCGTCGACAGGATGCCGATCGAAAGCCATGTGCTGCAGGCCTTTGTCTCGGAATCGCTGAAGCCGTTCATCGATACGGTCGTCACCTTCGGCATGGGCCATTTTTATATGTCGCAGTCCGACAAGGGCGGGCTGGTCTATGGCGGCGACATCGACGGCTACAATTCCTACGCCCAGCGTGGAAACCTGCAGATCGTGAGGACGTGCAGAGCGAGATGCTGGCGCTGTTCCCGTCGCCTGGCGCCGGTGCGCGTGCTGCGCTCATGGGGCGGCGTCTGCGACATGTCGATGGACGGCTCGCCGATCATCACGACAGGGCCCCTGCCCGGCATGTATCTGAATTGCGGCTGGTGCTACGGCGGCTTCAAGGCAACGCCGGCCTCCGGCTTCTGCTTCGCCTACACGATCGCCAAGGACCGGCCGCACGAACTCAACGCGCCTTTCACGCTCGACCGCTTCCATCGGGGCTATGTGATCGACGACAAGGGCCAGGGCGCGACCCCGAGGCTGCATTGAGATGCTGATCTCCTGCCCCTATTGCGGCCCGCGCGACGTCGGCGAATTCACCTATCAGGGCGACGGCAACCGCGTGCGTCCGGACCCGGCCTCCACCGACCTTGACGCCTGGAACGACTATGTCTTCGATCGCGTCAACATCGCCGGCGACCACAATGAAATCTGGCAGCATTCCGGCGGCTGCCGCTCGCATCTCGTCGTCGTGCGCAACACGCTGACGCACAAGGTCTCGAGCGTGCGCATGGTGCGGGACGGAAGCCAGCAGTCTCGGTTCGGACGGAGCTTTCAACCACGCAGATTGCTTTGGAAGACCAAGCGCGAGCGCCGCAAGATCCGCCGCCAAACCAAAGCTCGCACTGCAACGGCCAGCCGAGGCCTGCGCCGAAGAAGTCGCTCGCCAAGCCGCCGCGCCAAAGCAGGTCGGCGGCGCAAGCCTCGGAGGCGCGAAATGAGCGCGCGCCGCACGACTTCCGGCGGGCGCATCGACCGCAACAAGACCGTCCATTTCAGCTTCGACGGCCAGCAGTACAGCGGCCATCCCGGCGACACACTGGCCTCGGCACTGCTCGCCAACGGCGTGACGCTGTTCGGCCGCTCGTTCAAATACCACCGCCCGCGCGGCCTGCTGTCGGCCGGCGTCGACGAGCCGAATGCGTTGGTGACGGTGCTGCGCGGCAATGTGCGCGAACCGAACGTTCCCGGCAACCCAGATCGAGATCCACGACGGGCTTGCAGGCGCTCAGCCAGAACCGCTATCCCTCGCTGGCTTTCGACCTCAGCGCAGTCAACCAGCTCGGCGGCAAGCTGCTCGGCGCCGGCTTCTACTACAAGACCTTCATGGGGCCGGTGATCGGGCCGCTGAAGGGCACCCGCTTCTGGATGTTCTGCGAAAAGTTCATTCGCCGCGCCGCCGGCCTTGGCCGTGCGGGCCGCGAGCCGGACACCGCGCGCTATGAGCGGGTCAACGCCTTCTGCGACGTGCTTGGTCGTCGGTTCCGGTCCGGCCGGGCTTGCCGGCGGCACAGGGCGGCCGCCGAGCCGGGCGCGGATGTCATGCTGGCCGAACTCGACCCGGTGCTCGGCGGCTCGGCAAAATGGTCGCGCGAGACCATCGACGGCGTGCCTGCCGCCGACTGGGCGGCCGATCAGGCCGAGGCCCTGGCCGAGGCATCCAACGTCCGCCTGCTGCCGCGCACGACCGTCTGGGGCTATTATGACGGCAACACGCTCGCCGCCGTCGAACGCGTCGGCGACCACAAGGCGGTGCTGGCCAAAGGCGAGCCGCGCCACCGCATGTGGACGATCCGCGCCAGGACGGTCGTGCTGGCGACCGGCGCGCTGGAGCGGCCGATCGTCTTTCCCGGCAACGACCGCCCGGGCGTCATGCTGGCAAGTGCTGCCGAGCGCTACGCCAATGAGTTCGGCGTGCTGGCCGGGCAAGGATATCGTTGTCTTCACCAACAACGACACCGCCTACCGCGCCGCCTCCGCCCTGAAAGCAGCCGGCGCGACGATCACCGCCATCGTCGATGTGCGCGCGCGAAATCTGCCGAGGCAGCACGCGACGCCGCAGCGCAGAGCGGCGCCGAACTCTGCCGGGCCATGCCGTCGTCGGCACCAGCGGCAAACAACGCATCAAGGGATTGCTGGCGCAGCCTTTCGATGCCGCCACCGGCCGCGCGTCGGGCTTGGTTGCGCGGCATCGGCTGCGATTGCCTGCTGGTTTCCGGCGGCTGGTCGCCGACGCTTGCACCTCGCGAGCCAGGCCGGCGAAAGGCCGGTCTGGAGCGACGATCTGCAGGCGTTCCTGCCGCCGAAACGGACGGAAGAATGGGTCGGCGCGGGCGGCATGACCGGCAGCATGGCGACGGCGGCCGCGATTTCCGGCGGCCTCGGCGGCCGGACTGGTGGCAGCCGGCGGCAAGCCGCGGCAAGGCGGCCAGCGGCGCCCGAGGTCGATGGTTTCGAGGCCGACCCGCGCCCTGCCCCGGTGCTCGAGATCAAGGCCAAGGGCAAGGCTTTCGTCGATTTCCAGCACGATGTCACGGCCGACGATGTGCGCCTCGCCCGCACCGAAGGCTTTGTCTCGGTCGAGCATCTGAAGCGCTACACGACGCTCGGCATGGCGACCGACCAGGGCAAGACTTCCAATATGCCCGGCCTCGCCATCATGGCGGCCGAGCTCGGCAAGACCATTCCCGAGGTCGGCACCACGCGCTTCCGGCCGCCCTTCGCGCCGGTCTCGATCGGCTCGCTGGCGGCCGAACGCTATGGCGACATTTTTCCCGAGCGCCTGACGCCGATGCACGATTGGCATGTCGAGCACGGCGCGACGATGTTTCCGGTCGGGCTTTGGTATCGCCCGCAGATTTTTGGCCTGCACGGCGAGACGATCGAGCAGGCCTATGTGCGCGAGGCCAAGGCGACACGCGAAAGCGTCGGCATCGTCGACGTCTCGACGCTGGGCAAGATCGCCGTGCAAGGGCCGGATGCGGGTGAATTCCTCGACCGCGTCTACACCAACATTTTCTCGACGCTGCCGGTCGGCAAGGCGCGCTACGGCCTGATGCTGCGCGAGGAAGGCATTGCCTTCGACGACGGCACGACCTGGCGGCTCGGCCAGAACGATTTCCTGATGACCACGACCACGGCCAATGCCGGCAAGGTCATGCAGCATCTCGAATATTATCTCGACGTCATCTGGCCGGAGCTGAAGGTGCATGTCACCTCGGTCACCGACCAGTGGGCGGGCGCGGCGATCGGCGGGCCGAAATCGCGCGACGTGCTTGCTGCCTGCGTCAACGGCACGGCGGTCGACAACGAGACGCTGCCCTTCATGGGCATCGTGCATGGCGAGATCGCCGGTGTGCCGGTGATGATCTGCCGCCTCTCCTTCTCGGGCGAGCGCGCCTACGAGGTCTATTGCGGCGCGGGTCATGGCACGCACGTCTGGCAGGCGCTGATGAGCAGCCGGAAAGCCCTTCGGCATCGTGCCCTACGGCCTCGAGGCGCTGGGCACGCTGCGCATCGAAAAGGGCCATGTCACCGGCGCGGAGATCGACGGCCGCACGACCGCGCATGATCTGCATCTCGACTGGATGCTGTCGAAGAAGAAGCCGTATATCGGCTCGCAGACCAAGGACCGCGAAGGGCTTGCGGCCGATGGGCGGCTGCAGCTTGTCGGCGCTGATCTCGCTCGACAACCGTCCGCTCAGCGGCGGCGCGCATGTGGTGGAAAAGCTGACCGAAGGCAGACCCGCGCAACTCGCTCGGCCACCTGACCGCCTGCTGCTACTCGCCGGCGCTCGGCAAATACATCGCGCTGGCGCTGGTCAGGACGGCACAAACCGCGTCGGCCAGCGCGCCTTCATCTCCGACCCGCTGCGCAACCGATTCGGCCCGGTCGAGATCGTCAGCCACCATTTCTTCGATCCGGAAGGGAGCCGCATGCATGGTTGAGCAGCTCTCGCCGCTCGCGCCGGTGTGGCAGCCCGGCCGCCACGGCAATGTCGTCAACGGCGTCGGCGTCATGCTGTCCGAGACCGCAACCCGGTTCGATCGTGCAGGTTGCGGCCTGGCCGGGCCAGGAGAAGGCGCTTGATCGCCGCTATTGCGACCGCCACCGGCCTGAAGCTCGTCCGGACGGCGCGCGGCGGTGGCGTTGCACGAAAGGACCGCAGCGGCTTCGGCATTGCACCCGGCCGGTTCCTGGTCACGGACGATCGGAGGGACTGGCGGCCACGCTTGGCTGACGCCGTCACCGATGACATCGGCACCATCACTGATCTTTCGCATGGCCGCACGGCGATCCGGATCGCCGGTCCGAAGGCGGAGTGGGTGCTGTCGAAACTGTTTGCAGTCGATTTCTGGCTTTGACAAAGGCTCCCGTCGGCGCGGCCATTTCGACCGACCATCACGACGTTTTCGCGCAAATCCAGCGCACCGGGCCCGACCAGTTCGACATCTATGTTTTCCGCTCGTTCGCGCGGTCGTTCTGGCACACGCTTGTGCCATGCGGCGGAAGAAACCGGCTACGAGGTTCGTTGACATCACAGTCGGGTGTGCTACGCGCCGGGCTGGCTATTGCATGTGAATTTGTTGAAACTCTTATCACAAGAGTTTGATTTTACTGCGTATTTGGCAGCAATAGGCTTCTCCCGGGCTTGACAACATCCTAGGGAGAGTTTTCATGAGAAGTATCGCATTGGCTGCGGCGGCCGTTTTGGCCTGCTCGCCATCGGCGCATCACAGGCACAGGACACGGCGATGAGCTTCTTCGTCACCAGCGCCAATCCCGGCAAAGGCGGCGATCTTGGCGGGCTGGCCGGCGCCGACGCCTATTGCAACCAGCTGGCCACGGCGGCCGGCTCGACCGGCAAGACCTGGAAGGCCTATCTCTCCAGCGACGCCGAAAACGCCAAGGACCGCATTGGCGCCGGACCATGGGTCAACGCCAAAGGCGAAAAGATCGCCGACGACGTCGCGTCGTTGCACAGCGACAGCGAACAATCTGACCAAGCAGACCGCGCTCAACGAAAAGGGCGAAGTCATCAACGGCCGCGGCGACACGCCGAACCGGCATGACATCCTGACCGGCTCGAAGGCTGACGGCACGGCGGCGCCCGAAACCTGCGGCAACTGGACGATGGGTGGCGCGGAAGGCGCTGCGATCGTCGGCCACAGCGACCGCACGGGCTTGAACAATTCCGCCGAAGCCAAATCCTGGAACGCGTCGCATGCGACGCGCGGCGGCTGTTCGCAGGAAGCTTTCAAGGGCACGGGCGGCGACGGCCTGTTCTACTGCTTCGCCGCGAACTGATTCGTCTTGGGCGGGGCCGAGCAGCGCGGCCGGAATCAGGGTCGGCCGCGCTGTCTGATTGTTGTCGAGCACCGCCTCAGCAGCGATTTCGCCCGATGGGCGATCGGTTCGCATCCGCTCGGCGACGTCTGTAAGGCCCGTCTTCTGCCAGCGGCGCATCTCCGTATCGGCCATCAGCGCTTCGAGCTGGCGCGCCAAAACCGGTGGGCGGACGTAAAAATCGATGAATTCGAACACGACGAGCTTGTCGGCGATCAGGTTCGGCAGCAGCGTCGCCCAGGACGTGACCAGCCCGCGCAGCGGTCGGGCGAAAAAGTCCAGCTTGTAGCAAGACACCATCGGCACGCCGCGCAAGCGCCAGTTCCAACGAAACCGTGCCGGACGCGATCAGCGCCGCATCGGCCTCGCCGAACGCCTGCCATTTCCTGTCCGGATCGCTGAAGATTTCCGGCTGTTGCGCCCATGACGCTGTCGCTTGGCGAACGATCTGTTCGACATGCGGCACGGTCGGCAAGAGCAGCCGCAGCCGGTTGCCGCGTTCATGCAGGATCGACACGGTTTCGCGGAACGGTTCCAGCAGGCTGTTCACCTCGCCCCGGCGAGAGCCGGGCAAAAGCAGCAATGTCTTCTCGCGGTCGTCGGAAAGATCGCGCGGCTCCGCCTGCATCGCGGCCGCGCGTGCAATACCCGGATCACGGGCCAGACGATGGCCGACATAGGTACCCGGCGGGCCATCCAGCCTTTGCAGCTCGCCGACCTCGAACGGCAGGATGCACAGCACCCGATCGACAAAACCCTTCATGTCCTTGGCGCGACCCGGCCGCCAAGCCCAGACGCTCGGGCAGACATAGTGGACGATCGGGATCGACGGGTCTGCCGCATGCACCTTGCGCGCCACCCGCAGTGTGAATTCCGGGCTGTCGATGGTGATCAGGCAATCGGGCTTGGCTGCGACGATGGCTTTCGCCGTGCTGCCGATCCGACCGATCAGCCGCGGCAGATCGCGCAGGACCGCGCTGATGCCCATCGAGCGCGATCTCGCTGGACTGGAACAGCGATTTCAGGCCGAGTTCCGCCAGATGCCGTCCGCCGACCCCGACAAGTTCAGCCTGGGCGCCGGTGGCTGCATTCAGCGCCCGAACCAGATCGGCGCCAAGCAATTCGCCGGATTCTTCGCCGGCGATGATGGCGATCTTGAGCGGGCGGCTCATTTCGCACCCGCCTTCGGCAGGCCGACCACGAACAGACCGAGCGTGTTGGCGCGAGCGATGAGGTCGCCGAAGCCAAGCCCCAGCGCCCGCTCCGCCTCGACCGCCATGCCATTCAGGCCGGCCTTGTGCGCCCCCTCGACCGTGTTCAACCCGATGCCGGGCAGGTCGGCGCGCAGTTCCTGGCCCGGCTTGGCGCATTTGACCAGCACGCCGCCTTTGCGGCCGGCCAGGCGTCCATGGCCGCGCAGATCAGCAACCCGCTCCAGAAGACCATCAGTTCCTTCGATGCCCTCCAGCGCAATCGCCCGTCCGCCGATCGCCACGGCTGCCTGACCGATGTCCAGCGCACCGATGGCCTTTGCTGCGGCAAAGGCTGCTTCGATGTTCTTGGCGTCCTCTTTCGACGGCTTTTTCGTCGTATGAACCCCCTCGCCGACCAGAAGGTCGGGCACGACTTCATGCGCGCCGACAACCTTCACGCCAATGGCTTCGAAATATCCGATGATCGTTCGCAACAGCACGTCATCGCCACTTGCGAGGGCGACGATAAAGCGAGGAATGACCGGCAGCAGCGGCAGGATCGGACGTAGCGCGCTGATTTTCGGTCGGCGGGCAATCGTGCCCGCCAGGACGACGCGGCTGATGCGCTGTTGCTTCAGCAGCGGCCGAAGCATGCCGAACTGTTCGAGATGCAGCTCGATATGCGGATAGGCCTTCAGGATGGCCGGGTCTTCGACTTCGCCTTTGACGATGACGATGAATGGCGCTTGCCCGCGCGGCCGCCAGGCCCTTGGCGATCTCGACCGGCAGCAGCCCGCCGCCGGCGATGATGGCCGTGCGGCCGGCCTCATTCGCCGGCGTCGTCGGCATCGTCCGCTTCGCTGCCGCCGCGCACCGGCGGGCGTGACGAAATAGCGCTTGCCGCGCTCGGACAGAAAATCCACCAGGCTCATGGCCAGCGCCGATCCGGCAAACTCCTCTGCGCGCGCGCTCCAGATTTTCGGCCATCGGCGTCGCCCGATCGAAAATCACCCGATAGGCGTCCTTCACAGCCTTGATTTCGTCGCGGTCCATGCCGGCGCGGCGCATGCCGACGACATTCAGCCCCCGCAGCTCGGCCAAATTGCCCTGCGCCATGCCGAATGGGATGACGTCGCCGGAAATGCCCGACATTCCGGCCAGAAAGGCGTTGTTGCCGACCCGCGAGAATTGCAGCACGGCCGTCATGCCGCCGATCGTAACATTGTCGCCGATCTCACAGTGGCCGGCCAAAGTCGCGCCATTGGCCATCGTCACATTGTTGCCAACAGTGCAGTCATGCGCGATGTGCGAATAGGCCATGATAAAGCAATTGTCGCCGACGATCGTTGCGCCACGGCTGGAATCGGAACCGGTGTGGATCGTCACTGATTCGCGAATGACGGTGTTCTTGCCGATCGTCAGGGTGGTCTTGCCGCCTTTGTGGCTCAGATTTTGCGGCGCCGCGCCAAGTGCTGCGTTTGGATAGATCTTGCAGCCGTCGCCGATCGTCGTGGCGCCGGTGATCGAGACATGGCTAATCAGTTCGACACCGCTCGCCCAGAACGACATCGGGTCCGACGAGACAAAATGGGCCGATCCGGACGCCTTCGCCAAGAATAGCGCCCGGCTCGATGACGGAGCTCGGATGGACGACTGCCGTCATCCAGCGACCCTGGGCGACATCATCGCGGAGATTTCCGCTTCCGCTACCAGCGCGCCGGCGACCTTGCCTTCGCAGGCGAAGCGCCAGATGTTGCCGCGCTTCTTCAGCTTCTTCACATGAAGTTCAAGCTGATCGCCCGGAACCACCGGCTTGCGGAATTTGGCGTTGTCGATTGTCATGAAATAGACCAGCGATGGGTTGTCGCCGCCGGTATGCTTGAGGCAGATCGCGCCCGCCGTCTGCGCCATCGCCTCGATGATCAGCACGCCGGGCATGACCGGCTGCGAGGGGAAATGGCCGGTGAAATGCGGCTCGTTCATGGTCACGTTCTTGATGCCGACGGCGGAGTTGTCGGCATCGATATCGATGATGCGATCGACCAACAGGAACGGATAGCGATGCGGCAAGAGCCGCATGATGTCGAGAATGTCCATTGTCTCGAGCGTGTTGGCCGGCGTCTCACTCACCTTTGCCTCCCTTGCGATTCTTGACCATCGCCCGCAGCATCGAGACCTGGCGGAAATGATCGCGGATCGGCACGGCCGGCACGCCGGCCCAACGGGCGCCTGCCGGCACATCGTCCATCAGACCGGAACCGGCCGCGACCTGTGCGCCCGCACCGACGGTGATATGATCCGAAATCCCGACACTGCCGCCCAGCATCACGAAATCCCCCAGTACGACCGATCCTGACAAGCCGCAATGGCCGGCAATGATGCAGCCCCGGCCGATGCGGACATTGTGCCCGATCTGCACCAGATTATCGATCTTTGTTCCCTCGCCGATGACAGTGTCGGCCATCGCGCCGCGATCGACCGTCGTATTGGCGCCGATCTCGACATCGTCCTGGATGATGACCCGACCGATTTGCGGGATTCGTTCAGGCCCCTTCGCACCGGGCACGAAACCGAAACCGTCCTGCCCGATGCGAGCGCCGCCATGGATGATGCAGCGGTCGCCGATCAGCGCATATTGGACCGACGCACCCGGGCCGACGAAGCCGTCGCGTCCGATCCGGCATTGCTTTCCGATCACCGCGGTAGGCGCAATCACGGTGCCGCTGCCGATCTCGGCGCCTGCGCCGATCACCGCGCCGGCCTCGACGATTGCTCCGTCTTCGACCTTTGCCGACGGATGAATCATGGCCTGCGGCGAAATGCCGGTCTCGCCCGTCACGCTGCCGGGAATTCCAGCCTCGGGAAACAGCAGGCGTCCGACCATCGCAAACGCCTGTTGTGGCCGCGACGTGGCGAGGACCGCGATGCCCGCAGGCGCCTGCGACGCCAGGTCGCGCGGGCACAGGACGCTGCAGCGGCCCGCAACTCGGCCAAATGGCTGGCGTTGCGCTTGCCGTCGACAAAAACGAGAGCGCCATCGCCGCCATCGCCGATTGCGGCGATTGACGTGACGACAGTGTTTTGCGTTGCCGAATCGAGGAGTTCCGCACCGGTGATCGTCGCGATCTCAGACGCAGTGAATTGACGCGAAGGCTTGAAAAAGACCGGATCCATCTATCCCCGACGATCAGCCCCGTTCTGCGCTAAGCGAAACGACATTGAAAAGGGCGGGTACGGCTAGACCGTCCCGCCCGATTTGTCCAAGGCTAAGAAGCACTTAGAAGCGTGTCGAGATGCCGAAGGTGAATTCCTGCATCTCGTCCAACTCTTCCTTCATGACCGGGATCGCGTAGTCGACGCGCAGCGGACCGAACGGCGAGGCCCAGGTCAAACCGACGCCAACCGAAGCGCGCCATTCCATTCCGTCGCCGGCGACTCGACACGACTCTGGCCGAAATCTTGTTGCCGTAAAGCGTTGCCGCATCGGCAAACACCGCGCCACGCAGGCCAAAGCTTTCCGGGATAAGCGGCAGCGGAAACTGCGCTTCCACCGACGCGTTGAAATAGGTCGTGCCGCCGAGGTGATCGTTGTCGGCGCCCGGCGCCGCGTCATAGGGGCCGATGCCGCCATACTCGAAGCCGCGGATCATGCGGGTGTTGCTCTGGAACTGGTCAAAGATGCGCAGACCATCGTCGCCATTGGCGATGATATGGCCGGCGCCGCCGCTGATCAGGCCGACGATATCCCATTCTTCGTTGAGCGTATGGTAGTAGCTGCCGCGCGCCGTGAATTTCGTCCAATCGGCGTCGCCGCCCAGACCGGCAAACTCACGCCGACCCGGTGACGTAGAAGCCCGAATGCGGGTTCTTCATATCGTCGATCGTGTTGTAGGTCAGACCAGCCGAAACCGACGACTTGATCCACTCGCCGTCAGCGACGGCCTCTTTGATGGCGTTTGAGACGTTGCAGGTGTTGATCTATCGCCGCTGTCGATCGTCCCGTTGCCATTGCTGTCCCACGGCACATTGTCATCCGCAATACCGTCGGCGTTGCGGTCGCAGCTATCGCGGAAGCTATACTCTTCCTGCGAGTAGTTGTAAGCGAACTGCGTCGAGATGGAATCGGTGATCGGCAAGCCGAAGCGCACGGTACCGCCCGTCGATCTCGCTTTCATACTTGTCGTAGCGGCGCGTCTGGCGGAAGATGTCGAAGCCGGCAGCAATACGCCGCCCGAGGAAATACGGCTCGGTGAACGACAGCATGAAGTCGCGCGAATTCTCGCCACCACCAGCGGAAATGCTGGATGAACTGGCCACGGCCAAGGAAATTGCGCTCGGTGATCGAGCCTTCGACGCTCGGACCGGAGGTCTCGCCGCCGGTCGAATAACCCGCACCGATCGAGAATTCACCCGTCGACTTTTCGACCACGTCGACAACCAGAACGACCTGGTCGGCTTCCGAACCGGGTGCCGTCGAAACCTCGACTTTCTCAAAATAACCAGTGCGCTTCCAGGCGACGCTTCGCGCGCTGGATCAAGAACCTGGTTGAATGCGTCACCTTCGGCCACGTCGAACTCGCGACGAATGACATAGTCGCGCGTGCGGTCATTGCCGCGGATTTCGAGACGCTCGACATAGGCGCGGGTGCCCTGGTCGATCGTATAGACGACAGAAATCGTCCTGTTCTCGAAATTGCGGTCGCCGCGCGGCGTCACCTGCGCAAAGGCATAACCACGACCGGCTACCGTCTCGGTCAGCGCGATGATCGTGTCTTCGACTTCCTTGGCGCTGTAGACGTCACCCTGATGGGTTTCGACAACGCTCTGCAGCGACGCCGAATCGATTTCGGCGATCGTGCAGTCGACGCTGATCTCGCCGAAATTATAGCGTTCGCCCTCTTCGATCGTGATGTTGATCGTGTATTCGTTGGTCGCTTCGTTCATCGCGCCGGTGGCGGACACCACCTGGAAGTCGGCGTAACCACGATTGAAATAGAAACGGCGCAGCGCTTCTTCGTCAGCCTTCAGGCGATCTTCGTCATAGATGTCGTCGCGGAAAACAAACGACAGCACGTTGGAGCGCTTGGTGGAAATCACGCCAGCCAGGCGACGATCGCTGAACGCGCTATTGCCGTTGAAATTGATCGCGGCGATCTTGGTACGGTCGCCTTCATTGATCTCATAGACGACGTTGACGCGATTCTCCCCGAGGTCGATGACCTGGGTGGTTACGGTCGCATCTTCACGACCGATCCGGGCATAAGCCTGGCGAATCGCCTCGGCGTCCGATTCCATCGTCGCCGTCGAGAACGGCGAACGCGGCTTCAGCTGAACGCTGTTCGACAGCTCGGCGTCCTTGATCTTCTTGTTGCCCTGGAAGAGCACGTTGTTGACGACCTGCAGCTCCGAAACCTCGACGACAAGCGTCGAACCCTGCTGGTTGATGCGGACATCCGAGAACAACCCGGTGCCGAACAGGCGCTTCACCGCCTCATCAATGTCGTCGCTGGAGAAATTCTGGCCCGGTGAAATCGCGATCGTGTTGCGAATTGTCTCGTCGTCAACGCGCTGGTTGCCACGAACTTCGATACGGCTGACGACTGCTGCCTGCGCTGCGGACACCGATACAAACTGAACAACGGCTACGCTTGGCGTAAGCCAAGCTGCCGACAAAGCTACCGCCGAAGCGGCGCTTAGAAAACTAGAGGCTGCCTTCATAGGGCTATGCTACCTTTTTCTCGAAGTCCCCACGGCGAGAAACCGGACTTATCGATCATTTCTCGTACCCGTATTACCGGTATTTTCCCTACAAGCAAGGCTTGCGGTAAATATCGGTTTACTAACCCGGACAGCGTGGCATTCACGTCACGCATTGCCGCCAATTATGGTAAACGGCGCCTAAATCCGCCACTTTTTGGCCATTAACAGCCAAAAATATCGTTCCAGAAGACAAAAACCATAAAGGTCATCACCAGCACAAAGCCTGCTCGATAGACCGCTTCCATGGTCTTTTCGGACACTGGCCGGCGCATGACGGCCTCAATGGCGTAAAAGGCCAGATGTCCTCCATCGAGCGGTGGAATCGGCAACAGATTGAGTATTCCGATTCCCACCGACAGGAAGGCAATGAGCTGGATCAGCAGCTGAGGGCCCTGTTGGGCAGCCTTGCCGGCCATGTCGGCGATCCGAATCGGTCCACCTAGCTGACAACGGTCTTCCCGCCCGACCACCAACCGTTTCAGGAAGCGCCCGGTGCTCTGGATGATATGGCCGGTCTGCTTGACCGCCTCGCCCACTGCCGCCACGGGACCGTATTCGATGGCGCGCGGCGCACCCAATTCGCGCGTCTGGACGACGCCGATCGCGCCGATCTTCTGATCGCCCAGCGGGCTTGGGATGGTGCGCAGTTCCGGCGTCGCGGTCAGCGTTATTTCCTGGTCGCCGCGCCGCATCACGAAGATCAGCTCGTCGCCGGCACGCCCCGAAACATAGCGCTGCACGTCGTCGAAGGTCTCGACCGCATTGCCATCGACGGAAATGAAACGGTCGCCAGGCTGGAAACCGGCGACCGCGGCCGGGCTGTCGGGCTGAACCTGCGCCACCGTCGGCTCGAAGACGGTGCGGCCGTAGATTGAGAAGAACACCGCAAATACGGCTATCGTCAGCAGAAAATTGAAGGCCGGACCGGCAAATACCGTCGCGGCGCGTTTCCACACCGGCTGGGTATGGAAGGCGACCTTCTGCTCGGCCGCAGTCAGCTTTTCCAATTCCTCGCTATCCGGCGTGCTCGTCGCATTCATATCGCCGACGAATTTGACGTAACCGCCGAGCGGAATCGCGCACAGCTTCCAGCGTGTGCCATGCCGGTCATTGAAGCCAGCCAGTTCGGGACCGAAGCCGATCGAGAAGGCTTTGACGCCGATGCCGCACCAGCGGCCGATCAGATAGTGGCCCATCTCGTGCACGAACACGACGATCGTCAGCACGACCAGGAACGGCAGGATCTTGCCAAGCAGCAAGCCGTCGGTGCTCAGCAAGGTCTCGAACACGCTTATTTTGTCCTCAAGTCAAAGGCGCCGCGAAGCTGTCGGCGCTTCGGGGCGAATCCATGGCGAAGCGTCATCGTCTTACAGCGCCAAGGATGCGTTGCCAAAGCGTGCCGCCAAGATAGCGGCCGAAAATGACGAAATAGGCAATGATCAGCGCCAGGAGAAGGAATGCTGTCCATCCCTCAAGCGAGAACCCATTTGGCGTCGCACCACCGAAGATTCTGCTGACCAGGTAGCCAAGCACGATGAATGCCGTGATCAGATCGAGAATGAAGGCAAGGATGATGCGCCAATGGGCGACGCTGCGCGGTTCTTCCGCCATCGCGACTATCTCCTCGTGCCTGGTCGACGAAGATCAGGGCCGAAACAGGCCATGCGCCGGTGTTTCCATTCCGCCAAACAACGATCCGAGCACGTATAGGGCAAAACCGGCCGCGACAAGACCGTCGACCCGGTCCATCACGCCACCGTGACCCGGAATGATCCAGCCCGAATCCTTTACGCCGTGGCGTCGCTTGATCCATGATTCGAACAGATCGCCTGCCTGCGCCACGATCGAAAGCACCAGGGCGACAACAGCTATCGTCAGCAAATTCGGTACACCCGCCGCCATAGCCAGCAGCACGCCGGCGATCACACCGCCGACCGCGCCACCGAGCGCACCGCTTTGCGTCTTGCCGGGTGAAATCGACGGGGCAAGCTTCGGCCCGCCGACCGCGCGACCGACAAAATAGGCCAGGATGTCGGTCGCCCAGACGACCGCGAACAGAAACAGGATTGCGATCAGGCCGGGTGTGTCCGAATCGCGCAGATAGGCCAACGACAGACGCCGACAGGCCGGCATAGGCCAATCCGCCCGTCGCCCAAAAGGTAGCGCCAGTCGCAGAAGCCGTGAAGCCCGGTGGCGATGATCGCCAGCACAAGAATCGCTTGGGTGGCAACAGCCGTCGCACCGACGGCCATCGGAATGAGCGCCAGCGCCAAGCCCGCTGCCGCGATCCACTGATTGGCGGGGCCGGAAATCGACCGGGACATGGCGCAAGCTTCGTACAGAATCGCCGCGCCGATCACGCAGGCCAGCAGACGAAATGGCGTGCCGCCCAGCCAGGTGATTCCGAGAACGACAATGGCAAGAATGACGGCGGAAATGACGCGGAGCTGCAGATTGCTCATCTGCCCGGAACTCACAGCGCGCTTTCCTTGCGGCCGCCAAAGCGTCGATCGCGAGCGCCGAACGATGCGATCGCATCGGCCAGGTGGTCGCGGTTGAAGTCGGGCCAATAGCACGGCAGGAAAACCAGCTCGCTATAGGCCGCCTGCCAGAGCAGGAAGTTGGACAGCCGCAGCTCGCCGCTGGTGCGGATCACCAGATCCGGGTCCGGCATACCGGCGGTATCGAGGTTGCGACCGAACAGATCGGCATCGATCGCGGCAGGATCGATCGTCCCGTTGGCTGCGTCTTCGGCAAGCTTGCGCGCTGCGCGTACGATCTCGTCGCGGCCGCCATAGTTGAAGGCGATGACGAGATTGAGCGCCGTGTTGGCGGCCGTCAGCGCCTCGGCTTCTTCGAGAAGTTTTCGAATATCCGCCTGCAAGCCATTGCGCTCGCCGATGATCAGGACGCGGACGCCGTTTTTGTGCAACTCGGCGAGGTCGCGGCGGATGAAAATCTTCAGCAGCCCCATCAGGTCGCTGACCTCGGTCTGTGGCCGCGACCAGTTCTCCGAGGAAAAGGCATAGACGGTCAGCCACTGGATGCCGAGTTCATCCGCTGCCCGCACTGTCTTGCGCAATGCATCGACGCCGGCCTTGTGGCCAGCAAGGCGCGGCAGGCCGCGCTGCTTTGCCCAGCGGCCATTGCCATCCATGATGATCGCGACATGCGCGGGCGTCGACATCAAGCTTGTTCCCGGACGCCGTCTGGCCGCGTCCGCACCGCAGGCTCTACACCTGCATGATCTCGGCTTCTTTTGACGCCAATAGACTGTCGATCTGGTTAATCGTGTCGTCCGTCAGTTTCTGCACCTGGTCGGACTTCTTGCGGTGATCGTCCTCTGAGATGTCGCCGTCCTTTTCCTGCTTCTTCAGGAAATCCATGCCGTCGCGCCGCACATGACGGGCCGCCACGCGAGCGTTTTCCGCATAACCATGCGCGATCTTGGCCAGCTCCTTGCGGCGCTGCTCGTTGAGTTCCGGCAGCGGGATGCGCAGCGTCGTGCCATCGACGATCGGGTTGAAGCCGAGATTGGCCTCGCGAATGGCGCGGTCGACCTTGCCGACCATCTGCTTGTCCCAAATGGAAACCGTAATCATGCGCGCCTCCGGCACGGTCACCGTCGCCACCTGGTTGATCGGCATGTTCTGCCCGTAGGCCTCGATGTGGATCGCATCGAGCAGGTTCGACGAGGCACGGCCGGTGCGCAGTGAGGCAAGGTCGTGTTTGAACGCGCCGATCGCGCCATCCATCCGCCGCTGCAGATCCTTGTAGTCAGCACTCATTGTCGCCTCCTGCTCACGCGCAACGGAAATTAGCCGTCTCAGACATCGGCAACGACGGTGCAACGCCCGCCGCCGGTGAGAATCTGGCCAAATCCGCCCTTCTCATGGATTGAATACACGATTATCGGAATGTGGTTTTCGCGCGCAAGCGCAATCGCCGCCGTATCCATGATCGACAGGCCACGGCTGATGACATCGGCGTGAGTAATGCGCTCGAAACGGGTGGCGGTGGGATCCTTCTTGGGGTCGGCGGAGTAGACGCCGTCCACCTGCGTGCCCTTGAACAGCGCATCGGCGCCGATTTCGGCAGCACGCAGGGCAGCCGCCGAATCAGTCGTGAAGAACGGATTGCCGGTGCCGCCGGCAAAGATCACCACCTTGCCCTGGTTCATATAGGCGGTCGCCTGGCGCTGCGAAAAGCTCTCGCAGAGTTCCGGCATGGCGATCGCCGACAGCACGATCGCTTCAATGCCCATCTTGACCAGTGATGTCCTGAGCGCCAGCGAATTGATCACCGTCGCCAGCATGCCCATGTGATCGCCGGTCACACGGTCGCCGCCCTTCGAAGCGACAGCCACGCCGCGGAAAATGTTGCCGCCGCCGATGACCACGCCGACTTCGACGCCAAGCGCCCTCGCCTCGGCGATGTCGGATGCGATCTGGTCGACCATCGACACGTCTATGCCGAAGTGCTGGTCGCCCATCAGCGCCTCGCCCGACGCTTTCAAAAGAACACGTCGATAGAGCGGCTTGGCCGTCATGTTTGCCTCGTCAGATCAGACAGCGTCCCGGCTCAAAGCCGCCTCGCCGCATCGGGATTCTCGAATTGACGGTCCAGATACACAAAGGGCGTGGCGATGTCACGGGTTCGCTCCAATTCAGACAAACCCGGTCATGGCTGCACAGCTTTCCGGCCTGCCCCGGCTGCGCCCACGCAGGATTTGAGGCTGATGGTAAGGCAGCAGGAATTGCACTACAGTTCCGGCATCCTGTCAGGGCCGGCCATGACGTCACCGAGTTCGCGCGAGCCGACGACCAGTATCTGCGCCGCCAGCGCGGACCGCATCGAGGTGCGTGGCCGCGATCTCTGCGGCGACCTTATGGGGCGGCTCAGCTTCACCGACTATTTCTATCTGCTGCTTACCGGGCGCGAGCCGACGGACAGACCAAAGGTTTTTTCTCGACCTGCTGCTCGTGACGATCGCCGAGCATGGCCTGACGCCGACCGTCCAGGCAGCACGAATGACGTTGGCTTCCGATCCGGACTCGCTGCAAGGCGCGTTAGCCGCCGGCCTGCTGGGATGCGGGCCGGTCCTGCTCGGCACGTCCGATCAATGCGGCAAGCTGCTGGTCGAAGCGCAGACGAAAGTCGCTGCAGGCGAAACGCCTGAAGAGGCAGCGCTCGCGATTGTGCGTCGCATCCACGAGAGCGGCGGGCGTGTGCCCGGCTTCGGTCACCCGGTGCACCGTCCGACAGACCCGCGCACCGAACGGATCCTTGAGCTGGCTGATGCAAGGCAAATCAGCGGCCCGAACATCGCGATGGCCCGACATTTCCAGCAATGCCGTCGCCGCTGTCTGGGGCAAGCCGCTGGTCATGAACGTATCCATGCCGATGGCGGCGGTGCTCCTCGACCTCGACTTCCCGCCCGCGACGATCAAGGCCATCCCGCTGCTCGCGCGGACTGCCGGGCTGCTGGCCCATCTTTGGGAAGAGCGTCAAAACCCGACCGCCTGGACCATGGCGGCTGCCGCCGAGCATGCCGTCGCCTACCGGAGCGCCAGCGAAGCGGCGTCCGACCATGAGGGCTGAGCAAACGCAGTCTCTTTCTCTCGAAGAGCAGTTTCTGCTCGACGACCAGCTTTACGCCAATCAGATCCGCTATCTTCTGGCGAACTCGCGTTTCTATCAGGCAAAGCTGCGCAATTCCGGGATTCGATCCGGCGAGGACGTCGGCAGCCTCGCAGCGATCGCCGACCTTCCTTTCACCGAGAAGGACGAATTGCGGGCTTCATGCAGCGAAGCCGACCCGATGGGAACGCAACTCGCGGTTCCACGCGACCGTATCGTCCGCGTCTTCTCAACCAGCGGCACCACGGGAAAGCCGAGCTACATCCCGCTGACGGCCAATGATCTCGACAATTGGGTGACGGTATCGTCGCGCAGCTACGCGGCGTCAGGCGTCACGCGCGGCGAGGCTATCGTTTCGACCTATAACGCCGGGCCATTTGTGGCCGGGGCCGCGCTTGGCGCCTTCGATCGCCTCGGCATGTGTCACATTCCCGTCGGCACCGGCAACACCGAGCGCCTGATGACAGCTATCCGCCTGTTGAAGCCAACAGCGGCCGTCATGACGCCGTCCTACGCATCATATCTGGTCGAGTGGGCGGCCGAGCGCAATTTCGACCTGCGCGGATCGAGCGTCCGAAGGCTGCTTGTCGCCGGCGAACCGGGCGGCGGCGAGCCTGCATTTCGCGCAAAGCTCGAAGCGTCATGGGGCGCAAAGGTCACGGAAGCGATGGGCATCGGCGACATCGGCGTTTCGCTCTGGGGTGAATGCGAAGAACAATGCGGCATGCATTTCGGCGCCGCCGGATTCGTTCATGTCGAACTCGTCGATCCGGCCAGCGGCGCGCCGATCAAGATCGAGGACGGCGCCAAGGGCGAACTGGTCATGACGCATCTTCGGCAAGAGGCCGCGCCACTGCTTCGGTTCCGCACGCGCGATCATGTCCAGCTGTGGAGCTCCCCATGCCGATGCGGCCGCGCTTCGCTCAGCATGCGTTGTATCGGCCGCACCGACGACATGCTGATCGTGCGTGGCGTCAACGTGTTTCCTTCAGCAATCCGGGAAGTCGTGAGCGAGTTCGCGCCCGCCGTCAGCGGGCTCATGCTGGTGAAACCGGCATCGGCCGGAACGCGGCAGGAGCCGCCCCTGCCGGTCGTCGTCGAACTTGCGCAAGGGAGCCAGGCCGAACCTGGTCTCGCCGAGCGCATTCAGACACGGCTGCGCGACGCGCTTGTCTTCTCAGCCTCGATCGAGTTGGCGCCATGGGGTACGCTCGAGCGAAGTCAGTACAAGTCAAAACTGATCCAACATTGACGTGAGGGACGAGGGAGGGTCGCCGATGCGCAAGCTTCAGTCACAAGGGGTTCATCACATCACGCTGGTCGGCGCCGACCGGCAGACATCGATCGATTTCTGGGAAGGCGTGCTCGGCATGCCGTTCGTTTTCGAGCAGCCCAATCTCGACAAGGCCAGCGAGAGCCATCTCTATTTCGATCCCGGTGACAGCCGCCTCATCACCATCTTCACAGACGAGGAGCGGAAGCCGACCGGCAAGCGCACGCCCACCGATCCCGGCTGCGTGCATCATCTCGCCTTCGCCGTGTCGCAAGCGACGTTCCAGCAAGCCGTCGCGCGGCTCGATGATCGCAAGATCAAGCACAGCGGCGTGAAAGATCGCGGCTTCATGCATTCGATCTATTTTCAGGATCCGCTTGGGCTGTTGATCGAGCTTGCGGCTTACCGTTTTGAGCCGCCCGCCGGCTTCACGCACGCCGACGTGCTGATGGAAGGGCACAGGCTGCGGGTCGCGCGCGGCGACTACAATATCGCCGAAGTGCATCTGGCGGATGCCATCGAGGCGCTGGTTGAGCGTTCGAGGCAATCGCTTTCAACCGACCGCACGCCGAAAAATCCATACTGACGCAGAACAAAGGGAGGAACTGCCATGGCCGAAATAACCCTGAATGTGATCAAGCCGAGCGTCAACAACATGGCGGCGCGGGTTTTCCTGCGCGCCGCAGGCCTCGATTTCGAGGAACGCGATGTGTACGGGCAAACGCGCACGCCCGAATATCTGGCCATCTGCCCCGCGCATCTCACCCCCATGGTCGAATCGAGCGAGTTGCCAAAGGGCGCTTTGTGGGAGAGCTGCGCCATCATGCAGTATCTCTCCAACAAGCACGGGCTGGAGGAATTTTATCCGAAGGACCCAGCCAAGCGCGCGATGATCGACAGCGCGATGTTTTATCTCATCGGCACGCTCTATCCCTACCTGGCGCGCGCCACCTATCCGGCACTCAACTTTCCGCAATATCCCGGCGAGGTGGGCCACAGCGACGCCGATTCGGCGGCAAAGGGAAAGGCCCAGCAGGCCGCCATGGAAGCGATCGCCGAACCGCTGGAGGTTTTTCACAAATTCTACATGGACGGCAAACCCTTCATCGGCGGCGACAAACCGTCGATCGCCGACATCCGCCTGGCCGCGACGCTCGAGTTCCTCGCCGTGATCGACTACCCGCTTCCGGCTTGGGCAAAGACCTATATGGCGGCCATGGAGAAGACTCTGGGCTCCGCCTACAGCGAACCGGCTGGCGATGTGCGCGGCTACATCGGATATGTGAGGTCGCAGAAGGGCTAAATCTCGCATTGAGAGAGCTGAACCGGATGGCGCGCGAGCCATCCGGCGAAGCGCTTACGCGGGATATATCCTTGCTGAAGCAACGTTTTCTCAGCCCCGATACACTCTCGGCGTGAATTGCGCACAACCCGCTGGTTTCTTCTTACCGCAGCCCACAAGGCGATAGAATTCTGATCCGGCGTTTCCCGTTTAGGGCGTTCCATTCAAGTTGAGGGAGGGATTTATGTCGACATACGTCTTGGTGCATGGCGCCTGGCATACGGGCAACGAGTTCAAAGCAGTCGCCGATACGATCAAGTCCAAGGGACATTCCGTTTTCGCGCCGACCGTCAGAGGTAACAGGCCGGGCGATGTCAAAACGACCGGATTGACTGACGCCGTCAAATCCATCGTCGACTATTTGAAGGAGCATAAGCTGACCGACATCGTGCTGGTCGGTCACTCCTATGGCGGCATGGTCATTACCGGCGTCGCCGATGCCGTGCCTGAGCGTATTCGCCGGCTTGTCTACTGGAATGCCTTCGTGCCCAACGATGGCGAAGCGCTGGTTGATCTTATCCCCGGCAATTACGTCGATCTGTTCAACGACCTTGCCGGCGCATCGGGCGACAACAGCATCGTGCTGCCCTATGTGATCTGGCGCGACGCCTTCATCAATGATGGCGACGAGGCGATCGCCAAATCAGCCTATGCCGTGTTGAACCCGCACCCCTATGCGACGTTCACGGACAAGATCCGCCTGAAGTCGAACCCGGCGACCTGGCAATGCGGCAAGTCATATCTGAACTGCACCGAGGACGCCGCCCTGCCCCAGAGCATGGGCTGGCACCCTCGCCTGTCGGAAAAGCTCGGCCTTTTCAGGCTGGTTCAGACCCCGGGCAGCCATGAGCTTGTCTTCACCAACCCGAAGCTGCTGGCCGAAAAGATCATCGAGGCGGGCCGCGATTGAAAGCTTCGGTCGGTCTCCCTGAAACAAAAAGGCCGCGGCTCACGCCGCGGCCTTTTCATTGTTTCCTCGACGAAGCTTACTTCTTCGCCACCGCCGCAACCTCGGCCGCGAAGTCGGTCGTTTCCTTCTCGATGCCTTCGCCGAGCGCGAAGCGCACGAAACCGCTGATCTTGGCCGGCGCGCCGATGTCCTTCTCGGCTGCCTTCAGCGCTGCCTCAACCGTGAGGTCGGGGTTCAGCACGAAAGACTGCTTCAACAGCACGACTTCCTCGTAGAACTTGCGCAGGCGGCCCTCGATCATCTTTTCGATGACGTTTTCCGGCTTGCCCGAAGCGCGGGCCTGGTCGGAGAAGATCGCGCGCTCGCGTTCCACGGCGGCCTGATCCAGCTCGTCCACGTTCAGCGACAGCGGGTTGGTCGCGGCGACATGCATCGCCACCTGGCGCGCGAAAGCCTTGGCGGCATGCGCGTCGCCAGTCGTCTCGATGGCAACCAGAACGCCCAGCTTGCCCAGATTGTCGGCGACCGAATTGTGGATGTAGGTCGCGACCTCGCCCTGCTCCACGCCGAGGCGCGCCGAGCGGCGGAAATTCAGGTTCTCGCCGATCGTACCGACGGCGTCCTTGATCGTGTCGGCAACCGACTTGTCCGAATGCGGATACTTCGCGTTCGACGTCTTGGCGTGGTCGCCGCCATGGGCGATCGCCACCTTGGCGACGTTGCGCACGAGCTCCTGGAACGCTTCGTTGCGGGCAACGAAGTCGGTCTCGGAGTTGACCTCGACGACAACGGCCTCGCGCAGGCCGGAATCGATGCCGATCAGGCCTTCGGCGGCGGTGCGGCCGGCCTTCTTGTCGGCCTTGGCGATGCCCTTCTTGCGCAGCCAGTCGACGGCGGCGTCCATGTCGCCATTGGTCTCGGCAAGGGCTGCCTTGCAGTCCATCATGCCCGCGCCGGTCAGCTCGCGCAGTTCTTTCACCTGTGCAGCAGAAATGCTCATCTTAATGCCTCTTGCTTCAAAATGCGCTGAGCGCACCATCGAACGATGGTGCGCCACATGCGCCGGCGCTGCCGCGCCCAATATTTCAGGAAAACGACAGGCCCGTGACGGGCCTGTCCAATGCGGCCGGCTTAGGCCTGCGGCTTGTCTTCGGCCGGGCGCCTCTTCCAGCGTCGGCTCGACAGGAGCCTCGGCGGACGCGCCGACGTCAACACCCAGCGAGCCCTGCTGACGCGCGATGCCGTCGATGGCGGCGCGAGCGATCAGGTCGCAATAGAACTGGATGGCGCGCGCGGCGTCGTCATTGCCCGGGATCGGGAAATCGATCTTGTCCGGATCGCAGTTGGAGTCGATCACGGCCACGACCGGAATGCCGAGACGCTTGGCTTCCTGGATGGCGATCGCTTCCTTGTTGGTGTCGATCACGAACATCAGGTCCGGCGTGGAACCCATGTCCTTGATGCCGCCCAGCGCCTTGTCGAGCTTCTCGCGCTCGCGCTGCAGGTTGAGCAGTTCCTTCTTGGTGAAGCCGGACTCGCCCTGGTTGGCCAGGATCTCGTCGACCTTGCGCAGGCGCGAAATCGAATTGGAGATCGTCTTCCAGTTGGTCAGCATGCCGCCGAGCCAGCGGGCGTTGACGTAATACTGGGCCGAGCGCTTCGCGGCGTCGGCAATGATGTCGGACGCCTGGCGCTTGGTGCCGACGAACAGCACGCGGCCGCCCTTGGCGACGACGTCGGAAACCTGCTTCAGCGCCTGGTGCAGCAGCGGCACCGTCTGCGACAGGTCGATGACGTGGATGTTGTTGCGGGCGCCATAGATGTAAGGCGCCATCTTCGGGTTCCAGCGGTGGGTCTGGTGGCCGAAGTGAACGCCAGCTTCCAAAAGCTGACGCATGGCTGAAATCTGGCAGAGCCATTCTTTATTTTCCTTTCCGGTTGGCCTCCACGGACAACGACGATCAAGAAGGTTTTCTCTTTCGCCACCGGCGGTCGCCTCCGGATTTCTCCCGGCGGAAACCAAAGTCCGTGTGTGGAATGGCGCGTCCTATAGATGCTGCGATGCAAAAAGGCAAGCGCGGGCCTTGCGGATCACGCGCGTCGCGCTATTCGGGAACGGGTTCGGATACTCCCGCAACTGCCCTTTGCCTGCAATACCGCGATTGAGGTCGTCGAGTGCCGCCTGCATGCGGGTGCGGATTTCAGCCATCATCTCCTCGGCCGTGCCGTCGAAAGAGTGCGACGTCCAACGCCTCCGGCACGCGGATATGCGCCGTGCGCGGGCCGGCCGGCTGCGGCACGAAGCGGTTCAGCGTGTCGCGCAGCGAGCCTTTGCAATAGTCGTTGCGGATACGCTTGATGTGCTCCGCCAAACCTTCCTGCGTGACAGTCTCGCTGGCAAAGGCGAAATCGCCAAGGCGCAGGTTCAGCGCCAACTTGTCCGACAGAATCTTGAGCCGCTTGCTGATCTCCGGATCCACGCCGGCCAGTTGCCGCATGCGCTTGCGGGCGCGGCGCACGATGTCGGCAGGCGTGTTGGGCGGCCCGTCGATCGCCGCAAGTTCGACAAGCGCCGATTGCAGCGCCAGCATCAATGCGCCGTGGCGCATCCGAAAAGGCATCGCCTGCTGAACCGTCAGCCCCATCGCCGCTTCATCGCGCGCCAGCAACGTTTCGTAGATGTGGAAGACCCGTTCGGCAGCGTCGCATTGTCGGGTCGCTTTGATCTTCAGCCGCTTTTCGACATATGCGCATTCGCACAGCAGCTCTTTCTCCACGTCTCGCTGGAACACGAACTTCCAGACGATCGGGGCGATCACGACCGGCCGAGTCCCGACCGGCTTCTCGGACGCGATCCAGCGCCTCGATGCCATCTCGGCCGCGCCCGACATCAACGGCGCGACATAGTCGCCATGCCAGCCAACACTGCCTTCGGGATGCAGCAGCACGCCGTGCCCTTGCGACGCCCAATTCACGGAGTGGTCCCGCGCGGGCTCGCTATTGCCGGGGATCTGCGCGATCAGATTGTTTGCCAGCCAGAATTTCTGCGCCAGCTTGCCAAGACCGTTCACGACGGAGTTGGTCGCCCAGAACGCGGCTTTCGGGCAGACGCGCGCCGAAATCTCCTTGTCGATCATCCAGTCGGTGAAGAATTCCGGATGGTTCGGCGTCAGGAACGTCACCTTCTCCGGCGTACAGGACGCCGCCAGGCGCCGCTGATCAGCTTCCGGAAAGTCGATCGCGCGGATATTGGCGATGCCGCGCAGGCCGGCAATGCGATTGAACGGCGGCAGGTCGCGCAGGCCCACGACACCCTTGAGCATGAAGATGCGATTGACCGCCGTCATCGCGCCGATCAGCGCGAAATTCGGTCTCGGCGCCACAAACTCGTCAAGCCTGCCCACAACCCTCCGCCGCTATAATAGCGTGCATAGATGGTGCCGGTTAAATAAGGCAAAATTTGAACAATGTTCAAAAATGGTTTTGTCGAGATGGAAGCCGCCTGATGGCGAGGCGCTTTGATCGGGCGGCAGCGCCACTAGCCCCTCGGCAACTTTCGTCTTTTTTTCGCCACCCTCACCGAGCCTGCCTCAAAATGCCTGCGCGCTTTAAGAAAGGAGGCGGAGAAAACGGTGCGGGACCATTACGAAATGCTCAGGCGGATCGCCGCCATCCTGCTCGCCCTGGCGACCGTGGCCGAGCGCGCCGCCAAGCGCTCCCGCCGCCGTTCGTTGGCTGGTGCTGTGGATATTGCAGCGTGCGGAAGCTGTCGCAGGCGCGTACGTCGCCGCATCCACTCGCCATCGAATATTCGGCCTCGAGCTGGCTGAAGGCCATGTCGGAGCAATTCGCCTTGCCGCAACGTCCCGCATGGCGCCACGCTTTCTCAGCTGGCCGATCAGCCCAGCATCTGGCGATCCGAGAGCCTTCGAGCAGCCCGCTCCAGGCTGGCTGCACGGCTGCCGCGCCTATGCCACGCGTCTTCAGCGCGCAATCGCGCGTTGCAGCCCCGTTACGCCGACACTCGTAGCTTGAGCCTCATGGCGATTGAATCATTCTATTGTCGTTTGGCGAGGCGATCCACGAGAGGGCGCAGAGGTCGAAAGTTGGCGCATCGGCTGGCGAGCCGACAATGGCGACGGAGCAATCGGGTTGGACTGACAGAATCTTTTGCGAGGCAGCGAATCTAACCATGCAAATGTCCCTCCTGATTAGTATGGCGCCACGTCGTAGCCCAGTCCTTGAGTTGTCGCGCGATCGCCTTGCGCGCAACAAAGAAATCGCCGGGCTTTGTCTGCCGCGACCGGGCGATCTCGTCCACGGAATAAGGCTGGAACGTCTCGGACAACGAAGATCCAGCACAGCGCCGGCACCAGCCAGTTCATCAGCGCCGTGCACTTGCTCGATCCTTCAGCCCGGAGGTCATGATACCGGGGCCTGCGGCAGGAAATTGCGCGCCTCCGGCGTCTTCATGAAATGGCCGACGCTGCCGGAAAGTGCCGGGACACGACCTTCCTTGGAAGCCGAGCCGTCTATGCCATGGCAGCCGGAACAGGTCAGAACGTAGAGGTATCTGCCGTCGGGTTCGGCCTAGGCCGCTGCTGCGAGCATCCACGAAAAGCGCCGCGATGAAAGGAGCCACCGCTGGACGCTGATTTGCCTGCCCGCAACATCGCAGGCTCACGGCGCCATTTCGGCGCGCATCGCAAGCAGCGCCTTGTGGTTGGTCTTTTCCGCACGCTTCGCCGCAATATCCGCCTCGGCCAATGGCGCGCCCGGCGTTCTTGTTCAGCGTCGAGAGCACATAGTTCGCGATCTCGGCAATCTCCGCATCCTTCAACTGCTTTTGCGGCGGCATCACGCTGACATAGGGCTTGCCGCCGGCCATGATCTTTCCGGACAGACCATTCAGCACGACCAGCGCAACATAGTCGCGCGCCTTGTCGGCCGCGCCCCATTCTGCATTGGCCAGCGGTGGAGCCAGTCCCGGCACGCCCGTCCCATCCTTCTTGTGGCAGGCGCCGCATTTGCCTTCGAACGATGTTTTTCCGTCGGCGCTGGCAGCGGCTGGCGCAAGAAGTGCGATCAAGCGCGGCGCTAGCCGCCGCTTTGACCAAGCCCGACCACGGCCGCGACCGTGCAATGGTAGTTGGTTGCCTCATTGGCCATGCACCAGTTGATGTCGTTGTGAACGCCCATGCGGTAGCCGGGCCGCTCGCGCAGATTGAAATTGCACAGGCAACGGCCGCAGGACGAGGTGCCGCAGCAATCATTGTAGCTGATCAGATATTCCTTGCTGTCGGCCGGGTTCTGGCAGGTGCCGACCCAGGTGACCTTGGAAACCTGCGCATTGGACGGGCAGGCATTCACAGTGCCGCCGCAACAGGTGCAGAGGAACCCGTCCAGCGCGCAATAGCGCCAGTATTCGCATTCGGCGTCGGTCTTTTCGGCCTGCGCCCGGGCGGTGCCCATGCCGGCGCGGTTGAACGGCAGCATCGGCACCATCGCGCCGCCGACCGCCGCGGTGCCAATCCAATGCAGCACGCTACGACGGCCCATCTTGTGGGCGACGCTGCGGCTGGCGGCTTCCGATACCGTGTCCAACGAGCGAAACAGGCGGTCAACAAATCCCAGCATATGCGTCCCTCCTAGTTCACGGTGTGGCTGCCGGCTTGCGCCGCATACCAGTCTTGAATCGATGCTTGTCCCATATCGCGGGCGTTCAGCAGGCTTTCGAGTTGCTCGCGCGAATTGACGAGACCCTTGCCGCGCACGATGCCCGCGGCTCAAGCACGACCGCGAACGGCAGCCGGTTGATACGGTAGGCCATGCCGAGATCCTGCGACAGGACATACGGAAAATCCGTCAGGCTGGCGGAGCGACGGAACGCCTGGTGCAGCGTCGTCTCGCCGTCGCTGGCCAGCACGATGTCCAGGTCTTTGCCTTCGGCCTGGCGCAGCGAGCGCAGCACCGGGATGAGTTTCTTGCAGACCGGGCATGTGGTCGACAGGAAAAAGACCAGCGTATTGGCCGGCTGTGGACCGCCGATCGTCGAGCGGCTTGCCGTCGAGCGTGGTCAGATCGAAGCGCGGCGACGATTTCACCGATCTTGGGGCCGGCGTCCGTCATCAGCGCGCCCATCGGCGCGACGCGCTCGAACAGGATGCCGACCTGCCGCGCCAGCGCCAGCACCACCAGCAGCAACGCGATCACGACGAGCGACAGGACGACGACAGCGACGGTGAGCATGTCCATCAGTGATGCTCCTCACCGTGGTCATGCACATGCGGAGGGTGCAGCACATAGCTCTGATCGTCGGCCGCCGTCAGCCACGACCAGTTTTCGTTGAGTTGCTCCGCGCCCGCGATCAACAGCATGAAGGAAACGATACCGCAGATGGCGCTGATCCAGGCGAGGACGCCGAGGTCTGCCGGCAATGGCGTGGCGGCCGCCACAATCGCCAGGCCGATCAGCAACATATTGCGGCCGACCAGGAACCAGGACAGCCCCTGCCCCGCGCCGCCGCAGCCGCAGTCGATGCGCCGGTTGCCCGCACCAGATTGATTGCGATCGCCACGCCGTAGATCGCCAGCAGCGCCAACGCCAGCATGGCCGCCGCCGGCCGCGTCGCGGGCACGATCAACCCGACAATCACCAAAGCCTCTGCGCCCATCAGGGCGTAGGACGCCGGCTGGGCAAGAGCAGACGGCAGGAGCTTGTAAGCTGTCCAGCGTTGCCGAAAACCATTCAAAATTCGAGACCTTGTGCGTCAGTGCGCGCGCAAACAGGCACACCAGCGTGCCCGCCGCGACAATCACGAAGACTGGATGGAGCACAACCATCTGCCGTCAGCGCACCTCGATCTGGTCTGCCAGTTGCCCGCTCGAAGCCGTGCCTGCCGCCGTCAAGGCAAAAGGCTGGCCGGCGGCCGACACTTCATAGCGCACGACCTCCGCCTTCAGCGCGTCGAGCGCGAAGAGCACCGGCTTGTCGCCCTGGCTGACCGTCATGGCGATCGAAGGTACGGCCGGCACGCGGCCGAGCAGTTTCTTCGTCCTTCATGTCGAAGGCCCAGAACTCTTCCGACGGGTTCTTGTGGCTGCCTTCCGCGCCGTTGGAATGCATGGCGAGGTAGGCAATGCCGCTGGCCGCATGCACCGCGATGGGCTGGTAGCCGCCGGGCCGCCAGTCTCCCTCGATGCCCTTCGCTGACCGGGATCTTTTCGCTCAGCGTCGCGGTTTCACCTTCGACATCGACGACATAGATATTGCCGCCATAGGAGGCGAAGACCCATTTCTCGCCCCATTTGAATGCGCCCGAGAAACAGCGCGTCGGCATCGGCGTCGAAGATCGGGCCGGAGGCCTTCATCTCGCCAGTGCCGTCCGCCTTCACATCGACGGTGCCGAACGTGCCGTCGCCGCAGGTCGTGGCGAAACGCGTCGGCGTCTTGAACGATGGGAAGATGCCGTAGCAGCCGGGATTCGGAATCTCACCGATCTGCTTTTTTGCCGCCAGGTCGACAACCGAGACCGAGGTGGCCGGCGTGGCGTTCTGAATGAACAGATATTTCTTGTCGCTCGATGACCAGAACAGCGATCGATAGTTCAACGCCTGCGCCCGGTTGATCGAGATCGGGATCTCTTCCTTGAAGGTCAAATCCGTGCCGGAATAGACCTCGACGAAATCGGTGCGCGTGCCGCGCGTCGTGCGCGACAGATGCGTCGTCGCGACATAGATGTCGGCCCCCGCCTTCCGGCACGTGCACCATGCCAAGGCTTGCTGTCGGGATGATGCCAAGCAGTTTCAGTGTCTTGGCGTCCATCACCCAGATGCGGCCGTCGACCACATTGTTGAGGGCGAGATCGACCGAGAAGAGCATCTCGGTGTCGGCGGGAATGCTTACGTTGCCGACCGTCTCGGGCTGGATTTCCTCCTGCGCCAGAGCGGGGCCGGCAACCATAGGCCGAGCGCTGCCGAACATGCAAGGAAAGTCGATCGCATCGTCATCCCTCCCAAGACTTGTGCGGGACAGACGCTAGCACGGCAAAAAATAGCTGTCCAACCGGTCGGTGAAGCTTTTTTTCGGGCCTCTCAATCTTTGGTTGCATCAGCGCCCGGAATGCGCGCACGCGGCGCAGGACCGCGACGATTTCCTCGCGGCTGCAGGCGTATCGCGCCGAGCCGGATCGCGCGATCACGCTCCAACGCAGTGATGTCGTAGTGCGGTTTGGTTGTGCGCGGCGGCCCCTGATAGGAGCTGCGCTTCACGCCCAGGTCGCGGGCGAAGCGGTGCAATTCAGAAATATCGTCCGCGAGCAGGTGGCACCATCTGCGGCCGGCATGCGGCCAGATCGCGGCATCGACATAAACCGCCAATCGCGCGTCGACCTTATTGCTTGCAGGCCGGCTCGGGCAGCATCGTCAGATTGACCAGCTTACCCGCATGGAAAAGTCGTTGTAGTCCATGGTGAGGTCGCGGGTCACGCCGTTGTGATGCAGCTTGAAGCTGATCCGGTATTGCGGCATTTCCTCGCCATCGCCGCTCATGTCGAAATAGGCGATATCGACCGGCCAAACCTTCTCGCTGGCGAATTTCGCCAGCGCCGGCCGCTCCGGATCATCGACGGGCGCGCCAGCCGGCTTGCCGACGATGACGGTCGTCGTCATCACCTTGTCGGCATCCTCCGAGCCGTCGAACAGATTGGTCTCGTAAAATGTCTCGCCCTTCTCAGCCTTGTCGATCAGTTCCAGCAGATGCTGCGTCGGGAACTGCGTCTTGCCGAGTTCCACGCTCTCTGGCTGCGGCTTCTCGATATCGACCTTCAGCCCCTTGTCCTCGACCGTCGCGGTACCCTTCACTTCCTTGTCGAGCGATTGATCGACAAAGGATTTGGTCACGAAGCTGAACGTCTTGCCGGTGCCATCCTCGAAGGTCGTGGTCTGCTGATCGGTCACGCGCGACGCGTCATTGGTGTCGATCTTGGTCACGAACCGGAAATTGGTCGTATAGCCGTCGCAGGCCGAGCCGTTGAACTCGTAGACCATTCGGCCCGCAAGCTGGGTGATGCCCGACTGGTCGGTCGCATTGTCCAGCACGAGATCATACACGGCGCGGTGCGGCGCGAGCGCCGGGGAGGCGACGGCCGGCAATGCCGCCATCAAGGCAGCTGGGGCAACGACAAAGCTCAAAAGGCGCATCGACAAAAGGTACTCCGGTAGGTCAGAGGTCAAAAAAGCCGCACACCACCATAGAAAAAGTCATGGCGTAAGCGAGGCAAACATAGCAGTTTCCCCGCCACCCGAAATGACCGAAACGCAACAGAGGACAGCGATGAGCGATACGATAGAGAGCCGGCTGGCAGAACTAGGCGTCACTTTGCCGGCTGCGGCGGCGCCCGCGGCCAACTATGTGCCCTTCATGACGACCGGCAATCTTTTGCTCACCTCCGGCCAGCTGCCGCTCAAGGACGGCAAACTCGTCGTCACCGGCCTGCTCGGCCGCGACGCCGACGTCGCAGCCGGCAAGGAGGCGGCAAAGGCCTGCGCGATCAACATCCTGGCCCAGGCCAAGGCAGCGCTTGGCGATCTGGAAAAGATCAAGCGGGTGGTGAAAATCACCGTTTTCGTCGCCTCCGACCCCTCCTTCACCGAGCAGCATCTCGTCGCCAACGGCGCTTCGGACTTTCTGGTTGAGGCGATCGGCGAGCGTGGCAAACACGCGCGCGCTGCCGTCGGCGTCGCGTCCCTGCCGCTCAATGCCGCCGTCGAGATCGAAGCCATCATTGAAATCTGAGCTCGCCATGAAGAAGGATCTCGCCTGGCTGACCGAACGGCCGATCGCGCATCGCGGCCTGCACGACATGAACAAGGAGGTGTGGGAGAACACGCTTTCGGCTTTCAAGCGCGCGAAGAAAAACGGCTACGCCATCGAATGCGACGTGCACCTGACCGCCGATCACCAGGTCGTCGTCTTTCACGACAACGCGCTGTCGCGCGTCACCGGCACCGACGGTTTCATCTGGCAGCGCACGGCCGAGGAGCTGCGCGCCCTGCGGATTGGCGGCACGAAGGATCACCCGCCGACGCTGGCCGAGATGCTCGATACGGTTGATGGCAAGGTGCCGATCGTCATCGAAATCAAAGGCATACCTGGCCATGATGATGGGCTGGTCGAGGCCGTCGCCGCCCAGTTGCAAGCCTATTCGGGTCCGGCGGCAATCATGTCCTTCGATCACTGGATCATTCGGCAGTTTCCGACGGCCGCGCCGGGAATTCCCGCCGGTCTGACCGCGCTCGGCACCGACGACCAAGGATTTCGAGGCGCATTTTTCGATGCTCGGCCATGGCATCGACTTTGTCTCCTACTGCCTTGCCCATATGCCGAATCCGTTCATCAGCTACGTCCGTGAACGGCTGAAGATGCCGGTCATCACCTGGACCGTGCGTGACGAGGCAGCTGTGCAAGCCAATTTCCAGTACGGCGACCAGATGACGTTCGAAGGAATCCGGCCGGAGGATTTCGCCGTCGCCTGACCGGCGACTCCTTGCACTTCGCAAGTGCGAATGCCAGTTAATGGGACATGAGCGAACCGGCGGCAGAACGCGGCAACGACAGGCAGTCGGACCTGTCGGTCCGTGTCGCCGCATCGGTCGGCGCTTTCACCCGCGACGAGTGGAACGCCCTGACCGGAACCACACGAGCCGAGTCTGGAACCGCCTACAACCCATTCATTTCTTATGATTTTTTGACGTCTCTGGAGGAATCCGGTTGCGCTGTCAGCCGCGGCGGCTGGCAGGGTTATCATTTGCGCCTCGAAGACAGTGATGGCCGGCTGCTCGGCGCCCTGCCCTGCTATCTGAAGTCGCACAGCCAGGGCGAATATGTCTTCGACCATGGCTGGGCCGACGCCTTCGAGCGCGCCGGCGGACGGTATTATCCAAAGCTGCAAGCCTCCGTGCCCTTCACGCCGGTGACCGGGCCGAGGCTGCTGGTGGCGGACGGCGCAGACGCCGCGCTCGTCCGTTCGGGATTGGCTACGGCGCTGCGACAGGTCACCGACAAGCTCGGCGTCTCCTCGGCGCATGTGACCTTTGCCACGCAGGACGATTCCGACGCGTTGGCCGCGGCAGGCTACCTGCCCCGCATCGACCAGCAGTTCCATTTCCTCAACGACGGCTATTCGAGCTACGACGATTTTCTCGCCACGCTCGCCTCGCGAAAGCGCAAGGCGCTGAAACGCGAGCGGCGCGAAGCGCGTCGCCACCGGCATCACCATTGATTGGCTGACCGGCAAGGACATCACTGAGAAGGCGTGGGACGACTTTTTCGCCTTCTACATGGACACCGGCTCGCGCAAATGGGGCCGGCCCTATCTGAACCGCCGCTTCTTTTCCCTGATCGGCGAGCGCATGGCCGACGACATCTTGCTCGTCATGGCCAGGCGCAACGGCCGCTACATCGCCGGCGCCATCAATTTTATCGGCTCGGACACGCTCTATGGCCGCAATTGGGGCTGCATCGAGGACCACCCCTTCCTGCATTTCGAGGTTTGCTATCATCAGGCGATCGACTTCGCGATCGCGCGAAAGCTCAAGGTCGTCGAAGCCGGCGCCCAGGGCGAGCACAAGCTGGCGCGCGGCTACCGCCCGGTCACGACGCACTCAGCCCACTACATCGCGCATCCTGGCCTGCGCCGCGCCATCGCCGACTATCTCGAGCGCGAGCGCCGTGAGGTTGCCGATACCGGCGAATATTTCGAGGATCACCTGCCGTTCAGGCATGGCGACACAATCAATGCGACACCGTCGCCGAAAACAGATTGATGGTCAGCACGCCGGCCAGGATCAGCGCGATGCCGATCAGGGCCGGCACATCCAGCGTCTGGCGGAACAACAGCCAGCCGATGATGGCGACGAGCACGATGCCGGCGCCGGACCAGATCGCGTACATCACGCCGACGGGAAGCACCTTTAGCGTCAGCGACAAAAAGTAGAAGGCCAGGCCATAGCCGATAATCGCGATCAGCGACGGCATCAATCGCGTGAACCCTTGTGTTTCCTTGAGCGCGCTGGTGGCCACGACTTCGAAGGCGATGGCGACGGCGAGAATGATCCAGGTCGGGCTCATGCGATTTCCCTGTTGACGGAACGGCGCCACGATCAAAAGACTGGCGCCGACCAGTGCTCATAGAGGGGCCAATGCCGCAATACGATCCCAATAACGTCTTCGCCAAGATCCTGCGCGGCGAAATGCCGTGCCACAAACTCTACGAGGACGACGACACTTTCGCCTTCATGGACATCATGCCGCGCGGCCCCGGCCACTGCCTGGTGATCCCGAAGAAGGCCGCGCGCAACCTTCTCGATGTCGAGCCCGACAGTCTGGCGGCTGTGATGCGCACGGCGCAGAAGCTGGCGCGCGCGGTGATGAAAGCGTTCGACGCCGACGGCGTCACCGTGCAGCAATTCAACGAGCCGGCCGGCGGGCAGGTCGTGTTCCATCTCCATGTGCACATCATTCCGCGCCATGAAGGCGTGGCGCTGAAGCCGCCCGGCGGGCCGATGGAAGCGCCGGATGTGCTGGCCGCCGGCGCGGAGAAAATCAGAGCTGCGCTCTAGGCTAGCGCAAGTCCACCAAGCAGCACGGCTTCGGCCGCTACAATGCCGACCAGCACGCTCTTGCTGGTCGCGAGGTAGGCGACGAATCCCGCCAGCCATGGCTGCGGCGCGCAGCCAGAGCGCGTGTATGCACCAATGCGCCACTGGGAAACACGACCAGATTGCCGATGACCGCCGCGACCAACGCCGTCGCGATGCAGCGCACCAGCACCAGCGCCTCCGAATCTTCCGAGATCCGGCCGCCGAAATAGACGCCGAGATAGCGCCAGGTATCGGTCGCCAGCCATCCGGCGATCAGGATGAAGAGATAAGGCCACCACCAGTCATCGATCGCCGTGAAAGTCATGCAGCGTCTCGTGCCGTCGTGCGCGATGAATCAGGTACGCGCCGACGCCGCCGATAAGCCCGGCGATCAACAGGTCGAAGCCCGGCGCATAGAGATGCACCAGCAGGCCCCAGCACGATGCCCAGCACCATGGCGACATGCCCTGCCCTTTCACGCGCCGAACCCCATAGCGAGGTCAGAAAATAGATTGGCGTGAGCAGCAGCAGCCCGGCCATCAGCATCGGCGGAAAGCTGTCGGCCAACAGGAAAACCACGCCGGTGAGGATCATGTTCGCCAGCACCAGCGTGCCGCCGAGGCCGGCATAGTAGGTCGTGCGCATCTCGCGCGGCAGGTGCCGCAATTGATCCATCGCCAGCACCCAGGAGGTCACGGCGACGAAATGCGACAGCACGTAGAGCACCCAGCGCGGCGTGTTCGGGCCGCGCATCTCCGGCACCAGAACGACGACCATCGGCATCAGCCGGATCGATGACAAGCGCCACGGCGAAGGCTGCGGCAAACACAGAACTGCCCGAAGGATGGCGCCGACCAGCACCACCTTGGCTGGCAGCGCCCAGACCGACGCCCACCATGAACACGGTCTGCCAGAGCGTCAGCCCGGCTGCCTTGGCCAGGCCGGCGAAGCCGATGAAGGCGCTGGAGAGAATCAGTCCCGGGATCGAGAAGGAAGCGCCTACGCCACGCGAAAACCAGGTGCGGCGTGGCAACGATTCGGGCTGGTGTTGATCAGGCGAAGCGGAGGACATGCGTCGTCGCGCTTATCACGCGCATCCCGGCGAGTCAGCAGTTTGGCGCCCTGGACCAAAAGCCTCACGGCACTAACCATACGCCCGATTTCACGGTCAACTACCCTGCGCTGGCTTGCTTCTCTCGCTGAATGTTCATGCTATGTTCTTTCTATGGATCGCCGGACAAATCGGCAACGCGCCGTTGATCGGAATTGACCATCATTCACCCTGATTTCAGCTTCTTTTTGAGCCAGACATTGCGATGCACGCCGTCAACCCCCATACTTTGCATGACCAGATCGAAAGCTCAGGCCGCCGCCCTATGACCACTGCCAAGGTGAAGCGCAAACTGACGACGATTCTGTGCGCCGACGTGCAGGGCTATTCCACATTGATGGGCGCCGACGAGGCCGATACGCTGGAGCGGCTGCGGCGCTATCGCGCGATCATGGCCGAGCTGTTCGAGCGCCATGAGGGGCGCAAGGTCAACACCTGGGGCGATGCGGTCATCGCCGAGTTTCCCTCCGTCGTCGAAGCGGTGCGCTGCGGCGTCGAAATCCAGGATGCGCTCAGCGCGGAGAACCGCGACCTGCCGGAAGGCAGGCAGATGTGGTTCCGCATCGGCATCAATCTTGGCGACGTCATGGAGGACAGTTCCGACCTCTACGGCGATGGTGTGAACGTCGCCTCGCGCCTGCAGTCGCTGGCCGATCCCGGCGGCATCATGGTGTCCGAGACCGTCTATAATCTCACCCACAAGCAGCTCAGTTTTGCTTATGATTTTGCCGGCGAGCAGAAGGTAAAGGGCCAGGATCAGCCAATTGCCGGCTACCGGGTGCGCATGCCGGACCGCAATGAGCCAAACAACACCGCTGAGCTTCTGGACCCGGTCGCTTTCACGCTGACAGATATCCCTGCGCGGCCACCTTCGGCCACGACAATGCCGCCGCCAAGCCGCTCGGTATCGTCAACCCGGCGCCGCGGTTTCGTCGACGGGCTCATCGCCAAGGCGCATTCGGCGCGCCGCTGGTATCTGCGCCAGCCGCGGTCGACCCGTATTCCGGTCGGCATGATCGCGCTGTTCGCCACGATCAACCTCCTGACCAGCGGCCTGTCCGAAATCTGGTTCATTTATCCGTCGATCCCGTTTGCCGCGTTTCTGGCGCTGAGGCTGGTTTCCGGCGGATGGAGCAAGTCTGAAGAGAGCTGAGCGGGCCGGTTTACCCTCCCCCTTGCGGGGGTGAGGAGCCGGTTTGCGAAGCAAATCCATCGCGCCGGTGGCGCGATGGAAGGTTTCCGAACGCCGGGGAGCTGCGAAGCAGCGGGACCCCGGCTTTGCGTCAGCCCTCGGCTATGGCCTCGGGCGTTCGTCGCTCGAAAAGCCCATTTTTGGGGCTTTTCGTTGGCACTCGGCAAACGCTCCTTACCCCCGCAAGGGGAGGGTAAGCGGGCCGCACATTACCCGCCGCGCCTTGCCCTCTTGTCGCGCATGGCGGTGCGCGCCAGCTTTCCGAACGTCTTGGAGCGCGCGCGTCGCTCGGCCAGCGTTTCGGAGTTGTAGGCCTCTTCCGCTACCAGCTTCTGCCAGCGCCGCACCCGGGTGCGCTCCAACTCGCCTGTAGCGACAGCCGCCTGAACGGCACAACCCGGTTCGCTCTCGTGCTGACAATCGCTGAATCGGCAGGCGGCTGCGAGCGCGACGACGTCGGCGAAGACATCTGCGATGCCCTGTTTGACATCAGTGAGCTGCAGTTCGCGTATGCCCGGCGTGTCAACCAGCCAGCCGCCGGCCGGCAACCGGTGCAGCGCCCTGCCCGTCGTCGTGTGCTTGCCCTTGTCGTCGTCCTCGCGAATGCCTTGCGTGCGCGATATGCGATTCGCCCGTCAACGAATTGACCAGTGTCGATTTGCCGACGCCGGACGAACCGACCAAAGCTACCGTCTGGCCACGGCCGCACCAGGGCAGCAGTTTTGCTACCTCCTGATGATCGAGCGCGTTCAGCGTTTCGACCAGCAGCCCGGGCATAAGCCTCCGCCGCCGAACGGGCAAACTCGTCCGGCGTTTCGGTGAGGTCGGCCTTGGTCAGCAGGATGACCGGCGTTACCTCGGCTTCGCGCGCCAGCGCCAGGTAACGTTCCATGCGGGCGAGGTTAAAATCCTGGTTGCAGGACGACACGATGAACAGTGTGTCGACGTTCGCCGCAATCAGCTGCACCTCGCGATCGGTGCCGGCGGCGCGGCGCTTGAACAGGCTGCGACGTTCCAGGAGCCGTGTCGGACGATGGGTTGTCGCGTCAAGCAATAGCCAGTCGCCCGCCGTCGCGGCGGTTTTGCCATCTCCGGGATCGGCGACGAACGGTGGCACATGGCCGTCGAACGATGGTCCGGCGACATGAATCCGGTCGCGATGGACAGCCATCACGCGCACGGGAAGAAGTGTTGAAAAATCACCGATATCGAGCTGCGCCGCAAAAAGGGCGACCAGCCGAAATCGGCCAAGGTGGATGCGTTTGTCATTGTCTCTTACCAGCTGCTGCGCCACGCGGACGCAAAACAAAACACTGGATGCTCGGTTGGGAGCATCCGGTTTGAAGAGGCTGGCTAGGAAGCAGCAATCGATCGCCGGCGCCTTCAGCGCATCGGCTTAATCAGATTGGTGCGGAACCCTCGCCAACCGGCTGGCAGACAATGGCAGTCACAAACGCCCCCTTCTTGCTTCGGACGTGCGGAAGATAGCGGTAGTGCTTTGATGTTTCAATCCAGGGCATCTCGACACCGTCGTTGGGTGCTATTTTTTGTCGATTTTGGTTTCACACGAACTCCGAGGCACTGCATCCCCTCACCCTCCACTTCGCTATCGCTCCGCTTCGGGCCGAGGATGACGAATTTGCATGGAGCTCTTCTGCCAATCTCGACCGTCGCGATTCGGAGGAAGTTTCTGCCAATCCGTCATCCTCGGCCTGCGAAGTGGAGGGTCGGGGATCCATGCCTCGGACTTAGCGAAACCAGAGTCTTGATGAAAAATATCTCTTGCGGCATTCGGTCCCAACTCCCGGCACACAAAAAAGGCGGAGCGGCATTGCCGCTCCGCCTCACAATCCAATCGCCTGAAAGACCTACTTCCGCGGCAATTGCGGCACGAGGCTGCGCTTGTTGCCATCCTTGCCGAGTCCGTCTTCGGCTTGGGCGGCGTCGACGCCTTCTTCGCCACGGCAGCCTTCTTTGCCGCCGGCTTCTTGGCCAGCGCGGCTGCTCCACCTCTTCCTTCTTCGGCGTCACCGGGATTTCGTCCGGCAGCGATTCGAGTTTCAGGCCGGTATCGCCTGTCTCCTTCGTCTCGACGGTGATGCGCACCGTGCCGCCCTTCTTCAGCTTGCCGAACAACACCTCGTCCGCCAGCGGCTTCTTGATGTGCTCCTGGATGACCCGGCCAAGCGGCCGGGCGCCCATGCGCTCGTCATAGCCCTTGTCGGCCAGCCAGGCGATGGCTTCCGGCGACAGGTCGAAGGACGACGCCGCGCTCGGACAGCTGCGCCTCCAGCTGCATCACGAACTTCTGCACGACCTGGTGGATGACCGGCACCGGCAGCGAGCCGAACGGGATGATCGCATCGAGGCGGTTGCGGAATTCCGGCGTGAACAGCCGGTTGATCGCCTCCACATCGTCGCCTTCGCGCTTGGTCGAGCCGAAGCCGATTGCCGCGCGCTGCGCATCCGATGCGCCCGCATTCGTGGTCATGATCAGGATCACATTGCGGAAGTCGATCTACTTGCCGTTGTGATCGGTCAGCTTGCCGTGATCCATCACCTGCAACAGGATGTTGAACAGGTCCGGATGCGCCTTCTCCATCTCGTCGAGCAACAGCACGCAATGCGGATGCTGATCGACGCCATCGGTCAGCAGGCCGCCCTGGTCGAAGCCGACATAGCCGGGAGGCGCGCCGATCAGACGGGAAACGGTGTGGCGCTCCATATATTCCGACATGTCGAAGCGCAGCAGCTCGACGCCAAGCGACGACGCCAAGCTGCTTGGCGACTTCGGTCTTGCCGACGCCGGTCGGGCCGGAGAACAGGTAAGAGCCGATCGGCTTTTCCGGCTCGCGCAGGCCGGCGCGCGCCAGCTTGATCGCCGAGGCCAACGCGGTGATCGCCGTATCCTGGCCGTAGACGACCCGGCGCAGTTCGGCTTCCAGTCCCGGCCAGCACCTGCTCATCGTCGGCCGAGACCGTCTTTGGCGGGATGCGCGCCATCGTGGCGATCGTCTCCTCGATTTCCTTGATGCCGATCGTCTTCTTGCGCTTGTTTTCCGGCAGCAGCATCTGCGAAGCGCCAGTCTCGTCGATCACGTCGATCGCCTTGTCCGGCAGCTTGCGGTCGTTGATGTAGCGGGCCGAGAGTTCCACCGCAGCCCTTGATGGCCTCGCTCGTGTACTTCACCTTGTGGAACTCCTCGAAGTAAGGCTTTAGGCCCTTCATGATCTTGATGGCGTCCGTCGATCGACGGCTCGTTGACATCGATCTTCTGGAAACGGCGCACCAGCGCCCGGTCCTTCTCGAAGTACTGGCGGAACTCCTTGTAGGTCGTCGAGCCGATGCAGCGGATCAGGCCTGACGACAGCGCCGGCTTGAGCAGGTTCGAGGCATCCATCGCCCCGCCGCGAGGTCGCGCCCGCGCCGATGACCGTGTGGATCTCGTCGATGAAGAGGATCGCCCCTTCATACTTCTCGAGTTCCTTGACGACCTGCTTCAGCCGCTCTTCGAAATCGCCGCGATAGCGCGTGCCGGCGAGCAGCGTGCCCATGTCGAGCGCGAAGATGGTCGAGTCTTGCCAGCACCTCCGGCACGTCGCCTTCGACGATGCGCTTGGCTAGGCCCTCGGCAATGGCCGTCTTGCCGACGCCCGGATCGCCGACATAGAGCGGATTGTTCTTCGAGCGGCGGCACAGCACCTGGATCGTGCGGTTGATCTCGTGGCTCGCGGCCGATCAGCGGATCGATCTTGCCGGCCTCGCGCCTTCTTGTTGAGGTTGACGCAATAGGCCGCCAGCGCGTCCTGCTGCTTCTTGCCTTGCCGTGCTCCTCGGCTCGCCGCCGCCATTGCCGCCGCGTTCATTGCTGCCTTCCTCGTCGGCGCCGCGCGGCGTGCGCCGTTCGGAAGCGCCGGGACGCTTGGCGATGCCATGCGAGATATAATTGACCGCGTCGTAGCGGGTCATCTGCTGTTCCTGCAGGAAGTAGGCGGCATGGCTCTCGCGTTCGGCGAAGATCGCGACCAGCACGTTGGCGCCGGACACTTCCTCGCGGCCGGACGACTGCACATGGATCACCGCGCGCTGGATAACGCGCTGGAAGCCGGCGGTCGGCTTCGCATCCTCGTCGTAACCGGTGACGAGGTTATCGAGTTCCGTGTCGATATAGTTCAGCACCGTGCTGCGCAGTTCGTCGAGATCGACATTGCAGGCACGCATGACCGCGGCCGCGTCCGTGTCGTCGATCAGCGCCAGCAGCAGATGCTCCAGCGTTGCGTATTCGTGGTGTCGTTCGTTGGCTATCGTCAGCGCCTGGTGCAGCGCCTTTTCCAGGCTCTGGGAGAAAGCCGGCATCAGTTCCTCACTTCTTCTCCATCATACACTGCAGCGGATGCTGGTGCTGACGGGCGAGATCCATGACCTGAGACACTTTTGTCTCGGCCACCTCGAAGGTGTAGATGCCGCATTCGCCCACGCCATGATGGTGAACATGCAGCATGATCCGATGTCGCGGCTTCGTGGTCCTTCTGGAAGAATCGCTCCAGCACATGCACGACGAACTCCATCGGCGTGTAGTCGTCGTTCAGCATCAGGACCCGATAGAGGCTGGGCTTCTTGGTCTTCGGTTCGGGTACGCGTGATGACGGCCGTGCCACGGCCATTGCCGCGCCCGTTGTCCTCATCACCCTGCATCCTGATCGGCATCACGGCCGATATTGATCGTTCGGAATCACTCTGCCCTTATCCTTCCAAGTCACGCCAAACCTGCGAAGCTGCCTTGGCCCGACCCAATGTAGGCCGATTTCTCGGATTTTAAGCCCTGATTTTTCGCTGGCAACATGGTGCGAAAGATGAGCAGAGCTGTCGCAAAATGATGCTTCTCGCCAAGACGTAGCGGCAAAAGAAAGCCCGGCCGCGAGGTCCGCAGCCGGGCATTTGCCCCCGATCCCGCGGGATCCCACCCAAAATTCGTCGGGTTATTTCGCCTTGGCGACAAGCGTCTCGAACGGCTTGTAAGCTTCCTTGGCGAGATCGGCGTAAAGTTCGCCCATCTTGGTCGCCTGGGAAACGAAACCCTCATAAGCCGACTTCGCGTAGTCGGTCTGGATCTCGATCGCCTTCTCCAGCGACTTCACGCCGAGCAACTTCTCCAGCGTTGCGCTACCGGCTTCGACAGACTTCTTGGTGTAATCGGTCGCTTCAACGGCAATTGCCTGAGCGCCCTTCTGGAGAGCTGCAAAGCTCTTCAGGGATTGTCGAAATATTCCTTGCCGAACTTGCCGGCGTCTTCAAACGTCTGAGCGGCCATGACCGTATCCTTTCTCGGGTGGGACAAGCGCACAGTAATCTGTGTGCGATGCAACATGTCTATGGTGCAACGCACAAAATGTCAAGGGCGAGGCGAATATCGCCGGGCGCGTTCCGGTCGGCTTGCGGGCAATTCATCTCAACCGCCGGAAAAAGTATCAACGATCCAGTTACCATAAACGGATTGGTAATGCGCATCGCCCTAATTTGCACCCTGGCCAGGCAGGAACCTTTGCCGCCTTCCAGAAGAACTTAAAACGTTCAAAGGGTATAATAGTGCGTCAGGCGTTGCGTCAGTTCGACAACATATTCTCGTTTTCACGCCTGGCCGCCAAGGCCATGCTGGTCCTCACCATCCTGGCGCTCGCGGCAACGCCGTCGGCTGCGGCTTCGTCCAAATACGCCGCGATCGTGATCGATGCGCGCACCGGCAAGGTGCTGCACTCCGAGAATGCCGACGTCGCGCCGCTATCCAGCATCTCTGACGAAGATGATGACGCTCTATCTCACCTTCGAGGCGCTCGCGAGCGGCAAGATCAAGAAGTCGAGTCCGGTGCACTTCTCCGCCCAGGCGGCAACCCAGCCGCCTACGAAGATCGGCGTAAAGGCCGGCAAGTCGATCACCGTCGAGACGGCGATCTACTCGCTGGTGACCCGCTCTGCCAATGACGTCGCGATGGCCCTGGCTGAACTGCTCGGCGGTTCGCGAGCAGACCTTCGCGCGCATGATGACCACCAAGGCGCGCGCACTCGGCATGAAAAGCACCGTGTTCCGCAATCCGCACGGCCTGCCCGACACCGGCCAGTTCACCACTGCCCGCGACATGGCGCGCCTTGGTATCGCCCTGCGTGAGCATTTCCCGCAATATTACGGGTACTTCTCCGTTACTCTCGTTCAAATATGGCCGCACGCGCATCGCCAACCACAACCGCCTGCTCGGCCGCATCAAGGGCGTCGACGGCATCAAGACCGGTTACACCCGCGCCTCTGGCTTCAACCTCGTCTCGTCGGTAACTGACGGCAATCGCCGCCTCGTCGCGGTGGTGATGGGCGGGGGCTCGGCACGGGCCCGCGATAATCGCATGGCCGACCTCATCAATGCCAATATGGGCAAGACGCAATCGCGTGGCGGCGCCTTGATCGCACGCGGCGACGGCGACCGTAGCTCGTCGGCCGTGTCGCGTCTTGGCAGGCATGATCCTGCCCAAGCGCAATGCGCCGCAGCCCGAGGTGAAGCCCGAAGCCGGATATCGAAGCTTGCTGATGCAGACGTGGCCGAAGCTAAGTGTCGACAGCGCGCGAGACCGCAATGAGGCCGATGGAGGCCCTGGAAGCCGCGGGAGCGCCCGCGTCTGTCGAAAAGAAGCTCGTCCGCAAGGAAGAAGTCAGCTGTCGTCGAACAGGCTTACACGATGCCTGCGCCGCGCCCGAAGGCCCAGGTCGACCCCATCGCCACGGCGTCGACCGGACCGGAAGGCTGGGTCGTGCAGGTCGGCTCTTCGCCGAGCAAATCCGAAGCGAAGGAGGCGCTGGACCGCGCAGCAGAACGCGGCTCGAACGTACTCGCCTCCGCCGAACCATTCACCATGGCGTTCGAAAAGGCCGGCGTGACCTACTACCGCGCGCGCTTCGGCGGCTTCGGCTCGCAGGCCGCCGCAACGAAGGCTTGCAGCGCTTTGAAGAGAAAGAAAGTCGAATGCTACGCCACCCAGCAGTAGGGATGGACGTCGGTCTCCGGGTCTTGTATTTCGTCGAAGGGGACGCAGTCGTGATTTCTGACAAGGACGTTCTGGGCTACATCGCACCACCCGCCAAGGCGCGCCAATCGCGCGAGCCGGGCGTGCAGGCCCTCTATGAGGCAGCTTCCCGCCTTGCGGATATCCGCCGCGGCGCACCAAAATTCCGCACGCGCGACCTCGTCGGTCTGCTTCTGAGCCACGGTGCCCGCACCTGGCGTAACTCCTTGCCGACAGCGGATGTTCGCTTGCGCGTATTCAGCCCTGGCGGACAATCCGCCGTTCGCATGCGGTTCGGGCAGTAAGATCTCAAAGCAGCCCCAGTTCCGCCAGTTCGCGCTTCAGCTTCACTGGCATCTCGATTTCGCCGGCGCGTCCCCGGCTCAGATCGACCGGCGCATCCTCCGCCTTGAGATAGCGCCATCCCTGAAAGGCTCGCCGCGGCTGCCAGGCGGTTCGAACCACCGCCGGATCCAGCACCAGATGGCATCGCGAGATGCCCTCTCCATCGATGAACGGCCGCACCTCCAGCAATTGCTGGCGGCACTGCACGCTGCCCTTGATGACCCAGTAGAGCGAGCCGCCGGCGACAATCTCAGGCCCGCGCGTCGGCACCATCCGCGTCGTGTGCCAATGCTCGATCGGTTCGCCGGCCCGCCGCTTCTCGTCGAGGCGGAAGGCGATCCACTCTTCCAGATCTTCGACGCTGTCGCAGCCGACGCAGAGTTTGATGAGGTTGAGTGACATTGGCCGGACAATAATCCGCCCTCGCCTCCGGTCAATCGAAAGCGATGTTCTCCACAGGCGCTACCGACATGCAGCGATGGCCTCAGCATTCAACCACATTGACCGCAAGGCCGCCCTGGCTGGTCTCCTTGTACTTTTCGTTCATGTCGAGGCCGGTCTGGCGCATCGTCTCGATCGCCGCATCGAGAGGCACGAAATGCTGGCCGTCGCCCTTGATCGCCAGCGATGCCGCCGTCACCGCCTTGACCGCGCCCAGCGCATTGCGCTCGATGCAGGGCACCTGCACCAGCCCGCCAACGGGATCGCAGGTCATGCCGAGATGATGTTCCAGCGCGATTTCGGCGGCATTTTCCACCTGCTCCGGCGTTCCGCCCATGACCGCGCACAGGCCGGCGGCCGCCATCGCCGACGCCGAGCCCACCTCGCCCTGGCAGCCGACTTCGGCGCCGGAGATCGAGGCATTGGTTTTGATGATGCCGCCGACAGCCGGCAGCCGTCAGCAGGAAGTCGCGGATGCGAGTCTATCGTCGGCCTCCGGATGGAAATGCAGCCAGTAGCGCAGCACCGCCGGCACCACGCCCGCCGCACCATTGGTCGGAGCGGTGACCACCCTGCCGCCGGCTGCATTCTCCTCGTTCACGGCCATGGCATAGATCGAGAGCCAGTCATTGGCGAGCAGCGGGTTTGGCCGATTGCGCTGCCAGTCGGCTTGCAGCTTGTCGTGCAATTGCCGCGCACGGCGGCGCACCTTGAGGCCGCCCGGCATGATGCCCTCCTGCGTCAAGCCCGCGCTCGATGCAGCCGCGCATCGCCGCCCAGATGCGATCGAGGCCCGTCGTCCAGTTCCTCGCGCGACATGAAGATCTCCTCATTGGCACGCTTCATGTCGGCGATCGACAGCCCGCTGCGTCGCCGCCATGGCCAGCATCTCCTTGGCATTGGCAAAGGGATACGGCACCGCTTGCACGGCTTCTCCGGCCCGCGCGCCTTCATGCGCTGCAATTCCTCGTCGGACACGACGAAGCCGCCGCCGATCGAATAATAGACGCGCTTCAGCAGCAGCCGCGCCGCGTCATAGGCATAGAACTGCATGCCGTTGGCGTGGCCGGGCAGCGGCGTCTTCTTGTCGAGGACGAGATCGAGCCCGGATCGAAGGCATAGGTTGGATGACCTGGCGGGCGTCACCGTCTTGTCGGCGGCGATCTGGGCTGATCGTGGCTTCCGTCTTGTCGGGATCGACTGTCGTCGGCGTCTCGCCCGGCAAGGCCGAGAATAACGGCCCGATCGGTGCCATGGCCGATACCGGTGAAGGCGAGCGAGCCGTGCAGGCTGGCGCCGAGCCTGCGCGACCTTCGCGCCGGACGGTCGCGGCCAGTCGCCATGCAGGATTTCATCGAGAAAGCGCGCGCCGGCGGTCATCGGCCCCATCGTGTGGGAGCTCGACGGGCCGATGCCGATCTTGAACAGGTCGAATACGGAAAGAAACACGGGGCACCCCAGCGCTGGCGATCTGGCTCTACGCCGCATCTATCTAGCGCTTTGACGCGGCTACTTCCATGGTCCGCGCCGACGCGGAATGCTCCGGCGGCGACGCGAGCGACAGCCAGAAACCGAAAAGGGCGCGGTCGCCCACGCCTAATCAATCCATTTCTGCTGTTGAGATCTTAGCCGGCCGCGAAAATCGCGTCGTTTCAGTCCCGCCGGCGAGCCATGCCAGAACCATCACACAGGCGATGCCCACCACCGCCTTTGCCGTCAAACCCCAGCAAGACGGCTGCACTTTGTCATTCATTCTGAAACCTGCACCGTGTCGCTGTTCCGGCCACGCGATTTCGTCGCGCGTCGGCCGTGATTGTTGCACTGCACATAAGCCGGCTCTCCTAATTTTGGCAAGCCGCAAAAGAGGCGGAAGCAAGGCAGAAACCGCATAGCCGTCATGCACTAGACGCACAGAAGCCAATAAAATCAAAGCCATATTCGAACGAATTTGCTAAGGTTGCGTAAATGCCTGAGGCAGGAATGTGGCCGGCTGCACCGCTCAGGGCAGTAGCGCGTCTGTTCGCCCGAGAGCCGGTAGGCCAGCAGGCCCAGCCACTCGCGCACCGCCAACGGGTGATCTCCAGCGAATCGATCGGATTGTCATGGGCGAGGCCGAAACCCTCCTTGCCTGTCGTGCGATAGTCCACGGGCCAAGGCGTGACGTCGAACCCGGCTTTTCGGAACAGGCCCATCGAGCGCGGCATGTGAAAGGCGGATGTGACCAGCAGCCATGTCTCGCCCGGCGCCGGCTTGACCATCCCCTTGGTGAACTGCGCATTCTCGAACGTATCGCGCGACTTTCCTTCGAGGATCAACCGCTCCGGCGCGACACCAAGCGCCGTGAGCATACGGGGTGCTGTTGCGGCGTCGGTGTCGCCGTCAACCACGAGCGATCCTTGCCCCCCGGTGATAACGATCTTTGCATCTCGGAAATCGCCTTGCAAGAACGGCCGCTTCGACAAACCGGTCGCCAGAAGCGCTGAGTTCATAGCCGCCGCGCGCCAGGTTGACCGAGGCCTCGAAACCCGCCGCCAAGGACGACAATGCCGTCCACCTTCTCAAGGTTGGCCGGTCTTGGATACCGCTCCTCCAGCGGCTGCATCATCAGCGCGCCAAGCGAGGTCCAGGTCGACACGGCGAGGATGGCGACGCCCAGTCCCGCGAGAAAAGCGCCGCTTCGCCGGCGCCGAAACAGCAATGCTGCAAGTCCGGCCACGCCAAGAAGATCGCAAGATTAAGCGGTTGCGCGAAGAACCAGAAGATTTTTGCCAGAATGAAGAACATGGATCCCCCGACACCAACGCCAAAAGTCAGCCTCGCGGCGCGAAGATCGACCAGTTCATGCAGCGTGCAAGCTTTTCCAGGCGACAGAACCGAGCTTCGAATTGCCCTTCGCATTGAGGCCGGGCGACCACACCGCCAGCGACGCAACGCCAGGAACGATGCCCAAAATGCCGCCGCCAACGCCGCTCTTGCCGGGAATGCCGACCCGGAAGGCGAAATCGCCGGAACCGTCATAGTGACCGCAGGTCAACATCAGCGCATTGATGCGCCGCGCTCGCTCGCGCGACACGACCGAATGCGGCGTGTCCGGGTTGCGGCCGTCATGCGCAAGGAAGCGCCCTGCCTTGCGCCAGCTGCACGGCAGCTCATTTCGATGGCGCACATGATGGAAATATACGCCCAGGGTCAGTTCGGGCGCATGTCTCAAATTGCCGAAGGCGCGCATGTAGTTGGCCAGCGCGAAGTTGCGAAAACCGGTGGCGCGCTCCGATGCTGCAACAGCCCTTCGATGTAGACTGTGTCGTCGTCCGCGAGAAATTGGATGAAGCGCAGCACCTCGCCGATCGTTTCTTTTGGCTCGTGACCTTCGAGCAAAATGTCGGCGACGACGATTGCGCCGGCATTGATGAACGGATTGCGCGGGATGCCATTCTCGTGTTCGAGCTGGACAATCGAGTTGAACGGATTGCCGGAAGGTTCGCGGCCGACGCGCCGCCACAGCGCGTCACCGACATTGCCGAGCGCCAGCGTCAGCGAAAACACCTTCGAAATACTCTGGATCGAGAAGGGCTCTTCGGCATCACCGGCGGTAAAGGCGCTCCCGTCGTGCAAAATCGACCGCGATGCCGAATTTACGCGCATCGACCTTCTTCAGCTCGGGAATGTAGCTTGCGACCGCGCCACGATCTTCGATTGCCGACATCTCGTCGGTGAGTTCGGCAAGAACCTCGGGAGATCAGGCACCTACCACCACTTCTCCGGCTCGAACCGCCCCGCCGCCTGTTCGATCACCGAGCCCACCTGGAACAGCGTCTCCTCGTCGAACGGCCGGCCGATGAGCTGCAGGCCCAGCGGCAGTCCCTTGTGCGTCGAGCCCCGCCGGCACGGCGATGCCCGGCAGGCCGGCCATGTTCACCGTCACGGTGAAGATGTCGTTCAGATACATCTTCACCGGGTCGGCGTTCATGTCCTGGTCGGCGACGCCGAAGGCGGCGCTCGGCGTCGCCGGCGTCAGGATCACGTCGATGCCGTCGGCATAGACACGTCTCGAAGTCGCGCTTGATCAGCGTCCGCACCTTCTGCGCCTGCAGATAGTAGGCGTCGTAGTAGCCGGCCGAGAGCACATAGGTGCCGATCATGATGCGCCGCTTGACCTCGCGGCCGAAACCGGCGGCGCGGGTCTTCTCGTACATGTCGATGATGTCCTTGCCCGGCACGCGCAGGCCGTAGCGCACACCGTCATAGCGGGCGAGGTTCGACGAGGCCTCCGCCGGCGCCACGATGTAATAGGCCGGCAGCGCGTATTTCGTGTGCGGCAGCGAGATGTCGACGATCTCCGCGCCGGCATCCTTCAGCCAGGCGATGCCCTTCTGCCAGAGCGCTTCGATCTCCTCCGGCATGCCGTCCATGCGGTATTCCTTCGGAATGCCGACCTTCAGGCCTTTCAGCGACTTGCCGATGGCCGCCTCATAGTCCGGCACCGGACGATCGACAGATGTCGTGTCCTTCGGATCGACCGAGGCCATGGATTTCAGCAGGATCGCCGCGTCGCGCACATCGCGCGCGATCGGCCCGGCCTGGTCGAGCGACGAGGCGAAGGCGACGATGCCCCAGCGCGAGCACGCGGCCGTAGGTCGGCTTGATGCCGACCGTGCCGGTGAAGGCCGCCGGCTGGCGGATCGAGCCGCCGGTGTCGGTCGCCGTCGCGCCGGCGCACAGAAAGGCCGACACGGCCGCCGCCGAGCCGCCCGACGAGCCGCCCGGCACAAGCTGCTGATTGTCCAGCGTGCGCGCGGTCTTCGCGCCGCCAGCCGACACAAACCCGCCGTCGCCCTATGCGTCGTCGGCATCACCACCTGGTCGAGGCGCGAGCGCCGCCACGGGTTCACCACCGGGCCGTAATAGGACGTCTCGTTCGACGAGCCCATGGCGAACTCGTCCATGTTGAGCTTGCCCAGCATCACCGCGCCGTCGGCCCAGAGATTGGACGTCACCGTCGATTCATAGCGCGGCTTGAAACCGTCCAGCACATGGCTGCACGCCTGGGTATGGACGCCTTCGGTGGCGAACAGATCCTTGATGCCGAGCGGAACGCCTTCCAGCGCCCCGCCCTCGCCTTTAGCCAGCTTCGCGTCGGAGGCCGCAGCCATGCCGCGCGCCTTGTCGTGGGTCACCGACGATGTAGGCGTTGAGATGCCGTTGGCCGCGTCGATCGCGGCCGAGATAGGCGTCGGTCAGCTCGCCGGCGTTGATCTCCTTCGCCCGCAGCTTTTTCCGCGCTTCGGCAATCGTCAGTTTGGTCAGATCGGTCATCAAATCTTCTTTTCGTAAAACCGCGAATAGCCGGAATCCGGATAGTCGAGCACCGCGCCGCAGCGGCTGAAGCCGCCGCGCTCATAGACACGATAGGCCTCGGCGAAGCCGGGCGCCTCGCCGGTCTCCAGCACGACGCGTGCGATAGCCCTTGTCCCGCGCCAGCGCCTCGATGCGCTGCAACAGCTTTGCGCCGACACGCTGCCCGCGCACGGCAGGCAGAGTGTACATGCGCTTCACTTCGCCCAGGCCGCCGCCGTGATCCTTCAGCCCGCCCATGCCGACGGCATTGCCGCCGTCGTCGCGCGCGACGAACAGCGTCAGCGAGGGATCCGCCATCTGCTCCACCGTGAGCTGGAACTGATAGGCGATCGGCGTCTGCGGCTGGAGAAATGCGTTCAGCTCGGCGACGAGCCTGCGCACATCATCCTGCAAAGGCGTTTCGGCAGCGATGGCGATGTCCATCGGCCTACTCCACCACCTTCGGCACGAGGAAGAAATTTTCCGTCGTCTCCGGCGCATTGGCGACGATGTCGGCAGCCTTGTTGCCGTCAGTGACGACGTCCTGCCGCTCCTTCATCGCCATCGGCATGACCGAGGTCATCGGCTCGACGCCTGACACATCGACCTCGTTCAACTGCTCGACGAAGCCAAGTATGGCGTTCAGCTCGCCGGTCATGCGCTCGGCGTCCTCTTCGCGACACCGCAATGCGGGCCAGGCGCGCGACGCGCTTTACGGTGGCGATATCAACGGACATGAGAAACTCCGGCAGGCCGGCCCAGAAAACAGTCTGCGGCTATAGCGGCGCCGGTTGCCGCAGTGCAATATCGCGATGTCAGGGCCGGTTTACACCCTCACAAAGGTAATAGGTCCCAGTAAGCCCGCTCGAGACCGCGTCCTCGCCACCTTCCGCCGGCTCTTCGGCTGGAGGTTCCGCGTTCCGATTGACCTCCGTCAGCGCCGCAACATCCAACTCGCCGGCCCGTCGCTCGACGATCGAAAACATCTCGGGATAGGCGTTGTCTCGGTTCCTCGCACATCGATGTCACCACCCATCCAGCCGGCATGCGCGGATGTTTGGTGAACTGCAGGAAGGCGCAGTTGAACTCGATCGTCTCGAACCCGCGGTCCGTCAGGATCATGGAGTTGTTTTCGATGACGCTTTGCAGGCCATCCTTCTTCGCCTGGGCGCACAATTCGGCTGAGCCCATGTAGACGCCTTTGATCGATTCCTGCGCAACGCCTGCGCTGGCAGTCATCAAGATTGCAGCTGCAGCGAGACCGCAAACAGACTTCACCATTTTCATCCCCTCATGTGTGGCATCCACTTTCCCGCCTGAGGACAGGTCGAAATGTCAAAGCAATTTAGCTCGGCTAGCCCGCTGTGAAGCCCGCCGGAACGGCCGGCTCTCGGTAAAAATGTTGCGCCAGCGAAATTCCGCTGGGCTGGCTATGCCACAGATATTCGTTGATGCCAGGACCGGGCTTCTCAGTCGTGAACCATGGCTGCGCAAGTATCTCGCTCCGCGCCCGTCGACCAGACGCGGCACCTGCGCGCGATATTTCTTGGCCAGATATTCGGCCGTCGCGCCTGCCAGACGCGTCAAGTTTCGGCATCGCCGGTCAGTGCGCGGCTCCGCAGCCAGTGCCTTCGGACCGCTGTCTCCGCATCCGGCAATGGCGTAAAACTCGTCCAGAAACTCAGCGAACGCCTTCTCGCAGTCTCGCTCGCCGGCATGATGCGCTCATAGGTCTCCGACAGGGTATCCGGGCGCATCCAGGTCACCTTCGCGTCAGCAATCAGATGTTTCAGCAGAAACAGCTGCTTCGCCGGGTCAGCTCGCGGAACGCGGGAAATAGCGTCGCAGAACTTCAACTGGCTCCTCAGCCGGTCGGATATGCCCGCGACCTTCAGCAGATTTCGGATGTCCTCACTCTCCTGGCGACCCTTGAGTGGATCGAGAACACGAACGGCCTTGAGTTTCAGAGCCAGCATGTAGTCGGCGATCGGAACATACACCATAAGGCCAGGTTCAGCCTCCATGCCGGGGAAACGATGCCGAACTCGCAGATGATCGCCCGTCAAGCGTCGCAGCCCGACTCAGATGAACATCAACGCCGTCGCTAAACCAATCCTTCGACCAATCGCGAAGGGCGGCGATCTCTGATTCACCGTCGGTTAGCCATCCAGGAAGCCAAGGGCTTCGGCAGCTCGGCAGATATCCACATCCTCCGAGCTGAAGCGAAAATTGCTCGCCAACATCAATGCCGACCCGCCATACACCGCGAAATGCAGACTGCCGTTTCGTCTGCGACGGCGATTCGCCGATCTCGTCGAATGCCGATAGCAATTCATCTCGGTCGAACGCCTTGGCCATCACAAGATCTCGTCTAGAGCTCGATCGCTTCGCCGATTTTCGGCGTCGCGACTTTCGTGTCCGCGCCTTGCATACCCGCGACGAACTTATCCGCCGTCTGGTCCAGGATCGGGAACGATCCATAGTGGCAAGGCACGACAGTGTCGAATTTGAAGAAGCGCCGGCAGGCAAGCGCAGCCACCGCGCCGCCCATCGTGTAGCGGTCGCCGATCGGCACCAGGCCGATCTTCGGATCATGCAGCTCGTTGATCAGCGCCATGTCGCCGAAAATATCCGTATCGCCCATGTGGTAGAGCGTCTTGTCGTTCGGAAAATGCAACACCAGCCCGTTCGGATTGCCGAGATAGACGGCCGAGCCATCGGCCTGCGTGTAGCCCGACGAATGCACGGCGTTGACGAACGTCACCGTGAACCCGCCGCAATCGACCGTCCCGCCATGATTGCCCGGGTTGATCTTGCTTTCGTCGATACCTTTGCCGGACACGTAGTCCGATATCTCGGCATTGCCGACGAACATGGCGCCGGTCTTTTTCAGGATGGGAAGCGTCGAGCCGAAATGGTCATTGTGGCCGTGCGTCAAAAGTACATGGGTGATGCCCTCGGCAGGTCCCTCCCATCCCTTGCCCCAGGACGGATTGCCTTCCAGAAACGGGTCGATCAGGATTTTTGCGCCGCCGGCTTCGATGCGGAACGCGGATTGCCCATACCAGGTCAGTTTCATGCAGCTGCTCCCAAAATCTTCGGCCGCAGGATAGAAGCGGCAAGACCCGAGTCAAAGGAAAGTACCTCAGCCTTTCGATATTCGGCCGAGGGCGAGGCGAAAATGGTGCTTTTCGAGAACCGAAGCGCAGCGTACATTGCCGTACGTGAGCATCGGAAGCGCAGAAAAGTGCCATTTGCAGGCCGCCATCGGGTGAATATCGATAGGCTGCCGCCGTGGGGATAATTTCGGTCGAGGACTTGCCGGCCCTGTTCGCTGGCGGCGGAACGCTGGCCGGCCTCGATCTCGGCGAAAAGACGATCGGCGTTGCCGTTTCCGACAAGAGCCTTGCCTTCGCGCACCCGCGCCCGGTGATCATGCGCAAAAAATTCACACAGGATGTGGAGAAGCTTCTGGCCGGGCTGACACGCGAGAACGTCGTCGCGGTCGCCATCGGCCTGCCGATCAACATGGACGGCTCGGAAGGCCCCCGCGCTCAGGCGACCCGCGCCTTTGTGCGCAACATCGTGCGGCTGACGGCGCTGCCGTTCCTGTTCTGGGACGAGCGGCTATCGACGGTTGCGGCCGAGCGCAGCCTGATCGAGATGGATTTTTCGCGCCGCCGCCGCGAGGACAAGATCAATTCGGCGGCCGCGGCGTTTATCCTGCAAGGCGTGCTGGATCGCGTTCAGAGGCTGCGCGAGGACGCCGCCTCGGTGTAGCGCCGCTCGACCGTGCCGGCCATCACGCTTGCCGCGGAACCAGGCGACGATGTTGCGGCGGCGGCGAAACGCCCAGATCGCTACGATGGCCAGCGTGTCGATGACGCAGACCTTGGCCACCAGCCACGGAACCGTCTTCGGATCGATGCCGAGCTGATTGCCATAGATTTCGAAGACCAGGTCATGCACCTGCCGGGACAGCATGATGTAGCCAAAATTGATGTCGTAGTAGGACAGGGAAAACCAGCCCCAGAGCACAATCATCGGAAAAGCCCAGGCGGCGAACACCCAACGCATTATCTGGCTCCGTCAGGTGCTGTGAAGTCACGTCCGGCAATCCGGGAAAGCATGGCGCCGTGGGCAGCGCCCAGCGCCATCAGGCGCGCCGCCGCCTTGACGTCGTTCGCCTCCGGCGCGGTGGTCAGCGCAGCGTTCAGCCGTTCGGCGACAGGAGACCAGGTAGCTGGCGGCGAGTGCGGCAAGCTGGATGGCCAGCGCGACATAAGGCACCGGTCCGCCTCGCGCCAGGCAGATGATCAGCAGCATCGTCAGGCTGGAGACAGCCGCGCAATATGCGATATGCGACGGTTCGATGTTTCCGCTGTCTGCGCCCAGTTGCGGAAAGAGACCGGCCAGGAAGGACCAGCCGAACAGCATTGCGGCGAAGGCAAGATTGCCAGCCAAAAGCACAGCGAGCAGCACGACCGGGCCCGGTCGCGGATGCCTGGATCGACGCGATGCCAAGCGAGTCCAGCAATCCACTGAGGCTGCCGTCGACATTCGCGATGCTGCCATAGGCAAGCGCGGCGAAAACGACCGCCCAATGCAGCGCCAATATGGAGGTGAAGCCGAGTCGCATGGTTTACCGATCCTTAACGCACCTTGGGCCGGCAGGCGCGCGCTCGCAATGGAAACCAATTGTTAAGGTTAATGGAAGTGCTGACGAATTGTGGTCCAGGTAGATGTACGGGTAGGGGCTCTACTGAGTTTCAGAGCTAGACCGGAAAAAGCGTCTCGAGGATCAGCCGTGCGTCGTGCCGGCCGTCCAGCATGCCGTATGTGGTGCGCCACTGGCCGGCGAGCCGGGTTTCGATGAAGGCGTCGGCGATACGCCCGGCGCCCATGCGGCGCAGCTCAGCCGCAGCTGCCGAAAGCGCCAATTGCTCGGTCAGCAAGCGCGCCGACCCCTCGTCCGCGGAAGCCACTTCCAGTGCTGCCCGCAGCACCCCAATAGCGCCCGGGGCAGCCTGGCCAAGATCCTTTTCGATGCCGGCGATCACCTCGTCGAACAGCGCTGGCGCGCGGCCAAGCACGCGCAGCACATCCAGCGCCATGACATTGCCGGAACCTTCCCAGATCGCGTTGACCGGCGCCTCGCGATAGTGGCGCGCCAACGGACCTTCCTCGACATATCCGTTGCCGCCAAGGCACTCCATCGCTTCGAACAGCAGCGCGGGTGCTGCCTTGCAGACCCAATATTTCACCACCGGCGTCATGACGCGGGCGAAGGAGGCCTCACCCTTGTCGTTGGCCGCTTCATCAAAGGCGCGGGCCAGCCGGAATGTCAGCGCCGTTGCGCCAGCCACGTCCAGCGCCATGTCGGCCAGCACGCGCAGCATCAGCGGCTGGTCGGCCAGCGCCTTGCCGAACACCATGCGGTGGCGCGTATGGTTCACCGCCTCCGCGAGCCCGATACGCATCAGACCGGCATTGGCCAGCGCGCAGTCGAGACGGGTCAGCGTCACCATGTCCATGATGGTTTTGACGCCCGCCCCTGGCTCGCCGACGATCTCGCCGATGACGCCGGAAAACTCGACCTCCGACGATGCGTTGGAGCGATTGCCGAGCTTGTCCTTCAGCCGCTGGAAGCGCAGGCCGTTGGCGGTGCCGTCGCCGAGGAAGCGCGGCACCAGAAAACACGAAACGCCCTCGCTGGTCTGCCCCAGCATCAGGAAGGCGTCCGACATCGGCGCCGACATGAACCATTTGTGGCCGGTCAAGCGATAAAGGCTGCCCCCTGCCCGGTCGGCGCGCGTCGTGTTGGTGCGCACGTCGGTGCCGCCCTGCTTTTCCGTCATGCCCATGCCGAGCGTCAGTCCGGTCTTGTCGACTGGCGGCTTCTGGCTCGGATCGTATTTGCGGCTGGTGACGCGCGGCGCCCAGTCACGAAACAGCTTTGAACTGTTCATCAGCGCGGCAAGCGAGGCGCTGGTCATGGTGATGGGACAAAGGTGCCCGCATTCGAGTTGCGCCGTCAGGTAGAATTTCGCGGCACGCGCCGAATGCCGCCGGCCGGTCTCGGCTTCGCCATGTTCCCAGATCGAGGAATGCAGTCCGATCGCGGTCGAGCGGCGCATCAGTGCGTGATAGGCCGGATGGAATTCGACCACGTCGATACGCCGGCCCTGCCGGTCATGCGTCTTGAGGCGGGGCGGCTCGGTATTGGCCAGCCGTGCCGTCTCCTGCGCCTCGGCGGACAGGACAAAGCGCCCGAGCGCGTCCAGTTCGCGCTGCACCGGCTCCGGGAAGACTTCGCTGATTTGCACCAGCAGCGGATCGCTGCGCCAGGCATTGCCACCGCTGAGCGGTGGCGACTGATTCGTCACGTCCTGCGAGGCAGCAGCGTCTTGGCGGCTCACTCTGGCGGGAGCGACCGGGAGGTTCATGTCGGCTCCTTGCGGATCCTCGGGCTTCTGGAAGCGAAGTGCCATGCGTCCAATATTAGCACAAGGGCGTTTGCGGGGGAGCGCTAGTCGGGGACGATTCCGAAAGCCCTCACCGCAAACCGTGGGAAAGCAATTCGTTTGACGCGGCTTTTCCACCGTAAGGCCGGCCGTTCGACCAGATGGCATGACAGAAATGCAAATATCAACGTTACGACCAGCGACAGCAAAATCCCCGGTGTGACGGGAAGGGTGTTGTCGGTCAGATAAATCAACGTCTGCTGGACCGGAAATGCATAAATGTAGAGGCCATAGGACACGTCGCCGTAGCGACCAAAGCGGCGCAGCACCGGCCAACTTGAGAGCCCGAACGCGATGAGAAGCATGGGTGCCAGAACGAAGATTGCCGCGTATTTGAAGCCGCTCGACCAAAGCCCAATCGACGCGACCAGGAGGCAGCAGGAAATTGAAAGCAGTCTCGGTCGCCAAAAATCTCTAAAGAGGAAGAGGCATACTCCAGAACTGAAAAACAGGCTGAATTCCCTGGTCCATTTGCGATTGGTTTCGACGTCAACCACCGCGAAGTAATAGAACGCCGACAGGATGACGGCAGCGAGCACGACCCATCGGCGCCGTAGTAGTGTGGCGACGCCCGCGACCAGCAGCAGCCCGTAAAGCTGTAGTTCGATCGGTAACGTCCAAAGTGACCCGTTGACGACCAACCTAAACGGGTTCGTCTCAAAAACGCCCGGCAGTGTGTCCTTCGTTGAAAACACCAATTGCAGGAAATACGACCAGGTCACCGACGATGAAAAATATTCTTCGACCGACAGTGCGGTTACCAGCGGCCCGAGCAACAGCGCCGAGACTGCAGTGACCACAATCCATGCGGGCCAGATACGCAGTGCGCGGCGCAACGCAAATCTGATTGGGTGCGGATCGGACTCCCAACTCATCGCCACGAGGAAGCCGCTCACGACAAAGAACGCCAGTACTCCGATTCCACCCCAGCTGTGGAACGGCAATGGGGCCGGTTCGGTACTGCCCGACAAAGCAAATTGGTGGCTGACTAGGACGCAGAACGCCGCCAAAACTCGAATAAAGTCGAAATTGTTCCCGCCCTCGGCCATTGCCTATTCCCGTGCTGACGCCCAAAAGCGTAAGCCACCACTAACATATGGTATCGGATATCCAAACTCCGCTTGCCAATGATGTCGTGGTACGACAGGCAAATTCGCAGTGGAGAAAGCCGCGCCGTTCGCGAGCCTGCTTGCGGCATTGCGCGCCGCCTCCTATAGCAGCCGCTTGAGATGACTGCCGCGCTACCCCTCTTCCCCCATCGACATCTGCTCGGCATCCGCGAGCTTTCCCCAGAAGATATCGAAGTGCTGCTCGACAGGGCCGATGCCGCCGTCGCGATCTCGCGTCAGCCGGAAAAGAAAACTTCGACGCTGCGCGGCCGTACGCAGATCAATCTTTTCTACGAGGCCTCGACCCGGACCCAGTCGTCGTTCGAGCTCGCGGGCAAACGATTGGGCGCCGACGTCATGAACATGTCGGTGGCCAGCTCGTCCGTCAAAAAGGGCGAAACGCTGATCGACACGGCGATGACGCTCAATGCCATGCGACCGGACATCCTGATCATTCGCCACCAATCGGCGGGTGCGGCGGCGCTGCTGGCGCAAAAGGTCGGCTGCTCGGTCGTCAACGCCGGCGACGGCGCGCATGAACATCCGACCCAGGCGCTGCTCGACGCGCTTACCATCCGGCGCGCCAAGGGCCACATCGCGCGGCTCACGGTAGCGATTTGCGGCGACATCCTGCATTCGCGGGTCGCACGGTCAAACATCATTCTTCTCAATGCCATGGGTGCACTTGTTCGAGTCGTGGCGCCGTCGACGTTGCTGCCGTCCGGCATCGCGCAGATGGGGGTCCAGGTCTGCAGCACGATGGCGGAAGCGCTGCACAATGCCGACGTTGTCATGATGCTCCGCCTTCAACGCGAGCGGATGTCCGGCGCCTTCGTACCAACCGTGCGCGAATATTTCCGCTACTACGGCCTCGATGCCGAGAAGTTGAAGGCGGCCAAGGACGACGCTTTGGTCATGCATCCCGGACCAATGAACCGCGGCGTCGAGATTTCCTCCGAAATCGCCGATGGCCCGCAAAGCGTGATCCAGGAACAGGTGGAGATGGGCGTCGCTGTTCGCATGGCGGTGATGGAAGCGCTGCTCGACCCGCGCCGCAACGAGGGTCGCGCATGAAGCCGGTCCTGCTCGAACGCGCACGCATCGTCGATCCGTCGCGTGGGCTGGACGAAGTCGGCTCAATCCTGATCGAGCGCGGCCGGATCACAGCCTCCGGAAAGGCCGCGCTCAACCAGGGCGCGCCGGAAGGCGCTCAGCGCATCGATTGTTCCGGCAAGACGGTCATCCCCGGCCTGGTCGACAGCCGCGTCTTCATCGGTGAGCCGGGCGCCGAGCACCGCGAGACGATCGCCTCCGCCAGCCATGCGGCGGCCGCCGGCGGCGTGACATCGGTGATCATGATGCCCGACACCGATCCGGTCATCGACAATGTCGCGCTGGTTGAATTCGTGCTGCGCACCGCGCGCGACACGGCCGATGTCCGCATTTTCCCCGCCGCCTCGATCACCAAGGGTCTGGCCGGCCAGGAAATGACAGAATTCGGCCTGCTGAAAGAAGCCGGAGCCGTTGCTCTGACCGAAGGCCGGCACACGGTGGCCAGTTCGTTGGTGATGCGTCGCGCCCTCACCTACGCCCGCGATTTTGGGCTGGTCGTTGCGCATGAGACCGAAGATCACGATCTCGGCGCCGGCGGTGTCATGAACGAGGGGCTCTATGCCAGCTGGCTCGGCCTCTCGGGCACCCCACGCGAAGCCGAACTCATCCCGCTCGAACGCGACCTTTCGCTGGCCCGCCTGACTAAAGGCAATTATCACGCAGCCAAGATTTCGACCGCGCTGTCCGCCGCCGCCATTGCCCGCGCCAAAGCCGACGGGGCGAATGTCACCGCGGCGGTCTCGATCAACAATCTTTCGCTCAACGACAACGATGTCGGCGAATACCGCACGTTTTTCCGCCTGGCGCCGCCATTGCGCGCGGAGGACGACCGGCTGGCGATGATCGAAGCGCTGAAGGACGGCACGATTGACGTCGTCGTCTCCTCGCACGACCCGCAGGATGTCGATACGAAGCGGCTGCCTTTCGCCGATGCCGCCGCTGGCGCGATCGGGCTCGAAACCTTGCTCGCCGCGGCTCTGCGTCTCCACCACAATGGCGACGTTTCGCTTATGCGTCTGATCGAAGTGCTGTCCACGGCACCGGCGAAGCTGTTTGGACTCGACGGCGGAACGCTAAAACCCGGCGCACCGGCGGATCTTGCTGTCGTCGATCTCGACTCACCGTGGATCGTGCGGGAAGCCGACATTCGCTCACGCTCAAAAAACACCTGTTTCGAAGGCGCGCGCCTGCAGGGCCGGGTCTTGCAAACCCTGGTTGGGGGCCGCACAGTGTTTTCCGCTTCGGCCGGGGAGTGAGCCGGAATTGGACAATCTGACCTTATCTCTCGCGCTGGCTTTCGGTTATCTGCTGGGATCGATCCCGTTCGGACTGTTGCTCACTCGGGCCGCCGGCCTCGGCGATGTGCGCTCCATCGGCTCCGGCAATATCGGCGCGACCAATGTGCTGCGCACCGGCAACAAGGGCCTTGCCGCCGCCACCCTTCTGCTCGATGTGCTGAAGGGCACCGCCGCCGTGCTTGTCGCCGCCTGGTATGCCGGTCCGCTGGCGGCGATGGCGGCGGGGCTCGGCGCTTTTCTCGGCCACCTCTTTCCGGTCTGGCTCAACTTCAAGGGCGGCAAAGGCGTCGCAACCTATCTCGGCGTGCTGATTGGACTTCGCTCCCAAAGCCGCACTGATCTTCGCAATCGTCTGGCTTGTCATGGCTTTCGTCACACGCATGTCGTCGGCAGCGGCGTTGACCGCCGTCGCCGTCGTGCCGGTGGGGCTCTACTTTCTCGGACAGCCTGTCATAGCCCTGGTTGTTGCTGCCATGAGCGTGTTCGTCTGGATAAAGCACCGCGCCAACATTCAGCGCATGTGGGCCGGCACAGAAAGCCGCATTGGGTCGAAGGGCTGACCTCTTGGCCACAGCGCCGCGCCTCAGCGACAAACAGCGCATCAGTTGGCTTCGTCTTATCCGCACGCCCAATGTCGGCCCTGCGACGTTCCGCGACCTGATCAACCGATTCGGTTCGGCCGAAGCGGCCATCGAGATACTTCCCGAGCTGATGATTTCGGGCGGCGCTCAGCGCATCGTCCGCATCCCTTCCGTCGCCGAGGCTGAGGCCGAACTCGAAGCGGCGGCCAAGGCGGGTGCTTCGCTCGTTGCGATTGGAGAGGCCAACTATCCGCCGATGCTCAGGCGAATGGACCAGCCACCGCCGATCCTCGCCGTCAAAGGCGAGCCCGCCGTGTTCGCCCTGCCACCTGTCGCGATCGTCGGCGCGCGCAACGCATCGCTGGCCGGCATCAAGATGGCGCGGATGCTCGCGGGCGATCTGGGCAAGGCGGGCTACGCGGTCATCTCCGGGCTGGCGCGCGGCATTGATGCGGCCGCGCATAGGGGAGCGCTGCCAACGGGCACCGTCGCCGTTCTCGCCGGCGGGCTTGACCGGCCCTACCCGCCGGAAAATCTCGATCTCTACGACGAGATTGCTGGCGGCAGCGGGGCCGTCGTCTCCGAAATGCCGTTCGGCCACGAACCGCGCGCGCAGGATTTTCCGCGCCGCAACCGGCTCATCGCCGGTCTTTCGCTGGGGCTCGTCGTCGTCGAGGCGGCAAAACGCTCCGGCTCGCTGATCAGCGCGCGCCTGGCCGGCGAGATGGGTCGGCTCGTGTTCGCGGTGCCCGGCTCGCCGCTCGACCCACGCGCGGCCGGCGCAAACGGCCTCCTGAAAGACGGCGCGATTCTGGTCACCGAGGCGGCCGACGTCGAAATGCATCTTGCGCCATTGATCGGTGCGCCGCCGCCACAACGCGAGGACCTGGAAGAGCCTCCGGACTTTTCTTCAAGCCCGCCGCCACGCGACGACGACCGTGCTCGACTGATCGAAGCGCTCGGTCCGACGCCCGCCGCTATCGACGAACTCATCCGCCATACCGGGCTGCACCCGGCTCAAGTGTTCATGATCCTGCTCGAACTCGACCTGGCCGGCCGGCTGGAGCGCCACTCAGGCGGCGCTGTTTCCCTTGTCGATGGCGATCCTTGACGGCTTCACACCCCGCAGTATATCGCATGCCTCGATATGTGCCATCTCGATCAGATAGGCTAGCATATCGTCGTCCTCGGTCTGCGCCATTTCCTGCAACTGCTTCAGCATCGACCGAACATAGTCGACAGTTTCCAGGGGATCGCCAACGGCCTGCGCCTTCATCTGCCACACTCCAAAGAACTTTTGCTGCGTCTCTAGCTGTCGGCCTCGAAAACCAAGCCGCTCGCCATAGTTTGCAGTGTATTTGTCAAATCAAAAATTGCAACAAGAACAACTGCGACTATAGGTTGCCATTCCACGTACCACACCAAATCGAGGCGCGGGTCTTGACCCAGCTCGAAACGACAGCCATGTGAACGGGCTTCTTGCGCCGCGGCTGTCTCGGCGCGCCCGCCCCATCGGCTCACAACCTCAGAGAATTCATGGACGTCGTCGTCGTCGAATCGCCTGCCAAGGCGAAAACCATCAACAAATATCTCGGCCGCAACTACAAGGTCCTGGCCTCGTTCGGCCATGTGCGCGACCTGCCGGCCAAGGACGGCTCGGTGCGCCCCGACGAAGATTTCGCCATGTCCTGGTCGGTCGATACGGCGTCGGGCAAGCGGCTGACTGACATCGCCAAGGCGGTGAAGGATGCCGATGGCTTGATTCTGGCCACCGACCCCGACCGCGAGGGCGAGGCGATTTCCTGGCACGTGCTGGAGGTTTTGAAGCAAAAACGCGCGCTCAAGGACAAGCCGGTCAGCCGCGTCGTCTTCAACGCCATCACCAAGCAGTCGGTGCTGGAGGCCATGCGGCACCCGCGCGAGATCGATGCGCCGCTGGTCGAAGCCTATCTCGCCCGCCGCGCGCTTGATTATCTCGTAGGCTTCACCCTGTCGCCGGTGCTATGGCGCAAGCTGCCCGGCGCGCGTTCCGCCGGCCGCGTGCAGTCGGTGGCGCTGCGCCTTGTCTGCGACCGCGAGGCCGAGATCGAGCGGTTTATCCGCGAGGAATATTGGAACATCGCGGCAATCCTGCAGACGCCGCGCACCGAAAATTTTGAGGCTCGCCTCACCGCCTATGACGGCAAGAAGCTGCAAAAGCTCGACATCAAGAACAAGGACCAGGCCGACGGCATCAAGGCGATGCTCAACGGCGCCACGTTCCGGGCGCTCTCGGTCGAGGCAAAGCCGACCCGGCGCAACCCTGGCCCACCCTTCACGACATCCACCCTGCAGCAGGCCGCTTCGTCGCGGCTCGGCTTTTCGGCCAACCGCACCATGCAGGTCGCGCAGCGTCTCTACGAAGGTCTCGACATCGGCGGCGAAACGGCCGGCCTGATCACCTATATGCGTACGGACGGCGTGCAGATGGCGCCGGAAGCCATCGAGGCTGCCCGCGCGTCGATCGCCCACGAGTTCGGCGACCGCTACCTGCCGGAAAAGCCGCGCCAGTACACCGCCAAGGCAAAGAACGCACAGGAAGCCCACGAGGCCATCCGCCCGACAGATTTCTCGCGCCTGCCGCAGGACGTGAAAAAATATCTCGATGCCGACCAGGCCCGCCTCTACGAGATAATCTGGAAGCGCGCCATCGCCAGCCAGATGAACCCGGCCGAGATCGAGCGCACGACCGTCGAGATCGAAGCTCAAAATGCCGGCAAGACCGCCGGGCTGCGTGCCGTCGGCTCGGTGATAAAATTCGACGGCTTCATCGCCGCCTACACCGACCAGAAGGAAGAGGATTCGGAAGACGAGGAGAACAAGCGTCTGCCGGAAATCAGGTCGGGCGAATCCTTGAAGCGCGAAGAGATCAACGCGACACAGCACACGACCGAACCGCCGCCGCGCTTTTCCGAAGCCACGCTTATCAAGCGGATGGAAGAGCTCGGCATCGGCCGGCCGTCCACCTATGCCTCGACGCTGAAGACGCTGGAAGACCGCGAATATGTCGTCATCGACAAGCGCAAGCTGATCCCGCATTCACGCGGCCGCATCGTCACGGCGTTCCTGGAAAGCTTCTTCGACAAATATGTCGAGTATGACTTCACCGCCGCGCTTGAGGAAAAGCTCGACGAAATCTCCGACGGCAAACTCGCTTACAAAACGGTGCTGCGCGATTTCTGGAACGACTTTTCGGCCGCCGTCGCCAACATCAAGGAGCTGCGCGTCACCGACGTGCTGAACGCGCTGAACGAGGATCTGGCGCCGCTGCTCTTCCCGGCACGCGACGACGGCTCCGATCCGCGCACCTGCCCGAAATGCGGTGTCGGCACGCTGTCGCTGAGACTCGGCAAATACGGCGCCTTCGTCGGCTGCTCGAACTATCCGGACTGCGGCTTCACGCGCCAGCTCGGCGATGCCAACGGCAATGGCGATGCCGAAGGCGCCGAAAGCGGCGACAAGGTTTTGGGCAAGGACCCCTACACCAACGAAGAAATCACGCTGCGCTCCGGCCGCTTCGGCCCCTACGTCCAGCGCGGCGACGGCAAGGACGCCAAACGTTCCAGCCTGCCGAAGGGCTGGGCGGCCGAGTCGATCGATCACGAAAAAGCGCTGGCGCTGCTGGCGCTGCCGCGCGATGTCGGCCAGCATCCCGAGAGCGGCAAGATGATCTCGGCCGGCCTCGGCCGCTACGGACCGTTCGTGCTGCATGACGGCACATACGCCAACCTCGAATCGATCGAGGACGTGTTCTCGATCGGCCTGAACCGCGCCGTTTCGGTCATCGCTGAAAAGCAGAATAAGGGGCCTCGCGCCGGGCGCGGCACGCCGGCTGCGCTGAAGGATCTCGGCGCGCATCCCGACGGCAGCGGCAATGTGACTGTGCGCGATGGCAAATACGGACCGTATGTCAATTTTGGCAAGGTCAACGCGACTTTGCCCAAGGGCAAGGACCCGGCGACCGTCACCATGGACGAAGCGCTGGCGCTGATCGCCGCCAAAGCTGAAAAAGACGGCGCCGGTGGCGGCAAGAAGCCGTTCAAGCGGGGCAAGAAGGCATAGGCAGACGGGCAATTCTTCTGCTTTTTGTTCGGCTCCGCGTTGCGAACAAATGGCCGACACCGCCCGCCGGGATGTGGACCGGTTCAGGCACGTTTGAAAAAACTTCTGTTTCTTTTCAATCGCTTGTCATTTTTCCAGTCCCGCATTCATCCACACCCTCCGAACATCCCTCACAATCCGATCCAGTTCCTCCCATGGGAAGCGCCTGTCGCGACGGCGGTGAGTGTGAGAGGAACCGGCGCCTCCGATTTGGGTTCGTGGCCCTGGTCCGGGGAGGCTCCGCTAAAGGTTCCCCTCGGGACACTACGGTCCCGGCGTGCCGGATGAGGCACACAAACCCGGAAGGCTTCAAAAGAGTTGGACGGGCCCAGAGGAACAGGCGGAGACAGAAATCGCCGGATGGCGGCCGAAAGGTTGCACTACTTAAATTAGATAGCGACCCGACGGCCGCCATCTTCCCACTACTTCCGGGGGCAAGCGGAGGGGCAACAACCAGACGGGATAAAGTCCGGGCGTGGTTCGAAAAATTGTGTCCATCGCATTGTAAGCGAAATGCTAGTGTGCCTGGCTAAGCCTTCGTGATTTCAAGGATGTTTCTGATTCATGGCACGTTCCATTTCCGGCAAGCGCAAGGGCGGCAAGCCGGCCTCAAAATCCGAGTTTCGCCCGAAGCGCGATGATATCCTGCGCTACATTGAGGAAAACCCGGATCAATCCGGCAAGCGCGAGATCGCCAAGGCATTCTCCCTGAAAAACGAGGACCGTGTCTGGCTGAAAGACCTGTTGCGCGACCTTCAGGACGAGGGTCTGCTGAAGAAGAGCGGCAAGCGGCTGGCCAAGCCCGGCGCGCTGCCGCCGGTCGCCGTGCTCGATATCTTCGGCCGCGACAATGACGGCAATCTGCTCGCCCGGCCGAGCGAAACCGAGCACCAGAACGGTGATGTGCCCAACGTGCTGATCCGCCCCTCGCGTTCCGGCAAGACCGCCGGCGTCGGCGATCGCGTGCTGGCCAAGGTCTTTCCGGCCGAAGACGGCATCGGCTTCGCGTACACGGCGCGGGTGATGAAGGTGTTCGAGCACCGCAAAGAGGCCGTGCTCGGCGTCTTTCGCGCGCTCGCTGACGGCTCTTTCCGCATCGAACCTGTCGAGCGGCGCCAGCCGGAACTGGTCGTCGATCCCGATTTCCGTGGCGAGGCAAAACCTGGCGATCTGGTCGAGGTCGAATCCGTCCGCATCGGCCGCTATGGCCTGCCGCGCGGCAAGGTGCTGTCGGTGCTGGGGTCGCTGACCAGCGAGAAGGCCGTCTCGATGATCGCCATCCACGCGCACGACATCCCGCATATTTTCCCGGGGGCAGTGCTGGAGGAGGCGGAGGCCGTTAAGCCCGCCACAATGGCCGGCCGCGAGGACTGGCGTCACCTGCCCTTGCTCACCATCGACCCCGCCGACGCCAAGGATCACGACGACGCGGTCTTCGCCGAGCCGGATACGGACGAGAAAAACCCCGGCGGCTCGGTCGTCACCGTCGCTATCGCCGATGTCGCAGCTTATGTGCGACCGGGCTCCGCGCTTGATCGTGAGGCGCTGCGGCGCGGCAACTCGGTCTATTTCCCGGATCGCGTCGTGCCGATGCTGCCCGAGCGTATCTCCAATGATCTCTGTTCGCTGCGCGAAGGCGAAGACCGCCCTGCCCTTGCCGTGCGCATGACCTTTGATGCCAGCGGCCGAAAGCTGCGGCACAGTTTCCATCGCGTCATGATGAAGTCGGCCGCCAAGCTTGCCTATCCGCAGGCGCAGGCCGCGATCGACGGCGCAGCCGGACGACAAGACCGCGCCGCTGCTCGATAACGTGTTGAAGCCGCTCTGGGCGGCCTACGAGATACTGAAACGCGGTCGCGCCGCCCGCGCGCCGCTCGAACTCGACCTGCCGGAGCGAAAAATCCTGCTGAAGCCGGATGGCACCGTAGACCGTGTCATCGTCCCCGACCGGCTCGACGCGCACAAGCTGATCGAAGAGTTCATGATCCAGGCCAATGTCGCGGCCGCCGAAACGCTGGAGGCCAAGAAGCAAGCGCTGGTCTACCGCACACACGACGCTCCCTCGCTGGCCAAGCAGGAATCGCTTCGCGAATTCCTGCAAACCGTCGGCCTGTCGCTGGCGCGCGGCGCACAGCTTCGGCCCGCCATGTTCAACTCCATTCTCGAGCGCGTGCGCGGCGAGGACAACGAGGCGCTGGTCAACGAGGTCGTGCTGCGCTCACAGAGCCAGGCCGAATATTCGCCGCAGAATATCGGCCATTTCGGGCTCAACCTTCATCGCTACGCGCATTTCACCTCGCCGATCCGGCGCTATGCCGACCTGATCGTGCATCGCGCGCTGATCTCCGCGCTTGGTTTGGGTTCGGACGGCATCACGCGTTCGGAAGAAGAAAGGCTGGAGGAAATCTCAGTACTGATTTCCGCGACAGAGCGACGCGCCATGGCGGCCGAACGCGACACGGTTGACCGCCTGGTTGCCGCCTATCTGTCTGAAAAGATTAACGAAACTTTTGACGCCCGAATTTCGGGCGTCACCAAGGCTGGACTATTTGTCCAATTGCCGGCCTTTGGCGCCGACGGTTTTATCCCCATATCGAAGCTGGACGCCGACTATTACCACTTCGATGAAGGTGCGCGCGCCTTGTTCGGCGAGCGATCCGGCGAGGGGTATCAGCTGGCCGATCGGGTCGAGGTGCGTCTGGTGGAAGTAGCGCCGATGGCTGGCGCGATGCGTTTCGAAATGTTGAGCGAGCCGAAATCCCTGCCCGGGTCAAAGCGCTCGTTTCACAAGTCGAAGAGCCGTCAAAGGCAGCGCGCGTCGCAGCCGCGTAGCGCTCGCGGCAGGAGATGAAGATGACTGGGCATCTGTTTGGCAATGAAGAGGTTTTTGGCGGGGAGCATCATTCCGGCCGCCCTGCCCGCCCCTTGTGGGAGGCGATGAAGCGCGGCTTCCTCAGCAAATGTCCGAACTGCGGCAAGGGTAAGCTTTTTCGCGCCTTCGCCAAGACGGTCGACAAGTGCTCGGTCTGCGGAGAGGAGATGTCCCACCACCGCGCTGATGATCTGCCGGCCTATCTCGTCATCACCATCGTCGGCCACATCGTGCTCGGCGCATTTTTGAGCGTCGAACTGCTGACCGAATGGACAAGCTGGCAGCACCTGGCCTTGTGGGTGCCGCTCACCGTCGTCCTGTCGATCGCGCTGCTGCAGCCGGTCAAGGGCGCGGTCGTCGGCCTGCAATGGGCCAACTACATGCACGGCTTCGGCGGCAAGGACGCCATGGAAGCGTAATCTGCCGAGCGCATTCCGTTTGTCGCTCTCTTCCGTCTACGGTCGCCGCATGGAAGGCATGACGAGAGCCCAGGTCGACAAGGCCGAATCGAAAGACTTTGCGCTCGGCGGCAAGCCGATGCGTCCGCGAGACGCGGCGACCTTGCTGCTGCTCGACCGCGCCGGCGACACGGTCAAAGTCCTGATGGGCCGCCGCCACAAACGCCATGCTTTCATGCCCGGCAAATTCGTGTTTCCCGGTGGGCGCACCGATCCCGCCGACAGCCGCATCGCGGTTGCCGAAAATCTCCCCGAGGCCGAGCAATCCCGCCTGGCCGGAACGGGCAGCCGGGCAACGGCGGCTCGTGCCCGGGCGATTGCCATGTCGGCGGTACGCGAAACCTATGAGGAAGCCGGCCTGCTGATCGGCCACAAGGGCGATTTTTCCACGACGCGGCACGACTGGAAGGGCTTTGAGCAGCACGGCATCCGGCCTTCGCTCGAGGCGCTGCGCTTCGTTGCCCGCGCTATCACGCCTCCCGGTCGGGTGCGCCGTTTCGATACGCGCTTTCTGGCCTGTTGGCGGGATGCCGTCGCGCTGGAGCTGCCTGAAGGCGGCCCGACGGATGAACTGGAAGAAATCGTCTGGCTGCCGCTTGCCGAAGCGCGCGAAGCCGACATTCCAACGATCACCCGCGCCATTCTTGAAGAAGTCGAACGCCGTCTGGCGGAAGATCCTCAGTTGCAGCCCGGAGGGCCGGCGCCGTTTTATCGGATGCAGCACGGCAAATTTGTCCGCACGCTGCTGTGATAGTTGGTCGCTCCCGCCGACAAGCCTTGACTTTCAAAGCTTCTTCTTTATGTGTCCGGCAACATTTTTCCGCGCCTGGCATTACGTTGCGTCGCGGAGTTCAAAAACCTCCAGTTCGACGGACAGACCATGGCAAAAGCTGCTAACATCAAAATCAAGCTCCTTTCGACGGCCGACACCGGCTACTTCTACGTGACGAGCAAGAACAGCCGCACGAAGACCGACAAGCTCTCGTTCAGGAAGTACGATCCGGTCGCCAAGAAGCATGTCGAGTTCAAGGAAACCAAGATCAAGTAAGGTTCCTCGACTCATCTCGAGCAGGTCGACGCCGCCTTCGGGCGGCGTTTTTGTTGATTGGTCAATCAATCAACGAATTCCAGCTACTCGCTGAAAAAAGCTGAAATTTAAATTGAGAAAATTGGGGGCCGGCCGGCTTGCTGACAGCGGTACGAGGAGGCCACTATGCGCCAGCGCCGACCGGCCGACCCCATGGACCCAGGAGATGCGGCGGACCCGAGTATCATGGGGCATTGGTAATCTAGTCGAGGCGTTGCCCAAGCGCCTTCAGCCAAGCCCTTGTTTAGCAGTCTCGCGCATAAGGTGTTAGAAATCAATCACCTTGTTAACCACGGGACCTACGCCGATGTGATTAACCTAAACCGGTAACCTTGTCTGGCCCGACCAGATGGAGATGGTCGATATCGCTTACGACGCGGTCCCGCCCTCCCCGTTTGGCGTCATAGAGGGCAACGTCAGCCCGCTTCATAAGCGCCTCAACACTGTCGCCAACATAGCGCAAGGATGTCACGCCGATGCTGGTGGTCAGCGACAATTGTCGCGCCCGGAATTTCAAACTCGCGCCCTGCAATATGGGCGCGCACCCGTTCAGCCACGACCAAGGCCGTCTCGCCGTCGGTGTCGGGCATGGCGATCACGAATTCCTCGCCGCCATAACGGCAGGCGAGATCGATGCCTCGAACGTTCTGGCGCAGACGGCGCGCAAACTCTTTCAGCACCGCATCGCCTGCATCGTGACCATGGGTGTCGTTGACCCGTTTGAAATGGTCGATGTCGGCGATCAGGATCGACAGTGGACGGTGGCGGCTGGAAGCGCGCTCGAACAGCGTATCGAGATGGCTATCGAGGTAGCGGCGATTGTGCAGGCCCGTCAGTCCGTCGGTGACGGCCATTTCGATGGTTCGGGTTACGCTCAAGCGCAGATGGTCGTTATAGGTCTTGCGCTTGACCTGCGTGCGCAGCCTCGCCAGCAACTCCTGACGGTCGAGCGGACGATAGATGTAGTCGTTGACGCCGAGCTCCATCGCCCGCGTGATGCGCGCGTCGTCACCCTGATCGGCCAGCAGCAAGATCGGCACGAAACGCGTGCGATCGATGGAGCGAAGCTGCGAGCACAGCCGCAAAGGATCCTGCTCGGTCAGGCCCGCCGATACGATGATGCAGTCATATGCCCCTTCCGCTGCCTGGAAAACGCCGTGCTGGGCGTCCTCGGCAATATCCAGCCGGGCATGCCCCTCCAGCATCTGCTGAGCACGGTTGCGTGACGAGCGGCGGTCATCAATCAGCAAGACCTTGGGATTTACGTCCGGCTCCGGCCCCTGACGGCTCAGCAATTCCTCGATGCCGATGTTGCGTGTGGTCGCGGCGCGCAGTCGCAGCTCATCCGTCAACGACTTCAGCCTGACCAGGCTCTTGACCCTTGTCATGAGCTGGAGGTCGGATACCGGCTTCGTCAAAAAATCGTCGGCGCCGGCTTCCAGGCCGGTAACGCGGTCGTCCATGCCGTCCAGCGCCGTGACCATAACCACCGGCACGTGCGAGGTCGCCGGGTCAGCTTTAAGCCGCCGGCAGACTTCGAACCCGTCCATGCCCGGCATCATGACGTCGAGCAATACGAGGTCGATCTTGCCGTTCTCGCAGGTTTCCAAGGCTTCGAAGCCGTTGGCCGCGGTGAGCACATCGAAATATTCGGCCCGCAGGCGCGCTTCGAGCAGCTTCACATTGGCCGGGATGTCGTCAACCACCAGAATACGCGCAGTCATCGGCTACTCGAACTCCAGGTCGGGGCGCGGCTCATGCGTCGCCCAGATACGACTTGATCGTTTCCAAAAAGCGAGGAACCGAGATCGGCTTTGAAATATAAGCTTCACAACCACCCTGGCGGATACGCTCCTCGTCGCCCTTCATGGCGAACGCGGTCACGGCGATGACCGGGATGACGTGCAGATCGTCGTCCTCCTTCAGCCATTTTGTCACCTCCAGGCCTGAAACCTCCGGCAACTGGATATCCATCAGGATCAGGTCAGGCCGATGGGTGCGCGCGAGATCGAGCGCCTCCAGCCCATTGCGGGTGCGCACGGTGTCGTAGCCGCTTGCTTCGATCAGGTCGCGGAAGAGCTTCATGTTGAGCTCATTGTCCTCGACGATCATTACCTTTTTCGGCATTCCAGCCCTGCTTTCGTGGCGCTAGCCGCGCCTCGCTCTAACCCCGATGAGCGATTTCGGGGCGACACTATGACAAGAACATTGACGAAACGGAAATCTGCGAGCGCATGCATACAGATAGGGCTTCTGGCGCAATGCTTGCCAGCTTGCGGAGGGCGCTTCAGGCAGGTAACCGGGTTCCAGCGATGAATAGACCAATGATCTCCGATCAAGCAGAAAGCATAGCGCTCCAGTCGCTTGCCTTTCTCGCATCCGACGATGAACTCCTGCCGCGCTTTCTGGCGCTGACAGGAATAGAAGCCAATGCGATCAGAAAGGCGGCGGCCGAACCGGGTTTCCTCGCCGGCGTGCTGGCGTTTTTCATGGCGCATGAGCCGAGCCTGTTAAAGCTGGCGGAGGCAACCGGCTTGAAACTCGGAGGATTTCGACGCTGCCGTGCGAGCCCTTCCCTCCGGCGACGAGCGCTACGAGCCTTCCACATGAGCGACGATCCCGAAACAGAACGGCAGATCGCCGAGCTTTCGCTGGATACGCGGCCGCTGCTGGTGCTCGATGTAGACGATGTGGTGCTGGAGTTCCTGCGGCCGTTCATGACCTTCCTGGACGGGCAGGACTACGAGCTGGCGCTGAAAACGTTCAAGCTGAACGGCAATATCCGGCACCGCGCGACAGGCGAACTGGCCAGCAACGAAACCGTCGCGACCATGGTCGCAAGCTTCTTCGACGCGCAGGCGGAATGGCAAACGCTGGCCGAAGGCGCGGCGCCGGCCATCGCCCGGATGGCGGACGAGGCCGAGATCGTGATGCTCACCGCCATGCCGCACCGTTTTCGCGCGGCACGGCGGGTCCATCTGGACGCGCTTGGCCTGCCCTATCCGCTCGTCACGACCGAAACGGCGAAAGGGCCCGGCGCTGAAACGATTGCGCGGCGACAGCGGCAGGCCGGTCGCCTTCGTCGACGACATTCCGCACAATCACCAATCTGTGCTCGCGACCGTGCCCGACGCACACGCTTTTCACCTGATGTCGATGCCGGAATTGCGCAGCATCTTGCCGGCCTTGCCGGAGGGCGTTCATGTGGTCGACACTTGGCAGGATGCCGCGCCGAAAATCGCCAAAGCGCTGGGCTTGAGGGGCGCATAGCGCTGCTTGGCCTTTTGTGGCCCCGAACAGGCCTGCCAACGCTCGGCGGTCAATGGCAGGATGTCGAGGCTCATAGGCGGTCTTCAACAGATCGGTTGCGAGCCGCCAATTGCCCGCGCCGCAACTCGGCGATAAGGTCACGCCAGGAAATGTTCTCTTTACGTTCGCATCCATGGCGACGCCTGTCAACGACCCAAAGCACGGTTTCTGCCGCGACTGCCTGACGCCGCAAACGGCGATCGCGAAGCGATGCGCGGTGTGCGGCAGCCCGCGTCTGCTGCACCATCCAGAGCTCTATCGATTGCACGTCGCGCATATCGACTGCGACGCCTTCTACGCCGCCGTCGAGAAGCGCGATAATCCGGAACTGCGCGACAAGCCGGTGATCGTCGGCGGCGGCAAGCGCGGCGTCGTCTCGACCGCCTGCTATATCGCGCGCATTCGCGGCGTTCGCTCGGCGATGCCGATGTTCAAGGCGCTCGAAGCTTGCCCGGACGCTGTTGTCGTGCCCCCCGACATGGAAAAATACGTCCGGGTCGGCCGCGAAATCCGGACCATGATGCAGGCGCTGACACCGCTGGTGGAGCCGATCTCGATCGATGAAGCCTTTCTCGACCTTGCGGGCACCGAGAAGCTGCATGGCCTGCCGCCGGCGCTGGTGCTGGCGCGTTTCGCCCGTGATGTCGAGCGGGAGGTCGGCGTCACCGTTTCTGTCGGCCTGTCCTACGCAAAATTCCTCGCCAAGGTGGCGTCCGATTTCAACAAGCCGCGCGGTTTCGCGGTCATCGGCGAGGCGGAGGCCGTTGTCGTTCCTTGCCGAGCAGCCGGTCACGCTGATCTGGGGCGTCGGCAAAGTGTTCGCCGCAACGCTGGCAGCAGGACGGCATCCGCACGATCGGACAGCTCCAGCGCATGGAGCGCGACGATCTGATGCGCCGCTACGGGACGATGGGCGACCGGCTCTATCATCTGTCGCGCGGGGAGGACACGCGCTCGGTGCATCCCGACCACGAAGCCAAAAATGTCTCGGCCGAGACGACTTTCAACGTCGACCTGTCGTCGCGCGAGGATCTCGCGCCGGTGCTGCGGGCGCTATCCGAAAAGGTTTCCGCGCGGTTGAAGAAGGCCGGCATCGCGGGGCGCACCGTCGTGCTGAAGTTGAAAACCACGGATTTCAAGATCCGCACGCGCAACCGCCAGCTCGGCTCGCCGACCCGTCTCGCCGACCGCATCTTCGAGACCGGACTGCAATTGATGGAGAAGGAGTTGGATGGCACGCGCTACCGGCTGCTCGGCATCGGCGTCCACGATTTGTCCGATGTCGACCGCGCCGACCCGCCGGACCTCGTCGACATCAAGGCACGCAAGCGCGGACAGGCGGAACTTGCCATCGACACGCTGCGCGACAAGTTCGGCAAGGCCGCGGTCGAGACGGGCTACACTTTCGGGCGTGGCCGCGTTGCGCAGCAACAGCAGCCCAGCGAGCGCGAAGAGGATTTTCGAGATTAAGGTTTGGCCGTTGCCGTTTCCGGCGGCGGCACGTCGGACTTCACCTTGCAGCTCTTCAGCCAGACGTCATAGACGGCGTGTTCGACGGCATTCAGGCCGGGTGTCTCGGCAAACATCCAGCCGGTGAAGATGCGGCGGATTTTCCGGTCCAGAGTGATTTCGTCGACCTCGACAAAGGTGTCGGTCTTCGGTTCCTCGGCATCGGGGCGCGAATAACAAATGCGCGGCGTCACCTGCAGCGCGCCGAACTGCACGGTCTCGTTGACATAGACGTCGAACGAAATGATGCGGCCGGTGATCTTGTCGAGCCCGGCGAATTCCGCCACCGGGTTGGCGACGCGCACATCCTTGCCCTTCACCGTCGGCTGCTTGTTGTTGTCGGCGTCGGGATTGGCCTGCGATGCCTCCGGGTCGGCCTGCGCCTCCGGATCGGCCTGCAATCCGTCAGGATTGAGCAGCAATTCCTCGACCGACCCTTCCTCGGGCGCCTGGAGTTCCTCCTGGGCCCACGCCACGGCCGCGCCGCCAAACAGGATCGATCCGGCCAGGCACGCTGCCGCGAGGCTTCTCGATTGCGCATAAAAATTCATGGATGAAGCGCTTTCCCGCCAGCTGCCCAACAATTCAATGCACCGCCGATAGCCGCTAATTGTGGCGGGAACGGACCGAACATCGCTCGGCAATAGTCGAAATCAGCTGCCGGGCGTCCAGGCGTCGTAGTCGCCGGTCACTTGCGGGCGATGGCCGCCGGCATACAGCGAGCCGGGCGGATGGTAGGCCAGCGCCGTGCCCGTCAGGTTTGGCTCGTGCGCCTTCTGCCATTCGCGTGGCTTGTAATTTTCCTTGGTCGGCGGCGTGTCGACCCGGTGATGCATCCAGCCGTGCCAGCCGGGCGGGATCGCCGAGGCTTCCGAATAACCCTTGTAGATGACCCAGCGGCGCGTGCGGCCTTCCGAATCGGTGCCGCCTTCGTAATAGATGTTGCCGGACTCGTCCTGCCCCACTTCCTTGCCGAAACGCCAGGTGTGAAGGCGCGTGCCAAGTGTCTGGCCGTTCCACCAGGTGAAGAATTGGGTGAAGAAGGTCTTGATCGACATCGTTTCCGCGCCAACACCGCGACGGCGTCAGCCGTCCATTGCTTGCCTTATGGCTCTCCAATGTGACTCTGGCAAGCGCCGCGTCGATTTCCGCGACGACGCGTCTTGAAAATTGCCATGATCGCCAGCCAGCCGGGGTCGGGGTTGGCTGAATTCGGAGGTTGGCGTGAGCGCAAGACGGACAATGTTTGCCATCGCTGGGGTCGCAATGACGGCGGTCGCTGCTGCTTGGCGGCTGCCAATCGACCGGCTTTGTCGGCGATGCGGCCGGGCAGAACGGCTCCGGCGCCAGTTATCTGGCTCGAAATCAGATCCAGCAATGGCCTGTCGTCGCTCTCGCCCGATTCCGGATTGGAGCAAGCAGCGCTCGAGCAGGCCAGGCTGATGGCCGGCGCGCAAACGATGAATCACACCGCCCGCTTCGGCAAAAGTTTTGGCCGGCGTGTGCGCGGCAATGGCATCGAAGGCGCGGCGGCCGAAAACATTGCCCATGGCTCGTTCGGCATGGACGAATTGTTCCAGCGCTGGATGAACTCGCCCGGTCATCGCCGAAACATGCTCAACCCGGCCTACACACGATATGGCCTGGCGTCCGCGACGGAGGCGAATGGCAAACGATACTGGGCGCTTATCCTGGCCGACTGAGGTGACGGCAGCGTAAACCCTATTCTTCATGATATTTACTGATACTTGATATTTTACTGATATTTTCGTAGCTGTCGCACAGCAGAAATTGTGATATATTCTAATCCGTAACAATCCGGAGATATGTCATGAAGTTCTCGGGTCAGTTCCTGATCGGTGTAGCGCTTTGTTTATCGCCGCAAATCGCCATGGCGAACGGTCAAAAAGGCATTGCGTTCGTCTTGGCGCCGGAAGCGGCGATGGGCGTGTGCACGGGAGCGACCCTGACGGCGGCCGTCGACTGCGCGCGGCAAAAATGTGTGGCCGGCGGCGGCGCCGAGTCCGAATGCGCCGCTGTTGCCTGGTGCATGCCAGCCGGCTGGAGCGCCTCGGCAAGCATCATGCACAAGGAAGGCATCCACTGGTCGGAGTTCACCTGTGGCTGGCCAAGCAAAGCGGCAGCGCTCGCCGCCGCCCATGTGCGGTGCGCATCCCAAAATCCGGAATTCATCCAGGAGTGCGTTGTTGGCGCGACCTGGGATGAGAACGGCCAGGAAACGCCGAACGAATAGCGCCGCCGCATAACCGCCACAGATTATCAACATCGGTTGCGCTTCGTGACCAAGCATCACGTCAATGAAGTGCGGAGCAACCGATGATTGCCGATGCCATAGCAGACCAGGGTAGTTGGTTTTTCCGCTGGCGCAGCTATGTGCTGCTGGGGTTCGCGCCCCTGATCCTCTGGTCGATCAGTCAACCTGAGCCCATCGAGATGAATTTCGGGCCGCTGGCCGATTCGATCTACGAGGCAATCTGCATCGCCATCGCATTCGCCGGCCTTGGCATTCGGGTGATGGTCGCGGGTTTTGTGCCGGCAGGCACCTCCGGGCGCAACACGCGGCGTCAGATCGCTAGACGAACTCAATACATCCGGCATCTATTCGCTGACGCGCAATCCGCTCTACCTTGGCAATGCTCTGACGGTAATCGGCATCGCCCTGTTTACGCAAAGCGTCAGCCTGGTTCTGTTGATGGCGATGTTTCTCGTCATCTATCTGGAGCGCATCATCGCAGCCGAGGAGCGGTTCCTGGTCGCGAAATTCGGCGACGTCTACACGGACTGGGCTCGCGGCGTGCCTGTTTTCCTGCCACGCTTGACGGGGTGGGTGCGGCCTGCCCTGCGCTTTTCACTGCGAACTGTGTTGAAGCGCGAACATTCCAGCATGCTGGCCATTGTGGTCTCGCTCTACATCATTGACCAGTTGCGCGAATGGATGACGTCGACAAGGCCGGTTTTCGATGTCGATTGGACCGCAGCGCTTGCTGTCGGCACGCTGATCTACCTCACCTTGGTCTGGATGAAGAAACGGACCAGATTGCTGGATATGGACGGCCGCTAAGACTGCCATTCGACGCCTATCCCTTGCGCGAATGTCCCGCGCTTTCTAAACCTCCGCCAGCGAGCTTGGAGGGACGGTTTGGAAGCTGCTAACACGACAACGCCTAGCACGCGCATCACGCCGGACGAGATTCGTTCTCGCAAGGGCGGCGCGCCGATCGTGACGCTTACCGCCTATACCTATCCGATTGCCCGGCTGCTCGACCCGCATTGCGAACTGCTGCTTGTCGGCGACAGCGTCGCCATGGTGCTGCACGGCCACAAGAATACGCTCGGCGCGACCGTCGAGATGATGATCCTGCACGGTCAGGCGGTCATGCGCGGCTCACAACGGCCTGCATCGTCGTCGACCTGCCGGCCGGCAGCTACGAGACATCCGTCAAACAGGCCGTGGCGACGGCGCGGCGTATCCATGCCGAGACCGGCTGCTCGGCGGTCAAGCTCGAAGGCGGCGTCGATGTGGCCGAGGCAGATCGCGGCGATCGTGGCCGCAGGCATCCCGGTGATGGGACATATCGGCCTGCAACCCCAGTCGGTCGAAAAGGAAGGCGGCTACAAGATCAAGGGCAAGAGCGACGACAATGTCGCCGCCCTCTATCGCGACGCCGAAGCCGTGGAGAAGGCCGGCGCCTTCGCGCTGGTGATCGAAGGCACGATCGAGGACGTCGCGGCCGGCATCACAAAGGCGCATTGCGCATTCCGACCATCGGCATCGGCGCAAGTGCGGCCTGCGACGGCCAGATTCTCGTCACCGACGACGCGCTTGGCCTCACCGTCGATCGCGTGCCGAAATTCGTCAAGGAATATGCCCAGTTGCGCAACGTCGTTTCGGCGGCCGTCGAGACCTACGCCGAAGAGGTTCGAAGCCGAACCTTTCCCGGACCGAGGCACATGTTTTCCGCAACAAGGGCGGTCGCTGATGACCAAGCCGCAGGTCGTGAAGTCGGTGGCGGAGCTGCGCGCGCGTTGTCCGCAAATGGAAGCGCGATGGGCATTCGGTCGCGATGGTGCCGACCATGGGCGCGCTGCATGATGGCCACGTCTCGCTGGTCGGAGCGCGCCCTGAAGGCAGCCGATCGTTGCGTGGTGTCGATCTTCGTCAACCCAAAACAGTTCGCGCCGACCGAAGACCTCGACAAATACCCGCGTCAGCTCGCAGGCCGACCTCGACAGGCTGAGCGCTGCCGGCGCGCATCTCGCCTACACGCCTGGCGGCGGCGACATGTATCCGGCGGGCTTCGATCTCAAAGTGTCCGTCGGCGGCCCTAGCCAGGGCCTTGAAACAGACTTCCGGCCGCAATTCTTCGATGGGGTGGCGACCGTAGTCGCCAAGCTTTTTTTGCAGGCCACGCCCGATTTCGCGATTTTTGGCGAAAAGGACTACCAGCAGCTTTGCGTGGTGAAAAAGCTCTGCCGCGACCTCGACATTCCGGTCGAAATCATTGGCGCGCCGACCGTGCGCGACAGCGAAGGCTTGGCGATGTCGTCGCGCAACGCGTACCTCTCGCCAGCCGAACTGAAGATCGCGCGGCAGTTGAACACCATCATGCGGCGAGCAGGCGCGGCACTGGCCGAGGGTGCAGACGAAGCCGCGACACTTGGCCATGCTGTCGACGAAATCCTGGCGGCCGGCTTCAAGACAGTCGATTATCTGGCGGTGCGGGAAAGCGGAACGCTGGCCCCATGGACGCCTGGCAAACCCGGCCGCATCCTCGCCGCCGCGTGGCTCGGCAAGACAAGGCTGATCGACAATATGGAGATTGGCGGTTAGGCGCCGCGCTCGCGCTCCATGCGCCGGACGTTCTCGCTGACGCCGGCTTGGCGGCAGAGATCGTCGCTCAAACCGGTATCGACGAAGCCGTGCGAAACGTAGAAGCGTATGGCCTTCTCGTTGGCCGCCTCGACTTCGAGCACCAGCCGCTTTGCCTCGGGAAAGAACTCCTCGACCTCGTCGAGCAGCATGCCGCCAACGCCCCTGCCCTGCATCGAAGGCAGCACGTAGAGCTGGCGCAGCGTGACCGTCTCGCCGCTCTCGTCGGCCGCCGCAAAGGCCATGCCGGCCAGCGCTTTGCCATCGTCGGCGACCAGATATTCCGAGCGCGGCGCGGTAAGCCGCGCCGTCAGCGACGCTGATCGAATGCCAGTCGTCGGTGATCTCGGTGACCTTCGTCGACGCCGTAGATCGGGTCATAGGTGTCGTGCCAGGTTTCGACCAGCAGCGCCCTGATCGCCGGAACGTCGCGTTCCGAGGCCGTGCGGACGAACATCACTCCATGCCCGAGCTTTGCCTTCACCAGATCGTTGACCGCCTGCGGATTGGCCTTGCCGCCGGTCGCCTTCATCACCTGGCCGACGAACCAGCCGGCCATGGTCGGCTTGGCCCTCGCCTGCTCGACCTTGTCGGGATTGGCGGCGATCACGTCGTCGACCGCCTTTTCGATCGCGCCGGTGTCGGTGACCTGCTTCATGCCGCGGCTTTCGACCAGTTCCTTCGGGTCGCCGCCTTCGGTCCAGACGATCTCGAACAGGTCCTTGGCGATCTTGCCGGAGATCGTGCCTTCCTTGATCAGCTCGATCACGCCACCGAGCTGCGCCGGCGAAACCGGCGACTCCTCGATCGCTCTTGCCGGCCTTGTTGAGCGCGCCGAGCAGATCGTTGATCACCCAGTTGGCGGCCAGCTTGCCGTCGCGACCCTGCGGCGACCTGCTCGAAATAGTCGGCGATCGCCTTTTCCGAGACGAGCACGGAGGCGTCGTAGGCCGACAGGCCGAGCTTCTCGATCAGCCGCGCCCTCTTGTCGTCAGGCAGTTCCGGCAAGTGCTCGGCCAGCTCATCGACATAGGCCTGGTCGAACTCCAGCGGCAGCAGGTCCGGATCGGGGAAGTAGCGATAGTCGTGCGCCTCTTCCTTGGAGCGCATCGAGCGCGTCTCGCCCTTGTTCGGGTCGAACAGGCGCGTTTCCTGGTCGATCTTGCCGCCGTCCTCGATGATCGCGATCTGGCGGCGCGCTTCGGTACTCGATCGCCTGGCCGACAAAGCGGATCGAGTTGACGTTCTTGATCTCGCAGCGCGTGCCGAACGTCGCCGCCGGGCTTGCGCACCGACACGTTGACGTCGGCGCGCATCGAGCCTTCGTCCATGTTGCCGTCGCAGGTGCCGAGATAGCGCACGATGGTCCGGAGCTTGGTCAGATAGGCTTTCGCCTCGTCGGCCGAGCGCATGTCCGGCTTGGAGACGATCTCCATCAGCGCCACGCCGGAGCGGTTCAGATCGACAAAGGACATCGTCGGATGCTGGTCGTGCATCGACTTGCCGGCATCCTGCTCGAGATGCAGGCGCTCGATGCCGACTTCGATGTCCTCGAACTCGCCTTTCGAGTCGGGCCGACCGAGACGATGACGGTGCCCTCGCCGACGATCGGCTGCTTGAACTGCGAGATCTGATAGCCCTGCGGCAGGTCGGGATAGAAGTAGTTCTTCCGGTCGAAGACCGACTTGTGATTGATCTGCGCCTTGAGCCCGAGGCCGGTGCGGATCGCCTGGCGCACGCATTCCTCGTTGATGACCGGCAGCATGCCGGGCATCGCCGCGTCGACCAGGCTGACATTGGCGTTCGGCTCGGCGCCGAAAGCGGTCGAGGCGCCGGAAAAGAGCTTTGCCTCGGAGGTCACCTGGGCGTGCACTTCCAGGCCGATGATCACTTCCCAGTCGCCGGTGGCGCCGGCGATGAAACGTTTCGGATCAGGGGTGCGGGCATCGATAATGGTCATAGCGTCCGTCAGAAGTCGGATTGTTATTTGACAACAATGTCGTTGCCGACAGTCGCTAAATCAATCGATGCTGCGTTGCAACCGTTGGCCATTCGGCCAAGCCGCGCTTCACGGTGCGAAGCTGATTTCCAGCGGCGAGAACTTCATGCTGACCTCGCGGCCATTGACCTCGATCATGTCGCCCAGGAAACGAAATCGCTCACCCGTCTCGATGACGACAAACGGATCTTTCTTCCTCGCCGCCCAGGACGCCAGTTGCGTTATGTCGTCATGGGTGTCGCAAAAACTGACAAGGCGGCGAAACAGCTTTGGCAGGATGATGACATCCTCGTAGAGCGTGCGCGGTTCCCAGAAATCGAAGCCGGGATTGCAGTCGAAGGTCCAGATGCCGCGTTTGTCCTGATCCGCCTCGGCTGCCGCGCGGGAAATCGCGATGACGCCGGCGGGATCTGTCGTCGTGTAGAACGTTGGATAGACCTGCCCCTTCAAGGCCAGACGATAATTGATCGTCTGCTCGACCAATGCTTCGGTCAGTTGCGGCAATACCTGGCCATCCACCAATCCGTGTTGTTGCCCGAGGATTGCATAAGCGATCGGCCGGCCGTAGCCGTCCAATCCCGACGACACGATGATGCCGGGTGCGTCGACCGTCGCCTTGATGATCTTGGTGAAATTCAGATTGAACGACTGGACTTCGATGCCGAAGGCACTCAGCAGCTCGTGCGTCGTCGCCTTGGCGATGGCATTGGGCTGATGGTAGCCCTCGTAGTGAGTCTCAAGCGAATCGATGCCCTCGATCCGCAATTGAACAGGCTTGTTGTTCTGCGGCGTTGGCCGCGATCGAGTGCCCCAGTCGAAAAAGTCCCATAGCGTGGCGTCGTTGGCCCGGAACGCAATCGAATCGCCGTCGGGTTCCCTTCCGATCACATGATAGGTGCCGAAAATGACCTTGGCGGGCATGTGCCCTCCAGATTAACCCGTGGCGATATACTGCTTGATCTCTTCAGCTTCGCGCTCGACGTCCTCGATGCGCCGTTTCACCACGTCGCCGATCGAGATGATGCCGTCGAGCAGGCCGTTCTTTTCCACCGGCAGGTGGCGGAAGCGGCCGCGGTCATGATCTCCATGACCTCGTTCACAGTGTGGTGTTCGTTGCAGATTTTCACCTTCGGCGTCATCACATTGCGCACGGAGTGCTTCGACTGCTTCGGACCGTCCTTGGCCAGTGCGCGGACGATATCGCGTTCCGACAGGATGCCGACGATCTTGCGGTCGCCATTGGTGACGACCAGCGCGCCGATGCGGTGTTCGGCCAGCGCGCTGGATCGCCTCCGACAGGGGTTCGTTCGGCCCGATGGTGAAGACATCGTGGCCCTTCTGATCGAGAATGGCTTTGACGGTCATCGCATGTCCTCCTCATTTGCGCGTGATATCGGGCGACCGGTCCCGGGTCCGGTTCATTTTGCGCTCATCGTGCGACGGGAATGCTTAGTTTTTCAAGCCTGTGGTTCATTCTGGCTGAATGGCGCGCCGCCGGTCCGTGCGGTCGAACAGGCTCGACCCGAAAAAGCCGACGAGGAACCCGCCGATATGGGCCTCCCAGGCGATGCTGTCTTCCATGTTCGGCACCAGCGAAAACACGCCGGTGACGAGGTTGACACCATCCAGACGCCGAGGAAAACGAGCACGCCGCGCAGCCGCAAAACGAGCATGATCGGCAGCACCGGACCGCCAAAGGACGGCAGGTCGCCGACGACCGGTCGATGCGGAAGGCAAAACGCGCAGCCGCGCCCATCATGCCGGAGATGGCGCCTGACGCGCCGATCAGCGGCGCCTGGTCGTACGGATGCAGGGCAAAATGCAGCCCGGCCGCCGCGATCGCTGGTGGCGATCCAGAACAGCGACGAAACGCCAGACGCCCAATCGGTTGGCGAGCGGCGAGCCGAAGGCGGCAAGCCAGATCATGTTGACGGCGAGATGCGGCCACCCGCCATGCAGTAGCGAATATGTGACCGGGCTGGTGAAAGCGTAGACGTCCAGTTCGTAGCCGCCGGTGTAGCGTATTGGGATGAAGGCGCCACGCACGATCACGTCGATGTTCTGGTCGGCCGTCAGCACATAGACGCGCAGGACGTGGATCGCCACGCAGGCCAGGATTGCGATCAGAACGACCGCGGAGTAGATTAAACGCTCGGTCTCACGGCGGAGCCGAACGCCTCGGCTGCGTCGATCTGTTCGTCTTGGCTTTGTGCATCTGGCGATTCGGTCTGATCGGTACATCGCCCGCAAAATCGTGGTCGACAGGCGAATCAGCAAGGCGCGGCGACAAAAAGAAAAGCCGCTCAAGGTTTCCCTTGAACGGCTGGTCGAGCCCACTTTGCTTTCCCGAAAATCTGACTGGAAGTGCTGTTGGCGGGTTTCCCTGCCTCTTCCTGGAGTGGCGAGACGGTGCCACGGGCCCATTGGGTCCGCAACGTAAACCATTCGTTAACCTTAACGTCCCGGCACGGTTAACAACTCATGACCAAGCTGGCACGCATCCTGCTCCGCGTGCATGAACAGTCATCGGAAGTCGCCTTTCTGTTCACCGATGGGACAACCGATGCGAGCACTGCGGGAGCGACGCAGGCATGCAACAGGAAGCCACGATCGCCCTGTTCCAGTATTGGAACAGACTTCGCGACGGCCGCCCTGCGCCCCTGCGCAGCGAGGTCGAACCGGCCGACATCAAGACGGCTGCTCGCCGACACTTTCATCCTCGAGAGCGGACGCGCCGCGACGAAGCCGTCTTCCGCCTCGCAGGGACCCGGCTTTGCGCCATTTATGGCAGAGAACTCAAGGGCTTCGCCTTCCCTTCGCTGTGGCGGGCGCGCGACCACAAGATGATCTTCGGGCTTGTGAAGGGCGTATTTCGGGAGCGCTCGGTCGCGGTCATGACTTTTGACGGCATCAGCCGTTCCGGACGTTCCGTCACGTTTGAAATGGCGCTGCTGCCGCTCGATGCCGGTCGTGACAGCCCACGGTGCCTTGGCTTGATCACCGCCTGCGAACGCGCCTTCTGGCTTGGCGCCGACCCGGTCGTCGACGCGCATGTGCAGTCCGTCCGCGTCGTTGATCCGGATCGCGACCCGCTGTTCCTGAAGAACAGGCCCGGCGGTTCCTCTGCCCGCATCGGGATCGGACACGCCCATGTTCAAACCTATCGGCGCCGGATTGCCGCGGCGCGTACGCCACCTCGTCGTATTGGACGGCGGCCGCCTGGAATAGCTGCAAATCCGCGCAATCCTTTACATTTAGGCGGGATGGCTTACGCGTTCTTAACCTCTGAAAGCCTATTTTTGCTAAGGTCACAAATTGTCGTGATCAAAGCATGCTAGCGATCGAGGCAGAAATGGAAGTCAGCGGCGAACGAGGAAGCGCCGTCGGGAACCGAGCGGCGGGCCTATTCACGCTTTGACGTGAAGATCTATGGCCGCTTCATGCTCGAAGATCTTTCGGAGCATCCTTGCCAGGTGCTGGACATTTCGCCCGGCGACGTTTCGCTGCGCGCCGAGTATGCGGGTGCACCCGGCGAAAAGATCATCGCCTATCTCGATCACATCGGCCGTCTCGAAGGCGTGGTTACACGCACTGACGCCGAAGACAGCACCTTCGCAATCACAATCGTTGCCACCGACGCAAGAAGGACAAGCTCGCCGCGCAGCTCGCATGGCTGGCCAATCGGCAAAAGCACGGGCTGGCAGAAGATCGCCGTCACGAGCGCATCGCGCCGCGCAACCCGGTCAGCGTGCTTCACCTGATGGATGGGCGCAAATATGAGTGCCGCATCATCGACCTGTCGCTCTCCGGCGCCGCCATCGAGATCGACGTCAAACCGGCATTGGGCGCCAAGTGGTGCTCGGCACCATGCGCGGAGAAGTCGTGCGCCATTTCGAGGAAGGCGTGGCAATCGAGTTTGCGGTCGTTCACAGCGCCGATCAGCTCGAAACCGGGCTCAGCGCGAGCGCGGCCTGATCAGTCGCAGCTGACCGGCGCAGCATTTCTGTCTCATTAACCATTCGCGACCGCCGGCTGTCGTAGGTCTACTCCGACCTGGCGACTGGTCCTGATGGGGCCGGCACACTTCTGCGACGCGCTCCAGACGCCATCGTTAGTAGCGATGCGAGCGCGCGCCTGCGGCCGACGGCGCTTAGTCGATAAAATTGCATGCAAATTTTATACTTATTTTTTATCGTGACATTTCGATCTTTATTAAAATCAGTAAAAAAACATATCTCTTCTTTACTCAAACTCTTCTTCCTACTTTTGCCGTGCCTAAATTGAACTGTGCGATGGTGTCTCCGGAATGGGGAGACGACCAGAATGCAACGAGGGACAAGGTTGCTGCTGGGCGCGATTGCGACAGCAGCAGCAGCGTGGTGCGGTGCGGCGAGTGCCGAAACGCTCACCATGGACACCGGCGGCCGGACCACGCAACCGATCGGCCACTATGAATTCTGCCAACAAAACCCAGCCGAATGCAGGCAGCGCGGCGCAAGACCAGCACCGTCAGCCTGCGACCGGCAAATTCTGGGCTTCGCTGGGCAAGGTCAACGGCAGCGTCAACGCGCAGGTGCGTCCGCGCACCGACATGGAAATGTGGGGCAAGGAAGAGGTCTGGTCGTTTCCCGCCGAGTTCGGCGACTGCGAGGACTACGTCATCGAGAAGCGCCGTCGCTTGATGGCAATGGGCATTCCGGCCGGCAATCTTCTGATCACGGTGCTGCGTCAGCAGAACGGCGACGGCCACGCGGTTTTGACTGTGCGCACGACAGCCGCGAGACTATGTGCTCGACAATCTGGAGAGCCGCATTCGGCTCTGGAGCAGCACCGAATACACCTATCTGAAGCGCCAATCCGAGCGCGAATTCGGCGTGTGGCTGTCGATCAGTGACGGCCGGGCCGATGCGTCGGCCAGCGTTCGCTAGAAGGATTTTATGGAAAACCCGGTCGAGTCCCCACCCTCCCCGTCCCCAACGACCGGGTTCTACGGAGCCGGCCCAGTCCCCGGGCCGGCTCCACTTATTTCGTGGGTAGCTGAAATCACGTCCCTGACCGGACGCAGGCCAGCGCGAAACCGCTTCTGTTGGCGATGTAATGTTGCGCGGACAGCTCTAGACGCGCGATCGCCTGCTCATCCAGCTGTGCGGATGACTTTGGCGGGCGATGCCGACGATCAGCGAATTGTCAGGAAATTCTTGCCCTCGGTGACCAGAGCACCGGCTCCGACAAGACAGTTGTCGCCGATCTTCGCACCATTCAGGATGATCGCGCCCATGCCGATCAGGCTGTTGTTGCCGATCGTGCAGCCATGCAGCAAGGCGCGATGGCCGATCGTGCAGCCCGCACCGATCGTCAGCGGAAAGCCGGGATCGGTGTGCATGATCGTATGCTCCTGCACATTCTGACCGTCGCCGATCGTGATCGTTTCGGTGTCGCCGCGCAGCGCCGCGCCGAACCAGATGCCGACATCCTTGCCGACAACAATATCGCCGATGACCGTCGCGTCGGGCGCGATCCAGGTCGAGGCCTGATCGGCGAAGCGCGGGCTTTTCCCATCGAGCGAATAGATGGCCATGCAAGTCTCCGGCGTTTGTCGGACACCAAAATACCTGCCTGACCGCAACGCGCTAGGCTCTAGTTGCCAGAGGTCAGACGTATCGCTGCCGCCGATATCGCAACACCGTTCGCCATCGTCCACGTCAGCGCCGTCAACGCGCAACCAATGAATGGAAGAAGCGCTGACCCGCCCGGCCCCTCGGGCCTCGACCGCGTCGTTGACACAGCATGAACGGACCGGCGCTGATCACGGCCAGAACGAACTTCGCCCAATGGCTCCGATCGAAAAATGGGCTCCAAACGACAATCTGGCGCCCGTTATCAGCTCAAGCAGCGAGCCGGAAATCCCGCACAGCGTCAACCCAACCAGGAATACGAAGGCGACTGTTGCAATCTGATCCATATTTACCGGCCGTTTACCATGATCGCGGACTGTCAAATCACTGACGCGGCAAGATTCATGCCGCACGGCTGGCATGCGCAGGTGTCTTTCGGGAATGGGATCATGAGCTCAGCGACAGCCGCGCGGCCGGCGTCTCCAGCCAGCGAGATCAGCGGCAGCCTGATGACGAAGGTGTTCTATGTCTTCGCAGCACTTGCCGTGCTGTCGGTGGCGATAAGCATCAGCGGCAAATGGTTCGGGCAATCGATCTCGAAAGGCGGACACACGGATAGTGCGGCGCTGCGCGAAATCGTGATCGGCAACAATGTCATCGTCGCACCGGAGAACATGATCCGCTTTCCGGAAGCGCGGCGCGACGGCGTGACGTCGCGGCTCGATCTCTATATGCGCTGGCCCGACCTCGAACGGGTACAGCGAGCCGGTCCGCAACGATTTCAACCACGCTGGCGGCTCGAAGAACATCCTCTTCCTCACCTTTGAGGAAGCCATGCATGTCGCGAGACATGAGCGGTCGCTTCGCACCGATCTACAACGAACTGATCGACAAGCCCGGAGTCGGTGGGCCCGAGTGGAACGACGATCTACAATTTCAGCAAGAAATCGGGCTATCTCGACGAGATGCTGGCGGTGGCGCGCTCCGGCGAAACGCCGTTCGTGGCCCGGTGTCTCAAAGGCAAGGCGGCAGCGCAATCGCTGGCGCCCTGCGAGCGCGACATCCAACTCGGCGACGATCTTAGCCTGACGTTTCGCTTTCCCGCCGACTTGCTAAACGGATTGGCCGAAACTCGACGCCGCCGTCCGAGCGCGGGCGACATCGATGCTCAAAACAGGCCGACCAGTTCCTAGTTCAGATCGATGTCCAGAATCGCCATCTGAAAATTATAGTCGCCGTCTTCCTCGTCCTTGTAGATCAGGCCAAGGAACTCGTCGCCGAGATAAAGCTCAGCCGAATCTTCCTTGCGTGGACGCGCCTTCACCTCGAGCTGCGGATTCTGGAAAAGCTTTTTGAAATAGGCGTCGAGTTTTCTGATTTCGTCGGGCTTCAAGATTTCGCTCCGTTCCGTCGGGCATTTTCGATTGAACCGGGCTTCTGGCACGCGGCAGCAACCGATGTAAAGCCGCTATGGGCAATTGGGACCGTGCGTCGGCGCGCCTTCGACAGCGAAATCGTACCTAGCCCAGTGCGGCACGGCACGCTGCTAGTGCTGCGCTTCCTCGACGAAGCGCGAAGCTACGCGGTCAAATATCGTAGGTGGCGATCTGATCGAACATCTGCGACGGCAGATACTGATCCATGACGCGCGATGGCTGGTCGCAGCCCGTCTCGCCCACGACCCGGGCTGGCACGCCGGCCACGGTCTTGTTGTGCGGCACCGCCGCCAGCACGACCGAACCGGCCGCGACTTTCGAGCAATGGCCGACTTCGATGTTGCCGAGGATCTTTGCACCGGCGCCGATCAGCACGCCGTAGCGGATCTTCGGATGACGATCGCCCGTCTCCTTGCCGGTACCGCCGAGCGTAACGCCCTGCAGGATCGACACATTGTCTTCGATGACGGCGGTCGCGCCGACCACGATGCCGGTCGCATGGTCGAAGAAGATGCCTTTGCCGATGCGCGACGTCGGATTGATGTCGGTCTGGAAAACGGAGGACGACCGGCTCTGCAGATAGAGAGCAAAATCCTTGCGGTCGCGATTCCACAGCCAATGCGCCAGCCGGTGTGTCTGGATCGCGTGAAAACCCTTGAAATAGAGGATCGGCATCAGAAACCGGTCGCATGCCGGGTCGCGATCATAATAGGCCTGAATGTCGGTGCGAACGACATTGCTCCATTCGGGCTGATCCTCGGCCATGGCCGAGAATGTCTGGCGAATGAGATCGGCGCCGAGATCCTGATGGGCCAGCCGTTCGGAAATGCGATGGATCACCGCCTGCTCGAGCGTGTCGTGGTTCAGGATCGTCGCGTAAAGGAACGCCGCCAGAACCGGATCTTTCAATACGGCGTCCTCGGCCTCCGAGCGGACGGTGGTCCAGATCGGGTCGACGGCTTGCACATTCTTGGCGCGTGCGGCGTTTGTCGTGCTCATGGACCTGTTTCCTGCTTGTCCGCGATCATGCTTCACAATAATCGAAGCCTTAGCGCCATTGAATTCAATTTTCCTTATCAGTCTGTCAATTGGACATTTGTCATGCCGCTTCAAGCCCCGGCGCAAAAGGATTGTTTGACTGTCGAGCATGACGGCCCGGTGACGCGCATCGTTTTCGACAATCCTGCCCGCAAAAACGCCCTCAACCTGGCGAGCTGGCAGAGACTGGCCGCGCTGGTGCCGGAACTGGCCCGGCAACCGGCGACGCGGGTGATCGTGCTTGTCGGCCGCGGCGACAATTTTTCGGCCGGCGCCGACATTTCCGAGTTCGACACGGTCCGCCGCGACGAGGCGACGGCACGCGTCTACGAGGCAGCAAACTCGGCAGCTTTTGCCGCCGTGCGAAACGCCGAAGTGCCAGTCATCGCCGCCATTCGGGGCATCTGCTTCGGCGGCGGTTTTGGCCTTGCCGCCGCTGCCGACCTGCGAATCGCGACTCCCGACGCCCAATTTTCAGTGCCGGCGGCACGGCTTGGTCTCGCCTATCCGCAAGACGCGATGATCGACATTGTGTCGAGCGCCGGAGCCCAAATGGCGCGCTACCTCACCTATTCGGCCGATCGGATCACCGCCGAGGCAGCGCTTGGCTGCGGCTTCCTGCTTGAGATCGTGGAGGCTGACCTGTTCGAGACGCGCATCAATGAAATCGCCCACCAGATCGCCGACAATGCGCCGTTGTCTGTCGCCGCTTCAAAGCTGGCCATCACGGCAGCGATCCACGGCGACGCGGACAGCATCGCTGCCGCGATCGAGGCCGGCAATCGCACGTTTTCGAGCGAAGACTACGCGGAAGGCCGGGCAGCCTTCCGCGAAAAACGTCAACCTCGCTTCAGGGGTGAATTGAACCGGCCACCAGACCCCTATGCGCGATGGGCCATCGCCATCGCGTTATCTCTCGCAATTGTTACGCAGAGGAGCGCAGGGCTGCGATGATGCGCGCGGCAGCATTCATGTCGCGCCAACGCGCATTGCGGCGCGCGACCGCCTCTGAATCCTGACCCCAATGGTCGATCTGCCAGTCTTCATCGACATGCGCCGCACGCCAGGCTTCTTCGGCGGTGATCGCCTCGGCGTCGACCGCAAGCGCCAGCAACGCCGACCCGGTCAGCGACGTCATCAGATGCAGGGCAGCCAGGCGCACAGGCTCGCGACGTTGGTCGATATGGATCCTGACGGCGGCGGTTGCCGCCGGCGGCTGGGCGACGTGCACGATCCCTTCGGCCAGCACAAATCGGGCGCCGAGCGCTGACAGCGCCCAATCGAGCACCGGATCCCACGCTTCGTTCTGGCGCGCGACCAGCCCTTCAGGCGCGTCGGCGCGGTAGCAAAGAAGATCCGACGAGGCGAAACGCAGGATGTCCTCGGCAACCGCGTCGGGCTCCTTCGCCACGCCATCAATCGCCGTGTTGACCAGCCGCATCGCCGGCATGGTGACAGGGTTGATCACCTCGTCCTGCGCCGCGAATTCGTCGGCGACAATCTGGGCCGCGGCCTGTGTCGGCAGCGCAAGCAGCGCCTTTGCAGGCGTGCGCACGGATTTTCCATCCAGCTTCACCACGAAGCCTTCACCTTCCTGCTCGACAGCGACGGCCGTGTAAAAACGCTTCGGCAGCGCGGTGCGCATCTGGTTCTGCGCCCGCTTCACCGGATCGGGGTCGGAGAGCAGGCGTGCCTGCTTCGAGGTCTTTCAGAATATCGCGCATGGTTCCTATCCCGGCGCCCTCGCCGGCCGGTTGACGATGATCAAGCCGCCGGCAATCAAAATGAGCGCCAGGCCGATTTTCCAGGTCAGCGGCTCGTCCAGCAACAACCCGCCGAGCAAAACCGCAAAAGGCCGGCGTCAGAAAGGCAAAGCTGGCCAAGCCCGACGCCGGATAGCGGCGCATCAGCCAGAACCAGACCAGATAGGTGAAGGCAACCACGAAAATCGCCTGGAAACAGCAGTGCGCCGACCGAGCACGGCAGAAACCTCGCGGAAAATCGGGCCAGAAAATGAGCAGCAGCGGCGCGCTCATCGCTGCCGCCACGGCCAGCTGGTAGAGCAGCAGCTTTTCTGCGCTCGCATTGTTGCAGCCGGCTTCCCTTGATCACCAGCGATGTCGCGGCCCACAGCATCCCGGCCGACAAGGTGAGCAGGTCGCCGATCCAGGCATCTGGTCCCGGCGCACCGAGTTTGTCTGAAAAGATGACGAACACGCCAGCGAACGCCAGCACGACACCGATCACCTTCGCCACGCTCATGCGCTCGCCCAGCAGGAAATGCGCGCCGATCAGCACCCAGAACGGCATGGTGTTGATCATCAGCGAGCCGCGGCCAAGCGACGTGTAGTCGAACGCGAAGAAGATGCAGAGGAATTCCGCGCCGAAGAGAAAGCCTGCCAGACAGGCCGGCCGGCAGGGTGCCATCGCGATTGAACAGCGGGATGCCCCGCACCACGCACCAGACATAGACCAGCAACGCTCCGAGAGCGGATCGGAACACCGAGCCGAAAACCGGATTGAAGCCTATATTCGAGAGTTTTTGCGCAACGCCGTTCAAGCCCCACGAGAAAGTCAGAAAAATCATGATTGCGACCGCCGCCGCATCGACGGCGTCGCGGCGGTCGAAAGTGGCTGGCGGTCACTCGTCCTCCCCCGCGCTCGCTTCGTCGAAGCCGATCAGGTTCCAGCTCTGGCGCATATGCGGCGGCATCGGGGCGGTTACATCGATCACACCCTTGTCGGGGTGCGGGATGATGATGCGGCGGGCGTGAAGGTGAAGGCGGTTCTGCATGCCGCCGGGAAATTCCCAATTGGTGTCGGCCTCGAAATATTTCGGGTCACCGATGATCGGATTGCCGATGTGTGCCGCATGGACACGCAGCTGGTGCGTGCGGCCCGTGTACGGCTCCATTTCCAGCCAGCACATCGTCTGGCCGGCCTGTTCGAGCACCCGGTAGTAGGACACGGCATGATCGGCGCCCTCTTCGCCATGCTTGGCGACGCGCATGCGGTCGCCATCCGGGGTCGTTTCCTTGACCAGCCAGGTGGAGATCTTGTCCTCGCGCTTTTTCGGCACGCCTTTGACCAGCGCCCAATAGGTCTTCTTGGTCTCGCGGGCACGAAACGCCTCGGCCAGTTTCATCGCCGCAAGGCGGGTGCGCGCGACCACGAGAACGCCGGACGTGTCGCGATCGAGGCGATGCACGAGGCGCGGCTTCTCGCCCTTTTTGTTGCGCCAGGCTTCCAGCATGTCGTCGACATGGCGCGTGACGCCCGAACCGCCCTGCACCGCCAGGCCGGCCGGCTTGTTGAAGACAAAAACCTTGTCGTCCTCGTGCAGCAGCATTTTTGCCAGCACGTCGGCATCGCCCTGATTGCGGATCGAATGGCCGGTGAGGTTTTCGTCGCCGCCCTTCTTGTCGACGCCGAGTGGCGGAATACGCACGGTCTGGCCCGGTTCGACGCGGCTGTCGGCCTTCACGCGGCCGCCATCGACGCGGATCTGGCCGGACCGCAGCAGCTTTTGCAAATGGCCGAAGCCGAGCCCCGGAAAATGCACCTTGAACCAACGGTCCAGGCGCATGCCTTGCTCGTCCTTGCCGACGGTAACCTGTTCGACGCCTGCCATTTTTCCAGCTTTTTCGTTTCAGGCGGCAGCCAATAGCATCAGCCGGCGGCCCGCACGAGCCACAAACCGGCAAAAATGGCGGCCAGCGCACCGATCACGCTGAGCAGCGCATAGACGAACGCTGTAGCGGCGGCCCCGCGCTGCCAAAGCGTCATGAAATCGAGCGAGAAGGCGGAAAAGGTGGTGAAGCCGCCCAGAATGCCTGTCGCCAGAAAGAGCCGCATCGCGGTCGTATCGCCCGAGCGCCGCGCCAGCAGCCCGACCAGCAAGCCCATCGCCAGCGATCCGACGATGTTGACCAGGACCGTTGCCCAGGGAAACTCGACACCGACAATTTTCGGGACGCCGAGATTGACCAGGTGGCGGGCGCCCGCACCAATGCCGCCGCCGACGATGACAAGGAGAAGATTTTGCATCTAGGCTGGTCGCCTGCGCGGGCGGCTCGATGTTTCGAGATTGTCGTTCACAGTCCGCATCACATAGGCATCGTGCAGCGACCCTGGGTCAAGCTTGCCGCGCGCCTCGAGCCATGCAGCGACTTCAGTCCAGTCCCACAACGGGCTGTCGGTCGTCACACGTGCAATTGGGGCTGGAAAATTGGAGCCGCGTTCGCCTTTGGCATAGAGTGACACCGCAGCGCGGGTCAGTTGCGCGCGCTCGGCGATTTCCGAGATGCTGACAAGGTAATCTGGTTCGACACGGTCGACGTTCGCACCTGCCGCCCGAACACTTGCCAAGGCCGAGGCAATCGCCGCCTGTAGCGTTTCGGCCTCCCTCGCGAATTGCAGGACGATAGCGCCGCGCATGAAGGCAACCGTAGCGTCATCGCATCCCGCCTCGAAAAACCGATCCTCGAAGTCGTCCGCCTCGTGGTCGACGCCGGATGCAATGACGGCAAAATCGAAAATGCTCATTGGTCAATCGCCTGATGGGGGCACCTTCGCGCTTGGGCGATCAGATGCCTTGCGTGATTGGTCGGATTGCGCGGCGTGGACCATACTGAGAGTTGGCACCCAGTTCGATCATGCCGGGGACAAAACATCCTCCCCCAAGCATGTGCGCTGTTACCCGGCTTCCGCCACGTCCAGCCATGTGCTTCGAGGCTGGCGACAGCTGCCTCGATCTCCTTGTTGGGATGCCGTGCCCGCATCGATTGCTTTTTAGCCGGTCTCACACTATCAAAGTGTTGACAAATGTCAACACTACTCCACCGTCACCGATTTCGCCAGATTGCGCGGCTGGTCGACGTCCGTGCCCATGAAGACCGCCGTGTAATAGGCCAGCATCTGCACCGGCAGCGCATACAGGATCGGTGCGATGATCTCCGGCACATCAGGCAACACGATCGTGGCGAGGGTCTTCACCGTCGAGCGCTCGGCGCCCTTCTTGTCGGTGATCAGAATGATCTTGCCGCCGCGCGCGGCGACCTCCTGCATGTTCGACACCGTCTTTTCGAAGATGCGGTCATGCGGGGCGATGACAATCACCGGCATATTCTCGTCGATCAGCGCGATCGGACCGTGCTTCAACTCGCCGGCGGCATAGCCTTCCGCATGGATGTACGACAGCTCCTTCAGCTTCAGCGCACCCTCGAGGGCCAGCGGATAGTTGGTATCGCGGCCGAGATAGAGAACATGCTGGGTGCGGGCCAGGTCATGCGCGACCTTCTCGATCTGTTCCTCAAGTTTGATGATCTGGCTGGCCAGACGCGGCGCTTCGGCAAGCTGCCTTGTCATCGCTCGCTCTTCGTCAGCCGAAATGTGACCGCGCTCGACACCGGCGCGCAACGCCAGCGAGGCCATGACGGCGAGCTGACAGGTAAAGGCCTTGGTCGACGCGACGCCGATTTCCGGCCCGGCCAAGGTCGGCAAAGTCACGTCGGCTTCGCGCGCCATCGTCGATTCCCGCACATTGACGATGGCGCCGATCGGCAGGCCTTCCTTGCGGCAATAGCGCAGCGAGGCCAGCGTATCGGCCGTCTCGCCCGATTGGGAGACGAAAAGTGCCGCGCTGTTCTTAGACAACGGTATCTCGCGATAGCGGAACTCCGAGGCGACATCGATATCGACCGGCAGCCGCGCGAGCCGCTCAAACCAGTATTTGCCGATCAGGCCGGCCAGATAGGCGGTGCCACAGGCCGAGATGGCCAAACGGTCGATCTTGGCAAAGTCCCAGGGCAGTTCGATCGGCTTGGTCTTGCCGTTGGTGAAATCGATGTAGTTGCCGAGCGTGTGCGAGATCACCTCCGGCTGCTCGTGGATTTCCTTGTGCATGAAGTGGCGGTGGTTGCCCTTGTCGACCAGGAATGAGGTGCCGATCGATTGCTGGCGTTTGCGCTGCACCGGCTCGCCGGTCATGTCGTAGATCTGGGCCTGGTTGCGGCGCACCACCGCCCAATCGCCATCCTCAAGGTAGGTGATCGAGTTGGTGAAGGGGGCAAGGGCGATCGCGTCCGAGCCCAGATACATTTCACCGTCACCGTGACCAACGGCCAACGGCGGCCCGTTGCGGGCGCCGACGATCAAATCCTCATCGCCCTTGAACATGATGGCGAGCGCGAAGGCGCCTTCCAGCCGCTTCAGCGCCTTGAAAGCTGCATCCACCGGCTGCGCGCCGCGCTTCAGCTCACGCGAAACGAGATGGGCGACGACTTCGGTATCGGTCTGCGAGGTGAACTCGAAACCGTCGCGCGAAAGCTCGTCCCTAAGGTCCGCAAAATTCTCGATGATTCCATTGTGGACGATGGCCACGCCGTTGGAAAAATGCGGGTGCGCGTTGGTCTCGTTCGGTACGCCGTGCGTAGCCCAGCGTGTGTGGCCGATGCCGATCGTGCCGCCCAGCGGTTCGGCGCTGAGGCGGCGCTCCAGATTGATCAGCTTGCCCTCGGCGCGGCGGCGCGCCAGTTCGCCGTGCTCGATGGTGGCGACGCCGGCGGAGTCATAACCGCGATATTCCAGCCGCTTCAACGCATCGACGATCAGCGGCGCGACTGGCGAGTGGCCGACTATCCCAACAATTCCGCACATGAAGACTTGCCCCGATTTGCGCCCGAAGCGCCAATTCCTGTCCGGCTATCTAGAAAGCCGTTCGCACCTGCGAAAGTAAAATTCCATTTCGTTTGATGTCAGCGTAATACTTCCACAACCCAAGCGTGCGCCGCTGCGAAGAATATCATCTGCGGCGTTGAAGAGCCGTTACGCCAAAAGTTCACTTCTTAGCCGCCGAGGCGCGCCTTTCGCGCAATTGTTTGGCCTTTCCGGGCAGTGTCGTCTGGCGCGAGCGGCCGAATGCCAAGGCATCGTCCGGCACATTTTCGGTAATGACGCTGCCGGTCGCGACATAGGCGCCCTTGCCGATCGTGACTGGAGCAACCAGCGAGCTGTTCGATCCGATGAAGGCGTTCTCGGCGATGTCGGTGAAGAATTTGGCATAGCCGTCATAGTTGCAGACGATCGTGCCAGCGCCGATGTTCGCCCCTGCTCCGACCCTGGCATCGCCGATGTACGACAGGTGGCTGGCTTTGGCGCCCGCCTCCAGGACCGATTTCTTGATTTCGACGAAGTTGCCGATCTTCGCTTTTTCCTTCAGTTCCGCGCCGGGCCGCAGGCGCGCGAATGGTCCGACCTCGCAGCCCGCGCCAATGATGGTGTCTTCCATATAAGAGAAAGAATGGATCTTGGCGTTGCCCGCAATTTTGACGCCGGTGCCGAAAACGACGCTGGGTTCGACGACCGTATCTTCGCCAATCTGGGTGTCGTGCGAGAAAAATACAGTCTCGGGCGCTTGCAGAGTGACGCCGGACAGCATGATGGCGCGCCGCTTGCGCTGCTGCCAGATTGCCTCGGCCTCGGCGAGTTCGGCACGGTTGTTGATGCCGAGCACGCTCTCGAAACTCGCTTCGGTCGCCACGACCTTGAGGCCAGCGCCATTCGCAATCTCGACGACGTCGGTGAGATAATATTCGCCCTTGGCATTGGCGTTGCCGACCTGGTCGAGCAGTTTTAGTGCATGCCGACCGTCGATGGCCATCAGGCCGCCGTTGAGGAACGTGATTTCCAACTCCTCGGGCGTGCAATCTTTTGCCTCGCGGATCGCTGTCAACGCGCCGTCCTTGTGAATCAGACGACCGTAGCCGGCGGGATCGTCGGTGCGAAAGCCGACCACGACAACCGCGTTACCTTCCGCCAGCTTCTGGCGCGCGGCGGTGAGGTCGGCTGGATCGAGCAAAGGCGTGTCGCCGAACATCACGAGAATATCGTCATAGCCGCGCGCAATCGCCTCGCGAGCCGCCAACACGGCATGCGCGGTGCCGAGCCTCTGCTCCTGCACGAACACATCTGCCTTGGCGGCAAAGGCTGAGGCGCCCTTGCGGACAGCGTCTGCGCCATGGCCGATCACCAGGGCGACATCGCCGGCGCCGGCCGCTTCAGCGGCCCTCACCACATGCGCCAGCATCGGCAGTCCCGCAATCTTGTGCAGCACCTTCGGCACCGCGCTTTTCATGCGCGTGCCTTCGCCGGCGGCGAGAATAATCGACAGGCAGCTTCGTTGGGTCATGCGGGAAATCCGGGTCAAGGATAACGAGAATCGCGGGATATCTATGCGAAAGCAGTGAAAAAATGAACTCCCGCTCCTGCCTCGGCTGCTTAGCCGAGCTTTTGCAGCGCGGGAAAAGCCTCGAGAATCCAATAGGCAGCGGATTGGATGCCGCCGGTCATGAACAGTACGCCGGCGATGACCAATAGCACGCCGATCGCTTTCTCTACCCGTCCAAGATGCACCCTGAACCGACCGAGAAAGCGCATAAAACCTTCCGAGAACAGCGCAGCGACAATGAACGGTATGCCGAGGCCCAACGAATAGACGAACAGCAGCAACGCACCGTCTGTGACTGTTTCCCTACCGCCGGCCAAAGTCAGTATAGGACCGAGCACCGGTCCGATGCACGGCGTCCAGCCAAAGGCGAACGCCAATCCCATAAGGTAGGCGCCGACAAGTGTGGCAGGCTTTGCGTCGGCATTGCAAGCGCGCCTCGCGCGACAGCAGCGGAATGCGGATCAAACCGAGGAAATTCAGCCCCATCAATATGATGATGACGCCGGCCGCGATGCCGAGTTCTGCCTGCCAGACGCGCAAAAAGCGGCCGATCGTCGACGCCCCTGCGCCAAGCGCAACGAAGACGGTCGTGAACCCGAGTACGAAGGCCAGTGCGGCAGAAAGCAAGGCTTTCCTTGATGCAATGCGCGTCGCTGCGCCGGCATCGCCGCGGAAATCCTCAACGGAGACGCCGGCCATGTAGCAGAGATAGGGCGGGACAAGCGGCAAGACGCATGGCGATAGGAACGACAGAGCGCCTGCGCCCAGTGCGCTCAGGTATCCGACATCGACGGCCATTTAGATCTGTTCATGCGACATGAGGCGAGCCGTATAGACCGCCCGGCCAGACTCGGCCAATCACCAATGCGTGGCAGAGTGTCGCCTTACCGGAGCGTCGGTGGCTTTGCCTTCGCCAGTATCGTCTCCCACGGTTGCAATCTCGGCGACAGGTTTTTCGTCTAACGCCAGTCCCAGAGCCACCAATCAAGGAAACGTCGGACAACGCGCCGCCAGCCCGACAGATGCCGCCCGGCCGGCTTTCGCCTTTTGCTGACAATTGTATTCATAGTGCTGCCTCCGCCATCCGCCCCCCAAGGCGGATCCTGACGCACTCCCAACGCACGCAGGTCAGCTAACAATATTCATATAGGTTAACGACGAAGTACATATCTAGGGTTGTAGCCGGCTGTCGACATAACAGCGTCCTGAAACTTGATCCGATGGTTTACGGAGGCGATATAGTTTTGGTTTCCAAACGGAAAATGGTGAGCCGGGAGGGAATCGAACCCTCGACCACATGTCGAGGTGCTCAAGCGCGAGTTCAATCCCGACCTGATCTTCACCCACTTTCGCGACGACCGTCACCAGGACCACCGACTATTGTCCGATCTCGCGTGGAACACCTGGCGCGACCACACGATCCTCGAATATGAGATCTTGAAATACGACGGTGACCTTGGCAGGCCCAATCTGTACGCGCCGCTGCCTGAAGACGTCTGTAGGCGGAAGATCGAGTTGCTCATGTCCGGCTTTCCGACGCAAGCCACGCGCCAGTGGTTCACAGAAGACACTTTCTGGTCCTTGATGCGCATCCGCGGCGTCGAGTGCAACTCAGCGACGAAGTTCGCAGAGGCTTTTTATTGCCGTAAGATTATCCTCTGATCATAGTGCTATGATCTGTGAGCCGAGGCCGCGCAATTCCAAATCACGACGCACCTCTTCTTGGTAAATCGGGTTCATCACGATCACAACGTCTGGCCTGTAGTCGATCAGCGTGTCGGGGCTGACGATCCGCTGTGCAGTCCCCGGTAAGAAGGTGTCCTGCTTTCGGGGATTGATGTCGACGACGTAAGGGAGCCGGTCTTCATCGATCTTCAGCGTCGAAAGAAAGCCGACGGCCTTCGAGCCTGAACCCCACAGCGCGACGCGTTTGTGTTCGCTTAATGTTTCGTCCATCACCTGCCGCCAGCGCGCTGTGTTCCGCTCGACGGCAGAGGGGAAGGCGTTCACGGCCTCGGAGATCGCGGCGCGATCGTCCTCCAGCTCGAGGCGCATCGCGGTCGGACCGTCGGCCGGTCGCGCCTCGAGAATGATGTACTGGTCGTCATACTCTCGACGCAGGTCGATCAAGTCGAAGCCGGACGCTCGAAAGAGCCGCGCGAGCGAGCCCGGCGTGAAGTAGGAGCAGTGCTCATAATAGAGGTCCCAAAACGCCGGCTCATGGAGAACGCGCAGCGTGTCGGGCACTTCGATCGCGACGACGGTTTCGCGTCGGTCGCCGATGACCCGGCGTATCATCCGCACGAAATCGCCGACGTCCGCGATGTGCTCCAGCGTGTGTCGACAGACGATGAAGTCGGCAGCGAGGTCGGCGTACTTCTCCGAGTAATAATCCGAGATCAATCGCACGGGCGCATTGGCGGCCGACGACGATGCGATCACCGGATCGAGCCCGATCGTGTTGCAGCCGCTGACATCGTGAAGGAGCTGCGTGAACTCACCGAGGAGACAGCCAATCTCCAGCGCGGTCTTGCCCGGCTGAAGGTACTGACCAGCCCACCGCTGCGCCAATTTTCTTGCAAACGAGTTGAACGTCCCGGAGAAGCCCTGAGTCGCTTCGTATTTTGCTGAATAGGTTTGAGTGGCCGGGTCGAAGGCAGTATTGGTGATGAAGCCGCAGGACGCGCACGCCGCGAGCGACAAGTCTCCATGTGGCAAGAGCTTGGCCTCATCTTTTGTCGCCGCCAGTACGTTGCTTGCCACAGGAATGCCAGCGACGTCGTAGAACGTCTCCAAGCCGACTGATGTGCAGCAAGGGCATTTCTGTGGCATTCTAAGTCCTTCCGTTTCCGGGGAACCCGCCGCGTCAACTACCGGCCGGCATTGATGGGCTCGATCGAGGGGCCGCAGCCGATGTAAGGCCCAGCGCATAAGAAATCGTCAAGGAAATCCTACAATCGTCAAGGTGCAAGGCGCGGAGCCGGCCATGCGGCGCTCGGGCGTTCGTTCCAATTCCAAATCGAGACACGGTAGAGCAGATGGCGATAGGCTGACATAACGGGTACAGCAGTCAGCGCAAAGCGCTCGAGGCGCTCCAACGGGGTCAGCATGAGACCGACCTCCATAGTCGCCGTAATCGCAAATCGGTCTTTGCGCATTGCCATGACAGGATCAGCCAGCCCGCGGCCGTCGATTGAGCGTTCAGCCGGGCTAGGGCTTTTGTAAGACATGGGTTTTGAGTGCAATACCCCTGCCCTCGAAACAGAAGACATTACTTGCCGTAGGGGCTTAACTGGTTGCTTTCTTTAGGTTTTGGTGAGCCGGGAGGGAATCGAACCCTCGACCACATGATTAAAAGTCACGTGCTCTACCGCTGAGCTACCGGCCCTTTCAGACGGGGTTGGCGGCCTCAGCAGGCCCCCCGGAAAAGTGGGCGGAACATAGGGAGAGAGGTTTGGCGGGTCAACCGGAATGTTTGGCCGTGTGCCGGCCGCGCCAGCCGGACGTTTTTGACGCATCTGTCGAGCTGCCGCGATAGCCGCCAGTCAGCATTTCGAGCTTCAGATGCTGCAGCAGCATGATCGTCTTCGCGTCGATGATGCGGCCGTCATGCACGGCTTCCAGCGCCTCATCGAGGCCCAATTTCCAGCACTTCGATATCCTCGCCTTCGTCGGCATGGCCGCCGCCGTCCGAAATGCGGTCCTCAGGCGAATATTCGGCCAGGAAAAACCACAGCCGCTCGGTGACGGAGCCTGGGCTCATATAGGGCGAATAGAGCCGGTGAACGTCGCGCAGCCGGTAGCCGAGTTCTTCCTCAGCCTCCTTGCGAATGCAGGTTTCGGGGTCGTCGGCATCAAGCAGACCAGCGCAAGCTTCGATCAGCGCCTCTTCGTGGCCGGTGACATAGGCGACGTAGCGGAACTGCCGCACGAGCAGCACGGTCTGGCGGGCAGGATCGAACGGGATGATCGTCGCGCCGTCGCCACGATCATAGGTCTGGCGGATCTGCGTTTCCCAGGTGCCGTCGCGGCGCTGATACTCCAATGTCGCCTTCTTAAGCACGGCCCAGTCGTCGGACAGCACTTCTACTGTTTTCACGCGGATGTTGGGCTTCACCGGCAAGCTCCTGATGGTGCGGCGCGCAGAACCGATCCGCGCAGACCATATCGATGCGAAAAAGTCGAGATTATCCGATAGAGCCAGTCAGGCAGATGACAGCGTCCGCCTCACCGCGTCCTGCCAGCCTTTGATCTTGGCGCGGCGCTCCTTGTCGTCCATTGCCGGCTTGAAACGGCGATCAAGCGCCCACTTTTTCGAGAAGTCTTTCGCCTTCGGCCACACGCCCGCCCTCGATCCAGCCAACCAGGCCGCACCCAGCGCGGTGGTCTCAAGGACGGTGGGACGGTCAACCGGCGCATCGAGAATGTCGGCCAGCCGCTGCATGGTCCAATCGGAAGCAACCATGCCGCCGTCGACCCGCAGCACGGTTTTGCTGGAACCGCCTTTCCAGTCCTTCCTCATCGCGTCGAGCAGGTCGCGGGTCTGGAAAGCGACCGATTCGAGTGCCGCCTTGGCGAATTCGGACGGACCGGAATTGCGTGTCAGGCCGAAGATCGCACCGCGCGCATCGGCATCCCAATGCGGAGCGCCGAGGCCGACGAAGGCCGGCACGAGATAGACATTCTGGGTCGGGTCGGCCTGCGCTGCCAGCTCGCCGCTCTTTGCCGCGTGACCGATCATCTTGGCGCCGTCGCGCAGCCATTGCACGGCTGCGCCGGCGATGAAGATCGAGCCTTCCAGCGCATAGGTCGTCTTGCCGCCGAGCCGATAGGCGATCGTGGTCAACAGCCGGTTCTTCGACGGGACCATCTGCGAGCCGGTGTTCAGCATGGCGAAGCAGCCGGTGCCGTAGGTCGATTTCATCATGCCCGGCTCGAAACAGGCCTGGCCGATCGTCGCTGCCTGCTGGTCGCCCGCCACGCCGAGAATGGGAATTTCCGCGCCGAACAGCTTTTTGTCCGTCGCACCAAAATCTGCGGCGCAATCCTTGACGTCCGGCAGGAGGTTTGGCCGGAATTTTCAGGATCTTGAGAAGCTCCGCATCCCACTCGTTGGACCCGATATTGTAGATCAGTGTCCGTGACGCATTCGTGGCATCGGTGGCATGCACCTTGCCGCCGGTCAGCCGCCAGATCAGAAACGTGTCGATCGTGCCGGCCAGCAACTCGCCCTTCTCGGCCCGCTTGCGGGCGCCGGGCACATTGTCGAGCAACCAGGCGATTTTGGTGCCGGAGAAATAGGGATCGAGCAGCAGTCCGGTCTTTTTGGTGAAAGTCGGCTCCAGGCCCGCCTTCTTCAACTTTGCGCAAAGAGGCGCGGTGCGACGGTCCTGCCAGACGATGGCATTGTGGATCGGTACTCCCGTCGCCTTGTCCCAGATGACGACCGTCTCGCGCTGGTTGGTGATGCCGATTGCCGCGATATCCTTCGCGGTCAGGTTCGCCCTCTTGAGCGCGGCCTTGCAGGTCGAGACGACACTCGACCAGATGTCTTCGGGGTCATGCTCAACCCAGCCGGACGCCGGAAAATGCTGCGTGAATTCCTTCTGGCCAACGCCGACAGGTTTCATGTCGCCATCGAAGACGATGGCGCGCGACGAGGTCGTGCCCTGGTCGATGGCGAGGATGTTGCCGCTCATTGCTCCCCCGATATGAAAAGGGAGACGGCGCGGACGCCGCCTCCCGCATTCCCAGATCAGCAGATCACTTCTGCCAGCTCTTCACCAGCTCGTCATAGTTGATGGTGATCGGCTTTTCTTTCTCGTTCTCGATCTTCAGCTGCGGCGCGAGATTGCCAGCCTTGACCGCTTCCGCGTTCCAGTAGGCCAGGTCGTGCTCTTCGGCCAGCTTTGGTCCCATGTCGCCCATGACGCCGGCGCGCTCGAGACGCTCCAGCACCTTCTCCTGCTCGGCGCAGAGCGAATCCATCGCTTCCTGCGGAGTTTTGGCGCCTGACGACGCGTCGCCGATCGCCTGCCACCAGAGCTGTGCCAGCTTCGGATAGTCCGGGATGTTCGTGCCGGTCGGCGACCACTGAACGCGGGCCGGCGAACGGTAGAACTCGATCAGACCACCGAGCTTCGGTGCACGTTCGGTGAATGACGGGTGCTGGATCGAGGATTCGCGGATGAGCGTCAGACCTACATGGCTTTTCTTGACGTCGACCGTCTTGGACGACGACGAACTGCGCGTAGAGCCAGGCGGCCTTGGCGCGGTCGTCCGGCGTAGACTTGAGCAGCGTCCATGAGCCGACGTCCTGATAGCCGAGCTTCATGCCGTCCTTCCAGTAGACGCCGTGCGGGCTTGGAGCGAAACGCCATTTCGGCGTGCCGTCCGCATTCACCACCGGCAGGCCATCCTTGACGAAGCTCGCCGTGAAGGCCGTGTAGGTGAACATCTGTTGGGCGACTTCACCCTGTGAAGGCACGGGGCCGGATTCGGAGAAGGTCATGCCGGCGGCGGCTGGCGGTGCGTAAGCCTTCAGCCACTGCAGGTACTTCTCGATCGAGTAGACCGAGGCCGGGCCGTTGGTGTCGCCCCCACGTGCGACGCAGGATCCGACCGGCTGCGACTTCTCGTTGACCTTGATGCCCCATTCGTCGACCGGCAGGCCATTCGGGATGCCCTTGTCGCCATTGCCCGCCATCGAAAGCCATGCGTCGGTGAAGCGCCAGCCCAGCGATGGATCCTTCTTGCCGTAGTCCATGTGGCCATAGACCTTCTTGCCGTCGATCTCGCGGCCGGTGAAGAACTCGGCGATGTCTTCATAGGCCGACCAGTTGACCGGCACGCCGAGATCGTAGCCGTACTTCGCCTTGAAGTCGGCCTTGTTCTTCTCGTCGTTGAACCAGTCATAGCGGAACCAGTAAAGGTTCGCGAACTGCTGGTCGGGCAGCTGGTAGAGGTTGCCGTCCGGCGCGGTGGTGAACTTGGTGCCGATGAAGTCAGCCAGATCCAAGTTCGGGTTAGTGGCGTCCTTGCCGGCATTGGCCATCCAGTCGGTCAGGTTGCGCGCCTTCTGGTAGCGCCAGTGGGTGCCGATCAGATCCGAGTCGTTGACATAGGCGTCATAGATGTTCTCGCCTGACTGCATCTGAGTTTGCAGCTTCTCAATCACATCGCCTTCACCAATCAGGTCATGCGTGATCTTGATGCCGGTTATGGCTGTGAAGGCGGGAGCCAGAACCTTTGATTCGTAGCTATGCGTATCGATGGTCTCGGAGACCACCTTGATGTCCATGCCGGCGAATGGCTTCGCGGCATCGACGAACCACTGCATCTCGGCCTCCTGCCCGGCCCGATCAAGAGCCGACAAGTCCTTGATTTCGGCGTCGAGAAACGCCTTTGCCTCGTCCATGCCGGCAAAAGCGTGGCCGGCACTCGAGAAGCAGTGCAATCGTGCTGGTTGATGCTAAAATATAGCGTCGCATGCGTATTCCTCCCTGTTGAAACGGACTGCGAGTGCGATAGGGGCGGTCGCTGCAACGGCCGCCCTTTCGAATTCTCCCCCTAAACATATCGAAATACGCCGACGGCGTAGACGACCGAGAGGGCGAGAGCCCACCAGAGGTTGGGTCCGATCAGACCCAGCCAAGCGAGATTGATGAAGGCGCTGCCAAGCAGCGACAGAAACAGACGATCGCCGCGCGTCGTCTCGAAGCGCAGGATGCCGACGCGCGGACTGCCGCCGGGCGATATGTATTCCCACACGGCCATCAGTGTGATCAGCACGAGGATTACCAGAAAGAACAGCGCCGTCGGAAAGGTCCACGCCATCCAGCCGCCTGGAACGAGCGGCCCGACCCAGTCGCGCGCGCCGTCTTTCAGGGGAATCGAATAGACAAGCGCGGCGGCAAGCAGCGCTTCGACAATCAGAATGCCGCCGAGCAGCATCGGCATGCGGGATGTCGACGTCATCACACCCTCCCCAGGGCAAAGCCCTTGGCGATGTAGTTGCGCACGAACCAGATCACGAGCGCGCCTGGAATGATCGTCAGCACGCCGGCGGCGGCCAGCACACCCCAGTCGAGACCCGAGGCCGACACGGTGCGGGTCATGATGGCCGCGATCGGCTTGGCGGCCGTGGTGGTCAGCGTGCGGGCGATCAGCAGTTCGACCCAGGAGAACATGAAGCAGAAAAACGCGGCGACGCCGATCCCGCTCGCGATCAGAGGCATGAAAATCTTCACGAAGAAGCGCGGGAAGGAATAGCCGTCGATGTAGGCGGTTTCGTCGATCTCCTTCGGCACGCCGGACATGAAACCTTCCAGGATCCACACCGCCAACGGCACGTTGAACAGGCAGTGCGCCAGCGCCACCGCGATATGCGTGTCGATCAGGCCGAACGCCGAATAGAGCTGGAAGAACGGCAGTGCAAACACCGCCGGCGGCGCCATGCGGTTGGTCAGCAGCCAGAAGAAGAGATGCTTGTCGCCGAGAAACCGGTAGCGCGAGAAAGCGTAGGCCGCGGGCAGGGCCACGGAGACCGAAATCACTGTGTTTAGAACGACATAGATGATCGAGTTGATATAGCCGGAATACCAGGACGGATCGGTGAAAATCACGACGTAGTTCTTGACCGTCGGGTTCGCCGGGAAGAAAGTGATCGGTCCGAGAATCTCCTGATTTTCCTTGAAGCTCATATTGACGAGCCAGTAGATCGGCAGCATCAGGAAGATGATGTAGATCGTCGGCACCAGCCACCAGAAGCGGCTTTCGTCGCCGCGCCGGCGCATTTTCCTGTGCCAAGGCATCGTTGGCCGCCACCGAAGGCGCGGCCGTTCCAGCCAGATTGTCCGACGTGCGGGAAGCGGTCTCGCTCATCTCACCGCTCCGCGTCGTAGTTGGTCATCACGGTGTAGAACACCCATGACAGCAGGAGGATGATCAGGAAGTAGATGATCGACATCGCCGCTGCCGGGCCGAGATCGAACTGGCCCACCGCCATCTTGACCAGGTCGATCGACAGGAAGGTTGTCGAATTGCCCGGTCCGCCGCCGGTCACCACGAATGGCTCTGTGTAGATCATGAAGGAGTCCATGAAGCGCAGCAGCACTGCAATCAGCAGCACGCGATTCATCTTCGGCAGCTGGATGTAGCGGAACACCGCCCAGCGCGAGGCGCCGTCGATCTTCGCCGCCTGATAGTAGGCGTCGGGGATTGAAACCAGACCGGCGTAGCAGAGCAGCACGACCAGGCTGGTCCAGTGCCAGACGTCCATGACGATGACCGTCACCCAGGCATCGATCGGGTCGTTGACATAGTTGTAGTCGACACCGAGCCCGTTCAGCGTGTAGCCGAGCAGGCCGATATCGATGCGGCCGAAAACCTGCCAGATGGTGCCGACGACGTTCCATGGGATCAGCAGCGGCAGCGCCATCAAGACGAGGCAGACGGGCACGCCCCAGCCGGATTTCGGCATGTTCAGCGCAATGAAGATGCCGAGCGGGATCTCGATCGCCAGGATGATCGCCGAGAAAGCGAGCCCACGCCAAAACGCCTCCCAGAAACGATCCGAAGTCAGCATCTCCTGGAACCACTCGGAACCGGCCCAGAAGAATTCGTTGCCGCCAAATGTGTCCTGCACCGAATAGTTGACCACGGTCATCAGCGGGATGACCGCGGAGACCGCTACCAGCAGCAGCACCGGCAGCACCATGAACCAGGCCCTGTTGTTCCAGGTCTTTTCCATGGTCAGGCCCCCCTGCCCGTATAAACCGAGTTCGGCTGGCCGAGATCGACGCGCCAGGAATTGGCGTAGAGGTTGATGCCGGCCGGTTCGAAGCGGACGCGGGGATGCGCCGGGATCCCCTCATCCTCCCCGAGGATCGCCGCGATTTCCCGCCCCTCGATGCTGCCGCGCACCACCTTGTGGCGGCCGATATCCTCGATCTTGCGGATCTGGATCGGCATGCCGAGCGCGCCGAAGCGTACATATTCGGGCCTGATGCCGAGTTCGAGATTGCCTTGCCCATCCGAACCCGGCGCGGCGGGCAGGTCGATCATTTGTTCCCCGAGCTTCGCGCGGCGGCCTTCCACCGTGACCGGCAGAACATTCATGCCCGGCGAGCCAATGAAGTAGCCGACAAAGGTGTGTTTCGGCCGCTCGAACAGTTCGGCCGGCGTGCCGATCTGGACGATCTGGCCATCGTACATGACCACCACCGTTTCGGCGAAAGTCAGCGCCTCGGTCTGGTCGTGGGTGACGTAGACCATGGTGTAGCCGAACTGGCGGTGCAGCTGCTTCAACTGCGAGCGCAGCACCCATTTCATATGCGGGTCGATGACCGTCAGCGGCTCGTCGAACAGAATGGCGTTGACGTCGGAGCGGACAAGCCCGCGCCCCAGCGAAATCTTCTGCTTCTGGTCGGCGGTCAGTCCGCGCGCCTTGCGTTTGGCCCAATCCTCGAGATCGATCATCTTGACGATCTCGCGCACCTTGCGATCGACGTCCGCTTCCGGCACGCCGCGATTGCGCAGCGGGAAGGCCAAATTGTCGTAGACCGTCATGGTGTCGTAGATGACCGGGAACTGGAACACCTGGGCGATGTTGCGCTCCTGGGTGGACAGCTCCGTCACGTCGTTGCCGTCGAACAGCAGCTTTCCGTGCGAGGGATGCAGCAGCCCGGAAATGATGTTGAGCAGCGTGGTCTTGCCGCAACCCGACGGCCCAAGCAGCGCATAGGCGCCGCCATCTTCGAACGTGTGATCCACCTCGCGCAGAGCGTAGTCCTTGTCGGACTTGGGATTAGCGTCCGTAGGCGTGGCGAATATGGTCGAGGTCGATCCGCGCCATCTTCAAGCCGCCATTCTGCGGTCGCCGCCGACCGCGTTGCCATGACCGTCGAACACCATGATGTGGCGCGGGTCGATGAAGACCTCGACCATCTGGTCCGGCTCGAAGGTCAGAATGCCGTGCGCCAGCATCACCCAACGGGCGTCCGCGAAGGCAAGGTGGACAAAACTTTCCGAGCCGGTGATTTCCGTGACGGAGACTTTGGCTCGCACCGCCACGGCAGAAGCCGTCGGTTTGGTCAGGGAAAGGTGGTGAGGCTGAAAGGCGATCGTATAGTTGGCGTCCGGCATGCCGGCGATCTCCGACGGCACCGGCAATCGCACATCGCCCTCCAGCACGAAGTCGTTGCCGGACTTGTCGAGTGAGATCGTGTTCAGCGGCGGATCGGCGAAAGTACGGGCCGTGATCAGGTCGAGGGGCTGGCGGAACACCTCGATGGTGGGGCCGAACTGCGTGATCCGTCCCTGCGACAAGGTCGCCGTGTTGCCGCCCAGCAGAAGCGCCTCATGCGGCTCGGTCGTCGCGTAGACGAAGATCGCGCCGGTCTCGGCGAAAATGCGCGGCAGTTCTGCTCGCAATTCCTCGCGCAGCTTGTAGTCCAGATTGGCCAATGGCTCGTCGAGCAGTACCAGCGAGGCATTCTTCACGATCGCGCGAGCCAGCGCCGTGCGCTGTTGCTGCCCGCCGGACAGATGGAGCGGCGTGCGGTCCAGATATGGCGTCAGCCTCAGCAGCTCGGCCGCTTTGCGCACCTCGCTGTCGATCCGAGCGCCATCCGCGCCCGCAACGCGCAAGGGCGAGGCGATATTCTCGAAAACCGTCATCGCCGGGTAGTTGATGAACTGCTGATAGACCATGGCGACCTTGCGATCCTGCACACGCACGCCGGTCACATCCTTGCCGTCGAACCAGACCGACCCGGAGGTCGGCCGGTCGAGCCCGGCCATCAGCCGCATCAGGCTGGTCTTGCCCGACAGCGTCGGCCCGAGCAGCACGTTCAGCGAGCCATGCTGCAAGGTCAGGGACACATCGCGGATGTGTTCCTGACCGCCGACCACCTTTGAAACATTGCGCAGTTCAAGCATCGCCTTACTCCGCTGCCGTGCTGACGTGATTTGTCAGCCCGTCCATGAAGCTTTGCAAGGCTGCGGCCTGATCCTTGGTCAGCCTGAGACCGCGTTTCGTGCGCCGCCACAAAACATCTTCCGCCGTCATCGCCCATTCATGGTCAACAAGATAGCGAATTTCGGCCTCGTAGAGATCCGCACCGAAAAGCCGGCCCAAATCCTCCGGCGATGTCGCCTTGCCGAGCAGCAAGCGAGCACGCGTGCCGTAGAGCCGCGTCAGGCGGCGCGCATGGGTGGCATCGAGGAACGGATAGGCCGCCTTCAGGCGACGAGACCTCGCCGTCGAAATCCCGGCAATCGAAGTCGCCGCCCGGCAGCGGCGCATTACCCGTCCACGGCTTGCCGCGCGCTCCGAGAAAACCCTCGATCTTTTCCAGCATCGTTTCCGACAGCCGGCGATAGGTGGTGATCTTGCCGCCGAAGGAGTTGATCAGCGGAGCGCCCTGCGCGCCATCGGCTTTCAACACATAATCGCGGGTCGCCTCCTGCGCCTTGGACGCACCGTCGTCATAGAGCGGCCGGACCGCCGAATAGGTCCAGACGATATCCTCGCGCCGCACCGGTTCGGCAAAATACTCGCTTGCCGCGTTGCACAAATAGTCGATCTCTTCGTCGCTGATTTTTGGACTTTCGAGGTTGCCGCTATAGTCGCGATCCGTCGTGCCGATCAGCGTGAAATCATCCTCATAAGGAATGGCGAAGATGATGCGGCCATCCTTGTTCTGGAAGAAATAGGCTCGCGGATCCTCGAATTTTTTCGGCACGACGATGTGGCTGCCCTGCACGAGGCGGACATTGTGTGTCTCGTTCTTGTGAATGGCGGCTGTCAGCACGTGGTCGACCCAAGGTCCGGCTGCATTCACCAGCAACTTGGCGGAGACAGTGTCGCGGGCGCCTGTCCGCACATTCTCGACGGTCACGAGCCAGCTGCGTCGCCTCGCGCCGCGCCTCAACGACCTTGGTGCGGGTTCGGATGACGCGCCGCGATCGGCGGCGTCACGCGCATTGAGCGCGACCAGACGCGAATCCATCACCCAGCCATCCGAATACTCAAAAGCCTTCGTGAACAATGGCTTGAGCGGCTTGCCCGAAGGGTCCTTGCGCATGTCGAGCGTTCTGGTCGCGGGCAACAGTTTTCGGCCGCCGAGATGGTCGTAGAGGAACAGCCCCATCCGCAGCATCCAGGCCGGACGCGGGCCGCCCTTGAAATAAGGCAGCACGAAACGCATCGGCCAGATGATGTGCGGCGCGTTCTTCCAGAGAATCTCGCGCTCCATCAGCGCTTCGCGCACCAGCCGAAACTCGTAATGTTCGAGATAGCGCAGCCCACCGTGAATGAGCTTTGTCGAGCCGGACGACGTGCCGCTGGCCAGATCCTTCATTTCAGCCAGAACGACAGAATAACCCCGGCCAGCTGCGTCGCGCGCGATGCCGCAGCCGTTGATGCCACCGCCGATGACAAAAATGTCGACTGTCGCCAAGCGTCCTCCCCACATTTTCGCACTGCAGCATTTTTAGCCGCTTTCGAAAACGTTCCGCGATTATTTCGAAGCAAGTTCGAATGTCAAACGAAAAGATATCGCGTTGGGAACCTTTGTACGTGGCATTCCGTCAGCGACCAGTCTCGATCAACCGAACCTCGGATTCCTGGCAGATTTTTTGGATCGTCGGGATGTCGCAGCGATCGGTGATGAAGGTGTTCACCTGCGACAGATGACCGATGCGCACCGGCGCCGTTCGTTCGAACTTCGTCGAGTCCGACACCAGGATCACGTGGCGGGCATTGGCGACGATCGCCTGGGCCACCTTCACCTCGCGGAAGTCGAAATCCAGCAGAGCGCCATCATGATCGATCGCCGAGGCGCCGACGACCGCATAGTCGACCTTGAACTGCTTGATGAAGTCCACGGCCGCCTCACCCACAATGCCGCCATCCGAGCCACGAACCACGCCACCCGCGATCACCACCTCGATCCCCGGATAGACACGCATCCTGTTGGCAACATTGATATTATTGGTGATCACCATCAGACCCTTGTGGTCCAGTAGCGCCTTGCTGACGGCCTCGGTCGTGGTGCCGATGTTGATGAACAGTGAGGCGCCATCCGGGATCAGTTTTGCTGCCGCTGTTCCGATCGCATCCTTTTCGTCGGCGGCAATCTTGCGCCGCGCCTCATATTCGAGATTTTCAATTCCGGATGGAAACAACGCCCCGCCATGGATGCGGGTGAGCAGCCGCTGATCGCAAAGATCGTTCAAATCCTTGCGGATGGTTTGCGGCGTGACGTTGAAGTGAACCGCCAGATCATCGACCAGCACTCGGCCGTGGTCCTTGGCCATCTGGATGATCTCGCTGTGCCGCGGCGGTAGATACATGGCACCCTCCCCGTTTTCGTTTTTTTGTCACATTATACCAAAACGAAAACGAAGCAATTCGGCTTGCGCATAGAGTCTATGCGCGCACAGCAACCCTCCGTTTGGAAGCGACGGCTTGGCGTTTAGCGCGGATCATCACGAAATTCCCCGACCAATGGCCCGGAATATTCCATTTTCCTGATATTTCGGTGCCATCCGCATTGAGCGTGCCGATATAGTGGACCGCGTGACTGTTGTCCGGCGGCAGGTTCTCATAGGTCTTTGTGAAGGTGATATGGCTGCCGTCACGCGCGCCGTCCAATGTCGCGAAAGCCATTGTGCCGCTGGCGCGAACCGCCGAACCCGCTTCGTGCGTCGATCCGGTGAGGCAGCTTTTGGTTTCGATCAGCGTGGCAACAAATGACACCGGCGGCAGCATCGCCGGATAAGAGTAGCGGCCATTCCAGACACCGGTCAGGCTTTTCTCATCGTCCGGCATCGCCCCTCCAAGGTCAGCCGCCGTCCTTGCTCCATTCGAAGTCCGGCAGCTTTTCGAAGGCTGCTTTCAGCGCTTTCGACCAGCCCTCAGCGACGGTGCGATAATAGGGATCATCCACACCGATCCGCTTTTTCAACGCTACCTGCATGCTGTCGCGCTCGTAAAACACCATGTCGAGCGGCAGGCCGACCGACAGATTCGCTTTCACCGTCGAGTCGAAGGACACCATCAAGAGCTTGGCGGTTTCGGCAAAACTCATGGTGCGATCGTAGGAGCGCAGGATGATCGGCCGACCGTATTTCGTCTCGCCGACCTGGAAGAAAGGCGAGTCGTCGGTCGACTCGATGAAATTGCCTTCGGGATAGATCAGGAACAGCCTTGGTTCTGAGCCCTTGATCTGGCCACCCAGGATGAAGGAGGCATTGAAATAGGAGTCCGCCTTCTGTCCGGCGGGTGACGAACTGGCAATGACTTCCTTGACCGTGTTGCCGACCAGCCGCGCGGTCTGGAACATGGACGGTGTTTCCAGCAGCGTATGCGTGCGTTCGGAAACCGCCTTGGTGCGCTCGTCGAGCAGGCTGACGACGGCCTGGGTTGTCGCCAGGTTGCCGGCCGACAGCAGCACGATCACGCGCTCGCCGGGCTGCTGCCACACATGCATCTTGCGGAAGGTGGATATGTTGTCGACGCCGGCATTGGTGCGGGTGTCCGACATGAACACCAGCCCGGCATCGATCTTCAAGCCAACGCAATAAGTCATTGATTCCCGCCAGCGCTACAGCGCTGCACTACTGCTCCACAGTGATGCGGACATCAAGACGTTCGTCCAGCATGCCGAGCCGAATACCGGAAATCGGTGCGGCGTCGCGGTAGTCCCGCCCGAGCGCGAGGCGGACATAGCGGGCATCGGGCGAGATGCCGTTCGATGGATCGAAAGACACCCAGCCAAGACCGTCGACATGCGCTTCGGCCCAGGCATGGCCGGCAACCTGGTCCACGCGATCGTCAAGCATCAGATAGCCGCTGACATAGCGTGCCGGAAAGCCGAGCAGCCGGGCGGCAGCGATGAAAATGTGGGCGTGGTCCTGGCAAACGCCTTTGCCTTGCGTCATGGCTTCCTCGGCCGAGGTCGCTGGATTGGTTGACCCAACCTCATAGGCCACGGCGCCACTGATGGCGTTCATCAGCGCGTGTAGCCGGTCGAGATCGCCGCCGGCATCGATAGAGCGAACAAGCGATTGCAGTTTGGCGCCGGGGCCAGTCAGATCTGTCGCGAGCCTTGAACAGCCAGAGCGGCGCAAACCCTTCTGGGGGTCCCGAAATGCCTGCCGTGTCGCGCGTTTCGACCTCTCCCTCCGCGATGATCGCGATGTTATGCGCCGCGCCGTGGGCGCTGAGCAGCCGCGTATCGTTGCCGAACTGATCGTTGTAGCGCACCTCTTCCTGGGCGCCGTCTACCTTGATCGACCACGATAGGACCCGCTGCGTTTCGCAGCTACGCGGCGTCAGCCGGATTCGCTGCAAGGCATAGTTGTTCGGCGAGGTGTAGGCATATTCGGTGCGATGGGAAATTTTCAGGCGCATCGGTGGTCAGACGAAACGGTAGTTGGCGGCGATCTCGTCGCTCAGGCGATTGTTGTCGCGGATGAAGCTGGTGAGGAACTCGTGCAGCCCCGTGTCGAAAATTTCCTTGATTGAGCCGACCTTGAACTTGTCGAGGTTGCGGTCGAGCGTTTCGTGGCAAACGAGGCGCTCGCCATAGTCACGCGCCAGGAACCCAAGATGCTCCTGGAGCATGCGATAGCTGAAGGCAAGCGAACGCGGCATGCGGCCGTTCAGGATCAGATAGTCTGCGATGTTGGTCGGCTTGTACTGCGCGTCATAAACCCAGCGGTAAGAGCGATGCGCCGAGACTGAACGCAGAATCGATTCCCACTGCGAATTGTCGAGCGTCGATCCGACCCAGGAAATAGACGGCAGCAGGACGTAATATTTGACGTCGAGGATGCGCGCCGTGTTGTCCGCGCGTTCGACGTAGGTGCCAACTTGCCAGAAATCGAAGATTTCGTTGCGCAGTTGCGTGCCGTAGATCGAACCGCGGATCAATGCGGTCTCGCGTTTGATGGCGTCGAGGACCTTGGGCAGGTCACGCTCGTCGATGGGCGACGCCAACATGCGCTTCAGCACCATCCAGGATTCGTTGATGGCCTCCCAGGCCTCGCGGGTCAGCGCGGTGCGCACCATGCGCGCGTTGTTGCGCCCGGCCTCAACGACCGACGCAACGCTGGTGGGATTGCTCAGATCGCGCAGCAGATAGTCGGTCACCGTGCCGACGGTATACTCGCTGTGCTTGGCGCGGAAACCGGTATCGGCGCCCGCACTGACGACCACGGAAGTCCATTCTTCGGCGGCACTTTGGGTGCGCGTCAGCGCCATGCGCAGGCCGGCGTCGATGAGACGCGACATGTTTTCAGCGCGCTCAAAGTAGCGCGCCATCCAGTAGAGTCCGTTGGCAGTGCGGCCCAGCAACATCGACTAGTCGTCCAAAACCCAGGTATCTTTGGTACCGCCGCCTTGAGAAGAATTGACGACGAGGGAACCCTCTTTCAGGGCAACGCGCGTTAGACCGCCCGGCACGATCTCGATCCGGTTCGAGACCAGCACGTAAGGGCGCAGATCGACATGCCGGGGCGCCAGGCCCTTCTCGGTCAGGATCGGACAGGTTGAAAGCGCCAGGGTCGGCTGAGCAATGTAGTTGCTCGGTTTCGCCGCCAGCTTCTTGGCGAAGGCTTCGCATTCCTTCTTCGAGGCTGTCGGGCCGACCAGCATGCCGTAGCCGCCGGAACCGTGCACTTCCTTGATAACCAGTTCGTCGAGATGCTCGAGGACATATTTGAGACTGTCGGGCTCTGAGCAGCGCCAGGTTGGGATGTTGCCGAGGATCGGCTTGCGGCCGGTGTAGAACTCGATGATCTCCGGCATGTAGGAATAGATCGCCTTGTCGTCGGCGATGCCGGTTCCCGGCGCATTGGCGATCGTGATGTTGCCGGCGCGGTAGACATCCATGATGCCCGGCACGCCCAGCGCCGAATCTGGCCGGAAGGTCAGCGGGTCGAGGAACGCATCGTCGACGCGCCGATAGAGCACGTCGATCTGCTTGTAGCCCTCCGTCGTGCGCATGGCGACATGACCGTCGACGACTCGCAGATCCTGGCCCTCGACAAGCTGCACACCCATCTGGTCGGCCAGAAAAGCGTGTTCGAAATAGGCCGAGTTGAAGCTACCCGGCGTCAGGATGGCGATCGTCGGATTTGCCGGCGCGCTGTCCGGTTTCACCGCTGCCAAAGATTGACGCAGCAGTTGAGGGTAGTTCTCAACGGGCTGCACCTTCACCTGCTGGAACAGCTCGGGAAAGAGCTGCATCATCGTTTCGCGGTTCTCCAGCATGTAGGAGACACCAGACGGCGTGCGTGCGTTGTCCTCGAGAACAAAGAATTCGTTTTCGCCGGTGCGCACGATGTCGACGCCGATGATGTGGGTATAAACACCGGCGGGCGGGCGCACGCCGATCATTTCGGCGAGAAAGGCTTCGTTGCCGGCAACAAGTTCCTTCGGCACGCGGCCGGCACGCAGGATTTCCTGACGGTGATAGATGTCATCGAGGAAGGCGTTTAGTGCCTGAACGCGTTGCTTGATGCCTTGGGTCAGCCGCCGCCATTCCGGACCGGAAATGATGCGCGGCACGATGTCGAAGGGAATCAGGCGCTCCGACGCCTCTTCCTCGCCATAGACCGCGAAGGTGATGCCGGTGCGCCGAAAGACGCGCTCGGCATCCGCCATTTTTTCAGTGAGTCTGGCCGTGTCTTGCGCTTGAAACCAACGATCATATCCCTGGTAGGGAGCCCGCAATCCGGTCTCGACCGGAAGCATTTCGTCGAAGGCTGCCACGCGCACTCTCCGTTAGTCGTCACCATAACAATGGTGTCGGCTCAGAAATGCAAGAGGCATTGTGCGCGGCGTCCGACGCCTTGGCAAAAAGGCGCCGGCGAAATTGTCGTTGTCAGACGGCTACTTGCTGCGGCCGTCCTATTTTTATGGCGTCAGGGGTGCCCGATAGGACCTCCTCAGAAGGCGCGGAAGGTGACAGTCGTAAACGTGTCCTTGATGCCTGGGATCACCGCCACGCGCTCAGCCACGAAATGGCCGATGTCCACTTCATCATCGAGATAGAATTTGGCCAGCAGGTCGTAATGACCGGCGGTTGAGTAGATTTCCGAGGCGATCTCAGCCTCAGCCAATTCGCTGGCCACGTCGTAGGCCTTGCCGACCTCGCATTTGAACTGGACGAAGAACGTTTTCATGGGGGTCGCCATCCTGACCTGTGATCCGGTGGGTTTTGGCAGACGGCGGAAGCCAATTCAAGTTGCACCGCCTGCGAAACCAATCGGCCTGCTCGCGCGTAATGTGTTAATATGACCCCGCCTGTCGGAGATTGCCCTAATGCGTCTGCTGTCAGCCTTCGCTTTGATTGTCGCCCTCACCGGCTTCGCTTTTGCCGGCGATGCGGAGATCAAGGCTGCGCAAAGTTCGGTCGACGCGCAACTACGCGCCTTTCAGGCTGGTGACCACAAGCTGGCCTACAGCTATGCGGCGCCGAACGTTCAACGCATTTTCCCGACGGTCGAAGCTTTTATGGGCATGGTCAATGGCGGCTATATGCCTGTGTCCAAGCCCAAGAGTTTTTCGTTCGGCAAGGTCGAGGAGCTGGCGGCCGGCGCGATCATCCAGCAGGTGCTGATCGTTGGGCCCGATGGGAAGGACTATGAAGCCGTCTACACGCTGGAACGCCAGGCGGACGGCTCATTCAAGATAACCGGCGTCAGCCTTCGGGCGGCGAACAGTGTGAGCACCTAGGGCAATCGCGCCCAGCCGAACGCGTTGACCGCAACAACCGTCAATCCGGAAACCACCCCACCGAGAATAGTACCCCAGATCGTGTCGACGACTGCGACAGTCGTGTCGTAGCCCTTTAGGACTGCGAGATTTGTCGCATCGTAGGTCAGATAGCAGAAGAAGCCGAAGAGAGCGCCATTGAGCGCGGCCGCGCGCCAATCACCCGTCGTCACATGTTGGCTGATGGCGAAATAAACAAGTCCGGCCACGAAGATCAGGTAGAACAATGCCGCGATGCCCCAACGTGGCTGCTCCAGCATCAGGGCGCCCATGCGCGAAGCGTAGAAATTGCGGGCGATGACGCCGAGCCACAGCGCGTCGAGCGCCAGAAAGATGACCAACGCCACGAGATAGATCGGAAGGAACTTCATGGCTTGTTGTTGATCCTCTGTCAGATGGCCGGGATGTCCCCTCGCGCCCAGCCTTCCGAAACAACGCCGGCATGGTCGGCAAAGTTTCCAGCCTCAATCGACAGCCCGAATGCCGAGCATCAGAGACTGGTAATAGGCGAGGTTGTTCCAAGTCAAAAGCATGCCGCCAAGCGCCTCGCCCGATTTCACCAGATGGTGGAGATAGGCGCGGCTATAGTCGCGTGCGGCCGGGCAGTCGCTTTCCTCATCGAGCGGCCGCGGATCGTCGGCATGGCGGGCGTTGCGCAGGTTCACCTTGCCGCGCCGCGTGAAGGCGAGCCCATGCCGCCCTGCCCTCGTTGGCATCACGCAGTCGAACATGTCGATGCCGCGCGCCACCGATTTCAGGATGTCGTCAGGCGTGCCGACGCCCATCAGATAGCGCGGCTTTTCGGTCGGCAGTTCGGGACAGGTGACGTCGAGCATGTCGAGCATCACGGCTTGCGGTTCTCCGACCGCAAGACCGCCGACCGCGTAGCCTTTCAGGTTCATGGCCGAGAGCGCCTGCGCCGAGCGCTGGCGTAGTGGTGGCTTGTCGCCACCCTGGACGATGCCGAACATCGCCTTGCCAGGTTGGTCGCCGAAGGCAGCTCTTGCAGCGCTCCGCCCAGCGCAGTGACAATTCCATCGCCTTTTCGATCTCCTGGTCCTTCGCCGGCAAGGCGACGCATTCGTCGAGCTGCATCTGGATATCCGAATCCAGCAGACCCTGGATCTCGATCGAGCGCTCCGGCGTCATCTCATAGCGCGCAGCCGTCGATATGCGAGCGGAAGGTGACGCCGTTTTCGTTGAGCTTGCGCAGCTTGCGCCAGCGACATGACCTGGAAGCCGCCGGAATCGGTCAGGATCGGATGCGGCCATCTCGCAAATTCGTGCAGGCCGCCAAGTCGCGCGACCGTTCAGCGCCCGGCCGCAGCATCAGGTGATAGGTGTTGCCCAGGATGATGTCGGAGCCGAGCGCCCGCACCTGGTCCATATACATCGCCTTGACTGTGCCGCCAGTGCCCACAGGCATGAATGCAGGCGTGTGCACCTCACCGCGCGGCATCGAAATGACGCCGCGCCGGGCCTGGCCATCGGTAGCGGTGAGGCTAAACTCAAACGCGTCGGCCATCGAACTCCTTGTCGTAGACTGGTGCGGCCGGCGCCTGCCGATCGAGCGATTGCCGATAGCGGATGCAGCCACGCATGAATTTCGGCCAGGGTGGCACGGCAATGGACGGTTGGGTCGGCTCGGGCAAAAGCTCCCACAGATCCGGATGATGCCAGCAGAGATCGTGGCCAGTGGAATCGCGATGCGTGCGAATGCCATCCCGCAGCTTCTTCACCTCGGCGATCAGTTGTTCCCGGTCCATGCCTTCGAGATCGTCATCCATGGGTTCCATCCTTTCGAAACAGCAGAGAGCTGTCCCCATAAGAATAGAAACGATAGTTGGTTGCGATCGCATGGCGATAGGCCGCGTGCATGGTTTCCAGGCCAGCGAAGGCTGAAACCAGCATGAACAGCGTCGAGCGCGGCAAATGAAAATTGGTCATCAGCACATCAGCCGTCTTGAAGCGGTAGCCCGGTGTGATGAAGATGTCGGTTGCGCCGGACCAGGCCTCAAGCGTTCCGTCGTCCCGGGCTGCACTTTCCAGCAGCCGCAGCGAGGTCGTGCCGACCGCAACGATGCGATTGCCTCGTGCTCGCGCAGCGTTGACGGCAGCCGCCACCTCAGCCGACACATGGCCGATTTCTGCATGCATCTTGTGGTCGGCGGTGTCGTCGGCTTTGACCGGCAGGAAGGTTCCTGCCCCGACATGCAGCGTCACGAAGCGCCGCTCGATGCCGCGCTTGTCGAGCGCAGCCATCAGCTCCGGCGTGAAATGCAGGCCGGCGGTCGGCGCGGCAACGGCGCCCTCCTCTCGTGCGTACATCGTCTGATAGTCAGCCTGATCGCGCGCATCTTCCGGCCGCTTCGCCGCGATATAGGGCGGCAGCGGCATATGGCCGACTGCATGCAGAGCCTCATCCAGCATTGGGCCGGAGAGGTCGAAGGCCAGCAGCACCTCGCCGGCATCGCGCTTTTCGACGACTGTGGCGTCCAGATTGCCGAGAAAGCAGGCGTTGCCGTCATGACCGAAGCGGATGCGGTCGCCTTCCGCCAGGCGCTTGGCGGGCCGTGCGAAAGCCAGCCAGCGGTCCGGCGCCACACGCATATGCAAGGTGACATCGACGTGGGCGACCGCCTCGCCGCGGCGACGTTCGCCGAAAAGCTGGGCGGGGATGACTTTGGTGTCGTTGAAAACCAGCACATCGCCGGGGTCGAGCAGCGAAGGCAAATCGCTTACGATCCGATCAGACATGTCGCTATCGGGCCGCACGACCAGCATTTTGGCCGAGTCGCGCGGCGAGGCCGGGCGGAGCGCGATGCGCTCGTCCGGCAGGTCGAAATCGAACAGATCTACGCGCATCAGACGAGACCATGCCTTCCGCGCGGACTGGTCCTTGACCGACCCCCTTTTGTCCTGCCGGACATCTCCCCCTCAAGGGGGGAGAATGGCTGCTTCGCCAACACCGCGTAATCTCCCCCCTTGAGGGGGAGATGTCCGGCAGGACAGAGGGGGGTCGGCGAAGCAAACCGAAGCATCGGATTACACGGCCGCTAGGTGAAGCGGATCAGCAGCGCGCCGACGAGCAACAGCGCAGCGCCGGCGATGCGGCCGAGCGACAGTTCGCGAACCGCGAGCCCCATGAAGCCGATGCGGTCGACGGCGAGGCCGGCAATGAGCTGGCCCGCGACCAGAAAGGCCATCAAGGCGGCCGCACCCAGCTTTGGCGTCAGGATGACGGCGCTGGTCACGTAGACCGCGCCAAGCATGCCGCCGACAACGAAGAGCCAGAGCGCCGGCCCTTTCCAGTTCGGCGAAGCTCCTTGCGCTTGCGCCAGCACGGCCGTGATCAGTCCAAGGACAACTGCGCCCGACAGGAACGAAATCGCTGCCGCCGCCACCGGCTGGCCGAGCCCGCGCGCGAGCTCGGCATTGATCGGCGCCTGAATGGCGATAAATGCTCCGGCCAGCATGCCGAGCAGAGGCCAGAGCAATTGAGTCATAGACTTACTTCGCGACGTCGGCCGCGACCTTCATCGAAACGATCGAGTCCGGATCCTTCACCGGCTCGCCGCGCTTGATCTTGTCGACATTGTCCATGCCTTCGATGACCTGGCCCCAGACCGTGTATTGCTTGTTCAGGAAGCCGGCATCCTCAAAGCAGATGAAGAACTGCGAGTTGGCCGAGTTCGGGTTCTGCGCGCGGGCCATCGAGCAGGTGCCGCGGGCGTGATTCAGATTGGAGAATTCGGCTTTCAGGTCGGGCTTGTCCGAGCCGCCCATGCCGGCCCGGGCCGGGTTGAAGGAAGACCCGCCCTGCTTGCCGAACTTGACGTCGCCGGTCTGCGCCATGAAGCCGTCGATCACGCGATGAAACACCACGCCGTCATATGCGCCTTCACGGGTCAGCTCCTTGATGCGGCTGACATGGCCGGGCGCCAGATCGGGCAACAGTTCGATGACGACGTTGCCCTTGGTGGTTTCCATCAGGAGTGTGTTTTCGGGGTCTTTGATATCGGCCACGGCGGCCTCCTTTGTTGAGGGTCGATTGAAAGCTATTTGTCGGCCGCGATGCGAACCTTGATCATGCTGTCCGGATCGGCAACAGAACCGTTCTGCGCCTCGTCGCCCTTCTTGATCTTGTCGACAATTTCCATGCCGCTCTCGACATTGCCGACAATGGTGTACTGGCCGTCGAGCGGTGGTGCGGCGTCGAACATGATGAAGAACTGCGAATTGGCCGAGTTCGGATCCTGGGCGCGGGCCATGCCGACGGTGCCACGCACGAAATGCTCGGCTTTGGTGAATTCGGCCGGCAAGTCGGGCTCCTTCGAACCGCCGGTGCCCACCGCGCCGGCATCGAAGCCCGACTTCATGTCGCCGAACTGCACGTCACCGGTCTGCGCCATGAAGCCGTTGATGACACGGTGAAAGGCGATGTTGTCGTATTCACCGGCACGCACCAGCTTCTTGATCTGCGCGACGTGCTTGGGCGCGAGATCGGGCCTCAGCGCGATAGTGATGTCGCCATCCTTGGTGGTGATGATCAGGGTGTTTTCGGGATCAGCCGCCCAAACGGGCTGCATGGCCGCGAAGGCAACGAAAAGGAAGGCAATGCCAAGCTTCAAAAGCCGCATGAGAGTCTCCAGATCAACTATTTGTCTTTGCGATTGAATTTGGCCTTGAGCGGCGCCACGACCGCGGCCGGCACGAAGGGGCGGATGTCGCCGCCCATGGACGCGATCTGGCGCACCAGCGTGGCGGTGATGAAGCGCACCTGTGGGCTGGCAGGCAGGAAAACCGTCTGAAGGCGGGGCGCCATGGTCTCATTCATGCCGGCCATCGACATCTCGTAGTCGAGATCGGTGCCGTCGCGCAGGCCGCGAATCATGATCGAGGCGCCGTGCTTTTTGGCCGAATCGACGACCAGCCCGTCGAAGGCCACGACCTTGATGCGGCCGGCATCCTTGCCGAATTCATCCTTCGCCACCTGGTCGATCAGGGCAACGCGCTCCTCGAAGGAAAACAGCGGCGCCTTGCCGGGATGGATGCCGATCGCGGCGTAAACGACGTCGGCAACGGCCAGCGACGCCTTGAGCACGTCGAGATGGCCGTTGGTCAACGGGTCGAAGGAGCCGGCATAAAGGGCAACGCGTTCGGTCATGGCGTGCCTTCTAACGATCCGGCGGGACAAAGGCAATTTGGTAAAGGCGTGATGTCGTGACGCGCACAGGCTCGATTGCTTCGTCACGTCCGACGCCTCGCCGGGCAGAAATGATTCAATTTACCAAGAATTTTCGGCGTTCTTTAAGCGCAGTCCGCGAGGCTGAATGCGGAATGAACGACCCGCTCAGGCGAAGTTCAAACGCTGGCCGCAATGTCAGCGAAGGATTTTGTGCAACTTTTGGAAACCGGGCGCGTTATTTGCCGGACGGGAGACCGAGACCATGATGATTACAGTCCTAGCCGCAGCGATGACCGTTCTCATGCTCATCGCAACAGTTGTCGGCCTGCACCAGGAAGCAGAACGCGTTCGCCTCGACAAACGCAACCACCGCGCCAAGGGATTCGGCTGGGAATAACCCAGCTTAGAATTCCAAGCGGTCGAGGCACTTCATCGCCGATACGGCATGAATTCCGCGTCTCAGCTTCGCGCTTCGCCCAAGATAATGAGTGCTGCATCGAGAAACCGCTAATCGGCAAGGCTGACGACCTATGCCGAGCCTCAGCATAGTTCCCGCCGCCCTCCAGAGCCCAGGTGGCCTCGGGCGTTGGACCAACAGGGCGGCGGCTTTTTCCGAATTCTCCTAGCGCTTATTCCTCGGCGCCTATCGACGCCATCGTCCTCCGGCTCGGAGATGCGCTCGACCGACACCACCTTCTCGCCCTCGGCGGTGTTGAAAATCGTCACGCCCTTGGTCGCGCGGCTGGCAAAGCGGATGCCGGCGACCGGCACGCGGATCACCTGACCGCCGTCGGAGACAAGCATGATCTGGTCCTCGTTCGCCACCGGGAAGGTGGCGATCAGGCGACCGATCTCGGCAACCTTGGACACATCCGTGGCGCGAATTCCCTTGCCGCCCCGGCCCGTCAGGCGGAAATCGTAGGACGACGAACGCTTGCCGTAGCCATATTCCGTGACGGTCAGCACGAACTGCTCGTGCTGTTTCAGGAACTCGTAGCGATCGTCGGCAAGCTGCGCCTCCTCGCCGACTTCCTCGTTGGTCAGCGCGATGTCTTCTTCCTCCGCACCGGCGACACGGCGCTCGGCGACGGAGCGTTTCAGGTAAGCCGCGCGCTCGGCGGCAGTCGCATCCGAGCCTTCAAGGATAGTCATCGAGATGGCGCGGTCATCCTTGCTCATCGCGATCCCGCGCACGCCCTGAGACGAGCGGCCAGCGAATACGCGCACATCGGTGACGGCAAAACGGATGCACTGGCCGCTATCGGCAGTCAGCAGCACATCGTCCCGCTCGGAGCAGGTTTCGACGGCGAGGATGGCGTCACCCTCCTCGTCGAACTTCATGGCGATCTTGCCGTTGCGTTTGACGTCGACGAAGTCGGACAGCTTGTTGCGCCGCACGGTGCCGCGCGTGGTGGCGAACATGACGTCCAGGCTTTCCCACTCGGACTCGTCCGGCAGCGGCAGGATCGCGGTGATGCGGTCACCGTTTTCGATCGGCAGCATGTTGATCAGCGCCTTGCCGCGCGATTGCGGCGTGCCGATGGGCAGGCGCCAGACCTTTTCCTTGTAGACGATGCCGCGCGAGGAGAAGAACAGGATCGGCGTGTGGGTGTTCGCCACGAAGAGGCGCGTGACGAAATCCGTGTCCTTGGTGGACATGCCGGAGCGGCCCTTGCCGCCGCGCGCCTGCGCCCGGTAGATCGAGAGCGGCACGCGCTTGATGTAGCCCTCATGCGTGACGGTGACGACCATATCCTCGCGCTGGATCAGGTCTTCGTCGTCCATATCGGAGCCGGCGTCGCTGATTTCGGTGCGACGCGGCGTGCCGAACTCGTCGCGGACGGCTTCGAGTTCCGCCTTGACGATCGCCTGGATGCGCGCGCGGGAACCCAGAATATCGAGGTAGTCCTTGATCTCCTCGCCGATCGTGTTCAGTTCGTCGGCGATCTCGTCGCGGCCAAGCGCGGTGAGGCGCGAGAGCTGCAAGGCGAGGATGGCGCGGGCCTGCTCGTCGGAGAGGAAATAGGTGCCGTCGTCGTTGATGCGGTGGCGCGGATCGTCGATCAAAAGGATCAGCGGCTCGACATCCTTTGCCGGCCAGCGGCGCGTCATCAACTGCTCGCGCGCGGTCGTGGGATCCGGCGCGTTGCGGATCAGTTTTATCACCTCGTCGATGTTGGCGACGGCGATCGCCAGGCCGACCAGGATATGTGCCCGCTCACGCGCCTTGCGCAGCAGGAATTTCGTCCGGCGGCTGACGACCTCCTCGCGGAAGGCGACAAAGGCCTTCAGCATGTCGATGAGGGTCATGACCTCCGGCTTGCCGCCGTTCAGCGCAACCATATTGGCGCCGAAGGAGGTTTGCAGCGGCGTGAAGCGGTAAAGCTGGTTCAGGATCACGTCGGCGACGGCGTCGCGCTTGAGCTCGATGACGACCCGCAAGCCCAGGCGGTCGCTCTCGTCGCGAATGTCGGAGATGCCTTCGACGCGCTTTTCGCGCACCAGCTCGGCCATCTTCTCGATCATCGCCGCTTTGTTCACCTGATAGGGAACCTCGGTGACGATGATCGCCTCGCGGTCGCCACGGATGTCCTCGATATGCGTCTTCGAACGCATGACGATCGAGCCGCGGCCGGTCGAATAGGCGTTGTAGATGCCGGAACGGCCCAGAATCAGCGCCCCGGTCGGGAAATCGGGACCGGGAATGATTTCCATCAGATCCGGCAGCTCGATCGCCGGATTTTCCATGATGGCGATGGCGGCGTTGCAGACCTCGATCAGATTATGCGGCGGGATGTTGGTCGCCATGCCGACCGCGATGCCGCCCGAGCCATTGACCAAAAGGTTCGGGAAGCGGGCGGGCAGCACTTTGGGTTCGCGCTCGGAACCGTCGTAATTGTCCTGGAAATCGACCGTGTCCTTGTCGATGTCCGACAGGAGCTCGTGCGCGACCTTGGTGAGGCGCGACTCGGTGTAGCGCATCGCCGCCGGCGGATCGTTGTCGATCGAACCGAAATTGCCCTGCCCGTCGATGAGCCGCACGCTCATCGACCACTCCTGCGCCATACGCACCAGCGCGTCGTAGATCGAAGCGTCGCCGTGCGGATGGTATTTACCCATCACGTCGCCGACGATGCGCGACGATTTCACATGCTTGCGGTTCCAGTGGTAACCGCCCTCCTGCATGGCATAGAGGATGCGGCGGTGCACCGGCTTCAGGCCGTCGCGCACGTCAGGCAGCGCACGGCTGACGATCACGCTCATCGCGTAATCGAGGTAGGAACGCTGCATCTCCTCAATGATGGAGATGGGCTCAATGCCTTCAGGGCCGTCCGGCCCGAGCGGTGGTTTCTGGTCGGTCAAATCGAATCACTTAATATTCGGAATCATTGGCGTCTTATATAGGAACTGATCGTCGGGTTCCAACCTTCAAGCGAAGTTTCCAACACTTGTTTTTACCGTAAATTCAATATGATAGCCGGCGATGTCGCAGCTGCGACAGTGTGTCGGAAGCGTGGTCGCCCGCAAGCGGGCAAATAATGCCTATTCCGCCGTCGGTCGGCGGCCCCTTCCGGCGCTCGCATGCCGCACCCGATAGGCGCTCGGCGCAGACCCCATAACGGTGCGAAAACGCCGGTTGAAGGTCGAAAGATCGTTGAAGCCAGCTTCAAGCGCGATCGTCGAAACCGGCTCGTCCGAGGCTCTGAGCCGTATCGCGGCACGGTGAAGGCGCGTCTTCAGCACGAACTGGTAGGGCGTCAGGCCGGCTAGCTGGCGAAACACCCGCAGGAAGTGAAACGGGCTGGTCGCGGCCGCACCGGCCATCTCGTCCAGTGCGATCGGGCGGTCGGCTTCGCATTCGATCAATCGGATTGCCTCGGCGACGCGCTTCTGGTCGCGTCGCGTGATCTTTGGCAAAACCTGACGGTCACCGCCGAGCAGGGCGGCGGCGGCAAGCCGCAAGCCGGTTTCCGCCAATGCCTGTTCATCACCGGCATCGCAGGCGCTTTCGGCATCGGCGTAAAGTTGCGCGAGATCCTGCTTCGGCGGCAGTTTTGGGGCGGCAAAGCGGCCATCCTGCGCGCCCTTCAATTCGTCGACCAGCAGCTGCCAGCGCTCGTCAGAAAAGTGGAACGATAGACAGCGGTCGCCACGGCCATGCTCGTGGCCGCATTCGAAGCAAAAGCCCCGGTTGCCGAGCAGCAGAGCGCCGGGCGTCATCATCGCCCTGCCCTGATTGGATCGATAGGTGAACGTTCCGCCGGCAACCAGCGCGACGCAGTGGTCGGCGTGTTCTTCCTCGAACGGCCGGTCGCCAGCACCGGAGGTGCAGACGACTTCCATCGCCTTCCAACCCGGGCCTGATGCGAGCTGCCTGATCCGCTGGGACATGCTCGATATTTAGCAATTTTTCCCAAGCGCGGCCAATGTTTGCGAGCGGTAAGCAGGCACTCTCCTGACATAAAAGAGGGTTTCGCCCGTGACCGTCCACATGACCGCAGACAAGAATTTCCGCTCGCTGCTGCACGCGGAAGGCCCCGACCCGGCGCTTGCCGAAAAGCTGAAACTTTACGGATGGCTGGTCGGAAGCTGGGACATGGACGTCGTGCGCCACGATGCGCTGGGCAACAAGTTCACCGGCACGGGCGAAATCCATTTCGGCTGGGTACTGGGCGGCCGGGCGATCCAGGATATCTGGGTTTCGCCTCGCTTCGATTCGGGCGAACCGCCGCGCATGTTCGGCACGACGCTGCGCATCTACGATCCAATCATCGATGCCTGGCACATTTTGTGGAACGACCCGGTCAAGAGCTACTCCTCGCGCCAGATCGGCCGCGCTGACGGGCCGGATATCGTGCAGGTCGGCACAGACCCGACTGGCGATCGCGTGCGCTGGCGTTTTACCGAGATCCGCCCCGACAGTTTTCACTGGATCGGCGAACGCGCGGCTTCCGGCGGCACGACCTGGCGCGTCGAAGTCGAATTTTTTGCCCGCCGCGCGGGCGCCTAAACCAAAACAAGGAGTTTTGTCATGCTTGACCACGTTTCCATCGGCATCGCCGACACCAATCGCTCCAAGGCATTTTACGATGCCGTGCTCGGCCCGCTTGGCTACAAGCGGCTGAGCGAAGACGAAAGCTCGCTCGGCTATGGGCGCGACCACACGTTTCTCTGGTTGCTGAAGGTCGAGCACCCGGTGAAGCCGGACATGGCGTCGGGGCTGCACTTCTGCCTCAAGGCCGACAGCCGCGATGGCGTGCGCGGCTTTCACGCGGCAGCCCTGAAGCAAGGTGGCAGCGACAATGGCAAGGCCGGGCTGCGCGAGGACTACGGCGCGAATTATTTCGCGGCCTTTGTCATCGATCCAGACGGCTATCGGCTGGAGGCCTATTGCGACAAGGCGGAATAGTCGCCGTATCCGCATTTTCTAAGCGCCATGCCATTCCCCTTCGCTGCCGTTCGGCGATAAGCTCTGTGCAAAACCGAACGCCTTGAAGGGGAACAAGGCATGCCATCCTATGATCTGCTGCTGAATGCGTTCATCACCATTCTGGTGACGATCGACCCGCCGGGCCTGGCGCCGCTCTATCTTGCCGTCACGCGCGGCATGAATCGCGAGCAACGCGGCCAGGTCTCGATCCGCGCCTCAATCATCGCATTTGGCATACTCGCCCTGTTTGCCGTCGCTGGCAGCGGTATTTTGTCGGTGCTCGGCATCACTTTGCCCGCCTTCCGGGTGGCTGGCGGATTGCTGTTGTTTTTCATCGCCTTCGAGATGGTCTTTGAGAAGCGCAATGATCGCAAGGAAAAGACCGCCGAAACGGCGATCACCAGGGATCAAGTGCGCAACGTGGCGGCGTTTCCGCTGGCTATCCCATTGATCGCAGGTCCGGGCGCCATCTCGGCGACCGTCCTGTTGTCCGGGCGTATGCCGACCGCGGTGGGACAAGCATCGCTGCTCGCGATCCTGCTGGTCTGCGTCTTTCTGACCTTCTTGGTCTTTGTGCTGGCCGAACGGATCGATGGATTGCTGGGCGAAACGGGGCGGTCGATCCTGACGCGGTTGCTGGGCGTCATCCTGGCCGCACTTGCCGTGCAGTTCGTGGCCGATGGCATACGCGCGCTGATGGGCGCACACGGCGTATGAAACTCTTCAGAACCCTGCGGATTCCTTGAATAATTCCGCGTTGTCGAGTTTTGACACCTCGATCACGGCCTGAGTGCGGCTGTAGACGTTGAGCTTGCGCAGGATTTCCGAGACATGCGCCTTCACGGTCGTCTCTCCGACCTGCAGCTCATAGGCGATCTGCTTGTTCAACAGACCTTGGCGTAGCATCTGCAAGACGCGGAGTTGTTGCGGCGTCAGCTTGGCCAGCTTGCGCACCATATCGGCGCGATCCGAACTTTCGGCATCCTGCGCCGGCGCTTCATAAGCTTCCGGCGTGTAGATCGCGCCGTCCATCACCGACTTGATCGCGCTGGCCAGATCGGCCTTGCGGACCGACTTCGGGATGAACCCGGCCGCGCCATAGGACAGCGCTTCGGAGATGATCTTTGGCTCCTCGTGGCCGGAAACGACCACCACGGGCAGATGCGGATGGCGGGTGCGCAACTGGAGCAGACCCTCGAAGCCATGGACGCCCGGCATATTCAGATCGAGCAGGGCCAGATCGAACGGTTTTGGACCGGCGAGGATGTCCAGCCCCTCGGATATGGAACGGGCTTCGACCGTGTCGACATCCGGATAAGCCATACGCACGGCACTGTGCAAAGCCTCGCGGAACAGCGGATGATCGTCGATGATCAGGAAGCGGACGCCGTCGTTCGATGCACTCATGGGTATTCACCTGGTCGCACAGTGCGATCTTACGCTCCGGGTTTCGGGTGAACAATGTGAAGTTGGCCTCTAAAGCCTCGCAGGCATTGGCATTTAGGCCAACGCTGCACCAGCGGCCGCATCAGAATTCGAAGATCGAGCGGAAGATGCCAGGCGCGATGACCGAGAGTGGGTTGACCTCCAGCTGCGGCGCCTTGACGTCGCCACGCAGGCGGTAGGTCAAGCCGATCAATCCGCCGTCGCGACCGTTGCCGAGAAAAGCGCCAAGCACTGGGATGTCGCCAAAAATGCTGTTCAGACCATAGGCCGGCATAAAGGTTCCGGTCATGTCCATGCGGTTCTGTTTGTCGTAAGCCGTGCCTTCGAACGTCGTGCCGATGACGGGTCCGCGCAGGACGCCGTTGGCGATCCTCAGGCTTCCGTCGCCGCGCTCCAGTTCGACATAACCCTTGTCGAACTTCACGCGCGATGTGTCGATCTTGGCGTTGGTCACCTGGCTGAGGCTCCGGTTGTCGCCTGGCGGGGGCGAGGAAACCAGCGAACTCAGCTTCGGCTCGTCGACGACAGTGAAATCGCGAATATCGAGCCGGCCGCGCAGCGACTTTTCGCCGGTCAGCGCCAGCTGCAAAACGCCGCCCTGCACGCGGCTGTAGACATTGAGGAAGCGCAGCAGCGCACCGGCGTCCTGGCTGGCCACGTTGATGCGGCGCTTGCCTCCTGACACCACGTTTTCGATCTGAACCGCACCGCCTGAACGGGTCATGCCGGCCAGCGTCAGGCCGCCGCCGGCGGTGTATTGCAGATTGACGTCGCTGAGCGCCTCCCCGCCAAAACCCTGCAGGCGCTGGAGTTTCGCATCGACTGTGACGGCCGTCGTTGACGGCTTCGATGCGCCGCTCATGCCGTCGTTGATGCCCTTGATCAGCGCGCGGGCATCCAGCGATGAGCCGTTGACCGACACCGCGTAGGCCTTGCCGGTACGTTTGACGGAGACGGCCACGTCGTCATCGCCGTTCAGGCTGACATGATCGAACCTGGCGGATTGCAGCGCGCCGCCGCCAACCGAAAGCGCGCCGCGCGCGGAGAAGGATTTTCCCTGCAGTTGAAAATCGCTGATCTGCAGGTCGCCGCCGGTACCGCTCAGGCCGAACGTCGCCTTCGCCGCAATGCCTGGACCCTTGGACCAGCCGATCCATGGCAGATCGATCTTCGCAGCCGCAAGATCGGCTTCAAGCTTGCGATTGTCGGCGCTGCCGCGCACCTCAACCTTGACCGGGCCTGACAGGATTGCGTTCAGGCCCGGCGCTACCGCCGCCCTCGCCTTGTCGTCGAAGATCAGTTTGACGTCCTGGCTGGCGGCAACATCGCTCTGGCCGATCGGCCTCACCAGATCGATTTCGGCCGGGATGCCGTTCAATTTGCCCTTGGCCGACATCACCGCCTTTTGCCGGTCGATGGCCAGCGTGCCGTCGGCTTCGCTCAGGATCTGCCCGTCAAAAGGTTTCTTCAGCGACAGGTCTTTGAACGTGAGATCGACAGCCCAGTCGAGCTGTTTGCGGTCGACGCCGCGCCGCAGCGGAATGTCGGAGCGGACGTGCCCTTGGGCGGCGCCGGTGATATCCGACGGCGTAAGCCCGACGCGATCCAGGACCTTGATCGGGTCCAGGGTTGCGAGCTCTGCGATCGCATCGGCAGGCCCCGACAGATCAAGATCCATCTTGCCGATCGTCGGCACGCCATTGGCGTCCCTGCCCTCGTCGCGGATCGTCAGCAAGCCGTTGCTCGCTGCGATGCTGCGGCCATCGGCCAGAAACGCGGTGCCGCTTGCAAGCGTGACGTCGACGTCGCCGCCCTCGAACTTGACCGCACCGACAGCGTCGCGGATCGCCGGCAGGCTGCCGGCCGTATCGAAGCGTGAGCCTTCGATGCTGAACTGGCCGGACACTTCCTGCGGGCTCAATGGTCCTTTGACGCCGATCCGGCCGGGGCCAACATCATAGCGGACATAGCCCTGTTTCACCGTCCCGCCGAACAGGTTTGCCATCACCCATCGCCGCGCGCCGCTCGCCGCGATCCAGGGCCACAACTGTTTGACCTGCTGCACCGACATGCCCTGAACGCCGATTTCGAGCGCGACCGCGGGCGCCTGCCCGTCGGCGAGTTGCACGACAGCGCTTCCCTTTGCTTCGCCGGAACTCGCGCGTACGCCGATGTCGGGGATTTCGATGCGCTGGCCGTCCGCGCTGATCGTGCCGGCGAGCCGCAAAGACGCCGGCATCGCCGGCTCGGGCGAATCTTCCGGTGCGATCACGGATTGATCGCTGACCAATTCGAAACGGTAGGCAGGCTGTGCCGTCCCATCGCGCGGCGTCGGACCTGCCGCGCCGGTGAAGGCATAGCGCGAGCGCCCAACATCCACGTTGAAGCGCTCTATTTCGATCTTGGCAGCTCCGGCAGTCATGCCGGCGAGGAAGTCGACCGTGCCGGTCAACGGACCACGCGACCCGATCTCAATCGAGCGTTGCCGAGCGGTCAGGGCGGCGTGCAGTTGGGCCGGCTGGTCGCCGGTGCCGCGCCGACCGGTGATGGTGAGGTTGGTCGACGCCGCTTCATCGTCGACCGACGCACCTTCGGCCACGGTCAGCCGGAAGCCGGAAGCATTGCTGTCGCCTTCGATGCTTCCGTCGAACGAAAAGATCGTGCCGTCGAGACTGGCGGTCCCCGCCAACGTCACGGCATTTCCTTCGTCCGAAATGACGGCATCCTCGATGCGAAATGTCCGTGCCCCTGAAACGGCTGCGCTTTCCAGCACAACGTCCTGAAGCCGAACTGTTTTCGTTGCCCCCGATCGTGCCGCGCCGAGAAACCGGTCCAGGCCGGCGAAGGTCACCTCGATCACGCGATCCGTGTCGATCAGACCACGGTCGTCGCGCAAGGATGCGGCCCAATCGCCGCCGCCGGACCCGATGCCATCCAGCGCTATGCGGGCGCCGTTGACGCTGGCGCTCGCCAATTCGACCTGCCCCAGGAGCAAGGGCCAAAGGCGCAAGCCGACACTGAGTTCGCGCGCCTCGAGAAATTTTTCCGGCGAGGTTCCGCGAGAAAGCCCGATCTCGTCGAAATCCAATGCAATCAGGCTTGTGCCATCCAGGGCCAGCCGCGCCGGGCCGATGGTGCTTTGGATTTCATCGCCGGCGGCGCGGCGCAGAATGGAGACGACCTGCGCCCGAAGCCGATCCGAAGCAAATGTCGATGATCCGATTGCGTCAAAACCGGCCCAGAGCGCGCCAACGACCAGTGTGCACGCCAAAAAAGCAATCACACAGACCCGGCCATATCTGCGCGCTGGTGAGCGGGGTGGCCGCATTTCCGGCTGATCGACGGCCGAAGGCAGCCGGCCAAGGTCGATGATCTCGTCCCGGCGGAAGCGGACGCGCTCATGCCTGGGTGCGTTTTCTTTCACCTCGGCTATCGGTTCCCCCCTGCCGCGTTATATGAATCGCTGGTTGAACCTACACAGTGCGCGCCAGCGCGATAAGCCAAATTGATGTGATGGAAAGCCCTATTCTCGGCCAAACGGCACCACCTTTCGACGTCACCAGCGATGGCGGCCGGCGCATCTCCAACAAAACGCTCGCCGGGCGACCTGCCGTGCTCTTCTTCTACCCGCAGGACGGGACGCCGACATGCACCAACGAGGCGGTCGACTTCTCATCCTTTGCCGGCCGCTTCAAACGCATCGGCGTGGCTCTGATCGGCATTTCGCCCGATCCTTCCCGCAGCCACCAGAAGTTCCGGCAAAAATACGGACTCAAGATGACGCTGGCGTCCGACGAATCGCTCGCCACCATCAAGGCGTTCGGCCTGTGGGGAGAAAAGACGACATTCGGACGGACCTATCTCGGCGTCGAACGGGCGACATTTCTCCTCGATGGCAGCGGCACGATCCGCGGTATCTGGCGGAAAGTGCAGGTTCGCGGCCACGTCGAAGCTGTGTTTGCGGCGGCAAAGGCCCTTACGGCAGTCGAAAGCCCGTGACGCGCTAGTTCTGAGGCTGTGCCGGGGCTGCGCCATCTTGCGGGGCAGCGCCATCCTGCGGGGCAGTGCCAGCTTGCGGGGCCGCAGGCGGCTTGGGACCCTTTTCGACCAGAACCTTGGCCACTTCCTGGGCCAGGTCGCGCACAATGCCGCGCTGCCAGATGTCGGCCGCCTTCAGCACTTCGCGTGTAACGATAGGCCCGTCAGCGATCAGCTTCTTGCCGGTCGGCGAGGTGTAGAACGTGGCGATGGCATTCAGATCTTCCTCCGAAAACACCTTCGCATAGGCCGTGGCGGCTTCCTTTTCGAGATCGACGCGACGGGCCGACATGGCGAGCGCCTTCTCGTTCACGGTGTTCTCGATCAGTTCCTGCAGGTCGGGGTTCTGCTGAATGAGCTGATTCTTCAGTGCCATGGCCGATTGGGGAAGAATGTTATCGAAATCGCTTGTCGCCTGAATGGCGGCAACGGCAGCCCGGGCTGCCTTCAGATGCGATTCCGAAACCTCCTGCGCGCCGGCGGCATGCGAGATCACGAGCATGGTCGCAACTGCGCCAGTGGCGATCCAGTTGCGGGTGCTGTTGAGCAGTCTCATCTCGGTCAAAACTCCTTGCTATCGATCGATGCGGATCACGCGAACTCCGGCATCGCTTGCGGTGATCGCCATCCTGGCCAGATTCAGAAAGATTCCGTGCTCGACAACGCCCGGAACCCCATGCAGCGCACTCGAAAGGGCTCTTGGATCGGGAATGCGGCCAAAAGATGCGTCGAGAATGAAATGGCCACCGTCGGTCACGAAGGGCGAACCGCTGCGCGTGCGCAGCGCAATGTCGCCTGAGAGGCCGAGGCGCGTGGCGGCCTGCTGGACTGCGATGTGCGTGGCCGCCAGACCGAATTGATTGACTTCTATCGGCAAGGGAAACGCGCCAAGCGTCTGAACCAACTTGCTGGCATCGGCAATCACGATCATGCTCTTGGAGGCAGCCGCAACGATCTTCTCGCGCAGCAAGGCGCCGCCCCCGCCCTTGATCAGCGTCAGTTCCTTGCCGATCTCGTCAGCGCCGTCGATGGTCAGGTCGAGTTCGGGAATTTCCTCGAGGGTCGACAGCTTGATGCCGAGTTCGAGACACAAGCCGGCGGTTCGCTCAGACGTCGGAACACCGACGATGTTCAGGCCATCCGCAACGCGCTCGGCCAGCAGGCGGACAAATTCTTCGGCGGTCGAACCCGTGCCGATGCCGAGCTTCATGCCATCCTTGACATGTTCGAGCGCCTCGCGCGCGGCAGCGATTTTGAGCGATCTGGGGTCCATTTCCATTCCGGCAGCGTATGTGCTGGCGGCTCCTAGCATCTTTGGCCGAAAGGTCAAAGATCGGCGTGGCCTGATCGAAAGCCGTGTCGCATGGCTTGCGGCGGCAAAGGCCGCTCTATATCCGGCCATCGAACGGAATGACAAAGAGACGATTCCCATGAGCCGAAAGATCGCCGTATTCGATCTCGACGGAACGCTGATCAACACGGCGCCGGACCTTCTCGACAGCCTCAATCACAGTCTTTCCGACGGCGGCCTGGCGGCAATTTCCGCCGAGGGCATCAATGCCGCAATCAGCCATGGCGGGCGGGTTATGATTGCCAAGGCCTACGCAGCGGCGCAGCGCACCCTGCCCGCCGACGAGCACAACCGGCTGTTCGATCTGTTCATCGAACACTATCGGGCCAATATTCCTGGCAAATCAGTGCCTTATCCCGGCCTCTTGAATGCCTTGGACAGGTTGCAGCAGGCGGGATTTGCATTGGCGATCTGTACGAACAAGACGGAGGCGCTGTCGCTGAGCCTGATTGGCGCGCTCGGACTGACAGCACGCTTTTCGGCAATCTGCGGGCTGGACACGTTCGGCTTCTGCAAACCCGATCCGCGACATCTGACCGAGACGATCGCACGCGCGGGGCCGACCCGCGGCAAGCCGTCATGGTGGGCGATTCGCAAACCGACATCGACACCGCCAAGGCCGCCGGCATTCCGGTGATTGCAGTGGACTTCGGCTACACAGAGCGCCATGTGCGCGAATTCGAACCGTCGCGGGTCATATCCCATTATGACGAGCTGACGATTGACATGGTGGAGCGCCTCATCGCCGCCGCCAATGCTTGAGGAGGGCGCGACCTGCGCTTGACTTGACGAACCGCCCTCGCCTATATGCCGCCGACGTTTTGGACTGCGGTCCGACGGGCGATTAGCTCAGCGGGAGAGCACACCCTTCACACGGGTGGGGTCGTAGGTTCAATCCCTACATCGCCCACCATCTTGTCTCACGCAGTTTCGCTTCGCTCACGCCTCCGATGGGGCGGGCGAAAGCCCAGGCTGCGGCCTGCTCCGGTTCGAGGATACTCCTCTCACCTCCACCATCCCCTCGACAAAAGCAGTAATTGTCGTGGCTGTGGGATTGCCTTTACCATGAAGCAGCGCTCAGCATTGCAAAATTGGCGCAAAATCACATCGGTTATTGCGTTGTTGCCCCGTTATTGACAGAAACCATAGACACACAGCGCAAGCACCGCAGCCAAAACGGGGGGCACAGATGGCCGACTACGTACTCAACGAAATCAAATGGGGCTCTTCCACACCCGGCACGACTGGCGGACAAGTCACCTGGAGCTTCGCGACCCTGCAGGGCCAGAGCTACGATTTTGATGCAGTTATCAACGATCCCGCATACCAGGCGCTGGTACGCGCGGCCTTCGCCGCATGGGAGGCGGTCTCCAACATCGATTTCGTTGAAGTGTCCGATAGCCTTGCAGTCGATATCCGCCTGGGCTGGGATTTCCTCGACGGTTCGGGCGGCACGGTCGGCGAAGCCACCTCGTCCTATTTCGTCAGCTCCACCGGTTTCGATACCTTCGATTTCGTCGAAATCGCGTTTGACACAGGAGATCAATTTGACGGCAGACCGGAATTACACCGGCTTCGACCTCGTCAATTTCTTCACCACCGCCCTGCACGAGATCGGCCATGCGATCGGCCTGGGACATTTCCCCGATCCCAACTCGATCATGTATTTCGCGACCAACACGACCATCAACCTGACTCCCGTCGACATTGCGGGCGCCCAGGCGATTTATGGTCCCGCGGGACCAGGTGGCGGTGGGCTCACCGGCACCGAAGGCAATGATACGATCTCCGGCACCGCGGCCAATGACGTCATCACCGGCAAAGGCGGCAACGACTTTCTGGTCGGCTTTGGCGGCAACGACACGGTCTTTGGCGGCAATGGCAACGACCAGCTGCTTGCCGGGAACGGCGATGCTGGCAACGATAAGCTCTATGGCGGCGCGGGCAACGACACGCTTGGCGGCGGCGCCGGCAACGACGAATTGATCGGCGGTACCGGAGGGGACGTCCTGTTCGGTGGCGCCGGCAACGATTGGCTGGACGTGGGTGTCCATAACGTCTTCACATCCGATCCCGCTTCGCTCATCAATACCGCCTGGGGCGGCACGGGCGCCGACCGTATCGACGGTGACAATACCTCCGATATCATGGGCGGCGGATCGGGCAACGACACGCTCACTGGCTATGGCGGCAACGACCTTCTCTTCGGCGGACAAAACAACGCCGCGGACGGCTCCAACAGGGACAGCTTTTCTGGCGGCGACGGCGACGACAAGGTTTACGGCAGCACCGACAACGATCTCCTCAATGGCGATGCGGGCAATGATCTCCTGTTCGGCGGCGACGGCAGCGACACGGTCAACGGCGGTGCGGGCTCAGACCAGGTTTGGGGCGGCGCCGGCAATGATTTCCTCAGCGGCGGAGCCGGAATTGATTTGTTCGGCTTCGTCTCGGGGTCCGGATCGGATCAAATCAGTGACTTCGAACTCGGTATCGACCTGCTCGACCTCAGCGGCACGGCGACCGATTTCACCAGCGCAGCTTCGGTGACCAGCGCCGCGACCGATACTGGCGCGGGTCTCCAGATCGCGTTGGGCGGCGGAGCGTTTGTTGTGCTGGCTAATCTGACGGTGGCCGACATAGGCAGCATGGATTTTGTGTTCTGACGCACCGCAGTCCGGGTTTATAGCGGGCGGCCACCCTCGGGTTGGCCGCCCTTTTCATTTCAGCGCGCGCTCACTAAACAATTAGCCTTGACTAATTGCTTAGTGGAGACTAATTGATTTGGCATGATCCAGGTCGCCACCATAGACATTGTGATGCGCGCATTGGCCGATCCGACGCGGCGCGCCGTGTTCGAGCGCATCGTCGGCGCAGATGAAATCACGGTGGTCGAACTGACGCGCGGTAGTGGCGTCACGCAGGGAGCCATTTCGCAGCACCTGAAATCCCTGAAACAGGCCGGGCTGGTGGCAGAGCGGCCTGACGGCCGCAATGTCTACTATCGGGCGCAACCGGACGGTCTTGCGCCGCTGGTCGATTGGATGAGCCATTACGGCGTCTTCTGGCGTGAGCGCTTCTCCAATCTCAGAACCCTTCTCAAGGAGATCGATCCATGAACGACGCCGCATTGAAACCAGTCGTGCAAGACATCGTCGTGGACGAAGTTTTTCCTCATGCGCCGGAGACGATTTGGAAAACGATCACCAGCGGCAAGCTGATTGCCCGCTGGATGATGGAGCCGGCCGGTTTTGAGCCCATCGAAGGAAAACAATTCACGTTCAAGACAACGCCAGCCGGCGCGTGGGACGGCACCATTCGCTGCCAGGTGCTGGAAGTCGTGCCGAACCGGCGATTCTCCTATGCGTGGAGAGGCGGAGATGCTGGCAATGCCGGCTATGGTTCGTTGCTCGATACGGTCGTTACCTTTACCCTTGCCCCGGAAAAAGGTGGAACACGCCTTCGTCTGGTGCATTCGGGCTTTGTGATGCCGCACAACGAGACCGCATACGAGAATATGAGCGGGGGCTGGAAGAAGATCGTTCCACGAGTTGGCAACATCGCGGACGAACAGAACTGAAGCCCCTTCGATCCTGATCACAACGACAGAAAACGAACGCCAGCGACAGCTGCGGTGGTCCCGTTGGGCCGACCTGTCGCAAAACTGCGGAGTTGGCAAGATGACGAAGCCCTACACCGGTGGTTGCGCCTGCGGCGCAGTGCGCTACGAAATCCCGGCTGAGCCGATCGAGATGGCCGATTGCCAATGCCGCCAATGCCAGCGGGACAGCGGTACTGGCCACCAGTCGCATCTGACCTTTATGTGCGCCGCGGCAAAGGTAGAAGGTGACGCAACCCGCTGGCGTATGGTCGGCGACGGCGGCACCGAGAAGGAGCGCGCCTTCTGCCCGAATTGCGGATCGCCAGTCTACATCACGTTCCCCGCGATACCCGACCTGATCGTCGTGAGTGCCGGAAGCCTCGACGATCCAAGCCGTTACAAGCCGCAATTCACATTTTGGGCATCGGCCGGCCCTGTTTGGGATCATGGCAACCCCGCGCTGCCAAGATTTGACAAGATGCCGCCGCGGCCAAATGCCGAGTGACTTGCGGATCGGACGACTGTTGTGCCGGCAGCATCAAATGAGCGCGCCGGCACAATTGCCTGCATCGGCAGAATACAAAGAATCGCATTTGAACTATTTTTAATCCTCTTGACCGATACTGGAAAAAATTTGGTCGCCTCGAAGGGCGGCAGCCAGTTGAGGTAATGAGTACATGGCCGCTACCACGTCTTCGGGCAAGACAGCCGCTGCAACAGCATTCGACACGGCCAAAGTCGGCATTTACCCGGATGATCCGGGTTTCAGCGGCATCATCGGCACGCCAAATCCTGACTACCTGGCTGGCACGTCTGGCAACGACTGGATCTTTGGCGACGCCGGCAACGACACGATCGTCGGTTTCGCAGGCAATGACGCCATCGATGCCGGCCGAGGCAATGATGCCGTGTGGGCCGGCGCCGGAGACCTTGGCAACGATGTCTTTGACGGCGGCCCAGGCCACGACACCCTCGGCGGTGGCGCCGGCAACGACACGCTGATCGGCGGGATGGGCAGCGACCTCATCTTTGGCGGCGCCGGCAGCGACCTGATCCTGGCCGGCGTCAACGGCGGCACCAGCAGCGCGGATGTCAACATCGTCTGGGCCGGGGCGGCGCAGACCGGGTCTCCGGCGATGCGGGCGGCGACTTCTCGGTGGGGGTTCGGGCAACGACAGATCGTCGGCAATGCCGGGAATGATACGATCTTCGGTGGAGCGGACTCGTCCACTGACCTGCAAACAACGACAGTCTTTACGGCGGCGATGGCGACGACCTGATCTATGGTGGCACCGGCGAGGACAAACTGTTCGGCGACGAGCGGCAGCGATGTGATCTTTGCCGGCGAAGGCAGCGATTCGATCACCGGCGGTGCTGGAAACGACAGTCTGTCGGGCGGCAGCGGCGGCGATACGGCGCCGGAGACGCGGGCAATGACTTTCTCTACGGCGGTGAGGGTAACGATTTCCTTACCGGTGGCAGCGAAAACGATGTGGTGGCCGGCGAGGCCGGAAACGACATTATTGCCGGTGATGCTGGCGCAGACCAGCTGTCCGGCGGCGGTGGAAACGACTCTGTTGCCGGTGGGGCGGATAACGACGTCTTGGCGGGCGACGCCGGCAACGACACTCTGGCCGGTGGCGAAGGCAACGACGTGATTGCCGGCGGCGACGGCAACGATTCTATTCTTGGCGGCGTCGGAACCAATACGATGACGGGCGGCCTTGGCGCGGACGCCTTCGTGATCGAAGGCACCAACGACATCATTGAGCGACTTCGAAAATGTGGACGTGGTCGACCTCACCAAAACTGGCGTCAGCTTTGAAGATTTCGACGCACTTCTCGAGCCGGCAGTCGAAATCAATGGCGGCGTGATGATTGCTCTGGGTGAGGCAAATAGCCTCTTTCTCGCAGGCGTCCTCCTCGCCGATCTCAGCGAGGCGAACTTCCTCTTCACCGCGGCCGAACCCGCACCTTAAAACGAAAAAAGCCGGGCTCGCGCCCGGCTTTTCTTAATTCCTGAAGCAAACGCTCTTAGTTGACGGCGTCCTTGAGGCCCTTGCCGGCCGAGAACTTCGGCACCGTGCGGGCCGGGATCTTGACCTCGGCGCCCGTCTGCGGGTTGCGGCCGGTCGAAGCGGCACGCTTCGAAACCGAGAAATTGCCGAAGCCCACCAGGCGGACGTCGCCGCCACGCTTCAGTTCACCAGTAATCACAGAGAACACGGCGTCGACCGCGGACTGCGCATCGCCCTTGGAGATTTTCGCGGAGTCGGCAACAGCGGCCACGAGCTCGTTCTTGTTCATCAGTTATCCTCTCTTGAAACAGGTCCGCCGGGACTTCTTCTCGCGACTCAGCCGGCTTGCGCAGGACATTAGCCAGATGTTATCCGCGAACAAGCGGAAACCGTCGATTTTTTCCCGCAAACCCGCAGAATTACGGGCTTTTGAACAAAAAAAGCCGGGTCGCGAGACCCGGCTTTTCGTTAAAACGGCTTAGTTCGGTCAATGCGCCAGCGATTTGCCGGCCTCGTCGAGGAGTTCCGGCTTGCCAGCCGGCGTCTCGACCGGCTCGGTCCATTCGATCGGCTCCGGCATGCGCAGCAACGCATGACGCAGCACTTCGCCGACCCGGCTGACCGGTATGATCTCCATGCCCGACTTCACATTGTCAGGAATTTCGGCCAGATCCTTGGCGTTCTCTTCCGGGATCAGCACCTTCTTGATGCCGCCGCGCAAAGCCGCGAGCAGCTTCTCCTTCAGGCCGCCGATCGGCAGCACCCTGCCCCGCAAGGTGATTTCGCCGGTCATGGCGACATCCTTGCGCACCGGGATACCCGTCAGGATCGAGACGATCGCCGTTGCCATCGCAGTACCGGCCGACGGACCATCCTTCGGCGTCGCACCTTCCGGCACGTGCACGTGGATGTCGCGCTTGTCGAACAGCGGCGGCTCGACGCCGAAGTCGATCGCTCGGCAGCGGACGTAGGATGCCGCCGCCGAGATGGACTCCTTCATGACTTCGCGCAGATTGCCGGTCACCGTCATCTTGCCCTTGCCGGGCATCATGACGCCTTCGACCGTCAGCAACTCGCCGCCAACCTCGGTCCAGGCCAAACCGGTAACCACGCCGACCTGATCCTCGCCCTCGACCATGCCATGCCGGAAGCGCGGCACGCCGAGATAGTCGTCCAGGTTCTTGTCGGTGATCTTTACCGACTTCTTCTTGGTGCGCAGGATTTCCGTCACCGCCTTGCGGCCGAGCTTCATCAGCTCGCGCTCCAGAGAGCGAACGCCGGCTTCGCGGGTATAGGTCTGGATGATGCCGCGGATGGCCTCGTCGGTGACCGAGAACTCCTTCGGCTGAAGGGCGTGATCGCGGATCGCCTTCGGCAGCAGGTGCCGCTTGGCGATCTCGATCTTCTCGTCTTCCGTGTAGCCGGCGATGCGGATCAGTTCCATGCGGTCCATCAGGGGCGCCGGAATGTTCAGCGTGTTCGCCGTCGTCACGAACATCACGCTCGAAAGGTCATATTCGACCTCGAGATAGTGATCCATGAAGGTCGAGTTCTGCTCCGGATCGAGCACCTCGAGCAGCGCAGATGAGGGATCGCCGCGGAAATCCTGGCCCATCTTGTCGATCTCATCGAGCAGGAAGAGCGGGTTGGACTTCTTCGCCTTCTTCATCGACTGGATGACCTTGCCGGGCATCGAGCCGATATAGGTGCGGCGGTGACCGCGGATTTCGGCCTCGTCACGCACGCCGCCGAGCGCCATGCGCACGAACTCACGGCCCGTCGCCTTGGCGATCGACTTGCCGAGCGAGGTCTTGCCGACGCCGGGAGGGCCGACGAGGCACAGGATCGGGCCTTTCAGCTTCTTCTGGCGGCTCTGCACCGCCAGATACTCGACGATGCGCTCCTTGACCTTGTCCAGGCCGTAGTGATCCGTGTTCAGCACGTTCTCGGCAAAGGCCAGGTCATGCTTGACCTTGGAATTCTTCGACCACGGGAGAGACAACAGCCAGTCGAGATAATTGCGCACGACCGTGGCTTCCGCCGACATCGGCGACATGGTGCGCAGCTTCTTCAGCTCCGCTTCCGCCTTTTCGCGGGCTTCCTTGGTGAGCTTGGTCTTCTTGATGCGGGCTTCGATCTCCGATGCCTCGTCGCGGCCATCCTCGCCCTCGCCGAGCTCCTTCTGGATCGCCTTCATCTGCTCGTTGAGGTAGTACTCGCGCTGCGTCTTCTCCATCTGGCGCTTGACGCGCGAGCGGATGCGCTTTTCGACCTGCAGCACGGAAATCTCGGCTTCCATGAAGCCGATCGCCTTCTCCAGGCGCTCCTTGACGGAGAGCGTGGCGAGCATTTCCTGCTTTTCGGGGATCTTGATCGCCAGATGCGAGGCAACCGTGTCGGCGAGCTTCGAGTGATCCTCGATCTGACCGGCAGCGCCCACCACTTCGGGCGAAATCTTCTTGTTGAGCTTCACATAGTTTTCGAAGTCGGACACGACCGAGCGCACCAGCGCTTCGATCTCGACTTCATCTTCCTCCGGCTCCGGCAGCAGAACTGCCTTGGCCTCGTGGAAGTCAGGCTTGTCGGTGAACGACACGATTTTAGCGCGCGCAGCGCCTTCGACCAGCACCTTTACGGTGCCGTCGGGGAGCTTCAGCAACTGCAATACGTTGGCCAGCGTGCCGACATCATAGATCGCTTCGGCGCCCGGATCGTCGTCTGCGGCGTTCATCTGGGTGGCAAGCAGAATCTGCTTTTCCGCCCCCATCACCTCTTCGAGCGCCTTGATCGACTTTTCGCGACCCACGAACAGCGGCACGATCATGTGCGGGAAGACGACGATGTCGCGCAGCGGGAGGACCGCGTAAGTGCCGTCTTGGGGAGGACGCGAGGTCTTGGTCATTGGTCTGCCTTTCTTCCGCAGCCGCCTTTGGCCGACCGCGAATCCTATCTTAGCGGCATGAGCCGTCTCCGCCTATGGTCCTATAGGGTCAATGCGCTAATAAGCACGGAGAAAGCCACCCGTCGTTAGGCTTAATTGGAGACCAATCGGCTAAAGATCAAGTGCGTATGCTGCGCCTCTTGTGCAAACGCGAAACGCCGACGCGAGATCGTCGCGCCGGCGCAAAAACGTACTCCAAAATCAGGCTAGAACTGTGCGGAAATACCCGCTTCGACCTGCCTGTCGAAGGAATCCTGGTCCGGCTTGGGCTGTTTGGCCGTCTCGGCGGCGACGAATTCGTCACGTTTGCGGACAAGTTCCGCTATTTCGCCTTCCAGTTTCACGCGCTGATCCGTCCGCTCGGTCACGATCGCACGCAGCTCGTCCTTGGATTTGCCCTGCAGATCAGCGGGAAGCTCGTCGTCCTTGATGTCGTCGATGGCGCGCACATTGTTGCGGACGTCGTCGAGCAGGTCGCCGCCGCCGGTGACGAGTTCCTTCTTGCCAGTGCGCTTGGAATAGAATTCGGAGTTGTCGACCTGCACGGAAGCCGGCGCCGCTGCACGATCGCTGATCTTGCCTTCCAGCGCTGCCTGCTGCTCGCGCGAGCCGTAGGGCACGACGGTGCCATCGATCTTCTGCTGCAGTTTCAAAATATCGTTATCGTAGGGGCTGGCGATGATGTCGACCTGGCCGCCATCCTGCGGAATGGCGAAATATTTGCCGCCGCCGAGCTTGGCGATCTCCTGCCAGAATTCATAGGTGTCGGGCGCTTCGCCGGCCTGCACCGTGTTGACGATGATATCGCGCTGCCGCGCCTCGCGCAGCACCTCGGGATATTTGCGGTCGTCCTGATAGTCCATATGCGGCGGCGCATCGCCGACCAGGAAGATGATGCGGCGCACATCGTCGCGCTCGCTCCAGCCGAGATCGCTGACAGCGACGTCGAGCGCCTCGTTGACCGATTCCGGGCCGTCACCACCGCCATCGGCGCGGAAACGGATCAGATTGCCGTAGAGGCCCTGGATGTCGTCGCTCATCTCGTAGGATTTCACGACGTAGTCGTCGCCGATGTCGCGATAGCCGATCAGGGCCATGCGGATCTCGGCATTCGGGTTGATGTCGACGATGGAATTGGCGATCGACCAGATTTTCTGCTTCGCGCCGTCGATCAAGCCGGCCATCGAGCCGGTCGTATCCAGCACGAAGGCGACTTCGATATGTTTCGCCCGCGTGTGCGGCGAGGATAGTGCTGATTTCGCGCCGCCCGCGAGCGCCAGGGATGCTGCGAGGCCGACGAATGCGTAACGAACTAGAGTTTGCCATTGGATATTCCCCTTTCGCAGCTATGACGAAAGGAGAGTCCAATTCCTTTGGGGCGCATTCGCGCGAATGCAGCGACTGGATTGTGGCCGGATAGCGGGATTATTCAGCAGGCTGGGGCGGGAGCATCGCTAAATCTTGGCGAACCCTGCCGCGAATTCTTCGCCACTAATCTTCATGCGGCACGTTGGATGCCTCGTGGTGGCTTCGAGCCTAACCCAAGGGCGCGGAAAGGCACGCGAAATGTCGACCACTTCGAACACGTCCCACGTCGTCATCGTGCGAACAATGTCGTCGCATTCAGCCGCATAGTCCCACATTTTTCCCGGCAAAAACTCCCGGGTCGCTTTGACACGATCGCGCATGTTCAAACCAACAAATGCAGTGCTCATCATGTGCCCCTTTGGCAGACGAACCGACTTGCTCAGGCTTAGGCAGTAGCGTGCAGATGACCCATGCTGCCAGAAATGGCAGCGGGCGGCCAGTAACTGACCGCCCGCGCTCAATCAAAATTTGACAGCTTGGAAGGCGACTGAACCTTCGACCCGTTTTCGATTTCGCCTATCGCGCCTTGGCGCGCATGGCGATGGTGGGCTTTTGGCCGTCGGCCGACATGCCTGTCGAAGGCAGTGCCGACTTTGCCGCCGCTGCGATGGAGAGGCAGGCGACCAACCCGATGACGGCGACTTTTATGGATTGGCTCATGTGACTTCCCCTCCTCGAATTTGTGAGGCTGAAAGTCGCCTTTCAATGTGGCGCCAGTCTGCGGCGGCCGCGTTCGGAATGTGGCAATAGCTGGGAGTTTTTGTCGGGCGTGCGCCACAGAGATCAACAAGAGCTTACTGGCTGTCTGTCACTGCCCTGCGCGTCCGTCATGCTCGGGCTCGTCCCGAGCATCTGCCCACGCGAGCGAAACAGAAGCCTCAATGGCCCCTTGACGCCGCCGATCCTCGGGACAAGCCCGAGGATGACGGCTGCCTGTAAGCTCAGGCGCTGACCGAGCCTTTTTCTTTCTTCGGCTCGGCGTAGATGTAGAGCGGCCGGGCGTTGCCGGAGACGACCTCTTCCGAGATCACCACTTCCTGCACGCCTTCCAGCGCCGGCAGTTCGAACATGGTGTCGAGCAGGATCGCTTCCATGATCGAGCGCAGGCCGCGCGCGCCGGTCTTGCGCTCGATGGCACGCTTGGCGATGGCCGACAGCGCGTTCTCGTGGAAGGTCAGGTCGACATTTTCCATATCGAACAGGCGCTGATACTGCTTCACCAGCGCGTTTTTCGGCTCGGTCAGGATCTGGATCAGGGCAGGCTCGTCGAGGTCTTCCAGCGTCGCCAGAACCGGCAGACGGCCGACGAATTCCGGGATCAGGCCGAATTTCAGCAGATCCTCGGGCTCGACCTGGCGGAACAGATCGCCGGTGCGGCGATCTTCCGGCGATTGGACCGTCGCGCCGAAGCCGATGGAGGTTTTGCGGCCGCGGTCCGAGATGATCTTGTCCAGGCCGGCGAAAGCGCCGCCGCAGATGAACAGGATGTTGGCCGTGTCGACCTGCAGGAACTCCTGCTGCGGATGCTTCCTGCCGCCCTGCGGCGGCACGGAGGCGACCGTGCCTTCCATGATCTTCAGCAGCGCCTGCTGCACGCCCTCGCCCGACACGTCGCGGGTGATCGACGGGTTGTCCGACTTGCGCGAAATCTTGTCGATCTCGTCGATATAGACGATGCCTCGCTGCGCGCGCTCGACATTGTAGTCGGCCGACTGCAACAGCTTCAGGATGATGTTTTCGACGTCCTCGCCGACATAACCGGCTTCGGTCAGCGTCGTGGCGTCGGCCATGGTGAAGGGCACGTCGATGATGCGGGCGAGCGTTTGCGCCAGCAGGGTCTTGCCGCAGCCGGTCGGGCCGATCAGCAGAATGTTCGACTTTGCCAGTTCGACGTCGTTATTCTTCGAGGCGTGGGCGAGGCGCTTGTAGTGGTTATGGACGGCCACCGACAGCACGCGCTTGGCGTAAGGCTGGCCTATCACATAATCGTCAAGAACCTTGAGTATCTCTTGCGGAGTGGGGACACCCTCGCGCGACACCTTCATCGAGGTTTTGTTTTCCTCGCGAATGATGTCCATGCAGAGTTCGACGCATTCATCGCAGATGAAAACGGTCGGGCCGGCGATCAGCTTGCGCACTTCATGCTGGCTCTTGCCGCAGAAGGAACAGTAAAGCGTGTTTTTTGAATCGCCGCTGTTGCCAACCTTGCTCATTACACAAGTCCTTTCATTGCCGTCCCGCCCGGGCGGCGATGGCGCAATCGCTGGATTTCAAGCGATTGCTCGCCGCCGCCAGCATGCTGGCCCCTGCAACGTTTTTCGTACGAAACACAAATCGAAAGACGTGGCAATGATTCGCAATGCCTCAGCTGAGGCTACCCAAGCGAAACTCAACATACACTTAACGTAGGTCGCCTGCGCCCAAGAGGGAACAGCAATTTGTGGCTGAATTGCCGCAGATTTTGGAAAATGCCTATGCCAGCGTCCGGTTGCGCGATCAAGACGATGCGGTCGCGGTCTCCATCGTCTCGCGAGAGGTGATGACCTTGTCGATCAGGCCGAAATCCAGCGCTTCTTCCGACGTCATGAAGTGGTCGCGGTCAAGGGTGCGCTCGATTTCCTCGTACGATTTGCCGGTGTGCTTGACATAGACCTCGTTCAGCCGGCGCTTCAGCTTGATGATGTCCTGTGCGTGGCGCTCGATGTCGGACGCCTGGCCCTGGAAACCGCCCGACGGCTGGTGCACCATGATGCGGGCATTCGGCGTCGCAAAACGCATGTCCTTGTGGCCGGCGCACAAAAGCAGCGAACCCATCGACGCGGCCTGGCCGGTGCACAGCGTCGAGACCGGCGGCTTGATGAACTGCATGGTGTCGTAGATCGCCATGCCCGAGGTCACCACGCCGCCCGGCGAGTTGATGTAGAGATTGATCTCTTTCTTGGGGTTTTCCGCCTCGAGGAAGAGAAGCTGCGCGCAGACCAGCGTCGCCATGCCGTCTTCCACCGGACCCGGTGATGAAGATGATGCGCTCCTTCAAGAGCCGCGAGAAGATGTCGTAGGCGCGCTCGCCGCGATTGGTCTGCTCGACCACCATCGGCACCAGATTCATGTAAGTCTCGACCGGGCTTCTCATCTGCAGACCTTTTGCGTGGAGGATCCCGGAAAAGCGCCGGAATCGACAGAAATTCGTTCCAGCGTAGATAGGATGCCGTGCCCCGCTTGCGCAAGACCGCAAAAATCGACGTTCTGCGCGGGTTAATGCTTAACCTTGCCGCTTAACGACAATCTCCAAAATTGCTTTTCGCAGTCAATGACTTCGCTAGACTTTCGCCGACAAGGGCAGGCAACGCCCGCGGAGAGGCGAAATGGCGAAAACGATCTTTTCTTACGTGACGGCGGCGACCGTGCTTCTGTCGACCACGGCGCAAGTCTCGGCCGGCGGCGGCTATCCTGTGGAATGCTATGAGCGCTATCGCACCGCGCCGGTCTACGACACGGTGACAGAAAACGTGCAGGTCAACCCCGGCTACACCCATGTCGAGGTCACGCCGCCGATCTATGGCGTCAGGACGCGCGAGGTTTTGGTGAAGTCCGGCCGGATCAAATACCGCACCACGCCGGCGCTCTATGCCTATGAAAAGGAGCGCGTGCTGGTCGAACCGGCTCGCACCGTCAAGCGGCTCGTGCCGGCGGTCACCGAGACGCGCTACAAGAAGGTGCGCGTCGCCGACGGCGGCTACACCTGGGAATGGCGCGTCATCAACGGCCGCAAGGTGCTGTGCAAGATCAAGCGCAAGGCGCGCTACGAGCATGTCGCCTATACGGTCGAGGTAGCGCCTGCCCGCTATGTGCGCGAAACAGCGCCGGCCCGCTACGCCTACCAGAAACGCAAGGTGCTGGTCGAACCGGAAAGCACGGAAAGCTATGTGCTGGCGCCGGAATACGAAACCGTGCGCGAGCAGGTGGTGATCCAGCAAAAGCAGGTGCGGCACTATGAGGTCGCGCCGTCCTACCGGACGCGCACGCGGCAGGTTCTTGTGTCGGAAGGCACCGAAGGCTGGCGGCAGGTGCGCATTCCGCGCCACTGCAAATACTGACCAACGGAGCCGTTTGGGTCTGGGGTCAGCCCAGATGGCCGATGTTTTTCGAGACCGAAGCGATGTACTTTTGGTACACAGCATCGGAAGCGCGAAAAGCGCCTTGCAGGCCATCTCGTGATCAATGCTCGGCCTCGCGCAGCCAGCGCTTGAGGCCGTCGACGTTTCCGTCATCCACACAGCGGGCAACGCGCCGCCCGACCGCCGCGCCGAACTTGTAGCCGTGGCCGGAACAGGCTGAAACGACGAGACATTTTCCGGTTTCGTGGGCGAAGAAGGTCTCGTCCTCGGTGAATGTGTAGGCGCAGGTCACCACCTCCGTGACGCGATATTCGTCGATGCGGGCGATCGGCGGCGAAAACAGGTTGCGGATCGCCTCGCCCTCGCCCTCCACCGGCTCGCGGTTCCAGTCGGCGTCGCTGGTCGGCACCTTGTGCAGGCCGGAGCCGAACTTCATGCCGGCGCCGCCGGACGGCGGGATCATGTAGCCGTCCATCTTGCCGCCGACATCGAGGATGACCGGCGCTGTCTCCCAGGCGGCTTTCAGATCCGCCGGCGGTTCGACGTAGGCGAGCGCGGTGCGATAGGTCTTGAGCGGTCCGCCCAGTTCCGGGAAACAGTTTCAGCACCCAGGCGCCGGCGCAGACGACGATCCGATCGCGCCTGCATCGTCTCGCCGGATGCCAGCGTCACGCTGCCGGCTTCCGGCGTCGATGGCCGTCACCTTGCTGTTTTCGTAACACATTGGCGCCGATGGCGCGCAGCCATTCCGCCAGCCCGGACGCGATCTTTCGGCAATGCAGCGCGCCGCCGTCCGGCGAAAAGAAGGCATAGCGAAACGTGCCGGGCTCCAGGAACGGCCAGCGCTCGACGGCCGCCTCGCGGCTCCAGCACCTCGATCGGCCAGCCGCCGTCGACCATGCCGTCGCGATATTGCTTCGGCCTCGTCGCCCTGCTCGCGCGAAATGCAGAGGAAGCCGCGCGGATCGAGTGGCTTTGGCCAAGATCGGCCCACAGCTCGTCCCAGGCGTCGTAGGCTTCGGTGATCAGCCGCCCATAGCCGGGCGCGTAGCCATAGGCGCGGCGGATGATGCGATGATGATCGCCGGACGCGGCAAGCGGATTGGGGATCGGCCCCTGCTCCAGGATCGAGACGCTGTGGCCGGCCTTGGCCAGCGCCCAAGCGGTGGAAAGGCCGGCAATGCCGGCGCCGACGACGATGATGTTCATGCAGATCTTCCGGTCTCGTCGCGGCCATCGGCGAGCGTCAGCATACGGTGCTGGCGCTTCGCTGGCAAGGCGCGCTAATTGAGCCATCATGACCGAATCGACCCCGCCCCACCCTACCTCTCTTTCGACGCCGCCACGCGCCGCGCTGCAGCCTCGACCCGCATGAGCCGCGCTTCGTGCAGAATCCCTACGAAGCCTATGCCTGGCTGCACGAGAACAGCCCCGCCTTCTTCTGGGAAGAATTCGGCCACTGGTGTTTTGGCGCGTTTGACGATGTCAACCGCCTGTTGCGCGACCGCAGCCTCGGCCGGCAGAGCCCGACCGGCATTCCCGACAGCCGCGGCGTCGGCCAGGATCGCTCGCATCTGGCGGCTTCGATGCGGTCGAGGCCAATTCGATGCTGGAACTGGAGCCGCCGGTGCACACCAGGCTGCGCACGCTGGTCAACCGCGCTTTCGTCTCGCGCCAGATCGAGCGGCTGCGGCCGCGCGTCGAGGCGCTGGCGAACGAGCTGATCGACGCCTTTCCGGCGGGCGAGCCGTTCGACCTTCTGCCCGCCTATGCCGCGCCGCTGCCGATCACCATCATTGCCGAGATGCTCGGCGTGCCGGTCGAAATGGGGCCGCAACTGCTCGACTGGTCGCACAAGATGGTGGCCATGTACACGCATGGCCGCACGCGCGAGACCGAAGTGACCGCCAACCAGGCGACCGGCGAATTTTCCGATTTCCTGCGCGGCTACGCCAAGGAGCGGCGCAAAAACCCCGGCGACGATCTGTTGTCGCTGCTGATTTCGGCGCAGGAAGACGGCCAGAAGCTGAACGAGGACGAGCTGGTCTCCTCGACGATCCTGCTGCTCAACGCCGGCCATGAAGCGACCGTGCACCAGACCGGCAATGCGGTGCGGACGATCCTTGCGCAAGGCGGCGACCCGAGGCGGTTTTTCGCGACGCCCGAAGCGACCGCAGCGACGGTCGAGGAATGCCTGCGTTACGACGCGCCGCTGCATATGTTCATGCGCTACGTCTATGCCGACACCGAGCTTCGGCCGGGCGTTCACATCAAGGCCGGCGAGCAGATCGGCCTGCTTGCTCGGCATGGCGAACCGCGATCCGAGCGCCTTCGCCGCGCCATCGACCTTCGATCCCGCCCGTGCCGACCAGAAGAACGTCTCCTTCGGCGCCGGCATCCATTTCTGCATCGGCGCGCCGCTGGCGCGGCTGGAGCTGCAGGTGTCGCTGAAGGCGCTGTTCGACAGGCTGCCGGGGCTGAAGCTGGCGGAGGAGCCGCGATTCCGGGACACGTGGCATTTTCACGGGCTGGAGCAGCTATCGGTGAGCGCATGAAAGACCAAGAGACAAGTGATTTCTACGCCCGCGAAGCGCAAGCTTATACGGCGCAGACCAAGCAGTTCGTATCCTCACAACTTGCCGGGTTCATGGCTCGTCTCTCGCCGGGCGCAACGGTCCTCGAACTTGGTTGCGGCTCAGGCCGGGACAGCAAAGTGTTGATAACGGCCGGTTTCAACGTGACCCCGACAGATGGAACTCCGGAGATGGCGGCGATCGCCGAAAAACAGCTGGGCCGGCCGGTAAAGGTCTTGCTGTTCGACGATATCGCCGACGTCGCGGCCTATGACGGCGTCTGGGCCGAATGCCTGTCTGCTGCACGTGCCGCAAGAACAGTTGGGTCCGATAGTCCGAAGCGTCCACAAAGCGCTTCGCCACAGCGGCACATTTTACGCAAGCTACAAGACCGGCGGCGGCGAAGGCCGCGATCGGTTCGGTCGCTACTATAACCGGCCTGACGCCAACGAGCTCAGACAAGCTTATGACCTTGTGCCGTGGTCGTGGCTAGAAATCGCCGAGGGCCACGAATTCTGGTTCCTTCGGCGGGCCATCCGATTGGCTCTATGTGACAGCAGTCAAAGCCTGATCGTCGCATGCCGCTGGTCTTCAAGGGCGGCGCGGCAAGGAAGAAGGCGCACAACCGCAGTGCGCCTCTCGACTTGCGCAACCACCGCAGCCTAGGCCGCGATGCCAAAACGGGCCGCCGGCTTGCTCAACGAGAGCTGCGATCCCAATTCGCCGCGCGCCGTGTTGAACCTGTCGAACAATTGCGTGTCGGCGAGCGACGGCATGGTGATCTGCTCGCCGCGGTCGAAGCCGACAAGTGCGGCATCGACAAGATCGGCGACATCCATCACCCTGCTCTGGTCGATATTGTCGAAAGAGCTCCCGACGCGATCGAAATATCTCCGTGCGCGTATAACCCGGCAACACGGCCTGGACGCGAATGTTTGTATCTTTCAGTTCCACTGCCAGCGCTTGCGTCAGGGCCAGGACAAACGCCTTGCTGGCGCTGTAGGTGCCGTTGAAAATCTCCGGCACGATGGCCACCGCCGATGCGGTGTTGATGATGGCGCCCCTGCCCCGTGCGGCAAAAGCCTGCGCCGCCGCGACAGCAAGGCGATTGGCCGCCGTCACGTTCAGCGCGATCATCTCGTCGAGATAGTCGATATCGTCTGCCAGCAAGGAACCCTTCGGGCCGATGCCGGCGTTGTTGACCAGCAGCCCGATCTTGCCATCCTCACGCAGCCGCTGCTCGATCGCACGAACATCCGCGGGTTTGGTCAGATCGGCCGGCAGCACATCGACGCCGACGCCATAGGCCGAGGTAAGTCGCTGGGCCAGCGCCTTGAGGCGTTCGCCGTCGCGGGCGACCAGCACCAGATCGTGCCCTCGCCTGAGCGAGGCGGTCGGCATAGGTTGCGCCTATTCCCGACGATGCGCCGGTGACGAGGGCAGTTCCGAATTCGGATGCGCTAGACATGCTTTTCACTCCGGTTTGAAATTAGTGGTATATGCCACTATATGGAGAGTACATGACCGGCGACAAGACCCGGCGCGCGGAATATTTTCGGCGCGTGAAGCGGTGAGAGATGTGATGGAAGACCAGGCCAAGGTGGATGACGGCGTTTGGAAGCACTGCTCCAACAGCGCGGTGCGGCGTGCAGCGCGGCAGCTAGGCAGGCTCTACGCCGAGGCGCTGGGCGACGACGAGGTTGGCTCGACGCAATTCAGCCTGCTCAGCCAGATCGCAGTTTCGGGCGAACCCACGGTGAAAGCGCTTGCCGAGGCGATGGTGATGGACATTTCAGCGCTTGGCCACACGCTCAAGGTGCTGATCCGTGACGATCTGGTGGAACTCGTGCCAAGTGCCGAGGACCGCCGCGTCAAACGCGTGCGGCTGACCGCGCGCGGGCGCGCCAAGCAGGAGGAGCTCACCGTGCGCTGGCGTGCCGCTCAGGACCGCTTCGACCGCGCTTTCGGTGCTGAGCGATCGGCGGCGCTGCGCGAGGCGCTCGCATTCATTGCCTCGCCGGCCTTCGCCAAAGCGTTTGCCGGCAAGGACGGCGTCAGAGGCGAATGACGTACTCCTTGCGCGTGGTCATGCCGCGCGGGAACGCCGTCTTACGCTCGAGAGGCCCGACAACAGCCCAAGCACCGAAATATCCTCGTCAATATCCGGCCAATGAATCCCCTCGCCTCGGCCGATCAGCCGCCAGTTTGATCTCTGTACGGGTTTTGCATCCCGCAATCGCGGGTACCAGGCAACCGGGACCGACAACTCGCGGCCGTCCTCAAGCACAACATGAAGGACGAAATCCGAAACAGACACGTCAGTCGCGATGGGATCGACCTCAAGCGTCAAAGTGGTCACGCCATGCCTCCAGAAAAGTTTCGCGATGTTTTATCTCAAGTGAACGCGCCTCGCTAAGCTCATGTGCGCGAAATCGTTTTGACGAGGCAAGCTCCACAGTCTGGAGCCAGTATTTTGGCCAATTTGTCACCACGCTCGATATGGATATGGGGCGGTTCGTTGTTCTCTCGACTATAAAAGAAGAACCGGTACCCTCCCTCTGTGAGTACGGTTGGCACGTCTCCACCTCAACCTTCGGGCAGCCGGATCACATACTCCTTGCGTGTGGTTTCGATCACCTCCCAGGTCCCCTTGAAACCCGGGCGCAGGACAAAGCTGTCGCCAGCCTTGACCGTCCGCGCCTCGCCGCCGTCCTCGGCGATGACCGAGACGCCGAACAGGATGTGGCAGAACTCCCATTCGTCATATTCGATGCGCCATTTGCCGGGCGTCGCTTCCCAGATGCCGGCATAGAGGCCACCCGGTTGTTCCTCGGCGTTCCAGGTGCGGAAGGTCGGATTGCCGGAGATCAGGCGGTCGGGGGCCGGCGCACCGATTTCGGGCTCGCCACGCAGCTGTCAATTGATAGAAACAGCGCCATATGCTCACAGCCTTCGCCAGCGCCTGCTCCAGATCGGCGACGATGTCCTGCACATCCTCGATGCCGACCGACAGGCGCACCGTGTCCGGTCCCGCGCCGGCCGCGACCTTCTGCTCGTCGGAAAGCTGGCGGTGGGTGGTCGAGGCCGGATGGATGACCAGCGATTTGGTGTCGCCGACATTGGCAAGATGCGAGAACAGCTCCAGCGCCTCGACGAACTTCACGCCGGCGTCGTAGCCGCCCTTCAGGCCGAAGGTGAACACCGCCCCTGCCCCGTTCGGCGAATATTTCTGCGCCAGCGCGTTGTTCTTGTCGCCCTTCAGGCCCGGATAGGTCACCCAGGCGACTTTTGGATGGTTCGACAGCCAGCCGGCGACGGCCGCGGCATTGTCGCAATGCTTTTGCATGCGCAGCGGCAGCGTTTCGAGGCCGGTCAGGATCAGGAAAGCGTTGAAGGGCGAGATCGCCGGCCCGATATCGCGCAGTCCGAGCACCCGGCAGGCAATCGCGAAGGCGAAATTGCCGAACGTCTCGTGCAGCACGATGCCGCCATATTCGGGCCGCGGCTCCGACAGCATCGGATAATTGCCCGACTTCGACCAGTCGAAGGTGCCGCCATCGACGATGACGCCGCCGATCGAATTGCCGTGGCCGCCGATGAATTTGGTCAGCGAATGGACGACGATATCGGCGCCATGCTCGATCGGCCGCACGAGGTAGGGGCTGGCCAGCGTGTTGTCGACGATCAGCGGCAGGCCATGCTTGCGGGCGATGTTGCCGATCGCTTCGATGTCGACGAAATTGCCGGCCGGATTGGCCAGGCTTTCGATGAAGATGGCGCGGGTCTTGTCGTCGATCTGGCTCTCGAAGGTCGACGGATCGTCGGTGTCGGCCCAGCGCACCTCCCAGCCGAAATTCTTGAAGGCGTGGCCGAACTGGTTGATCGAGCCGCCGTAAAGCTTTCGCGCCGAAACGAAATTCTCGCCTGGCCGCATCAGCGTGTGGAACACCAGCATCTGCGCCGCATGGCCGGACGCCACGGCCAGCGCCGCCGTGCCGCCCTCAAGCGCGGCCAGCCGCTCTTCGAGCACCGCCTGGGTCGGGTTCATGATGCGGGTGTAGATGTTGCCGAACGCCTTCAGGCCGAACAGCGAGGCGGCGTGGTCGGCGTCGTCGAACACGTAGGACGTCGTCTGGTAGATCGGCGTCGCGCGCGCGCCGGTGGCCGGATCGGGCTTTGCGCCCGCGTGAACCGCCAAAGTCGAAAATCCCGGTGCGCGTGGCGCCATCTTTCCTCTCCTCACGATGCTGACAAAGCGGCGGGAGTTTGCGCATCGCGAGGCCAAAAGCAAAGGCGAAAAATTTGCGACCTTTGATGCGCGCCGGATGTTTCTACTTCGGCCGCACGCCAAAACTCTGAAAACCTTGCCGCATGATCGGCTTCTTGGACGAAATCACGCCGGAATTGACGCCGGTCCAGCCGATCTCGCCCGACAGCCGGCCATATTCGATCTTCGGGCAGCGGTTCATGACCACCTTCATGCCGGCAGCCTCGGCCTTTGCCGCCGCCGCATCGTTGCGGACGCCGAGTTGCATCCAGATCACTTTCGGCAGCGGGTCGAGCGCCAGCGCGTCGTCCACAACGCCGATCGCCGCGTCCGACGCGCGAAAAATGTCGACCATGTCGATCGCCACCGGTACATCCCTCAGCCTGGCATAGGTCATGCGGCCGAGGATTTCCTTGCCGGCCTGGCCGGGATTGATCGGGTAGACCTCGAACCCCTTGTCGATCAGATATTTGGTGACGAAGAAGCTCGGCCGCACATCGTTGGCCGACGCGCCGACGATCGCGACCGTGCGCACCGTGTTCAGGATGCCGGAGATGTAGGCGTTGTCGTAGCTGTCGTGGTTCATCACTGGCATGTGGCGCAAGGCAACGCATCAATCAAGTCGGCAGCGAAATCCGTCCTTCCGCGTCGATCGGGAAATCCGGATTGTGCGCGACTTCCCAGAGATTGTCCTCCGGGTCGGCGAAATAGCCGTACCAGCCGCCCCAGAAAGCCTTGCCCGCCGGTTTGACGATGCGCCCGCCGGCCTTTTCGACCTGTGCGAGCACCTCATCCACTTCGGCGTCGGAGCGCGTGTTGTAGGCGAGATAGACCCTCGAAATGCCGGAGCCGAACTTGATGCCCGAGTCTTCTTCCGCGCTCGGCGTGGGAAAAAGCCCAAGGATCGCTCCGCCCATCTGGAAGAAGCCCACGCCATCCGTGATGCGGTGGCGTTTCAAGCCAAGGCCTTCATAGAAGGCAGCCATGCGGTCGAGATCGTTGACGGCGATCGTGATGATGGAAATGCGCGGTTCCATGGCTTTCTCCATGCTTCGTCAGGCGGCGCGCCGGCGCAATTGGCAAATCCGGCAGGTTGATTTTGGTTGCGCGATGCGCTGAGTTCAGCGCGGCACCGCATTTGCAGAGAGAGTTCCATGACCAGAAAACTGGCGCAATATGTGCTGCCTATCGCCCTGTTGGCCCAGATCGCCGTTGGTCCGGCCAACGCCGGCCTTGCCGAGGGCGCGCAAGACACGATGAAAGCCGCGGTCGGCCAGTTCCAGGCCCTGCTCAAGGAAGATGCCGCGCGAAATGCGCCGCCGCGGCTCACCGACGAGAAGGCGAAGCCGATCTTCGACACGCTGTTCGACAATGCGAAGATCGTCGGCGCACATCCGTACAAGGCCTCGGATGTCGAGCCGCTGCTGACGGTGTTCAGCAACTATTTCGGCATGACAAAGGTCTATCTCGGCTTCCGCAACGCGGACGGCTCGAACAATCTGGCCGACAACGAGTTCGAATTTCAGAACGAATTGTCCAAGCTGGCGGTCGAGATGGTGACGACCAGCGGCGCGCTGTCGGAGGCGCTGAACGACTACGTCAAGACCACGCCGGCCGAGCAGATCTCGGAGGAGCGCAAAAGCGGATTGTCCAAGCTGCGCACCGGCGTCGGCCAGGTCGTCTCGGGCGTGATCACGCTTCTGCAGAACCCGCGCTATGGCGCCGAGAACAAGCTCGCCATGGCGGAAGCGATCGTCGAGACCGCACCCTATCTGCGCGAGATCCTGCCCGTCGAAGAGCGCATGAGTTTTGCCAAATCGGCGCTGGACAGCCTGCTGAACAGTCCCAAGGAAGTCGAGCCGCTGATCAACGAATTCGCCAACACGATGCGCAGCGAAGAGTGCACGGGGTTGTGTGCGTTGAAGTAGATGGCGCTGGGGGACAGTTTACTTTCTTTCCGCCAGCGTCAGCCTTGAAGCGGCACAGCTTCTCTGCGGAAAAAGTAAACTGTCCCCTGCACTTACTCCCACTCCGGCTTGCGCTTTTCGATAAACGCGCCGATGCCTTCCTTGGCGTCGCCGGCCAGCATGTTTTCGACCATCACGCGCGAGGCGTAGTCGTAGGCCTCGGCCAGACCCATCTGCACCTGCGCATAAAACGCCTGCTTGCCCACCTTCAGCGCCGAAGGTGATTTTGCTGCAATGGTTTGCGCATATTTGTTCACGACCTGAGTCAAATATTCGCGCGGCACGACGCGGTTGACCAATCCGAATTCCCGCGCCGTCGACGGCGTCGACCATCTCTCCGGTCAGCAGCATTTCCATCGCGTGTTTCGGCTTCAACCCGCGCGCCAGCGCCACGCCGGGCGTCGTGCAGAACAGGCCGACATCAATGCCGTTGACCCCAAACGTCGCCTGGTCGGAGGCGATTGCCAGATCGCAGGTCGCCACAAGTTGGCAGCCGGCGGCGGTGGCGATGCCGTCAACCTCAGCGATCACCGGTTTCGGCAGCGCCACGATGGACTGCATCAGGCGCGAGCAGGTCGCGAAGGTCTCCTCGAAAAAGCCCTTGCCGCCGTCGGGATCGGCCCGATGCGCCGTCATTTCCTTGAGGTCGTGGCCGCCGGAAAACACTTTTCCGACCGCGCCCAGGACCACGACACGAACCGTCTTGTCATCGCGCGCGCGGTCGAGTTCGGCCTGCAGCGCCGCCATGACGCCAAGCGACAGCGCGTTGGCCGGCGGGTTGGCGAGTGTCAGGCGCAAGATGCCACCAGCCTGCTCAACGATCACCGGGCCTTCCGGTTCGGCGCGGCGCATTGCAAGAATTTCGGCCATGGCGGTCCTTTCATTCCTTCGGCCAAGACTAGCACGCAACGACTTGAAAGACATGAGGCTCTTGCTGTCTAAGCGTGAGCCAGCCGCCCGGCTTCGGTCGAGCGCACGTACTGTTGCATACATGCAGTTTGTATGTAAATTGATTGACTGACCCGGACCGTATCATGCCCGCCCAAGCCGAACTCAATCCGGTCATGACCAGCGACGACGTCAACGCAGTGATGGCCGAAGCCTTCCCGCAGTTGCACGAGTATCAGGGCAATTATCGCGCGACCGATGTGTTTCCGGGCGGCTGCATCGTGCGGTTCGATGCTCAGGAACGGCATCTGAGGCCAGGCGGCACGGTCTCAGGCCCGGCGCTGTTCACGCTGGCCGACATTGGCGGCTATGTCTGCGTGCTCTCCCATGCCGGACCGGACGCGTTGTCGGTCACGACCAACCTCAACATCAATTTCGTCCGCAAGGCCGGCAGCGGCCCGATCGATGGCCACTGCCGCATCATCAAGCTGGGAAAAAGCCTGATGGTGTTCGAGATCGACATCATTGCCGACGGCCAGACGATCGCGCATGCCACCGGCACCTATTCGATCCCGCCCAGACGGTGATCACGATCAGGCGGCGGCTTTGGCCACGAACCTGCCGGCATTCTCTTCAATGTACGCCTTGAGGGTGCGCGGTTTGTTGCCGGTCAGTGTTTCCACCGCATCGGTCACCGGCGCTGTCCAGCCCTCGCGGACCGGATAAAAGATCGCGGCAAGCATGTTCGCATAGGCGGTGTTGAGGCCGGCGGCCTGCAAGGCTTCGATGAAGGGCGCATCCTCGACCGATTTGTAGCCGATCTGGCGGCCGGTCGCGGCCGACAGTATCCGCGCAGCCTCGGCATAGCCGAACGCCTCGGCGCCGGTGAGATCAAAAGCCTGGTTGTCGAATTTGTCGGTCGTCAGCGCCGCCGCGGCCGAGGCCGCGATGTCGCGCGTATCGATGAAACTCGACTTTCCGTCGCCGGCCGGCACATGGATCTCGCCGTTCAGCACGTCATGCAGCCAATAGGTCGCAAAATTGTCGGCGAACCAGTTCGGCCGGAGGATCACGTAGGGCACGCCCGATTTTTCGAGCCGCAGCTCGACCTGGCGCAGCGGGATGTTGTCATCGGCATTCACGCCAATGGCGGTCTGCAGCACGACCTTCACGCCGTGCCGTGCGGCAGCATCGATCACCGGACCCAGCACGCCGACATGATCGGCATTGCCTGCCGGGGCAAGGACATAGGCGCGGTCGACGCCGTCCAATGCTGCTTCCAGCGTTTCGGGTTTGGCCAAATCGACATGGACGGCGGTGGCGCCGTCGACCCGCACGCTCTCCGGATTGCGACTGGCGATCCTGACCTCTTCGCCCTTCGCCACCAACTCTTTCACCAACGGCCGGCCGACATTGCCCGTACCGCCAATCACCAGGATCGCCTTGCTCATCTTTCTCTCCTTCGCGTTATCCAGTTTCTGATTGATACCAACCATCAGAATAGGCTCTAGATAGACGAAAGGATTGCTGCTAAAAAGAAGGCACTTTAGGGTTACGTGGTGACCGCTGGGAAACCGGGCAATGTTGCGCATTCCGAACGTTTATGAACAAAACTGTCCGACCCGCATGGTGCTGGACCACATCGCCGACAAATGGGCGGCGCTGATCCTGTGGAAGCTCACCGACAGGCCGATCCGCTTCAACCAGTTGCGGCGCGACATCGAAGGCATCTCGCAAAAAGTGCTGTCGCAGTCACTGAAACAGCTCGAACGCGACGGGTTGATCAACCGCCAGGCCTTTGCGACGGTGCCGGTGACAGTCGAGTATTCGGTCACGCCGCTCGGCCATACGCTGGCGGAAAAGATGGCCGGGATCTCGCTCTGGGCGCAGGATAATATCGACCAGGTTCTGACGGCGCAGGCAAAATACGATGCTTCGGTGATGAGGTAAAATAATACCGTATTTGTAAGCGTCTGTTTTTGCTTATATTTATGAAGCAGGCCGCAGATTCATGCGCTTGACGCCGTAACCGCCCTCGCCTATAAGCCAGCCCGGAACAGCGGCCCGCAAAGGCCGCCGTTTCATTTTTGGCGAAACGGTCCGTCCGTGCGCCAATCCAAGCAACAAGAAACGCCCGTCATCCGGTTCGCCGGCCAGGGTCCATTCAGGAAGAAGTCCATGACAACCTTTTCGCAGAAGCCTGCGGATGTGGTGAAGAAGTGGGTGGTGATCGACGCGGAAGGTCTCGTCGTCGGTCGTCTCGCCTCCATCGTCGCCAACCGTCTGCGCGGCAAGCACAAGCCGACCTTCACCCCGCATGTCGACGATGGCGACAACGTCATCATCATCAACGCCGAGAAAGTGGCGCTGACCGGCAAGAAGTTCACCGACAAGATGTATTACTGGCACACCGGCCATCCCGGCGGCATCAAGGAGCGCACTGCGCGCCAGCTTCTCGAAGGGCGCTTTCCGGAGCGCGTTCTCGAAAAGGCTGTTGAGCGCATGATCCCGCGCGGCCCGCTCGGCCGTCGCCAGATGAAGAACCTCAAGGTCTATGCGGGCGCGACGCACCCGCATGAAGCTCAACAGCCGGAAGCGCTCGACATCGGCGCGCTGAACGCCAAGAACAAGAAGGCGAAATAATCATGGCTGAGCTCAATTCCCTCGCCGATCTCGGCACGGTCGCCCAGTCGACCCAGGCGGCTGCACCGGTGCATGTCCAGAAGCTGGACAAGAACGGCCGCGCCTATGCCACCGGCAAGCGCAAGGACGCGATCGCTCGCGTCTGGGTCAAGCCCGGCACCGGCAAGATCACCGTCAACGAAAAAGAGTATGCGGCCTATTTCGCACGTCCGGTTCTGCAGATGATCCTGCAGCAGCCGATCGTCGCGACCAACCGTTCCGGCCAGTTCGACATCGTCGCGACCGTCGCCGGCGGCGGCCTTTCGGGCCAGGCGGGCGCAGTGCGTCACGGCATCTCCAAGGCGCTGACCTATTATGAGCCGGGCCTGCGCTCGGTGCTCAAGAAGGGCGGCTTCCTGACCCGCGACAGCCGCACCGTCGAGCGTAAGAAGTACGGCAAGGCCAAGGCCCGCCGTTCGTTCCAGTTCTCGAAGCGCTGATCTTTTCGGCGCAAGCCGAATTTGGCGGCCCTTTTTGTTGACGGCGCAGACGGCCGTCGGCTTGTCCCGAGATCTACTGCGACGGCCCTTCGTATTGACGTCGTAGAGCTGGGCGGCGCCGGTAGGCGCACCGTCATCCTCAACGCGTCGAGACACCCTCTCGTCTCCACTCTCGGTGGTCGGACGCCGGCTGCCGCGTTTCGCCAAACCCTCGCTTTTGTGACTGGCCTGTGTTGGGCCTCCCGTGGTCGAATGCGTCAATGAATCGATCACTGCCATTCGCCAGGCTTGCACTGGTCACGACCTGCCTCGCCTTCGCAGCGGCACCCGCCCACTCTCAGGAAACGACGTCAAAACTCGAAGAGGTGGCGGCAAGGGTCGAAAAACTCGTCGAAAGCGATTTCTACCGCAAGGTGGATTTTCCGATGCTGCTCGGCGACATCACCGATGACACCATCGACGATGCGCTGGCCGATCTCCACGTTTCACACACGCGCCGGATCAAGCCCGACACGATCGACTATTACGAAGTGCTGGATATCTACGAGCGCAGCCTCCAGCGCGATGTGAGGCGATTGTTTTCGAGCGGTATCCAATATCAGGGTATCGGCCTTGTCACGCGCGCGGTTCTCGGCAAGACCTTTGTCGCCCGTGTCTATCCTGGCCTGCCGGCGGCCAAGGCCGGCATTCTTGTCGGCGACGAGATCGTCTCGGTTGACGGGAAACCGTACCATGAGATCGAGACGTTCAAGGGCCGCTACGGCGTGACGGCCAAGCTTTCGGTTCGTCGGGCGGAAGGCGCAGCGCCATTCGATGTCTCAGTGCCGGTTCAGACGATCCGGCCCGATTCCGCCTTTCGCACCGCGACCGAACAAAGCATTCGCATCATCGACCATGGCAACCGGAAGATCGGCTATCTGCGCCTTTGGACCTTGCACGACAATGATGTGCACGAAATGGTGCAATCCGCGCTCGCGACCGGCAAGTTGAAAGACGCCGACGTTCTGATCGTCGATCTGCGTGGGCGCTGGGGCGGCTATGTCGGACGGCTGAATGAGGTTTTCGCGCCAAAGGGCACACAGGTCGAGTTCATCGATCGTGACGGAAGATCCAGTTTTTCGCCGCTGCGCTGGCGCAAGCCCGTCGTGGCGATCATCGACGAATGGTGCGCGCAGCGCCATGGAAATTCTTGCTTTCACGATGAAAAAGAACGGCGCGACGATCGTCGGCGAGACGACCGCCGGCGCGGTGCTCGGCGGCGGCGCCTATGTGTTGCCCGACAACAGCCTGCTGATGCTGGCGACCCAGGACGTGGTCACCGACGGCGAAAGGCTGGAGGGCAAAGGTGTCGTGCCGACGATCCAGGTGGACAACCCCCTGCCCTATGCCGCCGGCGCCGACCCGCAATATGAGGCCGCGCTGAAGGCCGCGGAAGATTTGTTGGCAGTCGAGGCGCAATGACCGCCATTATGGTCAGGTGAAGCGGCCCATATTGGCGAACATCAGATAGACAAAGCCGCCGCCCATCATGACCGACACGCAGTTGAGCAGCAGCCCGACGAGAGCAACGCCCTTGCGCTCATCGGTTCTGAACAGCGCGACGAGGGCATAGACGAATCCAACGAGTTGGATCAGCGGCGCCAGCCCGAACAGCGCCACCATGAAGATGATGGTTGCCACATCGGTGGCCGCTCCGTCCGCCTGGCTCGGCGACAGCGCAAAGACCGCAATGCCAGCGCCGCCGATGGCGAAGGCGGCAATCGCCAAAAGGATCGAGCGACGCCCATAGCGAGGGCCGGCGGCGGCCGACGCGATTGGCTGCCCCGCTCTGCCCCATTGCGGCATGATTTACTCCCCCGGATCAACCAACCCTCAGCTTGCCTAGAGTTGTGACGATCAATGTCAACCACAGAAGTGCTGCTACGCCACTGAGCACAAGTGCAGCGGAGCCCAGTTGCGGCTGCGAATTCCTGCGAATTGACATCAGGCCCGCAATGAATCCGGCCACCTCGATCAGCGGGCCGACGATCAGGAACATGACCAGCAAGACGGCAAATAGTCGTCGGACGCCTGCTTCCGTTCCTTGAGGCCAATCACCGCGATCACGCCGACCAGATAGCCCAACACAACCAGAAGGATAGATGCCGCGCCTGCCATTCGCGAATCTCCCTCGCTGGCAACAAAAAGGCCGCGCGAGGCGGCCTTCGATAAGCAATGGAAAAGCGCCGGCTATAGCGCCGAGGTGATCTGCAATTCGTCGACACCATCGCGAGCGTAGACGTCGTCGCGGAACTGCACCACGCCCGGGCCTGTCGACCAGGCGGAAACGTAGTTGAAGTAGACCGGCACCGGATCGGCGACGTTCACCGGCGTGTTCTGGCCGCCCTTGATCGTTTCCTCGAAATGCTGACGGCTCCAGCCGGGCGTGTTCTTGAGGATCCAGGTGACGAGGTCGCGCACGTTCTGCACGCGCACGCAGCCGGAAGAATCGAAGCGCAGCAGCTTGTTGAACAGGCTCTGCGACGGCGTGTCGTGCATGTACACGCCATCCGGGCTCGGGAAGTTGATCTTCACCGAGGCCATAGCGTTGATCTTGCTGGGGTCCTGGCGCAGGCGATACTTCGCCGCGTCTTCCGTGCTCCAGTCGATCGCTTCCGGCGGAATTTCCTGACCGTCCGGCCCCATGATGCGGATGCCGTTTTCCGTCAGATATTGCGGGTTCTTGCGCATCAGCGGAATGATGTCCTTGCGGATGATCGATTCCGGTGCGTTCCAGTATGGATTGACGATGATCTCGTTGATCTTCGAGTTCACGATCGGCGTCTGGCGGTCGATCTTGCCGACGATCGCGGTATGCCGCAGCACGACGCGGTGATTTTCAACCGCCTCAACCTGCGCGGCCGGAATGTTCACGAACACGTAGCGCTGGCCGAGATCGCCCGACATCGAGCGCAGCCGCACCAGATTGGTCTCGAGCTGGCCAAGGCGCACCGGCGCCGAAACGTTCATGGCGGCATAGGTGTATTTGCCGGTCACGCCATCGGCCGGCAGGCCATGGCGGCGCTGGAAGCGTTTCAACGCGGCGTCGACATAGGTGTCGAATGACGACGATATGCCGGCCTCGGCGGAAAGGTCGCCGGAGACGATCAGACGCTTGCGCAACACCTCGACATCCGGATCGGTCACGCCAAGCTGAAGCTTCTTTGTCGCCGGCACTTCCGGCCAGCCGCCTTGCGCGACGATGCCCGAATACTGGCCGATCGCCTGTTCGGTGTTGCCGATCGTTTCGGGGCTGAAGATCGGCGTGGTGGTCGACACCTTGGCGTTGCTTGCCTTCGCGCTGACCTGCGCGTCGAACTGGTCATCCCAATTGCCGCGTTTCGGCGACGACAGGATGTCGCCGATCAGATCCTGTTCCTGCGCAAAGGCGCGGCCGGCGACGCCCGTCAGGGCAAGCATGCCGACACCGGTCAAAAACATACGGCGGCTAGCGTTCAAGGCGGCTTTCGACAAGGTCTTTTCACCTGCTCGTCTGGTGGCTCGGTCAGCCACTATTCTAGGTTTGTCAACCTTAACAGTTTGCCAATGTCCCGCGAAACCCAACCGAAGTGACAAGTCCCGCTGGCGCGATCCCTCGACGCGCCTGGACCGGCAAAAGTCCATACCTAGGCGTTTTCATGGGAATATGGCGGCAATGGGGCTCTGACCACCAACAACGCCGTGAACGGCGCCGCTTCAGCAGACGCTAAAAAGCCGGCGCAGTCGCCCGCGCCGGATGAGGCATGCCCGATATGCTCAAGATCAAGCCGTCGTAAGCGGCCCGGTGCGCCGCCCTTACATGCGATAGGCGATCGTGTCGTTCCAGAAGCGGTCGAGCCGCTGCAGCGCGCGGTTCATCTGCTTGAACTCGTCCTGGTTGATGCCGCCGACCTGCTCGATCGAGCCGATGTGGCGTTCGTAGAGACCGGCAACCACGTCGGCGACAGCATTGCCCTTGGCCGTCAGGCTGACGCGGACCGAACGGCGGTCGATGCGCGAGCGCTGGTGGTTGATGAAGCCGAGGTCGACCAGCTTCTTCAGATTGTAGGAGACGTTCGAGCCGAGATAGTAGCCGCGGGTGCGCAGCTCCCCGGCCGTCAGTTCGGCATTGCCGATGTTGAAGAGCAGCAGCGCCTGGATCGCGTTGATGTCGGAGCGGCCCTGCCGGTCGAACTCGTCCTTGATGACGTCAAGCAACCTGCGGTGCAGCCGCTCAACAAGCTGTAGCGATTCCATGTATAGGGAACGAATAGCCTCACGGCGATCGTCGGACACGGGGGCGGGTTTCGCCGCCTGGCGAGTATTGATCATTGTAGTGCCTCTCGTTTAACGCCTGGCGGCTTTTTGTTTTTTGCCGCCTTGATCGCGAAACTAACCGGCACCCATAAAATTCGACTTAAACGCCAGACTTAACAAAACCCTAACAGGCATGTGTTGATTTGAATGGTTAATTTTTTGTCTGCTCGGCCAATTTGTTAACCATGGCCTGCCGGAGGCGTCGATTAGCCATGCGGAGCATCGACACGCTGGCGGGCAATCACCACCCGAAATGCGATGTAAAGCCCGGCAACCGCTATGTGGGAAAACACGATCATGCGGCGGTCGCCGAAGAGTTCCGGCAGGCCCAAGATACATGACGCCTTCGAGCACGGCGCACAAAACCCAGATCACCGGCCCCCAGGAGGCAAGCATCCACAGCCCGATGGCCGCAAACGGGAAAAGCGCCGCCAGCACCACGCTCGCGACCTGCCAATGCACCGGCATCAGATCGAAGCGCCACAATTGCCCCGGATAATAGCCGACCAGGCGGATCCAGTAGAGCACGCCGAACAGCAGGCAATAGGCCGCGATCAGCCGGTGGAACCAGATGAAGGCCATTTCGGCCAATGTCGGCATCAACGCCGCCTGAGGGCCGAGCCGGTCTCTCACAGCTTGAGGTCTCCACCGGGTGGCTCGGCGAAATACGGTATCGATTTCGTGCGCAGTCACCTCGTCGAGCGAGGCTGGCCGCCAGGTCGGCTTTGCACCCTTGTCGACCAGCACCGTGCGTATGCCTTCGTAGAAATCATGGCCGCGCAGCATGCGATTGACGATGCGGTACTCCATCCGCATGCAATCGGCCATCGACATGGTCTGGCCGGCATTGATCTCGCGGAAGGCAACCGCCAGGCTGGTCGGCGATTTTTGCCGCATGGTGGCGAGCGTCGCCGCCGCCAGTTCATCGACGCCAGCGTCGCGCTCCAGCGCTGCTACCACATCCTGCAATGTCGGCTGCCCGAACCAGCGGTCGATCGCCGCCAGCTTTTCGCGCTCGGTCTCGCGCCGGGCCATGAAAAAAAAGTTGCGCAGGGATGCCTCCGGCTCGCCGGTCATGGCAATGCTCTCCAGCAAGGGCGCCGAGATTTTCCGCCTTCACCGCATGGGTGGCGAGGCCGGAGAACAGCGCATCGCCCCATTTCACCCGGGCGCCCGTCAAACCGAGATACATGCCATAATTGTCTGCAAGATCGGGCAGGAGATGGCTTGCGCCGACATCGGGAAAGAAGCCGATGCCGACCTCGGGCATCGCGAACTGCGCGTTCTCCGTCACGACCCTGTGGGAGCCGTGAAACGAAACGCCGACGCCGCCGCCCATCACGATGCCGTCGATCAGCGCGACATAAGGTTTGGGGTAGGCTTCGATCTGCGCGTTGAGCCGGTATTCGTCGGCGAAGAAGTCCACCGGCGGGTCGTCGCGGCCATTATAGATCGCCATCAGGTCGCCGCCGGCCGAGAACGCCCTGCCCTCGCCCTTGATCACCACAGCCGCCACGGCCTTGTCGTGATGCCAATGGTGCAAGGCGCGCGAAATCGCCTTCACCATGTGGTGTGTCAGTGCGTTGAGCGCGTTCGGGCGCGTCATGGTGATGACGCCGGCCGCGCCCATGCGCTCGAAACGCACCTCGTCCCCGCCGCCGAAATCCACAAGATCGGGTCTGATGCTCAAGCGCGGAATCTCCAGGTAGCTCCACAGAGTGCTATGCGCAGCTTTCCGGAGCGTCAACGGTGCGCGGCTTCCGATGTCACCTGCACGCTGCGAAATGGCATGGCGGAACGCCGGACCAATCTGGTCCATGGCCTGAACGGCACGCGATAGCGGTCACAAATCAAATGCCATCAAAGTATGTCTTCGAACACCCTCGCTACACCTACGGTTGTATTAAGAAATACAAACAAAACCAGAGCGTGTCTCTATTGTCAATTTCAATAATTATTCTGCTAATGTACTGCTAATAGATGCGGATATGTCATCTTTTTTTGTTGCATTCATATGCTGAATCCTGCTTTAGGTCGCCTTGGTTGCGACTCGGCTCCGCGAAAGCTGACCGTAGCCACTCTCTCTCCCCCAGTCCTAGCCCGACTGGGGGAACCAAGGGCTATCGCCCTTTGCCATGACTTGCCCAACGCACGCCAGCCGCACGCCTCAGACCAACGTTCACTCCAACAATGAGGCGACAGGCAAATGGCTGCGATCAACGGCACAACCGCAAACGACACACTGACCGGGACGGCCGCCTCTGACTCGATTTTCGGGTTCGCAGGCAATGACGTGATCGACGGTCTGGCTGGCAACGACCTGATCGACAGCGGTTCAGGTCAGGACAACGCGCGAGGTGGCGCTGGCAACGACTCGATGCGAGGCGGAATTGGGGATGATTTTCTTGTCGGTGATGCCGGCAATGATCGCGTTAGCGGCGGCGACGGCAATGACCTGATCTTTGCCGGACAAGGCGATGTTAGTGGCGACCGCGTTAACGGCGACGCCGGCAACGACATTATCGGCGGCGGGGCCGGCGACGACGAGCTCTATGGCGACGCCGGCCGGGACACAGTGTTCGGCGGCGAAGGCGACGACATCATTTGCCAGATGAATGACGGCGAAGTGGGTGATGGCTCCGGCGGCGCGCTTTGGTGCGGGTCTGGCAATGATTCAGCCGCCGGCGACAACGGCAACGACATTGTCGGCGGTGGCGCCGGTGACGACAGGCTCTACGGTTGGGCTGGTGACGACAGCGTCTATGGCGGCGACGGCGACGATGACATCGAGGGCAGCAACGGAAGGGACAAACTCTTCGGTGGTGGCGGCGCTGACCGCATTTTCGGCGGCGGTGGCAGAGATAAACTCTACGGCGGCAGCGGCGACGACACTATTTTTGGTGACTTTCTCGACGATGGTCCTAACGCCGATCTGATCTTCGGCGGCGACGGCAACGACAAAATCTACGGTGGCCTTTTCGACGGCAACGGCAACGACACAATTGACGGCGGCGGGGGCGACGACCTGCTGGTGTTCAGCAAGGGGACTGGGAACAGCATCGTCAACAACTTCGTCAACGGCGACGACAAGATCGACCTGACGCTTTTTGAGGTGACCTTTGCCGCGGTCAACGTCGTCAACAATGCCGGCGATGCGATCATCACGATCGACGGCGTGACAGGTTTTTCGATCACGCTCGACGCGATCGCGGCAGCGACCATCACCGCGGACGATTTCGTCTTCTGAGCGAAGCAACAAGGTAGCGCGGCCTGTGACGGCGGCGCTGTTTATCCATCTCCATAAAAGGAAACGCACATGGCCACGATCCGAGGAACCGCAGGCAATGATGTGCTGGTCGGCACGTTGCTGGACGAACTCGATCTTTGGACTAAGCGGCAACGACAACCTGTCCGGTTCGGCAGGCGAGGACGTCGTCTTCGGCGCAACCGGCAATGACGCTGTCTACGGCGGGAACGGCAATGACGCTCTCTATGGAGGCGACGGGGACGACATTCTTGATGGCGGCCCGGGTAACGATTTCATTTATGGTGGCAGCGGAAATGATATTGCTCGAGGCGGCGCTGGTAACAATTTCATAGCGCTAGGGAAAGGCAATGACTTTGCTTTCGCAGGCGAAGCCAACGATACAATTTATGGCGGTGATGGTAACGACCTGATCTTCGCTGGTGTAGGCGATGTCGGCAACGATTTCGATCCGTGGTGATGCCGGGGATGACCAGCTCGGTGGCGGCGCAGGGGATGATGTCCTTTCCGGCGGCCATGGTCTGGACACGTTGTTCGGCGGTGCGGGCAATGACCGCCTTTATGCTTACACATCATCCAATGGCTTCCCAGAAATCCGGAGGGGTCGCCTGGGCTGGCGCAGGCGACGACAGTATTGACGGGGATTCTGGCAACGACATCATTGGAGGCGGCAGCGGTGATGACGTCGCGCAGGGCTACACGGCCATGACATTTTTTTCATGAACGCCGGAATGGATTCCGTGCATGGCGGCGAAGGCAATGATACAATTTTTGGCGGCGACGGTGATGACTGGATCTATAGCGGGATTCCTGACCCTATTCTCCATGGGGCAGACGAAGACGTGGTATACGGCGGAGTAGGCAACGATACTGTCCAGGGCGGCCATGGCAGTGATACCATTTTCGGCAACGAAGACGATGACCTGATCAATGGGGGGGAGCAGGTGATGAGGGCAGTGACGAGCTTTTTGGCCAAGGCGGAAATGATACGCTGAATGGTGCCAATGGCGAAGACAACTTGTCGGGCGGGGCTGACGATGACAATTTGCTCGGCGGCGACCAGAACGACACTGTCACGGGAGGCGAAGGCAACGACACGATCGACGGCGGCGATGGTGACGATAGTCTGTTCGGCGATGACTTATTTGGCGACGGCAACGATGACTATATTTCGGGCGGCAGCGGCAACGACACAATTGAAGATGGCCAAGGCAACGACACGGTAAACGGGGGTGCCGGAGCCGATACTTTTCGGTTTAGTAATTTCGCCGGCAGCAACTTGGTCAGCGATTTTGTCGACGGCCAGGATAAGATCGATCTCTCAGCGTTCGACGTGACATTCGCCGATCTCAACACCGTCAACAATGCCGGCGATGCGATCATCACGATCGACGGCGTGACAGGTTTTTCGATCACGCTCGACGCGATCGCGGCAGCAACCATCACAACGGACGATTTCGTGTTCTGACAGCGACAGCAAGTCGATCGCGCCAGGCGTTTTGCGACGACGCCAGGCGCTGACCGCATAACAGGAAAAGCACATGGCCACGATTACCGGAACTGAAGGCAACAACACGCTCTTGGGCACGCCGCTCGCCGATTCGATCTATGGGCTTGGCGGCAACGATACCATCACGGCGAACGCCGGCGCGGACCTCGCCCTGGGCGGGGCCGGCAATGACAAGATCTTTGGCGGCGACGGTAATGACACTGCCTTCGGCGGCGTCGGCCAGGACACGCTGCTCGGCGGCAACGGCAACGACCTGCTCGGCGGCGGCGATGAAACCGACGCTCTCTACGGCGGCAATGGCAATGACAGGCTTTATGGCGGCGGCGGCAACGACCTCTTGTCGGGCAACCTTGGCGTCGACACGCTGTTCGGCGGCGACGGCAACGATTTCATCGTCAGCAGCACATATGGCACGCTGGGGGAAGGCGATGCGGCGGAGGGCGGCGCGATCTTTGGCGGCGCCGGCGACGACTGGCTTATCGGCGATGCTGGTCGCGACGTCATCGGCGGTGGCAGCGGCAATGATGAGATCTTGGGCTTCGCCGGCAACGACAAACTCTATGGGGGTGACGGCGAAGACGAAATCGAAGCCGGCGACGGCAACGACATTATCTTTGCCGGCGACGGCCATGATACCGCTGAGGGCGATGCCGGCAAGGACAGGCTCTACGGCGGCAACGGTGATGACCGGCTCGATGGCGGCGATGGCAACGACACGGTCGTCGACGGCGCAGGCAATGACACCCTGGAGGGTGGCGATGGCGCCGACCTGCTGGTGCTCAGCAATACTGGTGGCAACAACGCAATCTTCGACTTCATCGACGGCGCCGACAAGATCGATCTGTCGGCATTTGACGTGACGTTTGACGATCTCAACTTCGACGCCGTGCGGGACCGCGTGACGATCACCATCGACGGCGTCGATGGCTTCTGGCTCAGGCTGGGCGATATCGATCCGGCCGAGCTGACGGCGGCCGATTTCGTGTTTTGACCCACGCGCGAGGCAGCTCGGTCGCCGATATCTGACTCGACGGCACGCCGCTGGACACTTCCTCCACAAACAGGAAAAGCACATGACCACCATTAGAGGAACCGCTGGCGACGACACGCTGTCCGGCACCACGCTCGCTGATTTCGATTTACGGCCTCGGTGGCGACGACCTCATCAACGCTGACTCCGGTCACGATATTGTTCGCGCCGGCGCCGGCAACGACTCGATCCTGGGCGGCATCGGTAATGATTTTCTTATTGGCGACGCCGGCGATGATGATGTCAGTGGCGGCGCCGGCAATGACTCGATCTTTGCCGGCCCAGGCGATACGGGCGACGACAGCATAACCGGCGACGCTGGCAACGACATCATAGGCGGCGGCGCCGGTGCCGATGTGCTCTATGGCGATACGGGTCGCGACACCTTGTTTGGCGGTGAAGGCGACGACATCATCGAGCAGCTGAACGAAAAAGACGACCAGCTTGATACTGCTGGCGGCGCCATCTGGGGTGGCAACGGCAACGACATCGCCTCCGGCGACAGCGGCACTGACACCATCGGCGGCGGCGGTGGCCGCGATGAACTTCGCGGGTGGGATGGTGACGACAAAATCTACGGCGGCAAGGACAACGACCACGTAGACGGCGGCAAAGGCAAGGACAGACTCTTCGGCGGCGATGGTGACGACAGTATCGTCGGCGGCGGTGGCAATGACAGTCTCTACGGTGGCAGCGGCGACGACGATATCGTTGGCAGCAATTTCGATGACGGTTCTGGCGCCGCCCTGATCTTCGGCGGCGACGGCAACGACGATATTTATTGCAGCTTCTACGGCAGCAACGGCAACCACACGATCGACGGCGGCGCTGGAAACGACCGTGTGGTGTTCATGAAGGGCACCGGCAACATCCTCGTCAATAATTTTGTCGACGGCCAGGACAAGATCGATCTGTCGGCATTTGAGGTGACATTCGCCGATCTCAACATCGTCAACAGCGGCGGCGATTCGGTCATCACGATCGATGGCTTCAGCGGCTTTTTGGTTACGCTCGACGCGACTGCGGTGGCGACGCTCACCGCGGCAGATTTTATGCTTTGACAGGACGTCAGCACCAATGCGCCGGACCTCTTGCGGGCCACGCCGGCCGCCATGCTCTCGCATAAAAGGAAAAGAAAATGGCCACCGTCACGGGAACCGAGGGCAATAATACGTTGTCCGGCACATCGCTCGCCGATTCGATCTACGGGCTCGGCGGCAACGATACGATCACGGCGAACGCCGGCGCGGACCTCGCGCTGGGCGGAGCCGGCAATGACAAGATCTTTGGCGGCGACGGCAATGACAGCGGGTTTGGCGGTGCCGGCCTCGACACCCTGCTCGGCGGCAACGGCAACGACCTGCTCGGCGGCGGCGATGAAACCGATTTGCTCTATGGCGGCGAGGGCAACGACAAACTTTATGGCGGCGGCGGCAATGACCTGCTGATGGGAAACATTGGCGTCGACACGCTGTTCGGCGGCGACGGAGACGATACGCTACTCAGCAACTCTTATGGCGCGGATGACGGCACCCCCAACACAACGGACGGCGGAGTGATCTGGGGCGGCGCCGGCAATGATTTCATCTGCGGTGACGACGCCAACGACATCATCGGCGGTGGTGGTGGCGACGACGAGATTTGGGGATTCGACGGCAACGACAAGATCTATGGCGGCAACGGCCGCGATGAACTCAAAGGGCTCGACGGCAACGACATTATCTTCGGAGGCAACGACAGCGACGATGTCTATGGCGGCGATGGGAACGACACGATTTTTGGCGGCGAAGGCGACGACTACGCTTACGGCGACTACGGCAACGACAGGATCTATGGCGGCAATGGCGCCGACATCATCGCTGGCGCCGCCAATAACGACCTGATTCTCGGTGGCGATGGCGACGACACGATCCTGGGCGACAGCGCCGCCGGCGCGTCGGGCGCGGACACCATCTTCGGCGGGGCTGGCGCGGATGAACTTGTCGGCGGTGGCGGCAATGACAAGATTTATGGCGGCGCCGGCAACGACTTGATTGCCGATGGAGTTGGCAACGACACGGTCAACGGCGGTGACGGAGCCGACACGTTTCTGTTCAACAATGCGACTGGCGGCAATCTGGTGAATGGCTTCGTCGACGGCCAGGACAAGGTCGACTTGTCGCAATTCGACGTTGCTTTCGCCGACCTCACCATCGCCAACAATGCCGGCGACGCGGTCATCACCATTGATGGCGTCGCGGGTTTTTCGATCACCCTTGATGGGATTGCGGTTGCCAGCCTGACCGCGGCAGACTTCGTGTTCTAGGCCGGCGCGATGTGATTTTGAGAAAAGGGCTTCTTGCGAGCCCTTCTTCCTTTCGGCCTTTCGCTTGAGTGTTCGGCACCGGATGCGGCGGCAGGCCGCCGCATTGGTTGCCATGCCAGTGGCGTGTTATGAAGCCGTCACACCGAGGCTTCGAGACATGAACAAATTCAGCCCGTTGCACGCAACGCCCGGACGCAGCGTCGATGAGATCACCGGCAGCCGGCGGCTGCGCCGCATGCGCAAAGCCGACTGGTCGCGGCGGCTGGTGCAGGAAAACAGGCTGACGGTCGACGACCTGATCTGGCCGATCTTTCTAATCGACGGCAAGGATGTGCGTGAGCCGATCCCGGCCATGCCCGGCGTCTTTCGCCTCAGCGTCGATCTCGCGGTGAAGGAAGCAGAGCGTGCGGCAAAACTCGGCATCCCGGCCATCGCGACCTTTCCGAACATCGAGGGCGGGCGCAAGGACGTGACGGGCTCGCACATCCTTGACGCCGACAATTTGATCAACCGGGCGACGCGCGCCATCAAGAAGGCAGTGCCCGAGATCGGCATCATCACCGACGCCGCGCTCGACCCCTTCACCGACCACGGTCACGACGGAATCCTGCGCGACGGCGTCATCGTCAATGACGAGACCGTTGCGCAGATTGCGGCTGCGGCGGTGCTGCAGGCGCAGGCCGGCGCCGACATCATTGCGCCATCCGACATGATGGATGGACGCATCGGCGCGATCCGCGATGCGCTCGACGCCAATGGCTTTCAGGACGTCGCGATCATGTCCTACGCGACGAAGTTCGCGTCGGCTTTCTATGGACCGTACCGTGAGGCTATCGGTACGCTCGGGCTGCTGAAGGGCGACAAGAAGACCTACTACCTCGACCACGCGAATTCGGACGAAGCGGTGCGCGAGGCCGAGCAGGATATCGCCGAGGGCGCCGACATGATCATGGTCAAGCCCGGCCTGCCCTATCTCGACATCATCCGCCGCCTGAAGGATGAATTCGCGATGCCGACCTTCGCCTACCAGGTGTCGGGCGAATATTCGATGATCAAGGCCGCCAGCGCCAATGGCTGGATCGACGGCGAAAAAGCGATGCTGGAGAGCCTGCTCGCTTTCAAGCGCGCCGGCTGCGACGGCATCCTGACCTATTTTGCGCCGGAGGTGGCGCAGCTGCTCAAAGGCTGATCACACAGCCTTGCGAGGGCGTTCGGTTCGTCGAACGCCCCCAAAGCCAGGGATCAAAGCGATCCAAGTTTTCCAAGATGTTTTGCGACGAGGTAATAGAACGTCACGCGGCTCTTGGTGTTGTCAGCCGACATCGCCTGGCAAACCTTTTCGATCGCGGAATCGGCCTTGGCGGCATCGGTGACGCCGAGTTTCTTGGCGGCCCAATTGTTGCGCACACGCTCCAATTCCTTCGGATCGGTGCACGAGACCAGCGATGAATCGCGGTTTCTAAGCGCGATGCCGAGATGCTTCACGATCTTCGCCACAGCGTCGGCATCAGCGCCGCTGTCGTATTTCTTCACGTCGGTCAGGTAGTCGGCCATGGCTTCCCCTCGTAGGACTCCCTGGTGACGGAGCAGCCGCAGCACGCATCTGCGGCGTTTCGGTTGCGCTCCTCACCGCGGCAGACATTCGGTCGCATGGCTGGCCAAGTCAACCCGTTCATCCACAAGGCATATTTGATTAGGGAGCCTGAATGGAAAGGCGCCCTAGCCCTTCCCTTTTCAACGCCGGCTCCTTATATTCGACCCGTCAGCTTGACTGACTATGGCGATAAACTGCCGATGTAATAAGCCATTCGGACCCGGGGGCGGTACCCGGCGCCTCCACCACGAACCGCAGGCTCTGCGGCTGGTGATGGGGGCGAAATAGGATCGACGAGGGTGTAAAGATCGGACTTTTGCTCGGCATTGTACCACCGTTATCGGGCTAACCTTATAGTTGCCAACGACAACTATGCGGAAGCACGTCTCGCCGCGTAAGCGGTGCGATAGCTTCAATTCAAGCCCTAGGGGTTCGCACTTCTAGGCGGGGTTCGGAGGTACCTGGCAACAGAAACCTCCACTTTTTTTCCCCTTTGCTGTCAGGCCTTTATGAAGGCCAACAGATCCTTGTTGATCACGTCCGGATGTGTCGTGCACATGCCGTGCGGGAAGCCTTCATAGACCTTGAGCGTGCCTTTCTTCAGCAGCTTGATCCCCAGAAGTGCGGAGTCCGCGATCGGCACGATCTGGTCGTCATCGCCATGCATAAGGAAAACCGGCACGTCGATCTTCTTCAGGTCTTCGGTGAAGTCGGTCTCCGAAAAGGCCTTGATGCAATCGTAATGCGCCTTGGCGCCGCCCATCATGCCCTGCCGCCACCAGTTGTCGATCACGCCTTGAGAGATCTTCGCGCCCGGAGCGGTTGAAGCCGTAGAATGGTCCCGCCGGAACATCGACGTAGAACTGGGCGCGGTTGTCGACCAGCGCCTTACGAAACCCGTCGAACACCTCGATCGGCAGGCCGCCGGGGTTCTTCTCCGACTTGACCATGATCGGCGGCACGGCCCCGATCAGCACTGCCTTCGCAACCCGGCCAGGCTTGGCGCGAGCAACATAATGCGCGACCTCGCCGCCGCCGGTCGAATGGCCGACATGGATGGCATTCTTCAGGTCGAGCGCGTCGGTCAGCTCGGCGACATCGGCGGCATAGGTATCCATTTCGTTGCCGTGTGCGGTCTGGGTCGAGCGGCCATGTCCGCGGCGATCATGCGCGATGACGCGAAAGCCCTGATGCAGGAAGAACAGCATCTGGTTGTCCCAGTCGTCGGCGCTCAGCGGCCAGCCATGGTGGAAGACGATCGGCTGGGCGTCCTTCGAACCCCAATCCTTGTAGAAGATCTCGGTGCCGTCCTTCGTGGTGATGAAAGGCATGTCGCTTCTCCTTCGGTTGCGAGGCGATCAATCCGCTCTCGATGTGGACGTTTTAGAAATTCGCGATCATTCTGGCGCTTGGCAGAACCGACAATAAGCGAGGCAAAACTGACAATGGCGCAGGCTGCCACCATCATGGCCGAAATCGGCGTGGTTGTTTATCCCGATGTTCAATTGGCAGCCGTGTACGGGCTGACGGATTTGTTTCGCATAGCCGGAGAGCATGCGGAACTGCGCGAGCCTTCGAGTCCTGCCGCAATCCGGGTAACCCATTGGCGCCAGAGCGCTGCCGGAGCCGATGTCGAGTGCATTTTCGACAGCCATCCGGGCGCACCGTCGAAGCCCAACCACCTGATTGCGCCGCCGAGCCTGATCATGCCGGCCAAAATGAAGCGGATGAGTGGGCTGGCGACCTGGCTGACGGAGCGCCATGCCGCAGGCGCGACGCTGTGTTCCGTCTGCGCGGGTGCGTTCCTGCTCGGAGAAACCGGGCTTCTTGCCGGTCGTGAAGCGACAACGCACTGGGCTTTTGCCGACACGCTGGCTGAGCGCTTCCCGACGATCAAGGTCGATGTCGACCGTATGGTGATTGACGACGGCGACATCATCACCGCCGGCGGCATTTTGGCATGGACCGATCTCGGACTGACGCTGGTGGAGCGTTTTCTCGGCCCCAGCATCATGCTGGACACGGCCCGCTTCCTGCTCATCGACCCGCCGGGCCGCACCCAGCGTCCCTACAATCATTTCCTGCCGCGGCTCGATCATGGCGACGCCGCGATCCTCAAGGTGCAGCATTGGCTGCATGCCAACGGCGGAAAGGATCATACGGTGAAAACACTGGCGACTATGGCGCGGCTCGAGGAACGCACGTTTCTGCGCCGCTTTCGCAAGGTCGACCGGCCTGAAACCCACCGAATACGCCCAGCAGATTCGCATCGCCAAGGCGCGCGAAGCGCTGGAGCTCAGCCGCAGGCCAATCGAGCAGATCGCATGGGATGTGGGCTACGGCGACCCGTCTGCCTTTCGCAAGCTGTTTCAGCGGGTCACCGGCCTGGCCCCAACCGACTATCGCCGGCGCTTTGGCATCGCCGCATGAGAACGCGCTGGGCGGCCGCATTTCCGAGCGCGCATCACTCATTGCCGACCAGATCGCGGGAACCCGCGCCCCTCAATCTGGTTTACCTGCGACGCAACCTTGATTAGAGGTAGATTTGAGCAGGAGCCGGAACGCGCACAGGATGCCCGACGACCAGATACGATACGACATTCTCGCGCAGGAAGCGCTGCGCGGTGTCATGCGTAAGGTGCTGACCGAGGTTGGCCGCACGGGTCTCCCGGGCAACCATCATTTTTTCATCACCTTCCTGACCAACGCGCCGGGCGTGCGCATTTCGACCCGATTGCGCGAGCGCTATCCTGAGCAGATGACGATCGTGCTCCAGTTCCAGTATTGGGACCTGAAGGTCACAGACACAGGCTTCGAAGTGGGATTGTCCTTCTCGGATACGCCCGAAAAGCTCGAAGTGCCGTTCTCGGCGGTGCGTGGCTTCTACGATCCATCAGTCAATTTCGAGCTGGAGTTCGACGTCAGGACGGAAGTCACACAGCCGACCCCACTGCCCGTCGCGGAACCGAAACCCGGACCCAAGCTCGCCGAAGCGCCAAAACCCGCGGCGGCCAAGGCGGAAGACAAGCAGCCCGAGAAAGAAAAAGAAGAGGCCGAAGCGGCCAAGGGCGCCGATGTCGTGTCGCTCGACGCCTTCCGCAAGAAATAGCGCCACGCCATGGGCGAGGTCGTCAATCTCAGGCAAGTTCGCAAAGCCAAAGTGCGTGGCGAAAAGGAAAAGCGCGCCGAGGCCAATCGCTTGCATTCAGGACAATCGAAGTCCGAGAAGATGTCGCAGCGCGCCGAGCGTGATCGCCTTGCCAAGTTTGTCGACGGTCACGAGCGCGACCGCGACCCGACGACCTGATCCGTGCAAAAACATTCGGTCACGATCAACGGTCACCGCACGAGCATTTCCCTCGAGCACGAATTTTATGACGAATTGATCGGAATGGCGGAGGCGCGCGGCATCGCGTTTGCCGCTCTGGTGGCCGAGATCGACAGTGCGCGACCGCGCGCGACCAACCTGTCGTCCGCCTTGCGGCTGTTCGTGTTGGCCGAATACAAGCGCCGACGCGGCTAGGTACCCGCTACTGCCCGATTGAGCGCAGCAGATCGCCAAGGGTCTTGGCCGGCGGGGGCGGCGGCGGCGGGAACTGCGTCGTGGTCGTTGGCTTTTGACGCGCGGCCGGTTTTGCCTGCCGGGCCGGAGCCGGGTCCGGCGTGGCCTGCTGCTCCAGCACCGCCTGCCCTTGCGCCTCCCGGCGCGCGTGCTCGGCTTCGGAGGTCGCGGCCGGTGCGGGCAGCTCAGGCGTCACTGCGGCGCCGGTACCTGGTGCGGGCGCCACCGGTGAAACCTCTGCCGCTGGGGTCTGCGCGGTCGGCGCAGGCGATGTCGATTGAGGTTGCTGGGGCGTTGCTTCGGCTTCAGCTTTTATCTTGGCTGCAGCCTCCGCATCCGCCTTTGCTCTTGGCGGCGGCCTCGGCAGCTTGCATCCGCATCGCCTTTGCCTTCGCCGCGGCCTCAGCCATTGCCTTGGCTCCGCCGGCAGCTCTCGGCCATTGCCTTGGCCTCCGCATCAGCCTTTGCCTTCGCGGCGGCCTCGGCCTTCTGCTGCGCCTCTACCTGCGCCAAAGCTTCAGCTTCGGCCTTTGCCTTGGCCTCTGCTTCCGCTCTGGCCTTCGCCTCTGCTTCGGCTCGTGCTCTCGCCTCAGCTTCTGCCTTGGCCTTGGCTTCTGCCTCCACCTTTGCCTTCGCTTCGGCCTCCGCCCTTGCCTGTGCTTCGGCCTTGAGCCGCGCTTCCGTCTCCGCCTTGGCGCGGGCTTCGGCCTCGCGCTTCAACTGCTCCTGCAGCCGGGCTGCCGCTTCGCGGCGGCGAGCTTCTTCGGCCGACATGGCTGCGCGCGCATCGTGCCTTGCAACATAATACGCCGTCTCGCGCCGCAGCCGCTGCTTCTCCAACAGCGCCGCCTGCATGGCCTCAACCCGCGCCTGTTCGATCTCCAATTGGCGCTGCGTGAGGAACTGCGCCAGCGGCGCCGTGTCCAACGCCATTTCCGGCTGCGTGATGAAGCCGCCGAACACCAGCCGGACAGCCGGCTCCGAGCCGATCTGGGCAAAGTCGCCGGGCCGCAAGGCAAAACGTGCCATCGCCGGCCAGTGTCTGCCTGGTCAAGTCGGTTCGCAGTTCCACGGTCAGCTTTGCCTGCTCGCGGTCGAACGTCGTCGGCGGCATCCGGATCGTGCCGCTGGCAATATTGAAGGCAAACTGCGAATTGCCGGCCTGAAAGACGCCATCCCGAATGATCGTCGGCGCAAAGGAGGCGGTTTTGGCGGCATCCAGGTCGCGACCAATAGCGTCGGACCGTTGCACCAACGGCGCCAGTGCCGCCGGATTCAAGCCCTTCACCTCAATGCCGCGCAGCGACACCGTGCCCGAACCCGCCAAGGCCGATACGATGCCGCTGACGGATTTCGCGCTGGATGACAGGCTGGCCGTGACGTCGGCCTGGCCGATGATCGCGGGATCGGCGATGCCGAAAGCGGCAAACAGCATGGCGAGATCCGCCGCGGTGAGCTTCAACTGCCCGCCCAGAAGCCCTGCCCCGCCTTCGTTCTTGAGTTCGATCAAACCATTGATTTTGCCATTGGCGAATTTCGCGTCGAGGTCGGCAATACGCAGCCGTGCGCCATCAACCTGCAAAGCGAGATTGGCTTCGTGGATCGGCGGCAACGCGCCGGCGAGCACGGTTCCGGCCGCGACCGTCAGATCCGCGGTAAAGGGTGCTGCCGGCTTCTCCCGAAATGGCGCCGAAGCCCATCCACCGTCGGCGGTTGCGGCAACGGATTGGCCACCGAACACCATCTCGGCCAGCGGGAAGAGGTCCAGGCTATCGACCGACAGCGCGCCGGTCAGTTTGGGCACGCCAGCCTCCATCGCGACATTCAGATCGCCTGCGACGGCTGCTTCGGCGACGGTCCCGTCAATGCTGTTGAGCACCAGCAACCCCTTGGCGTAGTCGGCATCGGCGGCAAGCGCTATCGACGTGCCCAGCCCCATGCCAGGCAAGGCTGCACCCACGGTCATCAGCCATGGTTCGACGTCCTCGGCTTCGAGCTTCATCTTGCCACGCGCGGACAGGCCCTCAGCCGCCGGCGTTGCCATCCCTTCGAAGCCTGCTGTGAACTTTTCACCCCCTATATACACGGCCGTTTGCAGACCGCCGGCGAGTGTGCCCTTGAAGGTAGCGTTGAGCTGGCCCGGTCCAACTGCGCCTACCGGCAATGTCGGCAGGCCAGCCGTTGCAAGCAGCGCCGTCGCATCCTGATTGACCGCCTGGAACGCCAATTCAAAAGGCGCTTCAGACGAAATTCCGTCCTTGTAGTTGCCCGACAAGGTGGCCGTGAAATCCGATCCACCGGCTTTGCCCTTGGCGCTCAAGGCCAGATCGACGCGCCGGCCACGCCGCCATGGCGGCGCTGCCCACGACATCCAGCCGGGCGTCGGTCAGCAGCGTCGGGAAACCGGCCGCGCGGTCGCTGAGTTCGCGCGCAAAACGGCTGGTCGGGAAAGTTGTGGCGAGCTGATCGACCAATGGCCTCAGATCGTCAGCGACGACCGTGGCGTCGATATCGCCGATCGGCTCGCCGGTCAGGCCGCGCACCGAACCGGTCGCCGACAACGATGCGCCGGCAACGTCGCTTATCGAAAGCCTGTCGATGTCCAGCCGGTCGTCCTTCACGCGCAGAGCAGTGTCGATCGAAGCGGCGGTCAGGCCGGCCACCGCGACAGGTCCGGCTTTGAGTTTCAGGTCGAGGTCATGGCCCATGTAGCGGAAGGCGCCGGTATCGCTCACGAAAAGCGAGGCCAACGCCGAGCCCGTTTCGACATCCAGCGCGCCGCCCTGCAGCGTTGCCGCCAGCACCGGCTTGGCGTTGGTTGGGACAGTGCGCTCGATCTCCCCGGTCAGCTTCGCGTCGCCGAGGATGATCTCCATCTGCTTGAACGACTGCCGCGTCGCGTCGATATAGACGGACGCATTGAAGCCGGCCGCCGGCAGCTGCCGCACCGCCGCGTCGACATCCTTCGACAGCCACGCGGCAAAGCCGGACGGCTGCTTGACCGCCAGCAGCAGCGAGCCTTCGAAACGCGGCGTCTTGCCGGTGGTCAGAAACCCTTTCGCCTCCAGCGTCGAGCGGCCGGGCAAGGTGGCGGAGGCCGAACTCAAATACCAACCGTCCAGCGCCGGAGCGGCAGACAGCGCGACATCGCGAATGGTGGTGTCGCCGGCCACCACCGCGGGCAGCTTGACGTCGACCACGCCGGGGATCGGCGGTTTGGGAAACAGCGCCAACGCCTCCTGCAAGCGCTGCCAGGCGATCGCCCATGGTGACGCCGGCATTGACGTTTTCGCCCCAGGTCGTCAGCCGCACCTGCGCGCCGTTGGCGGTGATGTTGAATTTCGGCTCCTTGCCGAGTTCCACATAGGCTTTGCCGTCGGCCACATAGGGGTCTGCAATCGGTCCTGTCTCGAAGCGGAAGCTGTCGAAGTCGAGCCTGTCCTTGCCCAGCACGAACGTGCCGAACAGTCGGTTTGGCGGCGTGTCGGCGACGACTTTGGGCTGCTCGCCATCGCTGCCGCGCAACTCGTCCTTTGCAGGCGTGATGCCTGCGACCCGGAAAGTGCCCTGATAGTCTATGACGCCATCCACAAGGCCGACATTGCCGTCGGCCTCGATCTCGACCGGAAAGGCTTCCGGTCGCGCCGTTATCCTCAGGCGCGTCGCGCCGCTGCCATCGGCGACGCCGCTCGAGGCAGTCATCGTGGTGCGGTTTCCATCGACGCGCAGCGACCCGTCAACACGCCATGGGCCACGCAGCGAGCGGGCGGAAACGGTCGAGTTCACCTCCGACAGCAGATGCTCTCGGGCGCCGACGCGATCGAAAATGCGCAGCTTTGCCATCGACGATCGTCAGCTTTTCCAGCGCGATGCGGCTTGGATCGAACGGCGTCGATGGCCGAACCGTCCAATCTATGACGCCATCCTCGCCGATGATCACGCGGGCGCTTGGCTTGACGATGCGCATGTCGAAAATCAGCACCTCGCCGCTGAGGAACGGCGCGAGTTCGGCATCCATCGAAAAGCTTTCGGCGGTAAGGGCCGGCTCCTCATCGCCACCGACGACGATGTCGGTGAAACTCAGCGAGGGGAACGGCAGGATGCGCGCCTCCGCCTCGCCTTTCACCTCGACCTTGCGGCCAAGAATGGCGCTGGCTTCACGCTCGAAATCCGAACGGTACGATGTCCAGTCGACAAAATACGGGCCGATCAGCGCCGCACAGCAGTGCCGCGACGACAAGACTACCGACAAGGACAAAAATCCGTGCGAGCATCCGCCTGCTTGCTGGTCCGCTTCAACCCCGCAGGACCATAAGCAAATTGGGATGTTCATAAAGTGGCAAAAGAGCACGCTACAGCGGTAAAATCTTGCCGGGGTTCATGATGTTCAACGGATCGAGCGCGACCTTGATCTGACCGCATGAAGTCGACGGCGTCGCCAAGCTCCTGGCGCAGGAAGCCCATCTTGCCCTGCCCTATGCCATGTTCGCCGGTGCAGGTGCCGTCCATCGCAATGGCGCGGTCGTTCAGCCGGGCAACGAATTTTTCGGCCAAAGCGATCTCTTTCGGATCGTTGACATCCATCAGCACGAGAACGTGAAAATTGCCGTCGCCGACATGACCGACGATCGGCGCGATCAGACCCATCTCGGCAATATCCGCCTCGGTCTCGGCGATGCATTCGGCCAGCCGCGAGATCGGCACGCAAACATCGGTCGACAGGCCCTTGGCGCCGGGGCGCAGGGTCAGCGACGCCCAATAGGCGTCGTGGCGCGCCTTCCAGAGCTTCGCTCGCTCTTCAGCCACGGTGGTCCACTGGAACGGCCCGCCGCCGAACTCGGCAGCGATCTCGCCAAAGGTCTCGGCCTGCTCGGCAACGCCGGTGTCCGAGCCGTGGAATTCGAGAAACAGGCACGGGCTCTCCGGATAGTCGAGCTTCGAGTAGTTCTTCATCGCGCGCATCTGCAAGGCGTTGACGAGTTCGATTCGCGCAACCGGAATGCCCATCTGGATCGTCATGATCACCGCGTTGCACGCCGCCTCGACCGACGGGAACGGACAGACGCCACCCGAAATCGCCTGCGGGATGCCGGCCAGCTTCAGCGTCAGCGACGTGATCACGCCGAGCGTGCCTTCCGAGCCGACGAGAAGCCGCGTGAGGTCATAGCCCGCCGAGCTCTTCCTGGCGCGCTTGGCGGTGGTGATGGCGCGGCCGTCCGCCATGACGGCGGTCAGCGACAGCACATTGTCCTTCATCGTGCCGTAGCGCACCGCATTGGTGCCCGAGGCCCGGGTCGCGGCCATGCCGCCGAGGCTTGCATTGGCGCCGGGGTCGATCGGAAAGAACAGGCCGCTGTCGCGCAAATGCGCGTTCAGCTCTTCGCGTGTGACGCCCGGTTCTATCGTGCAATCAAGGTCTTCGGCGTTGACGCTCAGAATTCGATTCATTCGCGACGTATCGACCGAAATGCCGCCGCCCGGCGCGTTGACGTGCCCCTCCAGCG
>CAVQCL010000040.1:0-182832 GCA_963710935.1 uncultured Alphaproteobacteria bacterium | reverse complement strand
AAAACCGGCATCACGGAGGGCCTTGGCGGCAATCCGGTCGTAGGCTCGCCGGAGGCTGCAGCGGCCACGCGGGGTCGTTCCGGACTGGGCTCCAGGTGCCGTGAACGGCCCTCCTATTTGCCTAGGCCGAGCCTGTCACGATTTCAGCTAGCTAGCTTTCGGTGATGCGTCTACTCTCTTCGGAAGAGACCGACAGCTGCTTCCAATCAAGATCTTCCTGCAATTCGAGATATTGGTTCGGGCCAATTTCGTCGGCGTCTCGCAGCGCATCGAGGCGCTGTCGCTGGGCGAGGACTGCGGCGAGCAACAGACTTTGGCGCCGTTCTGGTCCCACTTTTTGTTCTGGTGCGCGGGCGGAGGCTTCAGCATTCTGATAAATTTCTCGAACGGATTGAGCCTCAGCACCGTCCTCTGACCGAAGCCGCGCAAGTGCCGCTTCCCTCAGCGACGCGCGGGCTGCGTCGAGCTCTTGGCGGTCATCAGTCCGCCGTTCGAGCTTCAGGAGTCGGATCATCGGAGCAAGTGTTGCACCTTGTATCACCAAGGTTGCTAGAACGACCGCGAATGCCACCAGAACCAGGAGATCCCGTTCCGGGAAGTCGGACGGCAATGCGAACGCCGTGGCCAATGTAACGAGTCCACGCATCCCGGCCCATCCGACCAATAAGGTTTCGCGCGGCGCAAAAGGCGCAAGCTTGCTTCCGTGGCGGTAGCGATAGACGACAATGCCGCGGAACAAGAATGCGATCGCCAGGCGGGTCACGATGACGCCTGCAACCACGATCGCGGCAAAGCCCGCGGCCCGGGTGAGCTCTACACCCGACATCGCGCCTATTATCTGGCGCGCCTGCAAGCCCATCAGGAGGAATGCCAGAACATTGAGCAGGAAAACCACCGTCGTCCACACCGCGAACGAATGGACCCTCATCCGCGGGGAGTCGTCCACAGTAGCGAGCGAAGCAATTGTCATGGCGCTCGCCACTGTGGCCAGCACTGCCGAGAGATGCAGCCGTTCAGCTATCAGCCAGGTGGCAAATGCATAGACGAATTGAAGCAGCGTGCCGCCAACTGTGTTGTCGGTCATTGGTCGCAACCTGGAGACCAGGAATCCAAAGGCTATTCCGAACAAGACACCGCCAGGGGCGGCGATGGAAACCTGCAACAGCGTCCCGGAGTTGAGGCCGCCTTGCGCCTGGACCGCCAGTGCGGCGCTGAAAAGAAGGAGTGCCGTCGCGTCGTTGAACAAGCTTTCGCCTTTCAACAAGGCGTCGACGCGCCGTGAGACCCGCAGATTGGACAGAACGGCAGTCGCGGCCGCCGCGTCAGGCGGTGCAACAATAGCGCCCAGCGTGATCGCGGCCGCGATAGGAAGGCCTATGGTGAGCTCGTTTATCGCAACCACGACACCGGTCGTCGCGAGCACTGCGACGACTGCATAGAAAAACAGGGGCAACATGAGGCGCCGTGCTGCCTTCAGCGGAAAATCATAGGCAGCATCGATCAGCACGGGCGCAATGAAAACTGCCAGCGCCGTATGCGGGTCGATCGGGATATTCGGGGCGCCAGGCAGCATGGCGACGGCCACGCCGGCCGCGGCAAGAACGCCCGGATAGGGAAGCGACAAACGCCGCGCCACCTGTAGCAGCAGGATGGCAACCGCGAGCAAGGTGACGAGGGTTTCAAAGAATGTCACGGGACGCAGTCTAACAACGGAAACAGCAGATTGCAGCAGGGGTCATTTCGTGCACAACCTTTGAGCTAAGATCAGTCTCGTGACGAAGATGGAGCGGCAACCGTGAATTTCGATGTTGCCGTTGTCGGAGCTGGCGCAGCAGGGATCGCAGCAGGACGGGAACTGGTTGCCGCGGGCCATTCAGTGGTCCTGCTCGAGGCGAGTGATCGGGTTGGCGGTCGCGCTTGGACAACTCACCTTGCAGGCATGCCTCTCGATATGGGCTGCGGCTGGCTTCATTCGGCCGATCGCAACCCAATGGTCGAGCTCGGCGAATCCATGGAGTTTGCCATCATCCGTGGCGCCACGGCTTGGCGCAAGCAATGGCACAACATCAAGTTTCTCCCGGATGCCCAAGAGGCCGCCGCAGCCGCATGGAGTGGTCTCAAGGCGCGGATGCGGGAAAGCCCTCCGGCGAGTGACAGGGCCTCCGACTCCTTGCCGCCTGACAGCGATTGGAGCGAGTACTGCAACGCAGTGAGTGGTTATCTGAACGGCGCTGCCCTGGATCGACTGTCGGTCGCTGATTTTCTAGCCTATGAAAATGCCGCTTCCGACATCAATTGGCGTGTTCTCCAAGGCTATGGCAGCCTGATCGCGGCGAGCACCCCCCACGTGACATTGCGGCTGGCATGCCCAGTACGCAGGATCGCGCTCACAGATCGCGGTGTTAGTCTTCATACCGACCGCGGCCTCATTACCGCCCGCTCGGCGATCGTCACCGTCTCCACCAATGTCCTGGCCAGCGGCGTGATTGCGTTCGACGCCGAAGTCGCCGGCCATCTCGAAGCGGCAGGCCAGCTCCCACTTGGTATTGCAGATAAGCTCTTCATTGAATTGCATGGTCATCACGGACTCGAACCAGAAACCCACCTGCTCGGCGATCCGCGTAACGCGAACACCGGGAGCTATTATGTAAGGCCGTTTGGCAGACCGCTTATTGAGGCATTTTTTGGCGGCCCGGGCGCCGAATTGATTGAACAAGCGGGGCTTCTCGATGCCTTTGCCTTCGCCGTCGAACAACTGTCAGCGCTCCTGGGCAGCGGCATCAGACACCACCTACGGCCGCTGGCTGCATCGTCATGGTGCCGTAGCGACTGGATCCGTGGTTCGTACAGCCATGCGCTGCCAGGGCGGGCTAGCGCGCGAACTGTTCTCTCGCAATCGATTGACGACAGATTATTCTTCGCAGGCGAGGCAACCCACCCGACTGATTTCTCGACGGTGCATGGCGCCTGGGAGAGCGGCATCAGAGCAGCGACGGAAGCTCGAGCGACGCTCACCTGAAGCGACTCGGTTGGGTGTTTGGAGATATCCACTGCAAGGTGGCGTCTCACTTTCACTGGGCGTTGATTGCCGGCGCCGAGGATTTAATATTGGCGTTCTCTCTTTCATGAGCGAACGGCGCTATGTCAGATAAAATCGGAACAAAACTGCGTACGCATTGCTCCAAGTGCGGCGGCGATCGAAATTGCGACGTAAAGGGCCATTTTGAGGAGCGCGGCGAGGACGAGCACGCCGGCTACACGTGGACCACCCGATGGTATCTGCTAAGCTGCTCTGGTTGCGATCATGTCTTTGTGCAGACGGCCTCGACCAATTCGGACGACTATTCTGAGTACGATGACCCATCCGGGAAACCGCAAATTGAGTATCACGCGCAGATAAGACGTTGGCCGGCGGCCCTGAATCGCGCCAAGCCGGAATGGTATCATGAAGCATTCATGGAGGGTGCGGCCTCTGCGGATTTCGAAGCTGTTTTGACAGAAACTTACCGCGCGCTGGACAACGATCTGAATAGGTTGGCAACAGTAGGCGTACGGACGACGTTTGACATTGCTGCGGCCCTTCTAGGCGTGGATCCTGAAAAGTCTTTCGCCGCAAAGCTCGATGATTTGGCGATCAAAAGCAAAATCAGTGAGGCGGAACGCGAACATCTGGAGGTCCTGATCGAGAGCGGCAACGCCGCCGCGCATCGCGGGTGGAAGCCGTCGAAGGCTCAAATAAATACCGTGATGGATATCCTCGAAAGCTTCATTTACGAAGCTTTCGTCTTGCCACACAGGAAGGCGGCGGCAGCTGAGAAGGCTGCCAGGTTGAGGGCGGAAGTTCCGCGCCGCCAGAGGTCGCCGAAAACCTCCTCTTGAAGTGGCCTTCCCGCAGCCAATCACACCCTTTCACGCCGGCATAAGAAATTTGTGCATCGGAGCAGACAGGGACTCGTGGAAAGCGGGATTGGCAAACCCGGCCGACGATACACGCCGCCATATGTGCGCCAAACGCCGTGCACCTCCGCCAGGGAAAACTACAACATCGTCATCTCGCGACAGCAGCGATCGCTGCCTGATCGGCGTGGATCGCACTGCGCGCGTCGCCGAACAGTGCGGACTGCCTTGCCAGATATCTTCTGAACTCAAATAGGCCGTCCTCCGCGCCACGGCCCCGGTATGTTTCACGCGTACCTTCAATGTTCGATCGCACGTCGTTCACGTAGCGAATGACCGACACGAGGACCTGACCAACCGGACCTGTCGAAGCAACCAAAGCCTCGAGCCATCGTTCAGCTGTGATCGACGATGCAACCGTCAACATTGACCTGACGACTTGTTCCACCGAGACATCGATTTTCTCGCCGAGAAAATCGGCGAGTGTCGCGCGACGAAGATCGATGCAATGACCAGCCAGGTCGATGCATTTGACACTGATCTCCACGGCACGTTCGGCCGCACGCAAGTAATCTGCGAGAACAACCTGCGACCCAGTTCCAAGTCTGGCTAGGTTGTCAGCGATGCTTTCGATGGTGAGGCTCTTCCCCTTTACTTTCCACCGTCACGCAAATAAAAGCAACGTCACTATTGAGCGAAGCTTGAGTGCCCCCAAAATTTTTCAATTGCAGGATAACGTCTTGGGCGGCATCAACTATTTCGATGGCTCGCTCTTCCTTCGGATCTGAAAATTTCCGAAAATGCGCCTCACATCGGCCCTGAAGAAGGTTGCCCTGTCGGTCGTACGCGTCCGACGCAGCTAAGAACTGTTTACGAGCACGAGCTAGTTCAGCATCAAGTTCTTTAGCGTCCACTTGCTTTCCCCCTTAGCATGCAAGACGTTGTCGCAAATCTAGGCGCTGGCTGCTTTGAATTGTCAATATCTATTCTTGATGCCAACTTCAGTTGCGATGAACTGAAGCCTCGCGTGGCATCCAATAGGTGTTTTCGTTTTTGCATGGTCTGCTGTAATTCGACGATTGCTTCAATCGTTGTGATCCCTGTGGCGTCATCGCGGTGCTGAACGACGACCCGCCCTACTTGGCGTCACCTGGAACCCTGACTTTAGCGCTCAGACCGACATCAGCCGATAAAGGCGGCTGGAGCTTGCCCGCGCCGGCCGCGGGTGGCTGATTTGGCAACAGACTCGACGGCTTCTGAGCTCCGACAGCAGACATTTCTGGTCGGAGCGAGCATCGTCGGACTTCGCAGCAACCTCACAACTCAGCACCAGCTGAGTTGGCACTCACAAAGGAAATCGGCACGGCAGGGAACGCGTTTTTCGTTTGGCGTGTCGGAACCGAAGCCGCTCATGCGTCCTATGGTTGTCAACAACAGGAGACATTCTATGGGTGCGTTTCAGGGAAAGGCCTCCTCGGCCATCGTCGCGGTGAGCGACATCAATCAGGCCCGGCGCTTTTACAGCGACACGTTGGGGCTCGAACTCATGCAGGAGGGCATGGAAGGCGTGTTGGTCTATCAAACCGGCGCGACGCATCTTGTCGTCTATCCTTCCGAATTTGCCGGCACCAACAAGGCCAACGCTGTGGTGTGGGACTGCGGCGGCGATGTTGACGCGATCGCTGCCGATCTGCGCGCCAAGGGTGTGAAATTTGAACGCTACGAGATGGATGGCGTGGTCTACAAGGAAGGCGTCCACGAAGCGGACGGGTTCAAGATGGTCTGGTTTAAGGATCCTGACGGCAACATCCTGCATCTGAACAGTGCATAAGTAGATTCCTGGCGCGCTCCCGGGATCGCACAATACTTGCTGCGGTAACGCGAACCGCCATTCGGTTACTGTCGGGGGCTGTCTAGCCTGCCCCGACGGCAATCGCTTCTTGTCGCAAAGGGTTGCGCGCAATAACGACAAAAAGACGCCTGCGAGCAGGACAGCGCCTCCAATGACGGTCGACAGCCGGGGTGTTTCCGAGAACGCCAGGTACACCCAAACTGGAGCCAGCACCGTCTCCGTCTGCGCCAGCAGAATGAGTTGGCCTGCTCGCATAGTGCGCCGCGCCGTTGTTGAGCAAGACCACCGCCAAAGATGATGACTGCGCCGTGAAACATTGCCGCCATGTTTTCGGGCATAGGCGTCAAGAAGGATGAGCCTGAGAAAATAGCTTAATGAGCCGTTGAGCCCCAAAGTTAATAGGCCCAGCCAATGATCACACCAGACATGTCGCGGTCGCTGCCTAGCTTTGCGATCACTGAATAGCACGCGTAGACGAGGCCGACTTCTCTTCGCCAAAGGCAGCCAAATTGCCGATCGCATCGCCGCTGCCGAGCTCGCCCCAGGTCATGATCAGCAACCCTACGATGCCGACAGCAATCCCGGCCCACGTCGTTGGCTGGATCTTCTCTTTGAGAATAAGCCAGGCCAGGATTGCGCTAATCAGGGGCGCGGTGCTCGAAAAGAGCGTCGCATTCGCGATGGATGTGGTTTTCATCGCGTAGATGCCAAGATTGGCGACGATTCGTAAGGCAAATAGCGCCCGCAAGGCCAAGCCAGCCACTTGTCAGCAATTGGCGAAACGGAGACCGTCCCAAGAGCAGCCCAATGCACACGAACATAGGCAACATGCCAATGTTGCGCCAAACCAGGTACTGGATGGAGTTGAGATGGGGCGAGATGCGGACGGTGATGCTGCCGAACGAGAACACAGTCCCGGCCGCGAGCGCAAGGAAGACGCCTTTATTGTACAGATTAGGCATTGGGGAGCAATCGACGACCTGGAGCCGCGCCAGCATGCCTGAAAGGCGCAACGGCGATATCGGAGTTGCGACATCGTCCGGCGTCATCGATGTCACCCTGACATCCATTAACCTCGTGGTTTACTCCAACGATGGGTGTGACGCAGCGCGCAAGGTAGTTGGTGCGGCGCCTCTGACAGCGCGAACTAATGGCCTATCTACAACATCTCTAAAAATTGATCGTTTTCGTTAGTGAACCTTCCAGCAAGCGGGGGCACAATCCAGTGTAGGCGCGGGCTATAAAAGGTGTTCAACATGAGCGACTTGGCTGCTGCGCGTATTCACATGGAATTGGCGGCCGAACGGCTTCAAGGCGACGACGACCTAAGTCGGAACGCGCGAGAAACACTGCGTGCAATAGTCCGTGATATTGACGAGGTTGGCAGGCGGGAGAATTCGCCGGCGGCCAAGCTGCATCGAATACTCAACTACACAAGCCGCTGTAGTTTTATTGCGCAACAGAACAGTCTCCGCCGGCTTTCCCACTGGAGGCTGGTCTGCAGTCGAATGTGCCACGCGGGTAAATGCGGCTCCTTCACGCCGCTTTCCGAGGGAGGCCATGTCGATCACGAAGCGGTAGCGCACGTCGGCGCGCTCCATCCGCTCGAAGGCCGCGTTGATGTCCTGGATGGCGATCATCTCGCATTCCGGCAGGATGTTCTTCCTGCGCGCAGAAATCGAGCATCTCCTGCGTCTCGGCGATGCCGCCGATCGGCGAGCCCGATATGCGGCGGCGGCCCATGAGCAGCGGCAGAGTGCTGTGCTCGTCGACCAGGCCGAGCTGGCCGACAATGACCAGCGTGCGCGTCGATATCGAGCAGCGGCAGATAGGGCGACAGGTCGTGCCGCACCGGGATGGTGTCGATGATGAGGTCGAAGCGTTGGCCGCCGCCGCCATCGCCGCCTCATCGGTCGAGACGAGCACGCGTCGGCGCCGAGCGCCAGCGCGTCGGCGGCCTTGGCATCGGTGCGGCTGATGACCGTGACATCGGCGCCGAGGCCGACCGCCAGCTTGACCGCCATGTGGCCGAGTCCGCCGAGCCCGATGACGCCGACCCGGCTGCCCGGCCCGACATTCCAGGTGCGCAGCGGCGAATAGGTGGTGATGCCGGCGCAGAGCAGCGGCGCCGCGCGCGCGAGTCGAGCCCGTCCGGCACGCCAGCACGAACTCCTCGCGCACGACGATATGCTTGGAATAGCCGCCATAGGTGATTCGCCGGTGATCCGGTCCTGGCCGTTGTAGGTGCGGTCACGCCCTTGCGGCACATCTGCTCCTCGCTGCTGCAGGCACTGGTCGCATTGCCGCAGCTGTCGACCATGCAGCCGACGGCCACCGTGTCGCCCACCTTGAAGCGGGTGACGTCGCTGCCGACCGCGACACCCTGCCGACGATCTCGTGGCCGGGAACGAAGGGATAGATCGACCAGCCCCAGTCGTTGCGGGCCTGGTGCAGGTCGGAGTGGCAGACGCCGCAATAGAGGATCTCGATCGCGACATCGTTGGCGCGGAGGTCGCGGCGATCGAACTCATAGCGCGCGAGCGGGAGGCTTGCGTCGGTCGCGGCATATCCAGTGGTCTTCATGGAACCTCTCCGTGTGGATTAATGTCGGGACGGTCAGAACCGCTCGCCGACCATCTCTTCGCTCTTTGCCCACAGCGCCTTGGCGCTGCTCGGGATCGAGCGCGTAGGAGCGCACGCCGCCGCGCGCTGACACGTCGTCGATGGCGGCGACGTGGCAGTCCTCGCAATAGCGCCCGCCGACCTCTTCCGCCGGCGCCACGACGCCCGCCCAGACCGACGTCGCCGCGCCCTGCGGGATCGTCTTGAGCTGCGAACGGCGGCTCGCCGTCGGCTGCGGCTGCACTGGTCGATTCACGATCAGCGCCTCCATCTCTTCCTGCGTCATGTGGCGGCTCGAGCTCGGTCTGGATGCCGCCCGGATGCACGGCCGCGGCGCGCACGCCGCGCTCCCTGTGACGGCGGTCGAACTCGACGGCGAACAGGATGTTGGCGGTCTTCGAGCGGCCGTAGGCGACGAAGGCGCGTAGTCGTGTGCGCTCGAAATTCGGATCGTCGAGATCGACGTCGGAATAGCGGTGGCCGGCCGACGACAGGTTCACCAGCCGCCCGCCCGGCTTCAGCAGCGAGGCGATGCGGTTGACGAACACGAAATGGCCGAGATGGTTGGTGCCGAACTGGGTCTCGAAACCGTCCGCGGTCTTGCCGAGCGGCGTGGCCATGACGCCGGCGTTGGCGATGACGAGGTCGAACGGCCGGCCATCGGCCAGCAGCGCGTCCGCGCAGGCCCGCACGCTGGCCAGCGAGGCGAGATCGAGCTCGACCAGCTCCAGCTGCCGCCGTTGCCGCCGCAGCCGCGCGCACGACCTCCGTCGCGGCGCCGCGCCTTGTCGAGATCGCGCGCCGCGCCGACGACTTCGGCGCCGTGCGCAGCCAGCGCCCGCGCCGTCTCGACGCCGAGACCGGCCGACACGCCGGTGACCAGGATGCGCTTGCCGGAGAGATCGACGCCGTCAAGCACATCGTCCGTGGTCGATTCCGCGCCGAATGCTTGGTCATGGATTTCTCCTTGGATTTTGCGGAGATGCGCAGGAGCGGAAGCGGCTGCGCCGCGATGCTGCCTTGGTCCCGCATATCTGGGGATGCGGCTCGGCGATTCCGCGCCCGATCGTGTCGATCTCTTGCCTATTCCTATCAAACCGCCTGCCGGACGGGCTCGCCGGCTTGTTTGCAGCGCAAGGGAAAGCGCCAACTATGGTCCCATGCAGCAGCAACTCGACCAGCATGTGCGCTCTGGTCCGGCGTCACGCCGACGACGGCGGGCCGCGCCGAGATCATTCCCGGCGTCTCGCTGTTCGTGTCGAGCGTCGGATCACCGCAACCGACATCGGCCGTCTACGAGCCGATGCTCTGCCTGGTGCTGCAAGGCGCCAAGCAGGTCATGATCGGCGATCGCCTGCTGCGCTACGACCCCGCTTCCTATTTCATCGCCTCGGTCGAACTGCCGGTTTCGGGCCAGATCGTCGAGGCGAGCGACGAGCCGTCCCTACGTCTGCGCTCAGCCTGGCGCTGGACCGCGACGTGATCGCCGCACTGCTCACCGATGTCCCGGTCCAGCCGCGACGGACAGACCGCGGGCTTCGGGGTCAGCCCGGTGACCCCGCAATTGCTCGACCCCTGGGTCCGGCTGCTGGCCCTGCTCGACACGCCCGAGGACATCGCGGTGCTCGCGCCGATGCTCGAGCGCGAAATCCTCTACCGGCTGCTGCACGGTCCGCAGGGCGGCGTGCTGCGCCAGATCGCCGCGCGACGACAGCCGGCTGTCGCAGGTCAGGCAGGCGATCACCTGGATCCGCGCGCATTTCGACGAGCCGCTCCGCGTCGAGGCGCTGGCCGAGATCGCCGGCATGAGCCTGGCCTCCTTCCACCGCCACTTCAAGGCGGCGACGGCGATGAGCCCGCTGCAATATCAGAAGATGCTGCGGCTGCAGGAGGCGCGGCGGCTGATGGTCGTCAACGCCGACACCACGCGCGCCGCCTATACGCGTCGGCTATGAAAGCGCCTCGCAATTCAGCCGCGAATATGCGCGCATGTTCGGTGCGCCGCCGTCGCGCGACGCGAGCGCCTGCGCGGCCAAGGCATCGGTCAGGAAACGTCGTTGCTGCCCGGTGATCTCGCGCTGTAGTTTGCCAACGCAATGCCGGTTTTTGGGTAGCACGGAGAAGGCTGGAACCGAACCCCTACCCTCCGGGATGGATGGAAACCTAGCAGAACGCAGGACCAGCGCCGGTCGGGCTGGCGATCAAGATCGATCTCGTCGCGTGTCTACGCAAGCGGCCGATCAAAACCCGTCCGTCATTCGCGGCGGACGAGTTTTCTCAGGCGATCTGACCCCTTTAGCCCCGCCAGATCAAGCAAGAGATTATGGTTAACGCCGTCAACCCGGCAAGCCCCGTCGACGCATCGATGACGCGATAGACGGCGAGTGTTGCTTCGGTGCATCCATCGGGAATTGCCCAACTCAATTAGACGTGACTAAATTGACTGCCCCTAAGGGAGCCGGCCGCCGCGTCTCAACCCCGCAAGCCCCCCGCCCGGGTGCGGCGGTCGTCAGAACCCCAAACTGCCGCATCCCGAATAACAGGTTAGCCGTGCTCTTCAGCCAAGCTCGAGCTGGCCTTGGCCGCCGTCGATGGCGTCGACCACTGTTGCCGCGAGCGAACGCGTAATGCGCGATTTCTGCTGCAGCGCCGCGCGGTCGAGCCGTTCGACCACGGCATTGGCGGTCGACAGCGAGCGCTCGATGCGCCGGACGAGAAACTGCACGACATGCGGCTCGACCTCGACCTGGCGGTCGGCGAAGAGTTTGGTGATGACGCCGGCAAGCAGGGCGTCGTCCGGTTCGTGGATTTCCACCGTCGCCGCCGCCTTCAGGCGCGAGGCCAGGTCCGGCAGCGTCACGCCCCAGGCGGCCGGAAAGCGGCGCGCCGTGAGCAGCAGCTGAGCCGCCCGCGCCCGCACCGCGTTGATCAGGTGAAAGAGCCCGGTCTCGTCGAGGCCGGGTGTGTCGGCATCGTCGATCAAGACCAGCGGCACGGCGTCTTGCGAGGTCGTGATGTTAGCTGGGTCGACGAGGCGGCCTCCGTCCGCTCGCGCCAGATGGCAGCCAGATGCGATTTGCCGCTGCCGGGCGGCCCGGCCAGGACGTCACCGGCGACGGCCAGTCCGGCCAGCGCTCGACATAGGCGACGGCCTGCGCATTCGCCGAGCTGACGACAAGATCGTCGCGCGAAGAGCCGGCCTCATGGCCGAGATCGAGCGGCAGCTGGCGCGAAGCGGGCCGCAGCGGCATCTCAGGTTTTCTTGCGGCGACGCGCCGACGCAGGCGGCTCGATCTGTTCGTGCAGGGTGCGGGCTTCAACCACCTCGACCTTCATCACTTCGACCAGATCGTCCGAGTGGCCCTTGTAGAGCGGCGATTCCAGATAGCGCGCGATGGCGAAGCGCACCAGCACGGCGACGGCCGCGGCCGCCGGCACGGCGATCAGCAGGCCGACGAAGCCGAACAGCGCGCCGAAGGCAAACAGCGCGAACATCAGCCAGACCGGATGCAGGCCGACGCTTTTGCCGACCAGCCGCGGCTGCAGGATGTTGCCCTCGATGAACTGGCCGACGAAGAACACGCAGGCCACCGCCGCGATCATCATCCAGTCCGGCCAGAACTGCACGAAGGCCACGCCGACCGACAGCACCAGACCGACCAGCGAGCCGACATAGGGAATGAAGCTGATCAGCCCGGCGAACAGGCCGATCAGGATGCCGAAATTCAAGCCCGTCAGCGTCAGGCCGAAGGCGTACATCAGGCCGAGCACGAGGCAGAGCGTGCCCTGCCCGCGCACGAAGCCGGCGGTCGAGGTGTTGATGTCCGTGGCGAGCTTGCGCACCGTGTCGACATGGTCGCGCGGCACCCAGCTGTCGATGATCGCGACCATGCGGTCCCAGTCGAGCAGCATGTAGAAGGCGACGACCGGCGTCACCACGAACAGGCCGGCAATCGAGAACAGCGCCGACGCCGAACTCCAGATCGACGTGAACACCGTCGTGAGCAGGCCGAAGCCCGAGGTCAGCAGCGAGTTCAGCCCTTCGCGCAGATTCGCCGGATCGACGCCGAAACTCTCCTCCAGCCATTGCGGGTCGAAGCTGGTGATCAGCCCCTGCAGCTGGGTCAGATATTCCGGCAGCTTGTCGACGAAATCGGCCAGCTGCGTGGCCAGCACCGGGATCAGGATGACCAGGCCCAGCACCAGCGACGACGACGAAGGCGAACAGGATGAGGATCGTCGCCATCAGCCGCGACAGGCCGAGTCGCTCCAGCCGGTCGGCGACCGGATCGAGGAAATAGGCCAGCACCATGCCGGCCACGAAGGGCAGCAGGATGTCGCTGAACAGATAGACGAACAGCGCAAAGCAGCACGGCGGCGATCAGCCAGAAGCGGATCTGGCGGCGGAATTGCAGGCTGACCGCGGCGGCGGCCAGATCAGTCGTCAGTCAGGGGCCTTGTCTTCGCCATAACCGCTCATGTGCCTCAGCCAGGCCACGAGATAGGCCGCGGCCGAAGCCACGGTCAAGAGCCCGGTCAGCATAGATGAGGATCGGCCGCAGCGGACCGAGATCGAGCGAAAACGCATGTTCGCCCAGCACCAGCGCCGCCAAGCACGATCTGCGACGGCGGTGTTGGCCTTCGACACCATCAGCGGCTTCATCTCGACCGGATGGCCCATGACCGTCGACAGAAGCACGGCGCAGACGATCAGCGCGTCGCGGATCACCGCCAGGATGACCAGCCACAGCGGCAATTCGCCGATATAGCCCAGCACGACGAAGACGGTGACCAGCAGCAGCTTGTCGGCCATCGGATCCAGATAGGCGCCGAGCTTGGAGCGCTGGTTGAAATGCCGCGCGATGAAGCCGTCGACGCCGTCGGAAATGCCGGCAACGAGGAAGCCCGCAAAGGCCCAGCCCCATTCGCCGAGCAGCAAGGCGTAGACCACGGCCGGCACCAGCAGGAAGCGCATGACCGTGATCAGGTTGGGGATGGTCAACGGCCGGGCTCGGTTGCGTTGTCATAGCGCCTTAGATGGTCGATGGGGCGGCGGACGAGCAAGGGCACTCGCCTCTGACAATCCAGCGCCGCGAACAATGGAATGCGCCGGCTTGATCCACAGCCTGCATCCTTGCGAGCGGCCGGCGTTCATGCGAAGAGCGCGGAGATTTTCCGGAACCGCGCAGGAGCGCGATGAGCAAGCCACGGAAAAAACGGGCTCACCTATGCCGAAGCGGGCGTCGACATCGATGCCGGCAACCTGATGGTCGAGAAGATCAAGCCGCTGGTGCGCGCGACGCGCCGGCCGGGCGCCGATGGCGAGATCGGCGGCTTCGGCGGGCTGTTCGACCTCAAGGCCGCCGGCTTCACCGATCCGGTGCTGGTCGCCGCCAATGACGGCGTCGGCACCAAGCTCAAGATCGCCATCGACGCCGGCAAGCACGACACGATCGGCATCGACCTCGTCGCCATGTGCGTCAACGACCTCGTCGTGCAGGGCGCCGAGCCGCTGTTCTTCCTCGACTATTTCGCCACCGGCAAGCTCGACCCCGACCAGGGCGCGGCGATCGTCGGCGGCATCGCCGAAGGCTGCCGGCAGGCCGGCTGCGCGCTGATCGGCGGCGAGACGGCCGAAATGCCCGGCCTCTATCGCGACAAGCGACTACGACCTTGCCGGCTTTGCCGTGGGCGCCGCCGAACGCGGCCAGCTTGCTGCCGACCGACGACATCGTCGAAGGCGACGTGCTGCTTGGGCCTCGCCTCCTCCGGCCTGCATTCCAACGGCTTTTCGCTGGTGCGCCGCATCGTCGAGGTTTCCGGCCTCGGCTGGGCCGATCCGGCGCCCTTCGCCGAAAGGCTCGACGCTTGGCCGAAGCGCTGCTCGAGCCGACGCGCATCTATGTCAAGTCGGTGCTGCAAGGCGATCCGCAACACGCACGGCATCAAGGCGCTGGCCCACATCACCGGCGGCGGTTTCCCGGACAACATTCCGCGCGTGCTGCCCGAGGATTTTTCCGCCGAACTCGACCTCGACGCGATCGACGTGCCGCCGTCTTCTCGTGGCTGGCCAAGACGCGGCGGCGTCGCGCCGGAGGAGATGATGCGCACCTTCAACTGCGGCATCGGCATGGTGATCGTGGTCGCTGCCGGCCAGGCCGCGCAGGTCGCGGCCGTGCTGCAGGAAGCCGGCGAGACGGTCACGCCGATCGGCCGCATCGTGCCGCGCCGCGACGCCGGCGTCATCTATCGCGGGTCGATCGTCGCTATGAGCACGCCACGCAAAAAGGTCGGCATCCTGATCTCGGGGCGCGGCTCCAACATGGCCGCGCTGATCGAGGCCGCCGCCGAGCGCGACTTTCCGGCCGAGATCGCTCGGCGTCGTCTCCGACAAGCCGAATGCGCAGGGCCTCGTGCTCGCCGCCGCGAAAGGCATCCCGTCCGGCGTCATCGAGCGCTCGAAGTTTCCGAGCAAGGACGCCCATGACGCGGCGATCGACGCCGCCCTCCAGTTCGTTCGGCGTCGAGATCGTGGCGCTGGCCGGCTACATGCGGCTCCTTGACCACGCCGTTCGTGGAAAAATGGCAGGGCCGGATGATCAACATCCACCCTGCCCTGCTGCCGCTGTTCAAGGGCCTCGACACGCACAAGCGCGCGCTGGACGCCGGCGTGCGCATCCATGGCTGCACCGTGCATTTCGTCACGCCCGACATGGATGACGGGCCGATCATCGCCCAGGCGGCCGTGCCGGTCCTGATCGGCGACGACGAGGCAACGCTGGCGGCGCGCGTGCTGAAGGCCGAGCACCAGCTCTATCCGCTGGCGCTGCGGCTGGTCGCCGAGGGCAAGGCGCGCATGGAAGGCGGCCGCACCATCTTCGCCGGCTTTGATGGTCTCGCCAAAGGCCATGTCTCGTCGCCGATACCCGGCGCGGAAGCGTTCGACCTCGAGCAACTGGCGCGGATCACACCCTGATTCCACAATTTATTCGTTCACGGGGTTGACCAATCCATAGCTCTACAGTTATAGATCAATCCATAGCTAACGGGTTATCGATTGCGATGACGATCACACAGGACACTCTTTTTCGAACGCTGGGCGATCCGACCCGCCGCGCAATTTTCGAACGGCTCTGCCGTGGCGGCGAGCAGACTGTCGGTGCGCTGACAGCCCACGCAGGCGTGTCGCAACCGGCTGTCTCGAAGCATCTGGGCGTGCTGAAGCAAGCCGGCCTGGTGCACGATCGCCATGCCGGCCGTCAGACCCACTATGCCGCGCAGCCTGCCGCCTTGGCTCCGCTGCGCGATTGGACGGACGAAATGGCCGGGTTTTGGGAAGGCAAGTTCGACGCCCTCGAAGACCTGCTGAACAGGATGGATCAATGAACGACACGTCGACCGAAACGCTCTCCGTCATCGTCGAACGCGAGTTACCGCACCCGCTGGAGAAGATCTGGCGGGCGCTCACGCAGCCGCATTTGATCGCCGAGTGGCTGATGCAGAACGATTTCCAGCCTGTCGTCGGCCACCGTTTCAAGGCCGGCGCGGACTGGGGCAGCGTCGACTGTCAGGTCAAGGCCGTCGAGCCGAACAAGCGGCTGACCTACACTTGGGACACCAAGGACCTGACGAGCATCATCACCTGGGTGCTGACCCCAACAACCAAAGGGGTTCGGCTGCGCATGGAGCAGACCGGGTTCAGGCCAGACCAGCAGCCCTACTTCCGTGGCGCCAAGGTCGGCTGGCCGCGCTTCTTCGACAATCTGGAACAGGTGCTGGCGCGGCTCGACTGAAGCCCAAAGCCGTGACCGCCCTTCAGTGAACAAATGGAGTGAGTGATGAATATTGCCTTGTGGGTCGTCCAGGTTCTGCTCGCCGTGCACACCGTCATCGGCGCTGTGTGGAAGTTTGCCAATTCCGAGCAGGCCGTGCCGTCGCTTAGCGCCCTGCCGCATAGCATTTGGCTGAGCCTAAGCATTGTCGAGCTGCTTTGCGCGCTGGGGCTCGTGCTGCCGCGCGCTCAGCAAGGGACTCTCCGGCCTCGTCCCTCTCGCCGCAATCGTCATTGCCGCCGAAATGCTGCTCTTCTGCGGGCTTCATCTTGCCTCGGGCGATCCGAACCACGGCCAAATGCTCTACTGGCTTGTTGTCGCCGCCGTTTGCGCCTTCGTCGCCTATGGCAGGCTTGTGCTGAAGCCGCTTTAAGGAGGCTGCCGCATGGCCAAATCGACATCCCAAGCTAGGAAAAAACCGCATGCCCAAGCCAAAGCCTGGCGAAGTCACCCTGCTTTCCGGAGGTAACCCGCAGATCGCCAAGGGTTACGGCGACGCGCCCGTGCGGCCTATATCGAGGCAATGCCGGGCTGGAAAAGAGCTGTCGGCCGCCGCCTCGATGCGATCATCGAGGGCGCGATCTCCGGCGTCAGCAAGGCGGTGAAATGGAATTCACCCTTCTACGGCGTCGAGCAAGGACGCTGGTTCCTCGGCCTGCATGTGTTCGACAAATACATCAAGGTGGCCTTCTTCAACGGCACATCGCTAGACCCCGTCCCGCCCGTCGCCTCCAAACAGAAGGAGGTGCGCTATCTCCATATCCATGAGAACGACGAACTGGACGAAGCCCAGTTCATCGATTGGGTGAAACAGGCCAGCAAATTGCCTGGCGAAAAAATGTAAACGGAAAACTGATGCTCTATCTGATGCTGATCTATCACGACAATGCCAAGATGGCGGCGGCCACGCCTGCGGAACAGCAGACCGTCGGCAAAGCCTATGGCGAATTCAACACATTTTTGACCGACAGTGGCGCACTGCGCGGCACTGCAACCTGGCCGGCCGGGATCACCACCGTGCGCTTGCGCGATGGAAAGACCGTGACCAGCGACGCACCTTATCTCGAAACCGGGGACAACGTTGCCGGCTTCTTCCTGATCGAGGTCAAGGATGTCGATGCGGCCATGAAGTTCGCCGAGCGCGTTCCGGGCAAGCAGTTCGGCGCCGTCGAAATCCGTCCAGTACAGGTGTGATCACTATGAAGAATATTGTAGATGGCTCGGAAGATACGGGCGAGAACTCCGCTTCCCAAAAGATCGACGCGAGGATCGCGGAACTGGGCGATTGGCGCGGCGAAACGCTCGCCCGGATCCGCAAGCTGATCAAGCAAGCCGACCCCGAAATCATCGAGACCTGGAAATGGCGAGGCGTTCCTGTGTGGGAGCACGCCGGCATCATCTGCACCGGCGAGACCTACAAATCGGTCGTGAAGATGACCTTCGCCAATGGTGCTTCGCTGGAAGACCCGTCCGGCCTCTTCAACTCCAGCCTCGAAGGCAACACCCGCCGCGCTATCGATTTCCACGAAAGTGAGAAGATCAACGAAGCAGCGCTAACGACGCTGATCCGCGCCGCCATCGAGTTCAATACTTCGAAGAAGAAGCCGAAACGCGCTTCAAGCTGACTGGCCTAAGCAGCCCGCACCCACACCTTGTTGTCGTGGAATGCCGCGCCGCCATAGGGCGCGGGCGCATCGGCGCCGGTCAGCACATTGATGCCCTCGCCGCGCTCATGCGCGTCGTTCGGCCAGATGCCCTCGGCGATGACCACGCCGCGCTTCACGCCGTCGAACAGCTTTGCGTGCAGCACGACCTCGCCGCGCGGATTGCCGATCTCGACACGATCGCCCTCGGCCAGACCGAGCGAAACTGCGTCTTCCGGGTGCAACAAGCAGTTCCGGCCGGCCCTCGCGTTTGCGCGAACTCGGCGTCTCGGTGAAGGACGAATTGAGGAAGTAGCGCGCCGGCGACGTCGCCAGCCGGAAAGGATGCTCGGCGTCCGCGACTTCGATCAGGTCGACATGGTCGGGAAATTCCGGCAGGCGCTCGACCGGCCCGAACAGGCCCATGGATTTCGGCGGCCGGTTCGGCGCCGGCGTTGCCCCTCCACTGCGGCCGGAAGCGGTATTTGCCGTCCGGATGGCCGAAGCCGCGAGATGAAATGCGCCTGCTCGAAATCCGGCTGCAGATCGGCCCAGCGCTGCTCCTTGAAGGCGTCGAACGCCGGCAGTCCCTTCTTCGACAGCATCACGTCGATATGCTCGCGCTCGGTCATGCCGAAGCCCGGCTGGTCGGCGACGCCGAGCCGCTTTGCCAGTTCCTCGATGACGAAATGGTTGGTGCGCGGACCCTGCGGCGGGTCGATCAGCTTCGGCCCCAGCGTGATGTGCTGGTTGCCGCCGCCCTTGTAGATGTCGTCGTGCTCCAGGAACATCGTCGCCGGCAGCACGACGTCGGCGAGTTTTGCCGTGTCGGTCATGAACTGCTCGTGCACGCAGGTGAACAGATCGTCGCGCAGGAACCCCTCCTCCACCAGCCGCTGCTCCGGCGCGACATTGGCCGGGATTGGTGTTCTGGATCAGCATCGCCGTCACCGGCGGGCCGCCGTACAGCGCATCCTCGTGGCCCATCAGCACCGGGCCGATGCGCGAATGGTCGAGATAGCGGATGCGCGGATCGCGCAGCTTGCGCGCCTTCCAGCAATTCGGTGTTGAGTTTCAGGATGCCGGAGTTCGAATGGAACGCGCCGCCGCCTTCATATTGCCAGGCGCCGGTCACCGCCGGGATCGACAGCGCGGCATGCATGTTGACCGAGCCGTTGCGCTGGCGGGCAAAGCCGTAGCCGAGGCGGAAGAAGGTCCTCTTCGTCGTGCCGATCAGCCGCGCGAACGCCTCGATCTCGGCGACCGACAGCCCGGTGATCGCCGCCGCCCATTCCGGCGTGCGGGTCTCGAGATGCGCTTCCAGCCCGCGCGGATCGTCGGTGTATTTTTCGAGATAGGCGCGAGTCGGCCAGGCCGTCGCGGAACAGCACATGCATCACCGCGCAAGCCAGCGCGCCGTCGGTGCCGGGCTTCAGGATCAGGCCCATGTCGGCCTGCTTCATCGTCGCGTTGTCGTAGATGTCGATGACGACGATCTTTGCGCCGCGCTCCTTTCGGGCGCGCATGGCGTGCGTCATCACGTTGACCTGCGTGACGACCGCATTGGTGCCCCAGATCACCACGCAATCCGACTTCGCCATTTCGCGCGGATCGGAGCCGGCCAGCCGCCCCGCCCCCATCATCCAGCCGGTCCAGGCCAGATTGGTGCAGATCGAGCCGAAGAAGCCGGAATATTTCTTGGCGTGGCGCAGCCGCTCGATGCCGTCGCGCTGCACCAGCCCCATCGTGCCGGCATAAAAATAGGGCCAGACCGTCTCCGACTGCCGTATTTCGCTTCAGCGGCGACGAATTTCTCGGCGACGAGATCGAGCGCGGCCTCCCAGCTCGCTTCTTTCCATTGCCCGTCGCCCTTGGCGCCGGAGCGGACCAGCGGCTTCAGCAGCCGGTCGGGATGATGGACGCGCTCGGCATAGCGGGCGACCTTGGCGCAGATGACGCCGGCGGTGTAGCTGTTGTCCTTGGCGCCGTGGACGCGGCCGATGCGATCGCGGCCCGAGCATCTCGACGTCGAGCGCGCAGGTCGACGGGCAATCATGCGGACAGGCGGAATGTCCTATGCGCACCTTGGCATCGGCTACGGGTACGTGCTGGTTCATAAGCGCTCAATACCCGTTTTGCCGGGTTTCGGGGAGTCCCGACGTGAGCCAAGCGTTGGCTCAGGCAGCGGCGGTCACCTGTCTCCCCAAACCGTCGTGCAGATCGAGGCAGCGTTCGAACCAGGCCGCTACGACATCGCCAGGCTCCAAAAACCCATAGGTCGACATCACGCGCACCCATTGCAGCGCGCCAAACACGATGTAGTCGGGGTAGAGCGGCGTCTGGCCGCCGATAAACGGCTGGTATTCCAGCATGCTGCGCAGCGGCTCCAGCTTCTTGCGGAAAGCGTCCAGATGCGCGTCGCGGTCGGCCGACACGGCTTCGAGCGGCTTGCCGTAGCGTTTTTCGCGGCTCTCCCGGAAATAAACGGCGTTCTCCTCGTCCTGGCGACGGTAGATTTCCATCAAGGCGGCCGAGCCAAGGAACGGGTGCAATTGCGTCTGCGACCAGCGCTCGACGAAGCGCGCCATCGCCTCGCCGCCCTTGCCGCGAAACAGCGATGGTCCGTCCGGATACGTCTCTTCGAGATAGAGTGCGATGGCAAAAGAGTTGGCCACCACCGTGTCGCCGTCCTTGATCACCGGAACGATCGTCGAAATGCCACCTTCGACCTTCGGAACCTCGACAAAGCGGGTCGGAAGGCGTCGAAAAGACAGGCCCTTATGCGCTAGCGCCATCGCCGCCTTCCAGCAATGCGGGCTGTAGGGCCGTTTTTCGTCCACCCCCACGAGATCATAAAGCAGAATGGTCATTGGCGTCTCCGAGACGAGCGGTTACCAACGCGGGCCAACCAAAGCGAAAGACAGATGAAACAGCACTTCACGATGTTCGCGGCCTACAATCAATGGGCCAACCGGCGCATTTATGACGCGGCCTCTGCGCTGCCCCAGGAGGCCTTGGAACGCAATGTAGGCGTTTTTTTCACCTCGCTGATCGGAACACTCAACCACCTTCTTGTGGCCGACCGCATCTGGATGAAGCGCTTTACCGGGGGCGGCGAAGCTCCGGCGACCCTCAATGCGATCGTCCACCTGGATTTCGGCCTATTGCGCCGCGCCCGGGAACAAGAGGATCAACGCATCGTCGATTGGATTTCCGGCCTGAATGAAAAAGCATTCGACGGCCGGTTCACCTATATCACCGTGACCGACGTCCGGACGGTTTCGCAAAGGTTGGCGCCGGCACTCGCCCATGTTTTCAATCATCAAACACATCATCGCGGTCAGGCGCATGCTATTTTGACGATGCTTGATCGTCCGTCAGTAGAACTTGACCTCCTCTATTTCCAACGCAGTGAATCTGGCCGGCATATATGCTTAATGTGGAAAATATTCCCAGGAATTTTATTTCCATTTTTAGCTACTTTTTCGAATCCGTTTCAATATCCAGTAACGTAGGTAAAAATAACGCAGACCTCTTATCTGAAACCGGATGACCCTCTACTGCGTAGTCATTGGTGCGATCACTGTGTGGTCGACTGATGCAACCGAATGGAGAATACCATGACTCGTCTCAGGGAATTCACCACTGCATTGGCCGGTGGCGTCATGCTGCTCGCCGCCTGCTCTTCGGCGATGGCCATTGACATTGGAGACCGCAACGGCGGGCTCGGCGTCAGCGTGGACGTCGGCCGTGATGGAATCGATGTCGGCGCCACTGTCGGCGACCGCGACGGCGGCATCAATGCCGACGCATCGGTAGACTTGGGCGGCAGTTCCGCCGTGGATGTCGATGCTACCGCCAGCATCGGCGGCGCCGTGACGGTCGATGCCGACGCCACCGTCGGCGGATCGAATGTCGCTGACGTCGACGCAGATGTCGGACTTGGCGGCACGAATGTCGAGGTCGACGTCAGTGTCGGGCCAGGCGTGGATATCGATGTTGGTATCGGGAATCCGGACCGCCCCAATGGTGGTCCGACCGTGAACAATCCGGACAATCCGCGCCCGCCCGGAACAACCGGCCCGCGCCCAAACCGTCCCGGCCGTGACACCTCCGACCAGAAACGTGCCCGGTGTGATCGCCAATATGTCCAACTCCGATATCGTCAAATATCGCAAGCTTTGCCGGCAGGCGAAAAATGCCGGCGGCTTCGACGATCCGGCGATAGCGCAATTGTGCCGGCTGCTGCAGATGGCCAGCCGCTAAGTCTCGCATTTCTCTCCTGGACCCTGGAGCCCGCCTCACGGCGGGCTCCTTTTTGCGACTGCCGTGGACGGCAACCTCGGCACAGCCGCCTCTTGCCCTTCGCGCTCGCGCTCGGCCAAAACGCGCCCGCCATGCTGATCATCAATGATTTGTCCCTGCGAATCGCCGGGCGCCTGCTCATCGACCACGCCTCGCTCACCCTGCCGGCCGGCACCAAGGCCGGACTGGTGGGCCGCAACGGCACGGGCAAGACCACGCTGTTCAAAGCCATCACCGGCGAACTCGCCGGCGAGACCGGCTCGATCAGCCTGCCGAAGAACACGCGTATCGGCCAGGTGGCGCAGGAAGCGCCGGGCACCGAGGAGCCGCTGATCGACATCGTGCTCAAGGCCGATCTCGAACGCGCGGCGCTGCTCGAAGAGGAAACGACGGCGACCGATCCGCATCGGATCGCCGAAATCCATGTGCGGCTGGCCGATATCGATGCCCATTCGGCCGAGGCGCGCGCCGCAACCATCCTGGCTGGCCTCGGCTTCGATGCCGAAGCGCAGACAGCGGCCGGCATCGTCCTTTTCAGGCGGTTGGCGCATGCGAGTCGCGCTGGCCGCCGTGCTGTTTGCCGAGCCGGACCTCCTGCTGCTCGACGAGCCGACCAACTATCTCGACCTCGAAGGCACGCTCTGGCTTGAAAACTATGTCGGCAAGTATCCGCACACCGTGCTTCTGATCAGCCACGACCGCGACCTGTTGAACCGCGCGGTGAACTCGATCGTGCATCTCGACCAGAAAAAGCTCACGCTTTGGCGCGGCGGCTACGACCAGTTCGAGCGTCAGCGGGCGGAAAAGCTGGAGCTGCAGGAAAAGGGCCGCGTCAAGCAGGAGGTGCGGCGCAAGCATCTGCAATCCTTCGTCGACCGCTTTCGCGCCAAGGCTTCAAAGGCCAGGCAGGCGCAGTCGCGCATCAAGATGCTGGAGAAGATGCAGACCATCGCGGCCGTCGTCGACGACATGGTCGCGCCGTTCAGCTTCCCGGAGCCGGTCAAGACCGTCGCCTCGCCGATTATCGCGCTGGACAAGACCGCTGTGGGCTATGCGCCGGGCGATCCGATTCTCAAGCACCTCAGCCTGCGTATCGATGCCGACGACCGCATCGCGCTGCTCGGCGCCAACGGCAATGGCAAGTCGACCTTCGCCAAACTGCTCGCCGGCCGCCTGAAGCCGGACAGCGGCACGATGACCATAGCGCCGGGTCTGAAGGTCTCGATCTTCGCGCAGCACCAGCTTGACGATTTGCGGCCAGAGGAAAACCCCATCGAACATGTCCGCCGGCTGATGGTGGATGCGCCGGAAGCCAAGGTGCGCGCACGCGTCGCGCGCTTCGGCCTCACGACCGAGAAGATGATGACGCCGGCCAAAGACCTGTCCGGCGGCGAGAAGGCGCGGCTTTTGATGGGCCTGTCGTCCTTCGAAGGTCCGAACCTCTTCATCCTCGACGAGCCGACCAACCACCTCGATATCGACAGCCGCGAGGCGCTGGTGCATGCGCTGAACGACTTTCCGGGCGCGGTCATCCTGATTTCGCACGACCGCCACCTGATCGAGGCGACGGCCGATCGGCTCTGGCTGGTCAAGGATGGCGCGGTCAAACCCTATGACGGCGACATGTCGGACTATCGCACCGAGGTGACCGGCGTCTCGCCGGACCGCGCGCGAGAAGCGCGAGGCCGACAAGGCGTCGAAGGCCGACCGCCGCCGCGAGGCCGCTGCCCGCCGCCAGGCGTTCGAGCCGCTGGCCAAGGAAATCCGCGCGACCGAAGGCCTGATGGACCGCCTGCGCAAGCGCATCGACCAGATCGAGGACGAACTCGCCAACCCGGCGCTCTACGACAAGGATCCGATCAAGGCGACGCGGCTGGCCAAGGAACGTTCGGAGCTGTCTGCGCAGCTCAGCCGCAACGAGGAACGCTGGCTCGAAATGTCGAGCGAATATGAGGAAGGCATCGCCGACTGAGCCTCTGACAGCTGTAACTCGCCGCCGGCTCCCCTTGGCAAGCCAAAATGCCCGCCTGTATAGAGCCGCCACCTTCCCAAATTAACCCGCACCAAGCAAGGATTTTTCATGGCGATTGAACGCACTTTTTCGATGATCAAGCCGGACGCGACCAGGCGCAACCTCACCGGCGCGATCACCAAGATGCTCGAAGATGCCGGCCTGCGCGTCGTCGCTTCCAGGCGCGTCTGGATGAGCCTGCGTGAAGCACAGGGCTTCTATGCCGTGCACAAGGACCGCCCGTTCTTCGACGAACTGACAGAGTTCATGTCGTCGGCTCCGACCATCGTTCAGGTGCTCGAAGGCGAGAACGCGATCGCCAAGAACCGCGAAGTGATGGGCGCCACCAACCCGGCGAACGCCGCCGAAGGCACCATCCGCAAGGTGCATGCGCTGTCGATCGGCGAGAACTCGGTGCATGGTTCCGACGCGCCGGAAACGGCCGCCCAGGAAATCAAATACTGGTTCTCCGACACCGAAATCGTCGGCTGACATTTTGAGTCTCGGGACAATATCAGCGGCCTGTAAGCCGATCTGAGCTGTCCAGGATTGCGACGCAACAACGTTCAGAAACATTACGTCGGCAGCCTGGACAAGCCCGAGCCGTTTGTTCGGTCGCACTTCGGTCCGGTCTCACGTCAGTCGCCCACCATATCGGGCCGGTATTCGAAATGCATGGTGTCGTAGTGATACCAGCGCCCGCCCCAGATGAAGCCGTGCTTCTCGAAAATGTCGACGATCTCTTGCGGGATCTGGTTCGACCATGCCCTTCGCGCCGTCCCACTGCCAGTAGGCCGAATATTTCGTGTTCAGGTCGATGGCGACGCCGTAGCTGTGCATCGATTTGCGCGACGTGCCGGCAATCGGCCGGCAATTGTAGGTGCCGGCCGACGGCACGAGATATTTCGCGAACTGGTCCGGCAGCGCGTCGAGTTCGCGCGACACCGCCTCCAGCGCCTTGTCGGCGCCCTGCGCCGTCGAGACCTTTAGCGTCCCGCCACCGTGCTCAGGCACCCAGGGGACGCGACCGCAGCTTGCCGGACACCTGCCCCTTTTCGCAGTCGCCATAAAGCGCCTCGAACAGCGCTTCGACGCGGATGCGGCCGGGATCGACATTGCGGCCCGGCGCTGCCGGTTCGCGCCCCGGCCGGATAGGCGAAGGCGAACATGTCGCCGATGTCAGGGTCGTCGAGCAGTTCGTCGAAGCTTTTGTTCGATCGCGCCGTCCGACAGCGGCAGCCGCTTGCCATTGACCAGGATCAGGGCTTTCTCGTCGTAACCTTTGACGACGTCCGGATAGGCGTCGACCAGCCGCTTCAGATGCGTCTCAAGGTTTTTCGGGTTTGCCCCGTAGCCGGCGGCCTTGTCGGCCGCAACAACGGGACCAGCAGCTAACAAGGCTGCCGCAAGAAGCATCCATCGCAAAGGCTCACGCTCCCACGCTGCAGAGCCCGTCCCTGAGACTCCTACGATCTGGTGCGTTCGTATTTCACGATGAAATCGACATTTTGTTGTTCGATGTGGGACAGCTCGATCTTGCCGAGGCTCGGCGTGTACCAGTCGAACTGTTCGAAATAGGTTTCCATCGCCTTGGTCTTAAAATCCCAGCCGCGGCGGGCATAAATCTCGTTGCGGCCAATGCGCAGTTGCTCCTTCGAGAGCGGCTCCAGATCTTCCGTCAGTGAGTAGACGCCGGTCGGAATCGGGCAGCAGGAAATCCGAGTCCGGAATGGCCGGCTTCAGTTCGTAGCGGCGGATCGCCTCGACATTTGCGATTTCCAGCTTGCTCAGCCGCGTCTCGTCCTCGCCGGGCCGATACCAGTCGAATTGCGCAAAATGCTCGGCCAGCGCCGGATCGGCGAAGCGGCGATTGTGGCGGGCAAAAATCTCGTTGCGCGCCAGCCGCAGCGTGGCGGCATCCTTGCCTTCAAGATCGGCCTCGGTCAGCTCGACCGTGTCGGAATCGGGGAAAATGAGCCCGACTACCTGCACGATCGGCTCCGACGGCTGGCCGGCGACGACGCCCGTCGCCACGATGTTGCGGCCCAGATAAAACGCCTTGTCGAGGCTGCCCTGCTGATAGGTCGTCTGCCTCCCCGCCGTTTTTTCGCGCACGAATACCGTCACCTTGCGGATCAGGTCGTTCAGTTCGATCTCCGGGTCGGCGATGTTCTCCATCAGGCCTTCGGCAAACGGGCTGTGGTCTCCCAGCCCGTCCAGCGCCTTCATGCCTTGCGCCGTCGCATAGATCGTCATGGTGTTGGCGCCATATTGCGGCGTCTTCTCCGGCGCCTTCAGCGACATCGCCCCGCGATCTTCCAGCGGGTTGTTGCGGCAGGCATCGAACAGCAACAGTTTTAGGTCGGAGCGCGTGCTGGCCAGCGCCTGCACGAGGCGGTCGACGTCGAAGGCTTCCGTGTCCACCTGGTCGAATGTCGCCATGGAAAAATCGACCGGCAGCAGAAAATCGCGGTTGTTGATGCGCGCGCCGTGGCCGGCATAATAGATCACCGCCGCCTCGCCCTGCGCCGACTTGCTCACAAAGACGTCGATCGCGCGCTGGATGGAGGCGAGATCGGTATCTTCCAGAACGACCACGTCGAAGCCGACCTTCGACAGGCTCTCGGCGACGCCACGCGCATCGGCAATGGGGTTCTTCAGCTCGTAGCCCGGACGATAGGACGAGTTGCCGATGACAAGCGCGTTGCGTGTCGCGGCCAGCGCGTCGGCGGCGACGGTGGACATCAGCAATGCGAGCGCGACGCGGAACCCGCGCGTCGATGCGAACAGCGATTTCATGCAAGGCCCCTGAAACCTTGCGAAATACTAGGTCGCGGGGAAATACGCCGTCAAGCAGCGGCTGCTATGCGCCGTTGCTCTTCACCAGGATGTGCTTAACGCACTAGAGTGATCAGGCGCGCGAAGCCTATCTTTCGGCTCGTCTTGTCCGTCCCGAAAGTCTCGTCGCCATCGTCGATCGCATCGTCATCGATGAGTTGGACGATCGGCGCCGCCGAAAGGTCCCGGTCGACAACGTCGGCGCTCGACACCGCAAACGACCCGACAAGGTAAGGAATGATCCCAAAAAGCAGCAGTTCCGCCAGCCGTGTCAGCATGCGATCTCCTCAACCCTGGCGCGAAGAGACTCAACGAATACGGCTTTTCGGAGAAGAGCAGCGAGATTTTGTCAGCCTCAATCCCGACGCCAGCGCGCCGCGGCATCGTCGTCGGATGCCTTCGCCTCGACCCAGTCGCCCGTCGAGCCGTCGGCCCGATGCTCCTTCTTCCAGAACGGCGCACGCGATTTCAGATAATCCATCAGGAAATTCGCGGCCTCGAAGGCGGCCTGCCGGTGCGTCGACGCCGCGACGACCAGCACGATGTTTTCGCCCGGCGCGATCTTGCCGAAGCGGTGGATCACGGTAAGGCCGGACAGCGGCCAGCGGCGCGATGCCTCTTCTGCGATGCGCGTGATCTCGGCCTCCGCCATGCCGGGATAATGTTCGAGCTCCAGTGCCGCCAGCCGCCCGTCCTCGTCGCGGCAAAGCCCGGTGAAGGTGACGACCGCGCCGACATCGTTGCGGCCCGCGGTCAGCCGCGCGATCTCGGCGGCGATGTCGAAATCGTCGGCCTGGATGCGGATGCGAGGGGTCATCGGTGAGCGGCGCCAGCTCCCTCCTCTGCCTTGCGCGCAGGGTGGCCCCCACAACGGCCGGGTGAGATCAGCACGACATCGTCGCCGACGCTTCTACGAAGCGTTGGAGACTGGCGCACTGATCCCCACGGCCGGCCGCTTCTGCGGCCACCCTACCCTGCTAGAGGGGGGCAACGGAGCGTCGGCCACCGCGCTCGGCATGCTCAGCCGCCGGTCATCGGCGGGAACAGCGCGATCTCGCGCGCGCCGGCGATCGTTCTCGCGATGGTCGACATGCTCCTGGTTGATGGCGACGCGGATCACCTCGGGATGCCTGCAGCGCCTCGCTCATACTCCTCGCCGCGTGGCCTTCAGCCAGGACGAGCAGATCGGCGACCGTCTCGACCTCGGCGGGCAGCTCGACCTCTTCCTCGCGGCTTGCCGATGCGCTCGCGCACCCAGGCGAAATAGATCGAGCTTGGTCATCACTCGTCCATGATGTGCTTCACGCCGGCGCGGAAATAGTCGTAGCCGGTGTAGAGCGTCACGAGCGCCGCGATCCACAGCAGCACGATGCCGGTCTCGGTGGCGTAGGAGATGATCTTGTCCAGCCGCCGGGCCGGCCAGCAGCAAGGCGATCGCGACCATCTGGATCGCCGTCTTCCATTTGGCCAGCCGCGTCACCGGCACGCTGACCTTCAGGCCGGCCAGATATTCGCGCAGGCCCGAGACCAGGATTTCGCGGCACAGGATGATGATCGCCGCCCACAGCGACCAGCCGGCGATGCGTGCGGTCGGTGTCGGCGGCGAGCAGCAGCAGGCAGGTCGACGACCAGCAGCTTGTCGGCGATCGGGTCGAGCATGCGGCCGATATTCGACTGTCTGCTGCCAGGCGCGCGCCAGATAGCCGTCGAAATAGTCGGTGATCGCTGGCGACGACGAAGATGGCCAGCGCCGACCAGCGGGCGAAATCGCTCGATTGCAGCCGGCCCTTCGAGGAAAAAGCACAGCACGACCAGCGGCACGGCCAGGATGCGGCCGTAGGTCAGCATGTTGGGCAGGTTGAAGGCGCGCTGAGCCATCTGGGTGCGATACTCTTTGTCATGCCGTACATGAAATCAGATATCGACGTGGGGGGTCAACTGGTTCGCGCAATGAGCCGATGTGTCCGGCCGATTTTTCGCGGCCGTCGCATCATTTCTCGTGAAAATGATTGTAGACCAGCCGCGCCACCGGCTTCCGAAATGCCGTCGACCGCCATCAGATCGTCCATCGCCGCGCGGCTGACCGCCTTGGCGGTGCCGAAATGCATGCAGCAGCGCGCGCTTGCGGCCGGGCCGATGCCGCCGATCTCGTCGAGCGGGTTCTTGACCATCTCCTTCTTGCGCCGCGCGCGGTGCGAGCCGATGGCGAAGCGATGCGCCTCGTCGCGCAGCCGCTGGACGAAATAGAGCACCGGGATCGCGCACCGGCAGCGAGAAGGACGGCTTTGCCCTCGACGAAGAAGCGCTCGCGGCCGGCCTCGCGGTCCTGGCCCTTGGCGACGCCGATGGCGACGACGCGATCCTGCGATGCCGAGTTCGGTCGAGAATCGCGCGCACCGCCGTCATCTGGCCCTGGCCGCCGTCGATCAGGATGACGTCCGGCCAGGCCGGGAAACGCCGGCAGTCTCCTCGCCCTCGCGTCGCCATCTCGCCGCCCTCGCGCATGCTCCTTGATCAGCCGCGAGAAGCGCCGCTCCATGACCTCGCGCATCATGCCGAAATCGTCGCCCGGCGTGATGTCGGTCGAGCGGATGTTGAACTTCCGGTACTGGTTCTTCACGAAACCTTCCGGCCCGGCGACGACCATCGCGCCGACCGCATTGGTGCCCATGATGTGCGAGTTGTCGTAGACCTCGATGCGCACCGGCGGCTTTTCCAGGCCGAAGGTCTCCGCCAAGCCGTCGAGCAGCCGCGCCTGCGTCGAGGTTTCGGCCAGCCGGCGGCCGAGCGCCTCGCGCGCGTTCTGCAGCGCGTGGTCGACCAGATCCTTCTTCTCGCCGCGCTGCGGCACGCTGATCGCGACCTTGCTGGCCGGCGCGGGTCGACAGCGCCTCGGCCAGCAGCTCCTGCTCGTCGACCTGCGTGCGACAGCAGGATCGCGCGCGCGACGCGGCTTGTCGTCGTAGAACTGCGCCAGGAACGAGCCCAGCACCTCGCCCGGCTCCAGCGCCGGATCGGCCTTCGGGAAATAGGCGCGGTTGCCCCAGTTCTGGCCGGTGCGGAAGAAGAACACCTGGATGCAGACCTGGCCGCCCTCCTGATGGATGGCGAAGACGTCGGCCTCCTCGATGCCCTGCGGGTTGATGCCCTGATGGCTCTGGACATGCGACAGCGCCGCCAGCCGGTCGCGATAGATCGCGGCGCGCTCGAAATCGAGGTCCTCGGACGCCGCCTGCATCTGCGCCCGAAATCTCGGCCTTCACCTTCTGGCTGCGGCCGGAGAGAAAATCCTTCGCCTCGTCGACCAGTTCGGCATAGTCCGCCGGCGAGATCTCGCCGGTGCAGGGCCCGGAGCAGCGCTTGATCTGGTAGAGCAGGCAGGGCCGCGTGCGGTTCTCGAAGAACGAATCGGTGCAGGTGCGGAGCAGGAAGGCGCGCTGCAGCGAATTGATGGTGCGGCCGACCGCGCCGGCCGGAGGCGAACGGCCCGAAATAGTCGCCCTTGCGCGAGCGCGCGCCGCGATGCTTGAAGATGCCGGGCGACGCGATGATCGCCGGTGAGCAGGATATAGGGGAAACGACTTGTCGTCCCGCATCAGCACGTTGAAGCGCGGCCGCAAGCGCTTGATCAGATTGGCTTCGAGCAGCAGCGCTTCGATCTCGGTGCGGGTGACGACGAACTCCATCGTCGCCGTCTCGCGCACCATCCGGCCGATGCGGTTGGTGTGGAACCGCCCTTGCGCGTAGTTGGTGACGCGCTTCTTCAGGCTGCGCGCCTTGCCGACATAAAGCACGTCGCCGGCGGCGTTCATCATGCGGTAGACGCCGGGCGCGTTGGGCAGCCGCTTGACCAGCGTCTGGATCACTTCGGCGCCGACCATGCCGTCGGCGTCGCCGGCATGCGCGCGCCCAGTCGATGGCGGTGAAAGACGGCTCGCGGGCCGACCGGCGGCGGCCGAGCTCCGTTCCGGCGCGTCTGTCGTCATCGTCGACAGTCGACGTCGGCGGCATGTCGGCGCCGCCATGCGCCGTTTTTGGCTGCGGTGCTCATTCGCCCAGCCCCGTCACATCCGGCGTCTGCCAGGCAAGATGCTGGCCGCCGTCGAGCGCGATCATCTGGCCGGTCACCGACCGCGCCTGCCACAAGATAGCGGATCGTCGCGCCGAATTCCGAAGCTCCGGACCGCGCCGCAGCAGCAGCCATCGACCACGTCGGCGAACTGCTTGTCCGTCTGCTCGCATTGCGCAAGGTCGGGCCGGGCCCGATCGCGTTGACGCGGATGCGCGGCGCCAGCGCCTGCGCCATGGTCTGCGTCGCCGTCCACAGCGCCGACTTCGACAGCGTGTAGGAAAAATAGCGCGGCGTCGGCCTCCAGACGCGCTGGTCGATCATGTTGACGATCAGACCTTCGGCTCCTGCGGCAAAGCCTTCGGCAAATTGCCGCGCCAGCATGGCCGGCGCCTTGAGATGGATGGCGAAATGCCGGTCCCAATCGCCCCAGTCGAAATCCATCAGGCTGTCGTCCTCGAACAGACCGAGCATTGTTGACCAGCAGCTGAATCGGCGCCAAGAGCACCGCTTGCCGCTTCGATGAGACCGTCGACCGCCTCCCGGTCGGTCAGGTCGGCCTGCACGACGGCACCTGCGCCCGTGCCCGTTAGCTGTTCCGCCAGCGCCTCGGCCTCGTCGCGAGCGTTGCAATGGATCGCAACCGCAAAGCCATGCGCGGCCAGATCCTCGACGATCGCCCTGCCGATGCGCCGCGCGCCGCCGGTCACCAGCACGTGCGGGGCTGGCCTGATCTTCATCCTTGGGTCGTGTCTTGGGCATCAAGGTCAACAAAGTTACAATTTTAACGGAATGCCGTTCATCGATCTGGCGAGTTTGTGACAGGCAGCGTCAATCGCCCGATGCGTCTGCCGAATTCAGCGTCTTGCGCCGCCGCAATATAGGTCGCGCGAACCCCTTGCACCAAGCGGCTTTCCGGCCACGCGACCTTATGCTCCTGACAGGGCTGTTGCGAAGTCGCAACGCCATTTTTCAGTCATTCGCTGCCGGGGAATGACCAAACTTCAGGTTCGTTCGGGCCGCATTTCGCAACCGACATTCGGGACCGTGCGACAGCGGTCCGCCTTCCCCCCGAACGGGCCGGTATTGTCGATCCCAAGTCGGTTCTGCGTACTTGGCCAAGGAGTAAGAAATGACAGTCCATACAAATGTTCACCCGCTCGGCCATCGCGGCCGTCAGTCTTCTCACCCTCGCGGCGGCGCCAGCCTTCGCGGCCGACGCCATCGAGATCCATTCCGGCACCGGCCGCGCCGATGGAAGAGCCGCCGCTCGCCACCTGGGCCGGCCCCTATGCCGGTATCCAGCTCGGCTACGGCTTTGCCGGCGAGGCCAAGACGAGCCCGGCAACAACATCGACACCGACGGCTTCGTCGGCGGCGCTTTTGCCGGCTACAACTGCCGAATCGGCAACGGCGTCGTTGCCGGCATCGAAGGCGACGTCGACTATTCGGGCATCGAAGGCGACAATGCCGGCACGTCGGTCAAGTCCGGCGTCGAAGGCTCGCTGCGCGCCCGTCTCGGCTATGCGGTCACGCCCGACATCCTGCTCTACGCCACGGCAGGCGGCGCGGCCCAGAGCCTGAAGTCACCGAAGGCGGCGTCAGCGACAGCAACACCATGCTCGGCTGGACGGCCGGCGCCGGCGCCGACATCATGTCACCGACAATGTCTTCGGCCGCGTCGAATACCGCTACACCGACTTCGGCAGCGAAGCGTTCACCACCGGCGGCGGCACCAGCGACATCGAGCATGGACAACCGCGTCCAGTTCGGCATCGGTATGAAGTTCTGATCGCAAGATCAGCTATGATACCGAGAGGAGCCGGGCCCATAAGCCCGGCTCTTTTCGTTTTGTCGATCGCTATTTGGGAGCCGACGGCATCAGGCCGGCAAGCTCCGGGAATTTCTCGTCGAAGCGCGCCGCCCAGCGCTTGAGCTTGCCGCGGCCCTTTTCCCATTTTCCGGCAAAACGCAGGTCGAGATAGCCGAGCATCGCGCGCGCAGCGCGATGTGGCCGGCATTGATCGATTTCGGCAGTTTTGGCGGGTTGGCGTTCAGCAGATCGAGGCCGCGCGCCACCTTGCCCACTGCTGGTCGAGCCAGGGCTGGTGGACCATTTCCTCGGGCCGGAACCGGCGCTCGTAGACATCGCCAGCAGGCAGTCGCAAATGCCGTCGGCCAGCGCCTCGAGCCGCTCGGCTTCCAGTGCGCTTGGCCGCGTTGCGGGGAAACAGCTTTCCGCCGGAAAGCCGGTTGAGATACTGGGTGATGGCCCGGCTGTCGAAGATCGCTCGCCGTCGTCGGTCACCAGCGTCGGGATCTTGCCCAGCGGATTGGCCGCCAGAAGATTCGGCGGCTCGGCATTGGTGTCGACCGACGACCGCGTTCAAGCGCAATGCCGGCATAGGCAGCGACCATGCGCACCTTGGCGCTGTAGGGCGAAGCCGACGAATAGAGCAGCTTTGGCATGTGTCTGTCCCTCGATCGTCAGAACTAAATTCTCTAGCCGCGCAACGGGCGGCATGAGCATCGTCGCACGCGCGGCAGGAGCGGCGCTCGAGGCCTCGGGCACAGGCCGGAAAGCCAGATCCTTGGTCAGGCAGATGCGGACCTCCGCGAGATAGCGCTTGTCGCAGTCGACCGCGATGCCGTCCGGGCGGAAGGTCCTGGTTCGCCTCGAGAAACGCCTGCTTCGACGCATTTCGGGATCGACAGTCTGCGCTAGCGTCGAGCCGGCGGAACTCGGCAGGTACGGCGACCTTCTCGCGCGCGGCGCGCAGCACCGCGAAATAGTCGTCCATGGCAAGGCCGGCACAGCTGCCATGCCTGCGCCATTGATGCCGGATCAGGCCGGCCGACGGCATGATGTCATAGAGCGTGCGCACCAGTTCGTCCGGCACGTCCGGCTCGCCGGTCGCGCAATCCGTCGGAAAGCCGCGCTCGAACTGCGGCCAAAGGCCATGGACGACAAAGGCGTAAGGCCGTTCGGCATTCGCATTGCTGCGGATTGGCCTCGTCGCCTTCCGCCTCGCAATAGCTCGGCGACCAGGACAGCGACAGGACGTAGAAATCAAACCTGCTTCCGGCGAGCGGCTGCGGCTTCGGCGCTGCGACAATCGGCGCGGTTGCCGGCTGAGTTTTCGTCTGATGTGCGTCTCAGCTGTCGTCAGCAGCCGCCGTCAGTGACCAGTCAAGGCGACGACGGCGGCGGCTGTCAGGCCGACGCATGCCGAACGATCAGCGAAGAACGCGGCAAGCGCCGTTGTAGACCATCCAGCGGTCGAAACCGGAAACGCAGAACTCGACATTCGAGCCGCGCACTTCGTTGGCAAGGCCGAAGCCATCGAGCAAGGTGGCAAAGCCCATGCGTTCCTCGATCAGGTACCAGATGTCGCGGCCGTCGGCCGTCCGACAGTTCGACCGTCGCGCCGCAATAGCGGCGCGCAATCGGCCGATCAGTCGCCATCGGCGGGAATGTAGCGATGCTGGTGGATGCGGCGGAAATCGGTGATCTCGACATCCGGCAGATGCGGAACGTGCGTCACCTGATAGCGAAAGTTCTTCTTGATTCGCGCCAGCACCCACGGCGCCGCGCAGATCGCCGCCCCGTCGACATATTCGCCTTCGTAGATCTGGTCGGCGGCAGAGGCCGGTGCCGCCATACGCCATGCGTGGCCGCCGCCAAGGCGCCAAGGACAAGTCTCGTCAAGCCAGACATCGCAGCATCCCGACCAAATCGTTGTTTCACTTTGCGGAACCGCCGCCGTTCGGTCAAGCCGGGCGCTGTTCTCCGGCCAACCATTCCAGGACCGAATGTGGCGCCGTTGTCCTGGCCGAGAATGCGCGCGAGCGCCGGCAGGATCAGCTTCATCTCGCCTTCCAGCTCGAAATTCGGGTTGACGACGATCGACGCCGGACCGGCCAACCCGCTCTCCTGCCGTTACGAACTGTCAGCCAAATATCCAGAATCTTTGGAATTCCTGCCTCTGCCAGCGCCGCGCGAAAGCGGCGCACCGCGGCCGCATCCTTGATCGGATACCAGAGCGCATAGATGCCGCCCGGCCAGCGGCGATGCGCCCTGCCAGACCGTCGACCAGCCGGTCGAACTCGCCCTCCTGCTCGAAAGGCGGGTCGACCAGCACCAGGCCGCGCTTTTCCTTGGGCGGCAGATGCGCGCCGAGCGCCAGCCAGCCGTCGAGTTCGATCACCCGAACCTGAAAATCGCCGGCGAACAACGCCTTCAGACGCTCGGCCTCCTCCGGATGCAGTTCGATCGCCGACAGGCGGTCCTGCGGACGCAAAAGATGCCGCGCGATCGAGCGGCGAGCCGGGATAGTTGCGCAGCTCAGGACCGTCTGTTTTGCGCCCGCACCGCGCTCGAAATAGGGCTCGAGCAAGCTGCGCCACCGACGCCGGCAGCGGCGCGTCGATCAGCCGGCCGATGCCGGTCCGTCCACTCGCCGGTTCGCGACGCCTCGTCCGAGCCGAGATCGTAAAGTCCGGATCCCGGCATGGGTATCGATGACGCGAAACGCCTTGTCCTTGCGCTTCAGATATTCGATCAGCCGCGACAGCACGACATGCTTCAGCACGTCGGCGAAATTGCCCGCGTGATAGGCGTGGCGATAGTTCACGGATAGCGAATCATTGCCGCCGCCCCTGCCCCAGCGCGGCGGAGGCGGCTGCGAGTTCGGATTTTCCTGCGGCCGCCGGCGACGCCGACGCATGGCCAGAACAAGCCCAATGACGCCGACCGCCATCAGCGACAGGCCGATCGGCTGGGCGCGCGGATCGATCGACCAATGCGCCGCCGCGCAGAATCAGATCGACCGAGCGGATGTCGATGCCGTCCGCATCGCCCTGCCCAAGTGTGAAGGTGTAGGACCCGTCCGTGACATCGGTGATCGGATCAGCATCGGCCCGGAAAGATGCGGTCCTGCAATTGCGGCGCCGCGTCGCGCGCCTGCGACTGTGCGAAGGTCAAGGTGTCGGCGAGCACGGTTCGGCCGCCGGTCGCCGCGGTCAGCGTCAGCACGGTTTGATCCGCCGAAAATCGCGGCGATCCCACGGACGTCAGGTCGACCAGCACCCGCACCGGCGCATCGGCCGACTTCAACTGGACCTCGACCGGCTTGAAGCCGTTCCGCGCTCGTAGACGCGGTAAGTGCCGAGTTCCTGGCCGGAGAAATTGTTGACGTACCAGGGATAGCCGACGCCCAGCCCGACCCCGGCCAGCAAAATCAGGAGAAACAAAAAACGCATTCTTCGATAATCCAATCGTGCGCCTGCGACGGCGCTAAGCCTTTCGCTCCCAGCGCCGGTCAGGCGTCTGCTGCCAATAGGTCGCGGTGTGGCCCTCGGCCTTTGCCGACTTCCAGTATTCGCCGCGCGGTGGCCAGTTGCGCCTCGTCATGCCCGTCGAACAGGAAAACCAGCCGCTCATAGCCTTCCAAGAGGCCGGCTCCGCACCATCGACGAAGAAGCGGATCGATGCGCCGTTCGCATTTCCGGTTCCGGTGGTCAGCAGCACCGGCTGATGTTCGGCATTGGCGTCGTGATCCATGCCATGCGCCAGAAAGGATTCGTCGCGGTAGCTCCAGAAATGCGCGTCGAGCGCATCGCGCCGTTCCTCGCTGCCGGTCTGCACCACGGCCCGCCAGCCGCGCTGAAGGCTGCGCTCCACCAGGCCGGGCAGCGCATCCTCCAACCGCGATTCGGTCAGGTGATAGAACAGCACCTCGGCCAACCTGAAGCCTCTAGCCCTCGTAGTGGTCCGCACCAGCCGATCGAGCAGCCGGACGCCAAAGCCCGCTGCCCCAGGACTGGTTGATCTCGCTCGACGGCGCAGCCATCGCCGTTCCGGCAATGTCGAGATGCGCCCAGGGCGTGTCCTTGACGAAGCGCTGCAGGAACTGCGCCGCGGCGATCGCGCCGCCATAGCGGCCGCCGATGTTCTTCATGTCGGCGTTCTTCGAATTCGATCAGCTTGTCGTATTCGTCGCCCATCGGCATGCGCCAGAGCTTTTCCTGCGTCGATTTGCCGGCAGCGAGCAGCTTCTCGGACAATTCGTCATTGTTGGAGAACAGGCCGGCATAATGTTGGCCGAGCGCGACGATGATCGCGCCGGTCAGGGTCGCCAGATTGACCATGAATTTCGGCTCGAAGCGCTGGTTGCATGTACCAGAGCGCGTCGGCCAGCACGAGGCGGCCTTCCGCGTCGGTGTTCATGACCTCGATCGGTCTGGCCCGACATCGAGGTGACGATATCGCCGGGGCGCTGCGCATTGCCGTCGACCATGTTTTCGACGAGGCCGATGATGCCGACGACATTGGCCTTGGCCTTGCGGGCGGCAAGCGCATGCATCAGGCCGGTCACGGCGGCCGCGCCGCCCATGTCGCCCTTCATGTCCTCCATGCCGGAGGCGGTCTTCATCGAATTGCCGCCGGTATCGAAGATGACGCCCTTGCCGATGAAGGCGACCGGCTTTTCCTTGGTCTTGCCGCCGTTCCACTGCATGACGACGATGCGCGGCGGCCGGCTGCGAGCCTTGCGCGACGCCGAGCAGTGCGCCCATGCCGAGCTTGCTCATCTCCTTCTCGGTCAGAATCTCGACCTTGACGCCCAGCTTTTGCAGGGCCTTCGCCTCGGCCGACGAATTCGAGCGGCCCCAGCGTATTGGCCGGTTCGTTGACGAGATCGCGCGCCAGGACGACGCCGTCCGCAATCGCTTCGGCCTCGGCAAATGCCTTCTTGGCGGCCGCCGTGATTGGCGCAAGCGATGGTGACCTTCGCCGGCGTCGTCGGGCTTCTTCTCGTCCTCGGCCTTGCTGGTCTTGTATTTGTCGAAGGTATAGGCGCGCAGCAGAATGCCGGCGGCGAACTCGGCCGCCTCCGACGCCGACACTTCGCGGCCGGGCAATTCCAGGACCACCGTCACATCCGCCGCCTTGCGCAGGTGCGCGCCGGCAAGTCCGCCAAGCCGCAGAAAGTCATGCTCGTCGAGGTCGCCGACGGCCCCCGCTCCGATGACATTCACGCGGTCGAGCTTGGTCCCGGCCGGCGCCAGCAACTCCACGGCCGATCCGAATTTGCCTTTGAAATCGGCCGCGGCAAAGGCGCGCGGCAGCGAGCCCGACGGGTCACATTTTTGCGCCGTATCGCCAAGCTTGCCGCCATCGGCGGCCAGTACGATGGCCACGCCTTTGGTGGGCGCCGCCAGTTTCGCGAATGCTATCGAAGGTCGTAGAGCCATGAGGTATGTCCCGCTGCGAGTTTGCGGCGACCTTTGGGAGTTTTCTCAGCATTTGCAAGCATCCCTCGCCGCCTTTCTCACGACAGTGTGATGTTTTGCCGCCGAACGGCGTTAACCACGCCGACAGCCGTCTTCACCGCTCGGTAACCATGCATTTTCGTAAAATTTTAGCGAGCGGCACCCAGAGTCCGGCAATGCAGAACGGCCTGCGAACCAACGGACAAAAACCGGGCGGGTTGTGCTTCACCCCGTGGGCGGATAGTTTGTGCCGGCCTGGCCACGGATCGGCCGCAACGATCGCAACCACGGACTTCCTTTTTCTGCATGAAGGTCATCGAACGCTATATCCTGCGGCGGGTCTTCGTGGTGTTCGCGGCCGCGCTGTTCTGGACGCTGGCGATCGTGTGGACCACGCAGGTTCTGACCCGCATCGACCTCGTCACCGACAGCGGGCAGTCGGCGCTGACTTTCTTCGAAATCGCGACGCTGATCCTGCCGTCGATCATCCCGATGGTCATCCCGTTCGCGCTGATCATCGCCGTCGCGCAGACGCTGACGCACGATGAATACCGATTCGGAGCTGGTGGTGATCAGCGCCGCCGGCACCTCGCGCTGGACGACGATCCAGCCGATCATTCTCCTGGCGCTGGTGGCCAGTATCGTCAGCTTCGCGGTCGACAACGGCGTCGATCCCTATGCGCGGGAGCGCAGCAGGCAGAAGATCGCGGCGGCGCGGGCGGATCTGCTGTCCCTGGTCATCCAGGAAGGAACGTTCCGCAAGATCGAGAACGGCCTGTTCGTGCAGATCGGCGAGCGGCTGCCGGATGGCAATCTGGGCCAGATTTTCGTGGCCGATTCGCGCGAGAAGAACGTCGATCTGGTCTATTACGCCAAGACCGGCTCTGTGGTGGAACAGGGCGGCAAGAGCATGCTGATGATGTTCGACGGGGTGATCAACCGCAAGACGCCCGACGGCGACGTCTCGATCATCCGCTTCACCTCCTACGCCTTCGATCTGGCACAGTTTTCCAATGCCGCGGGCCGGATCATCATGTATCCGAAGGACCGGACGATCAGCTATCTGCTCAATCCGGACCCGAACGACCCGATCTTCAAGAAGACGCCGCAATATTTCCGCGCCGAATTGCATCGGCGCTTTACCGAATGGCTCTATCCCCTTGTCTTCGCACTGATCGCCATCGCGGTGGTCGGCGACGCGCAATCGCTATCGCGAAGCAGCGCATCCATCCGCTCATCACGGCGGTCTCGATCGCGCTCTTCTGGCGCTGGCTGGGCTTTTTCAGCGTGGACCGGCTGCAAACCATCCAGTGGTTCGTCTGGCTGGTCTATGCCGTCCCGATCGTGCCGAGCCTCGATCTCGATCTGGTTCATAGCGACCAACCGCACGATGGAACTGCCGCTCAGCTGGGTCGAGCGGTTGGCCGCCACATTCCGGCGGCTTGGCGATGCGATCAGCCAGCGCTGGTCGCGGCTTATCGGATCCGTCAGCGCGGCCGGAGGGCGAGCCTGATGGGCTGGACGCTGAGCCGCTATTTCTTCGTGCGCTATGCGACGATCACCGCCTGGTTCTTCCTCGGCATCTCGGCGCTGATCCTGCTGGTCGACTTCACCGAACTTGCCGGCCGGGTCGCCGGCCTGCCCGGCTTCACGCTGCCGATCGCGCTGGGCATTTCGGCGCTGCGCATGCCGATGATCATGCTGCAGACGGTGCCGTTCGTCGCGCTGTTCGCGGCGATGGCCACGCTGGTCTCGCTCAACCGCAAATATGAGCTCGTGATTGCCCGTTCCGCCGGCATTTCGGCCTGGCAGTTCCTGCTGCCGGTCTGCATCGGCGCGCTGGTGTTCGGCATTCTGTGCAGTCACGCGTGCTCAACCCGCTTGCGGCCTATGGCTTTTCGCGCTCCGAGGTCATCGAGACCAATCTGCGTTCGGGCAAGTCCAACGAGGTTTCGGCCTTCGATGCGCCCTGGATCCGGCAGAAAACCAGCGAGGGCGACACGATCATCGGCGCCCGCGCCGTGCTCAACCAGGGGCTCGAACTGGCCGATGCCGTATTTTTCGCGCTCGACCAGAATGGCGATCATCGTCGAACGCAAGGACGCCAAACGGGCCTTTCTGCGGACGGCTACTGGCAGCTTGCAAGAGCGTCGATGCGCTACAAGGGCGGCGAGCGGCTTGCGTCGGAACCAGAGATGCGGGTGGCGACCAACCTGAAGCCCGAATTCGTTCAGGAACGCCTGGCCCGGCCCGAAACCATCCCGCTTTTCGACCTGCCGGGCAAGATCGACGCGGCGCACTCGTTCGGCCTGCGGGCCAAGCGCATTTGCCATGCAATTTCATTCACTTCTGGCCCTGCCCTTGCTGATGGTCGCCATGACCCTTATTGCTGCAACAGTGTCGATGCGATTTGCGCGCATGGGGCAGTCCGCCACGATGATTCTGGGTGGCATCGTGGCAGGCTTTCTGCTTTATGTGGTTTCAGTTTTGGTCAAAGCGTTCGGCAATGCGGGATTCGTGCCGCCTGTGATCGCAGCATGGTTTCCGGTGGTCGTTGCGATGTTCTTCGGGGTGACGTTTCTTTTGTACAAGGAAGACGGCTAGTGAGGGCGGATACGGCTGAGCGCCGCATTCGGACCCGTCTGGCGCGCCTCTACGGCGCGACGGCACTGGCATGCCTTTTCGCTGGTCGTCCCGGCTGCCTCGCCCGTCATGGCGCAGGATGTCGACGAATACGCCGCAGGCATCCCGTCCGATTCGCAGATGCTGCTCGAGGCCGACACCCTGATCTACGACCAGGACAGCAACACCGTGACCGCCGTCGGCGGCGTGCAAATCGAATATGGCGGCAATCGGCTGGTCGCCGACAACGTCAGCTACGACCGCAGAACGCAGCGCCTGACCGCCACCGGTCGATGTGCAGATCATCGAGAAAGACGGCAACAAGATCTACTCCGACGAGATCGACGTCACCGATGATTTCCGCGACGGCTTCGTCAACGCCTTGCGGTCGAGACCGTCGACAAGACCTATTTCGGCGCCGAGAGCGCCGGACCGCAGGAACGGCAACATCACCACCTTCAACAACGGCGTCTATACCGCCTGCGAGCCATGCGAAGAAAAGCCGGACAAGGCGCCGATCTGGCGCATCAAGTCGCGCAAGATCATCTGGAACGGCCAGGAGAAGGTCGTGCGCTTCGAGCGCGCCAGCTTTGAGCTGTTCGGCATGCCGATCGCCTCGATCCCCTTCTTCGAAATGGCCGACCCGACCGTGAAGCGCAAAAGCGGCTTCCTGTTCCCGAGCATCTTCGTGAAAAGCGATCTCGGCGTCGGCGTCGGCGTGCCCTACTATTTCGCGCTGTCGCCGACCTACGATCTGACCGTGACCGGTACGCGGCTACACCAAGCAAGGCTTCCTCGGCGAAGCCGAATGGCGCCAGAGGTTCAACAATGGCGAATACAATCTCAAGATCGCCGGCATCAGTCAGGCCGACCCTGAGGAATTCGGGATCAACACGGTCGATCGCGGCCCGGACGGCGACCTGAACAAGTTTCGGGCGATGGTCGGTACGAAGGGCGAGTTCCGCATCAATCCGCGCTGGACGTTCGGCTGGGACGTGCTCTACCAGACCGACAAGAATTTCTCCCGCACCTATCAGATCGGCGGCTTCGAGCAGCCGGTACACCGTTCGGAAGTCTACCTGACCGGCCTCAACGAGCGGAATTATTTCGACCTGCGGTTCATGCGCTTCGAAGTGCAGGAAGAATTGCGCGACGAGTTCCTGAACCAATACGGCGACCAGATCGCCCGCAACGACAAGCAGCCCTGGGTCCTGCCCAGCTTCGATTACTCCATCACGCCGGAAGAACCTGTTCTGGGCGGCGAACTGAACATTGACATCAACGCCCGCATCCTGCGCCGCGACGAGTTGGACCGCGCGCTCGACCCTGCTCTCGATGTGGATCCTCTCGACGGCATCGACCCCGTCTATGCGGTGCGAGGCGTCGAGGGCACCAATGGCCGCGTCACTGCCGAGGCGGAGTGGAAGCGCACCTTCATCACAGATGCCGGGTTGGTGATTACACCGCTGCTGCATGTGCAGGGCGATGGCACCTTCGTCGATCAGACGGACCGTTCCATCGATGCGATCAACGACATGGCATCGACGCTCAACGTTGCCGACAATATCCGCAGCGAATATTTCCGCTACATGGCCACGGCTGGGCTTGAAGTTAGGTGGCCGATCCTGTTCTCGACATCCAGCGCGATGCACGTGCTGGAACCCGTCGCCCAGATCTTTGCCCGTCCGGACGAACGCTACGCGGAAACGCTCGGCATTCCGAACGAAGACGCCCAGAGCATGGCTTTCGATGCCACGTCCTTGTTCGATCGCGACAAGTTTTCCGGCTACGACCGGATCGAAGGCGGTACGCGCGCCAATCTCGGCCTGCGCTACACCGGTACCTTCTCGAATGGCTGGACCGGCCATGCGCTGTTCGGCCAGTCCTATCACCTCGGCGGCCTGAATTCGTACGCCTCCCCGGATCTGGTCAATGTTGGCGCCTTCTCCGGCCTCGAAACCGATCAATCCGACTATGTCGGCATGGTCGGTCTCGCCAGCCCGCGTGGTTTTGTCGGCAATGTCGGTGGCCGTTTCGACGAAGAGACCTTCGAGATGCGCCGGCTGGAGACCAAGGTCGGCTATTCAACCCGGCCCTTCGCGGTTCAGGCCAAGTACGCCTTTATCGGGGCCCAGCCGCTTTATGGTTTCAACTACGACCGCGAAGAAGTCTCGTTCGGCGCCTCCAAGCGGTTCCGCGAGAACTGGCGTGTTTTCGGGTCCAGCACCTACGACATCCATCAGGATCTGGTGACGCGGAATGCGTTCGGCTTCGGCTATGACGACGAATGCTTCTCGATCGCGCTCACCTATGCCGAAAGCCGCAAGTTCATCGGCGACCCTGATAATCGCGATATCGACAGGACCCAGAGCATCGGTTTCCAGCTTTCGTTCCGGACGCTCGGCGATTTCGGCACCAATTCCGGCGCATTCGGCACGCAGTAACGCGGCCGCGTGACATCGTTTCGCCGCATAAGAACGGCATGGCGGGGCCCTGCGATCAGGGACAATTGGGGAGCCCAACGGATGAATTGGGTAGTTAGGCGCTATTTCGGTTGGGCGATGGCAATCGCCATTGCTGCGACGGCCGTGCCAGCCACGGGCTTCGTCACGGTCGAGCCATGCCAGCGAGATCAAATTCATCGTCAATGGCGTGCCGGTCACGACGTATGACATTCAGCGCCGTGTTGCTTTCCTCAAGTTGCAGCGCCGCAAAGGCAATCTCGGCAAGGAAGCCGCCGACGACATGATCGACCAGACGCTGCGCGCGGCTGAAATCAAGCGGCTGAACATCAAAGTCTCCGACGATCAGGTCGCGGCGTCCTACAAGCGTTTCGCCGAAGGCAACAAGATGACGACCAAGCAATTGGACGGCATCATGACCCAATCCGGCGTGACGCCATCCCATTTCAAGCAGTACATCCGCTCCCAGATGGGCTGGGGCCAGGCGCTGAGCGCGCGTGGCCGAGGCGGCGCCGGCGGCCGCACGACCGAGCAGGAAATGGTCCGCAAGATGATGGAAAAGGGTGGCGGCAAGCCGAGCGCCACCGAATACATGCTGCAGCGCGTGATCTTCGTCGTGCCGCCGAAAGAGCGGGCGGCAACGCTCGCCAAGCGCAAGCGCGAGGCCGAGGCTATGCGTGCTCGTTTCAATGGGTGTGCCTCGACGCGTGAGTTCGCGAAGGGCCTGATCGACGTGACCGTACTTGAGGTCGGCCGGGTGCTGGCGCCGGCCCTGCCCGCTGATTGGGCAGAGAGCATCAAGGAAACCAAGACCGGTGGCGCAACGCCGGTCCGCGAGACCGATAAGGGTATCGAGTTCATAGGTGTCTGCCGGGCTCGCGAAGTGTCGGACGATCGGGTGGCGCAGATGCTCTTCCAGAAGGAAGGCGCCGACGAGGGCGGCCAAGGTTCGGACGAGCTGTCGAAGAAGTACACGGCGGAACTTCGCGCCAGGGCGAAGATCGTCTCGAACTGATCTGAAGCGGGCCGTCACATGACCCTAGACGGCCTGCCGCCGCTCCGCGACGTCATCGAGCGGCATGAACTGCGAGCCAAGAAGTCGCTTGGCCAGAATTTTCTGCTCGACCTCAATCTGACAGGCAAGATCGCCCGCGCCGCCGGCGATCTGTCAGCCTGCACCGTGCTTGAAATCGGCCCAGGGCCTGGCGGACTGACACGCGCTTTGCTCGCACATGGAGCAAAGCAGGTTGTTGCCGTCGAGCGCGATGAGCGCTGCCTTGCGGCCCTGGCCGAGGTTTCGGCCTACTATCCCGGCCGCCTGACGGTCATCCCCGGAGACGCGCTGAGAGTTGATCTCAAAGCCGCTGCGGGCGATGGGCCTATCAAGATCGTCGCCAACCTGCCCTACAATATCGGCACGGAACTGCTGATCCGCTGGCTCACGCTGCCCGAATGGCCACCCTACTATGAATCGATGACGCTGATGTTCCAGCGCGAGGTGGCCGAGCGCATCGTCGCAAAGCCGGGAACGGACGCTTATGGCCGTCTCGGCGTGCTTGCCGGCTGGCGCACGGAAGCGACGAATTGTGTTCGACGTGCCACCGCAAGCATTCACGCCGCCGCCGAAGGTCATGTCGTCAGTGGTGCACCTGGTTCCTCGCCCAAACCCGCTGCCGGCGGATGTGCGTGTGCTGGGGCGCGTCACGGAGGCGGCGTTCGGCCAGCGGCGCAAGATGCTGCGGCAGAGTGTTAAGTCGCTCGGCGGCGAAACCTTGCTGGCCAAGGTTGGCATCGATGGAACCCGGCGGGCGGAGACGCTGAGCGTGGAGGAGTTCGTCGCGCTGGCGCAGGCTTTTGGAGCGAAATAGGGTCAGTTGGGATTCAGGCGCGGATGAGCCGGGTTATTGCTTGTCGCGATCTGATTACCTTGAATTCAACCTCCACCGACCCCCCTCTGTCCTGCCGGACATCTCCCCCTCAAGGGGGAGATTGGCTTGCCGCTAGGGTTTCGCCAATGGTCGACAGCTGCAATCTCCCCCCTTGAGGGGGGAGATGTCCGGCAGGACAGAGGGAGGTCGGTGAGCGATCAATCGCGACGCGCTTTGATCGGGATGGCCGGCCCCTGCCAGCCTCTCAGCATTTTTTTTTTTTTCGTCCACACCCCTCGAGCCTGCCTCAAATGCTCGCGCGCTTGACGAAAGGAAGCAGAGACAACGGTGCGGGACTATCACGAAATGCTCAGGCGGACCGCCGCCATCCTGCTCTCGCTGGCTACCTTGGCCGAGTGGGTTGCCGACCGCGCCAGCCCCGTTCGCTGGTTGATGCTCTGGATATTGCAGCGGGCGGAAGTCTTCGCAAGCGCGTATGTCACCGAAATCGACCCGCTCGCCATCGAATATTCGACGCTCGAGACTGGCTGACGGCCACGACGAAGCGGCTCGCCTTGCCGCAACGTTCCGCATGTTTGCCGCCATGCTTTTCACCCTGGCCGAGCAGGTCCAGCGCCTGGCGATCAGAGAGCCTTCCGAACGACCCTCCCGCGGCTGGCTGCACCGGCGTCCGCGCCAATGCCGACCGGCTTCTGCGTGCGATCGCCGCGCTGCAACCGCGCTACGCCGACACATCCTGATTTGAGCAATTCCAGGAAGTGGAACGCGATTCTGCGTCGAGCATCGCGACAAATAGTGAGTTAGAGGCACTCCGCGATTCGAATAGGAGCGGAATGGCTCTAGGCAGTCCGTTCGTCCAACAATCCCGAGACAAAGTCGAACAACCCCGGCCGCCGGTCGCGGCGCAGACGTTCGGCAATGACGATTGCCTTCACTTCGGCAAAGGCCCGGTCGAGATCCTCGTTGATCACGACATAGTCGTAGTCGCGCCAATGCTCCATCTCCAGCCGGGCGTTCTGGAGCCGGCGTTCGATCACGTCGTCGGCATCTTCGGCACGCCGCTTCAGCCGGGCTTTCAGTTCAGACAGGGACGGCGGAAGGATGAAGACCGAAACGACATCCGCTGGGATCTTGGCGCGCAATTGTTCGGCGCCCTGCCAGTCGATGTCGAACAGCATGTCGCGCCCCTCGCCCATGGCGATCTCGACCGGCTCGCGCGGCGTCGCATAACAGTTGCCGTGCACTTCGGCCCATTCAAGCAGCATGTCGGCATCGCGCAGGCGCTGGAACTCGCGCATCGGCACGAATTTGTAGTGCACGCCCTCGATCTCGCTCGGCCGGCGTTCGCGCGTGGTCACGCTGACCGACAGCGACAGCGAAAGATCCTTGTCCTCGAGCAGATTGCGCGCAATCGTCGACTTGCCGGCGCCGGACGGCGACGACAAAACCAGCATCAACCCCCGCCGCTTGATCGACTGCGTGAGCCGTCCTTCGGCCATCCCTTACTCCAAATTCTGCACCTGCTCGCGGAAGCGGTCGATCACCGCCTTAAGCTCAAGACCGGTCGCTGTCACTGCGGCTGCATTCGATTTGGAACACAATGTATTCGATTCGCGGTTGAATTCCTGCGCCAGAAAATCGAGCTTGCGACCGACCGGGCCGGCCTGCCCAAGCAGCGCGCGCGCCGAGCCGATATGCGTCTTCAGGCGGTCGATCTCTTCGCGAATGTCGGCTTTCGTCGCCAGGAACGCCGCTTCCATGTGCAGGCGTTGCTCGTCCAAGCCCGGCGCCGACATCCATCAGCAGCCGCACCTGCTCGGCCAGCCGCAGTCGAATCGCCGCCGGCTCCCGCGACGGATCGGCCTCGGCGCGCAGCGTCAGCGCCTCGATCTGCGTGACATGCTCCCCAAGAACGGCGCCCAGTGCCGCGCCTTCCGTCTTGCGCGCGGCTTCAAGCCCTTTCAGCGCCTGGTCGAGCACGCTCATGATCGCCGCGTCACTCGCTGCGCGTTCTTCGTCGGTCTCGATTGCTTCGGGCACGTCGAGCACGCCACGCAGCGCCAAAAGGCCGTCGGCACTCGCCGGCGTGGTGCCGAATTGCTGTTCGAGGCGTTTCGCCAGGTCCGCGACGTCTTTCAGGAAGGCCTCGTTGACCACGGGTTGCGGCTGCGAGCCTGGCGCGCGCGTAATCGTCAGCGACGCCTGGATATTGCCGCGGGAAAAGCGCTGCTGCACGGCCTGGCGCGCAAGGGGCTCGATCCGCTCCATGCCTTGCGGCAGCCTGAAGCGCAGTTCGATCGACTTTCCGTTGACGGAGCGGAGTTCCCACGTCACCGACGCTGCGGCCGTTTCGCCGGACGCGCGCGCAAACCCGGTCATACTTTGCAAACTCATGCCAATGTCCCTTGTCGCATTTGCTGTGGCTAAACGGAATCGGTCCGCTAGCCAACCAACAAATGCGTGCGTCGCACTGGCAAATTACTGCGCGGTGCCCTCGGCCTCTTCGCCAGCCTCGGGCTGATCCTTTTGCATCGCCCGCCATTTGGCGACGTTCTTGTTGTGGTCTTCGAGGGTTTCGGCAAACACGTGCCCGCCCGTTCCATCGGCGACGAAGTAGAGGTCGTTGGTCTTGGCCGGATTGGCAACAGCTTCCAGTGCCGCGCGGCCGGGATTGGCGATCGGCGTCGGCGGCAGGCCGTCGATGACATAGGTATTGTATGGCGTCGGCTTCTTGATGTCGGACTGGTAGATCGGCCGGTCTGCCGGTTTGCCCTTGCCGCCGAACAGCCCGTAGATGATGGTCGGGTCGGATTGCAGCCGCATGCCCTTGTTCAGGCGGTTCACGAAGACCGCGGCCACGCGTGGCCGCTCGGCCGCGACGCCGGTTTCCTTCTCGACGATCGACGCCAATGTGACGAACTCGTTGATGTCGGCCAATGGCAGGTCCGCCGCACGGGTCTCCCAGATGCCGTTCACCAGCTTCTTCTGGTCGGCCAGCATCTTGTCGACGATCTGCTGGCGCGGCGTGCCGCGCGTAAAACGTTGCGTGTCGGCAGCCAAGGTGCCCTCGTCGGGCAATGCCGTCGGCATGTCGCCCGACAGTTCCTTCATCTCGGTGACGCGCTGCCAGGCCTGATCGACCGTCAACCCTTCCGGGATCGTGATCGAATACATGATGGACTTGCCGCTCTTCAGCACCTCCATGATGTCGTGCATCGAGGCGCGCGCCTTGAGCTCGTACTCGCCGGCCTTCAACGCCCCGTCATTGCCATAGGCGCTGACACCGCGCGAAAAGACCCAGGCGCTGCTGATCAAACCCCGGTCTTCGAGATCGGTCGAAATCGCCTGCACACCGCTGTTTGGCCGCACGATGAACGTCGTGTCGTTCGCCAGCGGTCCCGGCGCCTCAAAACTGTGCTTGCCGAAGAAAAACACCGCGCCCGCGCCGATGACCGCGAACACGATCAGCGACATCAGGAAATTCATGAAGACGATGATCTGGTTGCGCGACCCGCGCGAACGGCGGCTGCCGACTGGCAGGGGGGTAACATTCGTGGCCGGCCGCAAGGCCTCGTTGGCAGGCCTCGGCGCCGACGGCGGCCGCTTCGCCGGCATAAGGCGGTGGGCTCGCAGCCGACGCGGAGGGCGGCGTCTCACGCCTGCCAAATTCAACCGGATTCGCCGGATTGCTGCTCATGTCGCCGCCACTCTTGCCAGAAAAACCAACACCCAAGCGGAAACTAGCAGCGAATATGGCAAAAATGACGGCAGGATTTCCCGCCGTCAGGCCACGTAACGCTGCAGGACCAAAGACGCGTTGGTGCCGCCAAAGCCGAAGGAATTGGACAAGGCCACGTCGATCTGTCGTGGCCGCGCCTGATGCGGGACGAGGTCGATCGCCGTCTCGCGCTCGGGATTGTCGAGATTGATGGTCGGCGGCGCGACATTGTCGCGGATCGCCAGGATGGAGAAAATCGCTTCGGCGGCGCCTGCCGCGCCCAGAAGATGGCCGATCGACGATTTCGTCGACGACATCGAAATCTTCGAGGCCGCATTGCCGACCAGCCGCTCAACCGCGCCAAGTTCGATCGTATCGGCCATGGTCGAGGTGCCGTGGGCGTTGATGTAGTCGATGTCCGCTGCCTCGAGCTTGGCCCGCTTCAGCGCGTGCGACATGCAACGGTAACGCGCCATCGCCGTCTTCGGCGGGCGCAGTGATATGATAGGCATCGCCCGACAGGCCGTAACCGGTCACCTCGGCATAGATTTTCGCGCCGCGCGCCTTGGCGTGTTCGAGTTCTTCGAGAACCACGACGCCTGCGCCCTCGCCCATGACAAAACCGTCGCGGTCCTTGTCATAAGGGCGCGACGCCTGTTGCGGGGTGTCGTTGCGGTCGGTCGAGAGCGCCTTGCAGGCGGCAAAGCCGGCCAACGAGAGCCGCGTCACCGGCGATTCGGCGCCGCCCGCGACCATCACGTCGGCGTCGCCGAAAATGATCAGCCGCGCCGCGTCGCCGATCGCATGCGCGCCGGTCGAGCAAGCTGTCACCACTGCATGGTTCGGCCCTTTGAGGCCATGACGGATCGAAACCTGGCCCGAAACCAGATTGATGATGTTGCCTGGAATGAAGAAAGGGCTGATGCGGCGCGGGCCGCGCTCTTTGAGAATCAGAGCGTTTTCGGCGATGCCTTCAAGGCCGCCGATGCCCGAGCCGATCATCACGCCGGTCATGCCGCGTTCGGCTTCGGTCTTCGGCTCCCAGCCGGAATCCTTCAGCGCCTCATCGGCTGCGGCGATGCCGTAGAGGATGAAATCGCCGATCTTGCGCAGTTCCTTCGGCTCAAGCACGGCCTCGGGATTGAGCGAGCCGTTCGAGCCGTCACCGCGGGGAATTTGGTGAGCGATCTTGCAAGGCAGATCGTCCACCTGGAAGCTTTCGACCCGGCGGGCAGCACTTTTGCCGGCCAGGATCTCTTTCCAGCTATGCTCGACGCCAACGCCGAAAGGCGAGACGAGGCCCATGCCGGTTACGACAACGCGCCTCATCTCACCTCCAGCCGTTCAAGCATCGAGGAAACTTAGGCCGACGCCTTGTCGATGTACTTCACGGCGTCGCCGACCGTGAGGATGGTCTCGGCCGCGTCATCCGGGATTTCGACGCCGAATTCTTCTTCGAAAGCCATGACGAGTTCGACCGTGTCGAGGCTGTCCGCGCCAAGATCGTCGATGAAGCTCGCGCCTTCGGTGACTTTGTCGGCATCAACGCCAAGGTGCTCAACCACGATCTTTTTCACGCGTTCGGCGGTATCGCTCATAGGGAAACCCTCGTCTTTCTGGTTCGTAATTCTTCGTTAGCGACCCGATTGCCTCTAATCAAGGTCTAATGCTGAACTGGCCACAGAGCCGGCAAAACGCGCCGGCGACGCACCGCCGAAGCACCGTGTCGCGGCCCGATTACACGAAATCTTCTGGCTGTAAAAGGGCGTGAGCAAACGCTGGCGGCGATGTGCACCGCCGCTAGATCATCGCCATGCCGCCGTTCACATGGATCGTCTGGCCGGTGACATAGGCCGCCTCGCTCGACGCCAGGAAGGCGACGGCGGCGGCTACTTCCGCGCCGGTTCCCATGCGCCTGGCGGGAATCGCGGCCATGATCGTCTCTTTCTGCTTGTCGTTCAGCTTGTCGGTCATGGCCGATTCGATGAAGCCCGGCGCGACACAGTTCACCGTGACGTTGCGGGTGGCGATCTCCTGCGCCAGCGATTTCGAGAAGCCGATCATGCCGGCCTTCGACGCGCAGTAATTCGCCTGGCCAGGATTGCCGGTGACGCCGACCACCGAGGTGATGTTGATGATGCGGCCATTGCGGCGGCGCATCATCGGATGGGTCAGTTCGCGCGTCAGCCGGAACACAGACGTCAGGTTCACCTCGATCACCGCGTCCCAATCGGCGTCCGACATGCGCACGAACAGGCCGTCCTTGGTGATGCCGGCGTTGTTGACCAGGATATCGACGCCTTCGAGATCGGCCTCGGCCTTCTGCGCCAACGCCTTGACCGCATCGCGGTCAGACAGATTTGCCGGAAACAGCTTCGTCCGGTCGCCCAGTTCTCCAGCCAGCGCTTCGAGCTTTTCCTGCGCGTGCCGTGCAGGCCGACGATCAGCCCCCTGCGCATGCAGAACGCGGGCGATCGCCTCGCCGATGCCGCCGGATGCGCCGGTCACCAGCGCCTTTTTTCCTGTCAGATCGAACATTGCTCCAAACCCTCCTATGCCGAGCGCCGCAAGCGCAGCTTCAACCTCCGCCGCCGTGCCGACAGTCGCCGTCGCAATATCGCGGTTGATGCGGCGCGCGAGGCCGGAAAGCACCTTGCCTGAGCCAACCTCATAAAGCGTCGTCACGCCATTGGCGCCGAACCACTCGACCGTCTCGCGCCAGCGCACACGGCCGGTCACCTGCTCGACCAGCCGCTCCGCGATCTCGTCGGATCGGCTGATCGGCTTGACGACGACATTGGCGACAACCGGCACGACCGGCGTGTTTTTCGTCACCTTGGCCAGCGCCTCGCGCATGGCGTCGGCGGCCGGCGCCATCAGAGCCGAATGGAAGGGCGCGGAGACCGGCAGCATGATCGCCCGCTTGGCGCCCTTGTCGGTGCAGAGCTTGGCGGCCTGCTCGACCGCCGGCCTTGGCGCCGGAAATCACCAGTTGGCCGCCGCCATTGTCGTTGGCGATCTGCACAGGCGCTGTCTGCGGCGGCTTCCGGGCAGGCGGCTTCGACATCGGCCTGCTCAAGCCCGATGATCGCCGCCATCGCGCCTTCGCCCGACCGGCACCGCGGCCTGCATGGCGTTGCCGCGAATGCGCAGCAGCCGCGCCGTGTCGGCGATCGAAAACGTGCCGGCCGCGGCCAGAGCCGAATATTCGCCGAGCGAATGGCCGGCGACGTAGGAAACCTTGTCCTTCAGCGACAAAGCCGCGCGCCTCCAGCGCCCGGATCGCCGCCAGCGACACCGCCATCAGCGCCGGCTGGGCATTGGCGGTCAGCGTCAGCGTCTCTTCCGGGCCTTCCCAGATCAGCGTCGACAGTTTTTCGCCCGAGCGCGTCGTCGACCTCCTCGAAGACCGCGCGCGCCTCGGGAAACGCTTCGGCCAGATCCTTGCCCATGCCGACGGCCTGGCTGCCCTGGCCCGGAAAGGTGAATGCTATTGACATTTTGTCGCGCCCTGCTCCTGTCTGGCAGCCCGTCTGCCGCGAGCCGGGGCCGGAAGTCAAGGTTTTGGGCGGATTTGGCCGTCAGCAGCTGCGCTGGACGACCACAAATCACTCAGCCGGCGAAAAATCATTGGAACTTTTCGCCGGCTTCTCAATTCCGCCACATGCGCTAGATTTGTGACGGTGGATGACAGCCGCGTGACAGTTTCGTTAGTGCGCCGCTGAGGAGTGGAATCGAGTTGCAGACTACCGCACTCCGGCAGCGTCTCGACCGCGCCGCAGATTCCTTCGCATTATGGCGTCGCCGGCTCCAATTGGAACCGGGGCGCTGTCTTGGCGCGTCTGCGCGTTCAGTGCCTGGCCACCGTCCTGCATCTCGACCGTTCTGGTCTTTGCCATTGAATGGGTCGCGCGCGGTTCGCTGGCGCCGACGATCGAATTCTTCCTGCAGCCGCATCGCCCGGGCTGGACCACGATCGTGGTGCTGTCGCTCGTGCTGATCGCGCTCGACGCCTTGCTCGGCCGTCGCCACAACGGCCTGCTGATCGTCGCGCCGATTGCGCTGACGCTGGCCTTCGTCGGCCACCAGAAGGTGCATTATCTCGGCGATCCGCTCTATCCCGACCGATATTCTGTACGCGCGCCAGATCATGGAACTGATGCCGCTGCTGGTGCGCGAGCGGCCCTGGGTGGCCGTCGCGATGGCCGCCGGCGGCCTGCTGGCGCTTTACGCGCTCTACCGCGCCTGGCGCTGGTGGCGGCGCACCCGGCCGATCACCATGAAGAGCCGCATTGTCCGTCTGGCCATCGCCGTGCCGGCGCTGGCCTTCTTCGTCTCGATCATGGACTACGCGACCTTCTCCTGGGCGCGCGACCGGCTGCAGATCATCCCGATCATGTGGGACCAGAAGGAAAACTACGCCTCCAACGGCTTCGCCATCGCCTTCGCGCTCAACGTGCCGATGGCCAAGGTCGACGCGCCGCCGGCTCTATAATGACGAGGTGATGGCCAACATCGCGCCGACGCCCGGCCCGACCGGCATTGTCGATGCCGGCCGAAAAGCCCGACATCATCATGGTGATGAGCGAATCCTTCTGGGATCCGACGCTGCTGCCGAACACCAAATTCACGCCGGACCCGATGCCGAACGTGCGCGCACGACGCGCTCCGGCTCGATGTTCTCGCCGGAATTCGGCGGCATGACCGCCAATGTCGAGTTCGAGGCGCTGACCGGCTTCTCCAACGCCTTCCTGCCCTATGGCAGCATCCCCTATCAGCAATATGTGCGCGGCCCGATGCCGTCGCTGGCGACCTTCTTCCGCTCGCAAGGCTATGAGACGACCGCGATCCATCCCTTCGAGGGCTGGTTCTGGAACCGCAAGCATGTCTACGACGCGTTCGGCTTCGACCGGTTCCTGAGCGATCGAGAACCTGCCGCCGATGAAATCGCGCGGGCCGCTGGTCTCCGACGATTCGCTGACCGACGAGATCATCAAGCGTGCCGACGCCACCGACCGGCCGTTCTTCACCTTCGCGGTCAGCCTGCAGGGCCACGGCCCCTATGAGCCGAACCGCTATTACGACGCCAAGATCAAGGTTGAATCGTCGGCGAGCTATCGCGACGCGGCCTGTCGATCCAGACCTATGCCGAGGGCATCGCCGACGCCGACCGCAGCCTGAAACGGCTGATGGATTGGGCGCAGAAGCGCGAACGCCCGACCGTGCTGGTCTTCTTCGGCGACCACCTGCCGCCGCTGAACCAGGGCTATACCGAGACGGGCTTCCTGAAGGAGCCGGTGCCGGAACGCCGCGAGCCGCCGCAGGCGCTGGCGCTGCACCGCGAAACGCCGCTGGTCGTCTGGTCGAACAAGACCGGCACGATGAAGGATATCGGCGCGATCAGCCCGTCGCTGATCCCGCTAAAACTGTTCGAGACGGCCGGCATCAAGCACCCCTACTACACCGGCTTCCTCGGCCGGGTGGACGCCAAATATGACGTCGTCGAGCGGCATCTGCTGCTGTCGCATGACGGCGAGGCCACGTCCGACTGGTCGCGCGAGAAGAAGATCGACCCGCTGATCAACGATTTCCGCCTGCTGCAATACGACGCCATGTTCGGCAGCAAGAAGGCAATGAAGCGGTTCTTCCCCGGGCTGCCGGGCGTAGGTGGCGTCTGACGAGGCGACCCCCGTCCCTGTCAGCCCCTCAGCCCAGGCGCCTCATGGCCGCTTCGAGCAACATATTCGGTGTAGCCACCGCCGTAGGCGTGGATGCCTTCAGGCGTCAGCTCCAGCACACGGTTAGACAGGGCCGCCAGGAAATGTCGGTCGTGGCTGACGAACAGCATTGCGCCCTCATACTGCGACAGTGCATCGATCAGCATCTGTTTTGTGGCGATGTCGAGATGGTTGGTGGGTTCGTCCAGAACCAGAAAATTCGGTGGGTCGAACAACATCAGCGCCATCACCAGACGCGCCTTTTCGCCGCCTGACAACACCTGGCACTTCTTGTCGATCTCATCGCCGGAAAAGCCGAAACAGCCGGCGAGCGCTCTAAGCGGAGCCTGACCTGCCTGCGGGAACGCGTCCTCCAACGTCTGGAACACGCTGCGCGCGCCATCCAGCAACTCCATTGCGTGCTGCGCGAAATAGCCCATTTTTACGCTCGGACCCCGCGTCACCGAACCAGCATCCGGCGTCGTCGCGCCCGCAACCAGCTTCAGCAGCGTCGACTTGCCTGCACCGTTGACGCCCATGATGCACCAGCGCTCGCGGCGGCGGACCTGAAAGTCCAGCCCCTCATAGATTGTGTTGGTGCCGTAGGCTTTGTGCACACCCTTCAGACTGGCGACATCTTCACCCGAACGCGGCGCCGTCTGGAATTCGAAACTCACAGCCTGGCGGCGTTTTGGCGGCTCGACACGTTCGATCTTGTCCAGCTTCTTGACCCGGCTCTGCACCTGGGCGGCATGCGATGCGCGCGCCTTGAAGCGCTCGATGAAGTTGATCTCTTTCGCCAGCATCGCCTGCTGGCGCTCGAACTGAGCTTGCTGCTGCTTGTCGGCAATGGCTCGCTGCGCCTGGTAAAATTCGTAGTCGCCGGAATAGCTGGTCAGGGTCCCGCCATCGATCTCCAAAACCTTGTTGACGATGCGGTTCATGAAGGCGCGGTCATGGGAGGTCATCATGAGCGCGCCGTCAAATCCTTGCAGAAACGCCTCCAGCCAGATCAGGCTCTCGATGTCCAAATGGTTGGACGGCTCGTCGAGCAGCATTACATCGGGCCGCATCAAAAGAATGCGCGCCAGCGCCACACGCATCTTCCAGCCGCCGGACAAAGCGCCGACATCTCCGTCCATCATTTCCTGGCCGAACCCCAGCCCGGCCAGCACTTCGCGGGCACGGCCGTCCTGCGCGTAGCCATCCAGTTCCTCGAAACGTGCCTGCGCCAGTCCGTAGCGCTCGATGATGTCCTCCATCATGTCGGCTTGTGATGGGTCGCTCATCGCCTGTTCGAGGGCGCCCAACTCGGCGGCGACCGCGCTCACCGGCCCTGCCCCGTCCATTACTGCCGCGACCGCGCTGACGCCCGCCATGTCGCCGACATCCTGGCTGAAATAGCCGATGGTGACGGCACGATCGATCTGGACCTGGCCCTCGTCCGGCTGCTCCTCACCAGTAATCATGCGAAACAGCGTCGTTTTTCCAGCTCCGTTCGGCCCGACCAGCCCAATCTTTTCGCCCCTTTGCAGGGCGGCTGAGGCTTCGACGAAGACAATCTGCCGGCCGTTCTGCTTGCCGATATTCTCTAGTCTGATCATTGAGAGGTGCTACGCGTTGGGAGAAGAAGCGCGCGTGTTTATGCGAAAGGAGGAGACGGGGGAAGTGTCTGTGACCGCCGATGGCGATCGAAAGCCGACGTCACGCAGGCTTATGCCGATCTGCGGAGTTATGAACCACATTAGGTCGCCTCTGGCACAGCGGCAAAATAGCCCGCATCGCCTCTGCACTTGCCTTTGCAGTCGATCCGCCTCTATACGCCACTCTTCCGCGGTCCGAATGGGGGCTGAACGGAGGGCCGGAGGTTTTGTCGCAAGACAAGCCGCCGTTGCGAAGCCAGAAGCGCTTCCGCCTCCCGTGTCTCCGCTCTCGACTGTCCAAGCGCCTTTCTTCTCCTGAGGCGGCCTTTAGGCCCTCGAAGGATCAGCAAAGTCGCAGAGGCTTAGCCTTCGGCACGGCGGAGAAGATGAAGAAAGGCAAGAAATGGCTCTTTATGAACATGTATTTCTTGCCCGGCAGGATCTGTCGCAGCAGCAGGTCGATGAGCTCGTTGAACGTTTCAAGGGCGTCATCACCGCAGGCGGCGGCTCGGTTGGCCGGGTCGAGAACTGGGGCGTGAAATCCCTCACCTACCGGGTCCAGAAGAACCGGAAGGCATATTACACGCTGATGGACATCGATACGCCGCCAGCCGCGCTCAACGAAATGGAGCGCCAGATGGGCCTGTCGGAAGACGTGCTGCGTTTCCTGACCGTCAAGGTCGACAAGCACGAGGAAGGCCCCTCGGCCATGATGCAGAAGCGCGACCGCGACGATCGCGGCGATCGCGAAGGCGGCCGGTGGTTCGGCGACCGTCCGCAGCGTTCATTTGGAGATCGCGGCCCGCGTTCGTTCGGCGACCGCGAAGACCGTGGCCCGCGCCGGCCGCGCGAAGGTGCTGAAGGGGGTGCTGCATAATGGTCGACATCAACCAGATCCCGACCCGGCGTCCGTTTCATCGCCGCCGCAAGACCTGCCCGTTCTCCGGCGCCAACGCCCCGAAGATCGACTACAAGGACGTGCGTCTTCTACAGCGCTACATCTCCGAGCGTGGCAAGATCGTGCCGTCGCGCATCACCGCCGTCAGCCAGAAGAAGCAGCGTGAACTCGCCAAGGCGATCAAGCGCGCCCGCTTCCTCGGCCTGCTGCCGTATGTGGTGAAGTAAGGGCATTTAGGCCCGGGCGCGCTCGCCCCCGCCCGGTGCTCTCCGCTTCGGGAGCGGCGAAATTCCCGAGTTGGGCTTGATCTTGCCCATGATCCTTTCCGAAAAGTCTGCAACTTTTCGGGGTCATGGGTTTGGGCCCTAACTGCCGCGAAGGCAGGACAGCGACCCCGGCGACAGCGCCGAAATGCTTCCTGTTCTTCAGATTTTGAATCCGCCGCTTGCGGCAAGATGAGGAAAGAACAATGGAAGTCATCCTTCTCGAACGCATTTCCCGCCTCGGCCAGATGGGCGAAACCGTCAAGGTCAAGGACGGCTTTGCCCGCAATTTCCTGCTGCCGAAGGGCAAGGCGCTGCGCGCCAACGAAGCCAACAAGAAGAAGTTCGAAGGCCAGCGCGCCCAGCTCGAAGCCCGCAATCTCGAGCGCAAGTCCGAAGCCTCCAAGATCGCCGAAAAGCTCGACGGCAAGTCGTTCATCGTCGTGCGCTCGGCCGGCGAGACCGGCCAGCTCTACGGTTCGGTGTCGACCCGCGATATCGCCGACCTGGTGACGGCGGAAGGCTTTTCGGTCAACCGCAATCAGGTTGAACTCAACCAGCCTATCAAGATGATCGGCCTCTCCAATGTCGCGATCTCGCTGCATCCGGAAGTCGAGGTCACGGTGACGCTGAACATCGCCCGCTCGAGCGAAGAAGCCGAGCGCCAGGCCAAGGGCGAGACGCTCACCACCGCCGAAGCGATCTACGGCGACGACATCAACGAAAACGCGCGTCCGGACAATTTCTTCGATCCGAACGCGGAAGAAGGCGAAGCCGACGCCTGAGCCGAACGCTCAGCGGCGACAACATCCAAGCCCGGGCCGCAAGGCTCGGGCTTTTTTGTTTGCAGGCCGATGTGTGCAGGAAACGGGTGGTTGCTCCCTGCCAAGCACCCCACATGCCATGGACCAACGATAGGAAAAGTTCATGGACCTCGAAAACAAGACACTCATCATTACCGGAGCGAGCAGCGGCATCGGCGCGGCCGCTGCTCTTTTGTTCGCTCGCGAGGGCGCAAATGTCGTGCTCGGAGCCCGCAGGGAGACCGAGTTGAAGGCCCTCGTGCAGCGCATCGAGGACGACGGCGGCCGCGCGCGGCATGTTTGCGGCGACGTAAAGGACGAGGGCTTTAATCAGGCGCTGGTCGACCTTGCCGTCGCAGAGTTCGGCGGGCTTGATGGGGCCTTCAACAATGCTGGAGTTTCGGGCGAAACGGGCGCAGTGGCGGACATGACCCTAGACAATTGGGATCGGGTCGTTTCCACGAACCTGACCGGTGCGTTTCTCGCTGCAAAAGCGCAAATCCCGGCCTTGCTGGAGCGTGGCGGTGGTTCGGTCGTCTTCACATCGTCCTTTGTCGGCTTCAGCAATGGCGGCATGCCCGGCATGGGCGCATACGCAGCCGCAAAGGCAGGCGTCATTGGCCTGGTGCAATCGCTGGCGTCCGATCACGCGGCGCAAGGCATCCGCGTCAACGCGCTGCTGCCGGGCGGAACGGTTACGCCTGCCGGCGGCGAAGGCAATCCGGAGGTGCTCGACTTTATCGCCAATCTCCACCCCATGAAACGGATGGCAACGCCTGAAGAGATTGCCGAGGCGGCGATGTTTTTGTTATCGGATCGCGCTTCCTTCATGACCGGCAGCCCGATGATCGTCGACGGCGGAATGTCGGTGCGGCTCGTCTGAGTTTTACTCTCCGTCCCAGTAGCCGCGCGTGGCGGTCATGTCGAAGATGTCCGCCTCGTCCCTCAGGGCGCGGACCAGCACCTTCTTCGAATCCGGATAGACACAGACATCCGCCAGGTTCCGTTCGCCGATCATCAGATAGCTGCACGGCCCGTCGCCACTGTTCAGGAAGGAATGGCCAATTTTCTGGCCGGCCGGAAAGCAGACATAGTCGCCAGGCTTCATGACAATCCGCTCGTCGCCAAACAGCAGCGTGACCTCGCCTTCCAGGATCAGAGCGTGCTCCTCCTCCAGCATGTGATAATGCTTGGGACAGAGCCGTTGGCCTGGCGCGGGAGATTCGATCAGCACGCCAACGTGGTAGTTCGGCGCTACCGACCGCGGCAAAGGTAAGATGTTTTGAGCGGCCGCCGTAAGTTGGGCCGCCGTTGCCTTCGTCGTTCCACTCGACCGTGTCGGAGGCAATCGGCGGCAGTGGCTTGTCGGGCGCCTCAGGGATGCCGGTCGGCTCCGCAGGCGGGCGCTGGCCGACAGGCAGGCCGGTGTCTTCGCCGTCCCAATAGGCCCTCAGAGCGTCCATGTCATAGATCGCGCGCCGGCCAACGGGGCGCACCAGTACCTTGTTGGAATCCGGGTAGACCGACAACGTCGTCCGGCTGGTTTTCACCGAGGATTACGTACCGGCACACCGCGCCGCTGTCGTTGATGAAGCAGTGCCCTGCCCGCAAGCCCGCCGGAAAACAGGCGTAGTCGCCCGCCTTGACCGGAAATCGCTCGTCGCCGAAGCGGATCGTCATCGCACCCTCCGTGACGAAGACATGCTCCTCTTCCTTGAAATGATAGTGTGCCGGATTGCTGCGCATACCCGGGTTCAGCTCCTCGATCGCGACGCCGACTCTGTAGTTCTCGCCGACCGTTGCGAGGGTCAGGTGGCGATAGCGGATGCCGAGATTCGGAACCGGTGAAAACTCGGTCCATGGAACGGTTTCGGATGCAATCGGCCTGGGAGGGTTTTCGTTCCGCATGGCGAGGCGTCTCCATTTCTCAGGGTCTCATATTGCGGGCAACGAGCAGCCTTGTGAACAGCGATGGCTTTGATCTACTGTCAGAGGGTTCTCAGGGCGGGGCGGAAATCCCCACCGGCGGTAGGCGGCATTGCCGCGAGCCCGCGAGCGCTTCGCCAGCCGGCGAGGGTCAGCAGACCAGGTCAAATGCCTGGGCCGACGGTTACAGTCCGGATGGAAGAGAACGAGCGAACCGACCAGGCAAACGCCTGGCCGTTTGCTTGTGACGCCTTGGGTGACGTGTCCGTAACCAGAAAGGCGATTCGCATGACACCCACCCGCTACGCATTTATCAAAGCAAATTGGCACGCCGACATCGTCGGCAAGGCGCTCGATGGATTCTGCGATTGATCCCCCGCCCCCAGGTCGACGTGTTCGACGTTCCCGGCGCATTCGAGATGCCGCTGCTGGCGCGCGATCTCGCCGCGTCAGGCCGCTACGCGGCCGTCGCGGCCGCAGCCTTCGTGGTCGATGGCGGCATCTACCGGCACGAATTCGTCGCCCAGGCGGTCGTTGACGGCCTGATGCGGGCCGGATTGGACACCGGCGTGCCAGTGCTCTCGGTATCGCTGACGCCGCACCAGTTCCGCGACAGCGAACACCACATTGGCATCTACAAAGCCCACTTCATCGAAAAGGGCCGCGAGGCGGCGCAAGCAGCACTCATGATTGGCCGCACCCGACAGTCGCTCGCGGCCTGAGCTTTGGGCGTCGCAATGCCCGGACCACCCGTCCGGGCTAACCCTCAGACAGCCTCCTGCTACGGCAGCAGAAATAAAAACCCTCCCCGATGGCCACAACGGGGAGGGTTCTTTTCGCGCTCCGGCTTTCGATACGCCTATAGGGAAACGATCGGAACCGTTGCTGCGCTGGCCTTCCTATGCGACGTAGGGGAGGCCAAAGACCTGCTGCTTTCCGCCTGGCGGGAAGCAGGATTGTTTCAAACATACCGTCGATGCGCGGAGGATTGGCCTGAAGTCGCCCAACCACAAAACTCCGCGCAGAAAACCTCCTGCGTCGAAGCTTGGGCCGGATGAACTGCCCCGCGCCATCTGCGGCTTGAACGGGGCCCACGTACTTCCAAGCGATTGTTTTGACATTCGGTCAAATAGCCACGATTCGCAAGGGAAAAGTGCATAGAGAAACCGCTGATTGTGTTGCCTAGGGTGGCGTCGCTGTCTTTTCACCGCGTTACAAGCTACATCCGCGAGCCATGACCGACCTGCCCTACGCCTCTGCTTCCGTTGCCGAAATTGCTGGCTGCTTCGCCTTGAGGGCGTGGCTGCGGCCCGCCCCTGCGGAGCGCTTGAACCATGGAACTGCCCGGCGCGCTCAAGGCTGCGGTCGAGCGGGAGCTGGAAGGCATCCCGCTGGCCGCATTGCAGCGGGCGGCCGCAACGCTGTCCCAGCGCTATCGTGCCGAGACGCGGGATGGTCGCCTCCATCTGGACGCCGAGCTTCCCGTGAAGGCCTATCTGGCGACCCGGTTGCCAGCCACATACGCCGCGGTGCGCACGAGTTTCGAGGCTGTTGCGGAAGCGGTGCCTGATTTCGCGCCATCGAGGATGCTCGATGTCGGTGCTGGCCCCGGCACGGCGTTGTGGGCGGCCGCCGACTGCTGGTCTTCGGTCGGCTCCGCGCACATGCTGGAGGCCAGCAACGAAGCTCGCACGATCGGCGCACGATTGTCCGAACAGTTGCCGGGGATTGAGGCAGACTGGCGGTCTGCGGATGTAAGCACCGGATTTGAGAGGGTCGAAAAGGCCGACCTCGTCACGATGGCCTATGTGCTCGACGAGCTCGATCCCGGCACGATACCGTCGTTGATCTCGCATCTGTGGTCGCTGGCAACCACGCTGATCATTGTCGAGCCCGGAACGCCGGCCGGCTGGCGACGCATACTGAAGGTTCGACAGCAGCTGATCGATGCGGGCGCACATATCGCGGCGCCCTGCCCTCACCTAGAAACCCTGCCCACTCGATCCGCCCGACTGGTGTCACTTCGCCCGGCGTGTCGCCCGCAGCCGCGTACACCGGCTGGCGAAAGGCGGCGACGCGCCCTTCGAGGACGAGAAATACATTTTCGTCGCCGCCTCGCGCCTACCCGTGGCCCAGCAGCCCGCCCGCGTGCTTGCGCCGCCACGCCAGTCCAAGGGGCGGGTTGAGCTGAAACTGTGCCTGCCCGAAGGGCTCTCGGACGATGTGCTGGTCAGCAAGCGCGACGGCGACGCTTACCGCGTCGCACGCCGGCTCGATTGGGGCGACAGCTTTGATCAGATCAGCTCTTGATCGGCGCCCAGATTTCAAATCCGCCCTCGCCCGTGATCGGATCGAAGTCCCTGCCATAGCGCTCAAGGGACGGGCCGTCCGCGGATTCGCGACCCGAGGACGGCAGCCAATTCCCCCAGATGGCGCGGATCACGGTGCGGATTTCGACAATCGGGCCTTTGTGCGCAAACACCGCATAGCGTTGGGCGGGAACCCGCAGGCGGGTCAGTTCACGGTCGACATCGGAAAAATCCTTCACCTCGACGGCGCAGATGTAGTCGAGCCCGCTATTGTCGGCATTGGTGCAAATGCCGTAGGCCGCGCCGGGTATTTCGCCCGGAATCGAGCCCACGTGCTGGTTGAAGCGCTGCCAAAGCGCCGGAATGCCGCCCATCTGGTCATATTCGAAGCGTTGCCCGAGCCCGACAAAGAGCATCGGTTCGGTATCGACGATGCGCGGTTCGGCGAGTTTGATTGTCGTTTGGTCGTCCACGAGAATGGCCTCCACAAGGTCAATTGAGTTTTTCTCGGGCAAGGCGCGAAACTGTTCGGGCGTCATGCCGAACTGCTCGCGGAACGCCCGCGTGAACGCTTCATGGGAGGCGTAACCGGCGTCGAGCGCGACGGACAGAATATCCGGCGCGCCGTTCGCCAGCTTCTTGGCGGCTTCGGACAGCCTGCGGCTGCGCATGTAGCGTATCGCCGACAGGCCGAAGCTTTGCCCGAACGCCCGGGTCAGATGAAAGCGCGAAACGCCTGCCGCCGAGGCGATTTCGTCAAGATCGATCTCCCGGACGAAATTGCTTTCGATGTACCAGACCGCCTTTATCAGAGCGTCCATGTGCTCTCCCTGAAACGCCAACCGTTCTGGCTCAAGCGGCCGGCTTCCGCTTGATCGGAATTGCGCAGCGGTCGCTTCACCTCTCAAATCTACATTTTCCTGTTTTGTTCCGCCAGCAAGCCCGCTAGAATCCGACTTCGATTCGCGTCAATCGGGATTCTTTCCACCGTTTTCTCGAGGCTGTGAATCGTGTGCAGCGCTCATAGCCTCTAAGGATTTGTTTAGCTTCGGGCGAGCCGCTTCTGCTACCGCCAGATGGGGTTTGAGGATAACGATTCATGGCCGACGCCGCTCGAAAACTTGCCGTCGCGGAGCCGCTCTATCGCGAGGCGCCGAACAACATTGAAGCGGAGCAGGCTCTGCTCGGCGCGATCTTCGTCAACAATGACGCCTTCTATCGCGTCTCGGATTTTCTAAAGCCGTCGCATTTCTACGAGCCGCTGCACCGCAAGATCTTCGAGGTGACGTCGGAGCTGATCCGGATGGGCAAGATGGCCAATCCGGTGACGATCAAGACCTTCCTGCCGGCCGACGAAAAGGTCGGCGACATGACGGTGTCGCAATATCTCGCCCGCCTCGCGGCGGCGGCGGTCACCGTCATCAACGCATCTGACTACGGCCGCGCCATCTACGACCTCGCCACCCGCCGCGCGCTGATCACTGTCGGCGAGGACATGGTCAACATCGCCTATGACGCGCCTGTCGACATGTCGCCACAGGCGCAGATCGAGGATGCCGAGCGGCGCCTGTTCGAACTGGCCGAAACCGGCCGCTACGATGGCGGCTTCGAGAGCTTCACCGACGCGGTGAAGACCGCCGTCGATATGGCCAATGCCGCCTATATGCGCGACGGGCATCTGTCGGGCATCGCCACCGGCTTTCGCGACCTCGACCGGCGCATGGGCGGCCTGCAGCCGTCGGACTTGATCATCATCGCCGGCCGCCCCGGCATGGGCAAGACGTCGCTTGCAACCAACCTGGCCTTCAACGTGGCGCACGCCTACGAGCCGGCCCCGCAGGCAGACGGTAGCTTCAAGGCGGCGAATGGCGGGGTCATCGGCTTCTTCTCGCTCGAAATGTCGTCCGAACAGCTGGCCACCCGCATCATTTCCGAGCAGACGGAAATTCCATCGTCGAAGATCAGGCGCGGCGAGATCACCGAAAGCGATTTCGAGAAGCTGGTCGCCTGCTCGCAGACGATGCAGAAAATCCCGCTGTTCATCGACCAGACCGGCGGCATCTCCATCGCGCAGCTCGCGGCGCGCGCTCGCCGGCTGAAGCGCCAGCGCGGTCTGGACGTGATCGTCATCGACTATATCCAGCTCATGACCGGTTCATCCAGACGCGCCAATGAAAACCGCGTGCAGGAAATCACCGAGATCACCACCGGCCTGAAGGCGCTGGGCAAGGAGCTGTCGGTTCCTGTGATCGCGCTGTCGCAGCTTTCGCGTCAGGTCGAAAGCCGCGAGGACAAGCGTCCGCAACTCTCGGACCTGCGCGAATCCGGCTCCATCGAGCAGGACGCCGACGTCGTGATGTTCGTCTATCGCGAGGAATATTATCTCAAGAACAAGGAGCCGAAGCCCGGCACCGACGAATATCTGAAATGGGAAGGCGAGATGAACGACGCGCGCGGCAAGGCCGAAGTCATCATCGCCAAGCAGCGCCACGGACCGACCGGCATGGTTCCCATGGGCTTCCAGGGCGAATTTACGCGGTTCTTCGACCTCGCCGAGGACAGCCACCTGCCGCAGCGGTTTGAGTAAGGTGTGGATGCACGACGCCAGCTCCCTCCCTCTTGAGGGGAGGGTGGCCGCGAAGCGGCCGGGTGGAGTCGCCACAGGCAACGCTCAACGACGTTCTGGCGTCGCGATTGGCCGCAACGACCCCACCCGGCCGCTTCGCGGCCACCCTCCCCTCAAGGGGGAGGGAGCTTGTGGCTAAATCCCGCCTCTCCTTCATCTGCCAGGCCTGCGGCAACGTCACTTCGCGCTGGTCGGGCAAGTGCGAGGCCTGCGGCGAGTGGAACACCATCGTCGAGGAGCAGGCCAATGCCGGCATCGCCTCCGGTCCTGCAAGCCTGCGCAGCCCGCGCAAAGGCCGGCCGGTCGCGCTGACCACGCTGTCCGGCGAGATCGAAGACGCCCCGCGCATCGTTTCCGGTATTGCCGAGCTGGACCGCGCCACCGGTGGTGGCTTCGTCCGAGGCTCAGCGCTTCTGATCGGCGGCGATCCCGGCATCGGCAAGTCGACCCTTTTGATGCAAGCTGCCGCTGCGCTGGCCAAAAAGGGTCACCGCGTCGTCTACGTCTCCGGCGAGGAGGCCGTCGCCCAGGTGCGCCTGCGCGCGCAGCGGCTCGGCGCGGCCGATGCGCCGGTCGAACTCGCGGCCGAAACCAATGTCGAGGACATTCTCGCCACCCTTGCTGACGGCAAGCGGCCCGATCTCGTGATCCTCGATTCGATCCAGACGCTGTGGACTGACGTCGCCGAATCGGCGCCGGGCACCGTCACCCAGGTGCGCGCCTCGGCGCAGGCGATGATCAAATATGCCAAGTCGACGGGTGCCGCGATCGTGCTGGTCGGCCATGTCACCAAGGACGGCCAGATTGCCGGGCCGCGCGTTGTCGAGCACATGGTCGACGGCGTGCTCTATTTCGAGGGCGAAGGCGGCCACCATTTCCGCATCCTGCGCACGGTGAAAAACCGCTTTGGCCCGACCGACGAGATCGGCGTGTTCGAAATGTCCGACAAAGGCCTGCGCGAGGTCGCCAATCCCTCCGAGCTTTTCCTCGGCGAGCGCCACGCCAAATCGCCGGGCGCGGCGGTCTTTGCCGGCATGGAAGGCACGCAGGCCGGTGCTGGTCGAGATCCAGGCGCTGGTCGCCCCCTCGCCGCTCGGCACGCCGCGCCGCGCCGTTGTTGGCTGGGATGGGGCACGGCTGTCGATGATCCTGGCCGTGCTCGAGGCGCATTGCGGCGTGCGCTTCGCCACGCACGACGTCTACCTCAATGTCGCGGGGGGCTATCGCATAACCGAGCCTGCCGCCGATCTGGCCGCCGCTGCGGCGCTGGTGTCGTCGCTGACCGGTCTTGCCCTTCCCGCCGATTGCGTCTATTTCGGCGAAATCAGCCTTTCGGGCGCCATCAGGCCAGTTGCGCATGCGCAGCAGCGGCTCAAGGAAGCCGAAAAGCTCGGGTTTGGTCAGGCCGTGCTGCCGATAAGCGGTGAGGACACGGCAGTTGGTATGAGTGCGGGTTCTTTCCAGCCCGACACGCTCGCCGATCTGGTCGCGCGAATCGCGGGATCGAAACGCAGCGGGGCGCAAGCATACGACTGACCGATTTTCACGGAGTGGGTCCCCAAAACGATGCCGATTACACTGCTTGACGGAATTGTCGCAGGTTTCACCCTGGTTTCGGCGATGCTCGCCATGGTGCGCGGTTTTTCGCGCGAGGTGCTTTCCATTGCCTCCTGGATCGGGGCCGCAGTCTGCGGCTACCTCTTCTACAAGCCGGTGCTGCCTTACGTGCAGCCCTATATCGACAACCCGCAGATCGCCATGGCGGCCGCCGCCGGCATTGTTTTCCTGGTCGCGCTGATCGTGCTGACAGTCATCACCATGAAGACTGCCGACTTCATCATCGACAGCCGGGTCGGCGCGCTCGATCGCGCGCTGGGTTTCCTCTATGGCGCGGCGCGCGGCATCCTGGTGCTTGCGGTTGCCTTGCTGTTCTACAACTGGCTGGCCGGCAACAACCCGCCGCCATGGATTTCAGGCGCGAAGTCGAAGCCGCTGCTCGACACGGTCGGCGACTGGATCGAAGGGTTTATCCCGGAGAATCCGGAAAAGTATCTGCCCAAACTGCCGGGACAGGACACGCCGCCAGCCGACGAGGCCACCCCGCCAGCGGCGGAGAAGCGACGCGCCGCCGCCTGACGCCCCTGCCGAAGGCGCGCAACCACAGTCGACCGCGCCGGAAGCTCCTGCGGAGGCGCCTGCCGAGGGCGGTACGGAGCAGCCGGCAAACAATTGACGGTGTGTTGAGGCGGTTGGAACATCCTGTCGCCTTCCCCATATGAGCGCTTTGCTGTATTGAGCTGTTTTTAAGCGAGGCCCGACCCCGATGGCAGAGCCAGTCGACACGCTTTCGGCGGAAGCCGATGACCATTTCCACGACGAATGCGGCGTGTTCGGCATTTTCGGCCGCCAGGATGCGTCGGCCATCGTCACGCTTGGCCTGCACGCGCTGCAGCATCGCGGGCAGGAAGCCGCCGGCATCGTCTCCTATGACACCTCGCAGTTCCATGTCGAACGCCATGTCGGCCTGATCGGCGACACTTTCACCAAGCAGTCGGTCATCGACCGCTTGCCCGGCACGCGGGCCATCGGTCACACGCGCTATGCAACGACCGGCGGCGCGGGTCTGCGCAATGTTCAGCCCTTCTTCGCGGAACTTTCCGAAGGCGGGCTCGCCATTGCGCACAATGGCAACATCACCAACGCGATGACGGTGCAGCGCACGCTGCAGAAGCAAGGCGCGATCTTTTCATCGACCTCCGACACCGAGACGATCCTGCATCTCATCGCCACGTCGAAGGCGCGCGACACAAACGCCCGCTTCATCGACGCGGTGAAGCAGTTGGAGGGCGCGTTCTCGCTGGTCGCGCTCACCGCCAAGAAGATGATCGGCTGCCGCGACCCGCTCGGCATTCGCCCGCTGGTGCTCGGCGATCTGGACGGCGCCTGGATCCTCGCCTCCGAAACCTGCGCGCTCGACATCATCGGCGCGCGCTTCGTGCGCGACCTGAAGCCCGGCGAAATGGTCGTGGTCACCTCCAAGGGCATCGAAAGCCATTTCCCGTTCGAGCCGCAGAAGCCGCGTTTCTGCGTGTTCGAATATGTCTATTTCGCCCGGCCGGATTCTTCGGTCGAGGGCCGCAACGTCTACGATGTGCGCAAGGCGATCGGCGCCGAATTGGCGGTCGAAAGCCCCTGCGAGGCCGATATCGTCGTGCCGGTGCCGGATTCCGGCACGCCGGCGGCGATTGGCTTCAGCCAGAAGGCCGGCATCCCGTTCGAGCTCGGCATCATCCGCAACCACTATGTCGGCCGCACCTTCATCTCGCCCGGCGATTCGATCCGCCACATGGGCGTGCGCCTGAAGCACAACGCCAACCGCCGCATGATCGAGGGCAAACGCATCGTGCTGGTCGATGATTCGATCGTGCGCGGCACGACCAGCCAGAAGATCGTGCAGATGGTGCGCGATGCCGGCGCCAAGGAGGTGCATATGCGCATCGCCTCGCCGCCGACGCGCTCGTCGTGCTTCTACGGCGTCGACACGCCGGAGAAGTCGAAGCTGCTCGCCTCGCGTATGTCGATCGACGAGATGAAGGATTTTATCCGCGTCGATTCACTGGGCTTCCTGTCGATCGACGGGCTTTACCGGGCGGTCGGCGAGACCGCCCGCGACAACGACCAGCCGCAGTTCTGCGATGCCTGCTTCACAGCCCAATACCCGACCCGTCTGCTTGATTTTGAAGGGCACGACAATGTGCGGACCTTGTCGCTGCTGGCGGCAGGCGGGTCGTAGATTTCACGCGCTAGTTTGAAGCATTTCATCGACCTTGCTTGGTCCCGCAGGGCAGAGGAAGGTCGGCAAAGGTGAATTTTGTGACAGTTCCCGACCTCTCCAACCGCACTGCCCTCGTCACCGGCGCGTCGCGCGGCATCGGCTACCAGATCGCGCTGCAGATGGCGGCGGCCGGCGCGCATGTCATCGCGGTCGCGCGCACGGTCGGCGGTCTTGAAGACCTCGATGATGAGATCAAGGCCGAGCGCGCCAGGACCGGCAAAGGCGAGGCGACACTCGTGCCGCTCGACCTCACCGACATGCCCGCCATCGATCGCCTGGGCGCCGCCATCAACGACCGGTGGGGGAAGCTCGACATACTTGGTCGCCAACGCTGGCATCCTCGGCACTATTTCGCCGATCGGCCATGTCGAGGCAAAGGTGTTCGACAAGGTCATGACCATCAACGTCACGGCAACCTGGCGGCTGATTCGTTCGGTCGACCCGCTGCTGCGCAAATCCGATGCCGGCCGCGCGATCATTCTGACGTCCGACGCCGCGCACTCCGCCCGCGCCTTCTGGGGACCCTACGCCGCTTCGAAGGCCGCCGTTGAGACGCTCGCCCGCTCCTGGGCAGATGAAACCCGCAATTTTGCGCTGAGGGTTAATGCCGCCGACCCCGGCGCAACCCGCACGCGCCATGCGCGCGCAGGCAATGCCGGGCGAAAACCCCGGCACCCTGCCGAAGCCGGCGGAAATCGCTCGACGTATCTTGCCGATGGCGTCTGCGGATTTGACCCATACCGGCCGTATCTATCAGGCGCGGCACGAGCGCTGGGTGGAGCACCAGCAACCGGGTATCGTTGCGAGCTGACGCTGGCCATATCCGCCCGGAACCCATTACCGCCTCACGAATTGTAACATGCTGTTGACGTTGGCGCGGCTTGCGTTACCTTCGCGCCAAGCGGACTAAGAAAGCCGGGGCAAGAGCGTGTTGGGAGGCACAGCATGATCCTGACCGGAGTAATTCTGCTTGCTCTTGTCGCTGCCTATCTGGGCGGCGCTCTCTGGTTGTCACACAGCCGCAGGATCAGCTTCCACCAGGCGCTGCTCTATCTGCCGCTGAAACTGCTCTATCGTGTCGACGACAGCCGCGTGCGGTTCATCGGCGACGCTCCTGCGCCGGTCATCTATGTCGTCACCCACCGCTCGCGGGTCGACCCTGCGCTGATGCTTACGCTGTTGCCGGCAAAGACGCTGCATATCCTCGACGAAACGTCGGCGAAGTCGATGCGGCTGGAGCCCTTCACGGCATTGGCCCGCACCATTGCCTTCAACGCCGACCACCTCTTCGTCAGCCGCCGCTTGGTGCGGCATCTGCAGGGGCAAGGGCCATCTGGCCGTCTATCTGCCGGAGGCCGTGGAGCCGTCACCCAAGGGCTGGCTGCTCTACCGCGCTGTCGCTCGTATCGCATCGCGCGCGGACGCCAACATCGTGCCGATCTTCGTCGACGGCTACTCCAAGGCCGCGCCCGGCCCCGTGAAGGCAGATGCGACGGCCATGCCTTCCTTGCCGCAGCTCACGATCACCGCGCTGCCTGCCGCCACGATCGCGGAATTGGGCGAGCGCTCGGTATCCCCCTCGCCGCCTCCGTCCAACCTGCTGTTCGACCGCGTCGCCGAGGCGCGTTTCGCGGCGGCCGATCTGACCCGGCCGCTGTTTGCCGCAATCCGCGATGCGGCTGACCGGTTCGGGCCATCCAGCATCATCATGGAAGATGTGGTGATGGGGGCGTTGAGCTATCGCAAGCTGTTCATCGCCGCCCGGGTCGTGGCCGGCAAGATCGCGTCACAGGTTGGAACCGCGCCCACCGTCGGCGTGCTGCTGCCGAACGCCAACGGCGTGGTGATTGCCCTGCTTGGCCTGTGGTCGTCCGGCAAGGCGGCGGCGATGATCAACTACACGGCCGGTCCGGCCAATGTCGCCTCGGCGATCAAGACCGCCGCAGTGAAAACCGTGGTTTCGTCTCGCGCGTTCATCGAGAAAGCGGGCATCGCCGACATCGTCGAGGCAGTCGAAATCGACCGGCGCAAAGATCGTCTGGCTGGAGGACGTGCGGGCAAAGACCACGACGCTGTCGACAAGCTGCTCGGCGCGGTTCTCTGGCGCGTGCCGCGCGGCAACGCTTCTGCCGAGAAGCCCGCCGTCGTGCTGTTCACATCCGGTTCCGAAGGCTCGCCAAAAGCCGTCGTCCTCTCCCATCGCAACATGCTGGCCAACGCCATGCAGGTCGAAGCCCGGCTTGCGCTGACGCCGGCCGACAAGCTGCTCAATGTGCTGCCCGTGTTTCATTCCTACGGGCTGACCGGCGGCACGATCCTGCCGCTGCTGATCGGCGTGCGCACCCTGCTCTACCCGTCGCCGCTGCACTACAAGCTGATCCCGGACGTCGCGAAGAAGGCCCGTCCGTCGATCATGTTCGCCACCGACACTTTCCTCAACGCCTATGCCAAGAGCGCGGATGACGATGATTTCGCCAGCCTGCGCCTGGTCGTTGCCGGCGCTGAACCGCTGAAGGCAGAGACCCGACGAATCTGGAAGGAACGTTTCGGCGCCGACATCGTCGAAGGGTTCGGCATGACCGAGGCGGCGCCCGTCGTTGCCGTCAACAGCGCCACGCATGGCAAGCACGGCAGCGTGGGCCGCCTGCTGCCCGCAGATCGAAGCCCGCCTCGAACCTGTCGACGGCATCGACGAAGGCGGCCGGCTCTGGGTCAAGGGTCCGAATGTCATGATGGGCTACATGACCGCCGACCGGCCCGGCGAGCTGCAGCCGCTTGGCCGATACCTGGCACGATAGCGGCGACATCGTCGCCGTCGATCGCGAGGGCTACCTCACCATAAAAGGTCGCGCAAAGCGCTTTGCCAAAATCGCCGGCGAGATGGTGTCGCTCGGCGCCATCGAGATCATGGTGCAATCGCTCTGGCCGGAAGAGCGTCACGCGGTCGTGGCGGTGCCCGACAAGCGCCGCGGCGAGCGCATTGTGCTTGTCACCACCGAGGATGAGGCCGACACCAATGCCTTGCGCCAGCATGGCAAGCAGTCCGGGCTGGCCGAGTTGATGCTTCCCAGCGACATCATCATGGTGCCGGAAATCCCTGTGCTGGGCTCAGGCAAGACCGACTATCTCACGACGCAAAAGCTAGCGATGGAGCGGCTTGGACAGGACAAGGCGGCGTGAAGATGGCATGGTGAATGGTGAATGGTGAATGGTGAATGGTGAATGGTGAATGGTGAATGGAACTTACTTGGCAATCGCGCCTAGTCAATCGATCTCAAGACCGTCTTTACCGTTCACACATTCACCATTCACATACCTCGTCCACGGCTCGCTCCGCCGCCTCCTCCGCCTTTGCCCGCCGCGAATAGGCCTTGGCGCCGATCGGCAGAAGCAGCAGGTAGGCGAGCGCCGCCAATGCCAGCGTTTCCCAGGTGTAGTAAGCCAGGAACAGCACGAAGACGACGGCGCCGAGCAGCCACGGCAGCGCCATGTGCCGGCTCATGCGGATACGCTTGCCGGAATAGACCGGCAGGCGGCTGACCAGCAGGAACGCGATGAACACGATGAAGCCCGCCGACATATAGGCGAAGGTTTTGGTCGGCTCGACGCCGAGGAAGATCAGATAGACCGGCAGCAGCACCAGCCCTGCGCCCAGCGGGCGCCGGCACGCCGACGAAATATTCCGCGTCCCACGGTTTTCGGTTGGTGTCTTCGGTCAGCACATTGAAGCGGGCCAGGCGCAGACAGCAGGCGATGGCGAAGATCAGGCAGGCGATCCAGCCCAGCGGCTCGCGCGATGTTCAGCAGCATGAAATAGAGCACCAGCGCCGGCGCGACGCCGAAATTCACGATGTCGGCCAGCGAATCCATCTGCACGCCGAATTTCGACGTGGCCTTGAGCGCGCGCGCGAGCCGCCCGTCGATGCCGTCGAGAAAGGCGGCAACGAGCACCATGATGACGGCCGTCTCGAAGCGGCCTTCATAAGCCAGCCGCACACCCGACAGGCCGGCGCAAATCGCCAGGACGGTGACGAAATTCGGCACCAGCAGCCGCAGCGGGATTTCGCCGATGCGCGGACCGCCGCGGCCGTGCGGCTCGAAGGGCTGGAAGGGTTTCGGCCATCCTTATGACACCCGCACCAGCGGCGTGATCGCGCCGGCGCCGAACTCGGCGATCACCGTCTCACCCGCCACGGCCGTTTGGCCGACTGCCACGCGCGGCGCGGCATCGTTCGGCACGTAGACGTCGACACGCGAGCCGAAGCGGATCAGGCCGAAGCGCTCGCCGACGGAAATATTGCCGCCGGTCTCGGCCCAGCACAGGATTCGCCGCGCCACCAGCCCGGCGATCTGCACGCAGCCGACAGTGCCGTTCGGGCTCTGGATCACCAGCCCGTTGCGCTCGTTCTCGGCGCTCGCCTTGTCGAGCTCGGCGTTGAGAAACTTGCCAGGACGATGCTCGATCTTGCGTGATCTTGCCGCGCACCGGCGAGCGGTTCACATGCACCGAAAAGACGTTCATGAACACCGAGATGCGCTGCATCTCGGCGGAGCCCGAGGCCGAGCTCGCGCGGCGGCACGGCTTGGCCGACCGCCGACACGACGCCATCGGCCGGGCTGATGACCAGCCGGTCGTCGAGCGGCGTCACGCGCTGCGGGTCGCGGAAGAAATAGGCGCACCAGGCCGTCAGAATCAGCCCGATCCAGAACAGAAAGCCGGAAAACAGTCCCAGGAACAGCGTGACCGCCGCGAAGCCGGCGATGAAAGCATAGCCTTCGCGATGGATCGGCACGAAAGCGTTCTTGACGGTGTCGACAAGGCTCATCGCGCGGGCGGGGGCTCCCGGTTGGCGTGGGCCCCGTGTCTATCGGAAACGGGCGGTGGGGGCAACGCGAGAGGCTCGACTTGGTAAGCGTCGGCCTCAGCTCACCTCCTGGCGTCGCGTTTCCTCACCACCACGCCCAGCTCGTCGGTCTCGCGCGCGATGCGCAGGCGCTCCTCGGCTTCCGTCGCCTCGCGCTGGCGATACCACATGGCGGCATAGAGCCCGCCCTTGCGCATCAAGCGCGGCATGCGAGCCGCGCTCCGCAATCATGCCGTCACGCAGCACGATGATCTCGTCTGCCTGCACGATGGTCGAGAGCCGATGCGCGATGACGATCGTCGTGCGGCCCTTGCTGACCAGATCGAGCGAGGCCTGGATCTCCTGCTCCGTATGGGTGTCGAGCGCCGATGTCGCCTCGTCGAGGATCAGGATCGGCGGCGCTTTCAGGATGGTGCGGGCGATCGCCACGCGCTGCTTTTCGCCGCCGGACAGTTTCAGGCCGCGTTCGCCGACCATGGTCTTGTAGCCGTCCGGCAGGCCTTCCACGAAACGCGCCGATCTGCGCCAGCTCCGCCGCCTCGCGTACTTCCGCCTCGCTCGCGTGCATACGCGCCGTAGCGGATGTTGTAGGCGATCGTGTCGTTGAACAGCACCGTGTCCTGCGGCACCATGCCGATCGCCGCGCGCAGGCTCTCTTGTGTGACGTCGCGCACATCCTGCCCGTCGATGACGATCGCGCCGGACTGGATATCGTAGAAGCGGTAGAGCAGCCGCGAGATGGTCGACTTGCCCGCGCCCGACGGCCCGACGATGGCGACCGTATGCCCCGCCGGCACCTCGAACGACACGCCTTTCAGGATCGGCCGCTCGGGATCGTAGGCGAAATGCACATCGCGGAATTCGACCCTGCCGGGCTCGATCGACCAGCGGCTTGGCGTCCGGCTTGTCCGTCACCTCCTGCGGCACGTCGAGCAGGTCGAACATCTGCTCGATGTCGGTCAGCCCCTGGCGGATTTCGCGATAGATGAAGCCGATGAAGTTCAGCGGCACGGAAAGCTGCATCAGCATGGCGTTGACGAAGACGAAATCGCCGACCGTATGCGTGCCGGCCGCCACCTCGAGCGCCGACATCACCATCATCGCTCGTCGTGCCGACGCCGAAGATCACGCCCTGGCCGAAGTTCAGCCAGCCGAGCGAGGTCCAGGTCTTTGTCGCCGCGATCTCGTAGCGGGCCATCGAGCGGTCGAAACGCTCGGCCTCCATCGCGCTCATTGCCGAAATATTTGACCGTCTCGAAATTGAGCAGCGAGTTGATCGCCTTGGTGTTGGCGTCGGTGTCGCTGTCGTTCATCTCGCGCCGGATGTTGATGCGCCAGTCGCTCGCCCAGACGGTGAACCAGATGTAGAGCGTGACGGTCACGGCGATGACCGACGACGTAAGATCCAGCCGTAAGCCACAGCGAAAATGATCGCCGTCAGCGCGAATTCCAGGATCGTCGGCGCCGTGTTCAGGATGACGAAGCGGACGATCGTCTCGATGCCCTTGGTGCCGCGCTCGATGATGCGCGACAGCCCGCCGGTGCGCCGCTCCAGATGAAAGCGCAGCGACAGCTCGTGCATGTGCACGAACGTGCGGTAGGCGAGCTGGCGCACCGCATATTGGCCGACGCTGGCATAGAGCCCGTCGCGCAGCTGGTTGAGCCCGCTCTGCATCAGGCGCATGACGTTATAGGCGATGACCAGCATCACCGGCGCCAGCAGGAATGCCGGCAGCGGCGGCGTGTATTTGCCGCTGCCGGCCAGCGCGTCGGTCGCCCATTTGAAGAAATAGGGCGCAACGACCAGCACCAGTTTGGAGGTGATGAGGAAAACCGTCGCCCAGACGCACCCGCGCCTTCAGGTCGGCGCGGTCCGCCGGCCACATATAGGGCCACAGATTGAGCAGGGTCTGCATCAGGCTAGCCGGATTCGGCGGAAACGGTCTTCTCAGCCACGCGATTCACTTTCGGGCATTGGTGCGCGGGCAGCAGCGCGCGGCGAGCCCGGCAAACGCCGACGAGACCTGCGTCATCGCCTGGCTGTCGATTTCGTAGACGGAGCGCTGAGCGCGCTGGCGACAGGCGCACCAGGCCAGCGTCGACCAGCACCTTCAGATGCTGCGACACGGTCGATTGCGCGAGGTCGAAGCGCTCGACCACCTGCTTGCAGCAGCAAGGACCGGAGCCCGCGAGCTGCAGGAGAATGCCGATACGGGCCGGATGCGACAGCGCCGCCAGCTTGCCGGCCAGTTCGTCGGGCGATGCCGGGCCGCAGCAGTTTGCTGGTTTGTAGAGATCGATTGTCCATCGTTCATCGTCGATAGACGATGAACGAGCAATCCGCAATCTGCCGTCGGCCATAGCTGCCTGCCAGACTGCTGACGGCTACTGAACCGTCGTCGCCTGCCCTTCGATCGCCTTCATGTCGGCATTTTCGCCCCTGTCCGACTTGTCCGGCACGCGGAATATCTGTCCCGGCCAGATGCGTATCCGGATTGCGGATCTGTTCCTTGTTGGCGACGTAGATGGTCGAATAGCGCGTGCCGCGTCCGTAGACGCGCTTGGAGATGCGCCACAGCGAATCGCCACGCCGGATGATCACGCCGCCACTCGAGGGCTGGAGTTTTGGCGCAGTGGCATCGGCGGCCGGCGGCTGGGCCGGCTCGGCCGCGGCAATCGGCAGGCGGGCGGGCTCGGACGGCCGTCGTCGGCAGGCGCGTTGCGGTCGATGCCGGCTGGCGGCGTTGTTCGGCCGGCTGGGCGGCGCTCGGCCGCCGGCTGACGGCATCGGCCGGCTTCGGGCTGATCGGCTGGCTGGCGTCGGCAGCTGCCTGCTCCTGCGGCGTGGCCGGATCGACGGCTGGCCTGGACGTCCGGACGGCTGGGCTGGGCGCAGCGCGCAGCCGCCTGGCTCTGGCGCGGCTTCGGGTTGCTCGCCGGCAGGCGCGGCCGGCTGCAGCAGGCTCCGCCGCTGGCTGCTGGTTCGACCGGCGCGACGGCGGCGATCGATTCGCCCGGCTCGCGCTCAAACGGCACGGCGGCGCGGGCCAGAACCTTCGACCCGTCCGGCGACAACACGTCCGCCCGGATGATGTAGTCGCCGACCTTCAGATCGCGCTCGGTCTCCAGCAGAAACCGGCCTTCGGGCGACGCCTTGGCGTCGCCGAGCAAAAGATCGTTGGCGTAGATGCGCACCGTCGAGCCGGCAGGCGCCGCACCGGCCACGAATATCTTTCGGCCCTCGATCTCGACCGCCTCGACCGAGACGCTGATGGCCTCGCCCAGCGCGACAGGCGGCGCTGCCGGCTGATCGGCCGGAGCCACGGCAGCCACCTGCTCGTCGCCGGGCTTTGGCGCGTGCGTCCGGCTGAGCTGGCGCAGCCGCCACTTCGGCAGGCTTTTCCGGTTCCGGCTTCGCTGCAGGCGCGGTGATCAGCTTGCTCGGCGCACCCGGCTGCTCGACCAGCGCCAGCACCTGGCCGTTCGTGTCTTCCGGCACGGAAACGACAGCCGTCTCCACCGAACTGACGACGATCGTGCCCGGTCCGATCGCGCGCAGCACGATCTGATAGTCGCCGGGCTTCAGTGGCTCGTCCAGCACGGCGACGAAATCGCCTGTCGGTCCTGCGTCCACCTCGCCAAGCACTTTCGAGCCGGTGATGATCTCGACCGTAGCACCCGGCGTCGCCTGGCCGGCGATCACGATCGAGCCGTCCGGCTCGACGCGCAGGAGATCGAAGGTCGGCGGCGTCGGCGCGGGCGTGGAGACTCGGCTTTCGGTTTGGCCGGCTGTGGATCGGCGGCGGCAACCTTCTGCTCGTCAGGCTTGGCTGGTTCGGCGGCAACGTCGGCCGGCTTGGCCGGATCGGCCGGTTTCGGCGCATCCGCATCCGTCTTCGGCGCGTCAGCGGCTGGCGGCGCAGCTGGATCGGCCGGCACACTTGCGCCGGAACGGCTGCGCCACGGCAGCAGCCGGCAGATAGGGATCGAATGCGCCCGCCACATAGGCTGTTCCGCTCGCGGCGCCGGAAGCGCCCGCAAGGAACAGCAAGACTTTCAGCGGTGTTATTGCCATAATACCCTGCCCTGTGCCCAGTCTGGTCTAACCTGATTTACGCCAGCTCACAATATTAGCGTCCCCTCGCCTTTCGCCGGCCCCTTGACCTGTATACGGCCACATTCCCCAATCGGTTGCATGAACACGATTCGCTCGATCTGCGTCTATTGCGGCTCCTCGCCCGGGGCCGACGCCGCCTATATGGAGGCCGGCCACGCTGTCGGCCGCGCCATCGCCGAAGCTGGCCTGCGGCTGGTCTATGGCGGCGGCACCAAAGGCATCATGGGCGCCGTCGCCGAAGGCGCGCGCGCGGGCCGGCGGCAAGGTCACGGGCATCATCCCGCGCTTCCTCATCACCAAGGAAGCGACCGAAGCCGCGCTGAAACGCCTCGACGAACTCATCGTCACCGACAACATGCACCAGCGCAAACACATCATGTTCGAGAAATCCGACGCCTTTGTGGCCCTGCCGGGCGGCATCGGGACGGTCGAGGAGATCGTCGAGATCATGACCTGGGGCCAGCTCGGCCATCACCGCAAGCCGATCGTCTTCGCCAATGTCAAAGGCTTTCTGGGATCCCGATGCTGGCGATGCTCGACCACATGCGGGCCGAGGGCTTCATCCATACCGGCCATCTGGTGAAGCCGCTGCTGGTCGAAAAGCCGGAGGCGATCGTGCCGGCGATCCTGACCGACGCGGCAACCGACGGCACGCCGACCGAAGGCGAACGCGACGTCATCGACAAGATGTAGTTAGGCTGCGCTCGCCGGCCTTAGCCTTGGCGCGCAATCCGCCGTCCGATCTCGCCGGCCGCCAGCGATCTCGATCCTCGTGGCCCTGCTTCGCGCCAGGTTTCGGCCAGCGCCGCATCGTACCATTCGCGCATGGCGGGCAGGGCTTGCGCAGCATCTCGGCATAGACGATTGCCGACATCGCCGAAATCCAGACCGTAGACTCAGCGCGCGGAATGCCACCGGCGCAAAAAAGGCATCGACCGCACGTGAAGGTGCTGCCGGCCAGGAACGGCCCGCCGAAACGGTTGATGCCCTCGCGCCACAGCGCGCCCATGCGCTCGATGTCGCGTTCGAGCGCCGGCGTCCGCTCATGCAGTCTCACGCGCACGCCGCAGCTCATGGCGCAAATATTGCGCAGGGCGAAAAAGCTGGAATGCATTTCGGCGCAAGCCGACCGCGACCAGGCGCGGGGCACCGTCGCAAGCGGCCACACGCCCGATTCGCGCTCGGCCAGATATTCGACGATCGCCAGCGAATCCCAGATCAGCATGCCGTCGGCTTCGAGGCAGGGCACACGCCCGCTCGGCGAGAATGTTTCATAGCCCGGTCGCCAGGCAGGCCGAAGGGATGGATGATCTTCGGTGAAAGGGATATCCAGCGTCTTCAGCACCAGCCAGGGCCGCAGCGACCAGGACGAATAGTTCTTGTTGGCGATATGGAGCGTGTACACGGCGTCTCGCTAGGATTTTGCGATTGGCGAACATCGACCAGGTGTAGAGCGCCAGCGCCGCCCAGATCAGCGCGAACGCCATCGCCTGCGCCTGGCCGAACGGCTCTGCGAACACGAAGACCGCGATCAGGAACACGATGGTCGGAGCGATATATTGCATGATGCCGATGGTGGAGAATTTCAGCAACCGCGCGCCGAAGGCGAACAGAAGCAGCGGAACCGCCGTCACCGGGCCGCAACCGATCAGCAGCCAGGTGTCGGTCATGTCGCCCGACAGGAAATGCCCCTGCCCCGTCGCCGCCAGCCACAGAATATAGCCGAGCGCCGGGACCGACAGCAGCACACTTCCAGCAGAAAGCCCTGGCTCGGACCGATCGGCAGCGTCTTGCGGAAATAGCCATAGGCGGCGAAGGAAAATGCGAGCGCCAGCGACACCCATGGCAGCTTGCCGCCCTCATAGGTCAGGATCGTCACGGCGACCGTCGCCAGCGCCACGGCCACGATCTGCCAGCGATCCAGCTTTTCGCCGAGCAGCAGTGCGCCGACCATGACGTTGACCAGCGGGTTGATGTAATAGCCAAGCGCCGTCTCGACCGTGCGGTCGACGGCGATCGCCCAGACATAGATGCCCCAGTTGACCGAGATGAGCGCCGCCGTCAGCGCGGCCATGCCGAGCATGTGGGGCGAGCGGATCGCCACCTTGAAATCCGCTGTGCGGCCTGTCCAGACAAGCACCGCGGCCGCAATCGGCACTGACCAGATGATGCGATGGGCGACCACCTCGATCAGCGGCAGGTGCGCCGACCGCCTTCATGTAGAAGGGCAGCATACCCCACAACAGATAGGCCGCCAGCGCCAGGAAAAACCCGCGCCGCGCCTTGTCGTCGTTGCTCTCGGTCTGAATCGTTTGTGTCGTCATGGACCAAGCCTATGGACCACAAGGCAAGGCGCGACCATCGCAAAGTGTTGATGGAAGCATGGGTTTCGGTGATGGGTGCGCCAAACCCTCGCCGCGCCGGGCAACATGGTTCCGGGCCGGCCTTTGGGAGGGCGAAGGTTGCGGCGGGGAGGAACGGTCAGGACGTGTCGAAGCGGGCCTCCCAGGCGAGGCTGTGGAGTTCGGCCAAAACATCATGTTCAAGGCGCCTTGCCTTCTTTGGCATCTTGCGCGGCGGCGAACCCTGAGGGCGGCCCGGCCTGAGCGGCGACAGAGCGACATATTTGCCTGCCCCGCGCGCTTTCAGGCGCCGACGGCGCCAGCGGACCAGCCGTTCGGCCTGCGCCGGCAAATCCTCCAGAGCCCGCGTCAGGGCGGCAATGCGGCGCAATAGATCGGAGACGTCGACCTGCTCGTACGGCGAGGTCGGGAGTTGGGCCCTGCCATCCGGCCTCGTGCGGCTTTCCGGAAAAGAACCAGTCAAAACGCTTGACCGGATCGGTCAGCGCGAATGGCCGCACATATGCCTGGACCGGCGCGCCTTCCTGCAACGGGCTCGGCCGGCCCTTGGACAGGTTGCGCCTCGGCGAAGGCCGCCTCGACGGCGGAATTCGCGGCCACCGGCAACGCTTCCGCAGGGGTGGCCGTCGCCGGCTGGACCGCGACAGCGACGATTTTCGGCGCCGGCGGCGTCGAAGCGATCAGCCGGCTGGCCAGCACAACGATCAAGCGGCGGGTCGCCGCCTCCACAGGCCACAGCAGCAGAAGCAACATGCGGCGAACCCGGCGCGACACGATGAAAGTCTCACCGCAGGCCGCGCTGGCGCGTTGAAAACGATCGGTGGCCGACCTTGCGTCACGCGTATCGTCAGCCAATCCGGCATAGACGAAGATCAGCGCGAGCAGCTGCATCAACGATGCATGATGCCGCTCCGTTTCGCCTTTCCGCCAATCTTGCCCCGACATGAACCTGACCTCGCAATGAGAACCGGCTCGAGGATAAAGGGGGCATGGAGGGGGTGGATGAAACTTTTTTCGGTCGAGATGGTTTGCGATTTGGGGGTGTCGGGGCCGTAGGCTCCTCCCCCTTGAGGGGAGGGTGCCGAGCGAAGCGAGGCGGGTCGGGTCCCCTCCACTCACGATGCCGGCGCGAAAATGAACGTCGAGCACTGCCGCAACGACCCCACCCGGCCGCTTCGTGGCCACTCTGTCAGGGGAAGGAGCCTGCCGCGACGACCCCACCCGAGAGAGGCGCGGCCACCCTCCGCTGGATGGGGTCCGGGTCTCCAGCCGCTGCGGCCCCCGCCCCTCAGGGGAGAGCTCCCCGAACGGCCGGGAGCGCTTCCGAGCTCCCCTAGCGGAGGGACTCTACTCCGCCGCCACCAGCCCGGCCATCTCGCGGTTTTTCATCAGCTTGTAGATGATCGAATCCATCAGCGCCTGGAACGAGGCGTCGATGATGTTGTCGGACACGCCGACCGTCCACCAGCGTGCGCCGGTGTCGTCGCGCGATTCGATCAGCACGCGGGTGATCGCCTCGGTGCCGCCGTTCAGGATACGCACCTTGAAGTCGACCAGTTCGAGGTCGCGGATCTCGTGCTGGTATTTGCCGAGGTCCTTGCGTAGCGCGATGTCGAGCGCGTTGACCGGGCCGTGCCCCTCGGCCACCGACATCTTTTCCTCGCCATCCACCACCACCTTCACGATCGCCTCCGACACGGTCTTCAAAGCACCATTGGCGTCGAAGCGCCGCTCGACGATGCAGCGGAACGAAATCACGTCGAAGAAGGACGGCAGCGTGTGCAGGATGCCGCGCGCCAGCAGTTCGAAGCTCGCGTCGGCGCCTTCATAGGCGTAGCCTTGCGCCTCGCGCTCCTTGACGATCGAAATCAGCTTGTCGAGGCGGCGATCGTCCTTCGGCACGTCGATGCCGCGCCGCTTCAGCTCGGCGATGAAATTCGCCTTGCCGCCCTGGTCCGACACCATGACGCGGCGGCGGTTGCCGACGCTTTCCGGCGGCACGTGCTCATAGGTCTTCGGCTCCTTGGCGATGGCCGAGGCGTGGATGCCGGCCTTGGTGGCGAAGGCCGACGCGCCGACATAAGGCGACTGCGCTTCCGGCGCGCGGTTCAACAGCTCGTCGAAGGCGCGCGACAGCCGCGAGATGCCGGCAAGCTGTTCCTTCGAGATGCCGATCTCGAAGCGTTTTGCGAAAGCCGGTTTCAGCGCCAGCGTCGGGATGATCGAGATCAAATTGGCATTGCCGCAGCGCTCGCCAATGCCGTTCAGCGTGCCCTGGATCTGGCGCACGCCGGCCTCCACCGCTGCCAGCGAATTCGCCACCGCCTGGCCGGTGTCGTCATGCGCGTGGATGCCGAGATTGTCGCCCGGCACGCCGGCCGCGATCACCTTTCCCACGATCTCGCGCACTTCCGAGGGCAGCGTGCCACCATTGGTGTCGCACAACACCACCCAGCGCGCGCCGGCCGCCAGCGCGGTCCTGGCGCAGGCCAGCGCATAGTCGGGGTTCGCCTTGTAGCCGTCGAAAAAATGCTCGCAGTCGACCATCGCCTCCTTGCCGGCCTTCACGGCGGCGGCAACGGAATCGCGGATGTTGTCGAGGTTTTCCTCGTTCGTGCAGCCGAGCGCGACCTTGACGTGATAGTCCCAGCTTTTCGCGACAAAGCAGATCGCATCGGAATTGGATTGCGTCAGCGCGTTGAGGCCCGGATCGTTGGAGGCCGAAACGCCGGCGCGCTTGGTCATGCCGAAGGCGACGAATTTCGAATGATGCGTGCGCTTCTCCTCGAAGAAGGCATTGTCGGTCGGGTTCGCGCCGGGATAACCGCCCTCGACATAGTCGACGCCGAAATTGTCGAGCAGTTTTGCGATGGCGATCTTGTCCTCGACGGAAAAGTCGATGCCCGGCGTCTGCTGGCCATCGCGAAGGGTGGTGTCGAAGAGGAATATCCGCTCTTTTCCGGTCATCGGTGTGCCTTGTAGCGCGATGGCTGACTCTTTCGTTTGTCCGTCCTCGCCGCCAAGCGGCTGCGGTCGGACGGGCTGCGCAGGCTGGTGTCGAAGAGGAATATCCGCTTCGGCCGGGATGCCTTGTAGTCGCATGGCTGCTCGTCTCCTCGCCGCAAGCTTGCGGGGAGGGCTGCCGTGCGAAGCGAGGCGGCTCGTGGCGTCGCCATAACATCCCCTCGCCGCACTCTCAAGGGGGGAGATCAGCCGGCGGCATGGTTTGCCACGCTGACCGAGGCCGCTTCGCGGCTGACGGCGATCTCCCCCCTGAAGGGAGAGGGCAGACGAGGGGTCGCGCAACTCACGCTACCTTCCCCGCAAACTTGTCCGTCGCATAGATCAGCCGATCGGTGATGCCCGGCTCCGAAAAGGCATGCCCGGCCCCTTCGATCAGAAAAAACTCCGCCTGTGGCCACGCCTTGTGCAAAGCCCAGGCATACCGCGCCGGGCACGGCATATCGTAGCGCCCATGCACGATGACGCCGGGAATGCCGGCCAGCTTGCCCGCGTCGCGCAGCAACTGCCCCTCCTCGAACCAACCGGCATGGACGAAATAGTGGTTCTCGATGCGCGCAAAGGCCAGCGCGAATTCTTCCTCGCCGAACTTGTCGCTGGTCTCCGGCTCCGGCAGCAGGGTGATCGTCTGGCCTTCCCAGGTGCTCCAGGCAACCGCCGCCTCGAGCTGCGCCTTCTTGTCCGTTCCTGTCAGCCGCTTGCGATAAGCGGCCATCATCGCGCCGCGCTCGGCTGGCCGGGATCGGCGCGCAGAAGCGCTCCCATTTGTCCGGAAACATCTCCGAGACGCCGAACTGATAATACCAGTCGAGCTCCGCCTTGGTCAGCGTGTAGATGCCGCGCACGACCAGCTCGCTGACGCGCTCGGGATGTGTCTCGGCATAGGCCAGCGCCAGCGTCGAGCCCCACGAGCCGCCGAACACCAGCCATTGCTCAAAGCCCGCCATCTCGCGCAGACGCTCGATGTCGGCCACCAGATGCCAGGTCGTGTTGTTGTCCAGCGAGGCATAGGGCGTCGATTTCCCGCAGCCGCGCTGGTCGAACAGGATCACGTCATAGAGTTTCGGATCGAACACCCGCCGCTGTTTTGGCGAAATGCCGCCGCCCGGCCCGCCATGCAGGAACACGGCCGGCTTGGCGCCCCTGGTGCCGACACGCTCCCAATAGATCGTGTGCCCGTCGCCGACATCCAGCATGCCGGTCTCGAACGGCTCGATCTCCGGATAGAAGGTACGCAACATCGTCATACCTTCAGCCCGTGCGCCGGCCAGTTTTCAACCTCATGATCCGGGTGCTGGAACGAAACGACGTGCTCCTGCCGGGAGTAATAATTCGCATCGTTGTGCACCGGCTTGTCGAATATCTTTTCAACCCAGGGCAGCCGGAACTGATGATTGACCTGGATCTGCGGTTCGAGATCCGTGCGATCGTCGAAGGCCCCGATGGCGATCTCCAGACCGTCCGGCTGGCGATAGGTCAGCGGCGTGCCGCAGCGCGCGCAAAAACCGCGATCGATGTTGATCGACGATTGGAAATAGCTCGGCTCCTCGCGAATCCATTCGACGCCATCCGTCGGCGCGGATACGAGCGCGCCGAAGAACGAGCCGAACTGCTTTTGGCACATGCGGCAATGGCAGATCGAGGCGCGCCCAAGTTCGCCGCGAATGCGGAAGCGCACCGCGCCGCACTGGCAGCCGCCGGTCCTGATGGTTTCGCTCATGTCGTTTTCTCCGGTGGCCAACTCTGTGTCTCGTGATCGGGATGCTGGTGGGCAGAAGGCGCGATCTTGGCATACCACGCGCTGGAATCCTCTTCCGGGGCCAGCGTGTCGAGTTCGCCGAACCAGGGCATTTTTGCGTGTGGGGCGCATTGCTCGGCGGGCTTGATGGCGGCCGGGTCGTCCAGGCTGCCCAGCGTCACGTTCGGTCCGTTGCCGCCGACGATCTCGAAGATCAGTGGCGTGCCGCAATCGCGGCAAAAGCCGCGCCGCACGGGGTCGGACGAGCGATACCAGGCGACCTCGCCGCGGGTGATGGAAAAGCTCTCGTTCATCGCCTTGGCGAGCGGCATGAAATAATTGCCGGCCGCCTTCTGGCACATGCGGCAATGGCAGATGTGCGCGTTCGTCAAGGCGCCCTCGACGCGGTAGCGCACCGCGCCGCATTGGCATCCGCCGGTGACTGATTTTGCCGCTCATGGCCTGCCCTCCGGCGGCCAGACTTCGGTGTCGTGGTCAGGATGCTGAAAGGATGCCAGCTCGTGCAGATAGCTGCCCGCGGCCTCATCCTCCAGCGTGCCGTGAGCCGCAAGTTTGGGTACATCGTCGACGTATGGCAGTTTCGCCTCGGTGCCCCACTGTACCGTCGGCGCGATCTCTTCGGGATGATCGAAAGCCCCGATGGCGAGCGCAATCCCGTCCGGCGCCTCGAACGTCAACGGCGTGCCGCAGTCGCCACAGAAGCCGCGATAGCCATGGTTCGATGAGCGGAACTTCTTCGGCTCGCCGCGTGTCCAGGCGAGCTTGGCGTCCTTGACGGTTGCCAACGGCATGTAAAAATTGCCGGACGCCTTCTGGCACATGCGGCAGTGGCAGACAGATGCATCGCCCAGCGCGCCCTCGACGCGAAAGCGCACCGCGCCGCATTGGCACCCGCCGGTGTAGAGAGGCCGGTTGTCGAGGCTCATGATCCCTTCCGAGGGGAGGGTGCCCGAACGGCCTAATCCCTCCCCACGGGGCAATTGACGAGGCACGGGCCGAAGCCCCCCCCCTTCGCGGAGCCTCCGCTCAGGGGGAGGGAGCTTCACGCTTCGGGAGCATGGCACACCGCCTCGATGTTGTTGCCGTCGGGATCGAGAACGAACGCCCCGTAATAGTTCTCGTGATAGTGCGGCCTCGGTCCCGGCGGGCCATTGTCGCGGCCGCCGGCCTTCATCGCGGCATCGTAGAAGGCGTCAACCTCGGCGCGGCTGCGCGCGGTGAAGGCGACGTGCCGGCCCGGCCCTGGCTCCGCGCCCTCGTGCAGCCACCAGACGGGACGCTCGCGACCGTAGCCGCCGACCTTCGCGCCGCCGGTGTATTGCTCGGGCACGATGTAGAGCAGCGAGCCGCCGAGCGGCGCGAGCGCTGCATCATAAAACGCCTTCGATTTTTGCCAGTCGGCAACGGCACAGCCGGTGTGGTCGATCATGGGTTCCTCCTCGATGGCGCGACGCGATCCCTCCCCTCGAGGGAGGGTGGCCGCGCAGCGGCCGGGTGGGTCCGTCTCCTGTCGACGCGGCGCGCTCCTTGACCAGTTGCGCGCAAACACCATGGTTATCGCGCAACACGTCGGTAGTTCCAGCACGGATGATCGGTATCCGAGCGACTTCAGATAGCGTCGCGGTTCGCGTCGTGGTCGTTTGCCGGCCTCCGTCTCATGCCATGTTGGAGCCATCGACTTCGACGATGAGCTTCGCGGTGATGGCAGACGAAATCCACGATGTACGGGTCGATGGCCACCTGCTTGCGGAAGTGCAGGCCGCATCCGACTCGATGGTCACGCAGTTCCAGTTCCACAGCTTCACTTCGCCCTTGGTCAGGGCCTTGCGCATCTTCCGGCATTGCGTCGGCCTGTCGGAGGGTCTCAGGGTGGTGCGATTCACGCGCGTGGTCATCGTGAAGCGATTGCCCATTCACCGGCGACCCCCCCGGCGGCCTCGCCGCCACACTCCCCCTCAAGGGGGGAGATTATGCGCGTCGCCCACAGTGCTCGATTCTCCAACATCGCAGATCGGCGAAAGCGATTGCGGCCGTCCGATCTCCCCCCTTGAGGGGGAGATGTCCGGCAGGACAGAGGGGGGTCGGTGCAAAGCTTGCACCACCGACGAGGGAGCTGCGCCGCGCCCTCACCGCTTGACCTCCCAGGTCGTGACGCGTTCGCCAGTGGCCGGGTCCTTGCCGTCCTTCAACTGGATGCCCTGCGCCAAAAGCTCGTCGCGGATGCGGTCGGCCTCGGCCCAGTTTTTCGTCGCGGATGAAGGCGAGGCGCTGTTCAATACGATCTCGAGATCGTTCGACGGCTGTCGTCGCATCCCACTCTGGATCGAGGCATCCTTCGAAGCCTAGAAACTGCAATGCCCACGGTCCGTTTTATGTTGCAGGCCGCATGCGGCCGAAACGCGGCCCTCGCAAAGCGTTGCCTAAGAAGGCTGGCGATTAGCGGTCCGACCAGTTGGATAGACCGAATGGCGACTAGATCGTGTTCAAATCATCGCAGACACGCAGCATGAATTGGTCATGCCAAGACACTGGCGTCGCAGTCGCGTCGCGTTCTGCGCACACGTGCCAGCAGTGTTCGTCCGCCTCCTCCAACCGCCTCACGCTAAAATCAATCGGCTCGCGATAATGCGTCATCAGCATGGCCAGCCGCAGCACCTCGCCCGGCCATTTCCGCCCGCCGAAATTCTCCGTCTCCAACAGCTCGTGGAATCGGAAAAAATTGCCCAGGCTCTTGGACATCTTTTGCCCTTCCACCTGCAGGAAGCCGTTGTGCATCCAGTAGTTCGCCATGCACCGCGGTGCCGTGCGCGCAGCGCGATTGCGCGATCTCGTTCTCGTGGTGCGGGAAGATCAGGTCCAGCCCGCCGCCATGGATGTCGAACACTTCGCCGAGATAGGCGGCAGACATGGCCGAGCACTCGATGTGCCAGCCCGGGCCGGCCCCTGCCCCATGGCGAGTTCCAGCCCGGCTCTTCCGGCGACGACAGTTTCCACAGCACGAAGTCCTCCGGGTTTTTCTTGTGCCGGTCGACCTCGACGCGCGCGCCCGCGATCTGCTCGTCGAGCGGACGTTTGGAAAGCTGCCCATAGTCTTTCATCGACGCCGTATCGAACAGCACTTCGCCTGCCGCTTCATAGGCATGGCCGCGTTCAATCAGGCTTTGAATCAAGCCGATCATGTCGGTCTTGCCGTCGCTGCGCTCGACGAACTCCGTGGCGCGCGGCTGGTGTGTCGGCGGCAAGCAGCCAAGCGCCGTGACATCCTTCTGATACTGGTCGTCCGTCGGCCCGGTGACCTTGCGGATCGCCTCGTTCAGGCTGAGCTGGCCCGACTCGATCTCCTTGCCGAAGTCGCGCAGAGCCCGTGCGTTGATCTTGTCGTCGACGTCGGTGATGTTGCGCACATAGGTGACTTTGTCTCGCCCTTGCGCCGTCCACAGCCCTGTTTGGAGATGGCGCAGCAGCCGAAACAGCACGTCGAACACGATCGCCGGGCGCGCATTGCCGATATGGGCGAAGTCGTAGACCGTCGGGCCGCAGACATACATGCGCACGTTGTTCGGGTCGATCGGGACAAAGTCCTCCTTCGACCGCGTCAGCGTATTGTAAAGTCGCAACTTCGTCTCAGACATAGACTTCTCTCCGGCATGCTCTTGCCCGAAAAGTCAGCAACTTTTCGGGAGCATGCCCTTCCCTGGCCTGCTGGCCTGGGCGTTTGTCCTGTCCGGTGAACGAGAAGGCGAAAACGACCTGACCAGCGCGAGCGCTAGCCGATAATGCAGATGCCGTTAATGGCAAAAGTCGTTTTCATGGCCGCGCTTATGAACGAGGCCCCTGTTGCCGTCAAGCCGCACCCTTGGCGGAAGTTCATCAACGCCGCCGCGCAAATGCCCGCCGAATAACATTTTATTAAACATGTATATACATGAAATTGCCCAGTTTGGCGGCTAAGGTGCCGTTACGTCACGATTTGAACCCAATTAGACAGGATCGGCGCTGCCGACATGAAACGCATCAGGGAAGAGAAAATGCCATCCATCATCAAGAGCGAAGCTGACCGAGCCCGCGCGCAATACGCTGCTTTGACGAAGCACTATCGACCGGTTGGTCCGGCAGCCATCGCCGCCGCTTTGGTGTGCATGCGCAAGCCAGCGAAGAAGACCGCCTCGAAAGGGGCGTGAGCTTCAAAACAGATCGAGTTGATCGGCAGGCTTTTCGGCCTGCTTTGATGGGAGCGGCGGTTCGGGCGGCTCGGCCGCTGGCGCTGGCTCCATCACCTCCGGCCCCATATTCTGGTGGCTGTTGACCTTGTCCGACACCGGGATCGCCTCGAAGAAGCCCGGTTCGGCCGGGCGCATCAGCTCGGCGACGTCGCGCGGTTCCTGATTGCGGCAATCGAGCCAGCGCGAAAAATCCTGCTGATTGATTACCACCGGCATGCGGTCATGGATCGGCCTGAGGTCGTCATTGGCGGCGGTGGTCAGGATTGCCGCGGTGTCTATCTCCGAGCCGCCCGGCTCGTGCCAGGTCTCCATCACCCCTGCAAATGCGATCACGCCGCCATCCTTCGGCCGCACCCAGTAGGGCTGCGTCTGCTTCGGACCGAGTTTTTTCCATTCATAGAAGCCCGATGTCGGCACCAGAACCCTGCGATGGCGCATCGCCGCCCGGAACGCCGGCTTTTCGATCACGTCCTCGGAGCGGGCGTTGATCATCAGCGGCAGCTTTTTCGGGTCTTTCGCCCAATAGGGAATGAAACCCCAGCGCACCAGGAGCGAGCGCCGTTCCGGCAGGTTCGAACCCGGCTCACGCGGCCGGCCGGCGGTCACGATCAGGATCGGCTGCGTCGGGGCGATGTTGTAGCGCGGCGGAAAATCCTCGAGATCCATCAGGCCGAAGCGCCTCGGCCAGCGCTTCCGGATCGGGGATAAGGGCGAAACGTCCACACATGCGGTGAATGGTGAATGGTGAATGGTGAATGGTGAATGGTGAATGGTGAATGGTCGACAGTATGGCGGCTCAATGCAAGAAGCTACCATTCACTATTCACCATTCACGAAACAATGACGACAGAGTCGCCGATCCTGCTCGCCGTGTCCGTCGCCGCCGTGCGCGACGGCAAGGTGCTGCTGGTCAAGCGCGGCCGCAGCCCGTCGAAAGGGCTTTATGCCTTTCCCGGTGGCCGGGTTGAACCGGGCGAAACGCTGGAAGAGGCGGCGCGCCGCGAACTGCTGGAAGAAACCGGCGTCGTCGCGCACGACCTTCGGCCCTTGCTTGTCGTCAATATTCCCCCTTCCCCACATGAAGGCGCGCCGGGCTATGAGCTGCACGTCTTCGCGGCAGGGTCCGTCGACGGCGAGCCGTTCCCGGCCGACGACGCCGAAGAAGCGGCCTTTTTCGACGGCGACCAGATTGCGAAACTGCCAACCACCGATTCGACCGACAAGATCGCGCTCGAGCTGATTGCGGCGCGCGAAAAGGCGGCTGATCCCACTGGCAGTTTTTCCGATTGCGCTCGATCTGATCTCGCCGCCACGTTCTACATCGCCTTTGTATCTTCGAGTCCGAGGCCTGGATCCCCGACCCTTCACTCCACTTCGTTCCGCTGGCCGGATGACGAAGGTGGGCCAATCCGCTAGTCGCAAACGTTACGAGGCTAACGGAAATGAAACACTCATCCTCGGCCCCAGCAAGCAAAAGGCAGATTTCGAACTCGAAGACACAAGACAAGGCGATTTCATCAAAGCAACAGCGACATCATCAGCTCGCAACGCCTTCACGCCGACAAATTGTTTGCATACAAGGACATATGCGGGTGGTTTCAATCATGATCGCGGCATTGTTGGCCGTTTCGCCGGCCCGGGCAGTGGAGACGCCGTTCGATGCAGGGCTCTATCGGCTGGCCGAAATCCTCGGCTCGCTGCATTTCCTGCGCAATCTGTGCGGCGAGGCCGGCACCAGCTGGCGCGACGAGATGGAGAAGCTTCTGGCATCCGAAAATCCGGACGCCGAGCGACGGGCAAAATTCATCGCCAGCTTCAACCGCGGCTACAGGTCGTTCCAGACCACTTATACGGTCTGCACCTCGTCGGCGGTCGAAGCGATCAACCGCTACACCAGGGAAGGCGAGACGATTTCCAGCGAAATCGCCAGCCGTTACGGCAATTAGGACGGCGTTAACTTTTTCACCATTGTGGCGCACATGTCCCATTTCGCTGTGCTAGGAAATTAATGGGACCTTAAAGGGAAAGCTAAAAAGCGGCATTGCCGCCGGGGCTTTGAAAGGGTGGAAAATGAGCTTTGAGCACGGCGTCACCGATATCGACGCACTGGTGCGGGAAGAAAAACGGCTGACGGCGGTGGAAAGCCATGCCGAGGCATGGGCCGAAACCCTGTCGGCCGGCATCGAGCCAGAAATCGTCGCGGAAGCCGCATTGACGACCGCGCTGGCCGAAAGCCTGCGTAGCGCAGGGGAACGGGCAACGCTGGCGTTGCTCGACAAGATGCGCGAGTGCATTTTGGCTGGCGACTTCGAGCCGGTGCGCACACGCCACTAGTCGCGCAAAAAGCGGTCACGACTTCGTGCCGCGACATCGCTCCGAATTGATTGGCCACCCGCAATCGCCTATCAGCGGATGTTCGATGCGGAAGTCTCTCCGGGATGTTTTCTGGCGTGCGCCACCCTGCCTTGGTTGCCAAAGTGGCTGTTCGCGGCTTGATCTTGGCTGCGTTGCTGGCAACGCCGCTGCTCGTTTTGCCCGCAAATCCAGCCTGGGCGCTGAGCGAGATCAAGAAGGAAGAGCTTCCCCCGCCCGGCCAGACGCCGACCACGGACGACAAGACGCCGACGCCGCCGGTCGAGACGCAGCCCGAGACACAGGTGCCGATGCCCGACCCCATGTCGCCGGCATCCCCCGACTCAGACGAGGCCACGGAACCGAAACCCGACGACGGGCAAGACGCCCTGCCCGGCGTTGATCCGAATGTCACGCCCAACGAGGAAGGCGGCATCGCTCGCCCGGACGTCGACCCCGACGCACCGCCGCCGCAAATCGAATACGACGTCGAAAAGCTGCCCGAGCCGGTGCGCCGTATGCGCAACCTGTTGATCGAGGCTTGCAAGAGCGGCGACATCGAAAAGCTCAGGCCGCTCGTCGGCACAGGCGATCGTGCCGCGCAGCTGTCGCTGAGCGAAACACCGGATGATCCAGTCGCCTTTTTGAAGGCCGCTTCCGGCGACGGTGAGGGTCGCGAAGTTATGGCGATCATGGAAGAGGTGCTCGACGCCGGCTACGTGCACCTCAATGCCGGCACACCGGAAGACATCTATGTCTGGCCTTATTTCTTCGGCCTGGCGCTCGACAAGCTGGACCCGCGCCAGCGCGTCGAACTCTACAAGATCATCACCGCCGGCGACTATGACGAGATGGTCACCTTCAACACCTACATCTTCTACCGCCTCGGCATCACACCCGCCGGCGAATGGGCGTTTTTCGTCACCGGCGAATAGCCCTCGGTTACGCCGCTTTAAGCACTCTGCAGTAAAGAACCAGTCTTCAGGTTTTGGCGAGAGTGATCGTGCAAGCGCAAAAGCAACTTCTCAACCGGGTCCATGACGCAGCTGTGTTCAAGCGCCGCGTGCGGGTGCTGTCGCACCTGCTTGCGGAAGAGCTCAATGCGGGCGCAACCGTGCTGGATGTGGGTTGTGGCGATGGCACCATCGCGACCGCCATCATGGCGCTTCGTCCTGGGCTCAAATTCGAGGGCGTCGACGTGATGTTGCGGCCGACCGTAGCCATTCCGGCCAAGGCCTATGACGGCGTGACCATGCCCTTTGAATTGAAGTCTTTCGACTGGGTCACGATCGTCGATGTCCTACACCACACAGACGACCCAGCAGTCGTGCTGCGGGAATGCGGCCGCGTGGCGCGGCTGGGTGTCGTGATCAAGGATCATCTGCGCGAAGGTATTGGCGCCGAAAGCACTCTGCGTCTCATGGATTGGGTCGGCAACCGCGGCCACGATGTGCGCCTGCCGTACAATTACCTATCGCGGCAGGAGTGGGACGCAACGCTCGCCGAGGCCGGCCTGCGCCCAGTCACCTGGCGGCAGAAGCTCTCGCTCTACCCCAAGCCGTTCGACCTCGCCTTCGACCGCGACTTGCACTTCATCGCAACTGTCAGTTCGATCAAGCACTGATTGGCGTGTCGAGCTACTGCTTGCCTTATTTGCTCACATATTTGTGCAAGATCGAATTGATCAGCGTCTGATAGGGCATCCCCTCTTCGGCCGCCCGGGTCTTGAGCTTGGCAAGATCGCGTTCGGGGACTGAAATCGAAATTCGTTGACGCTTGCCATCCAAGGCGGCTTTGGCGACGTCCTGCCAGAGCGCACGCCGTTCTTCGATATTGCCGACCGACACCCACTCACCGTGTTCCGAACTTTCGATCAGATCGCGCTCTTCTTCGTCGGTAATGGCCGTCTTTGTCCGATCCATCTCAATCTCCCAGATATTTCTTCTTCGCCTTACAACTCGGGAACATCGTCTTGAAGAAAATTCGGCTGCCGTCAGTCACGAACGGAACGATCCAGACGTAGCCGTCTATCTCGACCACAAGCTGCCGCTGATGCGCATATCGCTCCTTTGGATGAGACCGTTCATCCAGCAAGGCTCCTTCAGAAAGAGCGACGAGAATACGCTCGAAACCAAATCCGTGCCGCGCCTTCAATTCATCATTCTTGACCGGATTCCAGTCAATTTCCATCGCAAGCTCGTTATGTATGGCATATATATCAGATATGCATTTCAGGCAACATGCCGTTGTGGGGTTTGCTAGATGCTCTCTTGAACGCCACCGCCCTGCCCTGCGCCCGCGTCACGAGTTCACCTTCCCACATCACCTGCATGCCACGCACGATCGTGCCCACCGGCCAGCCGGTCACCTGCTCGCCGTCATAGGGCGTCCAGCCGGCCTTCGAGCCTGCCTGCGCATTGGTGATCGTCTCCGTGCGCTTCAGGTCGACGACGGTAAAGTCCGCATCGTAGCCGACCGCGATGCGGCCCTTGCGCGCCATGCCGAAAATGCGGTTCGGACCATGGCTGGCGAGATCGACGAAGCGCTCGATCGTGAGCCGCCCGGCATTCACATGGTCGAGCATGATCGGCACCAGCGTTTGCACTCCCGTCATCCCGGACGGCGAGGCCGGATAAGGTTTTGCTTTCTCCTCCAGCGTGTGCGGCGCGTGGTCCGAGCCCAGCACGTCGACCACGCCCTGGCTGATGCCTTGCCAGATGCCGTCGCGATGGCGCGCGGCGCGCACCGGCGGGTTCATCTGGATCAGCGTGCCGAGCGTCGCATAGTCGTCCGCCGACAGAGTAAGATGATGCGGCGTGGCCTCGCAGGTCGCGACGTCCTTGTGCCCGGCCAGGAACGCGATCTCCTCGGCGGTTGAGATATGCAGCACATGGATGCGCGCCCGGGCGCGGCGCGCCACCGCCACCAGCCGCTCGGTGCATTGCAGCGCCGCGATCTCATCGCGCCAGACCGGGTGCGAGGACGGATCGCCCTCGATGCGCTCGCCGAGCCGCTCGCGCAGCCGGAACTCGTCCTCGGAATGGAAGGCGGCGCGGCGGCGCGTATTCTTCAGGATCGAGAATACGCCCTCGTCGTCCTCAACCAGAAGGTCGCCGGTCGACGAGCCCATGAACACTTTTATCCCGGCCGCGCCCGGCAGCCGTTCCAGCTCGCCGACATCGCTGGCGTTGTCGCGCGTGCCGCCGACCCAGAAGGCGAAATCGCAATGCATGCGGCCGGTCGCGCGGCGCACCTTGTCGGCCAGGGTCTCTTCGCTGGTGGTCAGCGGCTTGGTGTTCGGCATCTCGAACACCGCCGTCACGCCGCCCAGCACCGCCGCCAGCGACCCGGTTTGCAGGTCTTCCTTGTGCTCCAGCCCCGGCTCGCGGAAATGCACCTGGCTGTCGACCACGCCTGGCAGAACATGCAGGCCGCGGCAGTCGATCGTTTGTCCGGCCGAGGCCTGGCCAAGATCGCCGATCGCGGCAACGCGGCCGTCGCGAACACCGACATCGCGCAGCCCTGCGCCATCGTGATTGACGACGGTGCCGCCTTTCAGGATGAGGTCGTAGGTTGCCGCCATGCCACGCTCCCGATCTGGCCCTTGCCCGCGAAGTGCCCGCGCCTTACGTAATGGCCGCCCCGTTTGCAAGCTCGGTACAACGCCATGCCCACTGTCCAGCTCGATGACCGCGCGCTGATCACGCTCGCCGGACCCGACGCCGAGCATTTTTTGCAGAACATCATCACCACGGATCTTGATGTGTTGAAACCCGGCGAGGCCAAGCCGGGTGCGCTGCTGGCGCCGCAAGGCAAGATCCTGTTCGATTTCCTGGTTTTGCGCGACGGAGACCGAGCGTCTCGCCCTCGATTGCCGCCGCGAGATCATTGCCGATTTCGTGCGCCGGCTGATGCTTTATCGGCTGCGCGCCAAGGTTGAGATTTCCGCGGACGACGAGCGCAAAGTGTCGGTCCGCTGGGCAGATAGCGAGGCTGGTTCAGGCACAGAATCAACTGCCTCACCGGCTGATTCAACGGCGGTTGCCGATTGCCGCTTTCCAGAAGAACTTGGCGTGACACGGCTGCTACGGAGCCGGCTGCGGAAGGCTCGGCCGACCGCGCCGCCTGGGACAGGCTGCGCATCGAAAACGGCATTGCCGAGAGCGGCAGCGACTATCAGCTCGGCGATGCCTTTCCGCACGACGTGCTGCTCGACCAGATGAACGGCGTCGGCTTCGGCAAGGGCTGCTATATCGGCCAGGAGGTCGTGTCGCGCATGCAGCATCGCGGCACGGCGCGGCGGCGCGTCCTGGTTGCCTCCGGCTCTGGCACATTGCCGTCCGGCGGCACCGAGCTGCTTGTTGATGCTAGATCAGTCGGAACTCTCGGCACTGTTGTCGGTTCGTACGGCCTGGCAATTGCCCGCATCGACAAGGTGAAGGCGGCGATGGACGCCGGCCAGCCGATCGTTGCCGGCGCGATGTCCGTCAGCCTTGCCATTCCGGCTTGGGCCAAATTCACCTTCCCGCAGGAACAGGCGGAGGAAGCCTGATGCCGGACAAGCCTGCACGCACCGCGCGCCTGGCAACGCATGCTGTCGGGCCGCCGGCTCGATCTCCTCAGCCCCTCGCCTCTCGATATCGAGATCGCCGATATCGCCCACGGTCTGGCGCGCGTCGCGCGCTGGAACGGCCAGACCTCGGGCAATCATGCATTCTCGGTGGCGCAGCATTCGCTGCTGGTCGAGGCGATCTTTTACCGCCTCGCACCAGACGCCCAGCCGGATGCGCTGCTCGCCGCTCTGCTGCATGATGCGCCGGAATATGTCATCGGCGACATGATCTCACCCTTCAAGTCGGTGATCGGCGGCGCTTACAAGGTGATCGAAACAAGGCTCCAGGCACGCCGTCCATCTGCGCTTCGGCCTGCCGCCGCAATTGCCCGAACGGCTTGTGGCCGAGATCAAACGGGCCGACCAGATCGCCGCCTATTTCGAGGCGACGGAGCTTGCCGGCTTCTCGGCGGCGGAAGCGACCAAGTTCTTCGGCCGGCCGCGCGGCTTTTCCGCCGATACGCTCGACCTGGCGCCTGTCGCGGCCAACTTGGCCGAACGCGCGTTCACCCGGCGCTTTGTCGAATTGGAGAAATCCCGCGGAGCCGAAAACAAGGCGGCAGAGTGAGCCGCCAGCCCAATCAACTCTTGTCGCCAGACAGGAGCTGCGAATAGGTCGCGTCGGCGATTGCCGACAGCAGCTTTTCAGGAGCGGCCCCAGTCACCGCGCAGCCATAACCGCCGTCCAGCCAGTAAATGGCGCGCGATCCGTTCTCTTCGAGCACGCGGTAGCCAGTATCCGCGCCGGTCTCGTCGCGCGTGACATAGAGCGAAACGCGGTTGCCAGTGGCGTCCTGATACATGAACTGTGCCGCCGTCTTCTTGCCCGACGGCAACAGCCGCCCACCGATCAGCTCAAAACCCTGGTTCTTGAGATCAGGCGCGACGAGTTTCACCCCGACGCGCTTCGACAGCCAGCCCTGCAGATGATCGCGCTGGTCGGCGCTGGACCTCAACAACATGCAGCTTTTCGTTCGAATAGATGTTGTGCGCATCGATGGCGCTGTCGGCCATCTGGATCAGCGCCGGCGTGTTGGACGACAAGCGCGGCGCGGCAAAATAGCCGGCGAGCCCGCCCAAGGCGAAGAGCATTGCTGCCGCGGCGTAGCGCCAGACGTGCTTTCGGGCCACCAACGCCCCGCCGGCAGTGTCCGTTGCGGCAACGATTCGGTTCAAGCGCTCAGGGACTTGCTCGTCCAGAATGGTGTCCAGCCCTGCCTTCAACTGATCCCGGTCCTCGGCGAAACGCTGGGCCAGCGCCTGCATATCCGGATGCGCATCCAGCCAACGATCGAAACCCTGCCGGTCGTCGGGCGGCAACTCGCCGTCCAGCGCCAGATGGATATCGCGTTCGGAGAAGCCGCGCGTGGTCATGGCTCGACCACCCTGATCGCCCTGCGGCGATGCGCATCATTCAACACCGCGCGCAATTCCTCGCGGCCGCGTGAAACCCGCGACATCACCGTGCCGGCCGGAATCTCCAGCATCTGCGCGGCCTCGGCATAGGAAAACCCTTCAACCGCCACCAGCAGCAATGCCGCGCGGCGATCCTCGCTGATCTGCTGCAGCGCGTTCAGCACCTCGCCATTGGCGGCGTGGCCGAACTGTACAGCCGGCTGCGACAGCGCCTCGCTGTTGTCCAGCGGCATGAGCGCGCTTCTCTCCGCGCCGCTTCGACCGCCGGAACTGATCGACAAAGAGGTGATGCATGATCGTAAACAGCCATCGCCGCGGGCTTTCGCCGGATCGCCAATTGTCGAGCCGGCTCAGCGCCCGCTCCAGGCTGTCCTGCACCAGGTCGTCGGCAGCGTCGGCGTCGCGCACCAGCGCACGCGCATACCGGCGCATGCGCGGTATCTCCGCCAGAATTGCCGCTTGTCGATCTTCCATGCCCGGCTTCGTGCCAACTGCTCCATGTGTTCTAGTCCCGCCCGGGATTCAGCTCAAGCCGATGACGGGTAGCCCTGCCGCACAAACGCGCGATCCGGTCTATTTCTTCCGCAGGCCTATACATCAATCAAATTGAAGGAAACCCCATGATCTATTCACTTTAGTTGGCCAGGCTTTTTTCGTATCTTTTGCGAAAGTGCGGAGATACCCCATGACCATACGGCAGGCCGCTGCGGCGCCGCAGATCCCTTGGCTTATCGTCATTTGCGGCTGCCTCATCGCGTGCCTGACTTTTGGCCCGCGCTCGGCCATGGGCTTCTTCCAGATTCCGATGCTCGCGGACAAGGGCTGGGACCGCACGACCTTCGGTCTCGCAATGGCGATCCAGAACCTGTGCTGGGGCATGGGCCAGCCGGTGTTCGGAGCGCTGGCCGACAAGTTCGGCACCTGGCGCATCCTGCTGCTCAGCGGTGTGCTTTATGCCGCCGGCCTCGTCCTGATGGCGAATGCCGATTCGGCGTCCATGCTGCATTTCAGCGGCGGCGTGCTGATTGGGCTAGGCATCGCGGCTGGTTCGTTCACTATCGTGTTGTCCGCCTTCGCGCGCAATGTCAGCCCGGAAAACCGAAGCTTTGTCTTCGGTCTTGGCACTGCGGCCGGTTCGGCCGGCATGTTCCTGTTCGCACCGCTCAGCCTCGAACTCATCGACAATTATGGCTGGTCGGATGCGCTGGTGATCATGAGCTTCATGATGCTGTTGGTGCCGCTGCTCGGCATTCCGCTGGCCGGCAACGCCAAGAGCGGCACGGTCAAGCAGACCGACGCCGAACAGACTGTCGGAGCCGCGCTCACGGAAGCTTTCGGCCATACGAGCTATCAACTGCTTGTCGCGGGCTTCTTCGTCTGCGGCTTCCAGCTCGCCTTCATCACGGTGCACTTTCCGCCCTACATCCGCGACCTCGGCATCGACGCCAAATATGCCGTAATCGCGATGTCGGCGATCGGCTTCTTCAACATCATCGGCTCGCTTGCGTCCGGCTACCTCGGCCAGCGCTATTCGAAACCTCATCTGCTGGCTTACAACTATCTCGCCCGTGCAATCCTCATCGCCGCGTTCCTTTTGTTGCCGCAGACGCCGGTGACGGTCATTGGCTTTGCCGTGATCATGGGCCTGCTGTGGCTCTCCACCGTACCGCCGACCAACGCGCTGGTGGCGATCATGTTCGGAACGCGCCACCTCGGTATGCTGGGCGGTCTCGTGTTCCTGTCGCATCAGATCGGCTCGTTCATCGGTGTGTGGCTTGGCGGTTATCTCTACGACCGCTTCCAGACCTACGATCCGGTCTGGTGGCTGGGCGCGGCGCTCGGCCTCTTTGCCGCAGTCGTGCATTGGCCGATCAAGGAAGCGCCGGTGCCGCGCGGCGCGTTAGCGGCGGCGGAGTAAGAACTTGAAAGCAAATTTCGTCTTGCGCTTTCATGATTTTTCGTTACACGATAAATCATGAAAGTCCTGTAGGACGACCCGAAGCGAGACCGGAATCGGGCTAGCCACGGCGTTGATTTTCTGGACGTGCGTGAGCGCTTCGATTTCGACAACGCCCAGATCGTGAAAACGCATCCGGGAAAGGACGGTCGGGCGCGCTTCAAGGCCATTGGCCTGTTGGACGGCGATCCTCTCACGGTCGTCTTTTCGTTGTTGGGATCGGAAGCATTGTCGATCATCAGCGCTCGCAGATCGAGCGGCAAGGAAAGGAAACTCTATGGCCCGCGCGAATCGTAGTCCCTATCCACTGACCGACAAGGAAGAGGCCCGTATCCAGAGTGGTATCGTGCAGAGATCCTGACAACCCGGAACTGACCGATGAGGAGCTCGCAAATATGCGGCCCGCGCGGCAGGTTTTGCCTGCCGAATTTTTCGTTGCAGTCGCCAAGATGCGTCGGCAACGTGGCCGCCCACCGGTCGAGCGACCGAAGAAGCTCGTAACTCTTCGACTCGACCAGGATGTAGTCGAGAAATTTGAAGCCACCGGCAAGAACTGGCGCAGCAAGGTCAATGAGGTGCTTAAGGCCGCAAAGCTGTGATCGCTCGCATATTCAATCGCTGAGTTACTTCGCCAGCCGGTCCGCGGGGAAGATCGTGCAGGTCTCGGTGCCGAAGGCGAGCAGCTTGCCGTCCTTGTCTTTCAGCGTCGCCTCCGAGACGGCCAGCGTGCGGCCCTTATGCGCGACCTTGCCCTCGCACACGACCTCGCCGGTCTTCGGCAAGATCGGCCGCGTCAGGTTCACCTTGAACTCAACGGTCGTGTAGCCTTCGCCCTTCTCCAGCAGCGTCTGCACCGCGCAGGCGAGTGCCGAATCCATCAGCGTCGCCGCCCAGCCGCCATGGATGCTGCCCAGTGGATTCAGATGATTTTCATTTGGCATGCCGCGAAAGACCGCCCTGCCCGGTCCGACTTCCGTCAGCGCAAAGTTCAACTGCGCCGAAATCGGCGGCGCCGGATATTTCTGGTCGATGATGCGCTGGAGCAGTTCCAGGCCGGAATAATGCGCCAGGTCCTCATGCGGGATCGTGCCGAGACCGAGTTTCGCGACATAGCCCGGGAAAAGTTCGACTTCGCTCATGCGGCGGTATCTCCGTTAGCCGCATAGGCGCGGCGCAATGCGTTGAGGAAGCCCGTGCGCGCCTCGGGCTCGGCCAATCCGCGCGCCTCATAGACATGCCGGGCAAAGAAAAAGCCGGTCAGCCGGAATGCGTTTTCGATCGCCGGCAGGTCAGTGCGCAAGGTCGTCTGCTCGACGCAGAAAGGCCGGCAGCGCCAGCATTTTGTCCTGCCAGGGTTGCCCCGCCGCCCGCGACACCGCCCTGCCGGATTTCGGCGAGACGTAGACCAATTCCTGCCGCGCGCCTGTCGCGGCGCATTCGGTCAGGTCGAGGCCGAAGCCCAATTCCTCCAACACCAGCAGTTCGAAGCGCACGATCAACTCGGCGGCAACTTCCGCATCGTCCAGATGGTCGAGGATGATCGCCAGCGTTTCGAACAGGCCGGCATGCGGATCGCGCTCAGGCAAGAGCCGCAGATGCGCGGCCAGCGTCTGCAGGCCGAACACACCGGCGGCACTGCCCATCAGGCGGGCCGCGTGCATGGCCAGCGGCTCGGCCTGGAACACGCCGAGATGCTCGTCCAGCCTGGCGCGCCAGAGAAGATCGACCCGGTTGCCGGGTTGCAGCACCGGCTGCTGCTTGCGCGAGCGTCCGCCGCGCACGAGGCCCAGATGGCGGCCATGCGCGCGCGTCATCACCTCCAGAATGGCGCTGGTCTCGCCATGCCGGCGAACGCCCAGGATTATGCCCTCGTCGCGCCATTCCATGATTTTTAGAATCTCACGGCATTTGTGCGCAATGCAAGGGAAAGGCGTTGATGCAGTGCCGACGCTGCGTCACACGCCTGCTTCGATCTGCACTGGCATGCCACGCCGCAAGGAATTGGCAACCGTGGAGATTTCTCTGGCTCGCTCGATGACCGGCGTCGGATCGGAACCGTCCAACGTCTCGCAGGAAACCGTCATCGTGGCGGACGAGGCCAGCAGCGGCTCACCATCCAGCTCAAGCGTGACGCTGACCGCGATCTTGCCCAGCGCAACGCCCATGCCATGCGCCGCGTACCGCAGATCGTTGCAGAAGCAACCGCCGATCGCCAGGGCAAGCAACTGGCCGCCATTGAAGCCGAGACCCTTGCCGCCCGCCTTACCCTCCGGCCGGTCGACAACGATGGTGTGGCCGCCGGCCCAGCCCATCGCGGCTTCGGTGCCTTCGACATTGCGCAGCTCGACCGTCATTGCGACCATAGATTCGTCTCCAGCATTGTGACGGGGCAACCTGGGTGCGTCTTGATGCGCGCTAGCTGGGAAACTCCAGCCCCATCTCGCGATAGCGCTCGGGGTCGTCGCCCCAGTTCTCGCGCACCTTCACGAACAGGAAGAGATGGACCTTCTGTTCGAGGATCTCGCCGATTTCCTTGCGCGAGGCAGCGCCGATCGCCTTGATCGTGGCGCCCTTTTCGCCGAGCACAATGCCCTTCTGGCTGTCGCGCTCGACATAGATCACCTGCTCGATGCGCACCGAGCCGTTCTGCATCTCCTCCCACTTTTCCGTCTCGACGGTGGAGGAATAGGGCAGTTCCTGATGCAGGCGCAGATAGAGTTTTTCGCGCGTGATCTCGGCGGCAAGCTGGCGCATCGGCAGGTCGGAAATCTGGTCTTCCGGATAATACCATGGCCCTTCCGGCAGCCGCTCGGAGAGAAAATCGAGCAGGTCCTTGCAGCCCGACCCGGTCAGCGCCGAAATCATGAAGGTGCGCTCGAAGGTGGCCTTGCCATTGGCATCGGCGGTGAGCTTCAACAGCGTTTCGGGCCTCACGCGATCGACCTTGTTCAGCACCAGCACCTTTGGCTGCCGTACGCCTTCCAGATTGTCGAGGATCGCCTCGGCATCGCCCTTGATGCCGCGTTCGGCGTCGATCAGCACCAGCACGATGTCGGCGTCCTTGGCGCCGCCCCAGGCAGTTGTCACCATCGCCTTGTCGAGACGTCTGCGCGGCCGGAAGATGCCGGGCGTATCGACGAACACGATCTGCGCATTGTCATGCGTGGCGATGCCGCGCACGATGGCGCGGGTCGTCTGCACCTTGTGCGTGACGATCGACACCTTTGCGCCGACGAGCTGGTTCACCAGCGTCGATTTGCCGGCATTCGGTCGCGCCGATCAGGGCGACAAAGCCGGAGCGTGTGTTCATAGGTGCGTCAGTCATGCGGAACTTTCCGACGCCTGCCAGACGCCCTCGCGAATCAGGAACATTTCGGCGGCTGTCTGCTCCGCCTCGCGTTTGGAGCGGCCGCTGCCGACGCAGGTGGCTAGCAACCCGACCGAGACCCGCACGGTGAAGACCGGGTCGTGATCCGGTCCGTCGCGGCTCTCGATCGCATAGGTGGGCGTCGCCTGCACCGCCTGGTGCGCCCATTCCTGCAGCACCGTCTTGGCATCGCGCCGCATCAGGTCAACCGCCTCGGCGCGGGGGCGCCAGTAGCGATGGATGAAGGCGCGCGCCGCCTCCATGCCGCCATCGAGATAAAGGGCGGCGATCAGCGCCTCCAGCGCGTCGGCGCGCAAATTCACGCGCTTGCGGCCCGCCGTGGTGCGGATTTCGGAACCGGCATGGATCAGTGCCGGCAGGCCGATCTCCTCGGCAATCGAGGCCAATGCGTCGGCATTGACCAGCGCATTGAGGCGGACGGAAAGCTCACCCTCGGGGGCGTCCGGATAGGCTTCGAACAGCATATGCGCGACGATCAGGCCCAGCACCCGGTCGCCGAGGAATTCGAATCTTTCGTAGTCCACCCCGGCATTCTGGGCGCGCGCGCTGCCATGGGTGAGCGCGCGTTGCAGTCGTTGATGGTCGATGAACAGATGTCCGGTGATCGGCGCCAGCGCCAGGGCCAGCGCATCACCGGACAATCGTGGCGAAGCCATCAGGTGGCCCTAGCGGACCATGTTGAAGAAGCGCGTTGGCCGAATTTCGGTCGGCCACTTCCACAGTTCCAGCGGGCTCGCGCCGCCGGCGATCGAGAAGAAGATGATGTTGGCGCGGCCGACGAGATTTTCATCCGGCACGAAGCCGACCTGGAAGCGGCTGTCGCTCGAATTGTCGCGATTGTCGCCCATCATGAAATAGTGCCCTTCCGGCACGACGAACTCGCGCGTGTCGTCGCCGATGCCGTTCGGCGTCAGGTCCAGCGTGTCGTAGCTCACGCCGTTCGGCAACGTCTCGCGATAGACGTCCACCGGCTCGTCGACCTCGGTGACGTCCTTGTTGGCGATCTGGCCGACCTTCTCGCGCGGCACGGCCTGGCCATTGATGAAAAGCTCGCCTGCCTTCATCTGGATGCGGTCGCCCGGCAGGCCGATCACCCGCTTGATGTAATCGATCGAGGGGTTGGGCGGAAACTTGAACACCACCACATCGCCGCGCTCCGGCGCAGAGCCCCAGATTCGGCCCGAGAAGATAGGCGGCGAAAAGGGCAGCGAGTGGCGCGAATAGCCGTAGGCCCATTTGGTGACGAACAGATAATCGCCCTCAAGCAACGTCGGACGCATCGAGCCGGACGGAATGGAGAAAGGCTGGAAAAGCAGCGTGCGGATCACCAGCGCGAGGATCAGCGCCTGGAAAATGACGCTCACGGTCTCGCCCAGACCGCCCGCCTTCTTCTCGGTTTTTTCAGCCACGCTCATGTCGTCCTCGGTTAATGCCGCGCTGATATACGGGTTCGGCCGGCTGGGGGCAATGTTTTGGGCGGGTGCTAACGCCGCACTGCACTGGCGAGTTCAGCCTGAAAACCTTGTCGGGCCATCAACTTCACGGCGTCTTGATCGAAAGACACAAAAATGTCGCCTCCGAGAGCCCTGCCTTCATAGCCTATGACCCCATCGGCAAAGTCACCGCCAGCTTCGTGTATATCGAGTCCCGCTTCAACGGCAGACACATCCATTTCCACATTTGCAGCGTTGAGAAGGGCTTGAATGGCGTCTGCGATTTCACGCTTCCCCAGCCGGTACACTGTTTTTAGAACCCACGCCATTTCACATAGGCTGGCCGAAGACACCGCTACAAGCGCGGCCTCCTTGAGAATCGCGCTGGCAATTAGTGCCTGATTTTCGTCATCGCGTACGACGGCTCGGACAAGAATATTGGTATCGGCCGTGACATTCATCTTTTGCCGGCCCAGCCGGCAGCGGCGGCCTCTTTGATTTCCTCAAGAGTAGCTACCTTGTTGGTCTTGCCAGCCAATAGTCCGATAAAGTCGTCGATCGATCCCGTCCGCCGCGCGGCCCGTAGAACCACCCGACCGTTGGGCTCTTTGTTGAGTTCAATCTTATCGCCGGGCTTTATGCCAAGATGTTGCAGGACATCTTTCCGGAAGGTCACTTGCCCGCGCGTCGTGACTGTCAAGTTTGTCATGATCCACTCCATCCGGACAGAAAACATGTAATGCATAAATGCATTACAATCAATGCTCGTTCCTATTGTGGCAACGCCTCGATGATCACAAAGGCTTGCGCCAGCGGAAAATCGTCGGTGATCGTCAGATGCACGACCGCCGTGTGACCGGCCGGCAGCAGCTTTTCCAGACGGACGGCCGCCCCGCCCGTCAGCGCCATGGTCGGCTTGCCGCTCGGCAGGTTGACCACGCCCATGTCGCGCCAGAACACGCCCTTCCGATATGCCGCTGCCCAGCGCCTTGGCGCAGGCCTCCTTGGCGGCAAAGCGCTTTGCGTAGGACGCCGCCCGCCCTGCCCGGCGCTCCGATCGTTGGCGCTCGACATCGGTGTAGATGCGCTGAATGAAACGTTCGCCGTGGCGCTCGAGCGAGCGCTCGATGCGGCGGATGTCGATCAGGTCGGAGCCGAGGCCGATGATCATCAAATATTCCTGCTGCCCGGCTTCACCGGCGGGATTTTCGCAAGCTCCGGCGGCAACTGGTCGGCCGGATAGGCCGGCACCTCATATTCGGCGAGCGCGATCAGCGGGACGCCGACATCGGTTTTGCCCGCCGAACGGTCGATGATGCAGGCCGCCGCCAGAACCTCAGCCCCCAGATCGCGCAGACACTCGATCGTCTCGCGGATCGACAGGCCGGTGGTGACGATATCCTCGACGATCACCACCCGCGCGCCCTTTTCCATCTCGAAGCGGCGCAGGCGGAACACGCCCTGCTCGCGCTCGACCCAGATCGCCGGCACGCCGAGATGGCGCGAGGTCTCATAGGCCGGGATCAGGCCGCCGACCGCCGGGCCGACGACATAGTCGATCTTGCCCGGGATTTCCGCGCGGATCTTGTCGGCCAGCGCCTTGCACAGCTTCTCGGTCTTGTCGGCATGCATGAACACACGCGCCTTTTGCAGGAAGACCGGACTGCGCAGGCCGGATGTCAGGATAAAATGCCCCTCAAGCACGGCGCCGGCTTCGCGAAAGACATCAAGCACTTGGGCGGTATTCATGCGATCTCGATTCAGGTTCATCCGTTGACGCGCTTGGCCTCGCTGACGCTCGGCGAGTCGCGAAGCTGCTGCAAAAGCTGGTTCAAATGTTTCAGGTGCCAGACTTCAAGGTCGAAGGTCATTTCAGTGAAGTCGGGCGCGGTGCGGCCCATCGCCAGCGTGTGGATATTGGCATCGTTGGCGGCGATGATCTGCGCGATCTCGGCCAGCGAGCCCGGCGCGTTGATCGCCGTCACCATGATGCGTGCCGGAAAACGCTCCTTCTTCTCCTCGTCGATATCCCAGCGCACGTCGATCCAGCGTTCCGGCTGGTCATCGAAGGCGGTCAGCGATGGCGACTGGATCGGGTAGATCGTGATGCCGGAGCCCGGCTGCACGATGCCGACGATACGGTCGCCGGGCACCGCGCCCTCGGGCGCGAATTTCACCGGCAGGTCGCCGCGCACGCCACGGATCGGCACGGCGCCGCCAAGGGCAGCCGCCTGGCTTTTCGCCGCTTCCACGACCTGCCGCTTCTGGCTGCGGCCGGGCAGCTTGAACAGCATGCCGGCAGCGTTGCGCAGGTTGAACCAGCCTTCTTCGCGCGGTTTTGGCGCAACCGGTCCGATGCGCTCTTCCTTGAAATCGGGATAGACCGCTTTCATCACGTCGATCGAACTCAGTTCGCCGCGTCCGACTGCCGTCAGCACATCGTCGACATCCTTGCGCGCCAGGCGGTGCAGCACCTTGGCGAGCTTGTCTTTCTCGAAGGTCTTGCCGGACCGCTCGAACGCCCGTTCGAGGATGCGGACGCCAAGCCCGGAATATTGCTTGCGAATGGCGTTCTTGGTGGCACGGCGGATAGCGGCGCGGGCCTTGCCGGTGACCACGACCTGTTCCCAGGCAGCCGGCGGCACCTGCGCCTTGGAGCGGATGATTTCGACCTCGTCGCCGTTCTTCAGTTCCGTCATCAGCGGCATGGTGCGGCCGTTGACGCGCGCGCCGACGCAGGTGTCGCCGACATTGGTGTGCACGGCATAGGCGAAGTCGATTGGCGTCGCGCCGCGCGGCAGCGCGATCAGCATGCCTTTCGGCGTAAAACAGAAGACCTGGTCCTGGAACAGTTCCAGCTTGGTGTTTTCGAGGAAATCCTCGGGATTGTCGCCCTCCGAAAGCTGCTCGATCGTCCTGCGCAGCCAGGCATAGGCGTTGGTTTCCTTGGAAAGCTGGTGCGCGGCGCCATTGCCGTTCGGCGCGGCATTGTCCTTGTAGAGCGCGTGCGCGGCGACGCCATATTCGGCAACGTCGTTCATTTCCTTGGTGCGGATCTGCAGTTCGATGCGCTGCCGAGACGGCCCGACGATCGTCGTGTGGATCGAGCGATAATCGTTCTGCTTCGGCGTCGAGATGTAGTCCTTGAAACGGCCGGGAACCATCGACCAGGTGGTGTGCACTGCGCCCAGCGCCCGGTAACAATCCTCGACCTTGTCGACCATCACGCGAAAGCCAAAGATGTCGGAAAGCTGCTCGAACGACAGCGCCTTGGCTTCCATCTTGCGGAACACCGACCACGGCTTCTTCTGCCGGCCTTTCACCGACGCGACAATGTCGTGCTTCTCAAACATCGCGGAGAGCGCCTGCTCGATCTCTACGATGACGCCCTTGTTTCGGGTCAGAAGTCCGGCCAGCCGCTGGGAGACGGTACGATAGGCTTCCGGATTGATGGTCTGGAAGGACAGCTCCTCCAATTCCTCGCGCATGCCCTGCATACCCATGCGTCCGGCCAGCGGCGCATAGATCTCCATCGTTTCCTCGGCGATGCGCACGCGCTTTTCCTGCGGCATGTGGTCGAGCGTGCGCATGTTGTGCAGCCGGTCGGCCAGCTTGACCAGAAGCACGCGCACGTCTTCGGAAATCGCCAGCAGCAGCTTGCGCAGGTTTTCCGCCTGCTCCGCCTTCTTGGACACGAGGTCCAGTTTCTTCAGTTTTGTCAGGCCCTCGACCAGCTTGCCGAGGTCCGCGCCGAACAGCTCGTCAATTTCCTGCCGTGTCGCGGAGGTGTCCTCGATCGTGTCGTGCAGCAGGGCAACGGCAATCGTCGCTTCGTCCATGTGCATGTCGGTCAGGATGGCGGCGACTTCGAGCGGATGCGAAAAATAGGGATCGCCGGAGGCGCGCTTCTGATGGCCATGCTTCTGCATGGCGTAAACATAGGCCTTGTTGAGCAAGGCCTCGTTGACGTCCGGCTTGTAGCGCTGCACGCGCTCGACAAGCTCGTATTGACGCATCATCGGGTAAGTCTCGGGCTTTCAAAACAAATCATGCGCCGCAGCAGCCTGCGACGCATGATAGAAATAGTCAGTTAAGAGCGGGCGCGGAAGCCCTGCTCTCGTGCGGCGCGGCGGCGACTCAGTAGTCGTCGTTCTTTTCCGGCGGCACCAGGCCTTCGATGCCGGCCAGCAGCTCTTCTTCGCTCATGCGGTCGAAGGTCACGGCGTCCTCTTCTTCCGCTGCCTCGGCCGCGACCGGCGTGGCGGTCTGGTCGGCGATCTCGGTCGTGGCGGGCGCTTCCGGCTCGTCAACCTCGACATGCTTCTGCAGCGAATGGATCAGGTCTTCCTTGAGATCGCCCGGCGAGAGCGTCTCGTCGGCGATCTCGCGCAGCGCCACGACGGGGTTCTTGTCGTTGTCGCGCGGAACGGTGATCTGCGCGCCCTGCGAGATCAGGCGCGCACGGTGGCCGGCCAGGAGAACGAGTTCAAAACGATTGTCGACCTTGTCGATGCAATCTTCAACGGTTACGCGGGCCATGAACGCCCCTTTCAATGCGCAGTGATAACGGGAAACTGGCGGCTACATACTGTGGAGACGCCGAAAGTTCAAGCAGAAAGGCCGCGCGGGCGCCCGGCGCAGGCGTCCCGGGTACGTTATTTGCCGGCTGGCCCAGCGAATTGTGACGCCCGGTCGCATATTCGTGAATTGGTATGGCTTGGAACCGCCCGCAAATCACGCCATTTTAGGTGCATTGCCAAACCAAGACTTATTGCCTGAAAGGATTGCCGCCGTGTTCGACCCCCGCGAAAAGATCGCCTTGTTCATCGATGGCGCCAATCTTTACGCCACCTCACGCTCGCTCGGTTTCGACATCGACTACCGCAAGCTTTTGAGCAGCTTCCAGAAACGCGGTTATCTGCTGCGCGCCTATTACTACACCGCGCTGGTGGAAGATCAGGAATATTCTTCGATCCGGCCGCTGATCGACTGGCTGGACTACAATGGCTACAAGGTCGTCACCAAGCCGGCCAAGGAATTCACCGACGCCAGCGGCCGCCGCAAGATCAAGGGCAATATGGACATCGAGCTTACCATCGATGCCCTGGAGCTGGCCGAAACGGTCGACCACTTCGTCATTTTTTCCGGCGACGGCGATTTTCGCACCCTGGTCGAAGCGCTGCAGCGCAGGGGCCGCAAGGTGAGCGTCGTCTCCACCATGGCCTCGCAACCGCCGATGATCTCGGACGATCTGCGCCGCCAGGCCGACCATTTCATCGACCTGACGACCCTGAAGGCGGATATCGGCCGCGACCCCTCCGAACGCCCGGTGCGCCGTCCGGACCCTGTCGAAGCCGACGAAGACTATTGATCGGTGTCCTCCGTGCTGTCTGCCGTCGGCTCGACGGAGCCGGACCACGACTGCCCGCTTTGCCCGCGCCTGCATGACTTCATCGCGAGCTGGCGTGCGCGTGAGAGCGACTGGTTCAACGGTCCCGTGCCCACGTTCCTGCCGCCCGAAGGGCGCGACGGGGTCCAGCTGCTCATCATCGGCCTGGCGCCCGGCCTGCGCGGCGCCAATCGAACCGGCCGCCCCTTCACCGGCGACTATGCCGGCGACCTGCTCTACCGCACGCTCGGCCATTTTGGTTTCGCACGGGGGCAGTTCCTGGCAAGGCCGGACGATGGGCTGGAGCTCGTCGGCACGGCGATCACCAATGCCGTGCGCTGCGTGCCGCCGGAAAACAAGCCGCTGCCGGTCGAGATCAACACCTGCCGGCAGTTCCTGATCCCGACGATCGGCAGCTTTCCGCGATTTGAAGGCGATCGTCGTGCTGGGCGCGATCGCCCATCAGTCGACGATCAAGGCGCTTGGCGTTCGGCTCGCCGCGCACCCGTTCAAGCACGGCGCTCGATATGACATTGCCGGCCTTTCCGTCTTTCCAAGCTATCACTGCTCCCGCTACAACACCAATACGGGCGTCCTGACGGAAGAGATGTTCGTCAACGTTTTCAAGCAGGTAAGGCTTTTCGTCGACAACTAGAGTCAAGCGACGGCCATGCAAACATCGCATTTCGACGTGCTGATCGTCGGCGCTGGGATCTCTGGCGTCAGCGCCGCCTATTATCTGCAGAAGCGCTGCCCGGACAAAAGCTACGCCATTCTCGAAAACCGCGATGCAATGGGCGGCACCTGGGACCTGTTCCGCTATCCCGGCGTGCGCTCGGACTCCGACCTCTACACCTTCGGCTTCAGCTTCCGGCCCTGGACCGAGGACAAATCGATCGCGGACGGCCAATCCATCCTGACCTACCTGCAGGCAGACCGCACACGAATTCGGCATCGACCAGCACATTCGATACGGCCATCGCGTGGTCCGGGCCGAGTGGGATCGGCGCAGGCCAAATGGACGCTGGACGTTCAGACAGGCGACGAGATGCGGCGCCTCACCTGCAAGTTCCTCTATTTGTGCACCGGCTACTACGACTACGACGGAGGGTACCTGCCGCAATGGCCGGGCACCGAGCGTTTCGGCGGTATGTTCGTCCATCCGCAGAAATGGCCGGACGGTCTCGACTATACGGGCAAACGGGTCCTGGTCATCGGCAGCGGTGCGACTGCGGTGACGCTGGTTCCGGCGATGACGCAAGAAGCGGCGCATGTGACGCTGCTCCAGCGCACCCCGACCTACATCGTCGCGCACCCGCGCGGGACGCCTTTGCCCGCCTGCTGCGCAAGGTCCTGCCCGAACGGTCCGCTTTCGCGCTGGCGCGGTGGAAGAACGTGCTGATGGGAATGGTGATCTTCAAGTTTTCGCGCCGCGCGCCGAATGCCATGAAGACATTCGTGCAACGCGGGGTGCGCCAGGCGCTGGGTGAGACGTACGACGTGCAGACGCATTTCTCGCCACCCTACAATCCTTGGGATCAGCGGCTTTGCCTGGTGCCCGACGGCGATCTGTTCAAGGCGATGCGTGCCGGGCGCGCTTCGATCGTCACCGACAGGATCGAGACGTTTACGGAGCATGGCGTCAAATTGGCCTCCGGCGCAGAGATCGAGGCCGACATCGTCGTTACCGCGACCGGGCTGAGGATAAAGCTGTTCGGCGGCATCGACCTTGTCGTCGATGGCACGCCAGTCGAGCCGTCGAAGGCCCTGCTCTACAAAGGCATGATGCTCGACGGCGTACCCAATTTCGCCGCCGCCAGCGGCTACACCAATGCCTCCTGGACCTTGAAATGCGAACTCACCTCGCGCTTCGTCTGCCGGCTGATCAAGCATATGGACAAGACCGGGACCGACTGGTGCATGCCGGTGCGGGACGCCGGCCTGCGCGAGGAACCGGCGATCGACTTCAACTCGGGCTACGTTCTGCGGGCTTTGGACTCGCTGCCGAAACAGGGCCATCGCAAACCCTGGCGTCTGAACCAGAACTATCCGCTGGACGTGCTGGCGCTTGGGTTTGGCCGGCTTGAGGATGGCGCGCTGCGGTTTGGCACAAGAGGCCTAGCTATTCGCCGACAAGCGAACGCAACACCGGCTCCCCGCCTTGCAACACGTTCAGGTCGACGTCGCCGACGATGCCGTCGACGCGGCCGCGATTGTGAAACTGCCAGTAGATCCAGTTCTCGTGCCCGGGATGGCGAACGATCGTCCGCACCCAGCGCTGCCGGTCGGGCATGGCGGCGGCATACATCTCTTCAGCCTCGCCGATCAGGTAGACGATCGCGGGCTTGCCGAACGCGGCTTCGACCGGCGCGAGGAACTCCGCCAGTTCGGCGCGCATCTCGTCGATGGTCGGCCGGCGCTCGCAATTGCCGTGGAATTCGATGTCGACCACCGGCGGCAACAGCGGCCGGTCACGCGGCACGGTGTCGATGAAGTTTTTCGCCTGGTCCGCAGGCGGGCGGCAGAAGCGATAGAAATGGTAAGCGCCGACGGCCAGCCCGGCCGCCCTCGCCTCTTCCAGATTCTTCGCAAACAGCCTGTCGACCCAGTCGCCACCCTCGGTCGCCTTGATGATCGCGAAGGACACATCGTCGGCCGCGACGCGTCGCCAGTCGATCTCCTTTTGATGATGCGACACGTCGATGCCCCGGATGGGATAGGCGGAGCGATCGGGCGAATAGGCGCGGAAATAGGTCAATGCGAACAGCCCATGAGCAATGCGAGACTACCTGCGCCAACGGCAATCAGCCAGATGTTGCGTTGGATCGCTCGCGCCATGCCTGCCCACAGTTTGATTCCGCTGAAGAACAGATTGACCTGATTTTGCATCGAATTCGCGGCCCGGCTGTGCAGTTTTTCGCGGCCGCCTCAGCGCCTGACGCCTAAACGTTCGCAACATCCACTGATGAGCCCGACCAGCGTTCGCAGACTTGACACATACCGACCATTTGGTATGTATAGCTCATGTCAAGACCAACCAAACTCGCTCCCGAACGCGGCAATGCCCGCACCCGCCTCCTCGAAGCGGCGCGGGATGTGATCCGAGCCAAGGGTTTTGCCGCCACCTCAGTCGATGACCTCTGCCGCGCGGCGGACGTGACCAAGGGCGCGTTTTTCCATCATTTCGCCGGCAAGGATGCGCTTGGCGTTGCCGTCGCCGATTTCTGGAACGACACGACGACCGAATTTTTCGGGGCCGCGCCCTATCACGAGCCAGCCGATGCGCTGGACCGCGTGCTTGCCTATGTCGCCTTCCGCAAGGCGATCATCGCCGGCCGCATCGCCGAGTTCAGCTGTCTTGTCGGAACGCTGGCGCAAGAGGTCTACGCGACAGCGCCCGACATTCGCGATGCCTGCGCCCGCAGCATTTTTGGCCATGCCGCAACGCTGGAGGCCGACATCGAGACCGCCCGACGGGAGCGCGGCATCACCGGCAACTGGACTGCGGCCAGCCTCGCGCGTCACACGCAGACCGTCATCCAGGGCGCGTTCGTGCTGGCCAAGGCGGGCAACGACCCGGAGCTGGCGCGCGAAAGCCTCGATCATCTCGACCTCTATATCCGCCATCTGTTTCATGTCGCCGAGGAGGGCATACAATGAGCAAGACCACGATGATCGGCTGTGCCTGCGGCAAGACACGGCTTGAGGTGTATGGAGCGCCAATGATTGTGTCCGAATGCCTGTGCAACTCTTGCCGCGCGGCGGCCGGCCGCCTTGCAGACCTGCCCGGCGCAAAGAACATGCTTACGCCCTACCAGGCGACGCCGAGCGCGGAATATCGCAAGGACCGGGTCCGCATCCTGTCCGGCCAGGAGCATTTGAAGGAGTTCCGGCTCACCAACGATGCCGGTTCACGCCGGGTCGTTGCGACCTGCTGCAACACGCCGGTCTTCCTGGAAATGAAAGGCGCGCATTGGCTGAGCGTCTATCTGCATCTTTGGCCCGACAACGCCGCGGCCGAAAGCCGAGCTCAGGACGATGACCGGCGATTTGCAGGATCGATCGAACCTGCCCGCCGACATCCCCAACCTGAAGACCCATACGGTTTCGTTCTACGCGAAGCTTTTTGCTGCATGGGTTGCCATGGGTTTCCGCAATCCGAAGGTCGAGGTGGCGGGGAAGATCGAGGCTTGAGGGCAGGATCGAGAGACGTCGACCTGGGGCGAAGTCGCAAGCGCCCCCTCACCCGGCCCTTCGGGCCACCCTCTCCCCGCTGGGGAGAGGAGGGATCGGCGGTCGCTCTTGGCTCCCTCCTCTCCCCAGCGGGGAGAGGGTGGCCCGAAGGGCCGGGTGAGGGGGCATCACGGTAGTCGCGGCAGGTCGATTGAAGTTGTCGCCGCAAACGCAGGTCTGCCTACCCCCGATCCTTGAGCAGCCTGCCCTTTTCGCGCGCCCAGTCGCGCTGCTTTTCGGTTTCGCGCTTGTCGTGCAGTTTCTTGCCACGCGCGACGGCGAGCAGCAGTTTCGCCCTGCCCTGGTCGTTGAAGTAAATTTTTAGCGGCACCATCGTCATGCCGTCGCGATCGACGGCCTGGCCAAGTTTCGCCATCTCGCGCTTGTTGAGCAGCAGCTTGCGACGCCGGCGCGGCTCGTGGTTGTTGCGGTTGCCCTGCAGATATTCCGGCAGATACGAGTTGATCAGCCAGATCTCGCCACCTTCCAGAGAGGCATAACTTTCCTGGATATTGGCGTGGCCGCCGCGCAGCGACTTTACCTCGGTGCCGGTCAGCACCAACCCGGCCTCGAGCGTGTCGAGCACCTCATAGTTGAAGCGCGCCTTGCGGTTTTCCGCGGCGATCTTGTTGTTCGGGTCCGATTTACGCTGGGGGGCTGCCATGGCTTACAAATAGGGCAACGCCCTCAGTTTATCAGCCCCGCATGCTTCATCGCGGCATCGATCTTCTCGGCGGTCGACTGCTCGACGGTGATCAGCGGTGAGCGCACGACGTTCTCCAGCTTGCCGAGGCGCGACAGGGCATATTTCGAACCGGTCACGCCAGCCTCGATGAAGATCGTCTTGTGCAGCGGCATCAGCCGGTCCTGCAGTTCCAGCGCCTTGTCCTTGTCATTGGCCAGCGTCGCTTCCTGGAACTCGGCGCAGAGACGCGGCGCGACGTTCGAGGTCACCGAAATGCAGCCGACGCCGCCATGCGCATTAAAGCCCAACGCGGACGCATCCTCGCCGGAGAGCTGGACAAAATCCTTGCCGCAGGTCATGCGCTGTTCGGACACCCGCTCGACCTTGCCGGTGGCGTCCTTCACACCGACGATGTTCTTGAAATCATTGGCCAATCTGCCCATCGTCTCGGGCATCATGTCGATCACCGAGCGCGGCGGAATGTTGTAGATGATGATCGGCAGCTTGGTTGCCTTGGCGACGGTCGCGAAGTGCAGGTAAAGCCCGCGCTGCGTCGGCTTGTTATAATAAGGTGTGACGACGAGGATCGCGTCGGCGCCGGCCTTTTCGGCATGCTGGGCCAGGCTCACCGCTTCTTCCGTGTTGTTCGAACCTGCGCCGGCCACGACAGGCACCCTGCCCTTTGCCGCCTCGATGCAGGTCTTCACGACGCGATGGTGCTCGTCGTGCGACAGTGTCGGCGACTCGCCTGTCGTGCCGACAGGCACAAGACCGTTCGTGCCTTCCTCGATCTGCCAGTCGACGAACGCGCGAAAGGCTTTCTCGTCGAACGCGCCGCCCTTTTCAAAAGGCGTAACCAGCGCGGTGAGCGAGCCTCTCAGCATGTTCTCGGAACTCCCAGGGGTGTGTCATGCGATATTGCAGCTTGGCCGCAAAACCCGCGGGGTTCTAGCGGAAACAGCCACATAGCACCATAGGCCAGCACATAATTCCCGGCTGTCGTGGCGCGGTAACCTTTCCTTTACCCGCCCTTCACGCGCCGGCCTTAGTTTTGCGCCACGCGCTGCCTACATGTGCCGGCGTTAGGAATCCGCATGACCACATCTCCTCGCCGCGACAGGCTCATCGTCTATGCGCTCGCCACGGCCCTCGTGACGGGCGTTGCGTCGCTTGCGTGGGTGCGCGACGGCGCTGCGCTGAGCACCTTGCAGCCGGCCGAAGGCACAGCAGCAACCGCGCCAGTGAACCCAGCTTTCGCCACCGACAAGTCCCTTGCCACATTGGCAAACGGGCTGGCGGCGCTGACGGCCAGGCAGATCGACCAGGCGCGGGCTTTGCGCGACGCGCTGCCGGCCGACAGCCTGGACCGCCATATTCTTGCCTGGGCGATCGCGCTGAAGGGCGGCGACAGCGTGCCGAGCGCCGAGATCACCCGCACCGCGCGCGATCTGCCGGGCTGGCCGGGGATGGAGGTGCTGCGCCGCAACAGCGAACGCGCCCTGCTCAAGGAGCAGCCTGCGCCAGAAACAGTTTTGCGCGCTTTCGGCGACCTGACACCGCAAACGCCTGAAGGCGCGATCATCCTGGCGCGCGCTCACGTTGCTCTCGGCGATCCGGATCGCGCCCGTCAAGCCCTGTCCACGACCTGGCGCACCGCCAAGATGGACGCCGCGGATGAGGCAGCGATCATTTCGGAGTTCGGCGGCCTGATCCCAGCGGAGGATCACCGCTTCCGCATGGAGCGCATGCTTTATTCGGAGCGTGCCAAGTCGGCGGGTCGTGTCGCCAAGCTGGCCGGCGCCGAGGCGCTCGCGAGCGCCTGGTCGGCCGTGCTGCGCAATGACCCCAACGCAGCCAAGCTGCTCGACGCCGTGCCGGACAATCAACGCTCGGCTGGCTATCTGTTCGCGAAAGCTCAATTTCTACGCAAACAGAAGCGCTTGAGCGAAGCAGCAAAAGTAATGAATCAGGCGCCCGCCGACCGCATCGCGCTGGTTGACCCCGACGCCTGGTGGATCGAGCGGCGTCTCCTGTCGCGCCAGTTGCTCGACGCAGGTCTCGCAAAGCTCGCCTATGAAGTCGCCGCAGGTCACGCCGCCGAAAGTGCCACCAACGCCGCCGATGCCGAATTCCACGCCGGCTGGTATGCACTGCGCTCGCTTGGCGATCCGAAAACGGCAGCAAAACACTTCGCGCGGATCGCCGAGGTCGTCGGAAGGCCCGATTTCGCGCTCACGCGCCTATTATTGGCTCGGCCGAGCCGCGGAAGCGGATCGTCAGGACGAAGCCAAGGCCTACTACGAACAGGCTGCCGCCTACGGCACCACCTTCTATGGTCAATTGGCGGCGGCAAAGCTGGGCCGTTCCACGCTCAACGTCACCTATCCCGAGCCGAGCGCGGCAGACCGCGCCAGTTTCCCACAACGCGAGGCTGTTCGAGCCGTCGAACGCCTTCAGGCGGCCGGCTATCCGCAGCTTTCCGACACGCTTTATCTCGAACTGGCCGACCAACTGACCAGCCCGGGCGAACTGGCTCTCCTGGCGGTGATGGCCGAAAAGCGCGGAAATCACTATCTGGCGCTGAAAGTCGGCAAGATCGCCGCCCAACGCGGCCTCGATATCGGCGCCCTGTCGCATCCGCTCGGGCGCGATCCCGGCCGATGCCGACATTTCCGGCTCCGGCAAGGCGCTGGCCTACGCGATCGCGCGGCAAGAGAGCGAATTCAATGTCGGCGCCGTATCCACCGCCGGCGCGCGTGGCCTGTTGCAACTGATGCCGGGAACCGGCGCAACAGGTCGCAAAACAGACCGGTCTCGCCTATTCGCAAGAAAAGCTCACCACCGACGCCGGCTACAACGCCACATTGGGCGCCGCGTTTCTGGGTCAGCAGCTCGCGCGTTTCGACGGCTCCTATATCCTGACCTTCGCCGGATACAACGCCGGGCCGCGCCGCGCCGACCAATGGATCAAACGTTATGGCGACCCACGCGGCAAAAGCGTCGAGGCCGTCGTCGACTGGATCGAGCGCATTCCCTTCTCCGAAACGCGATCCTATGTGCAGCGCGTGATGGAGAACTACGAAGTCTACAAAATGCGCATCACCGGCAGCTACGACATTGTCGGCGATCTGCGCCACGGTCGGCCTTGACCTGCGGCGACCGGATTTCCTGTTTGATCGCACTCCGCCGCCAGCCATAGTGCAGCCGAATACGATTCCAGTGGAGGCGCTTCGTGGCGGCTGACAACGGTTTTGAGGACTTTTTCTACCAATCCGCGGATGGTTTGCGGCTGCATGCCCAGATCTATGGCGGCGATCTGTCCGGCCATCTGCCGGTTGTCTGCCTGCCCGGCCTGACCCGCAACGCCCGCGATTTCCATGAACTTGCTCTTTATCTCTCCGGCAAGGCCGAAACGCGCCGCAAGGTGATCGTGTTCGACTATCGCGGCCGCGGTCAGTCCGCCTATGACCCGGACTGGAAAAAATATGATATCGGCACCGAGGCGAACGACATCCTGACCGGTCTTGAGAAGCTCGGAATTACCCGCGCCGCCTTCATCGGCACCTCGCGCGGCGGCCTGATCCTGCATGTCCTGGCCGTCCTGCGGCCCGAGATCCTTGCAGCCGCGGTGCTCAACGATATCGGGCCGGTGCTCGAAGCTGCCGGGCTGCAACATCTGAAGAACTATCTCGGCAAAGCGCCGCGACCCGCATCCTTCGCAGAGGCCGCTGCCGCGCAAAAGCTGGCCCATGGCCCGGCTTTTCCAAGCTTGAATGATGCGGATTGGGAGCGCATGGCCCGCGCGATCTATCGCGAGGACAAAGGCACCATCGTGCCGGATTTCGATCCGGCGCTGCTCAACGGGCTGATGGCGACCGACCTCAGCAAGCCGTTGCCTGATCTGTGGCCGCAGTTTGGCGCCTTGTCGGTCGTGCCGGTGCTGGCAATTCGCGGCGAGAATTCGTTGCTGTTCTCAACCGCAACTCTGGACGAGATGGCGAAACGGCATCCAAATTTCGAATCAATCACCGTTCAGGGCCAAGGCCACGCGCCATTCCTGGAAACCGGTGAGTTGCCGGCACGGATCGCCGACTTTATCGATCGGGTCGAATCTGGAACCGAAGGTATAGCGCCGCAGGCTCACTGCTATTCGTCGTTTCGATCGTCATCCCTTTGCCGCCATCGAAACGCAAAAAACCCGGCGGTTGCCCGCCGGGTTTTCTTTCAACCGACCTTTGGTCGATTAGAAGTTGCGCTGGAAGCGCAGGAAGCCGCCGAACTCGCCGTCGTTCGTCCATCGTCGTCGAGGTTATCGCCATAGGCGATTTCAGGCGTGATGCGGAAGCCAGGAACCAGCTCGTAAGCCACGTTGGCGACTGCCGAGAAGTTGTCGCCGTCGTCATAGGCCAACTGAACGTTGACAGTCAGCCTTCTCGGAGACCTTGGCAGTGCCGCCACCCCAGATGGCCCAATCGCCAGCCCAGGTGCCGTAGTAGTTCGGGTTCAGCTCATCCGACTTGTAGCCGCCCATCACGAAGAGCGAGATGGTCTCGGAAGCCTTGACGTCCAAGCGAGCCTTGACCGCGAACTCTTCCCACACCGAGTCGTAGCCGCCGACAACGCGAACGCTGCCCCAGCCGCCGGTGTAGCCGACGCCAGCCGCAACGTGCGGAACGTAGGAGTCGATCGTGTAGATCGACGCCTGCGCCTTCTTCGAGAGCGACCGCGGCGGTGAAGCCGTTGCCAGCGTCGAAGGTGTAGGCGATCTGGTGGGTGTCGTACGGACCGAACGGAACCGCGAAGTCGTCGTTGATCACGCCGCCGGCATAGTCGGTGAAGGTCGTGAACAGCGAGTCGGTCTTACCGATGCGGAAGCCGCCGAGTTCGATGTAGGCGTGGTCGACCTTAGCCTGGCCGCCATTGGTCGTGGTGAAATCGCCAACGTCGATCAATTCGCCGGCTCAATAACGCCGTCGCCATCCACGTCACGCTCGATGAGCGCATCGGTGGTCGTCGTATCCCAGTCGAAGTTCAACTGCATGAAGCGCGCAGGGTGCCGAGTTCGGTCTCGCTGCGGGCGTCAAGGATCAACGAAGCGCGAGCGCGCTTGTAGTAGGTGTCGTTGGTGTTCAGGACGCCGTCGACGAAGTCCTGCTTGTCGAGAACGTCGTTGATGCCGAACAGATCGCCAGCGCCGATGTCGTAACGGACGTAGCCGCCGACGCGCAAGCAGGTCTCGGTGCCCGGGATGTAGTAGAAGCCCGTGCCGTAGGTATCGCAGACGCGGACGTATTCCATGGGCTCCGGCTCGGCGACGACTTCAACAGCGTCGGCCGCGCGGGCGCCAGAAACAGCGACCAGGGCCGCTGCGGAGCCGAGAAGAAGGCTCTTGATGTTCATTTTCTGACCTCCAGTCAAAAGTTAAAAAACGGGTCTGGGTCTTTTATTTGCTGAAGGACAGCGTTCCCTGCCCCATCCCCACAATGCTGAAAAAGATGCGTGAACGCCCCTTCTTCGGAATCGACATTTACCGAACCCGCCGGCCAGAGCAACAGCGATGAAGCGATTGGAAAGGGGCCAGACCGGTGTTGCCATGCTGCTGTTGCACAAACGACACGTTTTCGCCCCGGTCATTCACAGACCGGTAACCATGGTTCACTCGAAAGCCGAATTTCGGAGGCTGGCTGGGTCCAAGTCTCGTCTCCTGACGGTCGGCCCGGGCTCACTTTGGCGGGAATCACTGAAATGCATCGGCCGTAGCGATCCCGATTCCCGATGGAATCCCGGGCGTGCAGGCCCGCCAAAGCGCAGCGATCCGGGCATGAAGCATTGCCCATTCCATGTTTTCGGCGGCTTCGACCAACGCGGGCATACAATTCGGCCGGTATCGCTTCCTCGGACGTCGGCGCTCGCTCCATCCAAGCCGACATCGATATGAAAATCGCCTTGTTTTCCTCGGCATCGCAGGGTAGCAGGGCGGCACGGAGAGGTGGCCGAGTGGTCGAAGGCGCTCCCCTGCTAAGGGAGTAGAGGTCAAAAGCTTCTCGAGGGTTCGAATCCCTTCCTCTCCGCCAGTCTCACATCATGCCCCATCCGTTTGTGCGCGGACGTGACAAGACGACGTGCACAGCCGCCTTTTGCCAAGCTGAGATTCTTCAACGTTTTCAGGCGCCCGGTCGATTCTGACTGGAGGTCAGAAAATGAACATCAAGAGCCTTCTTCTCGGCTCCGCTGCGGCCCTGGTCGCTGTTTCTGGCGCCCGCGCGGCCGACGCTGTTGAAGTCGTCGCCGAGCCGGAGCCGATGGAATACGTCCGCGTCTGCGATACCTACGGCACGGGCTTCTACTACATCCCAGGCACCGAGACCTGCCTGCGCGTCGGCGGCTACGTCCGTTACGACATCGGCGCTGGCGATCTGTTCGGCCTGAACGATGTCAACGATAAGCTCGATGGCGGCGACAAACGACACCTACTACAAGCGCGCTCGCGCTTCGTTGATCCTGGACGCTCGCAGTGAGACCGAACTCGGCACCCTGCGCGCCTTCGCACAGGTGAATTTCGACTGGGATAATTATCGTACTCCTTATGGTAACTCGTGGGCAGGCGACTTCCAGATCCAGTAAGCATTGATCCCTTGACGGGCCTGCCGTCGGCACTGGCTATGACCGCACTGGCACCATCGCCAAGCTGGCTCATGCCTACATCGAACTCGGCGGCTTCCGCATCGGTAAGACCGACTCGCTGTTCTCGACCTTCACCGACTATGCCGGCGGCGTGATCCACGACGACTTCCGATTGGGTATGGTCCGTTCGACACACATCAGATCGCCTACACCTTCGATGCTGGCAACGGCTTCACCGCTGCGGTCGCTCTCGAAGAGGGCGCGTGGTCGTCATACACGATCGACTCCTACATGCCGCATGTTGCAGCCGGCGTCGGCTACACAGCTGGCTGGGGCAGCGTGAAGGTCGTCGGTGGCTATGACTCGGTCTACGAAGAGTTCGCGGTCAAGGCTCGCTTGGACGTCAAGGCTTCCGAGACCGTCTCGCTCTTCGTGATGGCTGGCTACGGCACCGACGACAATGTGAACTTCGAGCTATTACAAGCCTTGGGGCGGCGACTTGGGCTATCTGGGGTGGTGCTACCGCCAAGGTCTCCGAGAAGGCGGCCGTCAACGCTCAGCTCGCGTACGACGATGGAGGCAACTTCTCGGCTGTGGCGAACGTTGAATACGAGCTGGTTCCGGGCTTCAAGATCACGCCAGAAGTCGCCTATGGCGATAACTTGGACGATGACGCTGACGGCCAGTTCGGCGGCTTCCTCCGCTTCCAGCGCAACTTCTAAGTCTTAGAAGAAATGTCAATGAAACCCGGGTCTTGCGACCCGGGTTTTCTCATTTTTAGTACAACTTTTGCTTGATTAAGTACAACCAAGAGTATATGGAGGATTATAGAATAAATAGAAGCATTTCCTGATACAACCACTCGATGAAATGACTATCGGCGGTAGGTTGTAGTCAGTGCTGATATTGCAGAAGATTCGCTTTTTGGTGTAGGCGTCACGCTCTACTCCAAGGATGGTCTTTCGGTTGGCAATGAATCGGCGTGCTTCACTCGAGCAAGATAAAGTCGAAAAGACAGCCCAGACCGGCCAGATCATGTACAACTTCCAGTATAGGCTGGGGACTGTTACGCCGGTCAGACAGGCCAGCCTGGCCGAACTTTTCGACGCATATTCAGACATCTTGTGGAGCGACGGACGACACAAATACAACTGCAAGATGTTCGTCGGCGAACTCAACGAGATCCTCTTTGGCGAGCGCTTCAGCGCCTTCAGCCAGGAGACCCTCGACAGCCTGACCCTCACCCTGCGCCAACGCGGCAACAGCAACGCGACCATCAATCGCAAGATGGCCGCGCTCAGCAAATTGCTGAGAAAGGCGCAGAAGATGGGGGATATCCACAGCCTGCCGGAGTTTCGGCGCGAGAAAGAAGGCGCCGGGCGCATCCGCTTTCTGGAGCCGGACGAGGAAGATCGGCTGTTCGCCGCGATTCGCTATCGCTGCCTCGATTCCTATCGACTTTCGATCTTCCTGGTCGACTCGGGCTGCCGCCTGGGCGAGGCTATCGGCTTGATCTGGAACGATATTCAGGAAAGCCGCGTCAGCTTCTGGCTGACCAAGTCCGGCCGCAGCCGCAGCGTGCCGCTCACGCGCCGAGCGACTGAGGCGGTGCGCAAGCCGCCTTTCATACCAGGCGAGCGGCCTGCCAAAGGCCCGTTTGCCATGCTCACACAACCGCAATTCCGCGCCATCTGGAACGACGCAAAGGCCGAGGTCGGTCTCGGCTCGGACGTCCAGGTTGTACCGCATGTTTTGCGCCACACCTGCGCCTCGCGCCTCGTGCAGGGCGGCATCGATCTCCGGCGCGTCCAGATGTGGCTTGGCCACCAGACCCTATCGATGACGATGCGCTATTCGCATCTCGCGACCAGCGACCTCGACCGCTGCGTCGTCGTGCTGGAACGAAACTGACACGCAGGGCAGTCCCCTCCCCCACTTCACCCGGCGACAGCAAGGCACTTGGACGGTTCCTGCTATCGCGAGCGCTCACGCGCGATGTCCGATCAGCTGCGCCGCCTTCTCGGCAATCATCACCGCCGGCGCATGGGTATTGCCGGAAACGATCGTCGGCATGATCGAGCAGTCGGCGATGCGCAGACGCGTCGAGGCCGCGCACGCGCAGCTGAGGATCGACCACGGCCGTGTCGTCGGTGCCCATCTTGGCCGTGCCGACCGGATGGAAGATGGTGGTGGCGATGTCGCCGGCGGCGCGGGCCAGATCGTCGGCGGATTGGATCGATGCGCCCGGCTTGAACTCCTCCGGCCTGTAGCCGCTCATCCGCTGCGTCGCCATCAGCCGGCGCGCGGCCGTGATCGAGGCGGCCGCCACCTCGCGGTCGTCGTCGGTCGACAGATAGTTGGGCGCGATCGCCGGATGATCCTCGAGGCCTCGGCAGAGGTGATGCGCACCGAGCCGCGCGATTGCGGGCGCAGATTGCACACCGAGACGGTGATCGCCGGAAAGCCGTGCAGCGGCTGGCCGAACGCCTCCAGCGACAAAGGCTGGACGTGGAACTCGATATTCGGCGTGGCGAAACGCTCGATCGGACTTCATGAAGATGCCGAGCTGGCTCGGCGCCATCGACATCGGGCCTGAGCGCCTGAAGCGCATATTCCAGCGCGATCCGCGCCTTGCCGGTGAGCGTCGCCTGGCGCTCGTTCAGCGTGCGCGCGCCGCGTGATCCTGAAGGCCGTCCTGATCTGCAGATGATCCTGCAGATTTTCGCCGACGCCGGGCAGATCGTGCAGCACCGGGATGCCGTGCTTCTTGCAGCAGCGCGCCCGGGCCGACGCCGGAGAGCTGCAGCAGCTGCGGCGTGCCGATCGCGCCGGCCGACAGGATCAGTTCGCCTGCGATGCACTGACCCGCGCCGGCTGGCCGTTCAGCCGCAGTTCGAGACCCGTCGCGCGGCGGCCGTCGAAGACGATGCGCTCGGCCTGAGCCTGGGTCAGGATGGTCAGGTTTCTGCGATGCCGCACCGGCTGGATGAAGGCGCGCACCGCGTTGAAACGGAAGCCGGCCTTCTGGTTCACCTCGAAATAGGACGAGCCGAAATTGTCGCCGGCGTTGAAATCGTCGACCTTGGGCACGCCGAGTTCTTCGGCCGCCTCGCGCACGGCATCGAGGATCGGCCAGGACAGCCGCTGGCGCTCGACCCGCAGCTCGCCGCCCTGGCCGTGGAACGCGCCCGTTCGAGCCGCTGATGGTCCTCCGACTTTTTGAACAGCGGCAGGACGTCGTCCCAACCCCAGCCGGGATTGCCGAGTTGGCGCCAGTGGTCGTAGTCGGCGGCCTGGCCGCGCATATAGATCATGCCGTTGATCGACGAGCAGCCGCCCATCACCTTGCCGCGCGGATAGGCGCAGCGAGCGGCCGTTCAGCCCCGGCTCCGCCACCGTGCGATAGCCCCAGTCGGTGCGCGGATTGCCCATGCAGTAGAGATAGCCGACCGGGATGTGGATCCAGTGGTAGTTGTCCGAGCCGCCGGCCTCCAGCAGCAGCACGCGCTTTGACGGATCGGCGCTCAGCCGGTTGGCCAGCACGCAGCCCGACGAACCCGCGCCGACGATGACATAGTCATAGCTGCCCAGATCAAGTCGCGTGGTCATACTGCTGAAGCTTCGTCGACATACCGCTTCCAGCGGCCCGGCAGGTCGTCGGCCAGGCCACGGAAGAAGCGGTAGCGGCTTTCGAACAAGGGCTGACGGTCCTTCCTGGGCTCATAGGCTGCGGCTTTGCGCACCATGGCCGAAATGCCGTCATCCAGCGAGCCGAAAACGCCGGCCGCCACGCCGGCGGAAATCGCCGCGCCAAGCGCGCCCGTTTCCTGGCATTCCGCCACCGTCACCGGCACGCCGACGATGTCGGCGAACATCTGGCACCACACAGCGCTGCGCGAGCCGCCGCCGGAGAGCGCGGCGCGGTCGAAACTCGCGCCGGCCGTCCGCAGCCGCTCGATATGGCGGCGATGCTCGAACACCACGCCTTCATAGAGCGCGTAGAGCATATGCGCCTTGCCGTGCCAGCCGGACAGCCCGACGAAGGCGCCGCGCGCATCCGGGCTCGTCGCCGAGCCGTACAGGAACGGCAGGAAGACCGGCATTTCCACGCCGGGCTCCACTGAAGCCACCAAGCGCGTTGCACGCCTCGAAAGCCTCCGCGCCGTGCCCGTCGCCATATTCGCGCACGAACCATTCCAGGTTCACGGCCGACGTCGCGCTCAATTCGATCGCGATGTAGCGGTCCGGCCGCCAGGTCGAATTGTGGAAGACGCGTCGTCGACCAGCGGGCCGTCGCGGACCACCTGGTTGATGCCCCAGGTGCCGGCGATGATCGCCGCCTCGCCCGGCGCGCTGACGCCCGAGCCTATCATCGAGGCGACGACGTCGAAGAAGCCGGCCGACACGGGCGTGCCTTCCTTCAAGCCCCGTTGCCCGCGCCGCTTCGGCGGTCACGCGGCCAGCCTCGGCCTCCGACTCGACCATCGGCGGCAGCATCGACGCGATCTCCGGCAGGCCATAGGCCGCCAGCAATTCGTCGTCGTAGGCGCGCTCCGGCAGCCGGATCAGCCCTGCCCCGCTCATGTCGGAATAGTCCGACACAGCCTTGCCGGTCAGCATCAGCGTCAGAAGGTCCTTGCACAGCAGGATCGTGCCGACCCGCGCCGTAAACGTCCGGCTGGTTCTGCTTCAGCCACAACAGCAGTGTCGCGGTCTGCGCCGGCCAGGGCCGTTGCAGGCAGAGCGGGTAGAGCCGGTCGCCCACCGGCGAGTGCCGGATTTCCGCCGCCAGCTTGGCCGCGCGGTTGTCGATCGACTGGATGCCGAGCAGCGGCGCGCCGGCCTTGTCGAGCAGATAAAGGCCGTTGCCATGGCCGGCGGTGCCGACCGCCGCGACGTCGTCGCCCGAAGCGCCGGCCTTCTCCAGGCATTGGCGGATGACCACCGCCGCGTTGCGCCACAATTCGCCGATGTCGCGCTCGACGTAACCCGGCTGCGGCTGTTTGCGACTGGCCGTCCATTGCGACGCGCGCCAGCAGCCGGCCGGTCAGGTCGAACAGCACCGCCTTGACGACCGTGTTGCCGGCATCGATGCCAAGCAGATAGCTTTTTCGTCACGCCGCGGCCTCGTAGATGTCCCAGGCCTTCGCATCGTCGGCGCCATCATGGATCATCGCCATCAGCGCCTTCACCACGCGGCCGGGATTGTCGTGCTGGTAGATGTTGCGGCCATAGACCATGCCCTGCGCGCCTTGCTGCATGAGCTGCGCAGGACTTGGCGAAGACCTGACGCAGATCGGCCTTGCCGCCGCCGCGCACCAGCACCGGGCAGCGCGCCGCCTCGACCACGCGATGAAACTCCTTGGGATCGCTGGTCGGATCGGCCTTGATGATGTCCGCGCCCATTTCGCGCGCCAGCCGCACCAGCGTCACGATCTTTTCCGCATCGCCATCGACCAGATAGCCGCCACGTTCGCTGTTCGGCTGCATCACCAGCGGCTCGATCATCAGCGGCATGCCGTATTTTTCGCAGTCCTGGCGCACCCGCGAAATGTTCTCCACGCATTGCCGGAACAGCGCCGGCTCGTCCGGCAGCATGAACAGGTTCACGACGACGCAGGCGGCATCCAGTTTCAGCGCCGGCACGATCGGGTCATGCGCATTCTGCAACAACGCCCACATCTCGCGATGGCGCTGCCGGTTATAAGGGTTGCCCATGTCGATGCGCATCACCAGCGCGGGCTTGTCCTTGCCCGGGCGGTTCTGCAACAGATCCGCCTGGCCATAGTTCATCTGGATCGCGTCGGGACCTGCCTGCAGCCAGAAAATCGACGACGCGTGGCCATATCCTCCAGCCCGTCCATGAAGGACGGCTCGTTGCAGACGCCGTGATCGATCGCAACGTCAAGACATTTGCCGTTGGCGAACAGCCGGTTCATGCGCACTTTCTTCGCGTCGTACATCGTCTTCCTTCCGATCCGGATTTCGGCTTCGAAGGTGTTCCTCCGAAAGCCCATGAAATTTTTCCAACTGCTCGAGCAGACTGATCCCGCTGCTGCCGGCGCGCTGCGCGTCCCAGCCGAGGCAGTCGCCGGCGATCTCGCCAAGCTCGTCGATCGCGGCCAGCGACAGCTCGCCCGAAAAGGCGATCGTCATGCGCCGCAGCACGAGGTCGGCCAGCGTGACGACACGCTCGGTCGCGACCAGCCATACGATCTCTTCGCGGCTGTAGTCAGGCAGGGCGCGCAAGGTGTTCGGGGCACCGGCCATCGAGCCTGCAAAAGCCGCCGCACGCGTGCCATAGCGATCGAGCAGCCGGTCTGCATAGCCGGCGTCGAGCCTGGGAGCCTTGCGCGCGACCCACGACGCGCGTTCTGCGGCAGCCGGAAAATCGATGCCCGCCGCCGATCTGTCGATCCGTGCGTCGAGACCTTTCGGCTCATCCCCAGTCGCGTCAGCACCTTGTCCGCCGCTTCCTCGCCAAAGGCGCGGAACGTCGTCCATTTGCCGCCGACGAGATTGAGCACCGGCCGCGCCGGCCCTGCACTTTCGTCCAGCCAGTCGCAGCTATGATCGCGCGAGATGTTGGCGGTCACCGTGCCGTCGCTGTTCGGCAGCGGTCGCACGCCGGCAAAGCGGTAGATGATCTCGTCCGGCTCGATCGCGATGTCGGGAAACACCTCGCGCACCGAGGCCAGAATGTAGTCGACCTCATCCGCCTCGCAGCGCACGCCTTCCGGCGTCTCGACGCCGATGTCTGTCGAGCCGGCCAGCACATTGCCGAGATGCGCGAAGATGATGCAGACACGCCCCTCGCGATTGGCGAAATAGACCATTTCCTCGCCGACGGCGCGCTTCAGCCGCTCATTGGCGATGACGAGATGCGAGCCCTTCGTGCCGCCGATCAATTGGCCTGCTGTTTTGGCCAGCTCGCGGTTGGTCAGATCGATCCAGGCGCCGGTCGCATTGACGATGATGTCGGCGTCCAGCGTGATTTCTTCACCGGTCAGCGCGTCACGGAGAACCGCCACGCCATCGGACAATCGCTGCAGTCCGACATGGTTCAACGCCAGCGCATTGTCGTGCTCTTCGCATTCCAGGACCAGCTCGATGCCCAGCCGTTCGGGATGGCTGATCCTGGCGTCGTAATAGACCGCGCCGAACGCGGCGTCGGGGCGCAGTTCGGGCCAGCGTCTGCGGGTCTCGCGTCGTCCGAAGAAGCGATGCTTGGGCATGCCGCCTGCCGCGCCGGCATAGAGGTCGTAGAGCGCAAGACCCAGCTTGACGATGAACGCCCCACGGTTGCCCGGGCGGCACGTTGCCGCCGAGAAAACGCCGCGCCGCCGACCAGATGCCGGACAAGCGGTCGGTGATCGGGATCAGCGTCGGCAGCGGGGTGACCAGATGCGGTGCGTTGGCAAGCAGCAGATTGCGCTCGCGCAGCGACTCCTTCACCAGCGCGAACTCGCCGTTCTCCAGGTAGCGCAGGCCGCCATGGATCATGCGCGAGGGTGCCGCGCTTGCGCCCGCGCATGAAGTCGTCGCGCTCGACCAGCACGACGTCGACGCCGTTCAGCGCCAGCTCGCGAAACGTGCCGATGCCGTTGATGCCGCCGCCGACGACCAGCACTTGCGTGCGGCGCTTGCGGCGCAGGGCGTCCAGGCGTGCTGCGCGATCCTTCGTCATGATGCCGGGCTCGCGACTTTCAGCCTTGGACTTTTGTCAGATGGTCGGCGATCGCGGCGTCGACGCTCGCCCGTTCGGCATCGCTCAAGGCGATGCGTCCCGCCTGCGCGTTCTCGATCGCCTGCCTGGCATCGCGCGCGCCGCAGAGCGCGTAGGTGATGCCGGGCTGGGCGAGCGTCCAGGCGATGACGATCTGCGCGTCGGTAGCGCCCTTGTCGCGTCGGCGATCGGCTCGATCGCCTTGGCAAAGGCGCGACCTGTTCGCGGTTTTCGCGCGAAAAGCGCGGATTGTCCTTGCGCTGGTCGTCGCCCTTGAACACGCGGTCGGGACCGATCTTGCCGGACAACAGCCCGAGCGCCAGCGAGGAATAGCTCAGCATTGAGACCTGGTTGTTCGCGCAGATGGGCAGCAGCGTCTTTTCGATGTCGCGATCGAGCATGCGAATAGCGCTCCTGGATCGCGTCGAGCGGCCCGGCCGCGAGATAGGCCTTCAAATCTTCCGGCGTCGACATTGCTGACGCCGATCGCCCTGATCTTGCCCGCCTCTTTGAGATCCAGCAGCGCCGTCATCGTCTCCGCGACCGGCGTTGTCGGGTCCTGCCAGTGGGTGATGTAGAGGTCGATGTAGTCGGTGCCGAGGCGCTTCAGGCTCTCCTCGATCTCGTGGAAAATGCCATCGCGGCCGAGATAGCGATGCACGGCGTGCCCCAGTCGTCGAAGAAATGGTTGCCCTTGCCGTGATGCCAGTTGAGGCCGCATTTGGTCGCGATCACCACCTTGTCGCGCCGGCCCTCGATCGCCTTGCCGACGATCTCCTCGGCCAGCCCGACGCCATAGGCGGGCGCGGTGTCGATCAGCGTCACGCCATCGTCGATCGAGGCCTGGATCGCGGCGACCGAGTCCTCTTCGTCGGTGCCGCCCCACATCCAGCCGCCCATCGCCCAGGTGCCGAGCCCGACCGCGCTGGCGCGCACAGCGGAAGTCGCCCATCGGGCGCAGTTGCTTGGTTCGACATCGTCTGTCCTTCATCAATTCGAGAATGCGCGTGCCGGTCGCCTCGTCGGTGGCCAGCACGTCGAGATGGCCGCCGCGCAGAATGCTGGCGATCGGCAGCGCCTTCGCTGTCCGGTCGAGATGCCGATGGTCAGCGGGATCGCGCCGAGCTCGTCCAGGCTCAGCGCGACCAGCCGCTCGTTGAGCGCGTAGTCGCATGGCTGCCCGTCGCGCCCGAGCAGATGGGCGACCAGCTCGCCAGCCGCGCCAATGCGGCGCAGCTCGCTTTCGAGCCGGCATCCGGGCGCAGGCTGAGAAACGTCGAACGTTCGCTCCAGCACCGAGCCGATGCCGACCAGCGCGATCGCCGCGTTGCGCGCCAGCTCCAGCACTTCGCGCACGGACTGCAACGCCAGCAGCACGTCGCGCTGCTCGCGGGACTGCGGCAAACAGCGGCGCATGCATCAGCAAGGCGCGGCCCTGCAGCTTGCGCGCCAGCTGCGTCGCCAGATGGTTCACGTCGGTGTAGAACTTGCCCTGCACGCCGCCGGTCGCCGGCACCACGGTCACGTCGATAGGCGCGCTCGGCGCAAGGGCCGCGATCACCGCATCGACGCCGCGCCCACCGGAGACACAGATCATGTCGCCGTCCCGCAGCGTCTCCAGCAGATGGTTGGCCGCCGCCCTGCCGGCCGTCGCCAGGTTGACCTCTTCCTGGTCGGAGACGGTCGGCGTGACGATCGCCTCTCTCAGGCCGCCCGCTTCCGCCAGCCGCTGCTCGATCTCGACCAGCGACTGGAACGGCGACTGCACGCTGATCTGCACCAAGCCGCGCTCTGCGCCCTGCTTGACCAGCCGGTTGACCTTGGATGCGACATGCCCGTCCGCTTGGCGATCTCGGCCTGGCTCATGCCGTCGACATAATGCAGCACCAGCACCGTGATGGATCTTGCGCAGGCGGTCGAAATCTTCGGCCTGACCATGCTGACACCGCCATCTCAGCCGCGCCTCTTGTTGAGGTAGTGGTCGATCGTGACGGCGGCAAGCAGGATCGAGCCGCGGATGATGTCCTGCCAGTAGACGGAGACGTCCAGCAAGGCGAGCGAGCTCGAAACCACGGACAGCAGGATCGTGCCCAGGATCGCGCCGAGGATCGTTCCCGAACCGCCCTTCAGGCTGGCGCCGCCGATCACCGCGGCGGCGATGACGTTCAGTTCCATGCCGACGCCGAAGGTCGGCTGGGCCGAACCGAAGCGCGCCATGTAGATGATGCCGGCGACACCGCACAGCGCCGAGCACAAGCGTCGTGGTCAGGAAGATCACCTTCTTGGTCGGATGCCGGAATAGGCGGCCGCCTTCTCGTTGGAGCCGGTGTAGAACACCTTTCGGAACATCGTCGGTGCGCCGCAGCATGAAATCGAAGGCCACGACGACCACGCACGAAGATGACGATGACCACCGGAACTGGCGCCGATCGAGCCCTGGCCGATGAACTTGAACTCGGGCGGCAGGGTGTAAAGCCCGAGCGGCCGGCCGCCGGTGCCCAGCAGGCACAGCCCGCGCGCGATCACCATCACCGCCAGCGACACGATGAAGTGGTGCAGGCCGACCTTGGTGACGAAGAAGCCCATGATCGCGCCGATGCCTGCACAGGCGGCGATGGCGATCAGCGAGGCGAGCCATGGGTCCATGCCGTTCGAGGAACAACAAGCCGGCGATCACCATTGCCAGCGCGGTCGACCGAGCCGACCGAAAGGTCGATGCCGCCCGGAGATCAGCAGGATCGTCATGCCGACGACGACGATGCCTTCGACCGCGAAGGCCATCGCCATGGCGCGCATGTTGTCCCAGGTCAGGAAATAGGGCGACGCGAAGGACATCACGACGAACAGCGCCAGGATGATCAGGATCAGGCCGGTCTCGCGCATGCGCTAAGCAGCTGCGGCAACAAGCGCTGCCGGCGCGACCGGTCGTCCGCATTCTCCGGCGATATGCGGTCATCGTCATAGCTGCCCTCGTCGCTCATGCCGCCCGCGTGCCGCTCATCCGCCATCGATGCCAGGATACATGATGTTTTCCTCCGTCATGTCGTCGCCGGCCACCTCGCCTGCGATCCGCCCCTCGCGCACCACCAGCACGCGGTCGCACACGCCGATCAGCTCGGGCAGTTCGGACGAGATCACGACGATGCCAACGCCGCTCGCGCGCCAAGCTCGCGCAGGATGCGGTGGATTTCCGCCTTGGCGCCAACATCGACGCCGCGCGTCGGCTCGTCGAGAAAGATCACCTTTGGGTCGACCGACAGCATCTTGGCGATCGCCACCTTCTGCTGGTTGCCGCCGGAGAGCGTCGAGACCGGCTGCGCCGACATGGCCGTATTTCAGGTTGCAGCCGGCGGCCCAGCCGCTCGGCCTGCTCGCGTCCTCGCGGCGCTCGTCGATCGATCGCCGGTGGCGAGGCAACCTGCTCGACGCGCAAGCGCCGAGATGTTGGCGGCGATCGACATGTCGAGGAACAGGCCGTCGCCCTTGCGGTCCTCCGACAGATAGACGATGCCTTGCGCGATGCTGTCGCTGTAATGCGTCAGCGCGAGCCGCCTGCCGTGCAGCTGACATCGCCGGTGACCTTGCCCTTCAAGCCGGCAGATGCCCTTGACGATCTCGCTGCGGCCGGCGCCGATCAGGCCGCCGAGGCCGAGGATTTCGCCCTTCTCCAGCTGGAACGAAACATCGCGGAAACGCTTCGCCTCGGAGAGATTGCGCGACCTCCAGGATGATCTCTTCCGGACGTCTCGTCGTCGCGCTGCTTCGCCGGATAGAGATCGTCGATGGCGCGCCCGACCATTGCAGCGACCACCTGCCTCGGGCGATGTCTCGCTGATGTTCATGCGTCGTGATGTACTGGCCGTCGCGCAGCACGGTGACGCGATCGCAATTGTCGAAGATCTCGGCCATGCGGTGCGAGATGTAGATGATCGAGATGCCCTGCGCTGGCAAGCCTGTGCATGATCTCGAACAGGATCTTGCGCCTCGCGCTCGGTCAGCGCGGCGGTCGGCTCGTCGAGGATCAGCACGCGGCAGTCGAGCGTCAGCGCCTTGGCGATCTCGACCATCTGCTGCTGGGAAATCGACAGGGTGCCGCACCAGTGCCGGCGGGATCGATGTCGCCGAGCTGGCTCGAGGATCGGCGCGGCGTCGCGTTCCAGGTCGCGGTAGTTCATCAGCTGGCTTGCTGCTGGTATTGGTCGCTCGCCATGAAGATGTTCTCGGCGACCGAGACGTCGGGGCAAAGCGCGATCTCCTGATGCACGAAGCCGATGCCGAGCTTCTGGGCTTTCGCCGGCGAGGCTATGGTCGACCGCCTTGCCGTCGAGCCTGATCTCGCCGCTGTCCGGCTGCAGGATGCCGTCGATGATGTTCATCAGCGTCGACTTGCCGGCGCCGTTTTCGCCGGCCATGCGCGTGAATTTCACCGCGTGCGCAGCTGGAATCGACGCCCCGCAGCGCCCGGACCGGGCCGAACGACTTGCTGAGGTTGGCGATATCGAGGATGACGTCGTCGTGCATGGCTGCTCACGCATACCTGAATTGGATCGGAATGGGCCTCCGCGCCGCCGTTCGCCGGCAGCGCGGATGCCTGGGAGATTGCCGGACCTTAGCTCGGATCGCGGCCTTCCATGTACTTGTTCAGGTCGAAGGAGTCGGCGTTCTCCTTGGTGATGACGGCAAAGCCGTTGTCGGCGAAGGGAATGCGCATCGGGTTGTAGCCAGAGACCTTGTAGTCGTTGAACGGATCGATCAGCTCGGGATGCGCCGCCATGAAGGTCGCGATGAAGCCGAGATAGCCCTGCATGCCCTGGTTGGGGTTGAGCGCCATGTGGATGTTGCCGGCCTTGATGTGCTCAAGCGTGGTCGGCGTGATGTCGGCATGCATGATCAGAACCTTGGCCTTGGCTTCCAGAACCGCAGCGACCGCGCCTTCAGCCGAGCCGGCCTCCGGGATCCACAGCGCCTTGAGGTTCGGGTTGGCCTGCAGCATCGAAGCCAGTCGCCTTGTTGGCGGCGTTGGTGTCCTGGTTGGTCGCCTGGCGGCCGACCAGCTTCATGTTCGGATAGTTCTTGGCCATGTAGTCGATCAGCGCGGTGACGCGCAGGTCGTGGTTGCTCTGGCCGGGGTTCTCCAGCACCGCATATTCGGCGCTGTCGCCGACCTGCTTGACGATCTCCTCGGCGGCGAACTTGGCCTCGGCGAGGTTGTCCGAGGTGATGTAGGAGGCGCGCTTCGACTTCGGCGAATCGGCGGCGAAGGTCACGACGTGAGTGCCGCCAGCGATGGCCGCGGTTGATCGGCTCGATGAACGGGTCGGACTGCATCGGGTGCAGCAGGATGCCGGCCGGCTTCTTGATCAGATCCTGTTCGAATGACGCGATCTGCTTGGCGATGTCATAGTCCGGCGTGCCCGAGAATACGGTCTTGCAGCCCATGCGCCGCGGCCGCCTGCTTGAAGCCCTGGTAGACCGGCACCCAGTAGGGGTGCGCCGAGACCATGACGTTCATGAAGTAGGTCTCGCCTTCCTTGCAGCGAAACTGCGGGGCGTCGTCGGCTTTTGCCGGGACGGCCGCAAGCGAAAGCGCGGCGCCAGCCATCAGTCCAAGAACGAGCTTTTTGATGCGCATGTTTTCCTCCTGAGCAAAGCGGACAGGACCTCCTCCCGTGCGCTGACATATTCGATTCGAAATAAATTTCACTGTGTGATATCTATTCCAAATGCGCAATAGATGCGGTCGCGAAGGCCTGTCAAGCGCCGTCGCGCTATTGCTTGTCGCGCCCAAAGATCCTGCCACCTCTTGACAGCCATCGTCGGATGGAATTGGTTGGGCCATTGATCCACTCATTGCTGGAGCACGGCTGGGAAGTGCAACTGGCCCCGATCAAGGTAATCGCCCGCGACGACGCCGTGCTGGAAACGCTGGCGGCCTTCGTCAGCGAGTTTGGCATCGGCCTGGGCGATCGCCTGCCGACGGAGCGTATCCTGGCCGAGCGGCTGAAAGTCAGCCGCAACACGGTGCGCGAGGCGCTGACACGCTGGGAGGGGCTTGGCCTCGTCGAGCGCCGCCAAGGCAGCGGCACATATCTCAAGGGCGACGTCTCGCCCTCTATGCACCACATGCCCTTGACCTTCGCCGGCGGCAACGATTTCGCCACGCTGATGCAAACGTTGGAAATCCGGCGGTCGCTTGAATCGGAGGCCGCAGCACTTTGCGCGCAGCGCGCCAGCGAGGAAGACATCCACAAAATCGCCAGCCAGCTCGACCGGCTCGAGGAGGCTTTCCACACCACTGGCGGCGCCAATCCCGACGAGGATTGGGAGTTTCACCAATCCGTCTACCGGGCTTCGGGCAATCCGCTGTTTGGCCAGATCATCTCGGCCATGCAGGAGCTGTTCCACCGCTTCTGGGAGCATCCGCTCGGCGTGCGAGACTTCGGCCACGCCAGCTTCCCCTACCACCGCACTGTCTACGAGCGCATTGCCGCGCGCGATCCCGAAGGCGCTCGGGCTGAGGCGTTGAAGCTGATCGCCACCGTGGAAGCCGACCTCAAGCGCGGCGCCGCCAATCTCAAACGCATGAGCAAACGATGAACGACCTTCCCGTAGGCTTCGACAGCGACTGGATTGCGGAGGCCGCCACGCTGCTGGCGCATGACGAACCATTTCCGGGCGGTGCGGTCGTTCCGCCAATCTACCAGACCTCGCTCTTCACCTTCGCCAATTATGCCGAGATGGCCGACACTTTTGCCGGCCGGCGCAAGCAGCCTATCTACTCGCGCGGCGACAACCCGACAGTTATGGAGTTCGAAGCGCGTGTGGCCGCGCTGGAAGGCGCGGAAGCCGCGCGCGGTTTCGCCAGCGGCATGGCCGCGATCAGCGCGACTGTGCTCGCCTTCGTCGGCGCCGGCGAGCGCATCGTGGCGGTGCGCAATTGTTATGGCGACGCCTATCGGTTCTTCGAGCGCCTTTTGCCGCGCCTCAACATCAAGGTCGATTATGTCGACGGCTCGGATGTCGACGCGGTGGCGGCTGCCCTGCCCGGCGCGAAGCTGCTCTATCTCGAAAGCCCGACCTCGATGATGTTCGAGTTGCAGGACCTCGAAGCGCTGACCAGCCTCGCCAAGTCGCAAGGCATCGTCACGACGATGGACAACTCAGCTGGGCGACGCCGATCTTCCAGAAACCGATCCGCCACGGCGTCGATCTCGTGCTGCATTCGGCGTCGAAATATCTTGGCGGCCACAGCGACACGGTCGCCGGCGTCGTCGCCGGTTCCGCCGCGCACATCAAACACATCAACGAACAGACCTATGGTTATCTCGGCGGCAAGCTGTCGCCGTTCGATGGCTGGCTGCTGCTGCGCGGCCTGCGCACGCTGCCGCTGCGCCTGCCGCATCACATGAAAAGCGGTCTCACCCTTGCCGAGCGGCTGAAGGCGCACCCATTGGTCGAGCGGGTCAACCACCCGGTCTATTCCAACCACCCCGGCAAGAAGACACTCGCCGGTTATGGTGGGCTGTTCTCCTTCGAAGTGAGCGACGAGGTCGATATCCCGGTCTTCGTCGACGCGCTGAAATTTTTCCGCATCGGCGTGTCCTGGGGCGGGCACGAAAGCCTCGTCGTGCCGGCGAAGGCGTCGCTCGAACAGACCCCCGGTTTGAATTCCATGGCGCGTTTCGGCGTCAGCCCCAGAACCATCCGCTTCAATGTCGGGTTGGAGAGTGTCGAAGACCTTTGGGCGGACGTCGCCCAGGCCTTCGAAAAAGCGAAGAAGTAGAACGTGTCAAGCAAATGGGAGTGTGTGACATGAAGACGATGAAAGTGCTTTTGGGCGCGGCCGCCGGCCTCGCCATCATGGCGAGCGGCGCACTTGCCGACACGACGCTGAGAATGGTCGAAGTGATCACCAGCCCGCCGCGCACCGAGTTTCTGAAAAAGCAGATTGCCGAATTCGAGACGGCCAATCCCGGTATCAAGGTTGAACTCGTGTCGCTGCCCTGGGGCCAGGCGTTCGAAAAATTCCTCACCATGGTTCAGGCCGGCGATACGCCCGACATCGTCGAGATGCCGGAACGCTGGATGGGCCTCTATGCCAACAATGCCCAACTCGAGGATCTCGGGCCCTTCATGGCCAAATGGCCCGACGCCGCGACGCTTGGCGACCGCGCCAAGGAGTTCGGGTCGACGGTCGGCGGCAAGCAGTACATGATCCCCTACGGCTACTACATCAACGCGCTGTTCTGGAACAAAAAGCTGTTCAAGGAAGCCGGGCTCGACGGCCCGCCGGCCACGCTGGACGATTTCGTCGAATACTCGAAGAAGATCTCGGCCATCCCCGGCAAATACGGCTACTGCCTGCGCGGCGGCCCGGGCGCCTTCAACGGCATGCACATGTTCATGAACATCGCGCAGGGCAAGGGCGGCTATTTCACCGAGGACGGCACCTCGACGATGAACGAGGAAGGTTCGGTCAAGGGCCTGCAGATGCTGGCCGACATGTACAAGAACGGCCTGGCGCCGAAGGATGCGGTGAGCTGGGGCTTCAACGAGACGGTGACCGGCTTCTACACCGGCACCTGCGCGATGCTGAACCAGGACCCGGACGCCCTGCTCGGCGTTGCCGAGAAAATGCCGGCCGAGGATTTCGCGGTGGCGCCGATGCCGGTTGGCCCGTCGGGCAAGTCCTACCCGACGCTCGGTTATGCGGGCTGGGCGATGTTCGCGGATTCGGAAGCCAAGGAGGATAGCTGGAAGCTGATGGCTCACCTGCTGTCGCCGAAGGGTAATCTCGAATGGGCGAAGATCGTCGGCGTGTTGCCGATCCACAATGGCGCCGATCAGGACGCGTCCTTCAAGACCGAGCAGTTCAAGGGCTGGTTCGACGAGCTGAACGACCCGTCGAAATACGAGTTCGTGACGCCGCCGACGCATCTGGAAAATCTCGGCAATTTCGTCGACCAGGTGGCGATCAAGAACTTCCAGGAAGTGCTGCTCGGCCAGAAGGACGCCAAGACCGTGGCGGATGAATGGGCTGCCTTCCTGACCAAGGAACAGCAGGACTGGATGGCGAAGAACAAGAAGTAGCGCCGGTATTTCTCTCCCCTTGCGGGAGAGAAAGCGATTTCAGCATCTTAGCGAGCCGGCCGAAGGCCGTCTTCGTGAGCTAAGTGCTAGAAATCGCAAGTGAGGGGCATTGAAAGGCAATGCGCATCAATGCCCCTCTCTTGGATTTTCTACGACTTAGCGTTCGCTGTTCCTCGCCTTTCAGGCTCGGGCTCGCGCTAAGGCCGTGAAAATCCATTCTCCCCGCAAGGGGGGAGAAAAGGGAGCCGCCATGACCTACGCCATTGCCGAGATCGCCAAACCGCGACGCCGCCGGCTGAGCTATGCCGGCCTCGAGCCGTGGCTTTATCTCAGCCCGGCAATCGTGCTGCTTGTGGTCGTCCTGCTCGTGCCGCTGATCGTCGGCATCAGCTATTCCTTCCGCAAATTCTCGGCGTTCAAATCGCGAGTATGTCGGGCTGGCGCAATACCAGGCCATGTTCTCCGACGCGGTGCTCCACCAGGCATGTGGAACACGCTGTGGTGGACCGTCGCCAGCCTGTTCTTCCAGTTCTTCCTTGGCCTTGGCCTTGCGCTCCTGCTCGACAAGCCCTTCTTCGGACGGAAGATCGTCCAGGCCGTCGTCTTCCTGCCCTGGGCGGTGCCGTCCTTCCTGTCGGGACTCACCTGGGCCTGGCTGTTCAACCCGATCATCGGGCCGCTGCCCCACTGGCTCTACGCGCTGGGTCTCAAGGCCGAGCCAACCAACGTGCTCTCCGACCCCGCCACCGCCATGTGGGGTCCGATCATCGCCAATGTCTGGTTTGGCGTGCCGTTCTTCGCGATCACGCTGCTGGCCGCATTGAAATCGATCCCGTCGGAACTTCACGAAGCAGCGGCCATCGATGGCGCGACGCCCTGGCAGCGTTTCACCAAGGTGACGCTGCCTTTCCTCGCCCCGACCATCGCCATCACGGTGATGCTGCGCACCATCTGGATTGCCACCTTCGCCGACCTGATCTTCGTCATGACCGAAGGCGGCCCGGCTGGATCGACAAGCACCGTGCCGGTCTACATCTATGTCAGCGCGTTCAAATCGCTGGACAAAGGTTATGCGTCGGCGGTCGCGGTGCTGCTGCTGGTGCTGCTGATCGCCTACGCCTTCGCGCTGATCGCCATCCGCCGCTCGCTCGTGAGGCATGTGTGATGATCGTCGCCTGACTGCATCAAAGCTTTCATCGAGCCCCCCCGCCTCCTCGCTCGGCCACCCTCTCCCCGCAGGGGAGAGGCGGCCGCGAGGATTTCGCCACTCGTCGACGACTGCCGAGTCCCTCCTCTCCCTTGAGGGGGAGGGTGGCCGGCAGGAGCGGAGGGGGGTAGGGGCAGCGTCAATGCAAATCAGTTCAGGGAGATCTTTTCATGATCGCCGGGCGTTCCCAAACCGCACGTCTCTGGGGTGGCATCGGCCTCTACGCGGCAATCGCCGCCTACGTCCTCTTTGCGCTGTTCCCGATCTACTGGACGCTGAAGATTTCGGTCACGCCGCAGAACCTGCTCTATTCCGAAGGCATCACGTTCTGGCCGTCGCGCACGACGTTTGAGAATTTCGTGACCGTGCTGCGCGCTACCGATTTCCCGCGCTATTTCCTGAACAGCGTCATCGTCTCTGTCGCGACAGCGGCCTTCGTCACCGTCATCGCCACGCTCGCCGGCTACGCCATGTCGCGCTTCGCTTTCCGGGGCAAGGCGATTGTCGCCATCGCGCTGTTGCTGACCCAGACATTCCCGCTGGTGATGGTGATCCCGCCGATCTACCGCATCATGGGCCAGATTCGGCCTGATCGATTCGCTGACCGGCCTGATCATCATCTACACGGCCTTCAACACGGCCTTCGCCACCTTCCTGATGCAGTCCTTCTTCGACGGCATCCCGAAGGACCTGGAAGAAGCGGCGATGATCGACGGCTGCACACGGGCACAGGCGATGCGCCGCGTGATCGTGCCGCTTACTCTGCCCGGCATGGGCGCGACGCTGGGCTTCGTCTTCACCGCCGCCTGGAGCGAACTTTTGTTCGCGCTGATGCTGATATCGAGCGAGGACCAGAAAACTTTCGCGGTCGGACTGCTCACCTTCATCGGCAAGTTTGCGGTCGACTGGGGGCAGATGATGGCGGCTTCCATCCTGGCCTTGATCCCGGTCTGCATCTTCTTCGCATTCCTGCAACGTTATCTCGTCACCGGTCTCACCGCCGGCGCCGTGAAAGGCTAACCCATGGCATCCGTCAGCCTCGACAAGGTTCAGAAGAGCTATGGCTCCGTACAGGTGCTGCAGGAGGTCGATCTCGAACATCGCCGACGGCGAATTTGTCGTGCTGGTCGGCCCGTCCGGCTGCGGCAAGTCCACGCTGCTGCGCATGATCGCCGGGCTGGAAGAAGTCTCCGGCGGCGAAATCAAGATCGGCGAGCGGCTGGTCAACGACGTGGCGCCGAAAGACCGCGACATCGCCATGGTGTTCCAGTCTTACGCGCTCTATCCGCACATGGACGTGTCGAAGAACATGGGCTTCTCGCTCATGCTGAAGAAGGCGGAAAAATCCGCCATCGAGCCGCGTGTCGGCGGCGCCGCGAAGCGGCTTGGCCTCAACACCCTTCTCGAGCGGCTGCCGCGCCAGCTTTCCGGCGGCCAGCGCCAGCGCGTCGCGATGGGCCGGGCCATCGTGCGCGACCCGAAGGTCTTCCTGTTCGACGAGCCGCTCTCCAATCTCGACGCCAAGCTGCGCGTTCACATGCGCACCGAGATCAAGGCGCTGCATCAGCAGCTCAAGACGACCTCGGTCTATGTCACGCACGACCAGACCGAGGCGATGACGATGGCCGACCGCATCGTCGTCATGCATGACGGCGTGGTGCAGCAGGTCGGCGCGCCGCTCGATCTCTACGACCATCCGGCCAACATCTTCGTCGCCGGTTTCATCGGCTCGCCGGGCATGAATTTTCTGCCCGCGACCTACAGGAAATCCGGCAAGGCGGATGCCCTCTTGGCCGACGGCCAGAAACTGCGCCTGCCCGACGGGCTTGCGATTGCCGACGGTGCGTCCATCACGGTCGGACTACGGCCTGAGCACATCCAGATTGTCGACGACGGCCCGCTCCAAGCCGAGGTCGAAGTGGTGGAACCGCTCGGCATGTCGACACAGTTCTACGTCCGCTTCGCCGGCCAGCAGATCTGCGTCTTCGCCATCGGACCGGACCGCTGCCAAGGCCGGCGACCGGATCCGCCTCGCCGCCGAACCGAAGGCGCTGCATCTGTTCGATCCGGAAAGCGGACAGTCGTTGCTGCCGCAAGCCAGCTAGTGGCAATCGCCGCCAATTTCCGTATATCGGGCGGCAACTTCACCAGTTCCGGTCCGATCTGCCATGCGCCCCATCCGTACCACGTCTGATCAAGGCCCTGCCTGCGACCGTGCCGTTCGTCGGGCCCGAGAACCAGGAGCGCACGCGCGGCCGCCCTTTTCGCGCCCGCATCGGCGCCAATGAAAGCAGTTTCGGCCCCGCGCCCTCGCGTCATCGCCGCGATGGCGGGCGGCAGCGCCCGAGATGTGGAAGTATTGCGACCCCGACAATTTCGACCTGAAGGCAGCGCTCGCCGCGCATCTCGGCGTCGGCATCGACAATGTCGTCGTCGGCGAAGGCATCGACGGGCTGCTCAACCTCGTCGTGCGCATGTATGTCGCGCCGGGCGACGCCGGTCGTCACCTCGCTCGGCGCCTATCCGACCTTCAACTTCCATGTCGCCGGCTTCGGCGGCCGGCTGGTGACCGTGCCCTACGAGAACGACCGCGAAAGCCTCGACGGCCTGCTCGCTGCCGTGCGGCGCGAGAACGCGCCGCTGGTCTATCTCTCCAACCCCGACAATCCGATGGGCACGTGGTGGGAGGCCGCCGAGATCGACGCGCTTCATCGAGGCGCTGCCGGAAACCACCATGCTGGTGCTCGACGAAGCCTATGGCGAGATCGGCGCCGGCTCGGCGCCTGCCGCCGATCGACGTCGGCGCGCCCGAACGTGCTCCGGATGCGCACCTTCTCCAAGGCCTATGGGCTGGCCGGCATCCGCTGCGGCTATGCGATCGGCGAGCGCCGCGGTGATCGCCGACTTCGAAAAGATCCGCAACCACTACGGCGTCAACCGCATGGCGCAGATCGCCGGCGCCGCGGCGCTGGCCGACCAGGCCTATCTCGCCGACGGTCGTCGGCAAGGTCGCGGCCGGCCGCGAGCGCATCGCGGCATCGCGCCGCGACAACGGGCTGACGCCGATCCCCTCGGCGACCAATTTCGTCACCATCGACTGCGGCGCGCGACGGCGCCTTCGCGCTGAAGGTGATGAAGGCCTGCTGGCGCGCGACGTCTTCGTCCGCAAGCCGATGGCGCCGGTGCTCGACCGCTGCATCCGCGTCAGCGTCGGGCTCGACCACGAACTCGACATTTTTGCCGAGGAACTGCCGGGCGCTCGCCGAGGCGCGGGCCTGACGAGCCTCCATCCGATGACCTCGTCAACCGAAATGCCGGTCATCGACGCCGATATGGTGCTCCGGTTGGTGCGCGGCACAGTTCCCGCACTGGGCGATTGCCTGTCGAACCCATCGTTCCCGGCGGTTGGGACAACCGCACGTTCCGCCTCGGCGACACGATGATGGCGCGGCTGCCAAGTGCCGCATCCTACGCCTTGCAGGTCGACAAGGAACAGAAATGGCTGCCGCAAGCTTGCGCTACAACTGCCACTGCCTATCCCGACACCGCTTTCCGAAGGCCAACCCGGCGAAGGTTATCCGTTTCCGTGGTCGATCTACGATTGGCTACCCGGCGAGCCGGTCAGGATCGAGCGTATCTCCGATCTCACCCAATTCGCCCCGATCTCGCCGGTTTTCTCAATGCTCTCCGCAGCGTCGACGCGACCGGCGGCCCCCTCCCGGCCAGCACAATTTCTGGCGCGGCGGACCTGTCGATGTCTACGACGCGGAAACGCGCCAAGCCCTGTTGGCGCTCGTCGGCAAGATCGACACTGAAGCTGAATAGCATCTGGAATCGCGCTTGACCTCCTCCTGAACCGGCCGCCAGTCTGGTTTCACGGCGACATCGCCTGGGGCAATCTGCTGATCGAGAACGGCCGCCTCTGTGGCGTCATCGATTTCGGCACGTCCGGCGTCGGCGACCCGGCCTGCGACCTTGCCATTGCCTGGACGATGTTTTCAGGCGACAGCCGCGTGGCCTTCCACAACGCGCTGATCTTGACGAAGAGACGTGGGCGCGCGGGCGTGCCTGGACGCTCTGGAAAGCCTTGATCACGGTCGCCGGCCAAGACGCCAACCAGCGCGAGGCGGACAAATCCTGGCGGGTGCTGCGCGAGCTGCTTTCAGCAGAATAAATCTTTCTGGCATTCCTCGTCATTTTTATTTCATCGCCAAGTAATATGGGAAGCGGCCGTCGTCTTGTGTTAGAATTGTTCAAATTCAAAAATTTCCGATATCTATATGCACAATTTCTTTGCCGACGAACGCACGGACTATGGCATTGCACGGCGATCTATGCACGCCCCATCGAGTGGTTCGACAACGAATACCTGCTTTTCGACGGCGTCGACGCCGATTTCTTTGATCAGTTTCGAACGGATTATGGAAACGACGTCTCCATTCTGACTGGCACCAGCATATCGAACGGGCGCGCATTTATGCGATTGAGGTCGATGCGCTGAGCGAACCCCAGCGGCCGTCCGAAGAATGGTTGCGATTCCGCCCGCCCGAAGGTCTCGACGATTGGGTCGAGCTCCGGCCCACGCCAACGCTCGGTGGTGACGGCCCGGCCGATGTTTTCGACAACATCAACGGACCACCGGTGAACGCCAGTCTCGAGATCGGCGAGGTAGCGCCAGACGCTGAAAAAGCCTTGCGGAAGGCAACCGATTTGTCGCCGTATGTCAGAGAGCCGAGCGACATCGAAAACGCCTTGCCGTCGTCCACGATAGATCAGGTGTTCGTGCTCGATGTCGGGCAGGTTCGGCCAACGCTCTCGTCAGTGGTGGCGACGTGGTCGCCTATGCCGATCTCGGAGCGGGAGTACTCAAGAACACCCGCACCTGGCCGCAGGCGTTCAAGGCCCTTTGTCTCCAGCATTCGCCAACCGTCATCCTATCGCACTGGCACCACGATCATTTTCAGGGGGCCAACAAATTTTGGAGCCAGGGTCACCATCCAGGACATCGCGCTTACCTGGATTGCACCTTTCCAGATGTTGTCGGCCGGCGCGCAATCGGCCATGGCGAAAAACATCGTGGCCAACGGCACGCTTGATGGTGTGGAACAGTACCGGCACGCTGTCACGCGGAAGTATCACGATCGAGCGCTGTATCGGACCGGTCAAGGGCATGAATTGCGATGGGATCGCCGTTTGGGTGAAGGTCCGAACGGCGAGCATCCAATTCTCCTGCAGGCGACGCTGGCTATTGCGACATGCCGACCCTGTCCGGCGGACAAAAAATCACGGCGCTGACTGTTTCCCACCATGGCGGCAAGACGTGGGACAGCCGCCGGGACCGACCGCAACACATCCGCGCGTGCCCTTTTCTTTCGGCCACGGGAACACGCACAAGCACCCCGCCAATCATCGTTCACCGATCTCACCACTGCCGGCTGGACAGTTGGCAATCATCCAGGCGCCGCGGTGAACGATTTACGCACCGAGGATCGCCGCAACCCGCCCAGCACAGCCATCAAACATGACAGCCAGGCCAGTGCCGGGCTGGGCCACATCAAGCTCGACTGGGCCAGTGGGACAAGCCCGGCGCATGGCTGCACATGTGGATGCACGCTCGATCCCACGCAATGAAGGCTACCGAACCAAGCATTCCGTTTCAAACTGATGGAGCCGCTGATGAAATGCGTCGTGTTCGTGCCGGGAACGATGGGCACAATTTTGTCGACACCACGGGCGAGGAAGTCTTGCCGCCAACGGCGCGAGAAGTGATTTTCGGCTACAACCGCAAGGACAAGCTGCTGCAGGACAATCTCGTCGTCGGCGACATTGTGCGCGAGGTCTCGTGCTTCGATGTCTACAAACCCATCCTTGAAACCCTCGCTACCATCGGCTTCAAGGAAACCGGCGGCGGCGATCGCCTCCACATCTTCGCCTACGATTGGCGGCGCGACCTCGAACTGCTGGCCGACCAACTGGCGGCCAAGATCGAATCTGCGAATGCTGCCGGGCCGACGTCGATCACGATCGTTGCGCACAGCATGGGCGGCTTGATCGGTCGGCTGGTGCTGGAATCCGGCAAGTTTTCGGCAAACCCTGGTTCGCCAAGATCAACGGGCTGATGACGCTGGGCACGCCGCATCTTGGCGCCCCGCTCGCTCTGGCGCGGATACTGGGCCTCGACGGTGACATGGGCATCAGCCCGGCCGATTTCAAAGCCATTGCCGCCGACCGGCGCTATCCCTCCGGCTACCAGTTGCTGCCAGCGCCGGGCGAATCCGCCTGCTGGGACATCAAGGCCGGCGGAACGCTTGGTGTGCTCGATATCTACGATGCGGCCGTCGCGGGCACGTTGGGCATGGACAAGGTTCTGGTCGACCGGCCCGCTGGGTGCACGACACGCTGCGCAACGGCGCGGTGCCTGCTCATGTCCGTTATTTCTATTTCGCTGGCACGGGCCACGAGACGGCGACGCGCGTCAACGTCGCCACCGGCTCCAAGGTTATCACGCGCCAAAAGGATGCCGGCGACGGCACCGTGCCGCTGTGGAGTGCGCGGCCAAAATCGGGCGAGAAACAGTTGGTGGTGGGCGAGCACTCGAAATTCTTTACTGAGACGGGCTTCAAGGCAGGTTCTTCAGGTTGTTCGGCAAGAACTTCCCTGCCCCGCCGACCTCGCTGACCGCAGCCAACGCAACGCTGTCGGTGCAGGCGATGACACTGCGCAAGACCGATGTCATCGAGTTGCTGATCATCCCAGGCGCGCCGACCGACAAGGTCAAAGGCAACGTCATTCTTGAACGCACCGAGGCGCCGGAGAAGCCGTTCGTCAAGGTCGGCAGGCGATCAAGGTGGCCTATGCCGGGCCACCGACGCCGACGCTCAAGTTGAACCTGCCGCCGATCGAAAAGCCCGGCGCCTACCGCATCCGCTTCGAGGGCGAGCCGGCCGTCGCTGCGCCGGTGATGTTTGCCGTTACCGATAAGTAGGAGCTCAAATGCCTGACGCCGAGACGGTAAGACGAAGGTCAAGCTGCACTACATGGCGATCGAGCCGGGCGCATCGAAGGCCAAGCACAAATCCCTGCTCGAAGGGTTCGAATATGAGACCGACGAGCCGCTGCTCGACGGGCCGGTGTCGCGGCGTCTGGCCGTCGTCGACATCGATCCGGACAATGGCGCGGTCAACGCCGGTGCGCCTTTCCTGCGTCCGGCGAAGGGCAAGAAGGTCGGCCGCTACGCTGTCAAGGACGAAAACGACAGCGACAGTCCCGACTTCCTGCAAGTCAGCGTCTTCGGCGCGGTCATGAAAATGATCGATATGTTCGAGGAAGACGACGTGCTTGGGCGGAAACTCCGCTGGGCGTTCGCGGGACAGCAACTGCTGATCGTGCCGCGCGCAGGCATCATGCGCAACGCCTTCTACCATCGCGATTCCCGCAGCCTGCAATTCTTCTTCTTCGAGGATCCGAAAAAGAAGAAGACGCAGATCTACACCTGCCTGTCGCCGGATATTGTCGCCCACGAGGCGACGCACGCGATCCTGGACGGCATCGCGCCGGACCTCTACGACGCGACCTCGCCGCAGGCGCTCGCCATCCATGAGGCGATTGCCGACATCGGCGCGGTGATGTTCGCGTTGCGCTCGGCGCGGCTGCGCAAGGAGGTTCTCGACCTGACCCAGGGCGACCTTAAAAAATCGAATGCGTTCAACAAGATCGCACAGCAGTTTGGCGAAGCTATCCATGGCGACGAACGCCCTTTGCGCGACCTGTTCAACACGCACACCATGGAGACGGTATCCCCGGAGCCCACGATCTGAGCGAGGTGCTGACCGGTGCGCTTTATGCGGTGATGGTGACGCTACACGATGAAAAGGTCGATGAAATTGTCGCCGCCGAAAACAAGTCGAGATTCTCGGCTTCCGGCTTCGCTCTGAACTCCGCCGCACAACGGCTGAAGCGCCTTGCCTTCCGTGGCCTCGATTATCTGCCGCCGGGCGAAGTGTCCTTCGCTGACTATGGCCGCGCCATCGTTGCCGCCGACACCTCATCCAACCCGATCGATCACGACCTGCGCGATCTCGCCAAGGCCGTATTCGTCAAGCGCAAGATCGTCGGTAACCCGACAGAACTCGATTTCGTCCTTCCGGCGGGCTTTGTGCTTCCGGCAGACCTCGACCTCGAGCTGCTGCTGGCCAGCGATTGGGCGGCGTACCAGTTTTGCGAGCGCTTCCGCGCCGAACTGATGATCCCGCCTAACATTTCCTTCGACGTGCGCCCGCGCCTCGACGTCACGAAGAAGACCTTTCAGCACGGCGAAGTGGAGGCGCGCACACGCGAACTCATCCTCAAGGTTGCTTGGCGGGAGAACAAGGTGATCACTGGGGCCGGCGGACTGGTCGATGAGATCAGCGTCATGCATGGCACGACGCTTGCCATCAACTGGGACCAGAGAACGATCTGCGGCCTGGTGAGCACCAGCCCGCGCGACCCTTCGCAGCATACACCCGCCGCGCATACCAACGATGCGATGCGTGCCACGCATCTCACGAGCCTGCTTGATGAGGGGCTGCTCGAGATCGGCACGCCGAATGTCCAGTTGCAAGGTCGCACCCTGCGCGTGAGGGCGACGGGCCAGATGCTGCATATGGTGGAGCACTGACATGGCGAAGCTGCGCATCAGGGTCTACAATGTCGTCTTCGGCGACGCCATCCTTCTGACCATTCCCGAACGCGCCGGACGCACCCTCAAAGTACTGATCGACTTCGGCAACGCGCTGCTCAAGGGGGGCGACGACGACGCCCTGCGCGCGGTCGCAGAGGATCTGAAGCAGGAGCTGGGCGGGCAGCCACTCGACCTTTACATCATGACGCATGAGCATATGGACCATGTCCAGGGGCCTCTGCTCGTGTCGCCAAAATTCAAGATCAAGGCGCGCGAAGTCTGGATGACGGCGTCCTCCGCGCCGGACTATTACCAGCGTTTCGCCAACGCCAAAAAGAAGCGGCTGGCCGCCTTGGACGCCTACGCCAGCATAGCCGCCTTCGCAGCGCGCACCGCAGCGCCGGAACGGATCCAGATGTTGCTTGCGCTTAACAATCCGCGCGCGAGCCGCGATTGTGTCGACCACATCGCTGCCCTCGGCGAGAAGCCGGCCCTCTATGTGCATCGCGAGGCTGCAATCGACGGCCATCATCCTTTCGTGGAAACCGGCATTCGGCTGCTCGCTCCCGAGGAGGATACGTCGGTCTATTACGGTCGGCTGCTGCCGCGCACACTCGGCGTTTCGCTGGATGAAAATGGTTCGGAGCTGCACCGACAGCCACGGTGACCCCTCCCGCCGGCGTCGCGGCAGGTGATTTCTTCGACCTTGTCACCTTCCGCGCCACGGGCATGTCGGCCAATCTGCGCACCATCGACAAGGCGGCGAACAATTCCAGCGTGGCGATCGAACTCGAATGGCGCGGCTGGCGGCTGCTGTTTCCCGGCGACGCCGAGGAGAAAAGCTGGGAGATCATGGATCGCGAGAACCAGATCAAGCCGGTGCATTTCCTGAAAATCAGCCACCATGGCTCGAAGAACGGCTCACCGCCCGCGCAATCGAGAAGGTGTTCCCGCCGCAATCACATGATGGCAAGCGCCGCGCCTGCGTCGTCTCCACAAGCGTCGGCGCCTATCCAGGCGTACCGGACGGCTATCCGCTGGCGCTGCTCAGATCACGCGCGACGGAGTTTCACGACACGCGTGATCTTGCTCCGGGCAAATTTCACGATGTGGTGTTCGAGGGGTGAGCAGCGGGAGCGGCGCTCCAGTTTGAGGTCTGCGATCTTGTCAGAACAAGTGCCCACATCTGGCCGTGCAGATCCTTGCCGAAACTGTGGTGGGCTTCCTCACTGACCAGCTCAAACCCGGCCCGCTCGTAGATGCGCCTGGCCGCGGCCAGCACATCGTTGGTCCATAACACCAGTTTGCGATAGCCGGCTTTGCGAGCTGTCTCCACACAAGCTTCGACCAGTTTCGTACCGACGCCCATTCCGCGCGCGGCCGGCTCGACATGCAGCAGCCGCAATTGCCCCTCTTCGTCGGAGCGCCGTACGAGGAAGACGGCGCCCAGGCGCTCACCGCCCTGCTCTGCTACCCAGCAAAACTCTTTTCCCGGCACGAAATCACGCAGGAACTTCGCGCAGATTTCGCAGGCCAGCGCCTCGTATTCACTGTCCCAGCCATATTCCTTCGCATAGAGCTTCGTCTGTCGACCGACAACCCAGCTGATATCGCCGGGCTGATGCGCCCGAAGTTGCAACAGGGGCATGGAAACGTCTCTATCGCCCAGCAGACGAGCGGCCTTGCGCAGCGCCAAACTCAACTCCGCGGCTTGGGCGTCATTCAGATCGGCAATGACGTTGGCGATGTCGCTTCTCGCGGCTGTTTGCAGATTGTCGAGCGCGGCAACGCCGGCCGGCGTCAGCGACAGGATGCGTCGGCGGCCGTCCTTCTCATCGTTGCGAACCTCTATCATGCCGGCGGCGGAAAACTTGCGCAGGATGCGCGCCAGGTAGGCAGCGTCTACGCGCAACTGCTTGGCGATATCCGAGGCGGCCACACCGTCATCCAGATGGAATGTCCTGGACAACACGCCGTGCCAGCCGGTGTGGCTCGGCACGACCGGCCTTACACCATGGCCGAGCTCGAACAGCACGCGGGCCTCAGTCAGCGAGAAGGCCTTTGCGTGAGCGTTTCGTCGAGCAACCCAATGGTGTGGATGTAGAAGCGATTGAAACGGCGCATGTCTTCAATCACGGACGCGCGGTCAGACATAAATCGGGTCCCTTCCGCGCCAGGAAATGACAATTAGTGGACGTGGTCAAGTAAATAATGGACCCAGTCCATTATTTACAGTCGAAGCGCGCTAGGTGAAAAGGCCGTCGCGGTGCGAAGTGCCACTGTCGCTAACGGCTCACGTTGGCGGCGCGGGGTTCCAGCGCCGGTTAGCTGTCGAAGGTTGGCGTTCAGGAGCCCCGGACTAGGTGCCGGGGCTGCCTCGGTCACAGGCGAGGAAATCCCAACACCCGCGATCTGGCGGCAGGCAAATGGCATGAGGTGGTCTTTGGAGGGCGAGTATCCAGAGGCGGCCCTGGTGCCATGGGACGTGCTCAGTTGGACGTCTGCGGAATTGTCAGGTCGAGTTCCCACATCTGGCCGTGCAGATCCTTGCCGAAGCTGTGTTGAGGCTCCTCGGAGACCAGCTTGAATCCCATGTGTTCGTAGATTCGCCTGGCCGCAGCGAGCACATCGTTGGTCAATAGAACGATCTTTCGATAACCGGCCGCCTTCGCGGTGGAGATGCATTCGGCGACAAGTTTTTTGCCAACACCGGCGCCGCGCGCCACCGGCTCGACATGCAGCAACCTCAGTTGCCCCTCCTCGTCATTGCGGTGCACCAGGAATACCGCGCCCACGCGCTTACCTTCCTGTTCCGCAATCCAGCAGAATTCCTTGCCCGGTTTAAAGTCGCGCAGGAAATTGGCGCAGATTTCGCACGCCAACGCCTCGTATTCGCCGGTCCAGCCATACTCGCCAGCATAAAGCGTCGTCTGACGTGCGATCACCCAGCCGATGTCACCCGGCTTGTGCGGGCGCAGGTGCACCGTTCACCCTGATGGCGCTTTTCGCCGAGCAACTGAATGATCTGTCGCTGGGCATCGCTGAGAGCTTTTACTTGCGCGTCATCGAGATTGCGGAGAATGGAACGCAGGTCTCTTCTGGCAGCCACCTGAAGTTCGGCGAGCCCCGTTTCACCAGCTTCAGTCAGGCTCAGCAGACGACGCCGGCCGTCGCCTGGGTCGCGTGCCGTTGCGACAAGACCTTTTGCGACAAAACCTCTCACGATGCGCGCAAGATAAGCTTCATCCAGCCCAAGCCCGTGAGCGATGTCGGAGGCTGTCAGTCCAAGCGGGATTCTTTCGACGCTCTCGTCTGCGCCCTCGCGCGTCGAGCCGCTAGCTAGTCCGATTTCGTAAAGGACACGCGCCTCGGTCAGCGAATATGGGCTTTTCGCGAGGGTCTCATTCAGGAACCCGAGTTTGCGCGTGTAAAATCGATTGAAACGGCGGATGTCCTCGACCAACATCTTACGATCGTACATTGCAAGCTCCCTCCAATTCGCTACTGCCATAGCGGAGTGGCCCGGTCCACTATCCATCCGTTTCATCAGGCATACCGATTTTGACTGACCCCCTTGAATTAAATGAACGTTTGTTTTATTAATTTCTCGACCAAAAAATCAGATTCAGGCGATGGCTCGCACGACTGGCTCCCAAGGGGAAAAGACAGACGCAGCGGTGCGGGAAGCCGCACTTTCGCTGATAGCGCGCTTTGGCTACGAGGCGGTTTCCATGCGCCAGCTTGCCGCCGAAGTCGGCGTCCAGGCAGCCGCGATCTATCGCTACTACCCCACCAAGGAAGACCTGCTTCAATCCTTGCTGCTTGAACACATGGAGAAGCTGATCGCTGGCTGGGAGGCGACCGATCTCGGCGACGGGGACCCGGTCGAGCGCCTCGCCGCCTTCGTGCGCCACCATGTCGGCTTCCACATCGCGCGTCGCCATTCCACGCATGTCTCGAACATGGAACTGCGCTCGCTGTCGCCCGAACGGCTGACTGCGATCCTCAACCTGCGCTCGGCCTACGAGAAGAATTTGCGCCAGATCCTGCGTGAAGGCGCGGAGGCCGGCCTGTTCGACATCGACGATGTCGGACTCACCGCCATGGCGATCATCCAGATGATCACCGGCGTCATCGTCTGGTTCCGTCCGGACGAGCGGCTGTCCGTCGAAGAAGTCACCGACACCTATCTCAAGATGACGCTCCGGTTGGTGGGCGCCGCCATACCGACGAAACAATCACAGCACTAAAAACAAAAGAGGCGAGGAAACGAGCATGTACACCAACGGCCTGAACTTTCCGCTAGGCGAAGATGTCGAGGCGCTGCGCGACATGGTGCGCCGCTTTGCGCAGGAGCGCATCGCGCCGATCGCCGCCGAGACCGATTTGAAGAACGAGTTTCCAAATCATCTCTGGAAGGAAATGGGTGAGCTCGGCCTGCTCGGCGTTACCGCCGACCCGGATTTCGGCGGCTCGGGCATGGGCTATCTCGCGCACGTCGTCGCCATGGAGGAAATCTCGCGCGCCTCGGCCTCGGTCGGCCTTTCCTACGGCGCGCATTCCAATCTTTGCGTCAATCAGATCAATCGCTGGGGCACGCCGGAGCAGAAGGAAAAATACCTGCCCGGACTGTGCTCCGGCGAGCATGTCGGCGCGCTGGCGATGTCGGAGAGCGGCTCCGGCTCTGACGTCGTGTCGCTGCGCCTGCGTGCCGAGAAGCGCAACGACCGCTACATTCTGAACGGCACCAAGATGTGGATCACCAACGGCCCGGACGCGGCCACGCTGGTCGTCTACGCCAAGACCGATCCGGAAAAGCATTCGCGCGGCATCACCGCTTTCGTCATGGAAACCTCCTCGCCCGGATTCTCCGTGGCGCAGAAGCTCGACAAGCTCGGCATGCGCGGCTCAAACACCGGCGAGCTGGTGTTCGAGAATGTCGAAGTGCCGTTCGAAAACGTGCTGCACGAAGAAGGCAAGGGCGTCGAGGTGCTGATGTCAGGTCTGGACTATGAGCGCACGGTGCTGGCTGGCGGGCCGCTCGGCATCATGGCCGCCTGCATGGATGTCGCCATGCCCTACGTCCATGAGCGCAAGCAGTTCGGCAAGGCGATCGGCGAGTTTCAGCTGGTGCAAGGCAAGCTGGCCGACATGTACACGACGATGAACGCCTGCCGCGCCTACGTCTACGCCGTTGCCTCGGCCTGTGACCGCAAGGAGACGACCCGCAAGGACGCTGCCGGCTGTATCCTCTTCGCCGCCGAAAAGGCGACGCTGATGGCGCTCGATGCGATCCAGCTGCTCGGCGGCAACGGCTACGTCAACGAATTCTCCACCGGCCGCCTGCTGCGTGACGCCAAGCTCTACGAGATCGGCGCGGGCACCAGCGAGATCCGCCGCTGGCTGATTGGCCGGGAGATGATGGCAGAGGGGTGATATGATTTGTCATTTCTCCAAAGTTGCCATTTGTCTATCCAATGGCATAGGATTGGAGGCCTGTTATGACTAGCTCTGGCTTTTCCGAAAACCCGCAAGCCAATATGTCGCCCCGGAGCGAACACAATCGGTCCGCACGTGTTCGCCTCAAGATCGACGAGGCCGGCCGGGTCGTTATTCCGGCCGAGATCCGCTGGCCGCGCTGGTCAACCGGGCGACACTGACCGCACCCTGGTCGATGGGGAGTTGCGGATCATTTCGCAGGAGGTTGCGATACGAAACGTTCAGGACTGGGCTCGAGCCGTCAATACTGCCGGAGTCGTTATGGTTGAAGAACTAATCAAAGACCGGCGCGAAGAGGCTCGAAAGGAAGCAGAGGAGGCCGATGAGTGGCGGCGCGCGCGCGGGCTTCCGCCGCTGGAGTAGACAATGAGCGCTGTGCTTGATTCTTCGGTTGTGCTGGCGATCATTAGCGGCGAGGCAGGCCACGAGAAGGCACTTGTTCTGGCGCAAAAGGCGACAATCAGTTTGGTCAATTTAGCCGAAGTCGTTACAAAATGTGTCGAGCAAAACCTGCCGGCGGAAGCTGCCATCGACATCGTCGCAGCGTGCGACATCAACGTCCTGTCCTTCAATGCTGAGCAAGCAATCCTCGCCGGTGAGCTTCGTAGGAAAGCCCCAAAAGGTGTGCTGTCGCTGGGCGACCGGGCCTGCATTGCCACCGCCATTCTGTCCGGCCGCAGCGCAGTGACGGCGGACAAGGCCTGGATGCAATTTGACTTGGGCTGCCAGTTGAGCTGATCCGCTAAAGGCACTCCCGCGCCGGCGTTTCCACCGGCGCGGGGCCAATCCTAGTTGGCCGCAAGACCACCCTTCAACGTCCGCTGAAGGGCGTCCAGCACCAAACCTTTCAACTCAGTATGAATGTCGGCACGGGAGCGGCCACCGTCGTCGCAGATCGGATCAACTTCTCCCGCTGACTTCAGTGTCTCGGAAGAGCCAGCTTTGCATTCGGGCAGGAAGCTGAAGTGGTTCGCATCATTGACTGAAGCGTAAGTTCCGTGTGGCGTCAGCTTCGCCAATTTGTCCGCGATCACGGCTTTGGGCACGGTGCCGGGACTGCCGAGATTGATGAAATTCATCGGAATGGTGATCTCTTTCAGGCTCTTCTCGTCATAAGCCTGGGCAAGGCCCGGATCGACCAGCACTACCGATTTCACACGCGGATCGACGTTGGACTGCTCGAAACGAGCCTTGTCGATCTCACGCAGGTTGACTTTGTCGACCTGCACCTTGTTGTCGTCGACATAGGCGATGCCGCCGGCGTACCAGGCGCAGTCCCATTTCGAGTATTCATCGCAATAGGCGGCGTAGGCTTCCAGATTTGCCCGCGCACCCGCTATTTCCATGGCTGCTGCGCCGCCAAGCGAGAAGCCAACGACGCCGATCCTGGCGGCGTCGACCGACCCGCTCCATTGAGGGTCGGTTGTCAGCGCGGAAATCACGGTGGACAGGTCATCTGTGCGCTCCCATAGCTTGGGCGTGTTGGTCGGCGTCGAGTCGCCGCTTGTTGAGCCCGGATGGTTCGGGCCGGCGACAACAAAGCCGGCCGCCGCGAGGCGCTCCGCCAGCCAGGCCATCGCCACGGCGCGACCGCCTGAGCCATGGGAAAGCACCACCAGCGGATAGCGCCCTTTCGCCAGCGGAGCATGTGCCGCCGCAGGTGCGCCTTTGAAGAGCGGGTTGTCTCCGACGAGGACAGGCTGCCCACCTTGTTGGGCGGGATACCAGACCGTGACGTGCAAATCCCGACCTCTCGCGGTCGAGGCGACTTTTATGTCGCGCGTCCCGACCAGGTCGCTTGCCAACGAAGGCGTCACGGAGACGATGGACAAAAAGATGGCAGGCAAAGTGTGAAGGGCGTTCATGAAATCCTCGCAATGTTGAAACGATGCGAGACCAGTTGCGCTCTTGTGGCCGGTGGCGCGTCCTCAATCGCGATTTAGGTCGCACTTGATCGCGATTCAGGTCATCAATCGGGTGCGTGTTTCCCGAGCTGATGTTGCCTTGATCTTTGTTCCGCTGCCTTTCGTCGTCGCCCTGCTCCTGCTGGTCCTCCTGGCCGCGCTCTGGCGCCAGAAAGTGTCCGCGGCCAATCCTCCGTTCCTTGTGTTGATCGTGCTCTGCATCGTGCAATCGATCCTGCTCGGGCTCCGCTGGGGCTACAACTTTGATTTCTTGCGCCACGTGCTTCCCGTTATGGCCGGTTGCGTACCGCCCTTGGTCTTTCTCAGCTTCAGAAGCCTGATCGGTCGCGATGGCGCTGAGCCGCGCTTGCCCCGGTGGCTGCACGCGGCGCCGCCCTTTGTTCTGGCCGTGCTGGTGCTTGCCGCCCCTGGGCTCATCGATCCGGCGCTGATACTGCTCTTCGTCGGATATGCGTTTGCGGTATTCGGCCTCGGCCGCGCGGGCCCCGACGCGCTCGAAGAGGCGCGTCTGGACGAGGCCACGCCGGCTTACCGGGCACTGCTTTTTGCTGTTGTTTCCTTGTGTGTCTCTGCCCTTTTTCGACCTTGTCGTACTGCTGGATTTTGCCTGGAGCCAAGGGGCCAATGCCAGGCTGATCGTCACAAACGGCAACCTGCTCTGGCTTCTGTTCATTGGCATCACCGCACTCGTTGCTTCGCGGGCAACCCGCAGTCTGACGCTGCGGCCGTTGCTGGGTCGAACCAACCGGATGCCGAACAGGACCGGGATATTCTCGCGCGAGTTCGACCGTCTGCTTGTGCAGCAGAAGCTGTTTCGCGATGATAATTTGACGCTCGCCCGATTGGGCCGCCGCGCAAGCCTGCCGGCCAGGCATATTTCCGGCGCCATCAACCGGCTCGCGGGCAAAAATGTGTCCCAGTACATCAATGACATTCGGGTCGCGGAGGCTTGCCGGCTGCTTCGGGAAACGGAGATGTCGGTGACAGCGGCGATGTTCGATTCCGGCTTCCAAACCAAGTCGAACTTCAATCGCGAGTTCCGACGGGTTACCTCGCTCAACCCAGCGGCATGGCGCGAAAAGAACCGGTCGTGATGATCCCGCGCCGGCGTTTCCACCGGCGCGGGGTACCTAGCAAGCGGGCACGGTGACCCCGCGCGCCGTCGCCCAGCGTCCGAGCACCTGCTTCTCGTCCGCCGTGGCCAGACGGTTGGCGAAACCACGCACCTGCACGGCCCGGTGCTGCCGGTCGAGTTCGATCGTCAACAGACGGTCGACCTTTCCGGGCACTCGACGACGCAGCGACCAGATCGAGGCGTAGCCGGCAATGCACTTCATAGCTAACACGAAGCAGTAGCAGGATGCTAAGGGGGGATAGCGTCGGGTCGTCGTGCTGCCGAGGGGGGAACCGCGAATAGGGGGAGCAGCCCAGGCGCGGCCGGGGGGGCCGGCCGGGCCTTCGCTGAGTCGGCATCTGCCGGGGGGGGGAGGGCAGGGGCCTTTGAGCGGGCGAAGGGGGGGGGCAGGGGGTGGAGGGGGTGGCATGTAAGGGGTTGGTTAGGAGGAGGAAAGGGGAACTGGGCAAGCGGGGGCTTCCCCTTCGGGCGGTTCGGAGGCAACGAGTTTGGGGGGGGGGGGGTGCAACGGGATGAGGTTGCCGGGCAGGTTTGGGGCGTGTATTTTTTGTGGGGGAGGTTTTTGAGGTTGTAGTGGGGAACCGCCGCCAGCCACGGTGATGTACCACTGCTTGCGCAGCTTGGCCTCTTCGGCATCAACCCCGCGACTCCAGCAAAGGCTTCGAGATGCGCGGGCACGGGAAAGGGAAGAGGTGCCGGGCCGGGAAGCCGAGGGGTGGCGTCGCGGGTCTTGAGTTCGGCGCCAGAGCGCAGTCGCGAGACTCGCCCTCAAAGCCCTTCTTGGCTTCCTTCAGCCTTGTCGAATCGGGTGCCGGCCGCTCGGCGCGCGAAACGCGCCGCAGCGTCGCCTGATAGGCGTCAAGCCGTTCGCGCTCGGCCTCCTGCCGGCGCTTGATCAACGAACGTGCCATTGTCGTTCAACCTCAAAGGAAAAATCTCAGCCGAGCGCGTTGCGAGCGTCGGCACGGACTGTGTCGATCTCGGATGCGGGTTCACGGCTGGTCTCCTTGTGGTCGAAGGTGGTTGATCGGGGCGGCTTCAAGCGCCGGATTGCGGCGGATTGTTGGCGGTAGCTCCCTCCCCCTTGAGGGGAGGGTGCCGCGAGCGCCCAGCACGAGGCGGGTGGGGTCATCACAACAGGATGCGACGTACTGAAAACGTCGAGCACTGCCGAGGGACCCCACCCGGCCGGCTTCGCCGTCCACCCTCCCTCCAGGGGAGGGAGCTCCGCGCCTCAACGTCCCATCCCGGCAGGACTAGCCGCCCACGGCGCGCCTGCTACATCAACTCGAAGCGCTGCCAACAGCGCGCCCGAGGGAGAACGTCCGCATGCCCGTCATCCAGTCTCAAATCTCCACCGCATCCGACGCCTTTCGCGCCAACGCCGAGCGCATGCGCGCGCTGGTCAACGACATCTCGGTCAAGGCCGCGACCGTCGAGCGCGGCGGCTCGGAAGAGTCCCGCCAGCGCCATGTCAGCCGCGGCAAACTTCTGCCGCGCGACCGCCTGGCGCAGCTGCTCGACCCCGGCTCGCCCTTTCTGGAAATCGGCCAGTTCGCCGCCTGGGACATGTATGACGACAACATCGCCGCCGCCGGCATGATCGCCGGCATCGGCCGCGTCGAGGGCCGCGAGGTGATGGTCGTCGTCAACGACGCCACCGTGAAGGGCGGCACCTACTATCCGCTGACGGTGAAGAAGCACCTGCGCGCGCAGGAGATCGCGATGCAGAACAATCTGCCCTGCGTCTACCTGGTCGATTCCGGCGGCGCGAACCTGCCCAACCAGGACGAGGTGTTTCCGGACCGCGAGCATTTTGGCCGCATCTTTTTCAACCAGGCCAACATGTCGGCTGCCGGCATTCCGCAGATCGCCTGCGTCATGGGCTCGTGCACCGCCGGCGGCGCCTATGTGCCGGCGATGTCGGACGAGTCGATCATGGTGCGCAAGCAGGCGACGATCTTCCTCGGCGGCCCGCCGCTGGTCAAAGCCGCCACCGGCGAAGAAGTCTCCGCCGAAGATCTGGGCGGCGCGGAGGTCCACACGCGCCAGAGCGGCGTCGCCGACCACTACGCATTTGACGACGAGCACGCGCTGGCCATCACCCGGCGCATCGTCAAAAACCTGAATCGCAAGAAGGCGATAGGCCTCGATCTTAAGAAACCGATTCAACCGCTTCACCCCGCGGAAGATATCTATGGCATCGTGCCGACGGATCTGCGCCAGCCCTATGATGTGCGCGAGGTCATCGCGCGCATCGTCGACGGCTCCGAGCTCGACGAGTTCAAGCAGAATTACGGCACGACGCTGGTCACCGGCTTCGCGCATCTGGCCGGCATGCCGGTCGGCATCATCGCCAACAATGGCGTGCTGTTTTCCGAAAGCGCGCTGAAGGGCGCGCATTTCATCGAGCTGTGCTGCCAGCGCAAAATCCCTCTGATCTTCCTGCAGAACATCACCGGCTTCATGGTCGGCCGCAAATATGAGGCCGGCGGCATCGCCAAGGACGGCGCCAAGCTGGTCACGGCGGTCGCCACCGCGCGGGTGCCGAAGCTCACCATGATCATCGGCGGCTCGTTCGGCGCCGGCAATTACGGCATGTGCGGCCGCGCCTACTCGCCCCGCTTCCTGTGGATGTGGCCGAACGCGCGCATCTCCGTCATGGGCGGCGAACAGGCGGCGATGGTGCTGGCGCAGGTGCGCCGCGAAAACATCGAGCGCAAGGGCGGCAGCTGGACCGCCGAGGAAGAGACCGAGTTCAAGCGCCCGACGCTGGAGAAATACGAGCGCGAAGGCCACCCGCTCTATTCATGCGCCCGGCTCTGGGACGACGGGATCATCGACCCGGCGAAATCGCGCGAGGTGTTGGCGCTGAGCCTCAGCGCCGCGCTGAACGGGGAGGTCGAGGAGACGAAGTTCGGGGTGTTCAGGATGTAACGCTCTTCCTTCTCCCCTTGTGGGAGAAGGTGTCGCCCTCTGAGTTGCGAAGCAACGAAGAGATAAGGCGACGGATGAGAGGTGTTGGAAGAAATGAGACGTCGCGCTTCGGCCAACACCCCTCATCCGTCGCCTATTCCCTCAGCAACTTCGTCGCTTCGGGGGCGACACCTTCTCCCACAAGGGGCCTGTTGCGCAATTTTGGCGCACCGTTTTTTTGCGAATTGCGATGATGCGGCTTTGGTTTCATCGGGTTTGCGATGGGCCGTTTTGGTCTGTTTGTGGCGGTTGTGGCGGGTTGCGGACGCAGCTATGGCGTGATTGCCGCCCATCGTCGCAGGTTGAAGGCGATGGCGGCGAGCATGACCTGTCCCGCCGCCTTGGCCAGCCCCGCATAGCGGATGCGGCTCAGCCGCATGCGCTGCTTGAAGGTGGCGAAGGTCGTTTCGACTGCAGCCCTTCGTCTGGCGACCAGCCTGTTGAAGCGTTTGAGGCGGGCGCTCAAGTGATGATGCTTGTTGGGGCGGCGGGCTATACGCGGCTTGACGCCGGCCGCATCGAGCCTGGCCCGCCGGGCATGCGTATCGTAGGCGGCATCGGCATAAACCTCCCGCTCGTCGCCGCGAATGAGCTGGTCGGCCGGCGTTGTGTCGTTGACATTGGCCGGCGTCGTTATGACCGCGCGGATCAGCCCCGATCCCATATCCACCCCGACATGCGCCTTGTAGCCGAAGGTAAAGCCGCCGCCTTTCGTGCGTTGCCCGCCGAAACGCGCATCCGGATCGACCACCGAGCGCCCGTCGCCGCCCGGCCGCGCCGTCGTCTCGATCAGAGTCGCATCCAGCATCGTACCGCGCTTGACCGTAACACCGGCCTTCTCCAACTGCCGGTCCAGTTCGTCGAACAGCTTGTCCAGAAGCGCCTTCGCCACCAGCCCATTGCGGAAGCGGTTCAGCACCGTGTGATCGGGGATCGCCTCCTCCAGTCCAAGGCCGCAGAAGCGCCGAAACGACAGCCGGTCGGCCAGTGCTTCCTCCAACTCCCGGTCCGACAGGCCGTACAGCGACTGAACCAAAAGCGCCTTGTAGAGAACCAGCGCCGGCCAGCCGGGATGGCCGGGACCCGTGTGATTGAGGCCGGCAAGCAGCTTCTCGAAGCGATACCACTTCACCAACGACGCGATCCGTTCCAGCGCTCCAGACGAGCCAAGAACCTTGCCGACCAGAAAACTCTCCACAAAGCTCATCTGACCAGTTCGCTTCACTGCCATCGCAAATCTCTCCAGCGCCAAACCCGAGTGAATCACAATGCCAAAATTGCGCAACAGGCCCTCAAGGGGAGAAGGTAGGTTCCCCCCATTGCCAACTGCTCCGGCTCATGACAAAGCGTATCGTGTAGTCGCGCGCGCCTGACGGCACCTCAGCGGCCCCTGACAGAGTCCATCCCTGGACGCGCAGCAGTGCCCGCCGTCGGAGTTTTTTCCCAGATGACCATTCACGTGCAGGCGTCCGAGGACGTTACGTCCGATATCGCGGATTTGCCGTGGATCAAGATTCTCAGCCGCTACCGCCAGCCAGACCGCCGCCGCAGCGTGGTCGAACTGGCGATCACCCTCGTGCCGTTCCTGGCGCTGTGGGTCCTCGCCGTCGTCTCGGTGCAGTTCGGCTTCTGGTGGGGGCTGGTGCTGATCGTTCCGGCGGCCGGCTTTCTGCTACGCCTGTTCATGATCCAGCACGATTGCGGCCATGGCGCGTTTTTCGCGCAGCCGCCGGGCAACGACTGGACCGGCCGGGCGCTCGGCGTGCTGACCCTGACGCCCTACGACTACTGGCGGCGCGACCACGCCATGCACCATGCCACGGCCGGCAATCTCGACCGGCGCGGTGTCGGCGACATCGACACGCTGACGGTCGCCGAATATCGGCGCGCGTCGCGCTGGCGGCGGCTCAGCTACCGGCTCTACCGCCACCCGCTGGTGATGTTCGGCGTCGGCCCGGTCTACCTGTTCATCCTGCAGCACCGGCTGCCGTTCGGACGTTGCGCGACGGCTGGCATGCCGTGGCTCAGCACCATGCTGACCAATCTCGCCATCGCTGCGCCATCGCCGCGGCGCTGATCTGGTTGATCGGCATCATGGCCGTTCCTGTTGGTGCACCTGCCCATCGTCGCTGCTGGCGGGCGCGGCCGGCATCTGGCTGTTCTACGTGCAGCACCAGTTCGAGGACACGCACTGGGCGCGGACCGTCGACTGGGATTGTCAGCGATGCGGCGCTGCACGGCAGCTCCCACTACGACCTGCCGAGCGTCCTGCGCTGGTTCACCGGCAATATCGGCATCCACCATGTGCATCATCTGTCCAGCCGGGATTCCCTTCTACCGGCTGCCGCGAAGTGCTGCGCGACCACCCGGAACTGGCGGAATCGGCCGCATCACGATCTGGACAGCCTGCGCGCGGTCAAGCTGGTGCTGTGGGACGAGCGCAAGCAGCGCCTGGTGTCGTTCCGCGAGGTCGCGGCGTAGGCGCCTGCGCCTCGACGCACCCGGTTCCGAAAGCAGCCGTCCGCGTCGCCGGTCCACGCCGGCAAATAGCTAATTATTCTGAAAATTCGGACCCGAGACGAAGTCGTTTATCTCCGCTATCTTCCCCCTCGGATCGAGGGAGGAGATCATGGTCCGCATCACATTGCCTGTCCTTGTCCTGGCGCTGTTCGCCCAGCCTGCGCCTGCTCTGGCCGGGGTCAGTGCCTTGAGGTGGCCAACGTACCGGCCGACAACTACCTCTACATCCGCTCGCGGGCGTCGGCAAAGGCGCGGGTACTCGACCGCCTTCCGTCGCAGCCGGCCAGCGCCATTCGCCTTGACGGCGAGTGCACGCCGACCAGCGTGCCGTGGGAGAACCGCTGGTGCCCCGTCATCTATCAGGACGGCGAACGCACCATCAGCGGCTGGGTCAAGGCGCAATGGGCGACGCAGGTGGATTGTCCGGAATGAGGCTTGCGCACCTTAGACTGTGCTAATGTGCCTCGATTGCCCTCACAACAGGCTCTGCCATGTCCCGCTGCGGCGATGTTTATGAAAACAAGGTCACCGGCGAGCATGCGCTGGTGTTGCGCGGGTCGGAAGATCGCGGCGACGGCCCGGCCGTCGTGTATCTTACGCTGAAGCCCGGCGGTGCAGTCGTCGGCGAGCATACGCATCCTACGATCGTCGAGAAATTCACCCTGGTGAAAGGCCGGCTGGAGGCGAAGATCGCCGGGAAGTCGATGACGATGACGCCCGGCCAGTCGATCGTGGCGCAGCCGACGGTGCCGCACGACTGGTGGAACGCCAGCCCGAGCGAGGACGCGCACATCCTGATCGAGATCAATGCTGCTCCCGGCACGCCGCGTGATCGCGGCGACCGCTTCGAGCAGATGATCGGCACGATGTTCGGCCTCGCCAATGATGGCAAGGTCGACAAGAAGGGCCGTCCGAACCCATTGCAAGGCGTCCTCATCGCGCAGGAATTCGCGGATGTCCTTGCCTTCACGCACCCACCCGCCTGGGTGCAGAAGGCGATGATCGCGCTGCTTTCGCCGGTCGCCCGGGCGTTCGGCTACAAGGCGATCTACCTGCAATATCTCGGCCCGCACGGACATGTCACGCCGAGCCCCGAAATTCTCACTGCCGCTGGCTTGCCGGGCTAGGGAATCCTGCCCGGCTTGTGCGGGAAAGTGGTGGCCCACACACGAGGCGCCATTGACGGCCCGCCCTGGCAGGCCCACATCCGGCTTCCCACCAACCTCTGGATTGCGCCATGCCCCTTTCGCTCTACGATATCAGCATCCCGCCCTTCATCCGCGCGCTGCGCAACATGGCCTTCCATCTCGACAAGGGACGCGCCTATGCCGATGAGAAAGGCATTGCCCATGAAGAGTTCACCGGCGCGCGGCTGATCGCCGACATGCATCCGCTCACCGCACAGGTGCAGCGCGCCTCCGACAGCTCGAAAGCCGTTGCGGCGCGTGTCGGCGGACTGACAGCGCCGTCGATGGCCGACAACGAGCAGACCTTCGACGAGCTGCAGGCGCGCATCAAGGCGACGATCGACTTTCTAGAGACCGTGCCGGCTAACGCCTTCGACGGCAAGGAAGACAATGAGGTGGTGCTGAAATTCGGGCCGCGCAGCCTCACCTTCACCGCGCGCGACTATGTGCAGAAATTCGCGCTGCCCAATTTCTATTTCCACACCACGACCGCATACGCGATCCTGCGGCACAAGGGCGTGCCGCTGGGCAAGATTGACTATATTGCGGGGGCCGACGTCTGAAGGAACGGCTGTAGCGGCTTGCGGCGCCAGGCATTTGACGTCTAGAGGTCAAAACGGGCCCGAGCTTCCCGGGCAACGAGGAGACCAAATGCCAAACCTGAATCCGATCATCGGAGCGGCTGCCGCTCTGGCGCTGATGACACTGTCGGCGCAAGCCCAGTCGCTTGCCGGGCAGAAAGGCGATGTCCGCTATCCGGCACAATTTCATAGCAGCAAGGATGCCTGCTCAAAGGCCTATGCGAAGTATGTCGGGGCGTCCGGACACTCGGCATATGCCCAGACACCGTCGGGCCGCATGGCCCACGCCGAGGCTTTTTTTTGCGGTACGGGCCTGAACGCACCGTCGAAGAAGGCGGCAGAAGAGCGAGCGCTGGAAAGCTGCAAGTCAGTGGGCAAGAAAATTAAGGCCAAAAAGACCGGTCGGTGCGAAATCTACGCATCGAAGTAGGCATGGCCGGCGACGGAGAATTCGGTTGAAGGAACGGCTTTCCGTTCACCAGGGCGACATCACGAAGCTCGGCGTCGATGCGATCGTCAACGCCGCCAACTCCTCGCTGCTCGGCGGCGGCGGGGTGGACGGCGCGATCCACCGCGCGGCGGGACCAGAGCTGGTCATGGAATGCCGCATGCTGAACGGCTGCAAGACTGGCGACGCCAAGATCACCAAAGGCTATCGCCTGCCGGCGACATTCGTCATCCATACCGTCGGGCCGGTGTGGAATGGCGGCGGCAAAGGCGAGCGCGACCTGCTCGCCTCCTGCTATCGCCGTTCGTTGGAGATCGCGGCGGAACGCAAGCTGGAAACAATCGCCTTCCCGGCGATCTCGACCGGCATCTACCGCTTTCCCGCCGAAGACGCGGCGGCGATCGCGGTGAAAACCGTGGCCGATTTTCTGGCGCAATCGCCGCTGCCGAAACAGGTCGTCTTCTGTTGCTTCTCGGCGGAAAGCGCCGGCCTCCATCAAAACGAACTGGACAGGCTTGCATGAGACGAACCGAAATCAACTCGCCGGACGTGCCCCTGCCGCTCGGGGGCTATTCGCAGGTAGTCGCGCTGGAGGAGCACAAGCGCCTAGCATTCGTCAGTGGCCAGATCCCTGTCGACCAAGCCGGTCGTCCTGCCGCCGGATTTTCCGTCGCAGGCCGCGCAAGTATGGGCGAACATCGATGCGCAGCTCTCCGCCGCGGGCATGACCAAGGCCGACATTGTGAAGGTCAACGTGTTCCTCTCCGACCGCCAGTACGCGCTGCCCAACCGCACCGCGCGGCAGGCCTATTTGGGCGATCTGAGGCCCGCCATGTCGGTCATCATCTGTGGCATTTTCGATCAGGCATGGCTGCTCGAAATCGAGGTGATCGCGGCCCGGTAGAATCTGCTGGGAAGCGTCATTGCACGGTCATGGCCAGCGGCCTAGGATGGCCGAAAACCTTGGGAGGAAAGCCATGGCGACGAGCTTTTTCTGGTACGAACTGATGACGTCGGACCTTGCGGGCGCGGAAAAATTCTATCCCGCTGTCGTCGGCTGGACGACCGAGGAATTCCCGAACCAGGATATGCGCTACGTCGTGGTCAATGCCAACGGCAACGGCGTCGGCGGCATGATGACGATCCCTCCGGAGGCGGCTCAGATGGGCGCACCACCGGCCTGGCTCGGCTACATCAAGGCCAGCGATATCGACGCGCAGACCGACGCGGTCAAACAGGCGGGCGGTCAAGTGTATCGCGAACCGGGGCCGATCCCCGGCGTCGGGCGTTTCTCGGTGGTGGCGGACCCGCAGGGCGCGGTCTACATGCTATTGCAACCGGAAGGCCCGGACATGCCGGCAGTCGAGCCCATGACGCCCGGCCATGTCGGCTGGCATGAATATATGGGTACCGATTGGCAAGCGGCCTTCGACTTTTACGCCGGTCAATATGGCTGGACGAAAAGCCAGGCTGTCGACATGGGCGAGATGGGCACCTACCAGCTCTTCGCCGTCGATGGGAAGGACAATGGCGGCATGATGGACAAGCCACCCTTTGTGCCTGTCGCCAATTGGGGTTTTTACTTCATCGTTGAAGGCATCGATGCGGCTGCCAAGCGCTGCACCGACAATGGCGGCAGCATCACCATGGGGCCGATGGAAGTGCCCGGCGGGCAATGGGTGGTCAATTGCGTGGACCCGCAAGGCGCGCATTTTTCCATGCTCAGCAGCACGAAGTAGAAGCGCATCGCCGAATTGCGGATGGCGCCAAGCTACGAGAGAAGGGAAAATTCTGCTAAGATCGGAATGCGGCTGGTGGTTTCGGGGCGGGACCGGGCATGCTTTACGAACTGTTTCCCTGGATGCGCAGGCGGCCAAGCCTGCTTGCGTTGCTGATCGCTGGCCTGCTGTATCTTCTCGGCCGCTATTTCGAGGAGAACGGCGGCACGATTCCCGTGTTGGATACGTTCACGACCTATCTCAAAACATCGCTCACGGCGTTTGACCCGTGGCACATTGCCGACATCTTCTACTACGAGTTGACGGGATGCCGATTGTCGGACATGGCCGTCGTTTGCGACCCCTCTCCCGATATGATCGACGCATTGGGCGGCAACGGCGGCAGCAACAGTCTTTTCGCGACATTCCTCCTGGCTGTCGTCAATTCCATTGCGCAGATCTGGGTACAGAGCACCTGGCTCGGACTCTTATTTTATATTGTGGCGCTCGGCGCTGCGGCAATGATCATCGCCAACGTCACGGGACTTGCCGAGGAAGGCCCTTATGGCGTCATCGCCCTGATCATCCTGACACCGGCGCTCGCCAGTCTCATCATGCTCGCGCTCCAGTGGCTGCTGTTGCTTTGCGCCATGCTGTTTTCCTATTCTCTCGCCGGGATTGCATGGGTGCTCGTTATGTTCGCACCGCTGATCTTCTGGCTACTGGCCGCCAACACAGTGCTCACAAATGCTCATACCATCGACAATATGATCGATGCCGCAGGGCAACCGGAAGCCAAAAAGCCGAGCAACGAAGCGTAAGCGCGCTATTACGCAACGCCTCGGAGTTTGTCCGAGGGAAATCGACGGGCACACATTGCATTTTCCGCCAAAGCCGCGAAAAGAGAGGCTAGGAGGAGCAATGTTCACCAGAATTTTGATCGCCAATCGCGGCGAGATCGCCTGCCGTGTCATCCGCACCGCCCGGCGGCTGGGCGTCGCCACCGTCGCGGTCTATTCGGATGCCGACGCCAAGTCGCCTGCATGTCGCGATGGCCGACGAGGCCGTGCATATCGGCCCGCCGCCGGTAGGCGAAAGCTATCTGCGCGCCGACAGGATCATCGCGGCCGCGAAGGCCACGGGCGCGGAGGCCATCCATCCGGGCTACGGCTTCCTCTCGGAAAACCCGAACTTCGTCGACCAAGTGGTTGAGGCAGGACTCGTTTTCATCGGCCCGTCGGCGGATTCGATCCGCGCCATGGGGCTTAAGGACGCCGCCAAGCGGCTGATGGAAAAGGCCGGGGTGCCGGTGGTGCCGGGTTATCACGGCGATGGACAAGAGCCCGATATGCTTGCCGGCAAGGCGAAGGAGATCGGCTATCCGGTGCTGATCAAGGCGCGTGCAGGCGGCGGAGGCAAAGGCATGCGCCGCGTCGACGATCCGGCGGAGTTTGACGCGGCACTGGCCGGGGCGAAGCGCGAGGCCAAGGCTGCCTTCGGCGACGATGCCGTGCTGATCGAAAAATATGTCGAGAAGCCGCGCCATATCGAGGTGCAGGTGTTCGGCGACAATTTCGGCAATGCCGTGCATCTTTACGAGCGCGACTGCTCGGCGCAACGCCGCCACCAGAAGGTGATCGAAGAGGCCCCTGCCCCCGGCATGACCGAGGCGATGCGCAAGGCAATGACGGATGCAGCGGTGACGGCCGCCAAGGCGATCAAATATTCGGGCGCCGGCACGATCGAATTCATCGTCGATGCCTCGCAGGGTCTGAAGCCGGACCGTTTCTGGTTCATGGAAATGAACACGCGCCTGCAGGTCGAGCATCCGGTGACGGAAATGATCACCGGCGTCGATCTGGTCGAATGGCAGTTGCGCGTGGCGTCCGGCGAAAAGCTGCCGAAGACGCAGCAAGAGATAAAGCTCGACGGCCATGCCTTCGAGGCGCGGCTCTACGCCGAAGACGCAACCAAGGGGTTTTTGCCGGCGATCGGCACGCTGCACCATCTGCAGTTCCCGGCGCATGCGCCGGCGGGTTCGACGATGCGCATCGAAACCGGCGTGCGCGCCGGCGACGCCATCTCGCCCTACTACGATCCGATGATCGCGAAGATCGTCGTCCATGCCCGCGACCGCAAGGCAGCGCTCGATGCGCTGGTCGATGCGGTCGAGGAAACGGAAATCGCCGGCTCGATCACCAACGCTGCCTTCCTGGCGGCGCTCGGCCGCGATGAGGGTTTTGCGTCCGGCGATGTCGATACCGGCCTGATCGGCCGCAAGCAGGAAGCGCTCACAACTGTGCCGAGACCAACGGCAAGAGTGCTCAGCACTCGCGGCTGCTGAGCGGCGTCCGGTTTGAGTGAACGCGCGCCATCAGACGATCCTTGGGCAGCCATGGCCGGCTACGCGCATTTCCATCCGGTCGGGCGGCGAAATCGATCTGCTGGCGGCCGACGAGCGGATCGAAGCACGGTGTCGGCATCGATGACGGTGGCGGCGCATTGTCGCCAGCATCGCCGGTCACGACCTTCGCCGACAGCCGGTTCGGCCCGGGCAACTGCTGCTCTGTGGCCGGGTCATGTCACCGTGTTCGACAGGCGGCCAGGCCTACAACTTCGCCGTTCGCGGACCCGTTCGCATTGGCTGCCGAGGCCGATGGCGGCGCGTCGTCGATGCGCGCGCCGATGCCGGGCCTGGCCAAGGTCGTGATGGCCGGCAAGGGCGAGGCGGTGAAGAAGGGCCAGCCGCTGCTGATCCTGGAGGCGATGAAGATGGAGCACACCATCGCCGCCTCGCATGACGGCGTCATCGACGAGATCGTGCCTCGAGGGCGCTCAGAGTGACCGACGGGCACCGTGCTGGTGAAATTCGTCGAAGAAGGTTGATACCGGCGACGCCAGCAGCAATCGGTTCACGTCAGACAAAAAATGGCCGGGCAATGCCCGGCCATTTTGCTGATAGTTCGTCCCACCTACTGGGCGATCGGCGCGTATTTGCCGTCATGCCACTGGTTGATGTCGTACTTGGGATCCTTCATGTCGCCCTTTTCGTCGAAGACGACATCGCCGACGACGGTGCTCACCGGCTTTCCGTCTTTCAGCGCGGCAACGACCGCAGCCGGATCGTCGCGAGCCGGCGCGCTCAATGCCTTGCGCGATCGCCTGCACCACGGCGTAGGAGAACAGCGTAAAGCCCTCCGGCACGAAGCCGCCGGCCTTGATCTTCTCAGCTGCTTCCTTGGCTTCCGGGCGGGCCTGCGGGTCGGCCGGGAAGACGAACATCGTGCCTTCACCGGCCGGACCGGCAACCTGCCAGAATTCCGGCGAAGCGATCGAGTCCGGCATGATGAGCTGGAACTTGTAGCCCTGCTCGGCCGACTGGCGCAGGATCAGGCCGGCTTCCGGGTGATAGCCGCCGAAATAGAGAACTTCGACACCCAGCTCTTTCAGCTTGGTGACCAGCGCGTTGTAGTCCTTCTCACCGGCGTTGATGCCGTCATAAAAGACTTCAGTCAGGCCGCCTTCGTTCATCTTGGCCTTGACCACGTCGGCGACGCCCTGGCCATAAGCGCTCTTGTCGTGCAGCACGGCGACCTTCTTGCCGGCGAATTTCTTGGCGATCCACGGACCGATGAAAGCGCCCTGCCCGTCGTCGCGGGTGTAGAGGCGCATGATTGTCGACCAGCCCTTTTCGGCCGCCGCGTCGGTGAGTTCAGGGTTGGACGAGGCTGGCGTCATCATCAGGATGCCGTTTTCGGCATAGACCGCAGATGCCGGGATGCTCGAGCCCGAGCAGGCGTGGCCGTCGACGAACTTGATGCCTTCGGCGGCGATGCGATTGGCCACCGACACGGCCTGCTTCGGATCGCAGACATCGTCCTCGATCACGATGTTGATCTTGCGGCCGCCGACGCCGCCCTTTTCGTTGATCGCGGCGGCGGCGGCGTTTGCGCCTTGCTTGAACTGATCGCCGATGTTGGCGAGCTGGCCAGTCATCGGACCGACCACGGCAATGCTGATATCCTGGGCGAATGCTGCCGGTACGCCGAGCACGCTGCTCAGCAATGCCGCCTGCAACAAGGTTTTGATTTTCATGGCAATATCCTCCGGATGCCTAAGAAAGATGCACCCACTCTAGGGGCCGACGGTCAAAACGCCATGCCCCGCCAAACAAAAAAACGTTAGGCCATCCGGAGGTTTGCTGCCGCGCGCGGTCGTCAGCCGGCCGTCTTGCGGATCGGCTCGAAATCGTCGCCGTCATCGTCCGACGAGAAAGCGCGATCGAGAGACGCCGCCAGGTCAAGATCGTCCTCGACCGGATCCGCTTCCGGCTCGAGTGCGCGATTGAGAGACGGCGGACCGGCTTCCGGCTCAAGTGCGGAGACCTTCGTCATCGCGGCCGCATGCGCGGAAGTCAGCGACGCCAGATCGCTGCGCAGCGTCCTGATTTCGTTTTCGAGGTCGGCGATACGCTCGTTGGCGATCGTGCGCTGCTGCAGCATGCGCGTATTCTCGCGCTCGGATGCGGAGAACTGCTTTTGCCAGTTGTCGCGATCCGTCAGCAGTTGCGGTACCTGGCCGGCCATTGCCTTGTTGTCGTCGATGAGCTTGGCCATGCGTTCGCGCGCGGTCGCATCGTCGGCTTCGAACTTCGCGACATCCGCACGCAGCTTGGTGATCTGGTCTTCCGCGCTGACGCGCGCGGCTGCTTCTTCCTGAGCGGAGCGGCGCAGCTCGGTCAATTCGGATTGCACGCTCGTCAGCTCACCCTGCAGCTTCTGTTCGTTGGCGCGAACCTCCTGAAGCGCGGTATGGATTTCGAACGCCCGCTCCTTGATGGTTTCGCAAATTTCTTCGAATTTTGCGGCCCGCTCGCTGGCTTCGGTTTCCTTCGCCTTGGTCTCGCGCAGGTCGGCTTCCAGCTTTGCCGTCATCGCCTTTTCGCCGTCATAAAGCCTGGCAAGGCGATCATGCTCGACCTGAACGGCACTGAGGCGTTCGAGCTCGGTTCTGGCTTCGACCAGTTGGTCGGCCAAAAGCATCCAGTTGCGGCTCGCCGTTTCGAACGCGTCGACGCTCGCCTTCAGGTCGCGGCCGAAGGTCGATCCGAGATCGGCAAAGGCCGCGGTGTTGAAGCTCTTCCGCACAGCGAGGCCATCCTTGGAATCGAGGTTCTCGGTCGCCGCAGGCGCCATATCAGCAGCCATCACATCGCTCTGTTCGTTTTGCACGGCAGCCGGGTCATCGGCGTCAACCGGCGTATTGGCTGGCGCCTCGCCAGCATCGGTCGTTTCGGCAATGGAGCGGGCGTTGTCGGTTGTGTTGTTGTCGTTGAGCTTCTGCGCTTTTGTCGAGCCAGTAAGTTTCGCCAAAATTTCGTCCACCTTGAAATCGCTACGGGGTCCCCACCCGACCGCGGGGCGACTTGGCTTGCGTAATGGGTCAGAAATGTGTCGCTGCCACAATTTTGGATCGTTACGCCCGCACTTTGCACAGTTCGTAAGTAAACGACCAGCAACGGGCGTGTGTCGAGATACAAATTGGTGGGAGTGAGCCAATCAGTTCCGCTTTTAGCGGTAGGTCAAAAGACCGCGCCGGTCGAGCCGACGCGGTCTTCTGGTTGCACCGGACGGTTCATGCCGTCTTCGTGTTGACGCCTTCACGGCTGTGCCCGTATCGAGCTTGCCGCTTGTCTTCTTGGGACCATTCCGTCTTTGCGGATTTGCGGTCCGTATTCGGCGGCCGTTGGAGCAGCCGCGGTGTTCAGATGCCTAGTGCGTGGTCATCCATTCGCGCGCTTCGCGCAGAGCCTGAATGATCTCCGGCTTGGTCATTGCCGCCGACAGTTCCGCGCGCAGTTCGGCGGCGCGGTTCGAACCCTTGATCGCGGCGATGTTGAACCATTTGTGCGCCGCCACCACATCGACCTCACAGTCGCGGCCCGTCGCATGCATCATTCCCAACTCGAACAGAATGTCGGCCTGGGCGATCGCGCCGGCAGCGCCAAGTCCTGTCTCAAGCATCTCGAAACGTGCCATTTTCGTATCCCCTGTTGCTCCCGAGGTCGCCGTCTTCGTCCCGTTTTCGGCTGCCCTTCGATGCTTTCGAGAATGGCGGCGGCGCTTGAATCCGCCGTTAAGTGGCTTGCTTAATTTGGCGACAACAAAGTTCAAATGAGAAGTAAACCTAGTCGTCGATTAACCAAACGGATGGCTGAACTGTTGGAGTTTGACTGAAATCGTCTCAAACCGGCGGATCGGCACGAAAAAGACTCTGCTAACCATGGATTCGGAGAGCTTTTCTTTGATCGGAAAGGAGTGGCGCGATGGAGCTCGCAAAAATCGCCGATCCTTACCCAGCGGCACCGTCTTTTGCGGCCCCTCGATTTCGACTATCGTCGTTTACGTAAGGGGCAATGGGGCGCCGAATAAGCTCCACCCGGCGCTTCGACAGGGAGGAACACCAGATGCGCAGATTTTCACTGGTAGCGGCAGCGCTGCTGATAGCCACCGGCGCCGCTTATGCGGATCCGATCGAGGGTAACTGGAAGACGGCCAGCGGCGAGACGGCTGCAATCTCCGGCGGAGGATCGTTTTCGATCGTTCTGAAAACGGGCAAATATGCCGGCAAGCGGATCGGCAGCCTGAAGTCGACTGGCGGCAACAAATACGCCGGAACGATCACCGATCCGGCCGACGACAAAACCTATTCCGGCTCGGCGCGCCTCACCGGCTCGACGCTCAAGATGACCGGCTGTGCACTGAAGGTTTTCTGCAAGACCCAGACATGGCGGAAAATGTAGGTCGCAAGCAGCGTCCACGAATTCTGAAGGGCCTGACGCCTGCCGGCATCAGGCCCTTCGCGTATTTGGCTCATTCCGCACATTTGCAATGTAGGCGCGGAACGCGCGCCTTTCTAAACGCTGGATGAACGACCCCATCAGGGGCAGTTCAGGCGCGCCAGTGCATTTTCCCGCCCTAGCAATGGAGAAGGGACCAATGCTTGCACGCCGCTTTACCATCGTTTGCCTGCTGACCGCGCTGTTCGGGATGTTCTTCGCCAGCCTGGTCGCCCAATCGGAAGGGCCGAGAATGGCGCACGCGAATGCGCACATGCTTCGCTGCGCCTTCATTCAAAGCTTCGACTGCTGACCACAACAAGAACGCCGGAAGGCATCTGCCATGAACCGCCTCGCCATAGCCAATGCACTGACACTCCTGGTTCGCGCTGCCGCGTTCAGCCTTTTGCTGGCGGCGCCGGTGCTGGCGGTGCCGAGCGCTTCCGGCAGCCCGGGTCAGATCATCGAAGCGCCGGCGGCGCCGAAGACGGGCCTCGGTCTGGTGCTGCTGTTCAGCCTGCAGCGGGCGTAGGGTCTGGGGGATTCAGAGCAGGATGAGCCGGACCGTTGCTTGTCGCGTTTGATTGACTCTATTCGATCTTCTCCGACCCCCTCTGTCCTGCCGGACATCTCCCCCTCAAGGGGGGAGATCGCGCAGTGTCGCCGAACTGCCAATCTCCCCCCTCGAGGGGGAGATGTCCGGCAGGACAGAGGGGGTCGGTGAAGATTGAACTCTGATCAATCGCGACGCACTTTGATCGGGACGGCAGCTCTGCCAGCCCCTCAGCATTATTTTCTTTTTTTCGTCCACACCCCTCCAGCCTGCCTCAAGATGCCTGCGCGCTTGACGAAAGGAGGCGGAGACAACGGTGCGGGACAATTATGAAATGCTCAGGCGGATCGCCGCCATCCTGCTCGCCCTGGCGACCGTCGCCGAGCGCGCGGCCAACCGCTCCCGCCCTGTCCGCTGGCTGGTGCTCTGGGTCTTGCAGCCGGGCGGAAGCCGTCGCAAGCGCGTTTGTCGCCGAAGCCGACCCGTTTGTCCCCATCGCATATCCGGCACCGGGTGATGGCCACGACGAGGCAATTCGCCTTGCCGAAACGTTCCGCATGCTTGCTGCCGCGGTTTTCGCTCTCGCCCATCAGGCCCAGCTCCTGGCGATCAGAGAGCCTTCCGAACCAACCTGATCGCAGCTGCCTCCCCGGTAGCCGCGCGAATGCCGAGCGGCTTCTGCGTGCGATCGCCGCGCTGCGGCCGCGCTACGCCGACACATCCTAATCGAGGGTCTGTTGAGATCCAGCCGGCCGAAAATGGCGCATTTTGGAGAACCGAAGCGTTGTGCACGTTTCGCATGCACGAGCATTGGCTGTCATACGCTTGCAGCGCCGCTGCGGCATGGTGGCCACACCCTCTCCCAAGCGGAGTGCGAAGTCTCTATAATGGGTCATGGAAAAGAGAATCTACCCAGTCGCAATCGAATCGATTTCCCGCCCCGAACCGTTTGAGCGCCGGAGCTTCACCGACGCGAGAGAGGCGGTCGAGGCGCTGAAACTGCTCTACAGCCGCAACACCAAGTTCCTGCGCGACTCGTTTCCAGGGTCTGGCCGACGGCGGCGCCACCGACACGCGCTACCGCGCCTTTTACCCCGAAATCGGCGTTTCCACCGTTTCTTATGCCCAGATCGACTCGCGTCAGGCATACGGCCATATGCCGACGCCTGGGCATTTCTCCACGACGATCACGCGGCCCGACCTCTTCGAGAACTATCTGATCGCGCAGCTCACGCTGATCATCCGCAATCACGGCGTACCGGTGACCATCGGCGAGTCCGAGACGCCGATCCCGATCCACTTTGCCTTCTTCGAGGGCCAGCATGTCGATGCGGCCGTCGCCGACAAGCTGCATCGCCCGATCCGCGACCTGTTCGACGTGCCTGATCTCGACGGCACTGACGACCACATCGCCAACGGGACGTTCGAGGTGACGCCGGGCGAGTCTCGGCCGCTGGCGCCATTCACCGCGCAACGCATCGACTATTCGCTGCACCGGCTGGCGCACTACACCGCAACGGGACCCGAGCATTTCCAGAACTTCGTGCTGTTCACGAACTACCAGTTCTACATCGACGAGTTCTGCGTCTACGCACGCGACTTGATGGCCGAGGGTGGCGGGGGATACAGCGAGTTTGTCGAGCCCGGCAACCTGACGACCAAGGCAGGCGATGGCGCGCCGGAGTACGGCTCCACCCCGCCGCGTATGCCGCAGATGCCAGCCTATCACCTGAAGAAGCCAGGCCATGGCGGCATCACGATGGTGAACATCGGCGTCGGTCCTTCAAACGCCAAGACGATCACCGACCATGTCGCCGTGCTGCGGCCGCATGCCTGGCTGATGCTCGGCCACTGTGCAGGCCTGCGCAACACCCAGCAACTTGGCGACTATGTGCTGGCGCATGCCTATGTGCGCGAGGACCATGTGCTGGACGACGATTTGCCGGTGTGGATCCCGATCCCGCCGCTGGCCGAAATCCAGGTGGCCTTGCAGGAAGCCGTCGCCGAAGTCACCGGCCTGACCGGATATGAGCTGAAGCGCATCATGCGCACCGGCACCGTGGCCACCATCGACAACCGCAACTGGGAACTGCGCGACCAGCGCGGCCCGGTGCAGCGGCTGTCGCAATCGCGCGCCATTGCGCTCGACATGGAGTCGGCGACGATCGCCGCCAACGGCTTTCGCTTCCGAGTGCCCTACGGCACGCTGCTTTGTGTATCGGACAAGCCGCTGCACGGCGAACTGAAACTGCCCGGAATGGCCAGCGACTTCTACAAGCGCCAGGTGGCGCAACATCTCAAGATCGGCATCCGGGCGATCGAGAAGCTTGCCGAGATGCCGATGGATCGGCTGCATTCACGCAAATTGCGCAGTTTTTCGGAGACGGCGTTCCAGTAGCTCAATGTTTGCGGCCGAAGACGGCACGCTTGCCAAACGAACCGCCGAAACGCGGGGTCGGACCTGACGGTGGCGAGTTCATCCGAACCGTCGTCGCCCTTTCTGAAAAGCTTCAGCCCTCCGCCGATCGCGTTTGCCGCACGCTCTCGCTTTTCCCAATCCGAGATCAAGTCCTGCCGCGCGGTCCTGTCAGGTTCAATCTCATGCGCCACCTCGCGCATGCCGCCGCGCACCGGTGTGCGCGTTTCGTGTTCCATGGTCGTAAAGCCATGCTTTTCGGCATACTTGGCCGTCAAGGCGTAGACCGGCTCGCGCATGCCGAGCGGATGCTCGTCGGCGTTCAAATGGCGCACAAGATAGGAAAACTCGTTGCTTTCAGGCCCAAGCGTGTCGCCGTCTGGAACCACATAGCCATTCGGCATCAGCGCCATGCGCATGAAGACGAGAGATATTTCATAGAGCTCGAACCAGGGAATCGGCGCCGGCGCGACGTAGATTTCGCGGCCCAGATAGTCAGCCGCGCCGAGCGTCAGAAGGCCCGCCGGCAGTTCCTTGAAGCCGGGCATCGGCTCAGCGCCAAAAAGCTTCGGATGGACGGTGAGCATGCTCGGATGGGCCTGATCGAGAAATGGCAGGAATTTCTCGCCGGCGATCAGCATGTTGCTTTGCGTCCAATGGATGGCGCTGGCTGGCTGAACCTTGAGCAGGTGGCGACAGACCTCGCCGAGGATTTCGACGCGCATGTTGAATTCGCGCAGCGATGCGCCCGGCCGCTTCATGCCAATCTGGTCGAAGAAGCCAGCCATTTGAGCATTGTCCACCGCGCCGCCCAGAACGCCGTGGTGGATCTCGACCAGCACATGCGCGGTGTGGCGGCGCACACGTTCGCGTGCATCGCTCATAAGGATGCCGGTGATCGCGGAACCCAAGGTGCCCTCGAAGGCAGCAGGATTTGCCGGGTGATCATAATAGGTGACCATGATCTGGAGCTCGCCCGGCCCCATCATGAAGGCAAAGTTCCGGTTCTCCTGGACGATCTTGAACGGGATTTCCTTCGCCAGCATGGCCATGCGGAACGGGTTCAGGTGGATCGACGGATGAATTTCGCCGCCGCCCTCATAGAGGATCGCCGCCTGCAGATTGTTGGTGAACTTGCCGCTCATCGCCACCTCCGACCTCGGCCTTTGGTGACACGGACGATCTCGAAGCCAGGTTAATGCGGCGGCCAGTTTGCCTGCGTGGTTAACGCGTCCTGAGCAGCTAGCGCTCGTTCACGAGGTCTTCCAGCACGACGAACATGCGGCCGCCGAAGCCAAGCTCCTGCTTGTCGAAAGCCCGGCTTCGCTGGCGATGCGCCTGGTAGCCCTGATCGATCTTCGCCGCGACCGATTTTTTGACCTTGGCGCAAGTGCGGTCGTTCGGTTCAAAACTGCCGGCCAGAGACGCCTCCGTCGTGCGGACCATTTCGGCGATCATGCGGGCATGGGTTTGTTCATGCTCGCGTGCCGCCCGCATGAACTTGTCCCAGCGGCGCTGCATGTCGACAGAGAGCTTGCCCGCCGGTTTTGGGTAGGCCTGTGTGACGGATAGCTGCGGCTTTGCATGGACAAGAAAGCAGCTTCCGCCACGCTCGTCGAACAGGCGTTTCCAGGTGAGCTTGAACCTTGTCTGGGCGACATGACCACCGCCATTGGGTCCATTTTTTGAGATCGACGTGTAGAGTTCCAGCCCAGTCGAACCGGTGACGGAATAGGTCTTTTCGCTGATCGGCGGCAGACCCTGCGCGATGGCCGGCGCAACGAGAAACCACGACATCGCCAGAATGCCGCCGAGAGCCGCGATTGTTTGCTGTCTTGAAATCATGGGCGGCAGCAGTGCCACGGCATCAGCCTTCCATCAATGGGCCGCATTTGTTTTGCAGAGGCAGGCCAATGTCGAAATCTACCCTGTCCTTGTTCCAACTCCTGGTGCTGCTTGCGGTGTTTGCCGTGACGACAGCGTTGATCGCCGGCTTTTTCGGCCGCTGGCATCCGGTCTTCAATTCTTTCGCGCATTTTCGCGTGCATCTCGGCTTCCTGCTCGCACTAGGCGCAGTTCCATTGCTCTTCGCCACAAACAGGCTGCATGCCGCCGCAGCCTTGCTGTTGGGGCTGGGTGCGGCGGGAACGACCTTTCCACCGGGGTCGTTGCCCGGTTTCGGCGTCGTCCAGGCCGCGCCGCCGATTGGACCGAACCAGCCGACCTACAAGCTGCTCCAGCTCAATCTGTATCACACCAACCCGACGCCTGAACGCGTTCTGTCGCTGATCGGCCGTGTGCGGCCCGATGTGATTACGCTGGACGAGGTTTCGGAGCTCTGGGAACCGAAACTTGAGTTGCTGAAGGCGGCTTATCCCTATCAGATCAATTGCAGGATGCAGTTTACCGGGAACCGCCATCCTAGCGCGCCGACCTTTCGCCGAAGGCAAGCAGCCGCATTGCTTTGAACGCGGCTCTATGGCGCTCGCAGATGTCAGTCTGGGGGGTATCGAGATAAACGTCGCGGCTCTGCACCTGCATTGGCCGTGGCCGTTCGACCAGACCGAGCAGCTGGGCCGCCTGGCGGGAGCTCTAGGTGCGATCGCCCCCACCGCCATTCTCGCCGGCGATTTCAACGCGACGCCATGGAGCTTTACCACCAAAACCGTCACCACCATGTCCGGCATGACGGAGGTGACCACCGGCCAACGCAGCTGGCTGCCCTTTGAACTGCCGCGCTCGCTACGATCTTTCGGCCTGCCGATCGACCATGTGCTGACCAAAGGTGGGATCTGCCGTGCAGCAGGTGACGCTGCTCGAGGCTGTGGGTTCGGATCATTGGCCGGTGCTTGTCGAATTCACGGTGACGCCGGAACAACAAGAACCAAGGACCACGGTGACGGTGAGGGCGAAAATGCAGGCTCGAGGCGGGCTGACGGGCGCTGGCTGCCCTTTGACCAGTTTGAGAATGAGATGGTCGATGTTGCCGCCGTCCCGGTGTTCCCTGGCATCAAATTTCAACTGGCGGGCTTCGTAGGTTGCGTAGACCCTGTCCGCTCTTTTCTTGACCTCGACACGCGTCTTGCGACAACCCGGATCGTTGCTGATTTTCAGGCCTTTTACCGAGGCTTCGGCAGCACGGACCATTTCGCGGGCGATCGAGCCATGCTTTTCTTCATGCTTCTTGACGCCGGCCATGAAGCGCTGCCAGCGCCGCGTCATTTCCGGTGACATCGAACGGCCAGGCTGCGGATAGGTGTAGGTGAGGCTGAGCACGGGCTGCGCCTTCACCACGCGACAGACGCTACCTGCGACACAACCTCCGCTTGCCATTCCACGGTGTAGCTGGTCTGGGCGATGGCGCGTGACAGGAAACCGTGGCGCGGTCCGCGACGAACCATGGATTGATAGAGTTCGACGCCATTCTTGCCGGAGATCGCGTATGTCTTGGTTCTGACCTCGAGTTGCTCGGCCGCCGCAATGGTCGTGCCGGCGACGAGCGCGGCAACCACCATAAGGCAAAGTCGTATCAAGCTCGCCGGCATCCTTGTTCCTCCGCGAGCGAAGATTGCATATCGGATTCCTGCTTTCAATCGAGGGGTGGAGACCGTCGTCTATGCTTCCTGCTGTCGTGGCAAACACGAGTTTAAGCAATCTAGTTGCATATGCAATTATATGTGCTATGGTGCCGGCATGTTCGACCATTGCATCTACTTCAACACGGCAGCGCTTGCCCGGCAGCTTGAGCGGGTGTGGGCGAAGGCGTTTCGGCCGTTCGACCTGACCCCACCGCAGGCATTTTTGCTGCGCGCGGTGCTCGACAGACCCGGCATGCTGCAAAGCGAGCTGGCTGACGCGTTGAAGATCACGCGGCCAACGGCGACGCGGGCGCTGGACGGGCTGGAGGCGCGTGCGACTGGTGGAGCGGCGCTCGACCAAACGTGACGGACGCGAATGCGAGATTTTTCCGACCGCAGAGGCCCTGCCTCTGAAGGACCCTCTCAATGCCGCGAGCGGCGAGGTTACCAAGCGACTGAAAGCACTTCTGGGCGAAGAGGTTTTCGCCTCCTTCGTCGAGCAAGCGAAGGGTGTGGCCGGCAAAGTTGCCTGAAATCAGATCATATAGTTGCATATCAAACTAATGGAGAAGAACATGCCTATCCTCAACGTGAAAATCAGTGGACAGCGCTCGGACGAGACGACCAGGGCGGTCGGCGAATTGCTGCTTGAGCTGACCAGTCGCATCCTTGGCAAGGACCCGAAGGTGACGGCGATTGCGATCGACTATGTCGACCCGCGCGACTGGATCGTGGGCGGCGCAACGCTGGCGAGCCAGAATAAGTCGAGTGTCTATTTCGACATCAAGATCACCGACGAAACGAACACCAAGGATGAGAAGGCTCGTTATGTGGCCGAGGCTTTCGACGGCTTTGCCAAGCTGTTGGGCGACCTGCACGAGGAAAGCTACATCTACGTTCAGGACGTGCGCGCGGCTGCCTACGGCTATGGCGGCAGGACGCAGGAATGGCGCTATCATCAATAAGCCGGCATAAGGTTTGCCGGCCAATAGAGTGCTCCTGCACGCCGATGTTTCCACCGAATGCGCCTTGATTCAGCCGTGATTGCGGTCACGGTGGCGTGACCGCGCAACGGCGCGCAATCGAGGGAATCGCGCAATGGGCCGTTCGTCCGTCAAATTCGACAGTTTTCATTTCTTCAAGTCCTGGATCGCCGCGCCGCTGAGGGTTGCCTCGGTGACGCCGTCCAGCCGCTCGCTGGCGCGGCTGATGACGCTGGAGATCGGACCGGCAACCGGGCCGGTGATTGAACTGGGGCCCGGGACCGGTGTCTTCACACGCGCCCTGCTCGAGCGCGGCGTCGACGAAGGCGAGCTGACTCTGATCGAGTACGGGCATGAATTCGTGCCGATGTTGAAACAGCGTTTTCCGCGCGCCCGCATTCTGCAGCTCGATGCGGCCAAGCTGGAGCAGGCCGCGATTTTCGACGGCCGGCAGGTCGGGGCTGTGGTCAGCGGACTGCCGCTGCTGTCGATGCCGCAAGGCAAGGTGGAGCAGATCGTTGAAGGTGCGTTCAGCTATGTGAAGCCGGGTGGCGCGCTCTACCAGTTCACCTACGGACCGCGTTGTCCGGTGCCGCGGCCGGTCGTCGATAAGCTGGGGCTCAAGGTGACGCGTATCGGGCGCACCTTGCGCAACATCCCGCCGGCGACGGTGTACCGGTTTGGGCGGGGTGATTGTAGCAGGTCCAGCCATCACATATTCGCGTAGTCCGGCCCCTCGCCGCCCTGCGGCGGAACCCAGTTGATGTTCTGGTTGGGGTCCTTGATGTCGCAGGTTTTGCAGTGGACGCAGTTTTGCGCGTTGATGACGAAACGCACGTCCTTGGCATTCGGATCGGCGCGGGATTGCCGTCCTTGTCGACCCACTCATAGACGCCGGCCGGGCAATAACGCGTCGAGGGGCCGGCGAAGACGTCGTGCTCGGACTTCTCCTGCAGGGCCATGTCCTTGACCTGCAGATGCACCGGCTGGTCTTCCTCGTGGTTGGTCGAGGAGAGGAAGACGGATGAGAGGCGGTCGAAGGTCAGCACGCCGTCCGGCTTCGGATAGTCGATCTTCTTGTACTTGGCGGCCGGCTCCAGCGATGCTAGTCGGTCTTGCCGTGCTTCATCGTGCCGAACGGCGACCAGCCGAACAGCGTGTTCAGCCACATGTCGAGGCCGCCCAGGCCAACGCCGACCACCGTGCCGAACCGCGACCACAGCGGCTTGACGTTGCGGACCTTCTTCAGGTCCTTGCCGATGTCGGTTGCCCGCCAGGCGTCCTCATAGGCGGTGAGCTCGTCATGCGCGCGGCCGGCGGCGATCGCCTCGGCGACGTTCTCCGCCGCCAGCATGCCGGACAGCACCGCGTTGTGGCTGCCCTTGATGCGCGGCACGTTGACGAAGCCTGCCGAGCAGCCGATCAGCGCGCCGCCGGGGAAACGACAGCTTCGGCACCGACTGCCAGCCGCCCTCGGTGATGGCGCGCGCGCCGTAGGAGAGGCGCTTGCCGCCCTCGAAGGTGTCGCGGATCGCCGGATGCGTCTTGAAGCGCTGGAACTCCTCGAAGGGCGACAGGTAGGGGTTCTTGTAGTTCAGGTGCAGCGACGAAGCCGACCGCCACCTGATTGTCTTCGAGGTGGTAGAGGAAGGAGCCGCCGCCGGTCTTCATGTCGAGCGGCCAGCCGAAGGTGTGCTGCACCAGGCCGGGCCGGTGGTGCTCCGGCTTGACCTGCCAGAGCTCCTTCAGGCCGATGCCGTATTTCCGGGCTCGCGGCCGTCCTGGAGATTGAATTTCGCGATCAGCTGCTTGGCCAGCGAGCCGCGCACGCCCTCGCCGATCAGCACATATTTGCCCAGCAGCGCCATGCCCGGCGCGAAGGCCGGGCCGTGCGTGCCGTCGCGCTCGACGCCCATGTCGCCGGTGACGACGCCGGTCACCGCGCCGGCCTCGTTGTAGATCAGGCCGGCCGCGGCGAAGCCGGGATAAATCTCGACGCCCAGGGCCTCGGCTTTGGTCGCCAGCCAGCGGCAGACGTTGCCCAGCGAGACGATGTAGTTGCCGTGATTGTTCATCAGCGGCGGCATCATGAAATTCGGCAGGCGCACCGAGCCGGCCGGGCCCAGCACCAGGAAATGGTCGGCGGTGACCGGCGTCTTGAAGGGTGATCGCCCTCCTCGCGCCAGCCGGGCAACAGCCGGTCGATGCCGATGGGGTCGACGACCGCGCCGGAGAGGATGTGCGCGCCGACCTCGCCGCCCTTTTCCAGCACGACGACGGTCAGATCGGGATTGAGCTGCT
>CAVQCL010000039.1:0-46493 GCA_963710935.1 uncultured Alphaproteobacteria bacterium | reverse complement strand
GCACTCCAAACGCCTTGCCAATATCCTTCCCACCCGTAGCCCCCTACCACCTCGACCGACCTTCCCACTCGCAACCAGCCTGCCCTGGATGCAGCACGACGACCTCGTCCGCGTCCTCAGACCTCGTCGATCAAATGGGTCGTCCAGAAGACGCTGATGCCATCGGCGGCCACAAGCTCACGGATGTTTTCAAGGATCTCTGCCCGCGACTGTACATCGAGACCCACGGTCGCTTCATCGAGCAGCAGCAACGGCGGCCGGTGCAAGAGGGCGCGTGCGATCTCTATGCGCCGCATCTGTCCGCCGGAAAGACTACGTGCCTTGTCGTGGTGGCGGCCACTCATATTGACCTGGGCAAGCAGTGCCGTGATGCGCTCCATGGCGTGGGCTTGCCGATGCCGTGCAGGGAGGCATGATAGGACAGATTCTGGTAGACGCTGAGATCAAGATCGAGTGTGCGCGCCTGGAACACGATACCGAGACGGCGCAGTGCTTCACCGGGCGCGCGGCGGATATCGTGCCCGAAAATTCGGATCGCACCCTTTCGGGTGTCGTAAAGGTGGCTGATCAGCGAAAATAGCGTCGTCTTTCCCGCGCCGTTGAGGCCCAACAGAACGCTGAAGGTCGCCGGCGCGATCGAAAAAGACACGTCGTCCAGCGCGCGCTTCTGGCCATAGGAATGGCTCACCGCCGCCACATCGAGCGCCGGCACAATGCCCGTTTCCTTACCTGTTCTCACATGCTGCAAGGTTGGCCTCCCCTAAAAGGCTAACGCTCACCTCTTGCTCCGCTGCTATTTGATCGTGATCGTACCCTTCATGCCCTTGTCCGCCAGATCGGGCACCGACCAGGTGTAGATGCCCGGGCGGATCGTCGTGAATTGCACCTGGATCGTGCCGTCGGCATCAAACTCCAGCCAGGCCGGCGCACCGTTCATATGCACCTCGAGATCGTTGATGACGATCTGGTTCTTCCAGACATTGCGGAACAGGTCGGTGTGGAACTTATACTCCAGCCCGCCGGCGGCCGTAATCTTCCAGCGATAACCCTGGCCGGAGATCAGTGTCAAATCGTTCTGGTTGGCGGTGAACTGATCTTCCTTGGTGCCCAGGATCAGTTCGGGCACGTCCTTGCTGGCGCGAGTCACCTTTTCCGCGCCTTCCGCAGGCGCGGCGGCTTCGGTCTTTGGGGCGGCTGCATCGTCATCATCGTCATCGCCTCCTGCGCGACAGCCTGCGACAGCGCCATCGCCGTTCCCAGCACCGCGGCAATTGCGATCTTTCGATATTTCGCATTTTCCCTCTCTCCTTGATAGTTGGCTCATTCGGCGCCACGACCACGCCCCACGGCAATTCGCCGACCGTGACCGACTGCGATCGGCTCGTCGGTGGCGACATCGATGAAGGTGATGTCGTTGGAAACGCCGTTGGTGCTGATGACTTCTTCTGGTCAGGCGTGAAACCCAGTTGCCAGACGCGCTGACCGACCAGGACGTATTTCTCCACCTCGTAGGTCTCGGTGTCGACCACGGCGACGCGATTGGCGGGCCCCAGCGCAACATACGCCTTCTTGCCGTCGGCGGTGATGCGCATGCCCACCGGCTGGATCGATTCCGCGCGCAGGCCCGGAATCTCGAAAGTGATCTTCTTCTTCACCTCTCGCGTGGCGTTGTCGATGACGGAAACCGTGCCGCCGATTTCGGCGCTGACCCAGGCTTCCTGAACTGTCGGGCGTGAATTCGGCAAAACGTGGCCGCGCATCGACCAGCACATTGTGTGTAATCTCATGCGTCTCGGAATCGATGAAATGCGCCATGTTCGTCGTTTCCGACGTATTGACGATCGACTTGCCGTCGGGGCTGACGCCCATGCCTTCGGGCTCGACGCCGACCGGGACCTCCGCCAGGACGCTCTTGCTTTCGAGATCGATGATGGTGACGAGATTGTCGTCCTCATTGGCGACATAGAGCGTCTTGCCGTCGGGCGACAGCACGAAGAGTTCGGGATCCGGGCCCGACGGCAGCGTGCCGACGATCTCGCTGGTCGCCGTGTCGATGATCTCGATCGTGTCGTCGTCCCAGGCGCAGAGATAGACGAATTTGCCGTCATGGGAGATGGTGATGCCGCGCGGCCGCTGTCCGGCCTTGATGGTCTTCACGACCTGCTTTGTCTCGGTGTCGACGACGGTGACCGTATTGTCCTTTCGTTCGAGACGTAGACCATGAAAGCCGAGGCGGGGCTGGCCAAGAAGCCGCGGCCACGGAGCCGGCCAGGAAGTGTCAGTCGTCTTCGCATCAAGCACTCCTCCCATATTCGTTTCACTCTTATTTCAACACGCACTTCGTCTCCGGCTGGTCGACGCCCAGCGTGTCGAGTTCGGAAACCTGGTGCAGGAATCCCTCCTGCGGCGAGGTGGTGACAACGCCGCGCCCGTCACCCAGGAAAATGGGCTGGCGCAGCTGCCAGTTCCATTTGCGGAACGTCAGCTTCTGTCCGCGAAGGCCGCAACGGAAAAATCGTCGGCGCGGATGAACTCCTCCATCTTCTTCGGGTCCGCGCCCTGCGTGCGCGTCGCCGCCTCGCCGATGATGCGCACCGCCGTCCAGGCATCCATGTCCTTCGACATCATCCGCCGGCCTTGACCGCCTTCGCGAAGCGATTCTGGATTTGCGCGCCGCCCCATTGCTCGGAGGCCGGATGCCAGGACGACGGCACCATGCCGGCGGTGCCCGCGACAGGGCGCGGTACCCAGGTCCGGAATGGCAGGTACGTGCCGAACACCTCACTCTCGTCGGCCACCAGCAACGACATCGTGCTCGGGCAGGTCCTGCGTGAACACAGGCATTTGCTTCTGGATCTGCACGATGCCGGAATCGGTCTGCCTCGACGTGCCTGTGTCGGTGAATTCCTTCTCGCCGACGATCTGGCCGCCAAAGCGCTCCGCCGCGCGTTTCAGCGCTGCCGCAAACAGCTTGTCGCGCTCATGCGAGCCGTGATCAGCACCCATTTCGGCCACTGCTTCCACACCAGATATTGGGCCAGGCCGTCGGCCAGCATCGAACGCGTCGGCGCCGTGTGGAACACGTTGATGCGGCAGTTTTCCTCGCGCAGGCTATCATCCGTATTGCCGACGTTGAACAGCAGCACTCCCGCGTCGCGCGCCTTGTCGGCGATCGACAGGAGCTGCTTCTCCGACAAGTCGGTCAGGACGTATTTTTCGCCTTTCGAAACCATCTCGTCGAAGGTCGGCACGACATCGGCATCGAACTTCACGTCAGTCACTTCGAGGGTGAATTTCTGCCCCATGAAGCTTCCGGTCGTGTTGTTGTCGGCCATGGCGACGGTGGCGCCGGCAACGCCGATGTCAGTCGGCGGAACATCGAGCACGGAGAGTGCGAGCGTCGGCTCATAGGCGCGCAAATAGCCGATCTTGATCTCAGAAATCGGCTTCGCCGGCTTCGGCTGCGGCGCTGCCTCCTGTGCGAAAGCGGCGGCGTTGACGCTGACGAAAAAAAGGCCGATGAAAGCCGCGAGAGTGTTAGGCACCATACTCTTCTATGCTTCTGTTCACGCACACCATCGCCCAAACGCTGAAGGCAAGGTGGAAGATCTCGGTGCCCGCAATGAGCTTAGCCCACACGTTTTCGATCGCAAGGCCCGCCGGACACATTTTCGTGACGGCATGCTTGTGCTTTGGGCCTATGTCAGCGGCAGACGCCCTCGACGCGGAGGCGCCACAACGTGGCGGCCTCTGCGATTTGCGTGGCGATCCCGAGGATTACCACGTGCGCAACTTCGAATGCCTGTATAAGGGGCTGTCCGCACGCATTCTGGAGAAGCAGCTTCAATGACAAAGATGCTCGCCAGCGTTACCGGGAAGGCGGAGGCCGAGGTCGTCATCGCCGGCGGCGCCGACATCGTTGACCTGAAAAACCCGCGCACTGGGGCGTTGAGTGCCTTGCCGATGGCGACGATCCGCCAGACCGTCGAAGCCGTCGCCGGCCGCCGGCCGGTCAGCGCGGTCTGTGGCGATCTGCCGATGCAGCCCGAAACCATCCGCGACAAGGTTGCGGAGATCGCCACGACCGGCGTCGATTATGTCAAGGTCGGCTTCTTTCCCGCCGACAATACAGCCGCTTGCGCCTGGGCGCTGGCGGACCTGGCGAAGGACACAAAACTGATCGCCGTGCTGTTCGCCGACCGGCAGCCCGATTTCGAGCTGTTGCCGGTATTCGCGGAATATGGCTTCCACGGTGTGATGGTCGACACGGCGGACAAGTCGAACGGCCGGTTGCTGGATCACCTGCCGCCCGATCGCATCCCTGGCTTTGTCCGGGCGGCAAAAGGGCTTGGATTGACGGTGGGCTTGGCGGGCTCGCTGGAAGCACCCGACGTTCCGCGCCTCTTGCCGTCGAAACCCGACTTCCTTGGCTTTCGCCGGGCGCTCTGCAGCAAATCGCAGCGAACCAAGGCGATCGACCCGGAAGCCGTCGCCGAGATCCGGGCGCCGATTCCGGAGGAAAAGCCTGCCGGACAGACGGGCACGGTCGACTACCGGCTTCTGGCCGCACGGGGTTATTCGCCCGACAGCGCCGATTTGACGCTGAAGACGAACCGTATTTTCGTGCGGGATTTCGTGCTGCCGGTGCAGATCGGCACCTATAGTTTCGAACACGGTCACACGCAGAATGTGCGTTTCGACGTGACGGCGGATGTGCTGAGAACCGTCAGCAATCCCGAGGACATGCGGCACGTCTTCTCCTACGACGTCATCATAGACGGCATCCGCGCCATCGTCGCCAGCGGCCATGTGCAACTGGTGGAGGCGCTGGCGGAGCATGTAGCGGCGCATGTGCTGCAGGATCCGCGCGTGATGCGCATCACCGTGCGGGTCGAGAAGCTCGAGCTCGGCCCCGGCGGCGTCGGCGTCGAGATCGAGCGCACCCGCAAAGAACTCGCCTCAGCAGGCGCGGTCCGCGCAGCCAGCGGGCAATGACGGCGGCGGCTTCACAAGCATCGGCAAGAAGGGCGTCACCTCGTGACGAACGCCTGTTGAACAGCCTGGTCGTCAAGTTGGGCGGCAGCAATGCTGTTGCGCCCGAACTGACGCTCTGGCTCGGGGCACTCGCCAACGCGGCTTCTCCACTGGTGATCGTGCCGGGTGGCGGCCCCTTCGCGGATCATATTCGTGACGCCCAGCGGCGGCTCGAATTTTCCGACAAAGCAGCCCATGCGATGGCGATCCTGGCCATGGAGCAGTTCGGTCACCTGCTGCTCGATCGCGACGAGCGGTTTGTGCCAGCGCGTACGCTGAGCGATATCCGATCGGCAATGCAGCGGCAGTGCCCGGTCGTCTGGCTGCCGGCGCCGCTGGCGCTCTGGGCCAGCGAGCTACCGGCTTCCTGGGACACGACCTCCGATTCGATTGCGGCCTGGCTGGCTGGTGGGCTCGGTTGCCGATCGCTGCTTCTGATCAAGCAGAGCGATGCGGTCCGGCCCGGTGCCACCGTCCGGCAACTCACGGCGGCAGGCATCGTCGACGCGGGGTTGGAGACGATAATGCCATTTGATGTCGAGCTGCATATCGCCGGCCCGAGACATGTTGCATCCGCGGCTGTCGAGTTGACCGCCGGGTGCATTCCGGGAGTGGCCGTGGACACGAGCGCCGTACCCTCACGGAAAGCGGGCTAGCCAATGGCGAAGCTGCATACGCCGCGCTGGGCCTGGGCGCTGACGGGGTCTGGCCACTTCTTCACGGAAAGTTTTGCGCTGATCCACGAGTTGGAGCACTGCGACGTGTTTGTCTCGCGCGCCGCCGCCGAGGTGCTGCACATGTACAGACTGAAGCTCGACTTCCCGAAGACGACACGCGTGATGCACGACAAGACGGCAAGCGCCGTGCCGGTTGGCGCGTTCTATTACGGCACCTATCATACCGCTGTCGTCGCCCCCGCTTCATCCAACACTGTGGCGAAATGTGTGTGGGGCATTTCCGATACTTTGCCGACGAATGTCTTTGCGCAGGCCGGCAAATGTCGCGTGCCGTCCATCGTCTTTGCCTGCGACACAGCGCCGGAAATGATGACCATGGCGCCTGCCGGGCCTGTCCCCGTCTATCCACGCAAGATCGACCTCGACAATACGGAGAGGCTGAAGAGTTTCGAGCGTGTGACGGTGGCTGAAACGCTCGCCGAGCTGGAGGCGGCGGTCCGAAAACGGCAAGCGGATATTGCAATGATGAGCAGGCGAGAGAATGGCTAGTCAGCTCCGGCCATGATGTCGATTATGCCTTCACCGACCCCCCTCTGTCCTGCCGGACATCTCCCCCTCAAGGGGGGAGATCACGCGGTGTCGGCGCAGCTGCCAATCTCCCCCCTTGAGGGGGAGATGTCCGACAGGATAGAGGGGGGTCGGTGCAGAAGAGTTCGCGATTCCTGTGCGACGAGCGGGTTCGGCACCCATGCCTGAGCGAATCGCCTTCCTCACTGGCCACTTGGCCAAGGCGCGGCTGGAGCGGTTGCTCGCCGGCCTCGGCAAAACCGACTTCGCCTGGGATATCGTCGATGTCGGCGTCAAAGTTGCGGCATTGATGACCGAAGACATCATCCTGCGCCGCGTAAAACTTGCCGAGGGCACGACACGCATCGTGCTGCCCGGTCGCTTTCGCGGCGATCTCGACCGCTTGGCGGGACATTTCAACGTTTCGGCGGTGCGCGGACCGGACGAGATTGCGGACCTGCCTGCCTTTCTTGGTCGCGCCGGCAAGCCCCCGGACCTGTCGAGACATGACATGCGCATCTTCGCCGAGATCGTCGAGGCGCCAACCCTGTCGATCGACACACTGGTCGCGTGTGCAGAGACATTGCGTTTGGCAGGCGCAGACATCATCGACCTCGGATGCCTGCCGGAAACGCCGTTCCCCCAGCTCGGCGAGGCGGTGCAAGAACTCAAGCGGTTGGGTTTTTCAGTCAGCGTCGATTCAGCCCACCAGGGCGAGCTCAGGACCGGCGCTGCCGCCGGCGCGGATTTCGTGCTCAGCCTGGATGAGCACACGCTGCCACTGGCCTTCGATCACGCCGTCACACCAGTGCTGATCCCATCGCAGCCGGGCGATCTGGACTCGCTCGGCCGCGCCATCGCCAAGGCAGAAGCCGCCGGCATTGCGTTCATCGCCGACCCGGTGCTCGACCCGATCCATTTCGGCTTTGCCGCTTCGCTCGGCCGCTTTCTGGAGGCACGCCGCCGTTGGCCGGATATCGAGCTGTTGATGGGCACCGGTAATCTGACCGAACTCACCGATGCCGACACTTCCGGCATTACAGCCATTCTCGCCGGGCTGTGTTCGGAACTCTCGATCCGCAACGTGTTGGTCGTCCATGTCAGCCCCCACACACGGCGGACGGTGGAGGAGCACGACGTGGCGCGCCGCGTCCTCTTCGCCGCCCGCAATGACACGGCATTGCCGCGCGGTTATCATGCCGGCCTGCTGCAGGCGCATGACCGCAAGCCCTATCCCGCATCGTTGGCCGATATCGAGGCGCTGGCGTCGGATGTGCGTGACGCCAACTTCCGCATCATGACGACGGAAGACGGCATCCACATCTTCAACGCAAAAGGGCATCGCGTGGCGCGCGACGCTTTCTCGCTGTTTGACGGGCTTGGCGTCGAGACGGATGGCGCGCATGCCTTCTATCTCGGCGCCGAGCTGATGAAGGCCGAGATCGCTTGGAGGTTGGGCAAGCGCTATGTGCAGGATGAGCCGTTGAACTGGGGCGTCGCCGCAGCGTTACCAGAAGAGGACCGCACCCGGCTCAAGGAAGCCGGCCACACGCTGAAGGCCAAGAAGAAGAGCTGATGCCGTACATCCGCGAAACCATCCTCACGACCGTGAACGGTGCGGGCAAGGTGCACATCGCTCCACTTGGCATCATCCAGGAGCGTGACGGCTGGGTGATTGCGCCGTTTCGGCCGTCGGCCACGTTGGACAATCTGGCCGAGGTGCCGTTTGCGGTTGCGAACTATACAGACGATGTGCGCATCTTTGCCGGTTGCCTGAGCGGCCGGAAGGACTGGTCAACCGTGCCAATTGATGGTTGTCCGGTGCCGCGCATCAGCGCCGGCTTGGCGCATTCCGTGTTGTCGGTCGTCAACCTGACTGACGATGGCATCCGGCCCCGCCATTTTTGTCGTGTCGTGGCGGAAGAAACGCACGCCCCTTTTACCGGTATGAACCGGGCAAAGGCAGCCGTGCTTGAACTCGCGATCCTTGTCAGTCGGCTGCACATGCTGACGCGCGAAAAGATCGAGGCTGAAATTGCCTACCTCACAATTTCCATCGAAAAAACCGCCGGGCCTGACGAACAGCAAGCTTGGGGTTGGCTGATGGAGAAAGTAACGGCGCATTTCGCCGATGGCGACGCCAAGGGCAATCCGGCGAAAGGTTGAGGTCGGCTATTTGACCGTCTTCAGATAGTCGACGATCAGCTTGCGCAGCGCCGCGTCCGTCAGCCCGCCATAGGGTTTCATCGCGTTGCCGTTGACCAGCTGATCCGGGCTCTCGATGAATTTATCTAGGTTGGCATCATCCCAGGTAATGCCAGACTGCGCCAGCGACGGCGAGAAATTGTAGCCGGGCGCGGTGCCAGCCTTGCGGCCGAATACACCAAATAGGCTCGGTCCCTGGCGATTGTCATTTTCCTTAACTGTGTGGCAGGTGCGGCAGCTGTTGTTGAAAGCTTGCTGACCGTCGGCTTGAGCCATGGCGGCGCCTGCCGCGAGCCCAGCGCCAAACAGCGTGCTTGCGAAGATTTTGCGCATTTCATCCTCCTTCCGGAAGGGAAACGCGCGCCTGCCCGCCCCGTTCCTCGCTATGAGGTAGCCAGCAACGCGACAGCCGCAGCCGCCGCGGCATTGCTTGCCTCGCTGCGCACCGCTTTGTCGGCCGGAATAAGGTCCGCGAGATCGACATAGGGCCGCTCCAGCCGGGCAGTCAGCCGCCGGATCTGCCAACGGCCCGTGCCGGCGGCGACGACCGGCGCATCCGCCGGCAGGTTCGCGTTATGTCGGAATGCCACGCCATGTACGGCGCGCAATTGCTGCTCGCTGAACCAGGCGGCTACATTACGCCATTCCTCGTCCGGCAGTTCGGCAGCGTCGCGCCCGACCATTCTGGCCAGCCGCCTGATTGAGGCTGCGACGGTCTTTTCCTTGCCGTCGGCGGTTGCGTGCTGGTCGTCGGCCTCGTCCAGAACGCCGAGGATTCGATGGACGTCGGCCATGGAGGCGAAGTATTCGTTCATCAGCGGCGTGAAGCGGCCAGCAACCGGCGCCTTGTCCGTCACCGACATCAGGAAGGTTCGGGTAAAGCCGGTGTAGACCAATTCGCCCGCCAGCAGCCGCTCGGCGTCGCTATAACCTTGCGGGGCGACGACACCTCGGCGCACCGGGATCAGATCGGTGGTGGTCGACCCCATGTCGACAAACAGTGCATCGCCGCTCAGCCGGCCGACCAGCGACGCCGTCGCATGCCAGTTGGCCGATGCGACATCGTTTGCCATTTCACGTGCATGGGTGAGGGCGAGAAAGCCTGAACGCCCCGCATAGATGCGCTTCTCTTCTACCGGCGCGTGCCGTTCGATGATGTCGAGAAGACCACGCACCCCCTCGTCGCGCGAAGAAAACACGTCGGCTAGCTCGCCTGTCATGGTCAGCGCCGCGAGGCCCGCGCCGGCACACAGATCCCGGCAGTCGGCGAAGGCGCGATCGAGCGTATCCAACCCCTGCCAGAGAGGCGTTGCGAATGTCTGCGCGGCGACAATGCGGCCGTTCTCCGCACGCACCACCTTCAAATGCGCGCCGCCGACATCGAAACCGACAACGATGTTCTTTTCTTTGCTCACGCTTCGGGCTTTCCTGACGGCACTGATTTGAGGACGAGAGATTTGCGTATCATCCCGGTTCTGGACTTGAAAGGCGGCCAGGTCGTGCGGGCCAAGCAGGGCCAGCGCCACCTCTATGCGCCGATCGTCACGCCCTTGGCGCCATCGGCCGATCCGGTCGATGTAGCAGCCGGCCTGCGCACGCTCTGGCCGTTCGGAACTTTTTATTGCGCCGATCTCGACGCGATAGAAGGCAGGCCACCAAACTCCGCCGCGATCGCAGCCTTGCTTGCCATGCCCGACATCCCGTCGCTCTGGATCGACTCTGGTGTCGCCGACGCAAAGACCTTGTCAGGGATGCTCGACCGACCCGGCATCAACCCGGTGATTGGAACAGAGTCGCTGCCCGACGACGAGCTCTTGTGCGCGTTCGGCCAACACCCGAACCTCATCCTCTCGCTCGACTTTTTCGCCGATGGTTTTCGAGGACCGCGAACCATTCTCGATCAGGCACATCTGTGGCCGGCCACCGTCATCGTGATGAGCCTGACGAAGGTTGGGTCGGCCGCCGGCCCTGACACCACCCTGTTGGGAGAAATCAAGGCGAGAGCCGGCGGCCGCGCCATCGTCGCGGCAGGAGGTGTCCGCAACGACGGCGATGTCCGTCTATTGGCGGAAATGGGCGTCGCTGCGGCGCTCATAGCTACTTCGCTGCATGACGGTACGCTGACCGCCACACATCTGGCTTCTCTCGGCGCCTGAACTGTTGCCGGCAAGGCATACCGAAGGGCACTGCGCCCTCCGGCCTTTGCGTCAAAAGCCCAAGGCTCTTTTCAGCCGCTGCAACAGACCCTCCGGCTCGGCCGGGGGTTTTGCCTGTGCGGGGCTGTCTCCAGTCTAAGAAGCACCAAACGGATGCTTGGCAGAATCGCGCTGCTTGGTGGCCTCGGCCGCCGTCGGCGTGCCGGCTATGGCGCGTTCCAGAGCCTCTTTGGTGGCACGATAATTGTAGTCCTGGATCTTGGCGTCGCTTTCCGCTTCCCAATGGATGAACACGCCAACGCAGATAAACAGATCGTCGGCCTCCGCGGCCGGGATCGTGCCATCGGCAACCGAATCCTGCACGGCTTTGGCAACGGCATACTGCGCCGGGCCGAACATCTGCACGGCCTGCTTGGCGCCCTTGATGGTCACCTTATTGAACATCACGGTGTTCGGTTTGCAGGCCAGGTTCGGAGCGATCACCGCCAGCAAGCTTGTGAAGCCGTCCTTATTGTTCGTCAACGCGTGGCAGAAAGCCGATTCCACGGCGCTGCCACGCGGTCCAATCAAGAGGTCGATGTGGGCCACTTCATTGCCGTCGCCAACAAGCGATTCACCCACCATGACTTTGTTGATTTTTGCCATTGCCAAATCTCCTCCAAGACAAAATGTGGAGTCCAAAGACGCCGCAACCGAGCGGGCGCTCGATGGACGACTATCCTTGTTGGCAGCGCCCGGTTGAGGCCGGACCGGTTGGCTAGATAGCCGCGTGGGAAGAATTCCCCCGCTGTTCGAAATTCAATCATCAACGACCGGAATATGCAAGTTGTCACGGAGGTTTCCGACCAAAAGTGCAGCAACAGTGAGATCGGCAGAGGTGCCCGGATTGATGCCTTCCGCCTTCAGGCGGCGATCGAACGCTATCAGCGCTTCTTGACGGGCTGTTTTGCCGCCTTGTGCGTGCAACGCAGCAAGAATCCGGCGCGCTTCGGACTGGACCGCGACCGCCGTCGCCACTCCCTGCTTGCGGCCGATATGGCTGTCGGGAAAGGCCGTCAGGAAGGCAAAATAGGCGAATATCGTCGGCCACATGCCGACCTCGCCGCGCGCGACCGCCGCATCGAGCTCAGTAAGGCCGACATCGAACACATCGGCGAAATCTGTCACATATTGCCGAGCGATCATGTCTCGCCCCGCCGCCTGCCCCATCGCTTCCAGCAAACCGATCTTGGGCAGCTCGCGGACGTCGTTCTCGTCCGCTTCGCCGAGGCCACCAGGTTCTGCATGCGCTATGGAGGTAAAGACATCTGCGGTGTCGGCGATATCGATGTTCCGCAAAACACGACCGACACTGCCTCGTATCCCGGTCCCGCTCTCGGCAGCGCAAAGCAGCGGCCCGGCAAGCAGCAGGATACCGAGATTGGTGTTGCCGCCGACATCGGCCCGCGTCACCTGCACGGCTTCGAGGATACGCCTGCCGAGCGGCAGTGCCGGGTCGGTCAGTGGGCCGGACGAAACCGCTGCGCTGTCCATGAACTGGCTCGCCGTCATGCCATGCCCCTCGGCGAAGACATGCACATTGCCCGGTTTCAGCGCCTCTATCTCCTGTCGGCAGGCGCGTTCATATTCCGCGCGCAGACGGTCTCTCAAGGCGGCAGCGGTCACGAATTCGCCGGCGAGACGAAGCGGATCGGCCGGTCATTCACCGCCCCGGCCTCGTGCGACCAGGCGACATGATCCAGAAAGGCTCGCGCCAGTGCTTCGGCGATGTTGACGGCGCTGACTGACTGCAGCCCTGACCAGGCCGGCATGCTGTTGACCTCCAGCACGAACGCGCGGCCATGATCGTCGCGAACGATATCGATCCCGGCGAAATCCGTGCCGACGGCAGCAGCGGCTTCAATCGCCAGGCGGGAGAGTTCTCTTTCGGTCTCGGGCAATGCCTTCTCAGGCTTGCCACCACGATTGACGTTGGTAATCCAATCGTCGTTGCGGCGGCTCATGGTGGCGATCGCCTCGCCCGCGCAAACGAACACCCGAAAATCGCGGAAGGGCGGCCCGGCGCGGGAAATGTAGCGCTGGAGGTAAAAGACATCGGCGACCTCCTTGCCCTCCGGCAAATCGTCCGGGCTCTTGATCAGCCGGAGGCCGCGCCCCTGCGCTCCGAACAGAGGCTTCAACACCAGCGATCCGGTCGGGCATTCCCGCGTCGCAATCATTTGCGCGGCCTCAAGACCTTCCACGGCAAACGTCTCCGGCGTTGGCAGTCCGGCGCGAGCGAGTAGAAAACTGGTCATGGATTTGTCGACGCAGCGCTCGATGGCGCCAGGCGCATTCCATACCGGCACGCCCATCTTTTCCAAAGCGTGAAGCATGCCGAGGCGACGTGTGATCGCCTCGAACGAGCCGGCCGCAATCGAACGCACCAGTACGGCGTCAGGCAGACGCCTGCCGAAGCGCGGAAAGGTCAGACCGTTGGACGCTGTGCTGTCGAAAGCGATATCGGAAAGTGCCGCCGTCGCCACCATCGCGCCGCGCCGCCGCAGCGCCAGCGTCAACCCATTGGCCCGTCGATTGTCGTTCAGCAGCAGGATGCGCGGGATCACCCCAGGCTCCGTTCGAGCAGTTTCAGGTCACGACCACCGGCGCGAAACGTCTCTCCGCTGTCGATCGCCGTGACGATCGCCTCGGCTGGCGAAAAGAGCAACGGATCGATGGCGTAAAAATCGCCCTTGAACTGCTTGAAGATTTCGCCGAACGGCTTGCCGTAGTCGCGCGAGGTGCGGCTCGGCAGCTTTTCCGCCAGCGCCTTCGCCGCATCGGCCGAGCCGGTGACGAAAAGCTGCACCAGCCCGCCATAGATGATTGCGTCGTTGGTGCGACCCATGGCTGTAAGGAAATCCGGATGCGGCGCGGGCAAAGGCGCGGCGGCCATGCCGTCGACGATGTTCTCCAGCGGGAATTTCAGGTCGTTCGCCTTGTGCAAAGCGACCTCCAGCGAGCGAGCGACGATCTGCGTTCCGCCTGCCAGGCTCTGCGTCGGCGCGTAGATAAAGGTCAAAGCGCCCGGCTTCAGTTTTGTCGCCTTGGCGACCTTTTCCACCACCGCTGCCGGCGGCGGCTTGTCGGTCTCCAGCAGCAATACCGCAGATTTCGCCTTGTCGCGGTAGACAAGTGTTTCGAACAGCGGTTCCACCCGCGCGATCGACCGCGCCGGCCCTGAGCCCATCGCGAAATAGCCGTCACCCGACAGGTTCCAGCCGGCATATTGCGAGGCTAGGCAGGCGAGCACTGGCTGTGACGACCGCACCTCGATCGTGTACGGCCAGAGTGGCGTCGAACGATCCAGATTTGCTGCCACCGTGCTCAGGCCGCCCATGGCGATTTCGGCAAGACGTGTGCCAGCCTCAATGCCGCCGACGACTTTTGCACCGGCATCGATCAAGGTCTCGCCCAGCGATCCTTGGGACACAGCAATCCGTAAGCGTGCGGCGTCGGCGATCATCGCCTCGACGATTTTCTGGGCATTCGCATTGAGCGACAAGGCATTTTTGGTCATGGACAGCCTCCGCCCCATGCCCGCTCCAACTGCGCCAGATGTGCATAAGCGCCACGCGTTGCCTCGGCGGCGCTACGCCCGCGCGCGAAAATCGTGCAGACGGGATCGCCGCTTGACAGCCTGCTTCCGGGCGACTGCCAATCCGCGGCCCATTCTGGCCAGTCAAGCTCGGGGAAGGCCGAGATTGGCTTGGCCGTGTAAGCGATCAATGACGCCATGCTTTCCGCAAAACGCGGTAGTTCAAAAGCCTCGCCGCGACAGGCGTTGATATGTGCCCGCAGGAGCGGGGTATCGGGCAAGTCAAAAATATCGAGCGTCGCGCCGGGTCGCGGATTGATCTCGATCAGATGATAGCCGTCGCGATTGCGGATGAAGTCGGCGCTGCACAGGCCGACAAGACCTGCGCGCCGCGTCAGACCGGACAGCCAGCGACTGATCATCGCCCCGTCGTCGCGGTCGAACCGCGGCAGCCGCACGGCGCCGCCATAGCGGTATGGCGCCTCGGGTGTCGGCGATGTCCACTGCCTGCTGAAGCCGACGAGATGAGCCGCTGCTCCATCGGCAACGAAGAGAGCAGAAATGCTTTGCCCTTGGATGCAGCGCTGAAAATACCGGCCATCAGCGTGGGTCGCAGCTTCGCCTCGCCTGATATGCACCCCACCGGCGCCACCCACGCGCTTGCTGATCCAGGCCTCGGGATCGGCCGGCTCGTTCCAACAAAATGGCGGGTGCGGAATGCCAATATCAGCACAGTCGGTCGCGAGTATCTCAGGATCTTTCACGCGTCGAATGGCACGGCCGCTATTGCCGACGAGCGGGAAGTGCCGAGCTAATTCGTCGACGAGGTCCGGCAGGCGTTCGAAGCCGGAACCGAGGACCAGGGCATCCACGTCACTCCAGCTTGACCGGCTCCAAACCTGGCGTGCGGCCGTCATGCTGCCGCCAACGGGTCCTGTCAGCACCAATTCGTCCTGCGCCAACTCACCCAACACCTCGACCAGCCTCTCGGTATCCACGCCATCGCGCAGACTTCCCGGCAGCGTCGTCACCTTCTCCGCCGCGACCATTGTGTCGTCGTCGCAAAAGAAGTCGGCAACGCGCGCGCGATAGCCCGCACGTCGCGCGGCTTGCGCCAGGGCGCGACCGGACACGGCGGCGACCAGCACCAGCCTCGTTCTATTTGGCGATTTCGCGAGCAAGTTGGAACGCGTCCTGAAAATCGTAAGCCACGGCCTTCTTCGATTCGATCATCTTTTTGAACAGGCCGGACTCGACCTTGTATTTCACATTGCCGATGGCCAGCGGACCTATGCCCAGCGCCTTTGTGCCCTCGATCGGCTCGGCATTGGCATTCACGGACACGCCCTCCACGCCGGCCGGCGGCACGGCATTGACATCCGCCGCGATGAGCAGCTTGCCGGCGCCCTTCAAAAAATCCGTCGACAACACCTGAACACCGGCCTTGGCCGCGGTCAGCGCTACCTCGGCGTCGCCGAGAACCTGCTTCTTTTTTGCATCGCTCGATCCATCGACCGGTTCGACAGCCACGCCGAAACGCTGTTTCATCTCCGCTGCGATCTTTTTCACGCGTTCGACGCCGTCATGCCCCGCAATCGTGACGTTTGCTCCCTCCTTGGCGGCGATGACTGCGGTGCAAAAGCCGACGACCCCGGTCGCACCGAAGATCGCAATGCGCGTGTCCTTCAGGCCCTTCTCGAACTTCTTCTCCAGCGCCTTCTCCACCTTGGCCACCATGGCTGCAGCCGTGGTGAACGAGCCCGCCGGGTCGGCAAATACGGAAATCACGAATGGCGGCACCATCGCTTTATTGGCAGCGTCAAACATATCCAATGAAAGCGACACATCCTTGCCGGCGATGAAAATGCCGGTATCCGGACCGGCATCCGGCGGGCGCGAAAAGATCGCGTCCTGCACCAGCCCGGTCACCTCGCCGAGTGTCACGTTGGTGTAGGGCACCACAGCGTCAAAGCCCGCGTCTAGCGCCATGTTCACATCGAACGGGCTCATCTGCTTCAGTGGCGTCAGCATATGAAGGATATGTTTGCCGGCCAAATCTCACTCCCTAGCGACTGTTGGTAAACGCGCTCAGTTGGCGACCAGATCGAGACCACTCTCCTCGATCGCCGCGCCATGGTTGCGGCCGCACACGATGCGCAAGTCCGTGCCGTTCGGTTTGGCCCCGCTTACGAATGCCTGCGCCTCCTCCTCCGACGGCGCAAAGGCGAATCCCGTCGGACCCCATGAGCTTTGGCCGATGCCGGCCGCTCCGGCGTCTTGCAGTTGTCGCATCACCTGCGCAACACGCCGCGAGTGAAGACCCCACCCTGAGCCGGTGCAAAATGCTCGCCGACCATTTGCTGGATTGCCGCGATTGCTGCACCGAACGCCGCAAAGTCGTGGCTCACCAGTGCCGGCATCATGCCCATCAGCGCCAGGCGGCAAATCTCGCCGACGCTGGCCCTTGGAAAAGGCGGCAGATCGCGGAACGCCGCCATCTCGTCATCGCCATGCAGCCCTTCAGTCGCTTGGTCGAGCACGAGGATGACGCGCCATTCCGCGGGGAAGGGCATGCGCGCGACCACCGGCGGCGGTGCGCCACTGCCATCCTTGCCGGCGTCGATGATGATGCCGCCGCTGTCAAAGCTGGCGATGCCGATGCCGGACCGCCTTCCGCGAGACAGTGTTACCGCATCGCCGCCGATATCGAGCGGCAGGCCATGGAGTGTACGCAGCGCGGCAGCGATGGCGAGTGCAATCTGCGTGCCGGATCCCAGGCCCGCATGAGCCGGGATTGCCTGCGCGACGGTGAGCCGGTGGTGGCCCTTTAGCCCCAGCGCCTGCTTCATCGTCGCCAGGTGATGCCCGGCACGTTCAGCCTCCGGACCTTCGACAATCGTCTCCGGGGCGCGGCGCAACGAAACGACGGTCTCGGGTTCGCTCAGCGGCAGGCCTATGCTGCCGAAGCGGCGCGCATCGCTACCGCTAGGGTCAAGGAAGCCGAGATGCAGGCGTGCGGGCACCCTGACAACAACAGAACTCGACATATGCCCCTCGATGGGTGCATCGTGTGCAATACACGGAAGTAGGTGCCCAGGTGCATGATAGCCGCTTTCCCCTCAGGAGCAAGCGGCGCGGGTGGTACAATCTGACGCGCGGGCAGGAAGACTAGGGAGAGTGACATGGCCGAGGCAAAAGAAAAGACCTACTCGGAAGACGAGATCGCCGCGCGGCTGGCGAAGGATCTGCCAAAATGGAAATATGAAAACGGCTGGATCCGGCGCAAATACAAGACGCATAGCTGGAAGGGCACGCTGATGGTCATCAATACCGTCGGCCACCTTGCCGAGGCCGCCTGGCACCACCCTGACATCACAGCTTCCTACGCCTGGGTCGAGGTTCGCTTGATGAACCATGCAGCCAAGGGCATCACCGACAAGGATTTCGAACTGGCCAAAAAGATCGAGGATGTCGTGTCCTGGCAGCCTGGCGCCGAAGGTGGCGCACTGGAAGGCACACCAGCGACAGATCAACGCTTCGCCTATATTAAATACGATTGATGCAAGCCGAGCGGTTGCATTAGACATCGTCTCGATTCTACACTCTGGCAGGCACCGGAAAGTAGCGGTTTGAATGGCGGTTGCTTGGATCGGCAACCGGGAGGTATCGCTTGCGCATGCCGTCGAGGAGGCGGCAATGCTTCTTGAGGCGAGCAAGTGCCCGGTCATCCTTCTGGACACGGATATCCACGGCGCGCGCGCGGCGGTCGCGCTGGCTGATCAAGTTGGCGCGGCCTACGACCTGGCCGATGGCGGTACAAGCGCAGTCGAGGCGGCGCTGATCATGGATCGAGGCGCGATGACGATTGCGCCCGGCGAAGTTCGCCGGCGTGCCGATATGCTTGTCTTCGTCGGACCGATGCCGGAAGTCCATGCTCCGCTCATTAACGACCTTGCCGGCAGCACGCCCGATTTGTCTGGCTCAAAGCCGCGCAAGCTCTTCGCCATTAATGCTCCCTCGAAGCGCCACCTGCCCTATGGCGCGCTAACGGTCGGCGGCTCCCGCAGCAGGCTTCCCGCGACACTGGCCGCCATCCGCGCCAGCCTGGCCGGTCGGCAGATCGATGGAAACGTGGCCAATCTGCAAATGTTCGTCACCGCTCTGATGGCGGCGGTCTTTCCGGTTTTCATCTATAGTGGCGAGGCGGGGCTTGTTACCCTCGAAATGCTGCAGGGCCTTATTGGCGATCTCAACAAAACCAAACGAGCGTCGACCCTGCACCTGCCCGCAACCGAACATGGCTGGGGCGCTGTGCTCGCCTCAACCTGGATGACCGGCTTTGCGCCGCGCACGAGTTTCGCGCGCGGCTTTCCAGAATTCGACCCCTGGCGCTTCGATGTTCGAAGGATGATCGCGGCGGGTGAAACGGATGTGGTCGGTGCATCTCAGCCTCTCGACCGTGCTGCGCCGACTCCCGCAGCGAGGAACCGACAAGCGCGCTGATCGCGCGCAGCAGACAGCCGCGCAATTCACATCTTCACGCTCCTCATGCCGCCATCACCATCGCCACCGGCAAGCCCGGCATCGACCACGATACGGTCCGCTACTCCGCCCGTCTCGGCACGATCGCCGCGCAAGCAGCCACCGCAGCCACCGACCTGCCGTCGGCCGCAACCATCCTGCGCATGCTTCACAGGCGCCTGCGCGAAAAGGCGGTGGCGTGATGCTGACAAAGATCGCCGGCGGCGACATCATCGACCCGACCAATGGACGCTCCGGCAAGGGCGATCTCTGGCTGCATGACGGCAAGATCATCGAGCCGCCAGCGTCGGGCAAAGCTGACCGCACGTACGACGCCAAGGGTTGCATCGTCATGGCCGGCGCGATCGATATCCATTCGCATATCGGCGGCGGCAATGTGAACACCGCCCGCCTGCTGCTGCCGGAACAGCACCGCGCCCACCTGCCGCGCCCGGCACACACCCCGCTCTCCAACGCCGGCTGGTCGACCTTCGAGACAGGTTGCCTCTACGCCAAGATGGGCTTTACGACTGTCGTCGAGCCGGCGATGATCCCCGGCGCGGCGCTGCACACGCATCTCGAACTCGCTGACATCCCGATCATCGACAAGGCGACGCTGGCGATCCTCGGCAATGACGATTTCCTGCTGTCGCTGATCCGCGACAAAGCCTCGAACAATACGATCGACGACTACGTCGCCTGGACGCGTGCAGTCGAGCCGGGCACTGGGCGTCAAGGTGATCAATGCCGGCGGCGCCGCCGCCTTCAAGGAAAATGTCCGCACATTCTCGCTCGACGATGTCGTGCCCTCCTACGGCGTCGCTCGCGCAAAATCGTCAAAACCCTGCAGGCTGCCGTCGACAGGCTCGGCATTCCGCATCCGCTGCATGTCCATTGCAACAATCTGGGCATCGGCGGCGCAGCCGATACCGCGCGCCGCGACGATCGCCGCGGCCGAAGGTCTGCCGATGCATCTCGCCCATCTGCAATTTTATGGCTACGACACCGAGGGCAAGCGCAAATTCTCCTCCGCCGCGGCGCGGCTGGCCGAGATCGGTCAACGCGACGCCAGGACGTCACCATCGACATCGGCCAGGTGATGTTCGGCCAGACCGTCACGTCTCGTCCGACGTGCTGCGCCAGTTCATGGCGCGCGGCACGGCCAGCCCGAAGAAGAGCGTCATCCACGACGGCGACGGCAATGGCGGCGGCATCGTGCCTTACCGCTACCAGCCCGATTTTTACGGCTCCGTGCAATGGGCCGTCGGACTGGAGCTTTTCCTGCTCATCGACGACCCCTGGCGCGTCTTCTTCACCACCGACCATCCCAACGGCGCGCCCTTCACCGCCTATCCGCAGCTCTTCGCGCTGTTGATGGATAAGTCAGCCCGCGACGAGGCGGCGTCGCTGGTCTCGCAAGCCGCGCTAAAAGCACACCACGCTGCCCTCAATCACCCGCGAATACACGCTGGACGAAATCGCCATCATGACCCGCGCAGCGCCGGCGAAGTTGCTTGGCCTCAAGGATCGCGGTCACCTCGGCGTCGGCGCGACCGCCGACATCGCCGTCTACGCCAAGGACAAGAACGTCGCAAAAATGTTCGGGGCGGCCGCGCTTGTCTTCAAGGATGGTGAGCTCGTTGTGAAGGACGGCGAGGTAACCCACTATCGCAAGGGCAAGGCGCTGCGCCTCAATCCGCCGGCCGACAAGAAGATGATCCGACGGCTCGAGGGCTATTACCAGGAAAAGTACGGGCTCTCGCTCGACTGGTTCACCTTCCCCGACGCCGCACTTGGCGTGGAACAGCCTTTCGCGGAGGTCGCATGCGGCCGCTGAAGGTCAATGGCGTCGTCATCGACGACACATTTGCCGAGGCGTTCGGCATGCGGGCAACCGCGATCATCATCACCGCGCCGAACCGCAAATGGGCGCGGCAGGCAGCGATCTCGATGACCGGCTTCGCGACATCGGTCATCGCCTGCGGCTGCGAAGCGGCAATCGATGTCGAGCTGCCGGCATCGGCCACGCCGGACGGTCGCCCGGGCGTACGCGTCATGCTGTTCTCGGTCAGCACCGACGAATTGCAAAAACAGCTGGTGACCCGCGTCGGCCAATGTGTGCTCACTTCGCCCGGCAGCGCCTGTTATGCCGGCCTCGCCGGCCCAACAGAACTGAAGCTCGGCGCAGCGCTTCGCTATTTCGGCGATGGCTGGCAGATCTCCAAAAAGCTCGGTGGCAAACATTATTGGCGCGTGCCGGTGATGGACGGCGAATTCCTGATCGAGGCGACGACCGGCATGACCAAGGACGCCGTCGGCGGCGGCAACCTTCTGCTCCTGGCCGACAGCAGCGCCAAGGCGCTTGTCGCAGCGGAAGCGGCCGTCGACGCGATGGACAAGGTGCCCGGCGCGATCATGCCCTTTCCTGGCGGCATCGTGCGCTCGGGCTCGAAGGTCGGCGGCAAATACAAGGGCATGGTTGCTTCGACCAACAACGCCTTCGCTCCGACACTACGCGGGGTGAGCAACAGCGAGCTTGGCCCGGACATCAACGCCGTGCTGGAAATCGTCATCGACGGGGAAACCAGCGATGCAGTCGCGGCCGCCATGAAAGCCGGTATAGCGGCGGTCACCGCGCTTGGACCGGAGCAAGGGCGCAAAACGCATCAGCGCCGGCAACTATGGCGGGAAGCTCGGAAAATTCCATTATCACCTGAAGGCGCTGCTGCCATGAGCCGGCTGACCTTCACGCTGCGCCACGCGCCTGAAGAGCGGCTCGACCTGTCGTCGTTGACGCCAAGAGGCCTTGCGGGGTTGGACCGCAAGGCGGTCGCCGCGATCCGCATCGGGCAGTCGAAACGCGGCGCGACGGTCGGCGACATCTTCCGCATCGCGGGCAAGTATATTTCCGACATTGTCTTCGAAGGTGGCAGTGGACGTTTCGACGGTGTTGGCACAGGGTTCGACGGCGGCACGATCCGCGTAACCGGCGATGTCGGCGCCCAAGCCGGCCGAGCCATGCGCGCAGGTAATCTTTTTATCGAAGGCAGCACAGGCCCGCACGCAGGGTCGGCGATGCGCGGCGGGCGGATCGAAATTCTCGGCAATTCGGGCGATCATCTTGGCGGGCCGCTGGCCGGCGAACTGGCCGGCATGAATGGCGGCCTGATTGTCGTACGCGGCAAAGCCGGCGACTATGCCGGCGACCGCATGCGGCGCGGTCTCATCGCGGTGCTGAAGGGCGCCGGCGATTATCCTGGCGCGCGCATGATAGCCGGTACGCTGGTGATCCTCGGCGAGATCGGCGATCTGCCCGGCTATCTGATGCGACGCGGCTCCATCATTCTCGACCGCCCGCCCAAAAAACTCTCGCCGAGTTTTGTCGCTTGCGGCGGGCCCGACCTTGCCTTTGCCGGCCTGCTCGACCGGCACCTGATCGCCGAGGGCATCATCAAGCGGCCGCTGCTCGGCCGGGCGCCGAACCGCTTTGGCGGCGACAACGCGGTGTTGGGTTTGGGGGAGGTCTTGTTTCCGGCGCGGTGATGAAAGTTAGCGCCGCTCCCCCTCGACAAACCCGAACGCATCGACATCGAACAGCCCGCGATCGGTCAGCTTGAGATGCGGGATCACTGGCAGCGCCAGAAACGCCACCTGCAAAAACGGCTCCGGCAGCACGCAGCCCAGCGCCTTGGCCGCTTCGCGCAGATGTTCGAGGCCATGGGCAACCTGCTCGAAGGGTGCGTCGCTCATCAGCCCGGCAATCGGCAAGGCGAGTTCGGCAGTCACCTTGCCGCCCTGTGCCACGACGAAACCGCCCTGCAACTCACGGACACGATTGACCGCCACCGCCATGTCCTCGTCGCTGACGCCAACCACGGTGATGTTGTGGCTGTCATGGCCGACCGACGAGGCAATCGCACCGCTCTTCAGCCCAAAGCCTTTGACAAAACTCTTGCCTACATTGCCATTCTTGCCGTGGCGTTCGACCACAGCCAGCTTGATCACGTCCTGCTTGAGGCTTGGGCGCAGACCGGTTTCGTCGGCCTCGAGCGAGGCGCTTTCCCGGAAGGTGATGATCAGCCCCGGCTTGACCCCAATGGCAGGTGTCTCGTTGGCCCCTTCCCGCGCCGGCACGTGGAAGGTTGCGGCCGTTGCCACCGGCGCGTTCACCGAACGCAGGCCGACCGGCTTGACCGGCTTGCGCGCGGCAAAAAGCTCCGGCCCGACGAGTCGTCCGGCCGCAACGACATCACTGACCCGGCAATCCTCCAGATCGTCGAGCAAGACGATATCGGCCCGCCAGCCCGGCGCCAGCAGCCCGCGATCCCGCAAACCAAAAATACGCGCCGCCGAATGCGAGGCCGCCCGATAGACGTGATGCAGCGGCCGCCCATGCGCGATCAGCCGCCGGATCGAGGAATCGAGGTGCCCTTCCTCGGCGATATCGAGCGGGTTGCGGTCGTCAGTGCACAGCGCCACGAAAGACGAGGTGTTTTCGTCCAGCACCTCAGCCAAGGCATTGAGGTCCTTGCTCACCGAGCCTTCGCGGATGAGGATCGCCATGCCCTTGGCCAACTTCTCGCGCGCTTCCCTGGCCGTCGTCGCCTCGTGGTCGGTGCGGATTTGCGCGGCAAGATAGGCGTTCAGATCGCGCCCCGACAGCAGCGGCGCATGGCCGTCTATGTGGCCGTCCTGAAAGGTATGCAGCTTGTCGACCATGCCGGGATCACCGGCTATCACGCCGGGAAAATTCATCACCTCGGCCAGCCCGTGTACTTTTGCGTGGCCGCGGAACGGCAACAACTCGGCGATCTCCAGCCGCGCGCCCGACGTCTCGAAGGCCGTGGCCGGCACGCAGGAGGACAAGTTCACCCTGATATCCATCACCGCCTGCTCGGCGCAGTCGAGGAAATAGCGGATGCCTTCCGCACCCAGCACATTGGCGATCTCGTGCGGATCGCAAAAAATCGTCGTCACGCCATGTGGGAGCACGCAGCGATCGAATTCGAAGGGCGTCACCAGCGAGGATTCGATATGCAAATGCGTGTCGATGAAACCCGGCACGGCGTAGCTCCCGCGCCCATCGATCTCGCGCCTGCCCTCATATGCCGCATGCGTGCCGACGATGCGGTCGGCAACGATAGCGATATCGGTTTCGACGATCGCGCCGGTGATGACGTCGAGCAGCCGAACATTCTTGATCACAACATCGGCCGGCGCTGCGCCGGCGCCCGCGCGGATCATCCGGGTCAATGTTTCTCTTGATGGAGCAGTCATTGGCGACGCCTCTTTGCAACAACACCGCACCAGCGGCGCATCCCGGCATAGCGAAGGCTTACTTCATGGGCAATCGGCAGGATTTCACAAGGCAGTCTCACGCGTTGGGTTGACCAGCGACGAATTGACTATCCGGCAGGGCAATGCCTAGGTGTGCGCCCGATCCCTTCCGCGCACACAAGCCTCCCATGTCCTATCAATCCCCCATTTCGCCCGGCCGTTCCTGGTATGAAGATTCGGTTCCCGATCGCCCCGCATACCCGGCTCTCGACGGTGATCGAACCGCTGATGTGGTGGTCATCGGCGGTGGCTTCACCGGCCTGTCGGCGGCAACACACCTCGCAAAGTCCGGCGTCGACGTAGCGTTGATCGAAGCGCATCGTTTCGGAGACGGTGCATCCGGCCGAAATGGCGGCCAGATGGGCACCGGCCAACGCGCCTGGGCCGAGGAGCAGGAGGCGGAGCTCGGCTTTTCCCGTGCCAAGGCGCTATTCGACCTTGCCGAGGAGGCGAAAGCGCATCTGCTGGAATTCACCGCTGCCAACGGCATCGACATGGATTTTCGGTCCGGCCAGATGTCGGTCGCGCACAAGCCGCGTTACGTCGACGAATACAAAACACACGCCGAGCTGATGGCGACACGCTTCGGTTATCCGCACATCAGCTTCATGGATAAGGCCGAAACTGCCGAGCGCCTGGGTTCGACGCATTATTACGGCGGCGTGCGCGACACCGGCACCGGCCACATCAACCCGCTCAAGCTGCTGGTCGGTACAGCCAAAACTGCCGATTCCGCCGGGGCGCATATTTTCGAGCACACCCCTTCCATTGGTGTCCGGTCGCAAAACGGCAAGGTAATTGTTTCGACGCCGAAAGGAACGATCACCGCCGAGAAGGGGCTGATCGCGGTCAATGCCTATGGCGGCGATCTGGAACCTGTCAGTGCAGCCCATGTCATGCCGATCGGCTCATTCATTGGCGCTACCGTGCCCTTGCCGGCCGATACACCAGTGATCCCGGGCGGCGAGGCCGTCGACGATTCCCGCTTTGTGGTGCGCTATTTCCGCAAATCGGTCGACAACCGGCTTCTGTTCGGTGGGCGGGAAATTTACGGCGTCAAGGACCCGAAAGACATTCACATCCATATCCGCAGACAGATCGCCGATATCTATCCGGCGCTGAAGGATATCGAACTCACCCATGGCTGGGGCGGGTATGTCGGCATCACCATGCCGCGCCGGCCCTTTGTGCGCGAGGTCATGCCGAATGTGATCTCGGCGGGCGGCTATTCCGGCCACGGCGTCATGTTGTCGAATTTTGTCGGCAAACTTTACGCCGAGACTGTCGCCGGCAACCGTGATCGGCTCAAATTGTTCGAAGAGCTGAACGTGCCGGCTTTTCCGGGCGGACGGCGCTTCCGCTCACCTCTGTTGTTCCTGGCCCTGACCTGGTACGCGCTGCGCGACCGAATCTAGACCAGCTCGCGCTTTCCACTTTCGGCCGCCTTTAGGACGGCATCAATCAGACGATGCGCGTTCAACGCCTCGCGGCCGGAGACTTTCGGATCGCGACCGTCACGAATCGCGGCCACGAAATCGGCCAGCACGGCGCGATGGTTGTGGTGCGAGAAAGCCATCGGGTTGGCGCCCGCGCCATCGCCGGCCGTGCCATCTGAAATCACCTCCTCTGCGCCGTCGACGAAGGCAAGTCGGGCGCCCTGTCCATCGATCCGCGCCGAACCTTTTGTCCCGAGAATGTCGATGCCGTCGGGAAAGCCGGGATAGGCTGCCGTCGTCGCACTAAAAATGCCGATCGCGCCGTTCTCGAACCGCATCGCCGTGTGCACGAGGTCCTCCGTCTCCATGCGGTGGACCCTGCTGGTCACGGCATATCCGGTGACCTCGACGGGAAGGCCGACCAAGGCGATCATCTGGTCGATCGTATGGATTGCCTGAGTCAGCAACACGCCACCGCCGTCGCGCGCCTTGGTGCCACGACCGGGCTCGTCGTAGTAACTCTGCGGCCGCCAGTTGTTCAACCGTACCGACACCGAAACGATTTCGCCCAGGCGGCCTTCGGCAATGAGTCGTGACACGACTTCGATCGTTTTGCGAAAGCGCAATTGGAGCACGATGCCCAGCCGAACGCTTGCCTTCTCCGCAATGTCGACCAGTTCGTTCGCACGCTCAGGCGTTATCTCCAGCGGCTTTTCCAGAAGGATATGTTTTCCGGCCGTAGCAGCCCCGCGCACCAGCTCGAGATGGGTGTTGGGTGGCGTCAGCAGCATCACCGCGTCGGTGGTCGGATCGTCAAAGATCGTCTGTGCGCTTTCGACTACCGGCAGGCCATAGGTCTCCGCGAACGCGGCACGTCGCTCCCGAGACGGGCTGAACGCGCCGGCGACCTCTACCTCGTTCTTGAGATCAATGAGGCTGAGCGCATGGGGCTTCACCGCCATGCCAAGCCCAATAACGCCGATGCGCAGCCTGGCCATTACAGCCAGTCCGGAATGCCGGTTGCCTTGAGCGTGACCATGATCCCGCGCAGCTCAGCCAGACCCTTCAGCCGACCGATGCAGGAATAGCCGGGGTTCACCCTCTTGCCGATGTCGTCAACAATGGCATGGCCGTGGTCCGGGCGCATCGGCATTTCCCAATCGGCCCTGCCCTCGCCCTTGCGCCGCGCCTCTTCCTTCATCAGCGCCGCGACCACGCGCACCATGTCGGTATCGCCGCCGAGATGCTCGGCTTCGTGGAAGGAGCCGTCCGGCTCCTTCGTCACATTGCGCAGATGCGCGAAATGGACGTTCGGCCCGAATTCGCGCGCCATGCGCGGCAATTCATTCGCCGCATTCGAACCGTAGGACCCGGTGCAAAGCGTTATGCCGTTGGCTGGTGATGGCGCGGCCTCGATCAGCGCCCTGGCGTCGGATGCCTTTGACACCACGCGCGGCAGTCCAAAGATCGGGAAGGCCGGATCGTCCGGGTGGATCGCCATACGCACGCCAACTTCTTCCGCAACCGGAACGATTTCGCGGAGGAAGAAGAACAGGTTCTCCCGCAGGCCGTCGACGCTGATATCATCATAGACGGCAAGCGCCTTGCGAAAGCTTTCCCGGTCGAAGATGAATTCGCGCGCCGGCACCCAGCCGATCAGGTTCTGCTCAAGTGTTGCGAGCTGGCTCTCGCTCATCGCAGCCAGGCGCTTACTTGCCTCGGCAATGCGGTCGGCGGGATGGTCCGCCTCTGCATTCTTGCGCTTCAGCACCAGCACGTCGTACGCGCAGAAATCGACAATGTCGAAACGCAGCGCATCACCGCCATGCGGCATGGGCGCGTGCAGATCTGTACGCGTCCAGTCGGTGATCGCCATGAAATTGTAGCAGAGCGTCTTGATGCCGGCATCGGCGATGGCGCGTACCGATTTTTTGTAATCCTCGATCCGCTGCTTAAAATTGCCTGAGCGCGTCTTGATGTCCTCGTGGACGACAATGCTTTCGACGACATCCCAGGTCAGCCCCGCAGCCTCGATCTCGGCCTTGCGCTTGGCGATCTCGTCCGCCGGCCAGGCGCGGCCGTCGTTGAGGTGATGCAACGCGCTGACGACGCCAGACGCGCCCGGCCTGTCGCACATGTGCCAGCTTGACGGCGTCGTCTGGCCCGAACCAGCGCCAGGTTTCCTTCATGACAACAACTCCTTCAGGGCCGTGGCCGCACCGCTGCGGCGCAGCCGGTCCAAATGTTTCGATGCTAGGTCAATCAACAGTTCCCTATGCGGCGAACCGACCGCAAACCCGGCCGCATCGAATACGGCACGAAACGGTCCCCTCGGCATTCGAGCCGTCGGCAAATATATCCGTCAGCGCGCCATCCAGCGGGTCGGTGAAATGGCCCGCCGGCAAAGCGTGCCCACGCGCCTCGCAGGCGGCGATCCAGGCTGCCGGCGCCAGCATCAAGTGGCGCACGCTGCCGCCAGCCTCCGCCCGCTCCAGCGCGGTGGCGATGATGCGCTGCGGCAGCTTCTGGCTGCCGTCATTGGCGATCTGCGCAGTGCGATGTTTGAGCGCCGGATTGTCGAAGCGTTTTGTCAGTTCATCCGTATAGCTCTCGGGCTTAAGGCCGACACCCTCAGGCAGTGAAGGAATAGCCTCCGCCCATAACTGGGCAACGAATTTGCGGATCAGCGGATCGGCGAAGGCTTCCGAAACTGTCGCCTTGTCCATCAACAAGCCGAGATAGGCAATGCTCGAATGCGCGCCGTTGAGCAGCCTGAGCTTCATGTCCTCGAACGGCGCGACGTCCTTCACCATTTCGACGCCGAAACGTTCCCAGTTCGGCCGGCCGCTCGGAAATTGATCCTCGACCACCCATTGCAGGAACGGCTCGGTCGTCACCGGCCAGGCGTCGGCCACGCCGAGCGCCGGTGTTATGCGCGCCCGGTCCTCATCGGTCGTCGCCGGCACGATGCGGTCGACCATGCTGGATGGAAAAGCGATCTTCGCGTTCGACGAACCGGCCGAGTGCGGGATCGCGCAATCTGGCGAAGGCGATGAGCAGACGTTTCAGCGTCTCGCCGTTGGCCGGCAAGTTGTCGCAGGAAAGCACCGTGAAGAGCGGCGCTCCGGCCGCCCGTCGCCGAACTATCGCTTCGGCGAGAAATCCATGCGCCGTCTTCGGCGCTCGATGGATTTTTCAAATCCCAGACGATGTCGGGATGCTTCTCATCCAGGCCCCCGGCGAGTCGCGCAGATAAGCCTTCTCCGTCACCGTCAGCGTGACGATCCTCATGCCCGGATCGCAGCGCATCCAGCAGCGCCGCTGGATCCTCCGGCGCAACCAGCGACGACAGGATCGAGCCGATCACCCGCAGTTTCTCGCCCGAGCCATCCACCACCGACAGCGTGTAGAGGCCGTCCTGTGGCTCGAGCGCATTGCGCGTCTCGGCACTGCGCAGCGACGCGCCGATGATGCCCCAGCCTGTCTCGCCAGCGTTCAGGCAATCGTCGACAAACACTGCCTGATGCGCGCGATGAAATGCACCGAGGCCGAGATGGACGATACCTGGAGCGGTCGTCGCGCGGTCGTAACGCGGGCGTGGCAACAGCCTGCGGCAGGCCGGCCAACGTCGCATTGGACAGTCGCTCGCTCATCGGCGCACGACCCTATTGCACGCACCCGACATGGTCTCCTCCCAGGCAAACTGCTCGCGGCCCTCCCTGCCCGAAAAGCGGCTTTTGCGTCAAGCGCAAAGTCATCATACAACTTATGTTTTTTTGTATGTTGACATTATCTCTTTGCACAATTAGCGATTGAACGAGCTGGAGGAGGACAGCCTCAAACATGTCTCTGGTTGCCGACGATTTGCTTTTCCCGCCCGATGCGGCGACGCGTTCGGTGGCGCGTGACCTGTTTGCCGGCGTCAAGCGCCTGCCGATCGTCAGCCCGCATGGCCACACCGATCCGCGCTGGTATGCCGAGAACGAGCCGTTTCCTGATCCGGCGCAGCTTCTGGTCGTCCCCGACCATTACATCTTCCGCATGTTGTTCAGCCAGGGCGTGCGGCTGGAGGATCTTGGCGTGCCGACACTGGACGGCTCGCCGGTCGAAACGGATGGCCGCACGATCTGGCGGCGCTTCGCCAAGCACTATTATCTCTTCCGCGGCACGCCGACCCGCGCCTGGCTCGACTACACCTTCCAGAACCTGTTCGGCCTGTCCGAGCTCCTCGGTCCCGCGAACGCCGACAACCATTACGACACGATCGCCGATCATCTAAGGCGCGACGAGTTTCGTCCGCGCGCGCTGTTCGAACGTTTCAACATCGAGGCCATCTCGACCACCGATGGGGCGCTGGACGACCTCAAGTGGCACAGGATGATCCGCGACAGCGGCTGGAAAGGCCGCGTGTTACCAGCCTATCGGCCGGACTCGGTCGTCGATCCGGATTTCGAAGGTTTTGCCGCCAACCTCGACCGACTTGGCGAGATCACCGGCTGCGACACCGGCACATGGCAAGGCTATCTCGACGCGCATCGGCAGCGCCGCGACTATTTCAAGATCCTTCGGCGCAACCTCGACCGACCACGGCCATGCCACGGCCGACACTGCGAACCTGTCAGCCGCAGAGGCCGAAGCGCTTTTCGCCAAGGTGCGCACCGGCAAAGCCGATGCCGGCGAGCGAAAGCTCTTCCGCGCCCAGATGCTGACCGAGCTGGCGAAGATGAGCGCGGATGATGGGCTTGTCATGCAGATCCATCCAGGATCCTGGCGCAACCATTCGCCGACGATGTTCCGGAAATTTGGCCGCGACAAGGGTTTCGATATCCCAACGCAGACAGATTATGTGCGCGCGCTAAAGCCGCTGCTCGATGCCGTCGGCACCGATCCGAAGCGTCTCGATCATCCTCTTCACGCTCGACGAGACGAGCTACGCGCGAGAGCTCGCGCCGCTGGCCGGTGTTTACCCCGCGCTCAAGCTCGGGCCGGCCTGGTGGTTCCACGATAGCCCGGAAGGCATGCGCCGCTTCCGCGAGATGACGACCGAGACGGCCGGCTTCTACAACACTGTCGGCTTCAACGACGACACGCGGGCATTTCCGTCCATTCCGGCGCGCCATGATGTTGCCCGCCGCGTCGACTGCGCGTTTCTCGCGCGTCTCGTGACCGAGCACCGCCTGCGCGAGGACGAGGCGCATGAGTTCGCGCATGATTTGACCTATGCGCCTCGTCAAGAAGGCCTATCGACTTTGACTAAGGTGACTGCAATCAACTGGGAGGTAGTGATGTTGCATATTTCGAAATTGCTGGCCGGCGCGGCGCTTGCCACGTCGCTGATGCTCGGCGCAGCCGGCGCACAGACAGTGTTGAAATCGTCTGACACCCACCCGGACGGCTATCCGACCGTCGAGGGCGTGAAATATTTCGGTGAGCTGATCAAGGAGCGCACCGCAGGGGCGCTATTCGGTCGAGGTCTATCACTCCGCCCAGCTCGGCGAGGAGAAGGACACGATCGAGCAGGTGCGCTCTGGCGTCATCGAGCTGAACCGCGTTTCGATGGCGCCGTTCAACGGCACCGTGAAGGAAACCATCGTGCCTGCCCTGCCCTATGTCTTCCGCGACGAAGACCACATGCACAAGGTGATGGACGGCCCCATCGGCGACCAGATCAAGGCGGCTTTCGAGCCCGCCGGACTGGTGGCGCTCGCCTTCTATGACGCCGGCGCGCGCTCCTTCTACAATTCGAAGAAGCCGATCAATACGGTTGCCGACATGGCCGGCATGAAGTTCCGCGTCATCCAGTCGGACATCTTCGTCGACATGGTCGCCGCACTTGGCGCCAACGCCACGCCGATGCCCTATGGCGAGGTCTATTCCTCGATCGAGACCGGCGTCATCGACGGCGCCGAAAACAACTATCCGAGCTACGATACCGCCAAGCATGCCGAAGTCGCGAAGTTCTATTCGCTCGACGGGCACACCATCCTTCCGGAGGTGTTCGTGATGAACAAGGCGGCCTTCGACAAGCTGACGCCGGAAGACCAGGCGCTGTTCAAGCAGGCAGCCAAGGACAGCGTCGCCAAGCAGCGCGAGCTGTGGGCGAAGAAGGTCGGCGAGTCCAAGGCGAACGTCGAGAAGCTCGGCGCGCAGATCAACGAGGTCGAGAAGCAGGGCTTCATCGACGCGATGAAGCCCGTCTACGACAAGCACGTCACCGACGCGGTGCTGAAGAAGATGGTCGACGACGTGAAGGCGACGCAGTGATTGAGTTTGAGAACAAACCCCTCGCCGCCTCGCTTCGCTCGGCACCTCTCCCCAAAGGGGCGAGGAACCCAAGCGGAGAAGCGCCGGCGTCTCAGGACCTAGTTCCTCGCCCCGCTGGGGAGAGGTGGCCCGGAGGGCCGGAGAGGGGTTCTCTCAGCACGCGGATGGTCAAAATGTCCACTGAACTTCGAACCGGCGTCCCCATCCTCACCCGCGTCAACACGGCGGCGCTGTATCTCGCCGGCATCGGCCTGGTGCTGATGACCGCTCATGGTCGCCTGGCAGGTGTTCTGCCGTTATGTGCTGAACGACTCGCCGAGCTGGACCGAGCCGGGCGCGGTTATGCTGATGAGCTGGTTCATCTTCCTCGGCGCCGCCGTCGGCGTGCGCGAGAACAATCACATGGGCTTCGACGTGCTGCTCTACGTCATGCCGCCATCGGCCAAGAAATGGCTGCGCATGATTTCCGACATCGTCATCCTCGCCTTCGGCATCGGCATGATCTGGTATGGCGGCAGCCTCGTCGGCCTGACTTGGAACACGGTGCTCCCGGCGCTGGGCATTTCCGGCGGCTGGGATTATGTGCCGGTCGTCGCCGGCGGCGTGCTGGTCGTCGTGTTTTCGCTGGAGCGCATCGTGCTGCGCCTGCAAGGCGCGCCGATCGACGAAGCGCTTGATGAACTGGCGCCGCGGGAAATCGCCGTCGAACTGGAAAATGTCAAAGCGGTGCAGCAAGACGCCGCCGAGCAGGCCAAGAGGGGCTGAGCCATGGAACTCTGATCCTCTTCGGCGCCTTCACCCTGCTGATGTTGATCGGCACGCCGATCGCCTTCTGCCTCGGCGTCGCCAGCTTTGCGACGGTGGTCTATATGGGCCTGCCGCCGCTGGTGGTATTCCAGCGGCTGAATTCCGGCATGAGCGTGTTTTCGCTGCTCGCCATCCCCTTCTTCATCTACGCCGGCGACCTGATGGTGCGCGGCGGCATCGCCCAGCGCATCGTCGCCTTCGCCGCCTCGCTCGTTGGCCATGTGCGCGGTGGCCTCGGCCAGGTGAATATCGTCACCGCGACGCTCTTCGGCGGCATTTCCGGTTCGGCGGTCGCCGAAGCGGCGGCCGTCGGCGGGCTGATGATCCCGCAGATGAAGGCTCGCGGCTACGGCGCGGACTATGCCGTCAACGTCACCTCGATGGCCGCGCTGATCGCACTGCTTCTGCCGCCTTCGCACAACATGATCATTTATTCGATCTCTGCCGGCGGCAAGATTTCCATCGCCGACCTGTTCACCGCCGGCATCATTCCCGGGCTGCTGCTGGCCGCCTCGCTCATGGTCACCGCCTATTTCGTCGCTCGCAAGCGCGGCTATCCGACGGAACCCTTTCCCGGCTTCGCGATGGTGGCGCAGCTTTTCGCCATCGCGATCCCAGGATTGCTTCTCATCGCAATCATCTTCGGCGGTGTCCGCTCCGGCATCTTCACCGCTACAGAAAGCTCCTGCGTCGCGGTGCATCTACGCGCTTCTGGTGACGCTCTTCGTCTATCGGCAGATGAGCTGGGACGATTTCGTGCACGCCACCATGGCCGCCGTGCGAACGACGGCCATGGTGCTGCTGATCATCGGCACCGCCGCCGCCTTCTCCTGGCTGATGGCTTTCCTGCGCGTGCCGGCGGCGCTCGTTGCCTGGATGCAGACCATCTCGGAGAATCCGATCATCATCCTGCTGCTGCTCAATTTGATCATGCTTTTGCTCGGCACATTCATGGACATGGGGCCGACCATCATCATCACCACGCCGATCTTCCTGCCGATCGTCCAGGCGTACGGCATCGATCCAGTGCATTTCGGTGTGATCATGATCCTGAACTATGGCATCGGTCTCAACACGCCGCCCGTCGGCGCCGTGCAGTTCGTCGCCTGCGCTGTCGGCAAGATCAGTGTCTGGGAATCGATGCGCTCGATCTGGCCGTTCTATGGCGCCGGCGTCGTGGTGCTGCTTCTGGTGACCTACATCCCGGCGCTGTCATTGTGGCTGCCGGGCGTGTTCAAATAGGAAATCCACATGGCCGCTGACCTCACCGACCTCAAGGTGGAACGCAAGCCGAAGCTTTCGGAGAACGTGGCGCAAAGCCTGCGCGCGCAGATCCTGGCCGGCGACTTCGCGGCGGGCGAGAAATTGCCGACCGAAACGCAGATGACCGAAATCTTCGGCGTCAGCCGCACTGTGGTGCGCGAGGCGGTCGCCGCCCTTGCAGCCGACCGCCTGGTCGAGGCGCGGCATGGCGCCGGCGTCTTCGTGCTCGACAATCCGACCCTCAAGATCGGCGCCATCAGCGCCGACATCGGCAACAAGATCAGCCAGGCGATCAACGTACTGGAAGTCCGCATGGGCATCGAGATCGAGAGCGCTGGCCTTGCCGCGCAGCGTCGCAATTCCGCGCAGGAGGCGCGCGTCCAGGAGGCCTTCTTCGAGTTTGAACGGCTGCTCCAGGCCGGCGAACCCACCGGCAAGGCAGACTTCGCGTTTCACCGCGAGATCGCCTCAGCGACCAACAACCCGTTCTACGTCGAAATTCTCGACGCGCTCGGCGACCGCACTATTCCTTGCGACCGCAACTCGCCGTGGTACTCGGTTGAAGTGCTGTCGCACGAATATCTGACCGGCCTCCAGCGCGAGCACATGCGCATCCTGCAGGCGATTTCGGCCGGCGATCCGCAGGCCGCGCGCGAGGCGATGCGCGCGCATCTCACCGCCGCGCAGGAGCGCTACCGCAAGCGCCTCACCGGACAACAGGCGGACTATTCGCAGGCAATGCCGGCGCAGGCCCGCATCCGCAGTTTCTGACTATCTCAAACGACTACGAGGAATTCATGACCACCGAATATACATCCCGCTTTGCCATCGATCCGGCCGCCGCATCGGCCATGGGCACGGACGAACTTCGGCACAATTTTCATCTCCCCAATCTCTTTGCGCCGGATAAGATCAACCTGACCTATACGCACTACGACCGCATGATCGTCGGCGGGGCGATGCCGGTGAATGGCCCGCTGAAACTTGAGGCCATCAAACCGACGGGAACGAAATCCTTTCTCGAACGCCGCGAAATGGTTGCCGCCAATGTCGGCGGGCCGGGAAAGGTGGTTGTCGGCGCGAACGAGTATGATCTCGGCGCGCGGGACATGATCTATGTCGGCAAGGGCGAGGAGGTGTCGTTCAGTTCGAACAAGGCCGACCATCCGCGCAAAATTCTATCTGCTATCGCGCGCCGGCGCATCACGCCTATCCCACGAAGCTGCTCACGATCGCCGACGCCAAGCGGCTCGATCTCGGCAGCCAGGAGACGTCGAACGAGCGGTCCATCTTCCAGTTCACCAGGACGATCGAAACCTGCCAGATCGCCGTCGGCATGACGCAACTTGCCAAGGGTTCGGTGTGGAACACCATGCCGCCCCACGTGCACGACCGGCGCATGGAGGCCTATTTCTATTTCGACCTCGACGAAAAGGCGCGCGTCTTCCATTTCATGGGCGAACCGGACGAGACACGCCACATCGTCATGGCCAACGAAGAAGCGGTGTTGTCGCCAGCCTGGTCGCTCCATTCTGGATGCGGCACGTCGAACTACGCCTTCATCTGGGCGATGGCCGGCGACAACGTCGACTACATCGGACGTTGATCCGGTGGCGATCGGAGATATCCGATGAGCGACCTGTCCGCCTTCAGCCTTGAGGGCAAGCGTGTGCTCGTTACCGGGGCAAACACCGGCATCGGCCAGGGCATCGCTGTCTCGGCTGCCAGGGCTGGCGCCGAGGTGATCGGCGTTGGGCGCTCGTCGATGGATGAGACAGCGAAGCTCGTTGGCGCTTCCGGCGGCGCATTTCAGGCGTACGCCTGCGACCTGTCGGACATTAAGGCCGCAAAGGCTCTGATGGACGCAGCGGCGGAGAAGTTTGGCCCCATCGATGGCCTGGTGAACAATGCCGGCATCATCCGCCGCGGCGATGCCGTCGACTTCTCCGAGCAGGATTGGGACGACGTGCTGGACCTCAATCTGAAGGTCGCCTTCCTGCTCAGCCAGGCATTCGGCCGCCGGCTGATGGCCGAAAACCGCCCCGGCCGCATCGTCAACATTGCCTCGCTGTTGTCCTTCCAGGGCGGCATCCGGGTCATGTCCTACACGGCCGCCAAGCACGGCATTGTCGGCGTCACCCGCATCCTGGCAAACGAATGGGCGGCGAAGAACATCAACGTCAACGCCATCGCGCCGGGCTACATCATCTCCAACAACACCGAGGTGCTGCGCAAGGACCCCGACCGCAGCGAGGCCATCCTGGCGCGCATCCCGGCTGGCCGCTGGGGTGTACCGGCCGACATCGGCGATGCCGCCGTGTTTCTGCTCGCGCCGGCCTCCAACTATATGCACGGCGCGACCATTCCGGTCGATGGCGGCTGGCTGGCGAGATGACAATGACCCAGCGCAAAGACATCTTCGCCCGTGCGAATGACGGTGAATGGACGCTGACGCCGGAAGGCAACCGCCGCCGCATTGTGCTCTACACCGACGAGCTGATGATGGTTGAATTCGCCTTCGAGAAAGGCGGCGAAGGCTGGCTGCATTCGCATCCGCACGTCCAGTCGAGCTATGTCGCCGAAGGCAGTTTTGACGTCACCATCGACGGCCACACGGAGCGGCTGAGCACTGGCGATAGCTTTATCGTGCCATCCGGCCTGCGGCATGGCGTCAAGGCGCTGGAAAAGGGCCGGCTGGTCGACTGCTTCACGCCGCACCGCGCCGACTTCCTGACGCTGGCGAAGTAGGCTTACGCTTTCATCAGCCACTCATGCTCGGGCGCATTGTGGAACTTCCACGTGCGCTTCGGCCCGGCCATGACATTGAGATAATAGAGATCGTAACCGTGACAGGCGGCGCAAGGGTGATAGCCCTTCGGCACCAACACGACATCGCCGTCCTCGATTGCCATCGTCTCATCCAGCGACCGGTCATCGGTAAAGACTCGCTGGAAGGCAAAACCCTGAGGCGGGTTGAGCCGGTGGTAATAGGTTTCCTCCAGATAGGATTCCGAAGGCAGATTGTCCTGGTCGTGCTTGTGTGGCGGGTAGCTGGAAGTATGCCCGCCCGGCGTAATGACTTCGACCACCAGCAGCGAGTCGGCCGGCTCGGTCTCCGGCAAAATGTTGGTCACGTAGCGTGTATTGGTGCCCTTGCCGCGCACCTGTTGCCCGACATCGTCCGGCCCGATCACCCGTACCGGCAGTTTGCCGCCGGTGCTTGGAGCAGCGCAGACCGCGAGTTCGACATCCGTCTCGGCCGTCACCATCCATGATGTACCTTCCGGCAGATAGACGGAACACGGCTTGCCCTCGAAAGGCGACATGCGCTCGCCGAGAACACCAAGGTCCTTTCCCTCCGGCGTCCACCCTGCCCTTGCCGGTGACGAAGACCAGGCAGAGTTCCTTGTCGCCGGCTTCGCCGCTCACCGATTGGCCCTCGGCCAGCCGATGCAGCTCGAACCCGACATAGCCCCAGCCCGCGCTTTCCGGCGTGACACGGGCGACCAGGCCATAGCCTGTCTTTGATTTGATCAGCAGCTTGGACATTGCGTCTCCTATTGCTCACGCCCCTCACCCGGCCCTTCGGGCCACCCTCTCCCCGTCGGGGAGAGGAGGTCACAGGCGTCACCACCCGCTTCTTCTCCTCAGCGGGAGAAGGTGGCCGCGAAGCGGCCGGATCAGGGGGCGTCTATTCCGTGCTAAGCTGGAAACCCTTGTGTCTCCACTGTATATCCCGCTGCCGTCATCACCCGCATCAGCTCCTTGTGCCCGACCTGCGCCATCTTCAACGGCGGATTCTTCTTCGGGTCCTGCTCGGCCTCCACCACGAACCAGCCTTCATAGCCGTGGTCGGCGAAGCGCTGAACGATAGCGCCGAAATCCAATGAGCCGTCGCCCGGCACCGTGAATGCCCCAAGCGCCACCGCATCAAGGAAGGATTGCCTCTCCCAGTCCAGCCCGTCGATCACCGGCTGGCGGATGTCCTTCACATGCACGTGGCTGATCCGCTTGTGGTGTTTGTCGATTGCCGCAAGCACATCGCCGCCAGCAAATGCCAGATGGCCGGCATCGAGCAGCAGCGGAATACCTTCGCCGGAATGGTTCATGAAGGCATCGAGTTCGCGCTCGAACTGCACCACCGCCGCCATGTGATGATGATAGGAAAGCGGCATGCCTTGATCCGCGCACCATTCGCCGAACTCGGTCACCTTGCGCGCATAGGACTTCATCTCGTCGTCCGTCAGTACCGCCTTGCCGGCCAGCGGTTTTGTGCGGTCACCCTGGATCGACCGCCCCACCTCGCCATAGACGATGCAGGGCGCATCCACCGCCTTGAACAAATCGATCATCGGCTGGATGCGATCCTTGTTCGCCGACAGATCCTCGAACGTCAGCGTGCCAGAAAACCAGCCGCCGCACAGCGTCACATCAGCTGCTTTCAGGATCGGCAGCATCACTTTCGGATCGTTCGGAAACCGTCGTCCCATCTCCATGCCGGTGAACCCGGCCGAACGCGACTGCCGCAGGCATTCCTCCAACGACACATCATCGGAGAGTTCGGCGAGATCGTCGTTCCACCACGCGATGGGGGACATGCCCAGTTTGGCCTTCAAGTCTTTCTCCGATTTTACTCCCGCTCTGGGCCATAGCGCTGCCCTCGCCGCGTGATGGTCGGCTGCCTTCGGAATATCCGGACGGGCCGACGCCTGTCTCCTGGTCACCGTGGCGACGACGGCCATCGCCCTTCACGGCGCGAAGGACCGTCGCACGGTAAGGCGCGAATCCCCCACCCGCTGCAATTTCCGCTTCATCTCATATCCTTCCCGCGCGGCGCGCACTTGCTCGCGGTCGCTCACCTCCGGCACCGCGACATCCCACCAGTGGCCGCCCTCGCCCGTCGAGATCAGCGGGTCGGTGTCGATCAGGATCACGGTCGTGCGGTCGTTGCCTTTCGACGCGCTTCAGCGCCGTCTCCAGGTCGGCGATCGACGTCACCTTCTCCGCGATCGCGCCCAGGCTCCTGGCATGCGCGACGAAGTCGATCTCGGGCAGCGTCGCGTGATGTGTGTCCTTCAGCAGATTGTTGAAGTTCGCCCCGCCGGTCGCCATCTGCAGCCGGTTGATGCAGCCATAACCGCGATTGTCGAGCAGCACGACCGTCAGCTTCTTGCCAAGCATCACCGATGTCGCGATCTCGGAGTTCAGCATCAGATAGGAGCCGTCGCCGATCATCACGACGACTTCCGTGTCCGGCCGCGCCAGCTTGACGCCCAGCCCGCCGGCGATCTCGTAGCCCATGCAGGAGAAGCCGTATTCGCCATGGTAGGAGCCCGGCGCGCCGGCCTGCCACAGCTTGTGCATCTCGCCGGGCAACCCGCCCGCCGCGTGCAGCGCCACGATATCGCTGCCCATCGCCCGCTGCACCGCACCGATGACATGCGCGTCGGACGGCAGTGCCGCGTTGGTGGCCGCCGGTCACCTTGGCGGCCGCCGCCTGCCACTCGGCCTTGCCATCCATGGCGCGCGGGTCCAGGCGGCCGGCGCCTTCCAGTCGCCGATCGCCTTTTCGAGCTCCTTGAGGCCGTCCCGCGCATCGGCCACCAGCGGCAGCGCGCGATGCTTGCCGGCATCGAAAGCCTGCACGTTCAGTCCGATGATGGTCTTGTCCGCATCCTTGAACAACGCCCAGGAGCCGGTGGTGAAATCCTGCAGCCGCGTGCCGATCGCCAGCACCACGTCGGCATCCTCCGCGAGCTGGTTCGCCGCCGACGTGCCTGTCACGCCGACCGCGGCCATGTTCAGCGCATTGTCGTCCGGCAGCGACGACTTGCCGCCCTGCGTCTCGCACACGGGAATGCCGGTCGCCTCGACGAACCGCGCCAGCACCGGCGATGCCGGCTGTACAGCACGCCGCCGCCTGCAATGATCAACGGCCGCTTCGCCTTCTTCAGCGCATCGCGCCGCGAGCTTCAGCTCGTGCAGGTCCGGCCGCGGCCGGCGAACGGACCACACACGCTCGTCGAAAAAGCTTTCCGGATAGTCGAAGGCTTCCGCCTGCACGTCCTGGCAGAGCGACAGTGTCACCGGCCCGCAGTCCGCCGGATCGGTCAGCACCTGCATGGCGCGCGCAAGGGCAGGAATGATCTGCTCCGGCCGCGTGATGCGGTCGAAATAGCGCGACACCGGCCTGAAACAGTCGTTCACCGTCACTGTGCCGTCGCCGAAATCCTCGGCCTGCTGCAACACCGGGTCGGGCAGGCGATTGGCGAACACGTCGCCGGGCAGGAACAGCACCGGCAGACGGTTGACATGCGCCACGCCGGCGGCCGTCACCATGTTCAGCGCGCCAGGCCCGATCGAGGTGGTGCAGGCCATGAAGCGCTGACGGAAATTCGCCTTGGCGTAGGCGATCGCCGCATGCGCCATGCCCTGCTCGTTGTGCGCGCGATAGGTCGGCAACTCGTCGCGGACGGCGTAGAGCGCCTCGCCGACGCCGGCGACATTGCCATGGCCGAAGATCGCCCATACGCCGCCGAAGATCGGCAGCTTTTCGCCGTCGATCTCGGTCATCTGCGCGGCGAGTAGCGCGTCAGCGCCTGCGCCATGGTGAGGCGGATGGTCTTTGTCATTGTGCCTCCCGAGGCGCCAGCCGATGTGGCGGGATCGCGCTCATCCTAACACCCCTCATCCGACCTCGCTTCCTCGGCCACCTTCTCCCACAAGGGGAGAAGGCAGCGTTGAGCCACGCACTGTTCCCGCAAACACCACGCCGGCGATTGGCGAATGAAGGACGGCCAGCGGTTCTCCTCTCCCCTTGTGGGAGAGATGGCCGGCAGGACAGAGGTGGGCAATGTAGGGTGTTGCACCGATAGCACGGAGATCATTGTTTCAAGCCGCCTTGCGCTCGCGCATCGATTCCAGGCCTTGGTCAGCGCCGCAAAGCGCGCCGCCATCTCCTCGATCGCGTCCTCATCACCGATGTTGCCAGCCAGCCAGCGTTCGCAGGCATCCGACGAGATCGTGCGGCCGACCGCAAAGCCTTTCACCACCGGTGCATCCGCCGCCGCGCCGAATGCCTGCTTCAGCTCGTCCAGCGGCGCTTCGAGCCCGAGCAGCACGATGCCACGGCAAAGGCATCGTTCTTGCCAATCGCCGCCTCGATTTGCGCCACGCGGCAGCCGAGCCTTGCGGCTCCAGCTTCCACCAGTCCGGCTTTACCCCAGCGCATAGACTTCCTCGACGGCACGGGCGACCGTGTTATCGCCTGCGCGCCATGCTTGCCCGCGATGATCTCGACCAGCAGTTCGCGTCCGACCTTGCGCGAGGCATCGTAGGCTTGCCGGATCTTTTCCTACTGTTCGGCCTTCAGCGCCGCGGGGTCGTCCGGGTGGTAGAAGCTCAGGCATTTGATGCAATGGTCGACCGGCCATTCCACGAGTTGCGAGCCCATATCCTGACTGAACTCGAAGCGCAGCGGCCGTGAGCCGGGCAGTTCGATCGGCCGGCCGAGCCAGTCGAACTTATGCCTGGCAAATTCTTCCATCGCTTTGCGGCCGTACTTCTCGTCCAGCAGCATGCCATAGCCGGGCCGGCCGTCGCAACCCTCGCGGCGGCCTTGACTGCCAGCACCTTGAATTCAGCGATGCGCGCATAGGCGGCTCCCGACTTGTCGGCCATCGCCTCGAGCTGGATACGATGGTCGCAGGCCAGCGCCATCAACAGCGGAATGTCGGCGCGACGCGTCGTCGCCCAATGGATATGGTTGAGCGCTTCATCCTTGCGTAGCGCGCGCTGCTTGCTGCCATGTTTCAGGTAATATTGCAGCTCGGTCCAGGTCGGATATTCCGGCGAACAGTTGCAGCCGCGACACGGCAAACGCGCCGCCGGCATTGGCCCAGGTCGCCGCCGTCTCCCAGCTTTCGCCGCCCAGCCAGCCGCGCAGCAGGCCCGACATGAAGGCATCGCCCGCGCCCAGCACGTTGAACACCTCGATCGGAAAGCCCTTGCCGATAATGCCGGCTTCCAGATCGTCGCTAATTTCCCCGTCATAGACGATGCAGCCCATTGCGCCGCGCTTCAGCACGATTGTCGCCGGCGACACCGCGCGGATTGCCTTCAGCGAACCCAGCACGTCGTCGGCGCCGGAAGCGATCATGATCTCTTCCTCGGTGCCGACAATGAGGTCGCAATCGGGCAGGACTGCCTTCAGCTTGGCCGACACCTTTTCCGACTTCACATAACGCTCGAAACCTTCGGCATGGCCAGCAAGGCCCCAGAGGTTCGGCCGGTAGTCGATGTCGAAGGCCACCTTGCGCCCATGCGCCTTGGCCATGCGGATCGCCTTCGCTGCGCGGCCTCGGTGTTGGGCCGCGAAAAATGCGTGCCGGTCACCACGATGGCGCGCGACGACGCGACGAACGCCTCGTCCACATCATCTTCGTTCAACGCCATGTCGGCGCAGTCGGTGCGGTAGAAGATCATCGGCGAGACGCCTTCGGCCTCGACCGCCAAAAGCACCAGTGCCGTCAGCCGCTCCTTGTCGGTCTTGAGGCCCGTGGTCGCAACGCCTTCACGGGCAAGCTGTTCGCGCAGGAAACGGCCCATCTGTTCGTCGCCGACGCGCGACAGAAGCGCCGACTTCAGGCCCAGCCGCGCCGTGCCGACGGCGATGTTCGCCGGGCAACCGCCGACCGATTTGGCGAAGGAACCGATGTCTTCCAGTCGCGAACCGATCTGCTGGCCGTAGAGATCGACCGAGCAGCGGCCGATGGTGATGACGTCAAGCAACGGCTCACCCGTTTCATGCGCTCGTGCCATCACATCCTCCCGTTGAAGCTGAAACAGACGGCGTCCAGCGCCAAACTGCCGCCACAACGAAACAGCAGTTCCATTCCTATGTCAATATGGAATGACTATTCCACTACCGGATTTTCGGTGTTGCAGCCCGTTTGCCGCGCTGCCGCCGCTTCGGCCACCGCCACTGCAAGCGTCATCGCCAGCGCCATGGTCGCGGCCAGTGAGCGGAACCCGGCAAAGTCGGACTCCGCGATTTCGAACCATCGGCCGGCCAATTGCGCAAGCGGCGAAAAAGCGCTGTCGGTGACGGCCACCATCGAAACGCCGGCGTCCGCCAGCGTGCGCGCATGCTCCAGCGTCGCGGCAGCATAGGGGGAAAAGCTGATCACGATCGCCGCGTCCGTTGTCGATGCAAATCCAAGCACTTCCGGGTCGAGCCCCGCCGTCGAATCCACCAGCTGATAACGCACTTTCAGCTTGCCGAAGGCATAGGCGAGGTAGCTGGCAATGGGATAGGAGCGACGCCGCGCCACAACGTAGATCGTTTCCGCCTTGGCCAGTCGCCCAACCGCATCCTCCAGCGCCGCGTTGTCCAGATTGCGCAGCATCGCCTCCAACGACTGGATCGAAGCCGCTGAGAAACCCTCCAGGATCCGCCGGTTCTGGCTGCCCTCACCGCCGCCACGCAAAGCATTCAAACGCTCGTCATAGGTACCAGTGCGTTCCCGCAGACGCTCGCGGAACACTGTTTGCAGGCTGGTGAATCCGTCGTAACCGAGATGCTGGGCGAAGCGGATCAGGGTCGATGGCTGCACGCCTGCCGACGAGGCGATGCTGGCCGCCGTGCCAAACGCAATCTCGTCCGGGTTGTCCAGTGCATAGGCGGCGACCTGGGCGATGCGTTTCGGCAGTCCATCGCGCTGCGCCAGGATCATTTCGCGCAACCGGTCGAAGTCCTGCGGCAGCTTGATATCGTTGTCCATTCGAATTCCCCGGTCGTCTGGCGTATCTAAAAATACCGCCGACAGAATGAAATATTTATTCCGTTTTGTAAAGTTTTGGACTACGCATACTCAACTCTGCATATCTGCCTGGGAGGGCGAACCAATGATCGGCGTAGGTCTTATCGGAACCGGGTTCATGGGGAAATGCCACGCTATGGCATGGAACGCGGTACGAACGGTTTTCGGCGACGTTCCGGCCATCAAACTTGTTCATCTGGGCGAAGCGAACAGGGAGCTGGCCGACAAACGCGCCAACGAATTCGGCTTCGCAAAAGCCTCCGGCGATTGGCGCGCCGTCATCGACGACCCGGAAGTCCAGGTCGTTTCCGTAACGACGCCCAACCAATTCCACCCTGAGATGGCAATTGCCGCTTTGCAGGCCGGCAAACATGTCTGGTGCGAGAAACCGATGGCTCCGGCCCTGGCCGACGCCGAGGCGATGCTGGCTGCCGCCCGCACATCCGGCAAGGTCGCGGCGCTCGGCTACAATTACATCCAGAGCCCAGGCATCCGCCACATCCGCAAGCTGCTCGACGAACAGATCATCGGCGACGTCAACCATCTGCGTGTCGAGATGGACGAGGACTTCATGGCCGATCCCGACGCCCTCTTCTTCTGGAAACATGCAGCATCGTCCGGCTACGGCGCTATCGACGATTTCGCCGTGCATCCCCTATCGCTGATCTGGGCGCTGTTTGGACGCGTATCGCGTGTCATGTGCGACATGGCGAAGCCTTACGCCAGACGGCAGGAAGCTGGCGGCGGATGCGCGAGGTCGAAACCTACGACATCGCCAGCGCCCTGATCCATCTCGACAATGGCGTCGCCGGCACGCTGCAGGTCAACCGCTCGGCCTGGGGCCGCAAGGGCCGCATCGCGATCCAGATCTTCGGCTCCAAGGGGTCGATCCTGTTCGACCAGGAACGCTTCAACGAGTTCCAGCTCTACGTCACCAGCGACAGGCCGACCGAGCAGGGCTACCGGACAATCCTGATATCGCCGCACCATGAACCCTACGGGCTATTCATTCCCGCGCCCGGCCATGGCCTCGGCTTCAACGACCTGAAAATCATCGAATGCCGGGAACTTATCCGCCGAATGGAGGGCAAGCCCGCCCACCTCGTCGACTTCGACGAAGGGCTGGAGATCGAACGGACCGTGCACGCCATGGCGAGATCGTTTGCCGACCAGAAGTGGACGGCGGTGCCATAGCGCGGCCCCTTACCCTCCCCGCAAGGGGGCAACCCCGCAGCAACTACCCCAAATCCGCCGGCAGCAGCCCCTCCGACATGTTCTGATAGGACACCGGCCGCAGGAACCGCCGGATCGCCAGCGTCCGACCGAGGTCCCGCCGAATTGGTCGACGCCGAATACGGCCCGCCATGCACCATCGCCTCGACCCTCGACCCCGGTCGGAAATCCATTGGCGAGGACACGCCCGGCCTTCGCTCCAGGATCAGCACAGCCACCGGTATCCCATCCTCTTGCCTCCCTATCAGCGTCGCCGTTCAACTGGCCGTGGAGCCCCTTCGCCAGCGCCTGCGTCTGGTCTTGCCTTCAACCCGCACGACGGGGCCCAGCGGCCCGAACACCTCTTCGGACAGCGCATCATCCTTGAGATAGCTGATCGGTCTCTCGAAGACGTTCGGTTGAGCATGGCGTGCCGCCGGCGTACCCGCCAGGTCCGGCACGCCCCGTGCAGTCTGCAGGCCTTTGCCGTCCGTGACGCTTGCGTCCGTCGGTGAGCATGGCCTGCGGGGCGATTTCTCCAGCGGGGCCATCGTCAGACGCGTCGAGCGCCTCAGACTGGGGCGCGTAGACCACGACCACCAGACCCGGATTGGTGCAGAACTGCCGCGCCCATCGTCAGCGAACCGGCCAGCCCTTGCCGATCGTCGCCGCGCGCCTTGAGCGCGCGGGCAACAGGAACACCGGGTTGACCGACTCATCTCGGCGAAGACCGGGATCGGCTCGGGCCGGGTCGCGCCGAGTCGATCAGGGCACGTCCGCCGGCGAGCGAGCCGGTGAAGCCCACCGCCTTGATCCGCGGATGCGGGACCAGCCACTCGCCGACTCGCGGCCGCCATCGATCAGCGAGAACACGCCCGCCGGCACCCGGTTTCATGATCGCCGCGCGACGCATCGGCCACCGGCTCGCCGGTGCCGGGATGGGCCGAATGGCCCTGGACACCACCGGGCAACCGGCGGCGAACGCCGAGGCGGTGTCGCCGCCGGCGGTCGAGAAGGCGAGCGGGAAGTTCGACGCGCCGAACACCGCAACCGGGCCGATCGGCGATGCGTCAACCGGAGTTCGGGACGCGGCAACGGCTGGCGGTCCGGCAGCGGGGGGTCCTGGCGCCGGTCGAGATAAGCGCCCTTCAGGATATCGTCGCGAACAGGCGGAGCTGGCCGGTGGTGCGCCCGCGCTCGCCCCCTGCAGGCATCCCACCGGCAGCCCGGTCTCCTCGGTGCCGATCCTCGGTGATTGCCTCGGCCCCGCCCCTCTCGATCTCGTCGGCGATCGGACGTTCAGGAACGCGGCCCGCTCCGCGCGGCTGGTCACGCCGATAGCTCCAGAACGCCTCCTCGGCCGCCTTCGCGGCCGCGTTCCACCTCGGTTGTCGACGGTGCCAACCGAGAACTCATGCGCCTCGCCGCTCGACGGTTCCGATTTGAACGTTCTCTCGCCGGCGACCCATTCGCCCGCGATCAAATGTTTTCCAATCAGCATATGATCCTCGAATTAGGTGTGGCGCGTCGCAGGTCTCGTCACTTGCCCCAGCGCAGCGCCAACACATCCAGCTCGCGCGCCAGTTCGAGCAATCGCGCCTTGGTGCGTTCGCTCA
>CAVQCL010000038.1:0-45911 GCA_963710935.1 uncultured Alphaproteobacteria bacterium | reverse complement strand
TGGTAGGGGGATGGCACAAGAAGCAGGGAGTTGCAGGCGCCTTACCACCGCATCCGCTGGCTGGCTGCGAGGCTTGTTTTGGAAGCCGGAGGCAGCAGGATCACCGGCTGCGTCGCGGCGCCTTGATCTCACACAACGGCCAGGCGCGCATTGTTGTCCCTTGTCGGGTGTTTCAGGACTGACGTTGATGGAGCGAAACTTGAGGAACAACAGCGCGACATTCTGACGGTCCCAAGGCACGGAAGGCGTGCTGCTGTCGTAGAAAAAGCCCATCTGCCCTGACAGGGACCTCGTGCCTTGCCCCGAGCGTCAGCCCGCCACCCGGCAGTACCTTGTGGACTTATTGTGTCACCTTGAAGCTGTTCGTTGGCTACGCTTCATCGCGTTGAAATTGACGGAATCCTAAGGGCTTGGACGTTTAGGTCTGGAATACCTCAAAGAACTGCAAGAACAATTCCCGTTCAGTGGTGATATCCAGCTTTTCGTAGATATGGCGACGATGGTTCTTGGTCGTGCCGACGGTGATACCCAGCCGGCTTGCGATCGCAGCCGTGGGGTAACCGGCGAGGACCAGTTGCACAAGTTCTCGCTCTCTCGCGCTCAACTCCGGCCAAAGTCCCTCGGGAATATTTGGTTCGCGGCGCGGCGAGGCACCCGGCCCGGCAGGCGCGGAGGTACGCAAGAAGCCTGGTTCGCGTGTTCTGAGGTCAAGCGAATGCAGCGAGGCGAATACCGGGAGCCGCTCGCCAAGCAAAGCAATTTCAGTTTCGCTGAACGGTTTCTTAGACCGGTCAAGGAAGATGCCAAGACACCAGTCGCCACCATCCGAAAGCAGGATACCGACCTCGTCACAGATTTCGGACTGCGCCAGAAACTCAGCCATATACTGGCCTCGTTTCACCTCGTCGTCGGCGAGGCTCCTCAAGGGAATGATGCCCAGCCGTCGCTCACGACGCCAGCACGCATAGAACGGGTCGAAGACATGGTACTGCGCGAGATAGCGGCGAACCATCTCATCTGAGAAGCGCCGGTGTTTGACGAATTCCGGGACCTTCGTCGCGGAATACCGGGTAACGGTGACGAGGTCGTGCGACAAGTCCGCGCCAATCAAGTTGACCAGGCGATCGACATGGGCCGCGGTCGGTGCCGAGTGGCTGCGATTGCTCCTGGCCAGCGGTTCCCAGATTGTCCCCACGCGCATTTTCCCTCCTCGGCGATCTACTTGCCTCCGCATTGTGTCTTTAGGCATATGGCGCCCGCATACCGCTCGGCATTCAGATTTGGCCACTGGATCACATCCCCGAAGGCGACCGTGAACCAGCCAATTGCTACCCACCCAATTGTCATCGGCATAGACGCTGGCGGCACGATGACCGACACCATCCTTGTCGATGTAGGGACGGTCATTTCAAGATCGGCAAATTCGGCCACCACGCCGAAGAAACGAGGCGGAAGCGTTTCCTCACCTCGGCCGAGGACGCGGCGGATGCCGGGGCATTTCGCTCGAGACCCGCTTTCGGGTGTCGGCGTGGTTCCCCATTCCGGCACCGGCATGCTCGATTCCCTCGTGTACCGCCGGAAGCCTCGGGCTCATCACCACCAAGGGCCTCGAGGACATGATCCTCATGGGGCGGGGGCTGCAGGCCGGGCCGAGCGTATTCCGGACGCCGATCGGGGCCGCACGCAGTCACCCACGCCCCTCCCGACCCCCTCCTGCCGCGCCGCACACACGGGGTGACCGAGCGAATTGATCAGTTTGGTGACATCATCCTGCCCGGTCCACTGACAGAGACCGAGGCACAGGCAGCTGCGAAGAAGCTGATTGCTGATCGAGTTGAGGCGATCTGGATCACTACCGTTTCTTCCTCAACGTCAATCCGGACGACTACAAGTGATTTGCGGAAATTTGCCGCGAGGAGATAGCCAAGGCAGGCACCGATGTCCTGGTCTATACTAGCACGAAGTGCGCCCGGTCATCCGCGAGCAGTTGCGGCTGAACTCGGTGCTCATCCAGGCCTACGCCACCTCGCGCGGTCGCAAGCAGCTCAAAGGCATCGAGGATGTCCGAGAAATACGGCTTCAAATATGGCGGGGTGCAAACGCTGCCTCCTCGGCGGACTTACCTCGATCAACCACCCACGCCTGCATGAGACCATGATCTCCGGCCCGATCGGAGGCATCCTTGGCGCCGCCTATGTCGGCAAGCTCATCGGCAACGATTCGCCGACTGCTTCGATTGGGCGCACCTCCTTCGACATGGGAGTATCACGCGCGGCCAGACGCAATCGAGAACGAGCCGCTGATGGATCGCTTCAAGCTCAATGTGCCGACGCTGCATCTCGACACGATCGGTGCCGGCGCCGGCATGTCCTCAAGGTCGACCCGCTCACCCGGAAATCTCGACTCGGGCCGGAATGCGCCGGCTCGGACCCTGGCCCGATCTGTTTTGCCAAGGGCGGCACCGAGCCGACGATCGCGGATTGCGACGCAATTCTGGGCCGCCGGAACCCGCATTATTTCCTTGGCGGCAAAGTCCATCCAGATCGAGAAGGCCCGCGCCGCGTTCAAGGAAAAATGCGCCGACCTGCTCGGCGTGTCGGTGGAGGAAGCGGACAAGGCATGATCGAGATGCTGGAGTCCGATGCCAACAACGCGTTGCGCCGGGTGATTTCCGGCCAGGGCATTCACCCGTCCGAATTCACCCTGCTGTCTACGGCGGTTCAGGTCCCCTGCACTTGGCCGGCTGCTCAAGAGGCATCGGCTTCAAGGACATCATCACCTTCCAGTTTGCCGCGGCATTTTCCGCCTTCGGCTGCACGACGGCGGACTTCATGCGCCGGCATTCGTCTCGACGCAGCACGATATCCCGTCCAGGCGAGCGATGATGCGCTGCAGCGTTTGGCGCGAAATCACTGCAATGTGGAACGCCGGACGAAATTGGCGGTCGTCGAGATGATTGCCGATGGGCACCGCCGTTAAGATCCGGACCGTGCCGTTCCTGATGATGCGCTATACGGCCAGCTGGAGGACGTTGTAGTCATCTCGCCGCTGTCGGCGATCAATTGCGCCGACGACATGCGCAAAGTCATTGCCGAGTTCGAAGAGGTCTACGCCAGATCAACCATCGTGTTGGGGCTATGGCGATGCTGGCTACTCGATCACCGAGCTGGGGCTGGTGGCCACCGCAGACAAGGTAAAGCCGGTGCTGGTAAAAGCCGCTCGGCAAAAGCGATCCCTCCAGTGCGCACAAAGCGTGCGCGAAGCCTATATCGGCGGCAAATGGCACAAGCCAATCTGTACGAGATGACCTCTTGATGCCCGGCCACGAAGTGAGCGGGCCGGCGATCATCGAGCATCCCGCGACAACGCTGGTGGTCTCAACCGGCAGGATCGTGTGTTCGGTCGAGCATGGCATTTGCTGCATTACGAGCATGCGTGAGGACGATGACCGTCGCTCAGGCCCCCTCCGGCTTCTGTCGCAGCTTTTTTTTTGCGCATTTCCAATGCACAGGCCGATCCCATGCTGAAAACCCAAGCCACACGCTTTCGCGACCGGCTGCTTGAATCCGAGGAGCCCGATGGAGCAGACTGGCCGCTATGACGGCATCACCGAGCTTCAGCTGCGCAATGAAGACCCGCTGAAATTTGAAACTCTGCATACCAAGCTGCGCGCCTATTGCGTTTCCGCACGCGAGATGGCGCGGCGTATTCCGGCTTCACCTGGCGTGCGGAGGTCGGCGAGATGGTCGTCGCGATCTATACGCCGGAGGGCGATGCGATCGCGCTGTCCAACGGCATCATGGTGCATGTCCACACGATGAGCCGCTTCATCAAATGGATGATCAAGAACGGCTACGAGGACAATCCGGCATCCGCGACGGCGACATCTTCGCCAACAATGACGCCTTCATCGGCACGGTGCAGGTGCCCGACGTGATGGACGTCATGCCGATTTTTCACAGCGGCAAGCTGGTCGGCTGGGCCGGCGCCGTCTGCCACGAACTGGAAGCCGGCGGCATCACGCCGGGCGGCGACGTTGCGCTGGCGCAGGAGCGGTTTACGGAAGGGCTGTTCGTCTGCGCCGAAAAGATCGGCGAGAACGACGAGATCCGCCGAGACTACGTCATCCGCTGCGAGCGCAATCTGCGCATGCCGATCTACTGGGTACTGGACGAGAAGGCGAAGGTTGCCTCCTGCATCGACATGCGCGAGGCAGTCAAAGGCCTTATTGACGAGATCGGCGTCGACTACTGGCTGAAAGTGTCGAAGGAGTTCATCGAGGAAGGTCGCCGCGCACAACTCGCGCGCACCCGCCAGCTTACCGTGCCCGGCATTTATCGCGGCCACACATTTTACGGCCACGTCACCAAGGGCAAGCCGGGCTATCAGCCGCTCGGCGATCCCGATTGGCTTTACAACATTCCGATCGAGCTCGAAATCGGTCTCGACGGCAAGCTGACAATGGACTTCGAAGGCACGCAGCCCTGGGGCTACCATTCGATGAACTGCACGCCGGCCGGTATGGACGGTGGCATGTTCGTGACGTTGACGCAGCACATGAATTTTGAAGGCTTCGTCAATGACGGCGCCTGGATGGCGACCGAGCTGAAGCTACCGCACGGCACCTGGACAAATCCGGACAACGAGCTGGTGGCGACCGCGACCAGCTGGGCGCTGCTGTTGCCGGCCTATGGCGTGTTCCAGCGGCTGCTGTCGCGATCGTTCATCGCGCGCGGATTTGTCGAAGAGGCATTTGTTGGACAGATCAACAGCCCGATGATCGAGATGGGAGGCACCAGCCAGTATGGCGGGCCGTTCGGCATGGCGCATTTCGAGTGTGCAGCGGCGGGTTCCGGCGCACTCGCTATCAAGGACGGGTTGGACACCGCCTATGTCGGCTGGAACCCGGAAAGCGATATGGGCAATATCGAGATTTGGGAACAGAATATGCCGATGATCTATATCGGTCGCTCGATCGTGCCGAATTCCGGCGGCGCTGGCAGATATCGCGGTGGCTGTTCGTTCGAATTGACCTGGCTGGTCAACAAGACGAACCATCTGCGGCTGGTAACATCGGAGCATTCATCGCGCGTGTTCGACAATGGCGGAATGTGCGGCGGCTATCCGGCGCCAACCTGCCAAAAGCATCACGCGGTGCGCGACACCAACATCCACCAACTAGCGGCGGCGGGCAAACCGCTGGCGCATGCGCCAGGCACCAATCCGCATCGGTCGGATTTCGAGCTGCGCTTCGAGGGCCAGCACGAGATCGTCGAGGGGCCGTATATCACAGCGCCACACAAGACCGGCGACATCTTCTCGCATTCCTACAATGGCGGCGGTGGTTACGGCGACGTGCTGGAGCGCGACCCGGTGAAGACCGCCTGGGACGTCGAAAACGGCTACATGACGCCAGAAGCCGCACTCGGCGTCTTCGGCATCGTGCTCGACGAGGATGCGGAAGGGTTTCCGGTCGCCAACCTGGAATTCTACGAAGCGCCACCGCGCGGACAAGCGCGCCGAAAGGCTGGCGCGGGCAAAACCTGTGTCCGATTGGATCGCGTCCGAGCGCGAGCGGGTGAAGAAGGCCGACTTCGTCCCCGAGGTCAAGAAGATGTACGCAAGCGCGATCAGACTTTCTCCGCGCTTCACGAAGGATTTCGGAGCATTCTGGGACGTCGACCCCAGGTCGACCTTTGGGGTGGAGTGAGATCATGACCTCATACAGCAAGGAAGTCGTCGCCGATCTGGTTGCTAGGACGCTGCCGTGGCCGCAGACGCGGCGCATCATGAGCGCCTACAAGGATGACGACCGCTTTTTCAAATATGTCGCTGTTCTGCAGGATCGCGTCGGTTGGGCCGATCCAATCCTGCTGCCGGTCAGCGATCATCTCTTCATCTGCCAGAGCGGCCATGAACGCGTGACGAAATGCGAATGCGGCTACTCGTTCGGCGACTATCGGAAGAACTGGAAGCTGCGTGCGCATATCATCGTGCGTGACACGGAAGAAAGCCTGCGCGAAATCTATCCGAACAGCGATTTGCCCGATCCGGAATGGATGGAAATTCGCGAGTTCATCTGCCCCGACTGTGGCACATTGCATGAGGTTGAGGCTGCCGCGCCGGGCTATCCAGTGGTCCACGACTTCGAGCCAGACCTCGAAGGATTTTACCGTGACTGGGGCTCGGCAAGCCGCTTGACTAGAGGACGGGATTCGAGGCGCTTCATGACTACCCTCTCATCCCGGGCCGCGGTCGTCACAGGCGGCCTAACCGGTCAGGGCTTCGCCATCGCGCATGAACTCGCGAAAGTGGGAGCCAACGTCGCAGTGGGGTCCTTCCTCGGCGAGGTTGCCGGCCGGCAGGGCGACGCGGCAGCCTATCCAGACGCGGCCGAAATCGTCGCGCTCAAAGAAGCGCTTGAGGCGCACGGCACCAAGGTGTTCGCGGGTCATCTCGATGTCCGAAATACCGACACGATCAGCTCCTTCCTCGCCGATGCGGAGCGTGCGTGCGGCGCGCCGGACATACTGGTCAACGCAGCCGGTACGACGGCCGAGCAGCCGGTTTCCGGTCATTCTGACGAGCTGTGGCTGAAAATCATTGATACCAACCTCAACGGCGCGTTCCGGATGATCCGCGAGGTGCTGCCGGGCATGATCGACCGCCGCTTTGGCCGCATCGTCAACATCGGCTCGACTGCAGCCACCGTGGGCTGGAAGGACAATCCAGCCTATTGCGCATCGAAGGCTGGCCTGCTCGGGCTGACCCGTTGCGTTGCTCTGGAGGGTGCGCCGCACGGCGTGACCTGCGTGATGGTGAGCCCGACCTGGGTCGAGACTGAGCTGATGCGCCGCAACGTGCGCCAGCTCGTCGAGCTGGAGGGGAAGGGCCGGACTATGGAGGAGGCAATGTCTGACATCGCCAGGCAGAATCCACAGAACCGCATCATCCAACCCGAAGAGATCGCCGGGCTCGTCGCCTTCCTGTGCAGCGAGCAGGCCAAGGGCATCACAATGGAGAACATCCAGATCACTGGCGGAGCGCTTTGGTAGAACGCGCCACGCGCGAACAAAGGACGTTCATCAAGGCCAAATGCGGCTGCAACGTCGTTCGCGCTCCAGTCTTGCGGGCCTCTAAATTCAAAGACCCGCTGCCGCTGAAGTCGTCGCTTAGCGCATCTGGCTGTTGTTGCTCTGGTGCGGCTTTGTCGCGTGTTCTAGTTATCCCGAATGTGACCCTTCAGATATGCGCGCGTTTCGGTCAGCAGGCGCCTCATGGCATCCTGTGCCCGTGAGCGATCGCGCTTCTCGATTGCGATCAACACGTCCCGATGCATTGGTAGAAAGATGGTGAAGGATTTGCGCGAGAAGCGATGGCTGATCAGCAGACCGACACCAATCAGATTGCCCATCTGCAAGAGCAGCGGGTTGTGACACGCCGCCAGTATTCCGCGGTGGAAACGAAGATCTGCCTCAATGCCTGAAACGTTGGCCTGACTGGCCTCCGTCATCGCCTCGAAAGAGGCGCTGATCTCGGTGAGATCGTCGGCGGTCGCGCGCTCGGCCGCCAGCGCGGCGGCCTCCGGCTCGATCATCAGGCGAAGCTCGAACAACTCGCCAAAAAATTGAGAGGGCGGCATGGCGCTGTAACGCCAGGACAGCGCCTCCGCATCAAGCAGATTCCAGTGCACCGGTGACAGCACACGAATGCCGGTGCGGGTCCTCGATTCCAGTAGGCCTTTTGCGGCCAGTGTCTTCACGGCCTCGCGAATGACGGAGCGGCTGACGCCGAACTCCGCCTCCAAATCGGCTTCTTTCGGAAAGGCGGCTTCCGGCGCAAGGTCTCCCCGCACAATACGAATGCCAAGTTCCTCGACAACCTGCGCAAACAGGTTGCGGCGGCGAGCCGGCCGAATGGCGAATGAAGAGGTGACGCGATCGTTCATGGTGGCGGACGGTAAAGAAGCAACCCTACGCTTGACAAGCCTCTCTGTTAATTTATCATATAAAAAGATAATAAGAATTATCGGGGAGAATGATGCGCAGCGCCGAGTTGAGTTCGGATCAGGCACCGCTCCTTCTGATGCGCGGCATCTCGAAGCGGTTCCCCGGCGTTGTCGCACTCAACGAAGTGCATCTCGATGTGCGTAAGGGCGAGGTTCTGGGCCTGGTAGGCGAGAATGGCGCAGGCAAATCGACGATCATGAAGATCCTGTCCGGGGCGCACAGGGCAGACAGCGGCAGCATCGAAGTGGACGGTGCGGTGGTGGACAGCCCGACGCCGCAACGCATGCACGACCTCGGCATTTCCATGATCTATCAGGAGATGATGCTGGCGCCGCATTTGACGGTCGCAGAAAACCTGTCTCTCGGACGTTTGCCATGCACGCGACTTGGTCTTGTCGATTGGCCAATGGCGGAGCGCCTAAGCGTCGAGGTCATGGGGCGACTGGGCTTCCGGGTCGATCCGCACGCGCGGCTTGATAGCTTGAATGTCGCGCAGCGCCAGATGGTGGAAATTGCCGGAGCGCTATCGCGCAACGCCCGTTTGGTCGTCCTCGACGAACCGTCGGCGGTGCTGGGCAAGGCGGAACTGGAGACTCTCTTTGAAGTCATCCGGCACCTTGCATCGGAAGGCGTCAGCTTCATCTACATTTCGCATCGTCTGGCCGAAGTCTTTTCGATCTGCGATCGGGTGACGGTGCTGCGCGACGGTGTCGTCGCTGGTACGTGTGCGGTCTCGGATATCGGTCCTGACGAATTGATCCGCATGATGGTGGGACGCCCGCTTGCCGACATCTATCCGGAGCGCAACCGCAGCACCGGCAATGTAGTGCTGTCTGTGCGCGGACTAACCCGACCGGGCGTGCTTTACGACATCGACCTCGACGTTCGCGATGGCGAAATCCTGGGTGTCTGCGGCATGGCAGGCTCGGGACGGACGGAACTCCTGCGTGCGCTGATCGGCGCCGATGCAGCTTCCTGCAAGTCTTACACTCTGCGGGGGCAGGAGATGCGGCCACAGGATCCGCGCATGGCAATCGCCCACGGCATTGTCCTCCTGCCGGAAGATCGCAAGACGGAAGGCTGCTTCCTGCCGCAGAGCGTCGCTTTCAACATAACCGTGTCTCGGCTCGCCGAGGTGCTTCACGCAGGATTCCTGAGTGAGAGGTTGGAGCGACACAAGGTCGATGCGCTTATGCGACGCCTTGGCATCCGAGCACCGGGAACGGACGCCCGCATCGCCAACCTCAGCGGCGGCAATCAGCAGAAATGCCTGATCGCACGCAGCCTTCATGCCAAGGCCTCGATTCTGCTGATCGACGAGCCGACACGTGGTGTGGACGTCGGCGCCAAACGCGAAATCTACCAACTGCTTGCGACGCTTGCCGACGGCGGTGGAGCGGTTGTCATCGTGTCGTCCGAGCTGCCGGAAATTCTTGGTCTGGCAGATCGGATCATCGTCATGCGCGACGGTCGGATCGCCAAGCATTTCGATCGCACGACGGCGACGGAGGAAGCCTTGCTGCAGGCTGCGGTCAGCGAGCTTAGGCAGGCGGCGTGAGGCACAGATGATCCGGATAGGAAAGCGAGACGGATTGCGAGAGACGACCGGCGTAGCTGCGTTCTCCTGCTTGTCGCCGGAGCACACAGATGGCTGACAGCGGGGGACGCGCCGTGAAAGCCAGGATCGAGCCGATGGCGCTTCTTGCAAGATTGCGCCTGGGCGGACTGCTGAGGACGTCCGGTCTTCTGTGGGTGCTACTCATCATGTGCGTGGCCGCCGCGCTGATCTCCGACGCCTTCCTGAACCCGTTCAACCTGGTGAATGTTGCCCGCCAGATAGCGCTCTTCGGCATCGTTTCGGTGGGCATGACTTTCGTCATCCTGACCGCGGGTATCGATCTCTCGGTCGGCTCGATCGTAGCCGTTACGGCAGTCGTGTCCGCCTTGCTGCTCGACGCCGGAACGCCGGTGGCGGTGGTCATCATCGCGGGCATATCGATCGGTCTTGTGTTGGGCGCGATCAACGGCGCCGGCATTACACTCGGCCGCTTGCCGCCGTTCATCATGACCCTCGGTATGATGGTGATGGGACGAGGGCTGGCGATGACGATCTCCAATGGCCATCCCATCCATTTTCAAAATGCCTCGGCCAATTTCGCCTGGCTGGGGCAGGGTTCCTTCATCGGCCTGCCGGTGCCGGTCTGGATCTTCGCTGCAGTTGCCGCGGTGGCATATGTGACGCTGCGCTATACGCCATTCGGCCGCGCCATCTATGCGGTAGGCAGCAATCCGGAGGCCGCGCGCCTTGCCGGCATCAACGTGCCGCTCACGATCTTTGCGGTGTATCTGATCAGTGGCGCGCTTTCGTCGGTGACTGCGTTGGTCTTCGTCTCGCGCCTGACGGTCGGGGAGCCCGTCGCCGGCGTCGGGCTCGAGCTTGAAGCCATCGCGGTTACCGTGATTGGCGGCACCAGCCTGTTTGGCGGGGAAGGCGGCATCGTTGGGACGGTGATTGGCGCCGCGATCTTCGCGGTACTGGCCAATATCCTCAATCTCGCGGGCATTTCGCCCTTCACTCAGCAGATCATCAAGGGCGGCATCATCGTCGCGGCGGTGCTGTTCGAAACGCAGCGCCGTCGGCGCGGCAGCCTTCGATAAACCTTGGCACAAACGCGGCGCAGATCCGCGCAACAGGGAGGAAGCAATGACAAGGATGACAGTTTTGCTGGCGACCGCCGCAACAGTGGTTGTTGCCGCCGGCGCTATGACGGCCAGCGCCCAGGACAAGATCAAGATCGGCTTTTCGCAAGGAACGATGGAGAGCGCCTGGCGCGTCAACATGGTGGAAGGCAACCGTAAATGGGCGGAGGCCAACCTGCCTGACGTCGAACTCGTCGTCACCAACGGTGAGAACCAGGCATCCAAACAGGTGTCCGATGTCGAGAATCTAATCGCTCAAAACGTGAAGACGCTCATCGTCAGCCCAGTGACTGCCGATGCGCTGACGCCGGTCGTCAAGCAGGCGATGGACGCCGGCATCCCTGTGGTCACCCTCGATCGGAAGGTCAACACCGACGTCACGTTGCACATCGGTGCCGACAACAAACTCATCGGCAAGACCGCTGGCGAGTTTGTCTGCAAGACGTTGAACGGCAAAGGCAATGTCATAGAGATACAGGGCACCGCCGGCGCCTCAGCAACAATCGATCGCCACGATGAATTCCACAAGGTTCTGGGCGAAAAGTGCCCGGATGTGAAAGTAGTCGCCGACCAGGTCGCCAACTATGTGCGCGAGCCAGCGATCAAGTTCATGGAAGACATGCTGCAGCGATTTAAGCCAGGCGAGATCTCAACTCGTCTACGCGCACAACGACGACATGGCGCTTGGCGCGGTGACGGCGCTTGAAGCCGCCAACCGACTCTCTGAAGTGAAGGTCGTTGGCATCGATGGCGAGAACGCCGCCTATGACGCGATCAAGGCCGGCAAGATGGTGGCAACCTTCACCTATCACTTTGTGGCGCCGGAGGGCGTGCAGTACGGCTACAAGATCGCCAAGGGCGAAAAGCTCGACAAGGAGATCATCCTGCCCACGCATCAGGTCGATTCAAGCAATGTCGACGAGTGGATCGGAAAAGGTTTCTGAAGGTGGGGACGGTGGTCCTCTTTCGCAAGTACGAGGACCCTAGGCCGGACGAGCGGTGGCGCTGCTGGCGCTTCGCTCGTCTGCCGCCCACTTCCGTCCTGGGATCGAGTCGAAACGGGTCGCGACCACGAGAAAATCTGGTGCCGTGATGGACATGAACGCCGATGCGGTCAATGCCGCGGATCTCGACACGCCTTGCGTGACGATCCTGCTCGACCGGCTGGAGAGGAACATCGGCCGTGTGCAGCGCCGGATTGCAGCGCATGGCCGCGCCAACCGTCCGCACGTGAAGACGCACAAGATACCCGCCATCGCCGAGTTGCAACTCGCGGCGGGGGCCGTGGGATTGACCTGTCAGAAGATCGGAGAGGCCGAGGTTTTTGCCGAGGCGGGTTTCGGCCAGGACATTTTGATTACATTCAACATTGTCGGCGACGCCAAGACCGGCCGACTCATGGACCTTGCCGCGCAAGTCGACCGGCTGTCGGTCGTGGCCGACAATGACATCGTCCTGACGGGGCTCTCGGCTGCTGCCCGCGCGCGCGGGCGTGAACTGCCAGTGCTGATTGAGTGCGACTCCGGTTTCGGCCGCAATGGTGCGCAAACGCCGGCCGAGGCGCTGGCGCTTGCCAGGCTCGCCGAGCGTTTACCGGGCGTGCGCTTCGGCGGACTGCTGGTTTTTCCCAATGAGGCGCCGCGCACGCTCGACTTCTTCAACGAAGCGATCCGGCTTTTCAAAGCCCAGAATCTTACAATCCCGGTGCTTTCCGGCGGTGGCACGCCTTCGCTGAAATCGCTCGCCGACTACCCGATGATGACCGAACACCGCGCCGGCACCTATGTCTACAACGACGTGATGATGATGCATTCGGGCGTGGCGACGTTGGACGACTGCGCCATGCATGTGCGCGCCACGGTAGTGAGTCTGCCGACCAGCGATCGTGCTGTCGTCGATGCAGGCTCAAAGATGCTGACGCGGGAACAATACTACGTGGAGAACTTCGGCCGCGTCGTCGAGTACCCCGCCGCTGTCGTTGTCAATCTCTCCGAAGAGCATGGCGTGATCGACCTGTCGGGCTCGGTGCAGCGTCCCAGGATCGGTGACGTGGTCAACATCATCCCCAACCACTGCTGTGTCGTCTCCAACATGGTCGACGAGGTTTTCGCGTTGCGCAATGGCGAAGTCGAAGCGGTGTGGCGGGTAGCAGCGCGAGGCAAGGTCAGGTGAGCAAGCCGGCCACGGACACATGTCTGGTTGGCATCGATCAAGGGAGGAAAGTATGCGTTCGAAGATATTGGGCCGTGGGATTTTCGGTCTCTTACTGCTGGTCGTCGCTCCGGCGCAGGCGGATAAACTTGCCGACGTTTTGGCGCGCGGCAAACTCATCGTCGGCACCGGCAGCACCAATCCGCCTTGGCATTTTCGCGATGAGGCTGGCAACCTTTCCGGCTTCGACGTCGATATTGCAAAAATTGTCGCCAAGGGCCTGTTCGACGATCCGGACAAGGTGGAATTCGTCAACCAGTCATCCGATGCGCGCATCCCCAACGTCGTCACCGACAAGGTCGACATCACCTGCCAGTTCATGACTGTTACGGCGCAACGCGCACAGCAGGTCGCCTTCACCATTCCATACTATCGCGAAGGCGTCGGCCTGCTGCTGATGAAGGACGCGAAACACAAGGACTACGACGCGGTGAAAGCCGCGGGAGCCGGCATCACGGTTTCGGTGCTGCAGAATGTCTACGCCGAGGAGATGGTGCATCAGGCACTGCCTGAGGCGAAGGTCGACCAGTACGATAGCGTCGATCTAATGTACCAGGCGTTGAATTCCGGCCGGGCGGATGCGGCGGCTACAGACATGTCGTCGTTGAAGTGGTTCATGAAACAGAACCCTGACCGCTATCTTGATGCAGGCTACGGCTGGAATCCGCAGACCTATTCCTGTGCGGTCAAGAAGGGCGATCCTGACTGGCTGAACTTCGTCAACATCGCCTTGCGGGAGGCTCTGGCAGGCGTTGAATTCGGCACTTACAGCGCCTCCTTCGAAAAATGGTTCGGCGAGGCGCCGCCGCCACCGAAAGTCGGCTTTCCGGAGGAGCTGCGGTAGCGCGGCCAGTCCGGCGACATGGACTACACGATCAATTTCGACGTGATCTGGGCCAATGGCGACAGGCTGCTTGGTGGCCTGGCGCTCGGTTTACAGCTGGCGCTCGCTTCGATTGTGACCGGCTCGGTCGTCGGACTCGCTTGTGCCTTCGCAGCGACAGGTGGGCCGCCGATCTTGCGCCGGACTGTCGCGACCTACGTTGCCATCGTTCGCAACACGCCACTCCTGGTGATCGTTCTGATCATCTATTTCGCTCTGCCAGATCTGGGCGTTCGCCTGGGCAAGGAGGCCAGTTTCGTTGCATCCCTCGCCCTCTATGCAGGCGCCTATCTAACCGAGGTTTTTCGGGCAAGTTTGCTCGGCATTCCGGCCGGCCTGATCGACGCCGGCCGCTCGCTAGGTTTGACGCCGCCCAAGGTGGCCCTGTTGATCCGGCTGCCTCTGATGTTTCGCAGCGCTCTGCCAGCACTCGGCTCGACCTTCATTTCGTTGTTCAAGGACACCTCCATCGCCGCGGCAATCGCCGTGCCCGAACTCACCTTCCAGGCGCGCCGCATCAATGTCGATTCCTTCCGCGTCGTCGAGGCATGGCTCGCTGCCAGCGCGCTCTATCTGGCGACATGCGTGATCATCGCAGCAGGTTTGAGGCGGCTCGAGCGCCGCTTCGCGGAACACAGCGCGTAATGGAATTCTTCACGCAACTCTGGCTGGCAAAATGGCAACTCTTTCAGGGCCTCGTTATTACATTGGCGGTGTCGTCGTTGGCGATTGCGATCGGCTCTGTGGCGGGGGTTCTGGTAGGCGTCGGGCTTAGTCATGGCCAACGACCCCTACGCTGGCTGCTGCGAGGCTATGTCGACTTCATGCGAGGTACGCCCGTTCTGGTGCTGATTCTCGCCAGCTTCTACGTGCTTGCCATTCTTGGCGTCCAACTTTCGGCGATCAGCGCCGGCCTGCTCGCGCTGGCGCTGTTTTGTGGCGCGCATCTGGGCGAGATCGTACGCGGCGGTTTGCAGGCTGTACCACCGTCGCAGATCGATGCAGGCCGCAGCGTTGGGCTGACCACGACCCAGATACTTGTCCTCGTGTTGCTTCCGCAGGCGCTTCGGCAAATCCTGCCGGTCTGGGTCAACACCGCCGTGGAGATCGTGAAGGCGTCGACCCTGTTATCGGTGATTGGTGTCGGTGAGCTTCTCCTGAAGGCTCAGGAGGTCGCGGGGCGCACGTTTCTCACGCTTGAATTCTATCTCTTCGCGGGCCTGCTGTTTTTCCTGATCAATTTTTCCATCGAGCGGCTGGGGCGTTTTGCCGAGCGCCGCTTTCGACTTCAGTGATCAATCCTGGTCGGAATGCCGACACCGGAGGAAATATGACATCGGAGTTTGCACCGAAATTCTGCTTGGACGGCAAGACGGTATTGGTGACCGGCGCCGCACGCGGCATAGGCCGCGCGTGCGCACTCGCTTGCGCTGGAGCGGGCGCCAACGTGGCAGCCGGCGTGCGCGATTTGGATAGTGCATCAGACTTGGTCGATGCGATGTCCAACCTCGGCCGACGCGCTTGCGCGGTTCATATGGACCTGGCCGATCTGGCAACGGTGCGGGCCGGTTTTACCGCCGCCGAAGCCCAGCTTGGACACATCGACGTGCTCATCAACAATGTCGGCGTCGGGCCAGAAAATCTGGCCGAAAATGTAACCGAGGCGGACTTTGATTACACGGTCGACATCAACCTCAAAGGCACCTTCTTCACCACGCAGATCGTCGCCAAGCAGATGATCGCACGCAAATGCGGCCGCATCATCAATATCAGCTCGCAAGCCGGCAGCGTCGTCCTGAAAGGAGAGGTGATCTATTGCATGACCAAGGCGGCGATCAACCATCTGACGCGCTGCCTGGCTCTGGAGTGGGCGCCATACGGCATTACGGTGAACAGTATCTCGCCAACCTTCGTATGGACAGACGGCACGCGCCCGTCCCTGGCGGACCCGAAATTTCGGTCGCAGGTGCTTGACCACATTCCGCTCGGGCGGATCGGCGATCCGGTCGATGTCGCCGGTGCGGTCGTCTTCCTGGCCTCTCCGGCGGCATCGCTCATAACCGGCGTGAATCTTCTGGTCGATGGCGGATGGTCGGTTGCCTAAATAGGCCGGGCGAAAGACGAGGTGTTGAGCATTTGTAGAGGCACCTCGCCGACCGATCTTTTGTCGGGTTAACGTCTTGGGCGACCTAGCTAACGGCTCTTCTGGCCCACCATGCGCGACTCGAGAACCTGTGTTACTTGATCGCGTGCTGGCCTATGCGACATCACTTGAATGCCCGTTTTGACTGTCTGCGTCGCGCCACGACGCTTTCAGATCGTGGCAACGCGACTTTGGAATGACCGAGATGAGGCGCACGGCGGACCCATGCCGCCGGAGGCTGCGATGATCACCTTAGACAAGTACAATCGGCCGCCGGGCGAACACCTGCGCCTGATCTAGGCAATTTACCGAGTTTTCAAATCTGCCGGCCTAAGGTGTCGACGGACAAAGGCACCGGTGTCGGATTGTATGGTTGCGCGACGGGAGTTTCTTATCGGCTTGGCTGGACTAAGCGTTAGTAGCTGTATGGCCACCCCACGTCCCGACAATCGTCTGGCTGCTGCGCCGACATCAAGCGCTCCCCAAATTCGTGCCGCACGAACTAACAAGGGTTTGCTTCCGTCGCTGCGAGAAATAGGACACGTCCGAGGTATCGAAATCGGCGCTGCGTTTAACGGCAACAAAAATCGGCAGTATCGCCGACTGTTGACTGAACAGGTGGGCCTGATCGCGCCCGAGTGGCAGCTAAAGCCTCGTTTTCTGAGACCTACGCGTCAGGCTGGCTACAACTTTGGACCCTGCGACGAGATAGCCAATTTTGCATCTGCCAACGGGATGGCCTTTCACGGGCACACTTTGTTTTGGCATGAAGAGCCTATCCGCTGGGCCGAGAGCAGCAGCTTCGAGCGCGTCAAACGGGACTATGGCGGCTTCATAAAGGATGTAGTCAGCCATTATCCGCAGGCCGTGTCCTGGGATGTCTTCAACGAGATTGTCGAAGAAGATGACGCCGTTTCGAAATGAATATCTCATCCAAAAGCATGGACTGAAGTTCATCGACTACTGCTTGCGAACCGTCCACGAACACGCGCCGAGCGCTCGCTTGGCGATAAACGAATACAACCTCGAATGCGGCGAGAATTGGTGTGGAGACAAACGCGAGAATATGCTGCGACTGCTCGGGGACCTTACGTCGCATGGGCACACCTCTGCATGGGATCGGAATACAAAGCCATCTGTCCACGATCTACCGGGCCTCGCCGTCCGATACTGACACGCTTCATAGACCGACTGTCGGACCTGGGACTGGAGGTTTATCTATCGGAACTCGACGTCAACGACTCGACTTTGCCGCAAAACATCGCCGAGCGGGACAGGCTCGTTGCGGACTATCTGGAACAATATCTTGACGCCGCTTTGAGCCGCAGCGCGGTCAAGCGCCTTCTTTTTTGGGGTATCTCCGATTTCGACAACTGGGTGGTGCGGCGCTACACGACGGAGCAACGAAAGCCGGGAACAGGCGATGCGCGTCCGGCGCTGTTTGATGTCCGAAACGAACCGAAGCCGGCTTTCTTCGCGGTGGTCAGGGCGCTGCAATCAGCGCCTGTGCGCGTATCTTGATCTCTTAAGCCTTCACCACGCGATCGCAGACTATCCCGCGCGCGCTCCATGACGTTTCGGGTATCGACCACCAGCCGCGAGAATTTTGCGATGTTGTTGTAATCGATGTTGTCGTGGTCGGTTACAATGACCGCAGCATCGTACGCAGCGATGGCGTCGGGGCTAAGTCGAAGGCAAGATTTGCCTGCCAGTGTCGGATTGGTTGCCGAAACATCGAATGCAATCCACGAACGGGTCGTGATAAGCTAGGTCCGCTACGCGCGGCGTCAGCATATCGATAATCTTCAATGCCGGACTTTCGCGAATGTCCGACACGTTCTTTTTATAGGCGACCCCGACGATCAGGACCGACGCTTGCGACAAGGGTAACCCCAGCTTTTCATCCAGAGCTCTTGTCAGCTTGTCTACGACATAGCTGGGCATCGACATATTGATCTCGCCGGCGAGTTCGATAAATCGAGTGGGCATCTCAAATTCATGCGACTTCCAGCTCAGATAGAAGGGATCGATGGGTATGCAGTGACCGCCGAGACCTGGTCCGGGATAGAATGGCATGTAGCCAAACGGCTTCGTCTTGGCGGCTTCAATCACCTCCCAGATGTCGATTCCCATCTTGGCGTAAACCACCTTCAACTCGTTGACCAAAGCGATGTTGACAGAGCGGAAAATATTCTCCGTCAGCTTCACGACCTCGGCCACCTTGACGGAGGAAACAGGCACAACCGTTTCCACAATCGCACTGTAGAATGCGGTTACCAGCGACGCGCTCATCGTGTCGTCACCTGAAACGACTTTTGGGATCGACGCTGTGCTGAACTTTGAGTTACCTGGGTCCTCCCGTTCTGGCGAATAACCGAGAAAGAAGTCTCGACCGCAACGCAATCCGGTCTTCTCAAGCGCAGGTTTGACAATCTCTTCGGTCGTTCCCGGATACGTAGTGGATTCAAGAACGATGAGCTGGCCATGCCGCAGATTGCGCGCGATCATGGCGCTTGTTTCGCTAATGAAAGACAGATCGGGATCACGATTTTTCGTCAACGGTGTCGGGACGCAAATCAGGATAACGTCGCACGCGGCCAGACAGCTCTCGCACTTGCTCGGCCGTCAGGTCGGTCAGCTTTCACCAAACCCTGCAACGTCGCCATCGGTAACTGTGTCGATGTAGGAACGGCCGGCCGCAATCATCTCAACCTTGTTGATGTCGATGTCGAAGCCGACGACACGAAATCCCGACGCTGCGATGGCGGCTGCGAGTGGCAGCCCAACATATCCCAGGCCTATAACCGCGACCGTGGCGGTGCGATCATTGAGTGACTTGGCAAGCTTGGCGCCATGGCCGTGATTAAACATAACGTTCATCTGACTTTCCCCCTGTCCATTCTCGTCGGATGAAAGCGCAGGACCCCCGCCCAGCGCATGCGCGATAGCCTCCAGGACAATCGCGTTTGTGTTGATATCTGTCAGCTGCATCGTGTCGCCGGAAATTTCGTGGATGCCGCTTGGAAGCCCAGAAAGCCCGGTCGAGAGTCGTGGCCGTATATGCGCCATAAGGGCGCGCGAATATTTCCCGGGCCGCAGGACATAAAGCAGATAGGCCGCCTTTGTGCTTAGGAAGCGCACGTCGCCTCGCTTGCGAAGCGCCGAGCATCGCAGACTCTTTCGTGGCGTCGACAACGAATTCGCCGCCCCCATCATCCTGCAACTGGTAGCCCTGGTAGGTGAAGTAAGGCTCACCGGGAATAGGTATCTCCGAACGGCAAACAAATGCGCCGGTCTGCGCATGGTGTTCGATCTGCGCTTGCAGGAGAAGATCGATGGCAAGGCGCCCATGTGGACGTGCCGCCAAGCTCCATCTCCTCCGTAAGGTGCGGCTCGGAAGCAATTCTCCCGCGCCGGGCCATTTCGCGGTAAGTACGTCACAGCCTGGTCCATATCGACATCTGGCGAAGGCCAGGCGAAGACGGGCGCCACGTCTAACCCCCAAAGACGATACCCCGCGGCAAAATAGCTGGCATAGCTGGTGTCATGTCTGGGCTTCAGCCTGCCGCGTTCACTGACGTCGTGGCACTTTGCACCGACCAAGGTCTCTGTGAGTCCCCAGCCCTCAATCATTGACCTGACGCCAAATGCGCCGCGGGTATGATTGTCCAAAGCCTTTAGGGCAATCAGCATCCGGCCCGTGTCGGCCGTGTCGAAGCCCTTGCGAGACGCAACGTTGTTCTTTAGCGAACGCTCCAGCAGCAGGAAGCCGAGCTTGCTTGAAATCAAATCTCTCAGCATCGATGAACTTCAATATCCGCGCGACCGACTCTTCGAAATATTTCGCTTCAATGATGCCGAGACGTTCGGCGGATATGAGCGCGAGAAGGTGGCTCCCCAGATCCCACATCGTCGCGAATGCATAGCCCTGCTGGCGACCGTTCTCCTCCCATGCCGTTGAAGGGACGAGGCCGTCAAAGTTTCGGGCGCCCCAGTCGAAATAGGACCAGGCACTGGCCGCGTCCTGCTGCAGTTCGTTCGCGTTCAAAAGCGATGCTGCCGGGTTCCAATCCGCAATATTGACGACCGAACGGGCTTCCTGGATGCGAGCCAGGGTTCCGATCCGCGGCAGAACGGCATCGCGGTATTGCTTCAAGCTGACCAACCGCGTACCTGGCTCAGCCGCCAGCCTATCAAGTACGGCCTCGATGGTCGCCTGCTTTTGTGGCGTGTTGGCTGTCCCTGGATGGATCATGAGAACCGCGTCATTCTTGTCGCCAATCAATTTCATGACTTCATCGGCGCTGTAGTAGGGGTAGGGTTCCGTCCAATCGGACTCGAACCCCACGGTATTCGAAACCCGCAACAAGCCGCTTGAATCCAATCCCGGTCAGACGGCTCATATCGCCTTTAGCTGCACTCAAGACGCGGACGCCGAGAGCGCCAAGAGCCTGCACGGTAGCCGTGTCAAACTCATTGTTCGGCGGTATGTAGGAAATCGGAATGGTTCCAAGTGCATCGAGAAGCTGCACCTGACCGCGGCGCACCAGGTCGAAATTTTTCTCCCGCGACAGCCCCAACAGTTCCGACTGCGTGTGCCTCCACCCGTGAGTAGCTATATCGAGGTCCGGATTGGCAGAGCTGGAGGCCAGGTATCGCTTGGCTTGCGGGTCCTCTTCCAAAAGGATGCCGCCGTTCGGCGCCGGGATGACGGCTTCGCTGAACGGAATTCGTTTTTCGACCAGGTGCGCGTAAACGCTTGATGAGCATCGGCGGACCTCGTCACGCGATAGTCGTCGACGCGCACGACAATGTATCGTGCTTTTTGGTCCGGCTTTGACAGTACAACTGGTCAGCTGTGACGGTCCTGATGCGACGTTGCGATGACACGATCTAGAACGACGTCGGCGAGTTGGGTCGCGAAGCCGAACCAGGTCCGGAACAGGCAGTTGGCAAGTGCCCGATAGCTTATCTCTAGAACCAGCACAGACGTTCTTGCCTTCACATGCGCATCAAGCGATCGCTGCAGGCGAGCCGGTCCTTCCCATTCCGTTGTTGGGCGCAGGCGCGGCGATCGCGGGGAAACAACGTTGACAGTGCCGCTGGTCGTGAACCAGTAAGCCCCGTTTTCGGGGTGGCGCGCGGACGCCTTGCCCTCACTTGTCAATCTTATCGATTGAGCGGATGCCTGCGGCACGCAAGATGCCACCATCCTGCGGCCCGCTCATGGCAGTGCGCGTAACGACCGTCTGCGCCATCAGCAACGACGCGGTGCGGTAGTGCTCGTAACGGTTGATGCCCTTGCAGAACGCCGCCTGTGCATCGCTGACCTTCCTCAGGTCGAAATAGTCGTCCTGCTCCAGGCCGTCGGCTTGCAGGGCGATCTCCGAATGCCCGTCCGACCTAAAGAGGTATCCAACAGCCATTGTGCCAGCGGCGATTGATCGTCAATCGGCTTCCCCATCCGGTCGAAGGGAGACACCGCCATCGTCAGATGAAGCTTCCTCTCCAGGAACACGCCTGGCAACTGCATGAAGCCGCTGTATATCGGCTTGAGCATCGATGTCGCTGATGTCAATACGATCGGCGTTGCATAGGCTGGCGCGGCGCGGGGGCGGCAAGCGCTTTTTGCGCGCCAGTGCTGAAAGCGCAATCGTGGATAGGACGAATGAGCGTCGGTTCAGCATTTCGCGCTACCTCGCTCCCGGTCCGAACGAATGTCGTTGCCGGTCGAAAACGCTCGCTTGGAGGCGGCGGGGGCTCACCCATGTGCCGTCGGACTTGTTGTTGCCCGCACCGTGGCTTGCAGAAACAGGAATACGTCCAGAAGCCGCAACGCGGGGAAGACGAGCCCATACAAAGCAGACTTGGGCGCCGATCGATTATCGCGACCAGACATGTCAGGAGCGTAGTCACAGATCAGCAGGGCGAGCGCGACTGTGATGGGGTCGCCTGTAACAATCCGCCAAGTGTAACAGTTGGAAACTCACTCCCAACGCCAGAAAGGCCAGCACCGCGACTGGCACTACAAGCTGAAAGACGGCCACGAAGACCATGTCGATCAACAGCGTTCCGAGCGCCACGCTGAATAGGCTTGGCCAGAAGCCGTGCACGTAAACTGTCTGCCAAAGACCGAGATACCATCGCTGTACCTGGCGAACATAGTCCCGCAGTCCGATGTGGGTCCTCAGTCGAGCAACGGGCGCCAGGCGTATAGGCAACGATGCCGAGCCGCTTCCTGTGTACCTCGAAAGTCATATTGAAATCTTCGATGACGAGGCCCGATCGCGAAATATTGATCTCCCGAAGCGACTGTGCTGCGGTAGATCGACGCGAAGCCCGGCGCGATGTAGTTGACATTAACCGGCTCCCAACTCTGCCCGTATCGAAAGATCGCCTGGAGCAGTATGTAGAGCCGCGTTCGATATGCAGCGAAACACCATGGAAGGCCTGAACCATTCGGCAGATTTCCATCTCGCCACGACGTGCCCAGCCACTGCCGCTATTCTAGGATTGTCGAACAGTTGCAGCGCCGCCGTTCATGTAGCGCGCGTCGATCTCCGAATCTGGCGTCCTGGATCAGGATCGCCTTGTAGCTGTCGCACAGGCCGAATTCGTCGATACCTCGAGCCAGACGCCCGCGCCTTCCCGCCGTTTGGCTGAATATCAATTACCCTGCACCGCGCCTTGCGCGCCAACCTCACAGTAGCGTCACTCGATCCGTCGCTGGCGATATAGATTTGGCGCGCCTTGAAAATGCGGCGCAGCGCCTTGATACATTGCGGCAGCGCAACCTCCTCGTTGCGCGCCGCTATGATAACGGCAACGTCAGCTAACCTTGATCGCGGGGCGCTTCTTGTGCGGTTTGATGATGGCGCCAAAGTTTTTCGCTGACGAAGCGCGCCAACCCCACACTCGACCATATCAGGCTGCTTGGCCCGAGGGCGACAAGCAGCACGATAAGGATATCACTCGGCTGGAATTGCACGGTCGATCTCTAGTGCTGTGCCGCCGGATATTCGGCGCGCCACGTCCAGCCCGCAGTGACCGTTCATTTTGGCGCAAGCTTTCGAAATAGCTGCGTAAGCCTCGCGTCATCGATACGCTCGCTCGCCATCCCAAGGCCTGAATTTTCGACGTATCGGGTCTGCGTCCGCGATGATCTGCAATGAAATGACGTCTGTATTGCCTGCGAGCGGTTAGTCCAGTTGCCTGACAAATGACCTCGAAGAGTTCGTTGACCTTCAGTTCCTTATTGCCGCCAATATTGTAGACGTCGCCCTGACTCCCTTCTCAACGACAAGAACAAGGGCCCGGATCAAGTCGTTTACGTGAATGAATGTGCGTGTTTGCTCGCCGTCGCCGAAGATCACGACTGGACGTTTTGCCATCATACTGCCTATCATCTGCGGGATGACCCGCTGATCACTGACGGACATGTTCTGTCCATAAGCGTTGAATATCCTGACGATGTTTGTCTTAATGCCGTACTTTCTCCCCCAGTACCGTGTCAGTGCTTCGCCGAACCGTTTTCCCTCTTCATATGGGCTGCGCGGGCCGACTGGATCCACATTGCCAACATAGGTTTCAACTTGGGGGAATACTTCGGGGTCGCCATACGCCTCTGCGCTGCTGGCGTAGATGAAGTTGGCATTGCTACGCGTTGCAATGCGCAGCAGATTAAACGTCCCTACGGAGCAGGCACTTAACATTTGTTCGCCGAGAATGGCGATGTTTGGAACGCCTGTTGGGCAAGCGAGGTGAAAGACACAATCGTAAGCTGCTGTCAGATGCCGATCTAAGTCGGCATCACATATGTCTCGCGAAAAAAATCTGAATGATTTGCTGCGCTCGAATTTCCGTAGGTTCTCGTAACGCCCTGTGGAAATGTTGTCGACAACATCTACGTTGGCGCCCTGCTTCAGCAGATACGAAACCAAATTCGAACCGATAAATCCTGCCCCGCCAGCAACGAGATAATACTTCGCTGGTCGCGTGTCTTTGACCATCGCCCAATGCCCCTAAAAGTATGTCCCTCACCTTGGACACTGTCAGTTATCCACATCTTTTCAACCATTTGTTAACCCTATGGTTAATCTGTCGAGCTTCAACTCAACATCAGCCCGGTGACCATCGTGCGAATATTCTTGTTATTGCGGAAGATGAATTGGCTTCTCGGGGGGCGGGACTGTCCAGTTCGGCCGTGGTTGACCAGTCGGTCTCGCTCGAACGGCGTGGCTGGATAATGGCCACACTGTCGTACGACCGTACGCGGAGGGCAAACAATCTTAAGGGTCGCAGTGCATACGCTGCGGCCGCCGAACCCACCTATTTTGCGTCGGGTGTCGAGAGGGGACGTTTGCGGCTGCCGCGAAACAGCCTGGTGCCACGAAGGCTGTCGTATGTGGACAGTTAGCCAGGTTGGAGCGCGATACGACGACCGCCCTGTGGGTAATATCCCACTCCCCACTACTCAATCAAAAACGGTCGGCTCCCGTAATCGACTAGCATCGGACCTAGTGGAATAGCGCAGGACATAGTTCTCGTCTTCACCGGTGCCGGGTGCGCCGTCTCAGGGGATCACGAGAACTAAGTCTTACGCCATTCCGCTTTGCACCGCGAATGCTGCCAGGGCCGCCGGGATCCGCTGGGCGAATCGCGGCGGAGCTGGTTACGTATTATTTGGCGTCGCCTTTGATTTTCGCGACTTCGTCCGCGCTCATCTCGCCGACGGTCTTCACTTCGCCGCCTTGGATACGCCATAGCCGGAACGGACCGGTGATGTCGCCATACTGGTCGAAGCTGACGGGGCCGATAACGCCTTCGTACTTGACCGGCTTGCCCTCGCCGATCGCCTTCAGCGCCTTGGCGAATTCATCCTTGCCTGCGTGGATCGGTTCGCCGTCGGCTGCCACGACTTGCGGTATTGCAGCCTTGATTGCGGCTGCATCTCCCTTGCCAGCCTTGGCAATGGCGAGTGCAACGATGGCGCCCGCGTCATAGGAGCGGTCGGCGGCCGGTGCGTCCGCCTTGATGCCGCCGGAAAAGGTCTCGAAATTGGCGTTGAAATATTCCGTCGAGGCGGTAGCACTGGTGCCCGAAGAGGTGCCGTATGCGTCTTCGAGATATTGCGCGCCGACAGCGGTAATGAACTCGCTTGAGTTCATGCCATCGTTGAGCAGAAATTTGGCAGGGCCGCCGCCGGAAATCCAGGCCCGGGCGATGGTCGCGCCGTCGACCGGGTAGCTCACGAGATAGAGCGCCTCGGGCTCGCCGGCCATTGCGGCACTTGCCTCGGCGGAGTAGCTCGCCTGCTTTTCATTATAGGGCGTGGTGGAGGTGATCACGCCGCCGAGCTTCGCGTAGGCGGCAGAGAACTCCCGCACCATGTTGACGCCAAAGTCGTTGTTGACGTGAATGATGGCGATCTTCTTGAGACCCTGGTCGATCGCATATTTTGCCGCCGCCGTGCCTTGCAAGGCGTCGGAGGTGATGGTGCGGAAGAACACGCCATTCGTTTTGCCGTCGCGACCGAGTTGCGTCAGCGTCGGGGATGACGAAGCCGGAGACACCTGCACGACGCCAGCAGGAGCGGTCACCGAGGTCAAGATCGGGATCGACACCGAGGAAATAATTCCCCCTATGATGGCAGGTACTTTCTTGATGTTGACGAGTTGCGTCGCCTGATCGACCGCAACGTTGCCCTGGCTTTGGCTGTCGCGCGTGTCGGTCACCAGCTTGCAGCCCGCGCCGAAACCACCCGCATCGTTGAAGTCGCGGAAGGCCATTTCGACCGCCTTTGCGCCTGCCTGCCCGTAGGCGCCGGCCGGCCCGGTCAGTTCCATGACGAGGCCAACCGTCACATCGCAATCGGCGGCCATCGTCAAAGATGGTGTTGCGACGAACAACGCCAGGTAGATGCGCCGAGAATGAGGTTCTTCATGTCAGTCCTCCCATTGTGACGGCTTTCCGCCATGAATTTTGACGGTCAGGCCGCCCCCTTGTTCAAATTGTATTTCATGATCGAGCCGTGACGCCCGTGACGGTCGCGTTCGAGGGTGTATACATCACCGTCGATGTCGTCGGCCCTGGCCAGAACGGCTTCAATTTCGGCCTGATCGATAGCGGTGAGCTGGATATTACTGATCGCCAGGTTGGAGGCGAGGTGAGCGCGATTGCGCGCGCCCACAATGACACCGGCAACAACTTGACGCGCAAGCACGGCGGCACTGGCGATCGTCGCGATATCGGAAGAGTGGCGGTCGGCGATCGACCGCAAGGTGCTTAGCAGATCCTGAAACAGCGACCAGCCACCGAAATCCTGGATGATCAACCGGTATTTGACCAGCGAGCGGTTCTCAAGATCGTCTGCTGGCTCCGGCTTGCCCAACCATTTGTCGCTGAGAAAGCCACCGGCGACAGTCCCGTAGCAAAGCAGTGATACGCCCCGGACAAGAGCCTCGTCGACCATCGCCTTGGTGGTCGTCGGTCCAGGAGCGAATATTGCACCTGCATCGAGACCATCGGGATTCCCGCGTCGGTAATAGCGCGAAGATGATCAGTGTCGAAGTTCGTGCCACCGATGTGGCGTATCTTGCCCGCAAGACGCAACTCGTCCAGCCAGTGAGCGGTCTGCAGCCATAGCGGTGCTCTATAGTCCCACCAATGGAATTGCACGAGGTCGATGGTGTCGATCTTGAGCCGCCGCAAGGACTGGTCGATGATGGCGGTCACATCTGCCTTGGTAACGTCATCCAGGATAGCGAGATCTGGAACGCATTTCGTGTGGACCTTGACAAGGTCTAGCGCGTCGCTGCCGCGAAGATCGCGATAGCGGGCACGGAATTCGCCGATAAGTTCCTCGACGCCGGTGTAGATGTCGGCGCAATCGAAGGTGGTGATGCCTGCGTCGGCGAACGCGATCATGTCGTCTATAGGTTCGGCGCCGCGCAACACACCATGGCCGCCAGCCATCTGCCAGCCGCCGCGGATGACTCGCGAGATTTCATGATCTGGCGCGAGCTTTATGCGTTGCATCGGCTCACTCATCTGGCAGGGAGACGGCCGTGGTGGCGGCGTGGCTAAAGCGGCGTAGGCCGGTACGGGAAATCCGCATGCGCGACGTGCAGTGCGGGTCGGGGCAGGCGACTTCGGCGTCGGAAGTCATCCAGTCGTTGCGGTGACTGGGCCGCTGCTTTGCCGCAAGAAGTGGCAGTATGGCCGCGATGGAGTAAATCGAAATGCCTTGGCCGGCGGGCAGGTGCAACATTTCTCCGTGAAGCTCGAAATAGTCGCCGGGCTTGGCTCCGCAGTAGATCGCTCCGCCGGGCGGCGCGACAACCTCGACACGCAGGTCATAGAGTTCGAAACTGTCGTCCCTGGGTTCAGTCATTCCCTTCGACCTTCCCGGTTCCGAGTCGTGCGCGGATCAAATTGAACGAATAGGAAATGTCCTTCGACAACGCATCGACAGCGGCCACTTCGTCCCGCCGACCCAGCGCTTCAATCAGCTCCCAATGGTGGTGCACGGCCGGCTGACTGCCATGCTCGGTGTGAATATGCGCCGCAGCCCGCACGTAAGGTCCGGATTGCAACCATAGGCTCTCGACGATCGGCAGAAGCACGGCGGACCCCGCAGCCCCGTAGATGGCAAAGTGGAAGGCGTGGTTAAGTTCGGAGGTGGCATGCGCCTTGTCTGGATCGTCACTGGCAAAGGCGCGCTCGCAGGCCCGGGTCAGATCACGCAGATGGTCGATAGCGCTTGCATCAAAATGCGGCAGAGCCAATGCGGTGAGCTGCCCCTCGACTAGCCGTCGGGCGCGCGCCAAATCATCAAGGCGCTCCAGGGTGATCAGCGGGACACGCACCGAGCGGCTCGGCAACGCCTCCAGTGCCTGCTCCGAGACCAGACGCGCGAGCGCTTCGCGAACCGGCATCGTGCTCGTTTGCAGGGTCTCCGCCAGGTCGACGATGCGCAGCACCTGACCGGCATCGAAGACGCCGTGAATGAGGGATCGCCGAAGTTCGGCGTAGACGCGGTCATGCAAGGTTTCGCGGCCGACCGGGGCCATCATGCCGCGCCGCGTGGCCTTCTGTCCGATGTGTGAACCAACATCGTCGCGTTGAATGATTGCGCTGGCGGACACTCGGCACCTTCTTCGATCAGGATCAAATTCGTACTTGCACCTACGGCTGACGTCAATATAGTTTGATCAAATATCATAGATCAGAAAGTGGCGCGTGAGTCCTTCCGCTTCCGCATCGTCTCCGCAAGGAGCTCCGTCGAGCGACAGCTCAGGTCAGCCGATCTTGAAAGCTGTGGAAGTCTCGCGTCGTTTCGGCGGGCTGCATGCGGTCGAAAAAATGTCGCTCGAGCTAGGTAGAGGCGAGATAGTTGGGCTGATCGGTCCGAACGGCGCCGGCAAGACGACCTTCTTCAACCTGCTTGCGGGCAGTCTCAAGCCAAATGGCGGTGCGATACGGATCGGCGCCCACGACGTATCTCACGAGGGGCCGGAGAAGCGCATTCTGCGGGGCGTCGTTCGTACCTTTCAAATTCCGCGACCTTTCTCGGAAATGACCGTGCTGGAGAATGTTCTGACCGGTGCACAGGGGCAGGCGGGCGAGCAAAGCTGGATGAATTTCTTGTGGCCGGCGCGCGTCGCGGCACAGGAAAGAGCAGCCGTCGACAAGGCCCGCGACTTGCTCGATTTCGTCACCTTGTCGCACCTTGAGCGGGAACCGGCGCGCGTACTCTCGGGTGGCCAGCGCAAGCTACTCGAACTAGCCCGGGTGCTGATGGCGGACCCACAGGCGATCTTGCTCGATGAGCCGGCCGCCGGTGTCAACCCGACGCTCTTGGAGCTCATCATCGAGCGGGTCCAGCATCTCAATGCACAGGGCAAGGCGATCCTGCTGATCGAACACAACATGGATATGGTGTCGCGCCTGTGCCGGCGCGTCATCGTCATGGCAAGTGGCAGGCAGCTGGCCGAAGGTACGCCCAGCGACGTGGCGCGCAATCCGGCGGTGGTCGAAGCCTATCTCGGAGGCGCCGCATGAATACATCGCCCGCCCTAACGACGTCAGCACTGGTGTCAGGTTACGACCCCGACCTGCCTATTGTCCGTGGCGTCGACTTGAAGGTTGCGGAAGGCGAGTTTGTCGTGCTGCTTGGTCCAAATGGCGCCGGCAAGTCCACGCTAGTCAAGACCATCGCCGGGCTCGTGCCGGTGCATTCCGGTTCGGTAGCGCTACGCGGCGAAGACATCACCGCCGCGCCGGCGCATTGGAAAGTTCGCCATGGGCTAGCCTTCGTGCCGCAGACGGAGAATATCTTCGGCACGCTGACCATCCACGAAAACCTGCAGATTGCGGCGAACATTCTGCCGAAGGACGCGCGCGCCGGGCGGATTGCCGCGCAGTATGCGATGTTCCCAGACTTGGGTTCGCGGCCGGGTCAAAGGGCCGGTGCGTTGTCGGGCGGGCAACGACAGATGCTGGCGGTTGCCCGGGCTTTGGTGATCGAGCCTTCCCTCCTGATCCTTGACGAACCGTCTGCGGGGTTGTCGCCGAAAATCGTCGGCGAGGTGTTTCAGCGGCTGAAAGCAATCAACGCAACCGGCGTCACGATGGTCCTCGTCGAGCAGAACGTCAGGGCCGCGCTGGCGATCGCCGACCGGGCAGTTATTCTTGTTGAAGGCAAGCTCGCGCACGAAGGTGCGGCAGCGACACTGGCAGACGACCCGATCGTAGCGGAACTCTACCTGGGTGCTCGCCATGGCACAGCCACACAGATCGCGAGCACGCCATGACGCCACAAATTTTCATCGACGGATTGATCGCCGGTTCGATGATCGGCCTCGGCGCAATCGGCGTAACGTTGACCTACTCGATCCTGCGTTTTGCAAACTTCGCGCATGGTGACATGATCTCATGGGGAGCCTATTTCGCTTATGCTGGCAGCGCCCTGCTTGGCCTCGCCTCGACCTCGCTGACATCTCCGATCTCGCCGTTCTCGTTCGGCTGGTCGCTGCCCCTGGCAACCGTCGTTGCGGTGGTGCTGACGGCGGTGCTGGCGTTGCTCGTTGATTCCGTTCTGTTCGGCCCCTTGCGGGCGCGACAAAGCGCCGTGATCATTCTCGTTATGGCCAGCTTCGGCGCGGCGCTGACCCTGCGTAGTCTCTTGGAATTCATCTTCACCTCGCAACCGGCCTATTTCACCAAGGAGTTGCAGATCGCAATCCGCCTGGGCGGTGGCATGCGCGCGACACCAGACCAGTTGCTGACGCTGGCACTCGCCGTGGTCGTCGTCATTGCGGTCCACCTGATGCTGACGCACACCGCGGTCGGCCGCTCGATGCGGGCGGTCAGCGAGAACCCGCAGCTCTCCGGCGTCGTTGGCATCGACGTGCGGTCGGTCGTGCGTATCGTATGGGTGCTGGGTGCTGGACTTGCCTGTATTGCCGGCGTGATGGCCGGCCTCCTGGTTCAGATACGCCCTCAGATGGGGCTGGATCTCCTGCTGCCACTGTTTGCGGCCGCAATTCTTGGAGGCATAGGCAGCGTGCCGGGCGCAATGATCGCGGGGCTGATCGTGGGCCTAGCCGAGGCGGCAGCCGTCCAGACCATCGGCGCGGAATGGCGCGCCTCGGTCGCGTTCCTCATCCTTATCGCCATCCTCATTCTTCGCCCCCAAGGTCTGTTCGGGAGAGCTGCCTGATGCTCGACCTGTTCGCCTATGGCGCATTCTTCCTCACCATGGCGCTGACCTACGCCATCATCTGCCTCGGCCTCAACGTGCAGTGGGGACAGACCGGCTTGTTCAATGTCGGCGTTGCTGGCTTCGTAGCGATCGGCGGCTATGTGTCGGCGCTGCTGACCACGCCCGAGGCAGCGGATAGAATTGGTGGCTTTGGCCTGCCAATTTTCGTCGGCTGGGCAGGCGCCGCGCTGGCCGCCGGACTTGCAACATTGCTTGTCGGCGCGATCACCATGCGTTTGAGATCGGACTATCTGGCCATTGCCACCTTTGGCGTCGCGGTAGCGATCCAGCTTTGCTTGCTCAACCTGGAAGGCCTTACAGGCGGGCCTTTCGGCATTGGATTCATACCACGCCCATTTGCGGCGACCGCAGGTGATCCTTCCGTTTTCGGCGCGTTGAACCTCGGCATAATGCTGTTCGCAGTCGGCGCGCTATATCTGTTTCTTGAACGCCTCGTGCGCAGCCCCTGGGGGCGGGTGCTTCGTGCCATAAGGGAAGACGAGACAGCGGCGCTGGCGCTGGGCAAGAATGCGCTGCGCTACCGGTTGGAAGCATTTGCCATCGGCGGCGCTATAATGGGTTTGGCGGGCGCCGCGCAGGCGCATTTCATCGGCTTCATCGCGCCCGACAATTATATGCCGACGCTAACCTTCCAGGTTTGGGCGATGCTCATTGTCGGCGGCTCAGGCAATAATCGCGGTGCAATCCTGGGCGCCATCGTCGTCTGGGGCCTGTGGGCGGTTTCGGCCGGGCTTGTCTCCGCCGTGTTTCCGCCGGAACAGCAGGCCCGCGCGGCGGCGCTGCAAATCGTGCTGATCGGCGCGTCGCTCTGCGCCATCCTGCTGTTGCGGCCGCGCGGAATCCTCGGTGAGGTCAGCATGGTCTCGCGCCACCTCGGCGGTAGCCGTACCCCGATCCCTCCAGCAACAGAAGCGCAGAATGCAGATCAGGCCTGACCGGACCGAACTCGCACCTGGGCTCTTTATAAGCCGCCTCGTGTGCGGCCTGTGGCAGGTGGCGGACCTGGAGAAGAATGGTGCGACGATTGACCCGGAGCGGGGCGCGGATGCGCTGGTTGGCTATGCCGACGCCGGGTTCGATACATTCGACATGGCCGATCACTACGGCAGTGCTGAAATTATCACAGGTCGACTTCTATCGCGGCACACGGGAGGCACTGCACGTCCTCTCGCATTCACGAAATGGTGCCCCGAGCCTGGGCCGATGACAGCCGAAGTGGTGCGAAGTGGCGTACAGCAGCGGCTCGACCGGCTCGGTGTCGTCAAGATAGACTTGCTGCAATTCCATTGGTGGACATTCGAACATCCGGCTTGGCTGGATGCGCTGCACGAGATGGCCAGGCTGAGAAGCGAAGGCTTGATCGGCGAAATAGGTGTGACGAATTTCGATGCCGCGCATCTGGCGCTTGCCCTGGCTGACGGCATTCCGCTGGCCAGCAATCAGGTGTCCTTCTCGCTGCTCGACCGCCGCGCCGCCGGTGCGCTTTCCGATGTTTGCCGCCAAGCGGACGTCAAGCTGCTTGCCTACGGCACGCTGTGCGGCGGCTTCCTGTCGGACCGCTGGCTTGGCCAGCCGGAGCCGGCTGCGTTGGAGGACTGGAGCCGCTCTAAATATAAGCGCTTTATCGACGCAGCTGGTGGCTGGCAGGCGTTTCAGCGCGTGCTGGTGGCGGCGGGCGAAATTGCCAGCAAGCATGGTGTCTCCATTTCCAATGTGGCCACGCGCTGGATTCTGGAGCATGAAGCGGTCGCAGCGGCGATCATCGGGGCGCGCATCACCGAGAACCAGCACCGGGGCGACAATCTCAAGGTATTTTCGTTCGCGCTGGACGACGATGATCGCCACCGGCTTGAAGAGGCGTTCGCAACGACCACAGCCATCCCCGGTGACTGCGGCGACGAGTATCGCAAGCCGCCATTCCTCACTGCATCGGGTGATCTCAGCCACCACCTCGATGCCATTCCGTCTATCTATGCGGCAGTCCAGGTTCCCGGCCGTCCTGGGCGATCTCGCGTCTCGTCCGGCAGCGTATGGGAGCCCATAGCTGGCTACAGCCGGGCGGTGCGCGTCGGTGATACCATTCGCGTTTCAGGCACGACAGCGACGCATGGACCGGACCGCTGCGTTGCGCCCGGCGATCCAGGGGCGCAGACGACCTACATCCTCGACAAGATCGCCGCGTCGATCAACGCGCTCGGCGGGAAAATGGAGGATGTGGTGCGTACCCGCGTTTACCTCCGTGACGCTGCGAAATGGGAGTCAGTCTCACGCGCACATGGTCGTGTGTTCGGTGAAATAATGCCAGCCAACACGCTGATCCAGGCCGGTAGCCTGATCGGCGACTATGAGGTCGAGATCGACGCCGAGGCGGTGGTCGGGGTGTAGCCACTCTCTCTTCGAAGTTGATCTCGCGTGGCAACTGAAATCCTCGAATTCCCAACTCGGCGGCAGGCACACGCCTCATAGATCGATCAACGCAGCGTTGTCGACGTCCACGACAAAGGCCGATGGATCGGAGAGTCGGAGATGCCTTCCAGGCCCACCATGATCGTTGATTTTGCGTGCTCGCTGTTGGTTCGCAGCGAGGGATTTTTCCTGGCGGATGCTGGCATTTGAAAATGGCAAGGACATGCTCAGTTCTGACCGACAATGGCCGTGTTTCCTTTCAGCAATAGTCCTGCCCACCACCCAGTGTATCGGTAGGTGTCCTCGCCGGCTAAGGGGCTCGGATTGTCGGAATTCGATTTCATCATCATAGGCGCTGGTTCGGCGGGTTGCGTGCTCGCGAACCGGTTGACCACGTCGGGTAAATATAGAGTACATTTGCCGGTAGGCGCGTGGTGTCACTGTGGCAAGCGGCGGCAGCGTCGCCCGCGATCCGGCCAGCGGCAAGGGCTGGTTCTTGAACCGCCAATTCTTGATAACGTCGTTGCCTCGGATCCGCTCGTGCAGGAAGAGATCTTCGGGGCCGGTGCTTGCTGCCCAGGTCGTCGACGATTTCGAGGAAACACGCGCAGGAGCCGGCGCCGATCAGCTTCTACTACGAGATCGAGCTGCGCGTGTACGACATCATGTGGCGTTGCCTGGCGCCGCATATGCCCGAGCGCCTGGCGTCGGGCCATTTCGCCAGTGTCTGCGGCACCTTCATCGGCGGCATCCATCCCGACACCGGCCGTCAATACACGATCATCGAGCCGCAGCTCGGCGGCTGGGGTGGCAGCCGTGGACGCGACGGCAATTCGGCCATCTTCTGCGGTTTCCACGGCGAGACCTACAATTGCCCGGCCGAGATCAACGAGGCCCGCAATGGCCTCTATGTCGACCGCATGGAACTCAACATGGAGCCGGGCGGGGAGGGCAAGTTCACCGGCGGGCGCGGCATCGTGATGGATTATCGCGTGCGTGCCGACAACGGCTTCCTCACCGCCGGCTACATCCGCTCCAAATTCCCCGCCTGGGCGCTCGACGGCGGGCACGAGGGTTCACCCAACTACGTCAAGGTCATCCGCAAGGACGGCAAGGTCGAGGATTATTCCTTCGTCTCCGGCCTCACCACGCATGTTGATGATGTCATCCGCGTCATCACCAGCAATGGCGGCGGTATCGGTGATCCAAAAGAGCGCGACCGGGCCTCTGTGGCTGAGGACATCCGCAATGGCCTGATTACGCCTGAGCGCGCCCGAGAAATCTACGGCTACGGGACCTGACCGCGAACGATATCCAGGAGGAGCGACGTCATGACCAAACCACTCAAGATCATGTATCTCAGCCCCGTCGGGATGAGTGCTCACGACCAGATTTTTGCCGATATGGCGCGGGAGCACAAACTGCCGCAGACGGAGGTTCATGTGACCTCGCTGCCCCCCAGCATCGGCGGCTTCACCCACATTGAATTCCGCGCCTACGAGGCGATGGTGACGCAGGGCATCATCCGCGCAGTGCGGGCGGCCGCCCGCGAGGGGTTCGACGCGCTGGCGATCGGCTGCTTTTAAGATACCGCGTTGCACGACGCCCGCGAGATTTCCGGCGGCATGGTCGTGACCGCGCCCTGCGTCGCCGCCTGCGAAATTGCCGCCAGCCTGTCGAACCGCTTCGGCGGCATCGTCGGCCGCCGCAAATGGTCAACCAGATGCATGCGACGGTCGTCGAACATGGCCATGAACGGCGTCTCTCGGGCTTCTATCACGTCGAGCTCGGCGTCGATGATTTCCAGCGGGATCATCGCGAAACCGAGCGGCGGCTGATCGCGGCCGGCCGCAAGGCGGTGGAGGAGGATTTTGCCGAAGCGTTCAATTCTTGGCTGCACGCTTGAGGTCGGTTTCTATAAGGAGGTCGAGCAAGCACTCGGGGTGCCGGTCATCGATCCGTCGATCGCGGCATTGAAGCGCGCGGAATATAGCGCGGTGTTGAAACAGCAGTGCGGCTGGAACCCCAGCCGCAAATGGTCGAGCGAGCCGCCACGGCGACCCGCGACGGGCTCGACGCCATGTACTCGGCCAGCCACGGCGAGACGTTCAACTGCCCGGCGGAAATCTGCGAGGCGCGCTATGGCATCGACGTCGCTTACAAACGGCTGAACGAGTCCGACGAAGGCAGTGGCCTGCAACACGGTGGCAAGGGCCTGACCGTCGGCTACCGGCCGCGCGCACCAGTCGTGCTGTCTGCTGGTTATAGCCGCAACCGGCAGCCGGTCTGGGGCTCGAACGGCGGCGAGGATGGTGGCACCAACGGTCTTTCGGTTGTCAGTGCCTCTGGTAGCAGGCGCCATTATGTCTTCGCCAGCGGGGTTGCGATCGAACCGGAAGACGAAATTGTGATCAACACCGCCAACGGCGGCGGCTGGGGCGCAGTCTGCTGATCGTCGGTTAGCATCAGCCAATGTACACCTTGCCTGCGAGGCGATGACACCGAGGCCAACCGACAAGGTTAAAACCAGTCGGCACCCATCGGTCTACCGATATTGCCAGGCATTTGCTGGAGGCATCGCGTTCTTGACCGCCAATCAGACAGAGCTTGACGTAAGAATCCGAACACGGTAATTGGTCATAACAACCATACCAAAGCGGAAGATCGCTGGATGGTCGTGTTGGGAGGAAGAGATGACCATGCTTTCGTTAAGGCGGCTGGCTTTGCTTGCCACGACTGTGTCGATGCTCTCAGGCGCTGCGACGGCGCAGGATGCCTGTACGACCGATCAGCCCGGCGCCTTGCCGGAAGCTGCCAAGGCGCTGCTGGAAAAGGAATTGCCTGAAAACGCAAGGGCGGCATTCGAAGGATATGGCAGCCCAACCGTGGCCAGCCCCCTCGCCAGCTTCAAGCCGGTAAATGAAAAGCCGTGGACCATCGGCTACAACAACTCCTTCTCCGGAAATGCCTGGAGGGCAGCCGCGCTTGCCGAGCTTGAGCGCCACGTCGAGGCTTACAAAAAAGCTGGCCTCGTCAAGGAGTTGATCGTCACGGATTCGAACGGCGATACGCCGACGCAGATCCAGCAGATGCGCTCGATGATCCAGCGCGGGGTCGACTTGATCATCTCGATACCGGGTTCGCCGACTGCCATGAACGGCGTCATCGACGAAGCATTCGCCGCCGGCATCCCAGTGGTGACGCTCGCCGCGCCGGTGACGACGCCCAATGCGATCAACGTCGATACCAACGGTTACCTGATCGGCAAGACCATGGCCCTCGGGTTGGCCCAGAAGCTTGGCGGCAAAGGCAACATCCTGACTATCCAAGGCATTCCCGGCACGTCCGGCAGTGAGTTGATAAAGGCAGGTGGCGAAGCTGTCTTCAAGAATTGCCCCGACATCAAAATCGTCGCCGATGTCGTGGGTCAATGGTCCAGTTCGGTTGCGCAAACGGCGGTGCTGCAGGTGCTCTCCAGCAACCCGACGGAGATCGACGGTATCTGGCAGCAGGGATCTATGTTCATGGGCTCTGTCAACGCGTTGGAACAGGCGGGCCGGCCGATCGTTCCCGTCACCGTCGGCAACCCGGACCAGAACGCGCTGGCCTATTGGCACGACAATATCGGCAAAGGTTTCTCGACAGTCGGCTCGTCCAACGCGCCGGCGGCCGGCATGGACGTCGTCTTCCGCACCGGCATGCGGGTGCTGATGGGGCAAGGTCTCAAGGTCAGCAATGTCGTCGTGCGGCCGCCTCTCATCACCGCCGACACGCTCAACGACTGGTGGAAGCCGGAATTCACGATCAATTCCACCGGCGTCGGCGAGCCGCCAAAGGGAACCTGGATGCCAGACAGCATTCTTGACGGCTACTTCGTCAATCCGGCGCCGCTGCCGAACTAGTTAGCTGGTATGCAGGACCGCGGATGGACAGTGCGCCCTTCGCGACCTGCCTTTTCCAGCATCGTTTTGAGGTTTGCGCTGTATGTCGAAATCCTATCTGGCTCATACAATTGCGCTTCTCCAGGAAGTAGAGGCCACCCAAAGCGACACGATCATCACCGCGGCGGGCTGGATCGCCGATGCGATCGAGGCCGACGGCATGGCGCACTTCTTCGGCGCAGGGCATTCCCATATGGCGCTGGAAGAGGTGTTTCCGCGCAACGGCGGCCTGGTCGGCCTGCACCCACTCTCCGAATTGGCGCTTTCCTACTACACGCCCGTGGTCGGCAATTCCGGCATCTACCAGATGCGATTCTTCCAATCGGTCGAGGGCCTCGGTGAGATCATCTGGAAGAACTACCGCTTCAAGAAGACGGACTGCTTTGTCGTCTACACCAATACGGGCGTAACCAAAGTGGCGCTCGATATTGCCGGTCTCGCCAAGGCTGAAGGCATGCGCGTGATTGCCGTCACGTCGATGAAGCATGCCGCTGCGACGGGCACTGACCACAAGGGGGGCAAGCGCCTGCACGAGATCGCCGACCTCGTTATCGACAATTGTTCGGTGGTGGGTGACGCAATGGTGGAGTTGCCGGGTTTGGACGACAAGGCTGGCGCCGGCTCCAGCGTCACCAGCATCGCCATCACCAACGCCCTGGCTACCGAAGCGGCGTTGGAACTATCGCGCCGCGGCTTCAAGCCGATGGTGCTGCCCAGCCCGTATTTCGAGGGCACGCCGGAGGGCAAGGCGCGGCGCGCCCGTGCCGAAGCGCGCTGGGATGAATGCATGGCGGAATATTCGCGCCGCTACGCCGGCATGTTTTTGCGCCAGGGCTGAGATACCGGAGACATTATGAATTACGAAGTCGATGTGGTCGTCGCCGGCGCGGGCAGTGCCGGGATGGTCGCGGCCATTGCCGCCGCGCGCAATGGGGCACGCACGCTGCTGGTCGAACGCGGTGGTTTTCTCGGTGGCATTAGTACGGCCGTTCTCGATACGATGTATGCCTTCTATGCGCCGGGCGAAGCCCAGGAAAAGGTTGTCGCGGGCATGCCGGACGAAGTGGTCGACCGCGTCGAAAAGTATGACGCGGTGCTGCGCAGGCCAAACACTTTTGGCTCCGGCACCGGCATCACCTACAATCCCGAAACGCTGAAGCGCATATGGGACGATCTCGCCCGCGAGGCCGGCGTTCAGGTGCTCATGCATTCCTTCATCACTGGCGCCATAGCGGATGGGGGCAGCGTCGAGGGCATCCGCTTCGTCAACAAGGCGGGCGCACATATGGTGAAGGCCAAGGTCGTGATCGACGCTTCGGGCGACGCCGACATTGTCGCGGATGCCGGTGGCGACTTCGAGTTAGCTGGGCGCGACGGCGCCCAGCAAACGCTGTCCACCACCTTTCGCATCGGCAATGTTGGCGACGCCGCGCTTGGCGTGAAGAAGGAGCAGCTCCACGCACTGATGCGGGTGGCAAACCAGACCTGCCGCTTCGTTCTGCCGCGCGAGGAGGGCAGTGTGCACCGCACGCCGGACAAAGGCATCATGGCGACCATCATGACCCGTGTGCCGGGTTGCGCGCCTGACGACATAGAAGGCATCTCGGCCGCCGAGGCTGCCGGCCGCGCGCAGGCCGACGAGTACTTCCGGTTCCTGAAGGCGATGGTGCCGGGCTACGAGAATGCGGTGCTGCTGGCAACCTCGCCCTGGATCGGCGTGCGAGAGACGCGCCGCATTCTCGGCGACTATCAATTGACCGGCGAGGATGTGCTCGCCGCGACGCGGTTTGACGACGGCATCGCGCGCTGCGGCGCCCCGATCGAGGACCATCATGCAGGCAGCGACACGCGTTGGGCGTACATCCCGAACTCGGGTACGTATTCCGTGCCGTTTCGCGCGCTGCTGCCGCGCAATCTTGAAGGCATCGTCGTTGCCGGCCGCTGCCTTTCTTCCACGCACGACGCTCATGCCAGCGCCCGCTCGATCGGCACCTGCATGGCGATGGGGCAAGCGGCCGGAAGTGCTGCGGCCCTAGCGGTGGGGCCGGCGTGTCACCCCGCGACGTGCCGGTCGCAGACCTGCTCGGCCTACTTGACCGGCAGGGCGCGGACTTCGGGCAGCGAGGATAGGCCCCGTGGCCGACGCAAACAAAAGCGCGGCGCGAAACGCCTGGGCGTTCAGGGCATGACGCCGGAGCGCGACACGCCATCCGAACACCTCGCCCTGTTGCGCGCGGAGGGGCTTGGAAAATCCTTTGGCGAGACGCGCGCCCTGTCCGATGCGTCGCTGACCATACTTCCGAGCAGCGTGCATGCAGTGATCGGCGAGAACGGCAGCGGCAAGTCCACGCTGGTGAAGCTTCTGACGGGCGTGATGCGACCCGACGCCGGCTCGATAACGCTGACCGGCAGTGGGCGGATCGATCTTGCCTCCCCGCGCCAGGCACGTGCAGCCGGCATCGCGACAACCTTCCAGGAGGTTCTCGTCTTGAAGAACCTGTCCGTGCTCGACAATCTCTGGCTCGGCCAGGACAGGCTGTTCAGCGTCACCATCCCGGATGCGCGTAAGCGCGCCCTGGCTCAAGCGATGATGGCCGAGTTGCTGGGCGTCGATGCCCCGCCGCTCGATGCCTCGGTCGCCACCCTCGACCTTGGCACCCAGCAGGCAATCATCATCGCCCGCTCGCTTCTGCTCAAGCCGCGGCTGCTGATCCTCGACGAGGCCACCGCGGCACTCGACATCGCCGTTCGCGACCGCGTCTTCGAGGCGGTGAAGCGCCGTGTTGCGTCGGGACTGTCGGTGCTTTTCATCACCCACAAGATGGATGAAATCGCCGCGCTCGCGGATACGGTCACCGTGCTCCGCTCAGGCAGGACGGTCGCAACCATGCCGATCGCCGAGGCGACCCCGGCGCGCATGCTCGAGCTGATGTCCGGCCGCAGCGAAGCGATTGCGCCTGCCAATCCAATGACCAGCGGTGGTCCGACGCAGCTCGCGGTCACCGCGGCGCGTCTCACGGGCGACAGCGCGCTCTTCGACCTCGCCGTTCGCAGTCGGAGAGATCCTCGGGCTTGGCCGGCCTTGAAGGCCATGGAGCGGACCTGATGGCCCAGGTGCTCGGCGGCGTGATGCCGTTGTCGGCCGGACAGGCATGCAGCGGCGCCGGCGCGCCATTGGGCAATCAGCAGGCGTTTGTCGATATCGGCGTCGCCTACGTGCCACGGGATCGCAAGCTTGAAGGCATCTTTGCGCCGCTTTCGATCGCGGACAATTTTTCCATCGCCACCATCGGCCGCTACGCCCGCTTCGGCCTGCTCGACAGCAACCGGATGGCTGCGGTGCGCGCACCATTGTTCAAGCGGCTGCGCGTAAAGTTCGGTGCGTTGGGCGATGCGATCACCAGCCTGAGCGGCGGCAACCAGCAGAAGGTGATCCTGGCTCGAATGCTTGCGCTTGGTCCAAAAGTGCTGGTGCTCAACGATCCGACGCGGGGCGTCGATCTCGCCACCAAGCAAGACATCTACGCGCTGCTGGCCGACCAGGCGGCGGCGGGCGTCTCAGTGGTCGTGCATTCGACGGAGATCGAGGAATTGCTCGCACTGTGCGGCCGCGTCGCGGTGTTTCATGGCAACACCCTGTTCGGCGTGCTGCAGGGAGCGGCGCTCTCGCGCGAAACACTGATCGCCGGCCTGTTCGGGCGCGCCGCATGAACATGTCTCCTGCAACGCTCCTTCGTGATCCAACCGTGTTGGCGGGGCTCTTCTTCGCCATACTGCTGGCGTCCAATGTCGTGCAGGATCCAATCATCCTGTCGCCACGGTTCCTGACCGGAATGCTCGGCGTTGCGGTGCCGCTGGTCATCGGCGCGATGGCGGTGACGCCGTCCATTCTTTCGGGCGGTGGTGGCATCGACCTCTCCATCGGACCGCTGATGGGACTGGTCAACGTGCTGGTGGTCACCGCGCTGCTGCCGGCTGGCCTGGGCGACTGGTGGATCGCCATCCCACTTCTGCTGGCGGTTGGCGTGCTGGTCGGCGCCGTCAACGGTTGGCTGGTTGCCGCGCTCAGGCTACAGCCGATCGTCGCAACGCTCGGTACCTATCTGGTGTTGGGTGGACTCAGCATCTGGCTTCTGCCAACGCCGCTCGGCCCGGTTCCGCCCTGGTTCGGCGCCTCTCGCGACAAGTCGACGGCATTCCAGGACCGCTGCTTGTTCTGGCCGTCCCGGCGCTTGTCTGGTTCTTGCTCGGGCGCACGCCATTCCGCAAGACGCTGCTGGCGGTGGGTGGCGATGACCGGGTGGCCTTTTCGGTCGGCATCGATGTCGTGCGCGTGCGCATCCTGGCTTATGCGCTCGGCGGTTTGTTTGCCGGCCTTGGCGGCATTGCGCTGACGGCGCTCATCCAGTCCGCGGACGCCAATGTCGGAGCGCCCTATACGCTGCAGGTCATCACCGCGGCGGCACTTGGCGGCATCAGCCTGGCCGGCGGTCGCGGCTCGATGTGGGGCAGCGCGTTCGGCGCAGCTCATTGTTCCTGATCCAGAGCCTTTTGACCAACCACGGCGTCTCGGTGTTCTGGCAGCAGGTGGTGTTCGGGCTCACGCTGATCGGCGCGCTGGTGCTCAACGCTGCCTTGACGCAGGCGGCCGGGCAACGCGCGGGGAGGTCCGCATGAGCTGGCGCTCCTTCAAGCAGACGCTATGGCCGCAGATCATTGCGCTCATGGTCCTCTACGCGATCGGCATGGCGACCATCGACGGCTTCAGCAGTTGGCGCAGCGTCCTCGCCATGCTGGTGCTCGCCTCCTTCATCGGCATTGCGGCCCCGGGCCAAACTGTCGTAGCGCTTCTGGGCGGCATCGATCTCGCCATTCCCGGGGTCATCGCGCTCGCCAACATTGCGACCGCTGAATTGACTGGGCAGCGGCGGCCTTTCCCCGTTACCGTGCTATCGATCCTGGCGATCGCCGCACTGCTTGGCGGCTTCAATGGCTGGATATCACGCGCGCTGGCGATCAACCCGCTGATCGTCACGCTTGGCAGTCAGCTCCGTCATCATGGGCGCTATCCTGGTCTGGACGGGCGGTCAGCCGACCGGCTTCGCGCCACGCTGGCTGAACCAGTTTGTCGCCCCATCCGGCACGACCTTTGGCCTGCCGATTGCCGCCAGTCCTGGTGTTGTGGGCCGCTGTCAGTCGCCATGATCGTGACGCTGCGCCGCACCCCATTCGGCAAGCGTATCTATGCCACTGGCGCCAGCCTTGGCGCCGCGCGGCTGGCGCTGGTGTCGACGACCGAATCTGGATGTTGGCCTTCGCGCTGAGCGCCGTTCTCGCCGCGGTGACCGGCATCCTGCTTGCCGGTTTCAGCACGCAGGGCGACCCGCGGCTTTCGACGCCCTATCTGTTCAACACCATCGCCAGCGTCGTCATCGGCGGCACTTCGCTGATCGGGCGCGCGCGGCGGCTATGGCCGTACCGTGCTCGGCGCCATCATCCTGACCGAAATCACCACGCTACTGGTCGCCAACAATTTCAGCGCCGCGATCCAGCAGGCCCTGCTCGGCGTCGTCATCCTCCTGGTTGTGGCGACCTATGGCCGTGAACGTCCGGTGCGGCACGGCTGTGAGCCGGCGCGGTCAGCTCATCCTGCGGCCGTCCGCTGATCGGCCCACAGCTCGAACAGCAATTGGCAACGATCGCCCCGGATCAGCGCGCCCGACACTTCGCTCGCGGCGTTGCCGGCATCGAATGTTATGCGGGAGAGCTTCAGTGCCGGCTGGCGGTGTTGACGCCCAAAAGTTCCGCCTGGTCCGGCGACAGCATACCGGAGCCAGTGTCTCGCGGGCGCCGCACCAATTGCGTGGCGTATTCGCGCGTCAGCACGTCATAGAGGGACCGGGCACCGAAATCATAGCTGTCCAGCCCGGGAAAGCGGCGGGAGACCAAGGCGGAAATCTCCATCGCGTAAGGTTCACCGTCGACCAGCCGCAAACGCTACGAGCCTGAAAACGCGCTGCGTGGCCTTCAGCCCAAGGCGGCGGTCTCCTCGGCGCGTCGGTGAGATCCAGTTTCGCTTGCCAACGACGCGCGTCGAAACCAGGCGTCCGTCCGCCTTCAGCGCCTGGGAGATGCTGAAGAAACCAAGCAGCGAGGATTTCCACCCGCGAGGGGGCAACGAAAGTGCCCTGGCCCTGGTGACGCACCACCAGCTTACGCTGGGCCAGCTCGGCCAGCGCCTGCCGCGCTGTTATGCGGCTCACGCCGTAGAGCGCGCACAGCTCCCGCTCGGGCGGCAAGCGATAGCCGGGCGGATATTCGCCCGATTTGATTTTCGCTTCCAGCAGACCGCACAATTCGCTTGTATTCGAGCCTCATTGGCCATCGCGCTTCGAACCCTTCCAAGGTTTGGTCATGACATTATAACAAGTCGCACTTGCTCGCTAGTGCTGCGGGAGGCCGATCCCGAGCCAGAAAAAAGGCGGTTCTCGGCCTTGACCTTGGCACGCAGTCGACGAAGGCGGCTCTGGTCGCGTTGGACGGACGTCCTGTCGGCAGCCATGCGGTTCGATGTCGAATTTGCGCGACCGCAGCAAGGCTGGGGCGAACAGTCGGCCGAAATGCTGGTCGCTCCGCCCGTGACGCTATCAGGCGCCTTGATAGGCCGCTTTCCTCGAGGTCGATGTTGTCGGCATCGGTATTGCCGCGCAGATGGGCGGCGCGATCGGCATCGATCCCGACTTTCGACGCCGCTCACCCCGCATGAGCTCTGGCTCGACACGCGTGCCGACCGGACCGAGCCGAGTTGCTCGCCGCCTTGGGCGCGGAGATTCTGGCCAAGAACGGCATCATCCCCTTCGTCGCGCCGCGGGTGGACGCTGGCTTCGGCTCGATCCCGGCTCTGGCAGGCGGCTGGCCCGCGTCGTGGCGCCCGCCGGCTATCTCGCCGGCCGGCTGACCGGCGCCAGGCCGATGACGCGGTTTGCGACCGCACGCAGGCCAATCTGTTCGGCTGCTTCGACGTCGCGACAATCGTTGGGACGAGGATTTGGCCGAACGGTGTGGTTTGCCGCCCATCTTTCTGCCGCGCATCGCCGACGCCGTTCGAGATCGTCGGCGGCGTCACGCCGCAAACTGCCGAGCGCACCGGCTTCAAGCCCGGCACGCCGGTGGCTGCCGGCATGGGCGACGGCACCGGCGGCTGGCTCGCGGCCGGCGGCATCCAGCCGGGATCTGCATCGACACCAGCGGCTCCTCGGCGCATTTCGCCGTCACGGTCGACCGCTTCATGACCGACCCGAATGGCCTGCTCACCTGCATGCCTTCGGCAGCGCCCGGACGTTTCTACCTGCTCGGCTTTACGACGGGCACAGGTCTTGCCCACCGCTGGCTGCGCGAAAGATACGGCACGAGCTATGAGGAACTGGAAGCCCTCGCGCGGCATAGTGCCGCCAGGCAGCAATGGCATCATGGCGGTTCCGCATTTCAACGGCCGCGTCAGCCCTTTCGAGGCCGCCCTCAAAGGCGCGTTCATCGGCTTTGACGACAATACCGGCCCGGTGACTTCTATCGGGCGCTGCTGGAGGCTGGCGCTTACGAGCTCGAGGACTGGCTGGCGGCCGCCAAGGCTGGCGCCCGACCTGCATCTGTCGACAGTCGTCAATGTTGGCGGCGGCGCGCAGAACGCGCTGTGGAACCAGATCAAGGCCGATGTGACGGGTCTTACGCTGCGCACCGCGCAAGCCGAGGTCAACGCCGCGCGGGGCGCCGCACTTGCGGCAGGCATCGCCACAGGCACGGTCGATCTGGGGACCAATGATTGGTTCGCCCCGGCCTATCTGGGCGCTCAGATGTTCAGCCCCGACGGCGATAGCGAACGGCGCTACGCCGCCTGGAGCGCCAGCTACGGCATCCCTGTCGAACAACTTCTGCCGGTCTTCCGCGAGCTTCAAAGCCTTCGTCACCCAACCCGTGAGACGTCCATGACCCTTCGAATGGAGCAAACTGACCGATCCCGAGATCGACGCGCTCGACCGCAACCTGCCCGTGATCCTCCCGGTCGGACTGATTGAGGCGCATGGGGCGCATCTTGAGAGCGGCTTCGACAGCTATTCGGCCGACTAGTTCGCCCGGCGTTTGTGCGAGGAGACTGGCGCCATCCTGCTGCCGACCATCCCCTATGGCTTTGCCGACACCAATTGGGAATATGTCAGCACGCTCGGTGTCAAGGCGGAGACGCTTGGCATGATCATCGGCGATCTCTGCATGCTGCTATGCCATCACGGATTCAAGAAGATCATCGTGCTCTCTGGTCATGGCGGAAACGGCGTCGGCGCCACGCTCGGCTTCCAGCGCGCCTGGGAAAAATATCCGGACATGCAGCCGGCGCATTGGTGCTACTTCCTGACCGGGGGCGTGCCGATGAGTTCATGCCGACGAGAAGGAGACGTCGTTGGCTCTCGCCATTGGCGGCACGGTGCATATTGATCGCACCGTCGATTTCGTGCTGAAGAAGCCCTGGCACGAGGTGTATTCACGTAAAACGCTGGCTCCGAACGCGGGTGGCGTCAACGGCAGGACGACGCTTGCCACAAGGGAGATGGGCGATGATATCCTCAATCGCATCCTGCCGATCCTGGTCAACAAGCTGAAGGTGATCGTCGCCGGCACAGACTAGCACCGCTACTTGACGGTACTTTTCGCGTGCGTTGCTTTACGGGTTCAAGCGGATGATGGGACATCGCAGCCCGGCAGGCGTGAACGGCCTCGCTGACCCGCGCCGATTTCTCTTTGCATCTGAACGGGCGCGCGCGATGCAACGCGCCCGTTTCGT